>CAVPLI010000010.1:0-283219 GCA_963705965.1 uncultured Actinomycetes bacterium | reverse complement strand
GTCTGGCTTGGGCTTCGACGCATCGCGAGCTACTCGTCAGCCTCCTGCGCCGCGAGGTGCGGCAGCGCTACAAGGGATCGGCACTTGGCATAGTCTGGTCGTACCTGCAGCCGTTGTTCATGGCCGGCGTCTACTCGCTTCTCTTCAGCGTGCTCTGGCGCTCCACGACGACCGAGCACTATCCCGTCTTCGTACTCTGTGGTCTCGCGGTCTTCGCGTTCTTCCAGTCGGCTGTCATGAGCGGCACGACCTCGATCGTCGACAACGGCTCGCTCGTGAAGAAGATCTGGTTTCCGCGCGAGATCGTGGTCGTGTCGGCCGTGCTGTCGCACGCCCTCGCAGCCTGCGTCATGTTCATCATCGTCGTGCCCGCAGGCATCTACTTCACGCCCTCGGCGATCAAGACCGTGTGGATCCTCGTCCCCGTCTTCGCGCTCTTCATCCTGCTGGCATGCGGTTTCTCACTTCTGCTCGCCACGGCCAACGTGTATTTCCGCGACGTGGCGCACCTCATCGGTGTGCTCTTCCTCCCGTGGTACTTCCTCACGCCCCCGTGCTCTACTCGTTCAGCGACCTTCCGGGAGCGATCCACCATCCCTACCTCATCACCGCGCTCCGCTACGGCAATCCCGTGGCGCCCTACGTCGAAGTCATCCGAGACGCCGTTCTCGAGGGGAAGTTCCCGTCGCTGATCGAGGGCCTCTACGTCGTGATCGTCGGCCCGGCGATCTTCGCCATCTGGGCTCTGGGTCTTCCAGAGGCGCCAAGACACGTTCGCGATGGAGCTCTGATGGCCGACACCCGCGCACGCCTACCGGTCGGTGAAGTGGCGGTCACCTCCGTGAGCCAGCGATTCCTGCGCAATCCCGGTGTGTCGCGCTCGCTCAAGCGCGTGATCGTCCGCCGCGAGCGCGAGCGGGACGACTGGTTCTGGGCCTTGCGCGACGTCAGCATGCAGGCACATCCGGGAGAGGCCGTTGCGGTGATCGGTCAGAACGGGTCCGGCAAGTCGACGCTGCTCAAGTTGCTCGCCGGGATCTTCCGGCCGACCAGCGGGGAGGTGGCGCTCGGAGGCACGGTCAGTTCGCTGCTCGAGCTCGGGGCGGGCTTCCATCCCGAGTTCACGGGACGCGAGAACGTCTACCTGAATGGCGCGATCTTCGGTTTGACACGCGAATACATCGACGAGCACATCGACGAGATCCTCGATTTCTCGGAGATCGCCGCTTTCGCGGATCAACCCGTACGCACTTACTCGTCGGGCATGTTCCTGAGGCTGGGATTCTCGGTGGCGATGCACGTCAATCCCGACGTGCTCCTGCTCGACGAGGTGTTCGCGGTCGGTGACGAGGCATTCTCGAAGAAGTGCTACGGGCGCATCTTCGACTTCAAGCGTGCCGGCAGGACGATCGTCTTCGTCTCGCACGACCTCTCGAGCGTCGAGATGCTGTGCGATCGGGCGCTCCTGCTCGATCGCGGCCGCGTCGAGTCCGAGGGCACGGTAGAGGACGTCGTGCGCGCCTACCATCGGCGGCTCGCGGGCCGACGGGCGTCCGCGCGCTCGGCGCAGGCGGCGATGGCGGACCACGCCGGCGCGGAGATCGTCGCGGCGAGCATCATCGACAACGCCGGCAACGTGACCGACATCGTGCTGGAGGGCCATCGCGTCAATTTCGCGGTCGACCTCGTCCTCCCCGCCGACGCGCCCAGAGCGCGGGTCGCGTTCGTCTTCCGCGACGCGGCCGGCAAGGTTCTGGCGGGCCGCACGGGCCGTCTCGATCTGCTCGGTGGCCAGATCAACACGATCAACCTCGTCGTCACGAAGGTGCCGTTCCGCGAGGGCCGCTTCACGGTCGATGTCGTCGCCACGAACGGCGATGGCAGCGAGGAGCTGGCGCGCGTCGACAGGTTGCTCGCGTTCACCGTGCTGAGCGACGACGCCGAGGGCATCGGCCCGATCAAGACGGATGTCGAGTGGGGCGTTACCGCGCGTCCGCTGCAGGATCAGGCGCTGCACACCGCGCCGGTGCGTTCGGCGCTCTAGTCCTGCGCGCGGTAGTACTCGAGCGTGTCGACGAGCGTCTGCTCGATGTTCCGCTCGGGCTCCCACCCGACCGCCGTGCGCAGGCGCGTGGCATCGCCGCGCAACTCCGGCACGTCCGACGGCCGTAGGCGGGACTGGTCGACCACGACCGAGATCGGTACGCGCGCGCGCTCGAGCAGGCGCTCGAGCAGGTCGCCGATGACGTGCGAGACGCCGCTTGCGACGTTGAACGGCCCCGTTGGACCCCCGGGGCGCAGAAGCAGGGCGTAGGCCCCGACGACGTCCCGGACATCGCTGAGATCGCGCCGCGTCGAGAGGTTGCCGACCCCGATCTGCGGAGCCTGCTGCCCGCGCTCGATCGCCGCGATCTGAGCGCAGAAGCTGGGAATCGCGAAGCGCGTGTCCTGCCCGGGTCCGAAGTGGTTGAAGGGCCGCACGATCGCGACGTCGAGCGGCGATTGCCGCGCGGCGAGTTCGGCCGCGGCCTTCGAGACCCCGTACGGCGAGAGCGGCGCGACCGTTTCGTCCTCGGTGATCGGCAGGCGTTTCTCGGGGACGGCGCCGTAGACCTCGGCGGAGGACACGATCAGAAGGCGCGCGTCGGCGGCCGCATCACGGGCCGCCATGAGAACGTTGACGGTGCCCGTCGCGTTGACGTCCCAGACAGTTCGCTCCGCGTCCCACGCCTGTGCGACTGAGGCGAGCCCGGCAAGATGTGCGATCGCATCGGGCTGCGCGTCTCCGATTGCCGTCGTCAGCGAGTCCAGGTCGCGAATGTCGCCTGCGAGCGGCACGGTCTCATCGCCTCGAGCCTCGAGCAGCGCCCTGAGATGCGCGCCCGCAAAGCCGGCGGCGCCGGTGATGAGAACTCGCACAGCCCGACCCTAAACGATCGAGCCCGGGCGGAACAGACGTGACCAAGTGACGTCCGGTGCGCTGCGTGCCAGCCTGCGGCCGGCGCCGCGCCCGCGCGATCCCGTAGACTCGCGCAAGTGCAGGGTGCGCACTGGCGGCGATGACGACACGACCGCGTACGTGGATGCGTGCTGCGCTGCGCCCGGCCGGCTCAGTCGGTGTCCGTCCCGCGCACGGAGCGACCTCGTGAGCGACGCTCCTGGCGGCGATACCGGGTCGAAGCCTGCGCAGGCACCAGCGACGCGGCACGCGGGGCGGGATCGCTGGGGGCGTGCTCTAGCACGGGAATGGGCGTGGTACGCCATCACGCTGCTCGCCACAGCAGTGTTCGCGACTCTTGCACTCCGGCTCTGGCGCGCGGATCTGCATGTCCCGTTCGTCTTCGGGGGCGACAGCGTGTACTCGTTCATGCTCGGGCGGGAGATGCTCGACCACGGGTGGTACCTTACGAATTCGCGGCTCGGTGCGCCGGTGGGTCAGCAGCTCTACAACTGGCCGATCGGCTCGGACACGCTCAACCTGCTGACACTTGATGCGCTGGTTCAGGTCAGTCGAGACGCCGTTCTCGGTGTCAACCTCTTCTACCTCTTCAGCTTCCTCACGAGTTCCGCGTCGGCTTTCTGGGCATTGCGCCGCCTCCAGATCTCGCGGCCCGCGGCTGCGATGGCAGCGGTGTTGTTCGCAATCGCACCGTTCCACTTCCTCCGCTCGGAAGTTCACATATTCCTGGCGGCTTACTGGGCAGTGCCCTTCGGGGTCGTCCTCGCGACCGAGGCGATGCAGGGCAGGGCCGGCATCGCGGCACCCGGGCGCCGCCCGAGATTCGGCTGGGCGCTGGTCTGCGCCATCGTGGCGACGGCGGGCCTGTACTACGCGGTCTTCACTCTCGTGCTCCTCGGTGCGGCGTCACTCGTCGCGCTCGCGCGGTCTGAGCGGCGTGCTGCGTCAGGTGCCGTCCTCGCCGGGGCGCTGATCGTCTGCCTGCTCGTCGTCAGCAACGCACCGACGTTCGTCTACGAGCACCGCCACGGAAAGGCACATGGCGTTGCTGTGCGCCAGGCCTCGGAGAGCGAGACCTATGGACAAAAGCTCGCCTCGATGGTCTTGCCCATGCAGAACCACCGGATCACAGCCCTCGGCGACGTACGCGCGCGCTACGACGCGACAGTTCCGATCGGCACCGGCATGCCTCTGGGCAGCCTGCCCGCGGCCGGAGTCCTGACCCTCTTCTTCGTGACGCTGCTGACCGCGGCCGGAGGCCTCGTGCGCCTGCGTGGAAGGCATCCACTCCGTGACCTTGGGGCCCTTCAGTTGGCGCTGTTCCTCGTCACTACAATCGGTGGCTTCTCAAGCTTGATTGCGTATCTCGTGTCGCCGCAGATCCGCGTCTGGGAGCGATCGACCATCGTCTTTGGCTTCCTCGGCCTCGCGACCGTCGCGCTGTTGCTCGATGCCGGACTGGACCGCTGGCGCAGCGCGGCGCGCGGGTTCGTCCGCGTCGGCGCATGCGCGCTCGTGGTGATGGTCGGGGCGCTCGACCAGACCTCGAATGCGTTCATTCCCGCCTACTCATCGACGATTCCGGAATGGAAGGACAACACGGCATTCGTCGAGGAGATCGAGCGGTCGCTGCCGCGCGGGTCGATGGTCTATCAGGTCCCGTATGTCTCGTTTCCCGAGGCCGCGCCGGTCAATAAGATGAACAGCTACGACCCGCTGCTCGGCTACATCCTCTCGGACTCATTGCGCTGGAGCGACGCTGCTATGCAAGGGACGCCAGCCGATTGGGGCGCGTCGATTGCAGCGAGGCCGCTACCGAGAGCAGGTCGTCAGGGCAGCTTCGGCCGGGTTCGCAGGCGTCTGGGTCGACCGGTTCGGATACATCGACGGAGGCAGGTCCGAGGAAGCCTCGATTGCACGGATCGCGCGCGCGCGTCCGATCGTCGCTCCGAATGCGCGCTACGTCTTCTATTCGCTGCGCTCGCTCCGCTCGCGCCTGATCGCGGGCACGTCGGCGCGCTCTGTGGCATCGGTCGGAGATCTGACGATCAATCCGACCGAGATGCAGTGGAACACCGGATTTCTACGAGACAGACCGACTTCCAGAACGTTTGGCGCTGGCGAGCCGGCCGAATTTCACCATCCGCATCGTGAATCCATCCGCGGTCACGAGCCAGGTGACTCTGCGGGCATCCGCCGCGACGCTCTTGCCGACTTCGTCCAATCTGTCGGTATCGATCGGCCGAGGACTCACACGCCGCTTCGTCGTGTTGCCGAGCACGGGCGCGGAGCTGGCCATTCCCGTTCGCGTCCGGCCGCGTGGATTCGTCGACCTCCACTTTGCGTCGGACGCGGCTCCCAGCGCGGGCCCGCAGACGGCGCCGGAAGCAATACGTCCAGCTGCGGAACGCTTTGATCGATCCGGTGGGCGTTCAGCGATCAGCTAAGGAGCTACTCGCTGCGGCTCGCTGAGCGTAACGCGCGCGGTGCCCTCGCCGCGCTCACTGCTAGCCGGGTCGCGTGCGCGCCACGACGATTAGTGTGCCGCCTGCCGGAAAGCGCACGCCTCGGCAGATCATCCATCGCTCGGCCCGCAGGACACGCGCGAAGAGGCTGTTCAACCCGAGCGACGGGACGAGTTCGGCTGCCGGATCGTATGGCCGCTGGCGAACCTGCTGGAATGCGCGCGCAGCCACGAGGGCGGGTAGCAGCAATGACACGAACGATGTCGTCATGACCGGCTCGAAACCGGTGGTGGCCAAGACCTCGCGAAGCGCCGTTCGGGTATAGCGCCGCCGGTGATGGGCGAACTCGTCGGCGCCACTCCAGAGGCGTGGGTGTTGCGGGACGAACAGCAACAAGCCGCCTCCGGGCGTGAGCGCTCGGCGGATCTGCCCCAGTGCAGCGTGATCATCCTCGAGATGCTCGAGCACGTCGAAGGCGCACACGAGATCGAAGCTACCTACGGCCTCGAGTCCCTCGACGGTGCCCTGGATGATCTCGGCGGAAGGGACGCGCCTCTGTGCGATCGCGATGCCCTCGGAGAACGGCTCCAGCCCTACCAGTCGGGCGGCGGGCAGCGCGGTTCGGAGTGCGGAGAGCGCAAATCCATCGCCACAGCCGACCTCAAGGACATCGCACGCACGCGGGAACTCCCGCTGCACAAGTTGCACGATCAGCCTGTTGCGCTCGCAGTACCAGAAGCTGCGTCCCTCAATCTCAGCGAAGACATCGAAGATTGCTGGGGTCGTAGCCCTCAGACATGTGTCAATTCGAACGCACAGACGCAGCGGATAACGCTGGCCTGTTCATCGTCGGTGAGGCCCGTGAACAGTGGCAGCCGAAGCAGACGCGCGGCAACATCCTCGGCGACGGGACAATCGCCGTCGTGTCCGCCCAGGCGCCTGCCCATGGGCGATTGATGCAGCGGAACATAGTGAAAGACCGCGAGCACACCGTTTGCGCGCAGGTGGTCGATGAGGCCATCGCGGGCGCTCCGCGATGGCAGGATGAGAGAGAACAGGTGAAAGGCTTGCCCGCAGTCGTCTGGCACCTGCGGCAAGCGAGCACCGATCGCTTCCGCCCAGGCGCTCAGTCCGGTCGCATAGGTCGCCCAGAGCTCGCCGCGACGACGCTGGATCAACTCACGCTGCTCGAGTTGCGCCAGCAGGAACGCGGCATTGAGCTCTGAGGGCACCGTAGCTCGAGCCCAGGTCTTGCCAGGTGTAGCGGTCCACTTGGCCACGGAAGAATCGCTTCCTGTCCGTCCCCTTCTCGCGGAGGACCTCTGCACGTTCCGCGAACGCCGGATCATTCACGACGAGCGCGCCGCCCTCGCCTGCAGCCACATTCTTCGTCTCGTGGAAGCTCAGAGTTGCAAGCGCTCCGAACGTCCCTAAGGGGCGACCTTTGTACGTGCCGAAGAGACCATGCGCATTGTCCTCGACGACCGTGATTCCGCGTGTGGCAGCCAGCGCCTCGATCGCCTCGAGATCACAGGCGACCCCGGCGTAGTGCACTGGGACTATCGCGCGCGTCCGCCGAGTGACAAGACCAGCGAGGTGTGCTTCATCCAGATTAAACGTGTCAGAACGAATGTCACAGAAGATGATGCGGGCACCTCTGAGCGCGAACGCATTCGCGGTCGAGCTGAACGTGAAAGACGGTACGATGACGTCGCTCTCCGGCCCGAGCTCCAGGAGCAGCGCGGCGAGCTCGAGTGCATGCGTGCACGATGTCGTGAGGAGAACGCGGGACCCGTCGAGGAGTTCCTCAAGCAGGCTTTCGCACCTGGCGGTGAATGGCCCGTCTCCCGAAAGGTGCCCACTCGCAACGGCGGCGCTCACATACTCGAGCTCGGATCCGAGAATGTCGACGCGGTTGAAAGGAATGCGCCAGGTATTCACGCGGTGTCCTCGGCCCAGCGGTGGAACCACAGACCCGTTGACACGGTGACGAATCCGGCGCGCTGAAACGTGCGTTGCGCCGCTACGTTCCTGCCCTGGGTCACGACGGTGACGCGGCTCAGTCCGCGCGTCCGGCACCAGCCGACCGCGGCGCCGGTCAGCGCGATTCCCAGCCCGCACCCGCGAGCGTCCGCATCGACGGCGATCAGGCGATCGACCCGAGCGACGCGTCGCTCCCGGTGTGGCATGTGACGTAGCCCGCCGCGCGGCCGGCATGCTCGACGACGAGCACCTGCTCCGCGAAATCCTCCAGGACGCTCCGGCGAATCCACGTCGCGTAGAATTCGCCGCAGCGCACGTCAGGGAAGTGGGGATCGGCATAGAAGCGGGTGATCCCGTGACTCGTCCGCGCGATCTTGACGAGTGTCTCGACATCGCGTGCGTCCGCCGCCCGCGTGACTGCCGGGGTTCTGCCGCACATCGCGGGGCATTCGAGCTCGAGCCGGACATCGGTCAGCCGGAAGCCCGCCGCCTCGGCGAGTCGCCATGTGTCCGGAGCGTCAGCGGAGGCGAGGGAAGTACACGCAGTCGACCTCTGAGCGCTGCGTCCACGCGTCGATCTCGGCGAGTCGCTCGCGCGTGAGGGTCGCGCCGCGAACCCTGGCGATCCGTCTGCCCCAGAACTCCGAATCCCATGGCAGGTGGTCGCATGGCGCCCGGCCTGTCGTTCACATTGTCGTCGATCGGAGACCGACCTCCTCGCGGACGGCATAGGCCGGTCGATCCATCACGCGCATGTGTACGCGGGCGAGATATTCTCCCAGGATTCCGAGCGTGAGCAGTTGGGCGCCCGAGAAGATCGCAATGATCGACGCGAGGAACGGGAACCCCGACACGACGGTCCGGCGGAGAGATACCGCACTATTACGAGGATCAGGATCGCCAGTCCGAAGAGCGTGCTCGCAGGTCCGATGAGCGATGCGAGTCGCAGAACGGGGTGTTGCTGAAGCCGGTGAGCATCGTGAAGGCATGCCGCGCGAGCTTGCGGAACGTGTACGAGGAAGCTCCTGCGCGTCGCGGATCATGCGCAACCGAAACGGAGTCGTAGCGAGCAGCCGCCCAGCTGAGCAGTACGTCGATGGAGACGTACGGGCCCTGAAAGGTCGCGAACGCCGATCGCAAGTCGGTCCCAGAATGCCCGGTATGCGCTGACGTCTGCGGCGATCGGTCCGATCCACGTCCGCAGGGCCGCCTTTGCGAGATGTGTGCCGAGGCTGCGCAGAGGCCCGTAGTGCTCCTCCGCGAAAGCGCCGTAGACGACGTCGTTTCCCGCAGCCAGGCGCGCAAGGAGATTGGGGATTTCCTCGGGAGGGTTTTGAAGGTCGTCGTCGAGCGTCACCGCCGCCGAGTAGATCGCCGCGCGTATGCCCGCGAGCAGTGCGTTGTGCTGACCGTAGTTGCGCGCGAGATTGATCCCTCGCACCGCCGGATCATCGGCGGCCAACTGGCTGATCCGCTCCCAGCTCCCGTCGCTGCTCCCGTCGTTCACGAGGATGACCTCGTGCCGCGCATGGCCGAGCGCCTTGCGCGTGCGTGCAACGACCTCGGCAATCGTCGCTTCGCCGTTGAATACCGGCACGATCACGGAGACGCCGTCGACGACCGGGGCTTCCGACCGGCGGTCACCTAGCCCTGACTCCCGACCACGAGGCCGGCGACGATCAACGCCAGCCCTGCGATTTTGAGGCCGCTCACTTGCTCGTGGAAGAAGATGCCGCTCCCGATTAGGACGAGCACGAACGTCGTACTCATGAACGGATAGGCACGACTGAGATCGAACTTGGTGAGGGCGTATATCCAGCAAGTGGCAGCGATCGCGACGCCGAGCGCCGCGCTTAGCATCCAGGGATTGACGAAGAGGCGTAGGAAGAACTCGATTCGCGCGCCCGTTCCGGACGGCAGCTCTCCGGCCTCTTCGACCCGCCACTTGATGATGAGCTGTCCGTAGACCGTCAACAGGATCGTGGTCGCGACCGCAAATGCGCCATTCAGCATCCCCGCAACCGCCGCCTGCGGCCCGAGGGGGCGCGTGTCAGCGGACGAGAGCGATCTGCGCGCACCCGCAGCTCGGAGCCGTCGACGAGCCTCCGGCAGGCCATTCCGTAAGGTTATCGGCCGTGTCCGGCATGCGACGAGAGTAACGGGCACGGCCCCGTCGCCGCTAGACTCGGCGCCTGTGAGCGTCACTGCGGTCGTCGTCGCATGGCGCGCCGGCGAACGCGCCGGCGCCTGTCTGCACCGCCTCGCGGAGGTCGCGCCGGGCGTGCGGCGCGTCCTCGTCGACAACGAGGCCGGCAGCGCGACGGGAATCGGCGTCCCCGACGACACGACGGTGATGCCGCTGAGCGACAACCTCGGCTTCGCGGGCGGGGCCAACGCGGGGATCGCCGGCGCGTTCTCCGACGGCGCGGCGCATGTCGTGCTGCTCAACGACGACGTGCTCGTCGAGCCGGGCTGCATCGAGGCGCTCGCGCTGGCCGCGGGCGAGCGCGGTGCGGCCTCTCCGCGCATCGACGGGCCCCCCGGCATCGCCTTCGCCGGCGGCGAGCTCGAGCTCGTGCGCGGCTTCGGGCGGCATGTCGACGGCGCCGCCGACTATCTCAGCGGCGCCTGCCTGTGCATCTCGCGGAGCGCCTGGGACGTCGTCGGATCGTTCAACGAGGAGCTCTTCCTGTACTACGAGGACGTCGAGTGGTGCCTCCGTGCGCATTCGCTCCACGTCCCGCTGACGGTCGCGCTCGACGCTCGCGCGACGCACATCGGCGGCGCGTCGAGCGGCGGACGCGAGGGCGAGACCTGGGCGTACTACTCGACGCGCAACCGCCTCTGGCTGCTCGAGATCGAGCGCGGCGCCCGCGTGGCGGGTCGCGAGGCGGCCAAGACGCGGATGCGCGCCCGCATGCGCGCCGTGCAACCGGCGCGCCGCGCCGTTTCCCGCGCCAAGCTTGCGGGCGTGCACGACTGGTCCGCACGTCGCATGGGGCGAGGCCCGTGGCCCCTCTGACCGTCGCCTTCGACGTCGCCTGTCTCACGCAGACGCGCGCCGGCACGGCGCGTCTGGCGATCGGCCTGCGCGACGCGCTGCAGGCGCGGGACGACGTCGAGCTGATCCAGCTCGGCGATCGCGAGTTTCAGGAGCGCGGGTCGCTGGGGCAGAAGCGCGACGCGCTGCAGCAGGATCTCGCCTGGTACGGCCTCCGCCTCGCCCGGGAGGCGCGCGCCGTCGACGCGCAGGTGCTGCACTGCCCGACGTTCCGCGGGCCGCTGCGCGAGGCCGGCCTGCCCACCGTCGTCACGGTGCACGATCTCGCAGTGCTGCGCGAGCCCTCCTGGTTCCCGGCCTGGAGCCGCAACTACGGGCGCACGCTGATGCCGCGCGCCGTGCGCAACGCCGACCGGGTGATCTGCGTCTCGCGCGCCACCGCGCGCGACGCCGTCGGCCTGCTCGACGTGCCGTACCGCAACCTGCGCGTGATCCCGAACGCGATCGAGCCGGTGTTCTCGAGCCGTCCGGGCCCCGCGCCGCTCGAGCCGCCCTACCTGCTGTGCGTCGGAACTCCCGAGCCGCGCAAGAACCTGCCGGCGCTGCTCGAGGCGTTCACGCTCGTGCGCCGCGCAGGCCGGCGCGTGCGGCTCGCGCTGGTCGGCGCCGACGGCTGGGGCGACGTGCGCGTCGGCTCGACCGAGGGCGTCGTCGCCTTCGGCCGTGTCGACGACACCGAGCTGCGCGACCTCTACGCGCACGCCGAGGCGCTCGTGCTGCCGAGCCTCTGGGAGGGCTTCGGCCTGCCGGTGGCCGAGGCGCTCGCGACGGGTTGCCGTGTCGCCTGCTCCGACATCCCGGCGCTGCGCGAGCTCGCCGGCGAGGACGCGACCTACTTCGACCCGTCGTCGCCCGAGGCGATCTCCGAGGGCATCCTCCAAGCGCTCACGCAGCCGCGGCCGCATCCGCGCCGCGGGACGAGCTGGGACGATGCCGCGGCGTCGGTCGTCGCGCTGTGGCGCGAGCTCGTGCAGTGAGCCCGCAGCCGCTCGTCCTGGTCGACGCCGACACCGTCGGCCGAGGGCGCACGGGGGACGAGAGCTACACCGTCAACCTCCTGCGCGAGCTGCCGGCCGCCGCCCCCGAGCTGGCGCTCGCCTGCGTCCTGCGAGATCCGTCGGCGCTGCCCGCGGACGTGCCGCCCGACGTGCGCAGGCTGCGGCTCGACGTCGCGAATCCCTACCGGCGCATCCCGTTCTCCTTCCCGGCGCTCGCGCGCCGCGAGGATGCGGCGCTCGCCCACACGCACTACTTCGTCTCGCCGCGCCTGCGCTGCCCGGCCGTCGTGACCGTGCACGACATCTCCTACGCACGTGCACCGGAGCTGTTCTCGCGGCGGGATCGCTCCCTGCTGGGGCTCGTGCGCGGCTCGGTGCGCCGCGCCGAGCGCGTGATCGCGGTCTCGGAGTTCACGCGCGGCGACGTGATCGACCAGTACCGGCTCGATCCGGCCAAGGTGGTCGCGATCCCGAACGGCGTCAATTCGATGTTCCGGCCGATGGAGGATGCCGAGGCTCGCGTGCGCGAGCGCTTCGGCATCGATCGTCCTTTCGTGCTCTGCGTGGGTGCGCTGCAGGCGCGCAAGAACGTGCCGCTCGCGATCGAGGCGTATGCGCGCCTGATGGGACGGGGCACGGAGTGCGAGCTCGTCGTCGCGGGCGGAGACAGGGGCGGTCGCATCGACGTCCTCGACGCGATCCTGCGCACGCGCCTGACCGGGCGCGTCCACCTCGTCGGCCACGTCGAGGACGAGGAGCTGCCCGCGCTCTACAGCGCCGCGCGGGTGCTCGTCTTCCCGTCGCTCTACGAGGGCTTCGGGCTGCCGGCGCTGGAGGCGATGGCCAGCGGCACGCCCGTGGTCGCCAGCAACACGACAGGGCTCGCCGAGGCCGTCGGCGATGCCGGCCTGACGGTCGACCCGACCAGCGCCGAGGAGCTGGCCGATGCGCTCGGGCGCGTGCTCAACGACACGGCCCTGCGCGAGCGGCTCATCGCCGCGGGCCACGAGCGGGCGGCTCACTTCACCTGGGCGCGGGCGGCGGGTGCCACCGCCGACGTCTACCGCGACGTGCTCGCGTGACGCCCGTCGCCGCCCTCGTGGTCTCGCACGGGCAGCGCGACCTGCTGGGGGAGTGCCTGGGCGCCCTGGCCCGCGAGGGCGTCCCCGGACTGGTGTGCGAGAACACCCCCGACGGCAGCGCCGACCTCGCGCGCTCGCTGGGGTTCCGCGCGTACGCCAACGAGCGGCCGCGCACGTTCGCGCAGAACATGAACGCGCTGATCGCGGCGACGACCGAGCCGTACGCCCTCATCCTCAACCCCGACGTGCGGCTCGAGCCCGGGTGCGCGGCGCGCCTGGTCGCGCATGCGGAGGCGCACGACCGAGCCGGCGTCACCGGCCCGCGGCTGCTCGAGACCGATGGCGCCACGCAGCGCTCGCGCCGCCGCTTCCCGACGGTCGGGGGCACGCTCGTCCGGCGCACGCCCCTGCGCGCGGTGGTGCGCGACGTGGAGGAGGCGCAGCCGGGCCACTATCTCGCGGACGTCCCCGACGAGCCCGTCGAGTGCGACTGGATGCTCGGCGCCTGTCTGCTGCTGCGCCGCGCGATGCTCGACGAGCTGGGCGGCTTCGACGAGGGCTTCCCGATGTACGGCGAGGACATCGAGCTGCAGTACCGCGCCGGCCGCGCGGGCTGGGAGCGCTGGTACGTCCCCGAGGCCGTCGCGACGCACGACTACCAGCGCGTCGTCGACCGCACGTTCCTCTCCCGCCGCACCTGGTGGCACCTGCGCGGCATGGCGCGCTACGTGCGCCGCCACCCGGAGACGCTGCTGCGGATGTGACGGTCGTCCCGGCCTTGCCGGGTCATCTGTCGCGGCTCAGGCCGCTCGCGTGGAACGCAGCCGGAACACGGGGTGTCGCCGGCGCTCGGCGGCGAATTCCGGGAGGGCGCTGTCCGGGCCCGCATCGAAGTAGGCACGCACGACTCGCACGTTGCGAACGTAGCTCTGCAGCACGACGGCCGCTTCGTCGCCGGCGACTTCCGGGAGGGCGCTGTCCGGGCCCGCATCGAAGTAGGCACGCACGACTCGCACGTTGCGAACGTAGCTCTGCAGCACGACGGCCGCTTCGTCGCCAGTGACTTCCTCGACCTGGAGATCCTCGCTTCGGCGGCCGCGACTGAGGCGGACACTGCCGGCGGCCCGCGCGCTCCGGAACGCCGACCTCGCCGCTCCAGGCGCGTTCGACGAGTCTACCGGCTCCCCGTCCGACGAGCGTGACCTGCGTCGAAGCGGCGGTCCCGCGGTCCGCGCGGACGGCTACCTCAACAACCTCGTACGTGCCGGCGGGGGCCTCGTCGTCACGCGGAGCAATCGTGCACCGCATGAGGCTGGGATCGTCGCAGGGGGCGGTGAGGTCATCTGGGCCAAGGTGCTCGCGGCGCTGCAGGTCCCGATCTACCTGACGATCCACGGGACGGGCATCGGCGAGCCCGGTGCCGGTCGCTGGCTCGATGCCAAGACGTTCGTCTTCAACGATTCGGTCGTCGCGAACGAGGAGGGCTTGCGGCAGATCGAGTTCATCCTCAACGGTCTCGGCATCGAGATGATCACGACGCACAGCCCCGGCTGGGTGGAGTCGATCGGCGACGGCAACATCGGCACGTCGCACGCGGACATGTTCCTCATGGTCCCCGACGACCGCGTGGCCGTCCTCGCACCGCATCTGGTCGACTACCGGTTCGTGCGCTACCTCATGCGCAACGACTGGACGGTGGTCGAGGTGCCGATCGAGGAGTACTGGGGGCTCGCGGTCAACGCGGTGACGCTCGCTCCCGGCAAGGTCGTGATGAATGCCGGGTCGCCGACCGTCGTCGGCCAGCTCGAGAAGCTCGGCGTCGAGGTGATCCAGGTCGATTTCTCGGAGAGCCACAACTTCGCGATCGCCGGCCTCCACTGCGCGACGCTGGAGCTGCGGCGCGACCAGGAGCGCCCCGGCCCGACAGACGGTCGCGCGGGTGCCGTCAGGCCTCGCGGCAGAACGCGACGAACGCCGCTGCCAGCTTCGACGGCTCGCGCGCGGCCTGGCGGACGACGACGTAGTCGCGGCGCAGGCTCAGGCCGGTGACGCGGGCCATCGCGAGGCGGCCGAGCTCGAGCTCGCGCTCGATCGCGGCGAGCGACGTGAACGTCGCGCCGAGACCCTCCTCGACGGCGGTCTGCGACGACTCCTGCAGGCCGAGCTCGGCGACGACGTTGAGGTCGCGCGGCCGCACGCCCAGGCGACGCAGCTCGGCCTCGACGATCGCGCGCACGCCGGAGCCCTCCTGCTGGACGACGAGCGGCTCGCGCGCGAGCTCCTCGAGCGACAGCTCGCCGCCGGCGCGCGCGTGGCCCGCGGGCAGCGCGAGCACGATCTCGTCGGCACGGAAGGGCTCGTAGACGAGGCTGCGGTGCGGCTTCTCGGCGCCGACGATGCCGAGCTCGAGATCGTGCGCGGCGACGCGCTGGGCGATGTCCTGCGTCGCGCCGACCTCGAGCGCGACCTCGACCTCGGCGTTGTGGCGCAGGAAGCCGATCAGCAGGCGCGGCACGAGGCGCGCTCCGGGGCCGGTCGACGCTCCGATCGCGAGCCGGCCGCGCAGCACGTCGGCCTCCTCCTGCGCGGCGCGGATCATCTCGCGCTCGAGCGCGAGGATGCGCTGCGCGCGCGCGATCACGGCGCGGCCCTCGGGGGTCGGCTCGGCCTTGCGCGCGCTGCGGTCGATGAGGGCGACGCCGAGGCGCTGCTCCAGCGCGCGTACGGCCTGCGACACGGCCGACTGCGTCACGCCGAGCGACTCGGCGGCCTGGGAGAACGACCCGCGCTCCACGACGGCGCAGAGCGCGGCGAGCTGACGCGTATCCATGGCCTACGCCGGCGCGCCGACGGCCGGCTGTTCGCTGTCGGCGCGTCGCGGGTTGGCGATCATGGCGCGCACGCGCTCGAGCGCTCCGGCCTCGTCGCCCTCGTTGGCCATGCGCTCCACCGCGTCGAGCTCGACCTCGAGCCACTCCGGCGAGATCGGCGAGCGCCGCGCGCGCATCAGCTTCTCGTGGTGCGTGCGCTCGACCTCCTCCGAGTCCTCGAAGAGGCCTTCGTGCAGCTTCTCGCCGGGCCGGATGCCGGTGATGACGACGGGGATGTCGCGCTCGGGCTCGAGACCCGAGAGGCGGATCATGTCGTTGGCGAGATCGATGATGCGCACGGGGTCGCCCATGTCGAGCACGAAGACGTCGCCTCCGCGGCCGACGCCGCCCGCCTGGACGATCAGCTGCGCGGCCTCGTGGATGGTCATGAAGTAGCGCGTCATCTCCGGGCTCGTGACGGTCACCGGGCCGCCGCGCGCGATCTGCTCGCGGAAGATCGGCACGACGGAGCCGGACGATCCGAGCACGTTGCCGAAGCGCACGGCGACGAACGTCGTCTCGCTCTCGATCTGGCCGAGCGCCTCGACGACCCATTCGGCGAGCGCCTTGCTGGCGCCCATCGCGGTCTTCGGGTAGACGGCCTTGTCGGTCGAGACGAGCACGAAGCGGTCGGCGCCGTGGCGCGCCGCGAGCCGCGCGACCGTGCGCGTCGCCAGCGCGTTGTTGCGCAGCGCCTGCACGGGGTGCTGCTCCATCAGCGGCACGTGCTTGTAGGCCGCCGCATGGAACACGACCGCGGGCCGCTCCTTCACGAAGATCGTCTCCATGCGGGCCGCGTCGCGCACGTCGGCGATCTCGGGGACGATCGTGATCTGCGTCGACTCGCGCAGCTCGCGGTCGATCTGGAAGAGGTTGTTCTCGGCGTGGTCGGCCATCACGAGCCGGCCGACCTCCATGCGCACGAGCTGGCGGCAGAGCTCGGAGCCGATCGAGCCGCCCGCGCCGGTGACGAGCACCGTGCGGCCGCGGACGTAGGCGCCGACGGCGGCGGGATCGAGCGACACGGGCTCGCGGCCGAGGATGTCCTCGACCTCGACGGCGCGCAGCTGTGCGACGAGGTCGTTGTCGCCGTTGACGAGGTCGTTGACGTTCGGCAGCGTCTTGACCGGCACGCCCGCCTCGCGGCACATCGCGACCACGGCGGCACGCCGGCGACCGCCGGCCGAGGGCAGTGCGATGTGCACCTCGTCGGGCCGGCGCGCCTTGAGGATCTCGGGCAGGTTGGCGGTGGTGCCGAGTACCTTCACGCCCTGGAAGCGGTAGCGCAGCTTGTTGCGGTCGTCGTCGATCAGCCCGATCGGCGTGTAGCCGGCGAGACGGTTCGAGAGCATCTCGCGCAGGATCAGGTTGCCGGCGTCGCCGGCGCCGACGATCAGCACCTTCTTGCCCTGCGCCACGAAGGATCCGCGCCGCGGGCGCTCCATCAGCGAGCGCGCGAGCACGCGGGCGCCGCCGAGCAGGATCAGCGTGAACACCAGGTCGAGCAGCAGCGCGCGCTTGGCCGGCGCGCGCTCGCGCGCGGCGCGGGGCAGGAGGCTCGCCTCGATGTTCTCGCGCTTGGTGGCGGTCAGGCAGGGCTTCAGGCCGGTATTGCAGTTCGGCCACGCGAGCTGCTTCTTCTGCCCCGCGGACGCCTCCGGGTGGATGATCACGCCCTGCGGGAACTTGACGATCGAGAACGCCAGCAACAGCGCGATGCTCGCGATGCCGATGGCGCGCAGGAGCGCGTTGATGTCGCGCAGCGACAGATACCGCCACCACTTGTTGTACGCCCCGAAGCCGGCCAGGCAGATCAGCTTGATCACGATGACGATCGCGATCGTCTGCTTCCAGTACGCGTCCCATCCGGGGTTGCGCTGGATCTGGAACCCGACCACGTAGGTGGCGTACCAGGCGATGCCGACGAGCACGGCATCGACGGCTACCTGCCACAGCCGGTGGCGGTTCAACAGCCCCATAGGGCTTCTAGTCTACGTTCTGGCGGGAGCCAGGGCCGTGACGGCGTGCACGACCTCGTGCTGCTGGGCCTCGCTGAGCGTCGGCGACATTGGCAGCGCGACGCACTCGCGGGCGCACCGCTCGGTCACCGGGAAGGATCCCGCGCGGTGGCCGAGGTGCTCGAAGACCGGTTGAAGGTGCAACGGCGTCGTGTAGTACAGACCGGTCGCGACGCCGGCCTCGCCGAGGCCGGCGATCAGGCGCTCGCGCTCCTGGCTGCGCACGACGTAGAGGTGGTAGATGTGGCGCGCGCCCGCCGCGACGGCCGGCAGCACGACGTGCTCGCCGAGCCCGAGCTCCTCGTAGCGCGCGGCGGCGGCGATGCGGTCGTCGTTCCAGCCGTCGACCAGCGGCAGCAGCTCGAGCAGGATGGCGGCCTGAAGCTCGTCGAGGCGCGAGTTGTAGCCGACGTGGGTGAACGTCTTCTTGTCCTCGGAGCCGTGGAAGCGCAGCACGCGGCACATGCGGTCGACCTCGGCGCTGCCCGTCGTGATCAGGCCTCCGTCGCCGAAGGCCGGGAGGTTCTTCGTGGGGAAGAACGAGAACGTCGCAGCGTCGCCGATCGCGCCGCAGCGCACGCCGTCGAGCGCAGCCCCGAACGCCTGTGCGGCGTCCTCGAGCACGGGCAGGCCGTGCCGCTTCCCGATCGCCATGAGCGGTGCCATGGCCGCCGGATGCCCGAACAGGTGCACCGGCACGATCGCGCGGGTACGCGACGTGATCGCGGCCTCCACAGCGGCGGGATCGAGGTTGTAGGTCTCGTCCTCGATGTCGGCGAAGACCGGGATCGCGCCGATCGCGGCGATCGACTCGGCCGTCGCATAGAACGTGAACGAGGGGCAGATGACCTCGTCGCCCGGCTCCACGCCGAGCGCGCGCAGCGCGATCACGAGGGCGTCGGTGCCGTTGGCCACGCCGATGCCGTGCGCGGCGCCGGTGTGCGCGGCGAACGCCTTCTCGGCCTCGGCGACGCGCGGCCCGAGGATGTAGCGGCCCGAGTCGATGACGTCGCCGATCGCGCGCAGGATCTGCCCGCGCACCGCGGCGTACTGCGAATGAGGATCCATCAGGGGCACGGCCATGCCCCGACGGTAGCAACCGCCCGGCTAGTGAGCGTCGGCGGGGATCTCGCTCACCGAGATGCCCCAGGCCTTCCCGTTCGCGAACAGGTCGTCCGGATCGACCTCGTCGAGCCAGCCGATGAAGTGCCGCTCGTGCTTGCGCGGGGTCGATCCGAAGACCGCCTTCCGCGTACGCCGGGCAGGTCGATCCTTCTGCCGCTCCGCGTTGGCCTGTGCTTCCTCGACCGCCGGTCCTTCGGCATACCCTTTACCCATGCCTGAACGGTAGCGCGCGCAACGGCGGATCCGCCCCCGTCAGCCCGCGGCGAGCGCCGCAGCGCGCTCGAGCAGGCGCCGCTCGGCCGCCGCGGCGGCGCTCAGGGCCTCGCTCGCCCAGGCGCGCTCCCGGGCGCTCAGGGCATCCACCTCGGCCAGCATGGCGTCCATCGACTCGCGCGACGACGAGCCCGCCTGCAGACGCGCCTGGGCGCAGGCTGCGGGGTCGAGCTGCGCGGGGTCGACGTCGACGTCCGCGCCGGTGAGCTCCTGCGCCGCCGTCCTCACGGCTTCCGCGGTGAGCTCGCCCGCCCCCTGCTCCATCAGGCGGCGCACGGCGAGGCCGACGACCTTGTGCGCCGTGCGGTAGTCCATCCCGCCGCCGGCGGCGAGCACGTCGGCCACGTCGGCGGCGTTCGTGAAGCCCTCGCGCGCGACGCGCGCCATGCGCTCCGCGTCGACGCGCATGCCCGCGAGCACCGCCGCCGCCAGGCGCGCGACGGCGCCCGCCTCCTCCAGCGCACGTGGGACGAGGCCGTTGAGGAGGTGGAAGTGATCGGTGCGAGCCGAGCCCGTGTGCGTGACCGTCAGTGCGGCGCTGACGTCGCCGGCAGCCTGACCGGCCTGGGTGCGGATGGCCGCGAGGGCATACGGATTGCGCTTCTGCGGCATCAGGGCACTGGCGCGCGAGTGGCGGTCGGCCAGCTCGATCAGGCCGAACTCGTGGCTGGCGTAGATCTCGAAGTCCTGTGCGAGCTGCGAGAGGTGCGTGGCCGAGATCGCGAGCGTCGCGAGCAGCTCGGCGTACACGTCCCACTGCCAGGCGGCGTCCTTCGCGTGCTGCACCAGACCCTCGCACCCGAGCAGCTCCGCCAGCCGGGCGCGGTCGAGCGGCCAGCGCGAGCCCGCGCTCCCGCCGACCCCGGCGACGCTGCGCGAGAGCTCGCGGTGGGCGTGCTGCAGGCGCTCGGCGTCGCGGAGCGCCGGATAGGC
Source organism: uncultured Actinomycetes bacterium (assembly GCA_963705965.1). GTDB lineage: Bacteria > Actinomycetota > Thermoleophilia > Gaiellales > JALYLC01 > JALYLC01. The sequence continues at coordinate 263,452 of CAVPLI010000010.1, read as the reverse complement.
GTAGGCGAGCAGCAGGTGCCCGGCCGTGGTCGGCTGAGCCGCCTGCAGGTAGGTGTAGTCGGCTGCGAGCGAGTCGCGCAGCCCGCGCGCGTGCGTCCCGAGCGCGCCGGCGCAGTCGGCGAGCGCGCTCGCGAGCTCGGCCGCGCCGCGCCGCGAGGACGCGCGCAGGGCGACGCGGAAAGCCTCGCGCCGCGGCCGGCCGGCACTCAGCCAACCGGCGGCATCGCTGCCGATGCGGCGCACGAGCTCGGCCTCGCGCGAGTTGAAGGCATCGCCCAGCTCGGCCTTCCAGGGGAACTCGTCCGACGGGAATCGCATGCAGCTCGAGCAGGCCGCCGAGCAGGCTGCGCGACGTCTCGGCGGGCAGCGCGCCGCTCTCGGCGAGCGCCACCGCATGCGCGATATCGGACAGCGAGAGGTCGTAGGCGAGACGCGGCGCGGCGCGCAGCTCGTGGGCGTAGGCGGCCTCGACGAGCTCGTCGGCCGGGCCGCCAGCGAGCCGTCCGCCCGCGCCGAGATAGCCGCCGTCAGCCATGCGCAGCCAGTCTACGCTGGCCCCCGCCTCGCACCGGGGAAGGTGGGATACTGCCCCGCATGCACTCCTCCTACGCCCTCAGCTCGGACGACTTCGCAGTCGAGCGCGGCGGCGAGGCGGTTGGGGCGCTCAGCGACCTCTGGCCGGGCGGTTACCAGCCCGGCGACCGCCTCGGCGTCCTGCTCAACCAGCCCATGGACCCGTGCGGCTGCTCGAACCTCATCTGCGCCACGAACACGCTCTTCTACGACGTCCTGCGCGACACCAAGGGCACCGGCGGCTTCTTCCGCTACGCCGACACGTACCTGATCGGCGTCGGCTGCGAGCCCGGCGACTTCAACCAGCTCGACGTCTGGCCGATGCACAAGTTCGTCGGCGTCCTGCAGCCCACCGCCGAAGCCGTGCTGGAGACGATCAACGACCGTCGCATCACGCTGCTGGTGCTGCCCGAGGTGGGCCTCCGCTGCCGCGGCGAAGTCGTGCTCTCGACCTGGAACGCGCTGCTCGCGCAGGTCCGTTGCGTCGTCACCTACGCGCCCCGTTCGGGTCGCGCCCGCGGAGGAGACGTCGGGCTGCTCGGCAACAAGATCGTCGAGAGCTACGTCGAGCAGGCGATCTTCTCGACGCCCGGCATCGGCGCCGGCGAGCAGGCTCGCCTGCGCCGCCTGCGCCGCGCGATCGACCGCGAGCCGCTGCGCAGCTACGAGGAGTACAAGACGCTTCCCAACGCCGCTGCCGCCCGCGCGCTGCTCGGCGTGACCGAGGTGCTCCCGCCGGGCCACCAGGAGGTCTCGCGCCGCTCGGCGCCGACCATCATCCTGCCGCTCGAGGTGCCGCTCGCCACGGCGCTCGACGCCACCTCGGCGCCGCTCGACGCGGCGACCGCGCTCTCCGCCCCGCCCCCGGGAGTCGCGGCGCAGCCGGCGGACGACGAGGACACCGGCTCCTACGAGCTGCCCACCGGCACGCTGCGCCACACGGCGTTCGACGCGATCCAGCGCCGCATGGGCGGTCAGTTCGCGGAGTGGGAGGGCTGGGACTGGATCTCGACCTTCGGCGATGCCGCCCAGGAGCACCACGCAGTACGCGAGACGGTCGGTCTGTGGGACGAGTCGCCGCTCCAGAAGTGGCTCTTCCGCGGGCCCGACGCGCTGGCCGCCGCCGACTACTGCTTCACCAGCGACATGGCCGGTCTCGCGGTCGGCCAGGTGCGGTACGGCGCGTTCTGCGACGAGCGCGGCCGCATGCTCGGCGACGGCACCGTCTACAACACCGGCGACAACGAGAAGGGCATCCTCGTGGTCACGGCGCTCTCGACCGACGGCGACCACTTCCGCAGCGCATCCGCCGCCAAGGGCCTCGACGTCGAGGTCGTCGAGGTCACCGGCGACATGCCGCACCTGCAGCTGCAGGGCCCGAAGTCGCGCGAGCTGCTGGAGTCGCTCACCGACGCCGACATCGGCTCCCTGCGCTACTTCCGGTTCCTCGAGGACGTGACCATCGGCGGCGTGCCCGGCTGCCTGGTCTCCCGCACCGGCTACTCGGGCGAGCTCGGCTACGAGATCTACACGTCGCCCGAGAACGCCGAGCGGCTGTGGAGCGCGCTGCTCGACCCGGGTCAGTCGCTGGGCCTCCGCCCGTACGGCCTCGCCGCCGTCGAGTCGCTGCGAATCGAGTCGGGCCTGATCTTCCTCGGCTACGACTACTTCCCGGCCTACACGTCGCCGTTCCACATGAATCTCGATCGCATGATCAAGCTCGACAAGGCGGACTTCCTCGGCAAGGAGGCGCTCGTCGCCGAGCACGAGGCGGGCATCACGCACCGCATGGTGACGCTCGTCCTCGCGGGCGACGAGGCACCCGAGTACAACACGCCGGTCTACCGCCACGGGCGCGAGGTCGGCAAGCTGCTCTCGCCGAGCGACGGCCGCTCGCCGACCGTCGACCGCCTGATCGGCATGGCCTGCATCGAGACCGAGCTCAGCGAGGTCGGCACGACGCTCGACGTCGCGCTCAGCGACGGCCGCACCGTGCCGGCGCTCGTCGACCGCTATCCGCTCTACGACCCGGAGAAGACGCGTCCCCGGGCTGAGGCTCTGATGAACCCTGACCGGCCGGTGGGCATCCTCGCCGAGGATGCCCACGGCGTCTCGGTCGCCCGTGCCCTGCAGCGGCTTCTGCCCAGGGAGGATCTGCTGCTGCTGTGCGATGACGCCTACGCGCCGTACGCCGGCCGCCGCCCGGACGTCGTGGCGAGGCGCGTGGCGGAGTTGCTCGGGCAACTGCGCGCGGACGGTGCCAAGATCCTCGTGCTCGCGTCGCCGCAGGGCGTGCTCGACACGTCCGCGGCGCCGGCCACCGGGCCGATCGCCCTGATCGCTCTCGAGGCCCCGATCCCGCAGGCCGGGGCGGCCTGCGACGGAGGTGCGGTGGCGGCGGTCGTGACCGCGGGCAGCGTGCGCGGCCGCGTGTTCGGGCAGGCGCTGCGGCGCCAGCGCGGAGCGTCGGCCATCCACGTCGAGGAGTGGCCGCTCGACGCCGCGGCGATCGCCGCGCGCATGCCGGCGTTGCTCGAGGCGGGGGTGGGGGCGCTCGCGCTCACGTCGCCGGCGCTGACCGAGATGCGGGCGGCGATCGACGAGGCGGCGGGCGGTGCGCTCGCCGTGGTCGAGGCCGGCGATGTCGCCGCCCTGCGCGTGCAGCGGACGCTGCGCCACGCCGGGCTGCTCTCGCGCCGCAAGCGACCGGGCCGCCTGATCGTCGTGTCGAGCAATCCCGGCCGCGCGGCCGGCCGGATCAGCGCGAGTGCGGCGGAGGCTCGTACGGCAGCGAATCCCGCGTGAGCAGCGGCCACAGCTCGCGCACGCCGGTGCGGCGGTGCACCTCGCGGCGACGCCGCAGCGCGCGTGGCGCCTCGCTCGCGTACGGCGCGAGCCGCCTCAGGTAGCCGCGCACGCCCTCGCGGGCCGCGCGCGTCTCGTAGGCCTCGCGCGCCGGGAGCAGGGTGAGGTACAGCGCGAGCAGCGGGAGCGGCAGGCCCTTGAGCGCGAGGATGGCCTTGTTGCGGCGTTCGAGCGGTGCGCGCCAGTCGCCCGACGACGCGCCCTGGGCGTGGTGCACGACCGCGGTCGGCACGTAGAGGCAGTGATGTCCGGCCAGCGCGGCCCGCAGATCAAGGTCGACGTCCTCCCACGAGAGGAAGAGCTGCTCGTCGAAGAGGCCGATGTCGTGGAACAGGCTGCGCCGGTAGAGCGCGGCGCCCGCGCACGCCCCGAAGACGATGCGGGGCTCGTCGAAGCGGGGCCCGTCGGGCTCGCGGATGCCGCGGTTGTAGCCGCCGCGGCCGCGCACGTCGAATCCGTCGCCGGCCGCGTTGACGCCGCGCTCGCCGGTGAACAGCATGCGCGAGGCCGCGAACGACAGGCCGGGGTCGCGCTCGAGTGCGTCGACCATGGCCTCGAGCCACCCCGGCTCGGGCACGGCGTCGTTGTTGAGCAGCGCCACGTACGGGCTGTCGGAGATCGCGATGCCGTGGTTGACGGCGGCGGCGAAGCCCTTGTTCGCCGCCATCGGGTGCCACTCGGCGCCGTGCGCCTCGGCGATCGCCTGCGACCCGTCCTGCGAGCCGCTGTCGATCACGATCACCCTGGCCGGCTGCAGCGTCTGCGCCGCGACGCCCTCCAGGCAGGCGCCGAGCAGGGCTTCGCCGTCGAGATTCGGGATGACGAGATCGACCGCCGCGTTCACGGCCGCATCATGACGGGCCGTCAGGCGCGGTCGAGCGCTTCGCTGCCGACGACGTCGAGCGCATGCTCGAAGCCGATGTACAGCGAGGGGCAGAGAAACGCGTCGCGCGCCTCGAGTGCGGGGACGCCGACGACGTGCTCGGCGCCTGCGTCCTCCTGCACGTGCAGCCAGACGATCTGGGTGCGGTCGTCCCAGAGCAGCCGCACGGTGGCGGTCTCTTCGCGGCGGCTGTCGAGTTCTTGCAACATGGTCAGGGAACGAGTCGACGCCCGACGGCACGCTGGCGCGCACACATCCGGCCCCTCGTTCCGCAGTCTTGCACATCGGTCCCGGGGCTGCCCGGCGACCCTCGAGGTGCCGTTCAACGGTTGCCTGCGACCGTTCGTCGAGGGCCGCGCGGCGCGGGGTACAGCGCGCGCATCCTGGGCTCGTGACCACTTCCCCTTCCCACTCCCTCGCTCTTGCAGTCGTGCCCACCTACAACGAGGCGCCGACCCTGCACCGGCTCGTCGACGCATTCGAGCGCGAAGCCCCCGGCTTCGACCTGCTCGTCGTGGACGATGCCTCCCCCGACGGCACCGGCGCGCTCGCCGAGCGCATGGCCGCCACGCGGCCGTGGATGCACGTGCTGCACCGCCCGGGCAAGGACGGCCTCGGCAACGCCTATCGCGCAGGCTTCGACTGGGCGCGCACGCACGACTACGCCATCGTCGGCCAGCTCGACGCCGACCTCTCCCATCCCCCGGCGCTCCTGCCGCAGATGCTCGACGCGCTCTCGCGCGGAGCCGACCTCGTGCTCGGCTCGCGCTACGCGCCGGGCGGCGGCAGCGACGATTGGCCGCTTCACCGGCGCATCGCCAGCCGCACGGGCTGCGCGCTCTCGGCGCGCGCGCTGAACCTGCCGTACTCCGATCTCTCCGGCGGCTTCAAGCTCTGGCGCGCATCGGCGCTCAGGACGATCGACGTCGCCTCCACGCACTCGCAGGGCTACGTCTTCCAGGTCGAGACCACGCAGCGGGCCCACCGCGCCGGACTCCGCATCGTCGAGCTGCCCTTCACGTTCCGCGATCGCACCGCCGGCCAGTCCAAGATGGGCGCGTCCATCGCGTTCGAGGGCGTGCGCATGGTCGCGCGCCTGCGCCGCGACAGCTGGAAGCCTCAGCGCGTCGTGTCGGCCGTTCGCACCGGCGCGTAGTCGGCGTCGCCGACCGCGTCGAAGCGCTGCACCGCGCCGAGCGCGAGCGCCTCGCGCCCCTCGTCGCTTCCGTGCAGCGCCGTGAGTGCCGCGCGCAGCGATGCCGCGAGCGCCGGGTCTCCGCCGACCAGCGCGACGGGCGGGCTCGGCATGCGCCCCAGCCGGGCGATCCGCGTCAGCGCTGCGAGCTCGGGGTCGGCGCGCAGCTCGAGCGCGAGCACCGTCGAGTCGATCGGCGCGCCCTCGACCTCGCCGCGCAGGAGCGCGCGCAGCGAGTTGTGGTGGCTGCCCGTCTGCACCCACTCGTAGGAATCCGGGTCGATGCCGAGCTCGCGCAGCGCGTGGCGCGGCAGCACCCAGCCCGAGAGCGAATCGTCGCCGTTGTAGGCGACCCGCCTGCCGCGTAGCTGCTCGGGCGCCGCCGTGGACGCGCCCGGCGCGACCAGCAGGTCGGCTCGGTACCAGGCGCCGTCCTCGTCCTCGGGCACCGGTGCCGCGAGCGGCTCGATGGGCGCGCCGCCGTCGCGCAGGCGCGTGTACGGCAGGCCGCAGACGAAGAGCAGCGCCGGCGGTCCGGCTGCGACTGCGGGCAGCTCGGCCAGCGGGGTCTCGCGCAGCGGCTCGATCGACACGCCCACCTCGTCGGCGACTGCCTGCGCAACCGCCTCGTAGTGCGGTCGCGCGACCTGGCCGAGGAAGCTGTGGACGGCGAGCGCGGTCACCTGCGCAAGGCTAGCGCCGAGCCGCTTCGGTCAGGGGAAGATGCGGACGTGCATGTGGTTGTCGTGGCCGGTGAGCGGCTCGACGACGCCCGCGGGGCCGTTCAGCGGGAGGTGCGGGCCCACGAACACGTACTCGGGATTGGCCGCGAGGAAGCGGCCGAGGAGGTCGCGCGAGAGCGGGATGTCCACCTGGTCGATCGTCGTGGGCGCCACCTCGCGACCGTCGGTGCGCGGGTAGTAGACGTCGACGTCGAGGCCGTTCTGGTGCGAGACGTGCTGGTCGAGGGAACCGCCGCCGTAGCGGCTGATGTCGCCGATCACGAGCCGCGGGGCGTCGGGGTTGTCCGCGTGGTAGGACTGGGCGACCTGCAGCAGGAGGTGGATGAGCTTGGCGCTGCCGTAGCGCCGGTAGCCGCGATCCGGCACGCGATCGAGGGCGGGATCCCAGGTCGTCCAGAGCGGGCTCTGCGCCGGGAGTTGCACGCCGTCGATCAGCCGCCCCTGATACGGCAGGCCGAGCGAGATGGAGTCGCGCCACACGACGTCGGGCATGACGGACGAGCTGCCGCCGCGCGACACCGTGTCCGGCGAGAGCGGTGCGAGATGCGGGAGCGGTGTGGGACCGAGCACCACGGGCGGCAGCGGGAGCGGCGCGGGAGCGCCGGCGCCGAGCAGGACGCGGGCGATCGGAATCGGCGCGAGCACGAGCGCGGTCGCAGTCGGCAGGAAGCGCCTCTGGAAGCGGCGCTTGCGCTCGTCCGACCACGGCTGCCTGCGCGTGCGGGCCGGGGCCGGCCGCGTGACGACGACGGCGAGCGGCTGCGGCTCCGCGGGCACGGGCACGATCCGCGGCGGAGCGATCTCCGCTCCCCCGCGCGGGGCGACGCGAACCCGCTCGCGAGCGACGACTGCAAGCTGCTTGGGTCCAGGGTCGCGACGACGACGTGCCTCGACAACGGCCACGTGTTCATCCTAGTTGGACCCCGTGCGAACGACCCCGGTCCCGGATCGCGGATCGCACGTTTGGGGCCAGACCCCAAACGTGCGACTGCTCAATTGGGGCCAGGCCCCGATTGAGCGCTCAGCCGGCGGGGATCGACGTCAGGCCGCCGTCGATCGTGAAGCAGGCGCCGGTGACGTAGGCGGCGTCGTCCGAGCAGAGATAGACCGCGAGCTTGCCGACGTCGGCGGGGTCGCCGATCCGGCCCATCGGCACCGTGCGCAGGTAGAAGGGCTCGTCGATCGCGCCGCGCTCGACGTCGTCGTCCCACATCGGCGTTCGCTGGATGCCGGGCGCGATGGCGTTGACGCGCACGCCGCTCGGCGCCCACTCGCCCGCGGCGACGCGCGTCATCATCAGTACCGCGGCCTTGGCGGCGCAGTAGGCGATGCGCCCGGGATTGGGCGAGAAGCCGCGGATCGACGAGATGTTGACGACGCTGCCGGAGCCCTGCGGGAGCAGATGGCGGGCAGCTGCGCGCATGCAGTAGAAGACGCCGGTCTGCATGACGCCGATGGACTCCGACCAGGCCTCGTCGGTCGTCTCGGCGATCGTCGGGCCGACGTGGCTCACGCCGGCGTTGTTGACGACGATGTCGAGGCGGCCGAGGTCCTTCGGCACGGCGGCGAAGGCCGCGTCGACCTCCGCGGCTGCGCTCACGTCCACCGCGTAGCTGCGGGCGCGGACGCCGAGCGCGCCGAGCTCCGCGGCCGCGGATTCGCCCGCCTCGGCGTTGCGCTCGGCGATGGCGATGTCGCAGCCCGCGGCTGCGAGCGCCTGCGCGATCGCGAGGCCGAGACCGGCTCCGCCTCCCGTGACGATTGCGACTCTGCCCTCGAGCGTTCCCATGTGGGGGAACGCTACGGCCTACGGGCCGCCGACGTAGCGCGCGACGACGACGTCCATGTACGCGTTGCCCATGGACGAGTCGGCGCGGCGGCCTGCGACGACGAAGCCGTTCGCCGACGGTGAGATGGCCGTTGCGTAGCCGGTCGCGCCGAGCGTCGTCGTGGCGACGCCCGTGGGCGTCCACGCCGTGTCGGGCAGGCCGGTCGCCGTGAGGCGAGCGACCGCGAACGACGAGACGTTGCCGCTGAGCACGGCGCCGCCTGCGATCAGGATGCGGCCGTCCGACTGCAGCGCCAGCGCCTGGCCCTGATTGTTGCCGGTGCCGGCGAGCAGGCGCACGACCCCGGCCGCCCCGAACGCCGCGGGAGCGCCCGTCGGGCCGAGCTTGGCGACGAGCAGGCGCTTCTGGTTGGCGGTTCCGGTGCCCTCGCCGCCGGCGACGACGCTGCCGTCGGGCAGCAGGCGCACCGCGTGCAGCACGGAGGTGCCGATCGTCGTCGTGCCGCCGGTTCCGAATCCGGTGTCGACGGCGCTCGCCGCCGTGAAGCTCGAGATCGCGCCGTTCAGCGCGGCGGTGACGTACGAGCCGTCGGGCCGCACCGCGACGCCCTGGTACTGGCGTCCGGCGAGGCTGCCGTCGAGCACGACGCCGTCGAGCGTGAGGCCGTCGATCGTGACGCCCGAGGAGCCGATCGTCGCGCGGGTCGAGGCCGACGTGCCCCAGGTGCCGCAGCCGTTCGTCCGTGCGGAGGCGCCCGTGACCTGCACGACCGCGCGCACGCCGTAGAACTTGTAGGGCGTGCCGTGCCAGCGGTCGCGCGCCTGGCCGGCGATCACGACGCTGCCGTCGGGCCGCGGGGCGATCGCGTGGGCGGTGTAGTCGATCAGGTGCGGCGCGAAGCAGACGACGCTCGAGGTCATGACGCCCGCCGGCGAGAAGCGCGCGACGAACATCGACTGCGAGCCGCCGAAGCCGGTCGCGAGCACGTTGCCGGCGGCGTCGAGGGCGAGTGCGGTGGCGCCGGACGCGCCCGGCGACGTGGTCGGCGTGCCGGCGAAGCGGGCGGAGACGAAGCCGTTCGTCCCGTAGGTCGTGTCGAGCGTGCCGTTCGCGTTGAAGCGCGCGAGGATCATCGCGCCGCCGCTCGCACCGCCGACGACGATGCGGCCGTCGGCCTGCGCGACCGCCGGGATGCGCACGCTGCCGGTCGCCCACGCGAGGCCCTGCGCGTTCGTGCCGACGCGCACGGCGCCGCCGTTGAACGCCGGATCGAGCGTCCCGTCGGCCTGCGCGAGCGCGCTGCCGGTCAATGTCGCCGCGAGCACGCCAACGGCCGTTGCGGCACGCAGCCGCCGAGTAAGAGTCGCCACACAGCCATGAAAGCGGTCGATCTGCGATCCCGCACAGGGCGGACGGCCGGGTTCGCCTACCCCTTTCGGGGGGCATCCGGATAGGCGACCTCCGGGGTCGGGCGCGCGCCGCGCGCCCGACCCCGGTCGAGTCACGCCGCCGCTAGGCGATCGGGATGCGGCTGAGGTTCTCGGCCAGCCAGGTCTCGAACGACTGCAGGGCGGGGTTCAGCTTGCGGGCCTCCGCGGGGTCGCGGGGCGCGCGGTACTCGTCCTCGAAGTCGTGCTTGAACTGGAACATGTTGCCGATGTCGTCCGCGCCCGGGAAGCCGAAGCCGCGATACGTGTCGGGCGACACCTCGTTGTATTCGACCGGCTCGCCCAGCGCCTTCGAGAAGGCGGCGGCGAAATCGGCTCCGCCCAGATGCTCGCCGGCGACGCTGACCGTCTCGCCGATGAACGGGGTCCCGCCCTTGAAGATGGCGTACGCGGTCTTGCCGATGTCCTCGGCCGCCATCCCGGGAAGCTTCGCGTCGCCGAGCGGGAACGTCACGCGCAGCTTGCCGTCCTCCCCGCGCTGGGGGCCCATCCCGAAGTAGATGAAGTTCTCCCAGTAGAACGACGTCTGCAGGAACGTCGTCGGCACGCCCGCGTCGGTGAAGACGTGGTTGATCGATCCCTTCGAGTCGTAGTGCGGGACCTTCCACTTGTCCTGCAGGGTCGGCATGCGGTCGTCGCTCAGCGGGATGAAGTCCCGCGTGTCCTCGAGCGTCGACCAGATCACGTGCTTGAGCCCCGCCGTCTTCGCGGCGCGCGCCATGTTCCCGGCCTCGGACTGCTCCGTCTCGGGCGAGAAGTGCGCCCAGAAGAACGTCACGCAGAACGCGCCGTAGGCGCCCTCGAAGGCGCTCCGGACGCTGGCCTCGTCGTCGATGTCCGCAGCGACGACCTCGGCGCCGAGCGCCGCGAGGGCCTTGGCGCCGTCGGAGTTCGGGTCGCGCGTGATCGCGCGCGCGGTGAACTCGCTGTTCGGGTCGCTCATGATCGCGCGGACGAGTCCGCCGCCCTGAGCGCCCGTGGCGCCGACGACGGCGATGATCTTCTTGTCAGCCATTGGTCTCCTCGATGGATGTCAGTTGGGTGCGAGCGCCGGCTCGGTGCCGACAGCCTGCGGTTGCCGGTTGCGCGTGCGCGAGTAGATACCCGCGCCGGCCAGGATCAGGATTCCCGGCAAGTAGTACTGCCATTCCGTCCCGATCTGCAGGAACGTCGTGGACGTGACGATCTCCTGGATCAACACGGCGCCGCAGAGCGCGCCGATGAACGACCCCCGGCCACCGAAGATACTCGCTCCGCCCAGCACGACCGCGGTGATGCTCGTGAGCGTGTAGTCGAGGCCGAGGCCGGCCTGGCCGACTGCGACCTGCGAGGCGAGCATCAGGCCGCCCACGGCGCTGAAGAGCGAGCAGAGCACGTAGGCCGACACCTGCGTGAGGGTGACGCGCGCTCCGAGGCGGTGCGCGCGCGTCGCGTCCGACCCGATGGCCCGCAGCGCGAGCCCGTAGCGCGACCAGCGCAGCAGGCACTCGCACACGATCGCGACGGCGGTGAGGACGATGAACGCGACCGGCACCCAGCCGATCGCGGTCTTGAGCGCGCTCGTCACGCCGGGCCGGTAGAAGCCGCCCGGCGTCTCGCGCAGGAGCAGCGAGACGCCCTGGAGCACGATGTACGTCACGAGCGTTGCGAGCACGGGCGCCAGGCGGACGATCCGCACGAGCGCGGCGTTCGTGAGGCCGACCGCGATGGCCACTCCGATCACCACCAGGAAGCCGAGGAAGAGCCTGCTCCCGCTCTGACCGGCGCCCGCGAAGTAGGACATGATCACGACGACGAGGCCGGCGAGCGGGCCGACGGACAGGTCGATGCCGCCCGTGAGCATGACGATCAGCTGGCCGAGCGCGATGAACCCGAGCGCACTCGCGAGCAGCAGCATGCTGACGAAGTTGAACTCCGTCAGGAAGCGGTCGTTCGAGGCGGACGTGTAGAGCGTGAGCCCGCCGATGAGCAGCAGGAGCACCGCCGTCGGCAGGTAGTCGCCGGCGCCGAAGCGCCGCCACTGCAGGCGCTTGCGCCCGCTCGCCCGCTCCACCGAGCGCTGCGTGTCCGACGTGATCGCGGCGCCGGTGATGTTCTCCTCGGTGATCTCCTTGCCCTCGAGCGTGCGCACCGCCTGGCCGCGCGAGAACACGACGACCCGGTCGCACAGCCCCTGCAGCTCGACGACGTCCGAGGAGACGACGATCACGGCCTGGCCGGCCTGGGCGGAGCGGCGCAGCACCTGGTAGAGCTCGAGGCGGGCGTTGGCATCGACCCCGCGGGTCGGCTCGTCGGCCAGCAGCACCGTCGGGTGCGCGAGCAGCGAGCGCGCGAACAGCACCTTCTGCTGGTTGCCGCCCGAGAGCGCGGCGACGGGCGTCTCCATGCCGGGCGTGCGCACGTCCAGCTGCTTGATCTGGCCGGACACCAGCTCGGCCTCACGCCGCCGCTGGACGACGCCCGTGCGCGAGACGTCCCCGAGCGCGAGCAGCGAGACGTTCTCGCGGACGCTCAGCGGCAGCAGCACGCCCTCGGCGTGGCGGTCGCCCGGCAGGTGCACGATGCCGGCGCGCTGCACGCTGCCCGGGTCGCGCAGGGACACGCGCTCCCCCGCCAGCGTGGCCGTCCCGCTCGAGCGCAGGAGTCCCGCGAGGGCGCGCAGGAACTCGCGCTGCCCGTTGCCCTCGACACCGGCGAGCCCGACGATCTCGCCGGGCCGGACGTCGAGGTCGACTTCGTGGAAGCGTGGCCCGGAGAGGCCGCGCACGCTCAGCAGCGGCTCGCTGTCGGCCGCGAGCTCGGCCTTGGGCGGGAATGCCTGATCGACGGAGCGCCCGATGATGAGACGGAGGATCTCGGCCTCCGAGACGCTCGCCGCGGGCACCGTCCCGCGCGTCTCGCCGTCCCGCAGCACGGTGATGCGGTCGGCGATGCGCTGCACCTCGGGGAGCCGGTGCGAGATGTAGACGACGGCCGTGCCGGCGGCCGTGATCGCGCGCACCTGGTCGAACAGCAGCGCGCTCTCGACGGGCGTCAGCGATTCGGTCGGCTCGTCGAGCACGAGCACCTTCGGCTCGAGCGCGAGGGCCTTGGCGATCTCGACGAGCTGGCGGTCGGCCACGCTCAGCTCGCTGACCCTCGTCGATGGATCGATCGCAGCGCCCACCACCGCGAGCTTCCGGCGCGCCCACGGGCCCGCGCGCAGCAGCGACGGCCGGCGGCCGCGCGGCATCGCGAAGACCATGGTCTCGGCGACGGTGAGGTCCTCGAGGATGGAGAGGTGCTGGTACACGACTGCGAGCCCCATCGCCTGCGCCGTGGCCGGCGAGGGGCTCTCCATGACGAGGCCGCCGATCTCGACGATGCCCGTGTCGGGCAACGTCGAGCCGGCGGCCACTGCCATGAGCGTCGACTTGCCCGCGCCGTTCTCGCCTACGAGTGCATGGACCTCGCCTTCGACGACCTCGAGGCCGACGCCCTTGAGCGCCATGACCCCGGGGAACGTCTTGACGACGTCGGTGAGGCGGAGAACGACGCGGGCTTCCGTCATCTGCCTACGACGGCTTCCCGTACTTGCTGATCGTCGCCTGCGTCAGCTTGTTCGAGGAGTAGAAGTCGGGCGCGGCGGACGGCACGCAGACCGGGTCCTGACCGCTGACCGAGTTCTCGAAGAACGGGAGCTCGTAGGTGCTCGGCTCCTTGTTCGGGAGTCCCTGCGCGGCGGCGATCGCCTTGCGGGCGGCCACCCGGCCGAGCCAGTTGCGCGACGAGATCGTCGCGAGCTGGAACTGCGGGTTGCTCTTGTGCACCTTCTTGTAGAGGCACGAGAGGCCGTTGGCGTCGAGCGTCCCGATCGGCACGAGCTTGCGGTTGGCGGCCTGCATGGCGCGCGTCGCGGCAAGGGCGTCCGTGCCGTAGTCCGAGATGATCCCGTCGATCTTCTTGTACTTGGCGAGCAGCGCGCTCATCTGCTTCTGCGCGGTCGCCGGATCCCAGTTCGTCACGGGCCAGGTCTTCTTGCCGGTCAGGAGCTTCATGCCGGGATGCTTGGCGAAGACCTTGACGATCGACTTCAGCTGACCCGAGGTGACCGGGTTGCCGGCCGGGCCGCCGAGGAAGACGATGTTGCCCTTGCCGTCGAGCAGCTTGACCATCCAGTTGGCCCACATCGTGCCCGCGACCGGCGAGCTCCAGTCGACATAGGAGACGTAGTCCTTGCCCGGCGTGCCGCCCGGATCGGCGCCCCACGGGACGACCTTGACGCCGGCCGCCGTGGCCTGCTGGATCGACGCGAGCTGCGCCTGACCGAAGTCGGGGATGATCACGATCGCGTTGGCGCCCTGCGCGACCATCGAGTTGACGTCCGAGATGGACTTCTCGAGCGAGCCGCCGCCCACGACGACGATCTGCTTGACGTTCGAGCACTTCGCGGCCTCGGAGCGCACGGCTGCGTACGACTCCTGCGACCACGCGTTGATGCCGAAGCCGTCGTGCACGCCGAGCGTGATCTGCTTCGTGCCGCAGAACGGCAGGTTCGAGAAGACGCCCGATGTCGCCGTCTCCTGGGCCTCCGTCGGCCACGTCACGGCGCCACCGCGTGCAAACGCCGTCGTCGCCGCGACCGCGACGACCAGCAACGCCAGCACGGGCAGGGCGAGCAAGCGCCTGCGCCGCGTTCGGAGCGACTTCGCTCCGGTATTGGACTTCCCGGACATTGAGCGACCTCCTAGACCCCGTTTGAGGGTGGTTGGCCCGGCTCGTCGCGCGGGTGCGACGCCGGAGACATCTCGTCCGGAGTGGGGTCGACGGCCCCGGACGGTGGTAGCGATTGAGACGACGGGGAGCCACCGGCGGTTGCCGCGAGCACGCCCGGCACGGGCGGGCGGTTGCGCCGGATGGTTCGCAGCCGCCGCCACTGCAGGGAGCCGACCGCCATCCCGAGCGCGATGATCACGCCCTGGATGATGTATTGCACCGCCGTCCCGTAGCCCATGCCGCGCACGACCTGATCGAGCTGCGTCAGGAAGAGCGCGCCCCCGCCGGTCGCGACGACGCTGCCGACGCCCCCGACGAGCGACGTGCCGCCGAGCACCACGGCGGCGATCGTGGGCAGCAGGTAGTTGTTGCCCGCGCTGATGCCCGGCGTCTCCAGGAAGCCGGCGACGAGGATCCCGGCGGCGCCGTAGGTGATGCTGGCGAAGACGTAGGTGGCGACCTCGTAGACCTTGACGCGCACGCCCGCGGCGTGCGCGGCGGCCGGGCTCGCGCCGACTGCGACGAAGCGGCGCCCGACCACGGTCGAGCGGATGATTCCCGCGACGATCAGGATCGCGACGATCGCGATCAGCAGCGCGTTCGGGATGCCGAACGTCTTGTCGAGCGAGAAGCTCGCGAGCCCCGGCGGGGCGGCCGAGGTCGAGGCGCCGCTCGTGATCTGGAAGATGACGCCCATCAGCAGCGCGTTGACCCCGAGCGTGGCGACGAGCGGCGTGATCGAGAGCCACGCGACTGCGAGGCCGCTGACCAGCCCGGAGGCGATGCAGACGAGGAGGATCACGCCGATGGCCTTGGGCAGCTGGTCGTCGTGCCCGTCCGGGATCCGCGTCACGAGGATCGACGACAGCGTGATCATCCCCGCCACGGTCAGATCGAGGCCGCGCTGCTGGATGACGAGCGTCTGCCCGATCCCGGCGATCGCGAGGATGGCCGCGAACGGCAGCATGGAGAGCAACGCGCTGCGGCTGACGCTGCCGCTCGCGAGCAGCGGGCTGACGGCGAACAGCACGGCCGTCGCGATCCAGATCGCCGAGAAGCGCGGCACGCGCACGCGCGAGCGGACGTCCGCGCCGTTCCATCTCGGAAGTGGCGCCCGCGGTTCCGGGAGAGCTGTTGTCGGCACCAGCACGGCCAGCCCTACTGGGCGATCCAGCCACCATCGGCGACGAGGGTGGCGCCGTCGACGTACTGCGACAGGGGGGAGAGCATGAAGAGGATGCTCGGCGCGACCTCGTCCGGGCCGCCGATGCGCCCCATGGGCGTGCGCTCGAGGATCCACTGCTCGTAGCCCTCGTTCGCGTCGAGATGGGGCTGGAGCATCGGCGTGCGCACGTAGCCGGGCACGACGAGGTTGAAGCGGATGCCGCTGGCGGCGAACTCGACCGCGAGTGCGCGGGTGACGGAATCGACGGCGCCCTTGGTGGCCGTGTAGGCCGAGCACCCGGGGAAGCCCATCGTGCCCGTCGTCGAGCCGATGAAGACGACCGAGGAGCCCGCGCCGAGGTGCGGGACGGCCGCCTTCGTGAGCATGAGCGGCGCGGCGACATTGGTGCGCCACTGCTGCTCCATCGACTCGAGCGAGGTGTCGGCGAGGACCTGGGGATCGAAGAGGCTGGCGGTGTGGACGATCCCGTGGAGCGACCCGAATGCGCGGACGGCGCGCTCCGGCAGGCCCGCGGTCGCGTCGATGTCGTCCAGGTCGATGCTCGCGATCTCCGCGCGACCGCCCGCGGCCTGCGTCGCCCGGGCCTGCTCGCCAAGCCGGTTCACGTCGCGCCCCACGAGCAGGACGGAGGCGCCGGCCGCGCCGAGGGCGCGCGCGGTGGACGCTCCGATGCCCGAGCTCGCGCCCGTGACGATCACGGCCTTGCCCGTCAGACCCCAGTCAACGCTGGCAGCTTCCACAGAGCCTCCGATTGGTGGACGACTGCGCGCCGCGAGGGGCGAGCACGCGGCCGACGTTAAGCAATGCTTCCCACGCTGTCAAGAAGACGTGAACACCGGCGCGCGTGCCGGCGTTCGGCCGCGGCGGTCAGGCCTCGACCGCCTCGTACGGCTTCGGAATCCAGTCGCCGCCCAGCCGGGCGCCGTTTGCGCCGTTCGCGCGCCGCAGGATGTCGTCCCGCGACTCGACCGCGAGGCGCCGCACGCGCGCCACGTCGACGCCCACGAGTGTGCCGTCCCGCTTCACGACCTCGCCGTCGACGAGCACCGTGTCCACGAGTCCCGGATGGGCGTTGTAGACGACGGCGCCGATCGGGTTGTTGAGCGGGGTCATGCCGAAGTTGTCGGTGCGGATGAGGATCACGTCGGCGCGCTTTCCGGGCGTCAGCGAGCCGATCTTGGTGTCCATCCCCACTGCGCGCGCGCCCTCGATCGTGGCGAACTCGAGCACGTCGCGGCAGGTCAGCTTGAGCTCGCGCAGGCCGCCGCCCGCCTCGGCCTGGTCGAAGCCGCGCTGCGTGCCGATCGTGGCCCGGATGGTGCCGAAGAGGTGGCCGCCGTTGGAGCAGCACACGTCGATCGAGAGGCTCGGGCGCATGCCCGCGTCCAGCAGGCGTCCCGTGGCCGGCCAGCCGTGGCCCATCTGCAGCTCGATGTCGGGCGAGATCGAGGCCGTGCAGCCGGCCTCCGCCATCATCTTCAGCTCGTCGTCGGCCAGCGAGTTGCAGTGCACGTAGGTCTGCGTCTCGTCGAGCAGACCGCGCTCCTGGAGCTGTGCGATCGGCCGCCCCTTGCCCCATTCGCCGTCCCCGGCGTGGCAGGTGATGCGGATGTCGAGCTCGCGCGCGAGCAGGTAGTCGCCCTCGGTCACCTCGAGCGTCGCGAACTGGTTCCCGCGCGGCGCCATGGCGAGCGTGACGAGCTGGTCGTCCGAGGAGAAGTACTGGTGCGCGACCCGGCGGATGTCCTCGTCGTGCGGCAGCGAGCTCACCGGCGCCCAGTGCGCGAAGCCGCAGCCGTGCCCGAAGACCACGCGCGAGCGCGTCTCCTGGAGCGCCGCGATCGCGGCGTCGGAGTGCTCCGGCGTGTTGAGGTTGTGCGACCAGTCGAGCAGCGTCGTGATGCCGCCGTCGAGCGCCTCGAGCGTGCCGATCAGGTTGCCCGCGTAGGTGTCCTCGGGGCGGTAGAGCTGGCTCATCGTGCCGTGCAGGCCGGTGAAGTAGTGCGCGAGCGTCCAGTCGGAGCCGATGTTGCGGAAGAGCGCCTGCCAGGTGTGCCGGTGGGTGTCGATGAGGCCGGGCAGCACGATGCGATCGGTCGCGTCGATGACCTCGGCGTCGCCGGCGTCGAGCGATGCTCCGACGGCCGCGATGACGCCGTTCTCGATCAGGACGTCGCCGGTCTCGAAGTCGCCGACGCCCGGATCGACGGAGATGACGGTGCCGCCCTTGATCAGCGTGCGTTGGGCCATCGCTCCTCCTCTTCGAGGCAACGGTCGGGGGTAGGCGTGCGGACAGCGGCGGCGCGATACCCGTGAACAGCCGCGCCGTCGCGGTGTTCAAGGATTCTGCACAACCGTCCGCTACGCGTCAACAGGCTGCCCGATAGCCGGGACACGCCGTCCCGATCTGCGGGATCCGCGACAGCCGCGGGGCGCTCAGGCAGACTCCGCACCACGGCGAGCACCACCCCGGCAGCGAGCGAGAGGAGGGCAGCGCGGTGGCGACCACCGATGGATCCGCGATCGAGGCGATCGACCTCACGAAGACGTACGGCAAGGGCGTGCGGGCGCTCGACGGGCTCTCGTTCGGCGCGACCGCCGGAACGGTGTTCGGCCTGCTCGGCCCGAACGGCGCCGGCAAGTCGACGACGATCAAGATCCTCACGACGCTCAGCCGGCCCGACAGCGGCAGTGCGCGGGTCGCCGGCATCGACGTGCTCGCCGATCCCGGGCGCGTGCGCCACGCGATCGGCGTCGTCGGGCAGCGGCCGAGCTTCGACCGCGACGCGACCGGCCGCGAGAACCTCGTCCTCCAGGGTCAGATCTACGACGTGACGGGACGGCGGCTCAAGCTGCGCGTCGACGCGCTGCTCGAGCGCTTCGGTCTCGCGCACGCGGCGAACCGGGCCGCGAAGACGTACTCGGGCGGTATGCAGCGCCGGCTCGACATCGCGCTCGGCCTGCTGCACGAGCCCAAGGTGCTGTTCCTCGACGAGCCGACGACCGGGCTCGACCCGGAGGCGCGCGCCGAGATGTGGAAGGAGATCGGCCGCCTCACGAGCGAGGAGCAGATGACGATCCTGCTCACGACGCACTACCTCGAGGAGGCCGACGAGCTCGCCGCGCAGCTCGCGATCGTCGACCGCGGCCGCATCGTCGCCGCGGGCACGCCCGACGAGCTCAAGAGCTCCCTCGAGGGCGACTCCCTGCAGATCGAGCTCGCCGAGCTGCCCGTGGACGGCGACGTCCGGCGCGCGATCGAGCGCGTCGAGGGTCTCAGCGAGCTCGTGCTCGACGGCCGTCACCTGCGCGCACGCGCGCGCGACGCGGCGACCGCGATGCCGTCGCTCATCGCCGCGCTCAACGAGTCGGGCCACGCCGTCGCGAAGCTCTCGCTCTCCCGCCCGTCGCTCGACGACGTCTACCTGCGCGTGGCCGGGCGCGCGTTCGGCGAGGCCGACTCCGAGCAGCCGCGGGATCCCGTCGCATGAGGCCGATCCGCCACAGCTGGCACATCACCCTGCGCTACCTGCGCGCGTTCATCCGCCAGCCGGCCTGGGTCGCGATCACGCTCGTCCAGCCGGTCATCTGGCTGCTCCTGTTCGGCGCCCTCTTCAAGAGCGTGACCAGGATCCCGGGCTTCGAGGGCGGCACCTACATCGACTACCTGACGCCGGGCGTGATCGTCATGACCGCGATCTCGTCGGCGGGCTGGAACGGCATGGCGTTCATCGACGACATGGACAGCGGCGTCATGGACCGCTTCCTCGTCTCGCCGGTGTGGCGCGGCGCCCTCAACCTCGGGAGCATGGTCTACAGCGCGCTCACGATCGCGGTGCAGTCGGTGATCATCTGCGGCCTCGCCTACGCGGTCGGCGCGCACTTCCGCAACGGCATGCTCGGGGTCGTCTCCCTGGTCGTCATCGCCTGCACGCTCGGCGCGTCCTTCGCCGCGCTCTCCAATGCCCTCGCGCTCGTGGCGCGGCAGCGTGAGACGCTGATCGGCGCGGTCACGTTCGTGCTCCTGCCGCTGACCTTCCTGTCCGGGCGCGTTCATGCAGCTCAGCCTCGCGCCAGAGTGGATCGCAGCGGTGGCGCGCTTCAACCCCGTCAACTGGGCGGTCACCGCAGCGCGCGCGGCCGGTGCGCGCGACGCCGACTGGACGGTCGTGCTCACGCGTCTCGGCCTGCTCGCGGCGCTGCTCCTCCTGTCGACGATCCTCGCGACGCGCGCGTTCCGCGCCTACCAGCACTCGATCTGATCAGCGCGGCGAGAACCGGAGGAATCCGGCTTCACCGAGAAACGGAAATAATCAGGCGGGGCCGAGCAAACGGGGGTCCGTGAGATGTCGGATGTCGCTCGCAACGAGCAGCTGGTTCGTCAGTTCTTCGCGACGTTGAGCGCGGGAGATCTGGAAGCCCTGCGTCCACTGATCCACCGCGAGGGCAGCTGGGAGGCGATGGCCACGACGGTGCCGGGAGCAGGCAAGACCGAAGGCGGCGATGCGGTCATCGACGACTTCCTGAAACCCGTGCGCGGCCTGTTCGTCCCGGGCGACCCCAAGATCGAGGTGAAGCGCACGTTCGGCGCCGGCAATCTGGTCTGCGCCGAGACCGAGGCCGACGGTGAGCTGAGCAACGGCAACCACTACCACAACCGGTACGCGTGGATCATCGAGATCAAGGACGACACCGTGTGCCACCTGCGCGAGTACATGGACACGGCGTACATCATGAGCGTGGTGGACTGACATGGCCGATGCGCCGGTCGTCGACATCGACATGTTCGGCGTCGAGGCCATTCGCAACGCTCGAGCGGTCGACGACGGCCTGCGCGAGCTGGCGCCGGCCGTCAAGCTCAGCCGCGAGGACATCACCATCATCGGGCGTCACGAGCACGTCAAGGATGGTCTGGCTGATTGGCGCACGTTCTCGTCGGCGTCGCGCCCCTGGCACGACCCCGACTCGCCGCGTCCCGAGATCTTGCTGACCGACGATCCGCCGCGACACACCGACGTGCGCGCCGTGGTGGCACGGGCCATGTCCAAGCGCGCGCTCGACCGGTGGGAGGCGCGCTTCCGCAGCGACGCGACGCGCATCGTCGACACGCTCATCGAGCGCAGCGGTCAGGTCGTCGACGCCACCGCCGACATCTCGCGGCCGTTCGTCTACAAGGCGCTGCCCGACGTGATCGGCCTTCCCGAACAGGGCCGCGAGCACATGGAGGCGTTCGGTCACATGGTGTGGTCCACGCTCGGGCCGCCGAACGAGCTGTTCGAAGAAGCCATGGCCGACCTCGAGACGCTGGGCGGCTGGATCGGCAGTGCCACACTGCGCGAGAACCTGGCGCCCGACAGCCTGGGCATGGCCATTTACGATGCCGCCGACGCCGGGAAGATCACCGACGACGACGCGCTGTTGCTGGTGCAGACCATCGTGGCCGCGTCCGCCGACACCACGGTCATGACCCTGTCGGCGGCCATCCGCGCGTTCTGCGAGTTCCCGGACCAGTGGCAGGTGTTGCGGGCCGAGCCCGGCCTGGTGCGCAACGCCTTCGACGAGAGCCTGCGCTGGGACTCGCCGTCGCGGATGGCAGGGCGCATCACCACCACGCGACGTGCAGCTCGACGACATCACGATCCCCGCCGGCGAGCGATGCGGGTTGCTGTTCGCCGCGGCCAATCGCGATCCGCGCAGATGGGACGAGCCCGACCGGTTCGATGTGCGGCGCGACCTGGCCGGGCAACTGGGCTGGGGCTTCGGTGTGCACCTGTGCGTCGGGCGTCAACTGGCGCTGCTCGAGGCCGACGCGCTGCTGTCGGAGCTGATCCGGCGGGTCGATCGGTGGGAGTCTGCCGGTGAGCCCGAGCCATGGATGACTGCCATCGGTCACGGACCGGCGTCGTTGCCGGTCACCTTCTGGGCGGCCTAGCAACGCGCTCGCCGGCCGCCGCTCAGCGGCCGCGCGCGACCGTCCGCCGACGGGATTTGCCCGACGGGCGCAGCGCGGCGATGGTGGCGTCATGCCGACCACGACGCGCACCGATGAGCCGCTCGGGCAGCCACAGCCCGGGCCGGCTTCGACGACGATCGCCGGGGCGGGGAAGGGCCTCGCGGCGGGCGTGATGGTGCTCACGGGCATCATCGTGGTGCTCGCGCTCGCCACGCTGTCCGCCTACGTCTTCGACGCCGGCCCACTGGCCGGCCTCTTCGTCACGACCGTGATCGCCTCGTTCGCAGTCGGGATTCCGCTCCTCGTCAGCAGCGTCCGGCTCGTGGCACTCGACCGTCGCTGGTGGCCGCTCTCGATCGCAGGGATCGTCGTCGGCGGTGGCGGCATCGCGGCGTTCGCGCTCTCCGTCGTCGTTCTGATCGCGCTGGGCGTTGCCTGCGGCGGCGAGGGCTGCCTGCGCTGAACCGTCACACTCCCGTGTGATGCATCTCGCCGACGCGCACAGCGACCTCCTCATGGAGCTCGTGTACTTCCGTGGCGAGGATCAGCCGTTCGCGGGCCGCTGGCTGCCGAAGCTCGAGGCGGGTGGCGTCCAGCTGCAGGTCTGCGCGCTCTTCTCGGACGGTCCGGACTTGCCCGAGCTGGCGCTGCGCAAGGCACTGCTCGGCGTCGCCGAGTTCGACCGCGCGGTCGCCGAGAACCCGAGCGTCGTCGCCGTGCGCTCGGCCGGCGACCTGGACGCGGCGCTCGCACCCGGCCGTCGCGGGCTGATGCTCTCGATCGAGGGCATGGAGCCGCTCGGCTACGACCCCGGCCTGATCGACGTCTTCTGCACGCTCGGCGTGCGCATGGCATCGCTGACGTGGAACCGCCGCAACCCGTTCGCGGACGGCGTCGCCGAGGCGCCCGCGGGCGGACTCAGCCAGATCGGCCGGTCGCTCGTCGACCGGATGGCCGGGCTTCCGATCGCGTTCGACCTCGCGCACGCCAACGAGGGCACGTTCTTCGAGGTGCTCGAGCGAACGCTCGATCGGCCGGTGCTGGTCAGCCACGCGCTCTGCCGGGCGCTCGTGGACATCCCGCGCAACCTCACCGACGCCCAGGTGCGGGCGATCGCCGAGCGCGATGGCGTCGTGGGCCTGATGGCGCTGCCGTTCGTCGTGCACGAGAGCGAGGCCACGATCGCGCGGCTCATCGACCACGTCGACCACCTCGCCCAGACGGTCGGCGTGCGTCACATCTGCCTCGGCGGCGACTTCGCGCGCCAGCTCGAGCGCTCGGGCGCGTTCGGCGCGGAGGCGGTCGCGGCCGCGACCGAGATCGAGGGGCTCGCGGGTCCCGAGGACTACCCGCGCCTCTTCGAGGCGCTGAGCGACCGCGGCTACTCCGACGACGACCTGGGGGCGATCGGGAGCGAGAACCTGCTGCGGGTGCTGCGCCGGACGCTCCCGGGTTGAGACCCCGTCTGCACGCCCCGGTTCGCTAGCGTGGCGCGATGAGCGCGAAGCGGACGGTGATCGCGGGCGGAACGGTCGCGACCGACACGGCCGTCTTCGCCGCGGACGTCGTCATCGAGGGCGAACGCATCGCCGCGCTCGCCGAGCCGGGTGCGGGCGGTCGCGCGGACGAGCTGATCGACGCCTCCGGACTCGTCGTGATGCCCGGCGCGATCGACATGCACGCGCACTTCGAGGACCCGGGACACACCGAGCGCGAGGACTTCACCACGGGAACGATGGCGGCCGCGGCCGGTGGCATCACGACCGTGTTCGAGCATCCGCTGACGTATCCGCCGGTCACGACGGTGGAGCTCTACCGCGAGAAGCGCGAGATGGCGCGCGGCAAGGTCGTCGTCGACTTCGGGCTCTGGGGCGCGCTGACCGCGCCGTCGATTCCCGCGATCGCGGGCCAGTGGGCCGAGGGGGCGATGGGCTTCAAGGCGTTCATGCCGGTCTCCGATCCGTCGTATCCCCACGTCACCGACGCCGAGTTCCTCGACGGGATGCGCGAGGTCGAGGCGGTCGGAGGTCTCGTGCTCGTGCACGCCGAGAGCGACTCGCTGCTGCAGGCGGGGATCGCGCGCATGCGCGCCGCGGGTCGCCGCGATCCGCTCGCGCACCACGAGGCGCGCCCGCCGTTCGTGGAGGAGGAGGCGGTGCACCGCGCGCTCTACCTCGCCCGGCACGCCGGCGTGCGCATCCAGATCGTCCACGTCTCGAGCCCGGTGAGCGCCGAGCTCGTGCGCGACGAGAAGCGCGCGGGCCGGCCGGTGACGATGGAGATCTGCCCGCACCACCTGCTGCTCGACCTCGACGACCTCGTGCGCCTCGGTCCCTACGGCGTGTGCGCGCCGGCGCTGCGCGAGCGCGCGCTGGTCGAGCGGCTGTGGGACTTCGTCGCCGACGGCACGGCCGACTGCCTCGTCTCGGATCACGCGGCCTCCACGCTCGCGGAGAAGGACGCCGGCTATGACGACGTCTTCCTCTCGCCGCTCGGCTGCCAGGTGATGCAGGAGACGGTGCCGCTCGTGCTCGACGAGGCGTTCCACCGCCGCGGCCTGCCGCTCGACGCCTTCGTGCGCTTCTCGTCCACCAACGCCGCGCGCATCAGCGGCACGTATCCCCGCAAGGGCACGCTGCTACCGGGCGCCGATGCCGACCTCGCCCTCTACGACCTCGAGCGCGAGTGGCAGGTCGACGCCGCGAGCCAGCAGTTCTCGAAGAACCCGTGGTCGCCGTTCGACGGCCGCCGCGCGCGTGCGCGCGTCGTGCGCACGCTCGTGCGCGGGGAGACGGTCTACGCGGACGGCGAGATCCTGGCCGAGCCGGGCTCCGGCCGCTTCCTCGGCCACGGCGCCTACGAGCTCGCGCCCGTCTGAGCGCCTCTCACCAGCTCTGCCAGTGCAGCACCGTCGCGAGCGGATTGCGCTTCGCGGGCTTGAAGTCGGTGCCGATCGTGTACGCGACCGGGATCAGCGCGACCTGGGTGATCTCGTCGAACGGAATGCCGAGGACGTCGGCGGCCTCGCGCTCGTAGTCGAGATGGTGCGTCGTCCACACGCTGCCGAGGCCGCGTGCCCGCGCTGCGAGCTGGAAGCTCCAGCCGGCCTGGATGATGGAGCCGTAGAACCAGGCGAGGTCGGCGGGCGCCAACCCCTCGGGCCGCCCCTCGATGCACGCGATCACGTGCGCGGGGACCTCGTGGAGGTGCGCCGCGAGATACCGCGAGGTCGAGTCGGCGCTCGGGTCGTCGGGCTCCTCGTGGGGCGACTTGCCGCCGTTGTACGGGATCCACGAGCGCAGGTACAGCTCGGCGAGCGCCGCCCGCCGGGCCTCGTCGGTCACGACGACGAAGTGCCAGTTCTGCGTGTTCGTCGAGGTCGGCGCCTGCACCGCCAGGCGCACGCACTCCTCGAGCACCTCGGGCGGGACCGGGCGCGTGAGGTCGAGGCGCTTGCGCACCGCTCGCGTCGTCGACAGCAGCTCGTCGGGCGTGAGGTCGAGCAGTGGCATCGGGGTCTCCTGTGCGGTCGCCGGAGGAAGACGGAGTTCGCGCCGTCTGGCAGCCCGAAGCTAGCAAGTGCCGGCGGTGGGCGGACCACACCCCGGCAGTAGACTCGGCGCATGTCCGATGACGCCGCGCCGGCTCCGCGCCCGCCGCTTCCGCCGTTCACGGAGGAGAGCGCCAGGCAGAAGGTGCAGGCGGCCGAGGACGCGTGGAACTCGCGCGACCCCGACCGCGTCGCCCTCGCCTACACGCTCGATTCGCAGTGGCGCAACCGCAGCGAGTTCCTCACGGGGCGCGACGAGATCCGCGCGTTCCTGAAGCGCAAGTGGGAGCGCGAGCTCGACTACGTGCTGCGCAAGGATCTCTGGGCGTTCACCGCGGATCGCATCGCGGTGCGCTTCCAGTACGAGTGGCACGACGCCGGCGGCCAGTGGTGGCGGTCCTACGGGAACGAGAACTGGGAGTTCGACGAGCACGGGCTGATGCGCCGCCGGGAGGCGTCGATCAACGACGTCGCCATCGCCGAGTCCGAGCGGCGCATCCACGGGGCGCGGCCGGCCGGCGACGTCTCCGCGATCCCGCTGCGCTGAGTCTGCGCGGGCGCGTGCGCCGCCGGGGTAAGAACTCGTCGCGCACGACCACTCACCCTCCAGGAAGCAACCTGACGGGAGCGACGATGGACGCGGACGGGCACGTGGATCGAGCGGGGAGGAAGGCGACTCGCCGGCCTGCCCGCGATCTGGCCTGGCGGCGCAGGCTGCTGCGCTCCGCGGGCATGCCGGAGGAACTCTCCCGGGCTGCCGCCGCGAGTGACGCATACGACGTGAACGGGCTCGTCGGACTGCTCGAGCAAGGCTGCCCGCCTGCGACCGCGCTGCGCATCTCGGCGCGTGCCGACCGGAGCCGGGTCGCATGATCAGGCGACCGGCAATCGAGAGCTCCGCGTCCGCGCCAGCCGCCGAGCCGGCCCTCGCGCGGCCGGCCGCCGAGGATCAGGCGACGTGGCTCGGCCCGCTCACGGCGGTCGGCCCGGCCCACGACCGCGCGGTCGCGGAGCTGCACGGCCTGCTGCTGCGGGCGAGCCGATTCGAGGTCCGGCGCCGCGCGGTCGGCACTCGGCCTCGCGGGCGATCCCGACCTGGAGGACATCGCGCAGCAGGCCGCCGACGATGCGCTGCTGGCGGTCATGTCGCGGCTCGATCGCTTCGAGCGCCGCAGCCGCTTCACGACCTGGGCCTACAAGTTCGCGATCAACACGGCGGGCGTCGCGGTCCGCCGCCATGCCTGGCGCGATCGAGCCGTCGCCTCGAGTCCGGCCGGGGCGCTCGAGGAGCTCGCCGACCGCGCGCAGAGCCCGGCGGAGGCGTCGCAGACGCGCGAGCTTGCTGACGCGGATCATCGGCGCGATCGCACTGCTCACGCCCCACCAGCGGGAGGTCCTGCTGGCGCTCGCGGTCGACGGCGTTCCGATCGACGTGCTCGCCGACCGCCTCTCCACCAATCGCAACGCCCTCTACAAGACGCTGCACGACGCACGCACGCGCCTGCGCGGGCTGCTCGACGACGAGGAGATCGTGCAATGACCGATATCGTGAATGCGCTGCTGGGTCCGACCGGCCCGCAGATCGGCTGCGACGAGTGCTTCGAGCTGCTCGACGCCTACGTCCAGCTGCAGGTCGACGGCGGCGACGCCGACGCCGCGATTCCGGGAATGAGCACGCACCTCGCGGGCTGCCCGGCGTGTCATGAGGAGCACGAGTCGCTCTCGGCACTCGTCCTGGAGGCCGGCGACCATGCGTAGTCCCCACCCGGCCCGCTCGGACGTCGTCGTCGTCGGTGGCGGCGTCGCCGCCGGCGCCTGCGTGAGCTCGCTGCGCGACGCGGGCTACGACGGAACGGTGACGGTCGTCTGCAGCGAGCCGCACCCGCCGTACACCCGGCCCGGTCTCACCAAGCAGGTGCTGCGCGGCGAGAAGCCGCCGGACGCCGCACTCTGGCGACCCGGCGCGTGGTACGGCGAGCAGAGCGTCGAGCTCGTCACGGGCGCGACCGTGACCGCGATCGATCCGGACGCGCACACCGTGTCCGTGGGTCACCGCCGGCTTGCCTACGGCTCGCTCGTGCTCGCGACCGGCGCGGAGCCCAGGCACCTCGACTTCGGTCCCGGCGTCGCCGGATCGCGTCCACGTGCTGCGGTCGTTCGCCGACGCCGACGCCATCCGCCCGCACCTCGGCGCGGGCACGCGCTGGCTCGTGATCGGCGGCGGGTTCATCGGCGCCGAGTTCGCCGCTTCGGCCGCGCTCACCGGGAGCGACGTCACTCTCGTCATGCCGCAGCCGGTCATTCTCGAAGGTGCCTTCGGTGCCGAGGTCGGCGGGTGGTTCGACGCCCGCCTGCGCCGGCGCGGCGTTCGGATCCACACCGGCACGACCGTCACGTTCATCGATGCGCGAGCGGACGGGTTGCTCGTGCGGCTCGCGGGAGGTCACGAGCTGGAGGTCGATCACGTCGTCGTCGGTGCGGGCGTGAGTCCGAGCACGCACCTCGCCGCCGAAGCGGGCCTCGAGCTCGCGCTCGGCGGCATCGCGGTCTCGGCGAGCCTCCGCGCGAGCGCTCCCGGCGTGCACGCGATCGGCGACGTCGCCGCCTACGAGAGCGTCCTGCACGGGCGGCGCGTGAGGATCGAGCACTGGGACGTCGCCCGCGCGCAGGGCGTGCACGTCGCGGGTGAGATCATGCAGCCCGGAGAGCGGCCGTTCGCCGTGCTGCCGTACTTCTTCGGGACGCTCGGGGACTGGGCGTTCCTCGAGTACGTCGGCCTGGGTGGCGGCCGCGCGGTGTTCCGCGGTGCGTCCGAGGGCGACGACATGAGCGCCGCGTTCCTCGACGACGACGACGTGCTCACCGGCCTCATCACCGTGGGCCGGCCCGACGATCTCGCCGCGGCGCGCGACCTCGTCGCCGAGCGCGCGCGGCTCGACCCCGGCGCGCTCGCAGATGCGGGCGTGCCGTTGCAGGACTGCCGTCTCGAGCGCTCCGCGGTGACGCCATGACCGTCGCCGAGCGTCTGCGGGGCGAGGAGCTGACGCCGCAGGACTGGCACGAGGTCGCCTCGCCGCCGGCGATCATCGCGCGGGCCGCGCAGGAGGTCGCCGCCGCGTACGGCGGCGGGTCGCTCGACTGCGACGAGCTCGGCGAGCTCGTCGCGCGCCTCGCGGCGAGACGCGATCTGTGGACGCCGCTGGTCGTGTCCGATCGCAGCCGCCGCCGCTACCGGCTCATGTTCGAGGACGCGCGCCTCGACGTCTGGGTGCTCAGCTGGATGCCGGGGCAGGCGACCGGCTACCACGACCACGCAGCCTCGAACGTCGCCCTCACGGCGCTCCAGGGATCCGTGCTCGAGCGCAGGCTCCGAGCCGGGGAGCCGAGCATCGAGCAGCGCCTCCGGCCGGGAGTCCTGCGCAAGGGGCCGGCCGGCTACATCCATTCCGTCGCCCACGGTGGAGGCGAGCCCGCTGTCACGCTGCACGCGTACTCGCCGCCGCTCGTCGAGGTGGGCCAGTACCGGGCGGGACCCGATGACGAGCTCCTGCGCGAGCGCCAGCACGGCCGCCGGGAGTTGCTCGATCACACGATCGCGGATGCGCGCGCCGCCGGGAATTATCAACAGTTGTAGTGTTGGTAGAGCGGGCTGAGCTCTCAGTCCGGGAACCGCGAGAGGCATACGCCGTGCCGAGTCTGTCAGTCCGTCGAGCAGCCGATCCGCCGCCTCGCAGTGCCCTGTCGACACCGCTCTGCGATCTCCTCGGCATCCGCCACGCCCTGTTGCTCGCGGGCATGGCCGGCGGCCCGAACACCCCGGAGCTCGTGAGCGAGGTCTCGCGCGCGGGCGCACTGGGAGTGCTCGGCGTGACGGGCATGACGGTCGACGCCGTGGCCCGCGCGACGCAGGCGGCGCTCGCCCGCGCCGGCGGCGGGCCGGTGGGCGTGAACGTCCAGCTCGCGCCGCGCAGCCCGGCCACGGGTGAGCGCGAGCGCATCGCGGCAGTCCTGGCGCCGTTCAGGGCGGAGCTCGGCCTCGACCCCGAGCCCGCGGCGGCGCCTGCTGCCGACGCCCCGCTGGCGCTGCTCGAGACCGCCGTCGCGGCGGGCGCTTCGGTGATCACGACGTTCGAGGACCCCACGCCCGCGATCGCCGTTGCCCGGCGGGCGGGCATCCCGCTGCTCGCCATGGTGACGACGCCCGAGGAGGCCGTGCGCGCGGTCGCGGCGGGGGCGAGCGGCGTGATCGCGCAGGGCAGCGAGGCGGGCGGTCACCGCAGCGCCTTCGTCGGAGTCGACGTCGACCCGCTTCGGCCCGAGGTCGGCACCCTGGCGCTCGTTCCGCAGGTCGTCGATGCCCTCGGACCCGGAGTGCCGGTCGTCGCCAGCGGCGGCATCATGGACGGCCGCGGGATCGCGGCCGCGCTCGCCCTCGGGGCGGCGGGCGTCTCGCTGGGCACGCGGTTCCTCGTCGCGCGCGAGAGTGGAATCCCGGACTGCTACCGGCGTGCGCTGGCCGAGTGCCCGGCGGACGGAACGGTCGTGACCGACGCAGCTCAGCGGCCGTCCCGCGCGCTGGATCCGCAACCGCATCGTCGATGCGCTCGTGACCGCGCAGGTCGGCACCCTCGGCTGGGGCGGTCAGGGTGCGATGGTGGCCGACATCCGCCGCGCTGCCACCGCGCAGGAGCGCGCCGACCTCCTGCCGATGCTCGCGGGTCAGGGTGCGGGCCTCGCCGGGGAGCCGCAAGCCGCCGCCGAGATCGTCGCCGTGTTGCTCGAGCAGACCGCCGCGGCTCGCTCGTGAGCGCGCCGGTCGACCTGGCGGGGGCGCCGAGCGGCGTCGGGCCGCTCTGGGGCATGCAATCGGACGAGCTCAATGCGACGCTCCTCGAGTGGCCGCCCGGCGGGGGCGTCGCCGAGCACGTCAACGACGAGCTCGAGGTCCTCGTGCTGGTGCTCGCGGGCTCTGCATCCGTCATCGTCGACGGCACCGAGCACCAGCTCGCGGCGGGCGGCCTGCTGCTCGTTCCGCGCGGATGTGCGCGCGCGGTCCTGGCCGGGCGCGAGGGCGTGCGCTATCTCTCGGTCCACCGGCGCCGCGGGCCGCTGCTGCCGCGCCCTCGCATCGGCCTCTCCGACCCATGAGCCGCGCCGAGCACGTCATCGCGATGGCGCTGCCGTTCGTGTGGCTCGGACTCGTGGCGGGTATCTCGGCGATCGAGACGCCGCTCAAGTTCAGGGCGCCCGGCATGACGACGCCGCTCGCCCTCGGGATCGGCAGGCTCGTCTTCCGTGCGCTCAACGCCGTCGAGCTCGTCCTCGCCGGCGTGCTCGCGATCGTCATCGTGCACACGGCTCGCGACTGGCCGCTCGCGCTCTTCTGCGTGATCGCCGCACTCCTGCTCGTTCAGGTCTTCGTCCTGCGGCCGAGGCTCGACGTGCGAGCGGTGCGCGTGATCGCCGGCGACGACGTTCCGCCCTCGCGGCTGCATGTCGCCTACATCGCGCTCGAGGGCGCGAAGCTGGTGCTGCTCCCGGTGCTCGGCGCCGGGCTCGCGTGGCGGTGGCTGGGCTGATGGAGACGGCGTCGCCGAGCAGGAAGCGCGACGGGCGCGAGCGCGTCCGCCGCGCGCTCGCGGGTGCGGCGAGCGGCCTGTCGGCGCGCGAGCTGGTCGCCGCGACCGGGCTTCACGAGAACGCGGTGCGCCGGATCCTGAAGGCGCTCGTGACGAGTGGCGACGTCTCGATCGAGCGGGAGACGCCCCGCGCTCGGGGCCGGCCGATCCTGAGATACCGCCTCGTCGGGGCTGCCGACGCGCCGTTCCGCCGGCTCGTGCCGATGCTGCTCGACCTCCTCGGCCAGTCCGGCGACGCGGAGGATGCGTATGCCGCCGGGCGCCGCCACGGCGAGTCGGAGCCCCGGCGGAGATCGGCCGGTACCCGCGAGGCGATCGTCGACTCGCTCGTCACGCTCGGGTTCGCACCGGTGGCTCGTCCGGCGGGCCCGGGGCGCCACGTCCTCGACCTCACCCGCTGCCCCTTCACGGACGCGGTGACGACCTCGCCCAACGGCCGCCAGATCTGCCATCTCCATCACGGTCTCGTGGCGGGAGTCGCCGCGGCCACGGGCGGGGAGGTCGACGAGTTCGTCATCAACGATCCGCGGGTCGTGCCATGCCGCGTCGGCTTCCGCGCCGAGCCGGAGCAGCCGGCGTGAGCGAGGGTGCGCCCGACGTCGAGACGCTCGAGCGCTGGGAGGCGCACGGCGCGACCTGGCGCGTGCTGATCCTGACCGAGAAGCGCGCCGTCGTCGAGTTGTGCACCTGTCACGGCGAGCACGTCGAGACGCTCCGCTCGAGCGATCCCGCGCTGCTGCGCTATCTCGCGGGTCGCGAGTAGATCACGCGCCGGGTGCGCCGGCGTTGCTCGGCGCAGCATCCTCCGCGCACCAACCGCCCGAGACGGTCGCCCAGCGCTCGTCCGGCTCGAACAGGTTGCCGGCGGTCTCCTCCGCAGGCTGGTCGCCGTCGAACTGGTCGCGTACGGCGCGACGGGCGAAGATCCGGTCGACGAGACCCGGCGCCACGTGGCGCGCGAGCGCGAGCGCCTGTCCCGAGCGGCCGACGATCGCCTCCCGGCGCGGGCGCTCGATCAGGCGGATGATCGTGCTCGCCGCCTGCTCCGGCGGTACGTCGGCGTCAGCGCCTTGATGCGACGCCCGCTGAAGTTGGCCGCCTGCCGGAAGATCGGCGTGTCGACCGACGATGGCCGGACGACGCACACGTGGATGTCCGGATCTTCGCGCAACTCCTCACGCAGCGCGAACGAGAAGCCGCGCACGGCCCACTTGCAGGCCGCGTACGCGCTCACGTACGGGCCTGCGAGGCCGCCGATCATCGAGGACACGTTGATGAGGACGCCTCGTTGCTGCTTCCGGAACTGGCGCAGCGCTGCGCGCGAGCCGCGCGCGACCGCCATCAGGTCGACCTGCACGATGCGCTCGAAGGCGTCGTCCGGCGTGTCCTCGAATCGCCCGACCGAGTAGAGGCCGGCGTTGTTGACCCAGACGTCGATGCCTCCGAACGCCTCGACCGCGAGCGCCGCGAGGTCGTCCATCGCAGTCGGCGCGCCGACGTCGAGCGCCATCGCGATCGCCTTGCCATCCATGCGCTCGCACTCCTCGACGAGCGTCTCGAGCGCCGCCTGGCGACGAGCCGCAACGACGACGTTGGCACCGCGCCGCGCGCATTCCCGCGCGGTCGCGCGACCGATGCCGCTCGATGCGCCGGTCACGACGATCACCCGCCCGCGGAGATCGCCGGTCATGGCTGCAACAGGATCTTGGTCGCTCCGTCGCGCTTCTCCTGGAACATCGCGTAGGCATCGGGCGCCGCAGCGAGCGGCAGCGTCGGTGCGAGGCGAGGTCCTCGACGCCGAGCGGATCGTCGTCGGCCGAGACGAGCGGCAGGAGGTCGTCGATCCAGCGCTTGACGTTCGCCTGTCCCATGCGCACCTGGATCTGCTTGTCGAACAGCGTCATCATCGGCATCGGATCGATCATGCCGCCGTAGACGCCGACGACGGAGAGCGTGCCGCCGCGCCGCACCGTGTCGATCGCAGCGTGCAGCACGGTCAGCCGGTCGACGCCCGCCTTCTCGATCAGCTTCGTCGCGACGGCGTCGGGCAGGAGCCCGGCAAGGTTCTGGGCGAGCTTTCCGAACGGGGCGCCGTGGGCCTCCATGCCGACCGCGTCGATGACGGAGTCCGGCCCGCGGCCGTCGGTCAGCTCGCGCAGCGCCTCGGCGATGTCATCGTGGTCGCGCAGATCGACGACCTCGGCGCCGTGACGCCGCGCGAGCTCGAGCCGCTCCGGCACGAGGTCGATGCCCAGCACCCGCGAGGCGCCGCGCAGGAGCGCCACCCGGCAGCACATCTGGCCGATCGGGCCGAGGCCGTAGACGGCCACGGTGCCGCCGGCGGGGACGGCCGCGTAGTCCACTGCCTGCCAGGCCGTCGGCAGCACGTCCGAGAGGTAGACGAAGCGATCGTCGGACGGCCCGTGCGGCACCTTGACGGGGCCGTAGTGCGCCTGCGGGACGCGCAGGAACTCGGACTGGCCTCCGGGCACCTGGCCGTACAGCTTCGTGTAGCCGAGCAGCGCCGCGCCCTTGCCCTGCTCGCGCACCTGCGTCGTCTCGCACTGCGACTGCAAGTCCTGGTCGCACATGTAGCAATGACCGCACGAGATGTTGAACGGGATCACGACGCGATCGCCGGGAGCGATGTGCGTCACCTCCGAGCCGACCTCCTCGACGATGCCCATGGGCTCGTGACCGAGGATGTCGCCCTCGTCGAGATACGGGCCGAGCACCTCGTAGAGATGCAGGTCGGAGCCGCAGATGCCGGTCGACGTCACGCGGATGATCGCGTCGGTGGGTTCGCTGATCTCGGGGTCGGGGACGGAGTCCACTCGGACGTCGCGCTTGCCGTGCCAGACGACGGCCTTCATGCCGGGGCCCCGCCGCAGCGGGGACAGGGGGGGAGATTCATGCGGCGCTCTACCCATCGCCTCGCTGGGCAAACGGCGGCGGGGTTCTCGGCGCTCCAGCGGATCCGCAGGAGTTTCGGCCTGGCGCGTAGCGGGGAACTCCGGCTGCTTCGCCACCGGAAATTGAAGGGAGCCACGAATGTCTGCACAGCGTTCGGGCGGTAACAGCACGGGCATCGGCCTCGGCGGAATCCTCGTGATCGTGGGGATCGTCCTCGCGCTCATCTGGAGCGTCTGGATCGGTGTCATCGTCGCGCTCGTCGGCCTCATCGCGTTCGGCGGGTTCGCCCGCGGCAAGTGGTATTGAGTTCGGGACTTCTTCTCGACGTCGACGGCACGCTCGTCGACACGGCGTACCTGCACACCCTCGCCTGGCAGCGCGCGTGCAGCGCGAACGGCTTCGAGGTCGCTGCGTACCGAATCCATCGCCTCATCGGGATGGGCGGCGACCAGTTCGTGCCGGCACTGCTGGGCGAGGGGGTGGAGCACGAGCTCGGTGACGCCCTGCGCGACGCATGGCAGGAGCACTACGAGCCCCTGATGGGCGAGGCGCGAGCGCTGCCCGGCGCCGCCGAGTTGATTCAGCGCGCTCACGACGAGGGCTGGCGCATCGTCCTGGCCAGCTCCTCGCCGGCTGAGCACCTCGAGCACTACCTCGAGCTCCTCGACGCGACCGGCCTGCGCGATCGCGCCACGACCAGCGACGACGTCGCCAGGACGAAGCCCGCGCCCGACATCGTCGCCGTCGCCCTCGAGATGGCGGCACGACGACCGCGGTGCTCGTGGGCGACTCCACGCACGACGTCCACGCAGCCGCGCGCGCGGGCATCGGCTGCGTCGGCCTGCTCACGGGCGGCTACGGCGAGGCCGAGCTGCGCGAGGCCGGCGCCCTCGCCGTGCACCCGACGCCCGCGCACCTCGCGCAGCGGCTGGGCGACCTCGAGCGGCTCGCCCAGCTCACGCACGCGTAGCCGGCCCCCGGGCTAGTGGCTCATGGTGCCGTCGACGTTCCCGACGTTGACGAGGCCGACCTCGCCCATGTCGACGGCGGCGAAGGCGTGGCTCACGAACGGGTAGATCCCGCGATCGCGGAACTTCACGTCGAAGATCATGCCGCCGCCGGCCGGCACGAGCTGTGTCTGCACGCCGCGGAGCACGTTGGTGACGGTGCTGTCGAGGTAGACGCGATCGAGGATCGCACCGACGACGTGGAAGTCGGTGTCGAGGCTCGGGCCGGCATCGACGACGTAGAAGCGCACCGTGTCGCCGGGATCCGCCGTGAGCGGATGATCCTTGTACTGGTTCGCGAAGCCGTTGAAGGTCACGTAGTCGGGGCGGATCTGCCGCGCCTTCTCGAAGTCGAGCGTCGCGGGCTTCGCCTTGCCGTCGCCTTCCATGTACCACTCGCCCGAGACGAGCACGAAGCTCTTGGCCACGGGCGGCATCGCCTCCTTGGGATCGACGATGATCGCGCCGTACATGCCGTTGGCGATGTGGGCGAGCACGGGCGGCGTGCCGCAGTGGTACATGAACGCACCCGGCGTCTCGGCGCGGAAGCGGAAGTGCACGCTCCCGCCCTTGGGGATCGTCTTGAAGGCGACGTCCGGTGCGATCAGCGCAGCGTGGAAATCGATCGAGTGCGGGATCGCGCCGTCGTTCACCAGCGTGATGTCGACCCAGTCGCCCTGCCGGACATGCACCACGGGACCGGGCGAGCCGCCGTCGAAGGTCCAGCCCTGGTAGGACACACCCGGAGCGATCTCGAACGTCTCGTCGAGTAGCCGGATCGTGTAGTGGTGCTCCGTACCCGCGCCCACCGCAGGAAGCCCGGCGTCGTAGGTCGCGTGCGCAGGAGTGGCCTTTACGGACGCATTGGCGTCAGCGGTCGTTGCCGCGGAAGCGCTCGCAGTCGACGTCGCCGCAGCGGCGGTCGAGGTCATCCCGGGCATCCCGGCCATGCCGCCGTCGTCCTGGGTCGCGGCGGCTACGGGCGGCGCCGCGATCGCGGATGGGGTGCCGCCCGAGCTCGTGAGCGCCCAGACGGTGAGTGCCGCCACGACGCTGAGGCCGCCGAGAAAGATGGCGAGCGCGACACCGGTGGCGTTCCAGCCGCCTTGCTCGGTCGACGGCTCATTGGGCGTGGTCATCGGTACTCCTCGTAGGACGCGGGAATTCGAATCCCACGCTACGACCCGTGCGCGCTCCTGACTTCGGCGAAGCGTGCCGCCCTGCTTCGGGAAACTACGCGTGCTCGGTCGCGTCTCCGACGGCCCGCGCGTCGCGCGCGACGGGTCACTCCGGCAGGTACGACCTCGCCATGACCATGAGCTCGTCGTAGCTCCAGGTCAGCGCGCCCGTGCGGAGATCGTCCACCACGCCGTCGATCCAGGCCAGCTCGGCTGCGAGGACCGTGCGTTGGTACTCGGTCTCGAGCCAGGCGACCCGGGGCAGGTCCTTCAACTCGCCGGCCAGGCTCGCATCGACCGCCGCGAGCTGCTCGCGCAGCGCGTCGGCGCGCTGACCGAGCACGGCCGCCGCCTCCTCGGGGCCGAGCAGCATGACGAAGGAGAGCGCCGCCGGGAACACCGGGAACTCGTTGCGCGGCGCACCCAGCAGGTCGATCAGCCAGGCACGCGCCTCGAGTCGTCCCTCGTCGGTGAGGGCGTAGAGGGTGCGCTCGGGGAACTGCTGGTCGCGCTCGGTCTGGTGCACGGCGATCAGGCCGGCCTCGCGCAGCCGGTTGATCGTCTTGTACAGGCTCGCGCGCTGCCCCACGTTGACCACCTGATCCTTGCCCCACAGCTTGATCAGGCGCTGCAGGCCGTAGGGGTGCAGCGGCCCCATGCCGAGCAGGCTGAGCACGGTCAGGGCGAGCGGGGACGGGCGGTGGCTGGAGCTCATGTGCAGGGGATCCTAGTCCGCATCCTACTAGTCTCACAAAGAATAGTTGCTAAGAGACTAGTATATGTGTAACTATTCCGTCATCGCCTGAACCATCCCAAGGAGATGAACGTCATGACCCACGAGAGCGAACCCCAGACCGAGCAGATCCGCGCCCACGGGCAGGTCGTCAAGAAGCGAGGGCGCTGGACCACTGCCCGGCGCTTCGACGTGCGTGCCTCGCGCAGTCAGGTCGTGCTCGACCTCGTGCTGCCCGAGATCGAGCCCGGCGACATCGAGATCCGGGCCGACATGAACCGCGCGGTGCTCAAGCTGCTGGTGCCGGACGGCGCGAACGTCGACGCCGGCGACCTGCGCTGGATCGGCGGTGGCCGGATCAAGGACTGGTCCGGGACACCCGATCCGGGTAGCCGCCGCATCGTCCTGTCCGGCGAGATGCGCAACGCCGAGGTTCGCATCCATCGCGGAGGCGTCGCCCTGCTCTCGCTGATGGTCTCCCGTGAGGGCCTCCGCGAGGTGCGGCAGGCCCACCGGGACGGCCGCCTGGGCGAGGAGGCGCGCGCCACGGGAGCGAGGCCATGAGCCCGCTCCTCGAGGCCCGCGACCTGACCGTCCGCTTCGGGAAGGTCACGGCCCTCGACGCCCTCGACGTCGTGGCCCCGGCCGGCGAGGTGCTGGCGATCCTCGGGCCGAACGGTGCCGGCAAGACCACCTTCGTGCGCACGGTCGCCACGCTCGTCCGCCCCACGGGCGGCGAGCTGCGCGTGCGGGGACTCGATGTCGTGCGCGACGCCGATGGCGTCCGCCGCGACATCGGCCTCGCGGGCCAGTTCGCGGCGGTCGAGCCCACGATGACGGGACGCGAGAACCTGCAGATGACGGCGCGGTTGTTCGGGCATTCGGCGCGCTCGGCACGACTCGCCGCGGCGAGCGTGATCGAGCGCCTGAGCCTCGGCGAGGTCGCCGATCGGCGCTGCAGCACGTACTCGGGTGGTCAGCGCCGCCGGATGGATCTCGGCGCGAGCCTGGTCGGCGCGCCCCGGCTGCTCCTGCTCGACGAGCCCACCGCGAGTCTCGATCCGGCGGCCCGGCGCGAGGTGTGGGATGCCGTTCGCGACCTCGTCGCCACGGGCACGGACGTCCTCCTGACCACGCACTACCTCGAGGAGGCGGACGAGCTCGCGGATCGCGTCGTCGTCATCGACCACGGGCGCGCGATCGCATCCGGCACGCTCCGCGAGCTCAAGATGCGCGTCGGAGGTGACGTCATCGAGGTGGCGGTCGCCGACGGTTCGTCCCTTGTCGCGGCCGGCCGGATCCTCGCGGCCGTCACCGCCAATCCGCCCGCGCTCGATCCCGGCGCGCGGCGTGCGAGTGCTCGCACGTCCGACGGAGCGAGCGAGCTCGCGGCCGTGATGCGCGACCTCGGCGAGGCCGACATCCGCGTCGACGAGTTCGGCGTGCGCCGCTCGACGCTCGACGAGGTCTTCCTCACGCTCACCGGTGACCGCCCTGCCGAAGGAGTCACCCACGACCACCACCTGAATGGGAGCCCGCTATGACATATGCGATCACCCGTCCCCAGCGACCGCCCGGGACGACCCGGGCGACGCTCGAGGTCGCGCGCAGGACGCTGCGGAAGTTCTTCCGGACGCCGGGCCTGAGCGTCATGGGCGTCGTCCAGTCCGCGCTCTTCCTGTTCTGCTTCCGATTCGTGTTCGGCGGGGCCATCCACGTCGGCGGGTCGAGCTACGTCGACTACCTGGTACCAGGCTACGTCGCGACGATCGTGCTCTTCAGCGGCGGAGCGATCGCCGTCGGGGTGGCGGAGGACCGCGCCCAGGGCTTCACCGATCGGCTCCTGTCCCTGCCGATCCCGCGTCGCGCAATCGTGCTTGGGCGGACGCTCGCGGACTCACTCACCAACGCGTGGGCGATTCTCACGACGATCCTCCTGGGCTTCCTGTTCGGGTTCCGCCTCGAGGGCAGTGCGCTCGACGGCCTGGGCGCGCTCGGCCTCTGCCTCGTCTACGCGGTGGCGTTCACGGTCGTGTTCATCGTCCTCGGCCTGATCGCTCCCAACGCCCAGGCCGCGCAGGGCATGTCGCTGATCGCGTTCATCCTCGCGTTCGTCTCGAGCACGTATGTCCCCGCCGACTCGATGCCCGGCTGGCTCCAGCCGTTCGCGGAGAACCAGCCGGTCACGCCGATGGTGAACGCGGTGCGCTCGGTGCTCGCGGGATCCAGCCACGACGTCGGACTCGCGCTCGGCTGGTCGGCGCTGCTGCTGGCCGTGTTCACGCCGATCGCCATCCGGTTGTACCGGCAGGCGTGATCGCAGGAGGGGAGGGCCGCGCTCTCAGGGCGTGCCGGGCGCGCTGGCCGCGGGCGGCAACTCCATCGACGCGCGCAGCGCGACGAGCGGCGTGTCCGGCACTTGCACGAATCCCCGCGTCGGGCGGTCGAGGTCGAACGTCACGAGCAGCAGTGCGGATACGAACACGGCGGCGAGCACGACGGTGACCACGCCACGCGAGAGGATCGCGAGGTAGACCGCGAGCAGGCCGAGGGCCACGGCCGCGCCGATGATCTCGAACACCAGCACGACCGACGGAACGCGGTTGTTGAGTGCGGACACCCGGACGGTCTGCATGTCGATCGTCTCGTTGAGGCTGTCGACGTAGAGGCGCGGCGCGCTGTCCGTCGGCGAGCCGTCGAGCGCCTCGCCGGCGAGTCCCCAGAGCGTCCGCTGCAGGCGCCCGCCGTCCGCGATCGCGTCCTTCGCCTCGGCGCTGTTCGGCACGGAGTTCGACAGGCGGATGCTCGTATCCGTGTAACGAGCGAGGGCGTCGAGCGAGCGCGACCGCATCGGCTCGTGCAGCGTCTGCGCCCGCAGGTACGTCGTGCCGATCGCGTTCGCCTCGGCGACGACGGCGGCGCGCCGCGCGTCGTAGCGGCCCACGGCCATCGACAGGCCGAACGCGAGCACGAGGCCGACGAGCCCGAGCAGCGCCCCTTGCAGCACGCCGAGCGGCTCGCGCAACTCGGAGTGCTCGCGCAGGCGGCGGCCGGCGACGACGCCGACGAGCGACCCGCCGAGCACCACGGCGAAGACCAGGAGTGCCAGCTCGAAGGTGCTCAGCCGGAAGAGCATCGCTCACTCACCGGCAGGGGCAGGGAAGCGGCCACGACGAAGAGTCTGGATCTGCAGGGCGCGTGACTTGATCACCCGACGAGGGTGACCGGACCACGGGAAGGGCCCGCCGTGGCGGGCCCTTCCTTCCGTGCCGTTCGAGCGAGTGTCAGGCGTCGCACTGCCCGGCGAACTGTGCGGCCTGCGGCTTTCCCTTGTGCCCGGCCTCCTTCATGATCGGCGGAACCTCGGGGTCGGCCACGAAGCTCTGCCAGCCCTGCGCGTCCCAGTCGAAGATCACCCAGACCCGGTCTTCCTCGGAGGGATCGCGGAAGACCGTGGCGCCCTTCGACCCGTGCTGCTTGCGCTTCTCCGCTCCTGCCGCCGAGAAGACCGCCATGAACTTGTCGAAGTCCTCCACCTGCGTCGTCGCGAGTAGCATCGTTCTCTCCTTTCGTCGGTGTGTCGTTGGTCGTGTCGTGAGCCGGCGTTCGGCTCAGGCGGTCAGGACGGGAGTGCCCACCTGGCGCTCCTGCGGGTCGATGGCACCGAGGCTCTCGACGATCTCGAACGTGCCGGCGCGCGCCCGGGCGATGTACATGTTCATGCGCAGGTGATGCTCCCCCGGCACGACGGCGGCGGGCCCACCGGGCCCCTCGGGGATCGACGCGTGATCCAGGGCCGCGATCACGTCCTCCTGGACGAGCGAGCCCGCTTCGACCACGGCCGCGGCCCACAGGCGCAGCCCGCGATACAGGCCCGAGCATCCGCTGCCGCCCGTGAACTTCGCGTCACCGGGATA
Source organism: uncultured Actinomycetes bacterium (assembly GCA_963705965.1). Lineage (GTDB taxonomy): Bacteria > Actinomycetota > Thermoleophilia > Gaiellales > JALYLC01 > JALYLC01. The sequence continues at coordinate 223,124 of CAVPLI010000010.1, read as the reverse complement.
GAGCGCGTCGTACTGCGCCAGCAGCTTCTGGCTGAACGGATCGTCGACGGCCTGGTAGTAGTCGAGGCAGCTGTAGAGGCCCTCGACGTGTGTGGCCGGCACCATGTTCAGGAAGTTCTCGTCGAAGTAGGTGCAGACGAGCTGTCCGCCACGGGCGGCGAAGCCGGAGTTGTACAGCTCCTCGAGGAACGGCGAGACGCCGGGCGGCACGATCGTGTTGAACACGACGTCGGCGCCACTCGAGACGATTCTCTCGACCGTCGCCGCGTACTCCATGTGGTCGAGCGGGAAGTACTCCTCGCCGACGATCGATCCGCCGTTTGCCGTGACGGCCTCGCGCACCCGCTGGTTCAGCACGTGGGGCCAGATGTAGTCGGCGGACGGGAAGTAGAACGTCTTCGCTCCGGTCTCGCGCATCAGCCACGGGATGAAGCGGTCGATCTGCTGGGCCGGCCCCGGGCCGGTGCAGAAGATGAGCGGATCGGACTCTCCCCCCTCGTACTGCTCCGGGTAGATGTAGAGCGTCTTCCCCTTCACGACGGCCGGACCCTTGATGGCCTGCCTCGTGGAGCTGAAGATCCCGCCGAAGACGACGTCGACGTTGTCCTGCTCGACGAGCTTGGTCGCCACTGCACTCGCGACGGCGTCGTCCGTTGCGCCGTCCTCGAGATGCAACTCGAGGTGACGCCCGAGCAGGCCGCCCTTGGCGTTGATGTCGCCGATGACCATCCGCGCGACATTTGCATTCGCGAGACCCACGAACGAGAGCGGGCCCGTCTGGTCGGCGATGACTCCCACCTTGATGGGATCGGATGCGGCCATGGTGTCCTCCTTGAGATGAACGTGCCGGCCGCCCGAGTGACAGCAGTGCACGCGCCGTGAAACAATCGTGCGCGCAGCTGGATGACCATACATCGGGAGGACTCCCCATCTTGGACAAATCGCTTCGTCTCAGTGAGTTCGTCGCCACACTGGCACTTGCGCAGGACAATGCGTTCGGGCAGCCGCTCGAGTCGCAACTGCGGTCATGCCTGCTCGCGACGCGGATCTGCGACGCCGCCGGATTCGACGCAGAGCTGCGCGACACCGCGTACTGGGTGGCGCTGCTGCGCTACGTCGGCTGCACCGGCCATGCCCACGAGGTCGCCACCGTCTTCGGCGACGAGATCGCGATCCGTGCGCAGACGCTCGTGCACGACGCCGCGAATCCCGCGGAGGTGATGCAGGACGTCATGGCCTTCGCGACGGCCGGGCGCACTCCGGAGGAGCAGGAAGCGATCGTCAAGCTGATCAAGGAGACGGCGCGCGAGTGGGCGGTCTACAACTTCACGTCCGGGTGCGAGGTCGCCGACATGCTCCTGGAGCGGCTCGACTTCGGCCCCGACGTTCGTGAGGCGATCCGCTTCACGTTCGAGCGCTGGAACGGAAACGGCTATCCCGACCATGTGGCGGGGGAGGCGATCCCGCTCGCGATGCGCGTCGTGCACCTCAGCCACGACATGGAGGCGATCGGGCGCCTGTTCTCGCCCGACCACGCCGTCGACGCCGCCCGCGATCGCCGCGACCGCACGTACGACCCCGCGCTCGCCGACCTGTTCGTCGAGCACGGACGCCGCTGGCTCGACGAGCTCGCCGAGACCGATCCGTGGGACGCCGTGCTCGCCCTCGAGCCCGAGCCGCACCGCATCCTGTCCGGCGACGAGCTCGACGACGCCCTGACCGTCGCCGCCGACTTCATCGACCTCAAGTCGCCGTACATGGGCGGGCACAGCCGGCGCTGCGCCGAGCTCGCAGGCGACGCCGCCCAGGTGCTCGGGCTCACCGACGAAGCGGTCACCACGGTCCGCCGCGCGGCGCTCGTGCACGACTTCGGAACGACCGTCGTGCCGAACTCGATCTGGGACAAGCCGGGGTCGCTCACGCGCACGGAGTTCGACCGCGTCGAGCTTCACCCCCTGCTGACCGAGCAGATGCTGCGCCGCTCACCGGCGCTGGCGATCCTCAGCCCCGTCGCGTCGGCGCACCACGAGAAGTGCGACGGCTCGGGGTACCACAAGCGCGTGCAGGCCGACGGCGACGATCTCGGAGCATGCGTGCTCGCGGCGACCGAGGTCTACGTGGGGCTCACCACCGAGCGGGCGGACCGTCCGCCGTTCTCGCCCCCGGATGCGGCCGCCGAGCTGCGCGAGCTCGAGTCGAAGGGTGTGCTGGAGCCTCGCGCGAGCCGAGCGGTCCTCGTGGCCGCGGGGCACGGCGAGGGGCGAGCGCCCTCGGGCAGACGGCAACAGCATCCGGGCGGGCTCACGCGACGCGAAGTCGAGGTGCTGCGCCTCGCCGCCAGGGGCCTCACGACGGGCCAGATCGCCGATCGGCTCGTCATCTCTCCCAAGACCGCCGACCACCACATCCAGCACATCTACGGCAAGATCGGCACGTCGACCGAGCCGGCGCCGCGCTCTGGGCGATGCAGCACGCCGTCGTGCAGTAAGTGCTCAGGAGCCGGCCGAGGCGGTCGTCTCGGCCGGCGTGCGGAGTTGCGGATGCTCCTGGGCGAAAAGGCTGTGGATGAGCTGCACGGCGACCGCGCCCTCTCCGACCGCGGAGGCCACGCGCTTGACCGAGCCGTGGCGCACGTCACCCACCGCCAGCACACCGGGCATGCTCGTCTCCAGGGACAGCGGTGGGCGTTCTCGCGGCCAGTCGTGTCCGTCCAGGTCGGCCCCGGTGAGGAGGAATCCGTGCGCGTCACGTGCGATCTGCGGCGGCAGCCAGTCGATGTGCGGGCGTGCCCCGATGAGCACGAAGAGCGCGTCGGCGGCGACCGTCTCGTCCTCACCGGCGCTGTCGCGCAGCACGAGTTGCTGGAGACGACCGTCGCCACCCCCGCCGACCACGGCGGTGCCGGTGCGCACCTCCACGTTCGGCGTCGCCTCGATCGCCTGCACGAGGTAGTGCGACATCCCGGCCCCGAGCGACGACCCGCGCACGACGAGCGTGACGCGGCGCGCGTAGCGCGCGAGGTGCAGTGCCGCCTGGCCGGCGGAGTTTCCGCCGCCCGCGATGAACGCATCCTTGCCCTTCAGCGCCGGGGCTTCGGAGACCGGGCCGCCGTAGAAGACGCCGGCGCCGCGCAAGGACTCCAGCGGCGGAACGTCCAGGCGGCGGTAGGTCGCTCCCGTGGCGAGAACCACCACCCGTGCGCTGACGTGTCGCCCGTCCTCGAGCAACAGGCTGAAGCGGTCTTCGGATCGCGTGAGAGCGGTCACTCGGTGCATGAACAGGAAGCTCGCGCCGAAGACGGACGCCTGCTGGTACGCCTGCATGGCGAGGCGACTGCCGCTGATGCCCATGGCGAAGCCCAGGTAGTTGCGGATCAGCGAGCTCGACCGGGCCTGACCTCCGATGCCGCGTTCGTCCAGGACGAGGACGCTCAACCCCTCCGAGGCGGCGTAGACGGCTGCCGAGAGGCCACCGGGCCCGGAGCCCACGATCACGACGTCGTAGTCGCGCTCCTCGAGCCCGGCCGGAGCACCGATGTGCTCGGCGATCTCGGCGTCGGTCGGGTCACTCAGGGCCTGGCCGTCCGGAAGCACCATCAGCGGAAGCTTCACGTCGGGGCCTGCGTCGGCGATGAGCTCGCGTCCCAGCGCCGACCCCGCCAGGCAGAAGGAGTGCGGCGCGGCGCATTGCTCGAAGACCTCCCGCATCTCGTAGGCGCGCCCGGACCAGGTCTCGCCCACGATGTGCACGGTCTGCGGAACGACGTGCCGAAGCCGGGCCCACTCGAGCACGAACCCCGAGATCGCCTCGTGGAACACCTCGTCGAAGGGCCCTGCCGGCCGGGGCGCGTAGTAGTCGATGCTCCCGAGCGCCATCGCGTCGCGGATCGCGTCGGAGGTCGGCTCGTCGGTCCAGAAGTACGGGGGAACGAGCAGCACCCGCCCGGCCTGCGGATACAGCCTGCGCACGTGCTCGAGGAGGTGACTGCCCGACGTCGACGAGAGTGACGATGAGGCGAGCACGAGCGCCACGTCCTCGCCTGCGTCCGCGAGCTCCTGCAGCCTCCGCAACGCGTCCTCGGGATTGCCGAGGGACTCGACCCGGTACTCATGGGAGTACCGCTGGGCAAGCTGCGTCGCGACGCTTTCGAGAGCGTCCGGATCGTCGTCGACGGCGAGCAAGACTGGCCGGCTCATCAGGCCATTTACCCTAACGCAGTCGACGCGCGGCGTGCTCGACCAGCGGGTGCGTGCGATTGGCGAGAGCCCTTTCGAGGCCTCATGCTGGTGCGATGAGGGAATGCGTCGTGGTAGTCAGCGGGCCCATCGCGAGCGGAAAGTCCTCCCTCGCCCGGGCGCTTGCGATCCGGCTCGAAGAGTCGTGCGGCGTCGGCGTCGCCGTGGTCGACCTCGACCTGGTCTACGAGATGCTCGATCCGGCAGGCCGGCCGAAGGACGACGGCCGCCTCTGGTCGCTGGCGCGACGGATCTCGGGCCGTTTGGCGGCCGCGTTCCTGACCGAGGGCCGATGCGTGGTGGTCGAAGGAGACCTCGCGACGGACGTGGCACTCGGTGAGCTCGAGGGAGAGCTGCCGGGCGAGGTCACGGTACGGCTCGTGATGCTCGAGGTCGATTTCGAGACCGCCCTGGCGCGAGCACGCGCCGATCCCACGCGCGGGCTCTCGAAGGACAGACGGTTCCTGTCATCCCACTACGACGAATTCACGGCCGAGTGGAGCGGGCGTGACGTCTTGCGGCTCGAGACGGGCACGGCTTCGCTGGCCGAGACGACAAGCGGCGCTCTGGAATGGCTGGCACGAGAGCGATGACGCGATAGCTCGCGCTCCAAGCCTCAGAGCAGCAGCCGGCATGCAGCAGGACGGTTGCCCGACCGGTTGCGGTATCTCGGTGTCGTCGGGCGGTGGCGTCTGCCCGTTGAAGGGCACGCGGTCGAGCTCGCGTCCAGCGATCGGGACGCCGTCGCGCAGAACGAGGTGCATCCGGGCCGGGCGGACGAGCAGGCGCGGATCGGCGAGGGGATCGCCGTCGAGCACGACGAGATCGGCGGCTGCTCCGGGCGCCAGCCGCCCGATGTCGCCGCGCCCGAGTGCTGCTGCGCCGCCCATTGTTGCGGCGCGCAGGGCAGCAAGCGGGCCAAGGCCGCCCTCGGCCATGCGCACGAGCTCCCACGGCTCCGAGCCGGGAGGGCCCGAGTCGAAGCCCATTGCGAGGGTCACGCCCGCGGCGTGGGCCGCCCCCAGGGTGAGGTAGGCCTCCTCGAGCTGTCGCTGCGCCTGGTCGACGAGGCGGGGGACCCACTGATCCGCGAAGCGCTCTGCGAGGTCATGGAACGTCGAGAGGGTGGGCACGAGCACCTGGCCGTTCGCGGCCATGCGGTCGAGCAGGGCCGGCTCGCGGTGGAGGGAGAGGCCGTGCTCGATCGTGTCGACTCCCTCCTCGATCGCGAGCCGGGCGCCGTCCTTCGGCGTGGGCCGCGACGCGCAGGCCGAGCCGGTGGGCTTACTCAGCTACTCGCAATCCGCCCTCTCGGGCCAGATCGCCGCGCTCGAGGCGATCGTCGGAACGCCGCTCCTGAACCGGCCCCGCGGCGCGCCCGCCGTCTCGCCCACCGCCGCGGGTCGGTTGCTGCTCGACCGAGCCGCGCGCATCGGCGACATCCTCGCCTCGACGCGCGCCGACCTCGCCGTACTCGCCGCCGAGCACGCCGTCCTGCGAGTCGGGATCTTCCAGAGCGCCTCGGCCCGTCTGCTTCCCGATCTCGTCCGTACATTCCGCACCGCCCTGCCCGGCGTCGAGGTGCGCCTGCACGAGGCCCTCGACCCGCAGGAGCTCACCGACCTCGCCCTGCTCGGCGACCTCGACATCATCTTCGTGACGAAGTCGCCACTGGACGACGCCCTCGCGCGACTCCACCTGCTCGACGATCCCTACGTGCTGCTCGTCGGCGACGACCATCCGCTCGCCGAGGCCGACAGCGTCGACCCGGCCACGGTCGCGGGGCTGCCCCTCATCACCTATCGCTCGCTGCGCGCCGAGCTCCTCCCGACCGAGCTCCTGCCACGTGACTCCGCACTCAACGTCATCTTCCGCAGCGACGACGACGCGACCGTACGCGCGCTCGTCGCCGCCGGCGTGGGGGCCGCGCTCATCCCGGGACTCAGCGTCGAGCCCGCGGAGACACGCGCCCGCGCGATCCCCATACTCCCGTCGCTCCCGGGCAGGCAACTCTTCCTCGCCTGGCTGAAATCTCGCGCGCCTTCGCCCGCGGTCGACTGCTTTGTCGACGCGGCACTCACGACCTGCGAGATGTACCGCCAGACGTGAAGTCGACGGCGGCACCGAAGACCCGCACGAGAGCGGTCAAATGCAGCTGTTCCAGGCGCGAGTGGGAAGCCTGAGGGGCCGGGCTCAGCTCTGCTCGTACGCCCCGGCGTCCGGCGCGGCGCCGAGGAACCCGTCGGTCACGCCGGCGATCGGCGTGCCCGCGTCGAGCGCCGGCGAGCCCGGGTTCACGTGGAAGTCCTGGCCCGCGAGGTTCACGAACAGCGGGTTGCTTTCGCGGCCGTGCGAGTCCTGGCCCGTGAGGCCGCGGAACGTCGCGATGTCCGGCACGCTGCCGTTGCCCGGGACGAACGCGAACGGCGCGTTCGGGGAGTTGTAGGAGACGTTGTAGTCGATCACCGCGTCCGCCGGCAGGGCGGTCTCGATCGCGTAGATCGCGTGCGCCATCTGGTAGCTGACGTTGTTCTCGATCCGGAAGCCGTTGATGCTGCCCGCGAAGCCGCCGCTGGTCGTGATGTCGAAGACCCAGTAGTCCATGTCCACGAACACGTTGTTCGCGATCAGCATGCCGTCGCCGCAGCGCAGGATGATGCCGTTCACGAGCGGCCCGTGCGGCGCGACGAGGGCCTTGTTGTTGCCGCCCCAGGAGATGTTGCGGGTGAAGACGTTGCCCGAGCAGGCCGTGCCGTGTCGGTGCCCGTCTCGAGCACGTTCTGGTTGTCCCAGATCGTGTTGCCCGTCATCGTGACGCCGGAGCCGCCGTAGATGTCGATCGCGCTGCCGTCGTAGCCGTAGTCCTGGCTCGGCGCGCGATTGCCGTGGATCGTGTTGCCGCGGGCGACGAGCGGACCGACGGTGTGCAGGAACGAGATCCCCAATGCGCCCCAGTCGTTGTTCGGGGCGGGGTCGTTGACCACCATCCCGGTGTTGTTGGCGACGTCGTTGCCCTGGATCAGGACACCCGCGCCCGCGCGGTTGATGCGGACGCCCGTGTCGTTGCCGGTGATCGTGTTGCCGCTGATCGTGACGTTCGTCGAGCCGTTGACATCGATCCCGTAGGAGTGGTTGCCGCTGATCCGGCCGTTCGCGATCGTGAGGTTGGACGAGTTGTCGAGCACGTCGATTCCGGCGTTCTGCGTGCCCGTCGCGCCCGTCACCGTGAGCCCCGTCAGGTTGATGTCGTGCTGGCCCGAGATGATGATCGTGCTGCCACCGGAGGCCGGACGCACCTCCACTGTGCCCGGGGTCGTCGCACAAAACGCGATCGCTGCGCCGGCCCTGCCCGATCGCGTCATCGTGAAGCCCGAGTAGGTGCCGGCGGCGATCATCGCCGCCGCGCCGGGCGGGGTCGCAGTTGCTGCCTTCGCGAGCGTTCTCCACGGGTGCGCGGCGCTGCCGTCCGCGCTGTCGGAGCCGTTCGTCGCGACGTAGTACTTCGGCCCGGTCGGGCAGGTCAGCGCGGCCGGCCCGGCCGGCCCCGCCGGTCCAGCCGGCCCGGTCGGGGCCCGCTCGGCCCTGTGGTCGTCGCCGCGCCCGTCGTCGTGAACGAGCGCATCGCGCCCTGCGACGTGCCGCCCGGCCCGCTCGAGACGATGCGGTAGTAGTACGTCGTGCCGCTCGCGAGGCCGGTGATCGAGGCCTTGACCCCGATGGGCTTCTTTGCCGCCGCGGGGAACCGGCGCGCAGGCGTCTCGTGCGTCAGGTCCCTCGTTGTGTTCCACGCGAACCAGGCCTTCGTCCCGCCGCTTGCCGGGGGTCAGGCTGCCGTGCAGCGTCGCCGAGGTGTCTCGCACGTCGGCGTCGCCCGTGACGGCACCCGTGCCGGTCGCCCCCGTGAACCGTCCGGCCACGGTGCGCGAGCGCAGCTTGCCGCTGACCGCACGCGCGCTGTACGTGTACGTCGCGCCCTGCTGCAGGCGGTGCAGATGGAATGTCACGAAGCGCCGGCCGTGCAGCCTCTTGAACACGTGCTTCTGCCGCCGCGTGCCCTTGGCGCCGGCGGGGCGGAACGCGACACTGACGATGATCCGCCCCGTCGTGCCGCGCACGGCGAGGCGCAGATCGAGACCCTTGCCGGTCGGCTTCAGGGAGGCCTTCTTCAGGCCGATCGGGAAGGTCGGCGCGGCCTGGGCGGGGCCGGCCGTCGAGCCGATGACCGAGAAGGTCGCCAGCGCGGAGAGCACGAACGCAACCGCCGCCGGCGGCGTCTTGAGGTGTCCGACCACGTGCCCGAGTATGCCCTCGAGATGTTCGGAAACCGTGGGGTGACCGCCTCGCGTGCCTCCCGGGTCCTCCGGAAAGTCTCTGTTCCTTCCCGACCATGGAGGTTCTATCGGACGGTACGGCGGTACAACTGGAGCGTTCTGCCCTTCCACTTTGAGCAGTTTTGAGCCCATTCCAGGCATCGCTGAGCGAGGCGGCGCAGGAATCGAACCTACCAAGCGCCGGGCTACGGCGCCCTGCCGGTTTTGAAGACCGGATCGGCCACCAGGCCGGTGCCACCCCAGCGGCAATCTAGGCTGTACAGCGCTCGCGCGTTGCGTCGTTCGTTCGAGTCGGAGGAATGCCGATGACCGACACCGGCCTCGTCGAGGCCCTGCACGTCGATGGCCCTGCCGGGCCGGATGCCGAGCAGCTGCAGTTGTTCGGCCAGTTCATCGGCTCGTGGGACATCGCCTGGACGGGAGTCGCCGCGGATGGCTCGACCGCGACGGCGCGCGGCGAGCTGCACTTCGGCTGGGTGCTGGGCGGCCGGGCGGTGCAGGACACGTGGATCGTTCCGGGCCGGGGAGAGCCCGGCGCCGGCGTGCCGCCCCTGGCGTTCCACGGCACGACGATCCGCTTCTACGACGCGGCGCTGGGCGCCTGGCGCTCGACCTGGATCGATCCGGTCAACGGTCGCGTCCGGCGTTTCATCGGGCGGCCGGTCGACGGCGACATCGTGCTGATCAGCGACGAGGACGAGCCGCAGCTGCGCTGGCGGTTCACCGACATCGAGCCGGACTCGTTCGTCTGGCGGGGCGAGATCTCCCGTGACGGCGGCGCCACCTGGACGCTGGACGAGGAGATGCGGATCACGCGCGCTGCCGGCGCGTGAGCCGAGGGGGGCCCGCCCGCCCCCGCTAATGGAGTCAGTCCGCGCGAACGGCGGTCGACGGGTCGCCGTCGATCGCGCGCTTCATCAGGGGCACGAAGCTGTCGAGCATGTACGGCAGGCTCAGACGCTCACGAACGAGAACGCGCCGCCGAGCGGCTCGTTGTCGCCGATGAAGACCTCGCGGCCCTCGGTGTGCACGGCGAGGCTCGCGTACAGCTTGTCCTTCGCGAGCTTCGCGGCGTCCTGCTTCGGGAAGGTCGCCGAGGGTCCGCCGCACGAGATCGTCACCGCCGGCCTCGTGCGCGACGTCTTCGGGATGGAGTGCCAGGTGATTCCCGACCCCGAGACCGGCACGCCGCTGATCGTGCCGGCGAGCCGCGCGCGGCGGCGCGAGGGCGCCCGCCGGGCCACCCTCGCCACGACGACGTGAGCCGCGACAGGCGCCGGGGCCAGGCACGCACGGCGCGTGCCTGACCCCGATCGGCGTCACTCGAACGCGAGCGCGTCCACCACGTCGAGCCGCGTCGCGCGCCGCGCCGGGGCGACGGCTGCGATGACGCCGAGCACGCCGGCGATGATCGCCATCACTGCGAGCTGGCCGGTCGGGACGCTGAACGTCGCACCGTCGATCGCGGCCGTGGTGAGGCCCGCGAGGAACACGCCCAGGGCGAGCCCGAGCGTCGCGCCGATCAGCGTCGTGATGACGCCCTCGTAGCGCACCATGCGGCGCACCTGGCGGCGCGAGCCGCCGACGGCGCGGAGCAGGCCGATCTCGCGTGTCCGCTCGAGCACCGAGAGCGCGAGCGTGTTGACGACGCCGAAGATCGAGATGATCACGCTCAGCGCGAGCATCGCGTAGAACATCGAGGTGACGTCCTGGGCGTCGGCCTCGTACTCGGCCTTCAGGTCGGCGTGGGACTTGACGCTCATCCCGGCCCAGCCCGAGATCGACGAGTCGATGCCGGCCTGGACGGTGCCGAGCGACGTGCCGGGCTCGCGCACGACGTACAGCGTCGTGTCGGTCGACTTGGCGAACAGCGTCCGCCAGCTCGACAGCGGCATGATGAAGCCCGCCGCGAACGCGTCGTCCTTGTAGGTGCCGCGCAACGTCAGCGTGGTCGTGCGGCCGGTCGGCGTGGTGACCGGGAAGCGGTCGCCGACCTGCAGGCCCTCGCTCTTCGCGATGGTCTGCTCCATGACCGCGTCCTTCGCACCCAGACCGGCGAGCAGGCTGTTCGAGCCCTGCTGCCAGTCGAGGTTGTAGGCGCGCGCGAAGGCCGGGTTGACGCCGATCGCGATGTGCGACCCCTTGCCGGCGAGGCTGATCTCGTCGGCCTCCTCCGCGACGGCGGCGACGCCGGGCACGGAGGCGATGCGGCGAGCGATCTGCTTGTCGAACGCGCCGTAGTACTCCGAGCTCTGGACGACGTAGTCCGCGCGAACGCTCTTGTCGAGCTGCCTCGTCTGCGAGCCGGCCATGACGTTCGCGAAGATCGCCATGAACGAGGCGAGAGCGACGCCGATCATGAGCGCGGCCGCCGTGGCCGCCGTTCGGCCGGGGAGGCGGGACGCGTTCTGGGCCGCCAGCGAGCCCGGCACGCCGGAAATGCGGCGCATCGGCCAGGCGAGGACGGTCACGAGCAACGGCACGAGCCGGCTCGAGAGCGCCGCGATCGAGCCGAACAGGCCGATCGTTCCGGCGGCGATCAGGAGCAGGCGGGCGCCGACGCTTCCGGGGTCGCCGATGGTGCCCAGCGCGAGCGCCGAGCCGGCCAGCACGAGCGACGCGAGGCCGGCGACGAGCGAGCGCCGCCTGGGGACGCTGCGAGCGGCCACGGAGTCGCGCAGGCTCACGGCCGGCGCGACGCGGCTGGCGCGCAAGGCCGGGACGAGCGCCGCGACCAGCGTGATGCCGATGCCGACGATCAGGCTCGGCAGAAGCGTCGCCGGCGTGAGTGCGATCGGCACCTCCGGAATCGTCAGGCCCATCGCGTTGAAGAGCGCGATCAGACCCGCTCCGAGCGCGACGCCGGCGGCCGTGCCGATCAGCGATGCGACGGTGCCGATGACGAGGCCCTCCGCGAGCACGGAGACGAGCGCCTGGCGCCGCGTGGCGCCGAGGCAGCGCAGCAGTGCGAGCTCGCGCACGCGCTGGGCGACCGTGATCGCGAACGTGTTGTAGATGATGAACGAGCCGACCAGCAGGGCGACACCGCCGAACGCGAGCAGCACGTAGCGGAAGATGTCGATGAAGCCGAGTTGCTCGTGCATCGTGCGCTCGACGTGGTCGTGCGCGGTCTCGACCCGCAACGCGACGGGCGAGGTCAGGTGCGCTGCCTCGACGCGGCGCACGAGCTCGGCCGGCGAGACGCCGTCCTCGGCACGCACGCGGATCGTGTCCACCTGGGCCGGGCGGTCGAGGATGGCCTGTGCCGTCTTCGTGTCGAAGACGGCGATGGTGGCGCCGGACGTGCCGACGTCGGCGAGCTGCACGAGCCCGGTGATCCGGTACCGCTTGGTGGGATGGCTCGTCGCGACGCCGATGCCGTCGCCGATGCGGAAGTGCGCGTCGGACGCGGTGAAGCGGTCGATCGCGACCTCGCCCGTGTGCGGCCAGCGGCCCGAGACGAGGCGCAGTCCCATCAGCCCCGGGGTCGGGACGGACAGGCCGAGCTTCGGCGGGCCGTCGACGCCGAGCGTCTTGCCGTTGCGGTCGATGAGGTTGGCGGTGCCCTCGACGGAGCCGCCGACCGCGGCGACGCCGGGGACCTGGCTGATCGCGCCGACGAGGCTCGCCGGGACGGCGGGCGCCGCGGTGTCGCGGTCGGCCGAGCGCACGGCGGCCTTGCCGCTGACGATCACGTCGGAGCCGCGATCGGCCTCGGTGAACCAGCTCTCGAAGCCGCGAGTGGCGGTGGAGGTGAGCACGAGCGTGGCGCACACCATGGCGGTGCCGAACACGATCGCGAGCGCCGTGAGGATGGTGCGCAGCTTGCGCGACACCATGCCGCTGAGCGCGAGGCGGTTCATGTCAGGTCCTTCATGCGGTCGAGGATCTCGCCCGCGGCGAGGTGCGACTCCTCGGCGACGACGAGGCCGTCGGCGAGGAAGACGACTCGGTCGGCCACCGCGGCGGCCGATGCGTCGTGCGTGACCATCGCGATCGCCTGGCCGCGGTCGTCGGCGGCGCTGCGCAGCAGCCCGAGGACGTCGGCGGAGGAACGCGAGTCGAGGTTGCCGGTCGGCTCGTCCGCGAAGATCACGGCCGGGCGCGTCGGCCAGGGCGCGGGCGACTGCGATGCGCTGCTGCTGGCCGCCCGAGAGCTCGGAGGGGCGATGGCCGGCGCGATCGGCGAGGCCGACCGTGTCGAGCAGCTCGGCGATCCAGTCGCCGTCGACCTTTCGGCCCGCGAGGCGCAATGGAAGCGCGACGTTCTCGGCGGCCGAGAGCGTCGGCAGCAGGTTGTAGGCCTGGAAGACGAAGCCGACGCGATCGCGGCGCAGCTGCGTGAGGCGGCGCTCCTTGAGGCCCTCGAGCGCGACGCCGTCGATCGCGACGCTGCCCGACGTCGGCGTGTCGAGCCCGGCCATGATGTGCATGAGCGTCGACTTGCCCGAGCCCGACGGGCCCATGACGGCGACGAAGTCGCCGGGCTGCAGCGAGACGGACACCCCACGGAGCGCGTCGACGGCGGCGTCGCCGCTCCCGTGACGCCGGGTGACGTCACGGGCAGCGGCGATCGCGATGGCGTCGTCGGCCCAGGAGGCATTGGGGGCGGTGGGGATGGCGAGCGTGGACATGCGGGCTGCTCCTTGGGTCCGGTGGATGACTCAGGCGGGGATCGGGTTGGCGGACCGGACGGCGGCCGGCTTGTAGGTCGCGCCGTAGCCGGCGACGAACGCCAGCGGCATCGCGCTGAGGGTGCCGAGGTCCTGCAGCCAGGCCGGGACGCCGGCGAGGCGGATGACGTCGCGATGCGCGCGGGCGATGGACGCCATGCGCACCGGGTTCGGCATGCCCTTGCGATTCGTCTTGCCGTCGCGGGCGAGCGCGAACATCGTCTCGATCAGCGACTCGAACTGCAGGGCCGGGCTGATCTTGCAGTGGAACATGACCGGCTCGTCGCCGTCGTTCCAGAACTTGTGGGCGGTACCGGCCTCGACCGTGGCGCTCTCGCCCGAGACGAGGCGGATGCGCTGCTTGCCGACGCGGAGGTCGAGCACGCCCTCGATCGCGGTGAACGTCTCGGACTGCTTGGGGTGCACGTGCGCGGCGGCGACGGCGCCACCGGGCTGGACGACGGCGACGACCTCGACGTACTCGCCGCCGGTGGACTCGGCGGTCTGGAGGAAGGTCAGCTCCTCGCCCGTCACGCTGTTGACGAGAGTGTCTCCGGGGTTGATCACGACTGGCTCCTTGGCAGTGGGTTGCGCAGCTCGTTGCTGCACCACCCATGCTGCGCGGGGGCACGTCCGCCGCACATGAGGCAGGAGTCGTCACGATGTCCCGACCGGATGTCCCGGGTCAGGTGCGGTAATCCGCACCTCCGCGGGCTGTCAGCCGAAGGCGCGGATCAGGCGTAACGGGCGCCGACCGGCGCGGGCAAGCCGTCGAGCTCGGCCAGCGCCTGGGCATCCAGGACAACCGTCCCGCCGCCCAGGTCTTCCTCGAGGTAGCGCTCGCGCTTCGTTCCCGGGATCGGGAGGAGGTGCTCGCCCTGGGCGAGCACCCAGGCCACGGCGACCTGCGCGGGGGTCGCCCCGAGGCGCTCGGCGACCCGCCTGACGCCGTCCAGGATCGCGACGTTCGCGGCCATCGCGTCGGGCTGGAAGCGCGGGTTGGTCGCGCGGAAGTCGCCCTTCGGGAACTCCTGTCCGGGCGTGAGCGCACCCGTCAGGAAGCCGCGTCCGAGGACGCCGAAGGCCACGAAGGCGACGCCGTTGGCCGCGCACCAGGGAATCACGCCCTCGAGCGGCTCGCGCGTCCACAGCGAGAACTCGCTCTGCAGCGCGGTCACCGGATGGGTCGCGTGGGCGCGCGCGATCTCGTCGACGGTGCACTCGGAGATCCCCAGCCGCCGGATCTTGCCCTCCTGGACGAGCTCCGAGAGCGTGCCGAAGCTCTCCTCGACCGGCACGTCCGGGTCGACGCGGTGCAGGTAGTAGAGGTCGAGCACGTCGATGCCCAGACGGCTGAGAGAGCCCTCGCACTGGCGCCGGATCGTCTCGGGCCGGCCGTCGCGCAGTGTCTTGCGCCGCGGGAAGCCGCGGTTCTCGAGGCCGCACTTGGAGGCGATCAGGACGCCGTCGGGGCGATCGCGCAACGCGCGCCCGACGAGCGTCTCGTTGTGGCCGCGGCCGTACAGCGACGCCGTGTCGAAGTGCGTGACGCCCAGCTCGACCGCGCGCTGGAGCGTGCGCTCGGAGACCGCCTCCTCCTGCGGGTCGAGGTAATAGCCCCACGAGATGCTCATGCAGCCGAGCCCGACCGCCGAGACGGCGGGGCCGTCAGCGCCCAGTTGCCGCTGCGGCGGGCTCGTCATGCGCGAACCCTATTCGGACGAGCTGCGAATGCGCGGTAGCATGTACCGCACCCTCCAAGGGAGATTCATGGGTAATTTCGGCATTCAGGAAATAGTGATCATCGTCGTGATCATCGCGCTGCTGTTCGGATCGAGCCGTTTGCCCAGCATCGCTCGCGGAACGGGCAAGCACCTGCGCAAGACGAAGGACTCGGTCGGCACCTTCAAGGACGAGTTCGAGAGCGGGATGCGCGAGATCGACCCGGTGTCTCCGATCAAGGAGACGATGAAGAACGCCGAGACCGGCAAGGCGACCACCCCGCCGCCGCCGAAGGATCCCGCGGCCGAATAGCGCCTAGGCGCGCACGGGCGTCAGCGCCTCGCTGCCGCCGAGCACCGCCGCGGCGTTGCGCGCCGCGAGCACGGCCATCGCCGTGCGCGTCTCGATCGTCGCCGAGCCGAGGTGCGGGATCAGCACGGCGTTCTCGAGTTCGAGCAGGCCCGGGTGCACCTCCGGCTCGTGCTCGAAGACGTCGAGGCCGGCGCCCGCGATGACGCCGGATGCGAGCGCCTCGGCGAGCGCGCCCTCGTCGACGACGGGCCCGCGCGTCGTGTTGACGAGGAACGCGTCGCTGCGCATCTGACGCAGGCGCGCGGCCGTGATCAGGTGCGTGGTCTCGGGCGTGAGCGGGCAGTGCAGCGAGACGACGTCGCACGTGGCGAGCAACTCGTCGAACTCGATGAAGCGAGCTTCGAGCTCCGCCTCGACCGCCTCGTCGGCGCGGCGCCGGCCGCTGTAGGCGATCGCCATGCCGAACGCGCGGGCGCGCCGTGCCGTGGCCGTGCCGATCTGGCCGAGGCCGACGATCCCGAGCGTCTTGCCCTGCAGGCCGGTGCCGAGCATGTAGTGCATGTGCCAGCGCCAGCCGACCTGGCTGCGGATGACGCGCTCGCCCTCGCCGAGCCGCCGCGTGACCATCAGGATCAGCGCCATCGCGATGTCGGCGGTGGCGTCGGTGAGCACGCCGGGCGTGTTCGTGACGAGCACGCCGCGCGCCGCGCACGCGGCCACGTCGATGTTGTTGTAGCCCACGGCGACGTTCGCGACGACCCGCAGCTGCGGGCCGGCGGCGTCCAGGAACGCCTCGTCGACGCGGTCGTTCAGCAGCGTGACGACGGCGTCGGCGCCCGCGATCGCGGCGTGCAGCTCCTCGACGGAGAGCGCCGTCTCCTGCGTGTGCGCGTCGAGCTCGCCGGCCTCGCGGAGGACGTCGAGCGCCGGCTCGGGCACGCGGCCCGTGACGACGATGCGGCCCCCCATCAGCCGGCCGACTGCGCGAGCAGGTCGCCCATCTTCTGCAGCGCCTCCTCGATGTTCTCGAGCGAGTTGGCGTAGGAGACGCGCAGGTAGCCCTCGCCGTACTCGCCGAACGCCGTGCCCGAGAGCAGCGCGACCCCGGCCTCCTCGAGCAGGCGGTTGGCCAGCTCGCGGGTGTCGAGGCCGGTGCCCTTGACGTTCGGGAAGGCGTAGAAGGCGCCGTTGGGGACGATGCAGGTCACCCCCGGCAGCTTGTTGAGGCCGTCGACGACGAATTCGCGGCGCTTCGTGAACTCGGCCATCATCGCGTTCACCTCGTCGCGCGGGCCCTCGAGCGCGGCCACGCCCGCGAGTTGCACGGCGGGCGCGGTGCACGACACCGAGTTGATGATCAGGCGCGTGATCGGCTCGACGAGGGGCTTCGGCAGCGCTGCGTAGCCGAGCCGCCAGCCGGTCATCGCGAACGTCTTCGAGAAGCCGTCGAGCAGGATCGTGCGCTCGAGCAGGCCCTCGTGCGACGCGATGGTGTCGTGCGTGCCCTCGTAGAGCATCTCGGAGTAGACCTCGTCCGTCAGGATCCAGCAGTCGTGCTCGGCGAGCAGCTTCGCCATCTGCACGTTGAGCTCGCGCGGCACGATGCCGCCCGTCGGGTTCGCGGGCGAGTTGAGGATCACGAGCTTGGTCTTCGGCGTGAGCCGCTCGGCCAGGTCGTCGATGTCGAACGCGAAGTCGCGATCCTCGGTGATCGGCAGCGGCACCGGCGTGGCGCCGGCCCAGCGGATCACGGACTCGTAGATGGGGAAGCCCGGGTTCGGGTAGATGACCTCGTCGCCCGGATTGCAGGTCGCGAGCACGCCGAAGAACAGGAACGGCTTGGCCCCGGGCGCGACGACGATGTTGCCGGGGTCGATCTCGAGGCCGCGGTGGCGCGAGAGATGCGCGGCGCAGGCCTCTCGCAGCACGGGCAGGCCGGGCGCGGGGCAGTAGTGCGTCTCGCCGTCGGCCCAGGCCTTGCGCCCGGCGTCGATGATGTGGCGCGGCGTCGTGAAGTCCGGCTCGCCGATCTGCAGGTGGATGATCCGGCGACCCGACGCTTCGAGCGCCTTCGCGCGCGCGAGCACCTCGAAGGCGGACTCGGTACCCAGGCGGTTCAGGCTCTCGGCGAGTTGCATCAGATCACTCCGTGAATGGTTGAACCTTTCTCCCGGCACGGTACGCTGTCGCTCTGGAGCCGTCAAGCCATGACCGAGACCCACACATTCGTCCCCGCGCAGCGCGTGCGCTCGTTCGATCACATCGTCGGCCAGATCCGCGATGCGATCTCCTCGGGCGGCATCCAGCCGGGCGAGCGGCTGCCGAGCGAGCGCGATCTCGGCGTCGCCTTCGGGGTCTCGCGCACGACCTTGCGCGAGGCGCTGCGGGCGCTCGAGGCCCAGGGCGTGATCGAGATCCGCACGGGCTCCCGCGGCGGCGCCTTCGTCGCCGAGCCGAGCTCCGACCTCGTCGCGGGTGCGCTCGGCAACCTGCTGCGCTTCCGCTCGGCGACCGCGCGCGAGCTGGCCGAGTTCCGCGAGCCCTTCGAGGCCGAGAATGCGGGCTGGGCGGCGCGCCGCGCCGACCCGGCCGCCCTGGCCGAGCTCGAGCACATCGTCGGGAACGTCGCCGCGCACGCGGGTGACGCCGACGTGCCCTGGGACGACGTCGCGGCGCTCGAGGTGAAGTTCCACGATGCGGTGGCCCGCGCCACCGGCAACTCGGTGCGCGCGGCGATCATGGCCGCGATCCTCGACGCGCTGGAGCGGGCGTTCCGCGCCGTCCCCGTGCCGCCCGGCTCACCGCTCCGCAACGAGCTGGCGCCCGAGCTGCGCGAGATCATGGACGCGATCCACGCCGGCGACGCCGAGGCCGCGGGCGAGGCGATGCGAGCCCACGTGGCGCGCTGGAGCGAGCTCGAGGTCGAGCACTCCCCGTGACGGCATTGCGCGGAAGCGTGCTCAATTGGGGCCTGGCCCCAAGGTGCGGTCAGTGCTCAATTAGTCGCCCAGCTCGGTGCGGCGCCGGACGACGTACTCGTCGAGCTCCGCGCGGACGGCTTCGTCCATCGGAGGCTGCTCGTACTCCTCGAGCGTCTTCTTGTAGATCTCGCCGGCGCGCTCCGTGGCGTCGCGGCCGCCGAGGCGCTCCCAGCGCTGGAAGTTCTCGGTGGACGAGAGCAGCGGGCGGTAGAAGCACTCGCGGAAGCGCTCGAGCGTGTGCACCGCGCCGAGGAAGTGCCCGCCGGCGCCGACCTCCTGGTGGGCGCCGAACGCGAGGCTCTCCTCGTCGATCTCGAGCGGCGTGAACTGCACCTGCAGCATGCGCAGGATCTCGATGTCGACGATGAACTTCTCGTAGCAGGCGACGAGTCCCGCCTCGAGCCAGCCCGCGGCGTGCATGACGTAGTTCGTGCCCGCCAGGAACGTCGGGGTCATCACCATCATGGCCTCGTAGGCGGCCTGCGCGTCACACGTCTGGCTCGACGTCAGCGCGCCGCCCGAGCGCCACGGCAGGCCGTAGCGGCGCGCCATCTGGCCGGTGCAGAGCAGGCCGATCGCCGACTCCGGCGTACCCAGCGCCGGCGAGCCCGATTGCATGTCGGTGTTCGAGAGGAACGAGCCCAGGATCACCGGGCAGCCCGGGTTCACGAGCTGCGCGAGCGCGATGCCCGTGAGCGCCTCGGCGAGCTGCTGGGCGAGCGTCGCGGGAATCGAGACCGGCGACATCGCGCCCATCAGCAGGAACGGCGTGATGATCACCGGCTGGCTCGCACGGCAGTACTCGAACATCGCGGCCAGCATGCGGTCGTCGAAGCGCAGCGGCGAGTTGACGTTGATCAGCGAGATCACGCCGGGCGTCTTCACGATCGACTCGCGGCCGCCCAGCACGATCTCGGTCATGCGGATCGTGTCGGCGGCGTTCGGGCCCGAGGTGACGGAGCCCATGTAGGCCTTGTCCGAGAGCGTCTGCAGCGCCTGCACCATGTCGAGGTGGCGCGAGTCGAGCGGCGTGTCGTTCGGCTCGACGATCGTGCCGCCGGTCATGTCGAGCTCCGGGAACGAGTGCGCCAGCTTCACGAAGTTGCGGTAGTCGTCGATCGTGGCGTCGCGCCGCACGTCGCCCTGGCGCAGGAACGGCGGCCCGTAGACCGACGAGAACACCATCGTGTCGTCACCGATGTGCACGTTGTGCGCCGGATTGCGCGCCTGGACGTCGAAGGAGTGCGGAGCCTTGGCCACCTGCTCGAGGATGAAGTCCGGATCCAGCCAGACGCAGTCGCCCTCGGTCTTCATCCCGGCCTTGGCGAACAGCTCGACGGCCTCGGGCAGGATGAACTCGACGCCCAGCTCGCTGACGATCCGCTTCCACCCGCGCTCGAGCGTCTCGACCGCGTCGGGCGAGAGGATCTCGTAGCGCGGAAGGTTGTTGACGAACATCTCGCCCCCGGTCTGACGGGTGGGTGATTGACGGAACCAGCGAAACGGCGCTAGATTCCACGATAGGAAACATGAGTCCCACGTGCTGAGTCAAGACGAGCAAACCCGACCGACGGGTTCGCAGGCCATCGAGCGGGCCGCGCAGCTGCTTGTGCTCGTATTGGAGCAGGACCAGCCGACCACCCTCGGGGAGCTCGCCCGGCTGAGCGATCTGCCGAAGAGCACGACCTCCCGCCTCGTCGCCGCACTCGAGCGCAACGCGCTCGTGCAGCGCGACTCCGCGCGCGGCGCGATCCGCCCGGGCCCGGCCGTCCTGCGCTTCGCCCAGCGCGGCGTCGACGACGCCGATCTGATCGAGCTCGCCCACCCCGTGCTGCGCGCGCTGGCCGACGAGAGCGGCGAGACGATCAACCTCGCCGTGCCGGCGCAGACCGGCGTGAACCACCTCGCGCAGGTCGACTCGCGCCACATGATCGGCGCGGCGAGCTGGGTCGGGCGCGCGGCCCCGTTCCACGCGGCCGCCAACGGCAAGGTCTTCCTCGCGTTCGGCACGGCCGAGCTGCCGCGCATCCCGCTGACGCGCTTCACGCCGCACACGATCACCGACCGCGAGCACCTCGAAGGCGCGCTCGACACGATCCGCGCGGTCGGCTACGCGACGGCCATCGACGAGATCGAGGTCGGCCTGTCCGCCGTCGCCGCCCCCGTACGCGGCGCCGCCGGCGCCTGCGTCGCCGCCCTCTCGATCTCGGGCCCGAGCTTCCGCCTCGGCGCAGCGCGGCTCGATCAACTTGGCGCCTTGCTCATCGAGCAGGCCGCAGTCCTCTCCACCCGACTCGGGTACCCGACCCTGGAGCGAGCATGACCGACATGACGCACGACGAGATCCTGCAGGGACTCTTCGAGAACACGCTGATCGGCAACAAGCCCGAGGTCGCCGACCTCGTCAACAAGGGCCTCGCGGAGGGCATGGACCCGAGCTCGATGCTCTTCGACGCGCTGATCCCGTCGCTCGAGGAGGTCGGCGCGCGCTTCGAGCGCGGCGACTACTTCGTGCCCGAGATGCTGATCGCCGCGCGCGCGATGCAGGGCGCACTCGACATCCTGCGCCCGCTGCTGGTCGCCGAGGGCGTGCAGCAGATCGGCACGTTCGTGATGGGCACGGTCAAGGGCGACGTGCACGACATCGGCAAGAACCTCGTCAACATCATGCTCGAGGGCGCGGGCTTCACCGTCATCGACCTCGGCGTGAACGTCCCGCCGGAGCGCTTCGTCGAGCAGATCGAGGAGCACAAGCCCGAGATCGTGGGCTTCTCGGCGTTCCTCACGACGACGATGCCGATGTTCAAGGCCAACATCAACGCCATCGAGAAGGCCGGCCTGCGCGACAAGGTGATCATCATGGTCGGCGGCGCTCCCGTCACCCAGGAGTACGCCGACGCGGTCGGCGCCGACGGCTACGCGGCCGACGCCTCCACCGCGGTGCGCATCGCCAAGGACCTGATCGAGAAGAAGCGGGCGCTCGTCCCGGCATGAAGCCCCTCGCTCTCATCGAGAAGGCGGTCAAGGGCCCGATCTGGGGCTGCCAGATGTGCGGTCAGTGCGTGCTGCACTCGACCGGCATGACCTGCCCGATGAACTGCCCGAAGACGTTGCGCAACGGGCCCTGCGGGGGCGTGCGGGCGAACGGGCACTGCGAGGTCAAGCCCGAGATGCGCTGCGTGTGGCTCAAGGGCTACGAGCGCGCCGATCACATGCCCGGGATCCCCCAGACCTGGCGCGACGAGTACGACCACATGCGCCCGCCGGTCGACAACCGGCTCAAGAACACGTCCTCGTGGGCCAACTTCGCGACGAAGCGCGACCGCTGGACGCCCGAGGGCTGGAAGCCCGGGGACGAGGAGTAGATGTCGAAGCTCGAGCAGAAGCTCGCGGGCGATGGCCTCGTGATCACGGGGGAGCTCCCCGTGGTCGACGGCGGGGGCATCGAGGCCGTGCGCCAGAAGCTCGAGCAGTACGAGCCGTGGGTCGACGCCGTCAACGCGACCGACAACACGGCCGCGCACGCGCACGCGTCCAACGTCGCGGTGGCGATCGCGCTGCTGAACCTCGGCATGGAGCCGATCCTGCAGGTCGTCTGCCGCGACAAGAACCGGCTGGCGATCCAGGCCGACATCGTCGGCGCCGCCCTGCACGGCGTCGAGAACATCTCCTGCCTCACCGGCGACGACGTCACGGCCGGCGACGAGCAGGAGGCGCGCCGGGTGTTCGACCTCGACGGCCCCCAGGTCATCGTCACCGCTGCCGCCATCGCGCGCGGGGAGTACCTCTCGGGCCGCAAGATCGAGCCGGCCCCGCACCTCTTCATCGGCGCCGTCGAGAACCCGGGCGCGCCGCCGCTCGAGTATCGCGCCGATCGTGCGCTCAAGAAGGCGCGCGCGGGCGCGCGCTTCCTGCAGCTGCAGATCGGCTACGAGCCCGCGCATCTCGAGGCGTTCTGCGCCGAGTGGGCACGCGTCGGGCTGTTCAAGCGCACGGCGCTGCTGCCCTCGATCTGCCTCGTCGCGGGCGCGCGGCCGCTCGAGTTCATGGACGCCGAGGTGCCGGGCATCTCGGTGCCCGCAGCGGTGATCGAGCGCGTGAAGAACGCCGCGGATCCCCGCGAGGAAGCTTTCGAACTTGCAGTCGAACAGGCACGGCACGCCCTCGCGCAACCGGGCGTGCGCGGGCTGCATCTCATCTCGTTCCGCAAGGACGACGCGGTCGGGCGCTTGTGCGAGCGGCTCGGCATTCCCCCAACCAAGGAGCGAGACGCGAGTGGACACGGTTCTACAGTCGCGGTCTAGGACCGTCACGATCGCAATCGACAAGCCGTTCTGCATCATCGGCGAGCGGATCAACCCGACCGGGCGCAAGGCCTTCGCGCTGGAGCTGCGCAACGGCAACCTGGATCAGGTGCTCGAGGACGCGGACGCGCAGATCGCCATGGGCTGCGACATGCTCGACGTCAACGCGGGCATCCCGCTCGTCGACGAGGCCGAGCTGCTCGCGAAGATGATCCGCCTGCTCCAGGAGCACACCGACATCCCGCTCTGCATCGACTCCTCGGTGATCGAGGCGCTCGAGGCCGGGCTGGACGCCTACGAGGGCAAGGCGCTCGTCAACTCCGTGACCGGCGAGGACGATCGCCTCGATCTCATCCTCCCGATCGTCGCCAAGCACGGCGCCGCCGTGATCGGCCTGACGAACGACGAGACGGGCATCCCCGAGACCGCCGAGCAGCGGCTCGTGATCGCGCGCAAGATCGTGTCCGCGTGCGGCGACCACGGCATCCCGCCGGAGGACGTCGTGCTCGACCCGCTCGCCATGACCGTCGGCGCCGACCCGCAGGCCGTGCGCATCACGCTCGACGCGATCGAGATGATCCGCGACGAGCTCGGCGTCAACATGTGCCTGGGCGCGTCGAACGTCTCGTTCGGCCTGCCCGAGCGCCACACGCTCAACGCCGCGTTCCTGGCGATGGGGTCGGCGCACGGGCTGACGAGCGCGATCATGAACGGGCTCTCCGAGGAGTGCGTGCGCAGCGTGCGCGCGAGCGACCTCATGCTCGGCAAGGACGAGTGGGGCGCCAACTGGATCGCCGCCCACCGCGCACGTCAGGCGGCCGTCCCCTCGTGAGCGTGGCCTCTCAGGAGGCGATGACCGGCGAGGGCGTCGGCCGCGTCCGGCTGCGCTTCCTCCCGGACGGCCCGGAGGTCAAGGTGCCCCCGGGCGTCAGCCTGTTCGACGCCGCGAGCTGGAACGGGGTCGCGATCGACTCGACCTGCGGCGGCTACGGCACGTGCAAGAAGTGCAAGGTGCGGATCGTCGAGGGCGAGCTGCCGATCAGCTCGGTCGACCCGCGCGCGTTCACGCCCGACGAGCTGCGCGACGGCTGGCGGCTGGCCTGCCGCGCGCAGGCCTCGTGCGACCTCGTGATCGACGTGCCCCCGCTGCAGACGCGCCCGAAGGCCGCGACCGTGGGCGTCGGTCGCCAGGTGATCCTGCGCCCGAGCGTGCAGAAGCGCTACATGGAGCTCTCCGAGCCGGACCTGCGCGACCAGGTGAGCGACCTCGAGCGGATCCTGGGTGCGATGGACGACCTCGAGCTGCGCGTGGGCGTCGACGTCGTGCGCACGCTGCCGCAGCTCGTGCGCGCGAGCGACTGGAAGGTCACCGCCGTCGTCGTCGACGACGAGCTGATCGGCGTCGAGGCCGGCGACACGACCGCGCGCATGTTCGGCATCGCGTTCGACCTCGGCACGACGACGGTCGTCGCGACGCTGCTCGACCTCTCGACGGGCACGCCCGTCGCCGTGCGCTCGATCCTCAACCGCCAGCAGCCCTACGGCGCCGACGTCATCCGCCGCATCTCGGCCACGATGATGGATCCGACCGTCCTGCCCAAGCTGCAGGATCTCGCGCAGGCGACGCTCGCCGAGCTCGTGAGCGAGGTGCTCGAGGCGGGCGAGGTCGCGCCCGACGAGGTCTACGAGGTGGCGCTCGCCGGCAACGCGACGATGACGCAGCTGCTGCTCGGCATCGATCCCGAGCCGGTCGGCGTGGCGCCGTTCATCATGGCCGCGTCGAGCTACCCGCTGATGCGGGCGACCGATTTCGGCGTGACGGTGCACCCGCGCGCCCACGCGCACGTGTTCCCGGCGCTCGGCGCCTACGTCGGCGGCGACATCGTCTCGGGCCTCCTGGCCTCGGGCATGACGCGCGACAAGCGCCTGCGGCTGTTCATCGACGTCGGCACGAACTGCGAGATCGCGCTCGGCAACGTCGAGCGCCTGCTCACGACGGCCGCGCCCGCCGGGCCGGCCTTCGAGGCCGCCCAGATCCGCTGCGGCATGCGCGCCGCCGACGGCGCCGTCGAGACCGTCCGCATCACCGACGACGAGGTCGTGCTCGGCGTCATCGGCGACGCGACGCCCGTCGGCATCTGCGGATCGGGACTCGTCGACGCGGTCGCCGAGCTCGTCAAGTGCGGTCTGCTCGACGCCTCGGGACGCCTCATCCCGGACGAGGACGCCGCCGCGAAGTACCCGGTGCTCGCCGAGCGCCTGATCGCGATCGAGGGCGAGCGCATCTTCGTGCTCGCCTGGGCCGGCGAGCCGGGCGACCCCGAGGGCGCCGTCTACCTCTCGCAGCGCGACGTGCGCGAGCTGCAGTTCGCGAAGGCCTCGATCGCGACGGGCTGGGCGCTGCTCGTCGAGGAGCTCGGCGTCAAGGTCGCCGACATCCAGCAGGTGCTGCTCGCCGGCTCGTTCGGGTCGTACCTCTCGCCCGCCTCCGCGGTGCGCATCGGCCTCGTGCCGAAGCTCGCGCTGCCGCGGATCGTCGCCGCCGGCAACGTCGCCGGCGAGGGCGCGAAGATGATCCTGCTCTCGGCGCAGGAGCGCGCCGCGGCCGCTGCGCTGGTGCACGAGGTGGAGTACGTCGAGCTCTCCGACCGGCCCGACTTCAACGACCTCTTCATCGACCAGCTCAAGTTCCCGGTATGACGGTCGGCGTCGTCGCCTGCGGGGCCCTCGCGCTGCACGTGCGCGCGATCGCGCGCCGGCGCGGCCTCGACCTCGACGTCCACGCCCTGCCGCCGCAGCTGCACAACCGGCCCGATCGCATCGCCCCCGCCGTGAGCGAGAAGCTCGCGGAGCTGGCCGGCCGCCACGAGCGCGTCGCGGTGGCGTATGCCGACTGCGGCAGCTACGGCGCGCTCGACGCCGCGCTCGCGGGCAGCGGGATCGAGCGGCTCGCCGGCGACACCTGCTACGACCTCTTCGGCTTCGACGAGGTGCACGAGGCGCTCGCCGAGGAGCCGGGCACGTACTTCCTCACCGACTTCCTCGCGCGCACGTTCGAGCACACGGTCTGGCGCTCGCTCGGCCTCGACCGCTACCCGGAGCTGCGCGACGACTACTTCCACTCCTACCGCCGCTGTGTCTGGCTGGCGCAGCGGCCGACGCCGTCGCTTCGGCGCGCCGCCGAGCACGCCGCGGGGCTGCTCGGCCTGCCGCTGACCGAGCGCGTCGTCGGCGAGGGCGGGCTGGAACGCGAGCTGGTGCGCATCTGCGGCGCAGCGGGGGCATGAAAGAGCGCGCGGACGTCGTCGTGATCGGCGCGGGGATCGTCGGCTGCGCCGCCGCCCACTACCTCACGCTGGCCGGCGTCCGCAACGTCGTCGTGGTCGACCAGGGGCCGATCGGCGATACCGGCGGCTCGTCGTACCACGCGCCCGGGTTGTGCTTCCAGACGAACGGCTCGAAGCTCTCGTGCACGCTCGCGCAGTGGTCGGCCGACCTCTATCGCGAGCTCGACACGCCCGAGCACCGCACCTGGTGGGAGGTCGGCTCGCTCGAGGTGGCGACCACGCCGGAGCGCCTCGCCGAGATCAAGCGCCGCCATGCGTTCGCCACGTCGTGGGGCCTCCCGAGCCACGTGATCACGCCCGAGGAGACGCTGCGCCACATCCCGCTGCTCGACCGCTCGCAGCTGCACGGCGCGCTGCACGTCCCGAGCGACGGCATCGCGAAGGGCACGAACATCTGCCAGGCCCTGCAGGCGCTCGCCGAGGCGCGCGGCGCGACGTTCATCGGCAACACGCGCGCGACCGGCATCGACATGCGCGGCGGGCGCGTGCGCGCGGTCGAGACCGATCAGGGCAGGATCGCCACCGGGACGGCGCTCGTCAGCCTCGGCCTCTGGGGGCCGGAGTTCATGCGCGCCCTCGGGCTGCCGCTGGTCGCGATGCAGCCGATGCAGCACCTCTTCGCCTGGACCGAGCCGCTGCCGGAGCTGGCCGGGACGGCGGTCGAGATCGAGCACCCGATCCTGCGCCACCAGGACCGCGCGATGTACTTCCGCCAGCGCGGCGAGGGCTACGGCATCGGCGCCTACGGGCACGACCCGATCACGATCGAGCCGGCCGAGCTCGAGCGCCACCCCGACGGCCACCAGATCGCGACCGGCCCGTTCTCGCAGGAGCACTGGCCCGAGTCGCTCGGCTGGGCGCACGAGCTGCTCCCTCCGCTGGCGCAGGTCGGCATCGCCGAGACGTTCAACGGCCACTTCTCGTTCGCCGTCGACAACAACTCGTTCGCCGGACCCTCGACGCAGGTCGCCGGGCTGTGGCTCGCCGACGGCATCTGGGTCACCCACGGCGGCGGCACCGCGAAGGCCGTCGTCGACCTGATGACGACGGGCCGCTGCGCGCTCGACCTCGGCCCGATGCACCCCGACCGCCTGCACGAGTTCCAGCACAGCCCGCTCTACGTGCGGGCGCGCGGCAAGACGCAGTACGACGAGGTCTACGACATCATCCACCCCGGCCAGGTGCTCGCGTACCCGCGGGGAGTGCGCACGACGCCATGGCACGAGCGCTTCCTCGACCACGGCGCGGAGCTGACCGAGAGCGCCGGCTGGGAGCGCGCGCAGTGGTTCCGCGCCAACGACGCGCTCGAGCTGCCGGCCGTCATGCCCGAGCGCACGGCCTGGGCGCAGCGGCACTGGTCGGCCACGATCGGGCGCGAGCACCACGCGACGCGCACCGGCGTCGGGGTGTTCGACCTCACGCCGTTCGTGAAGGTCGAGGCCGAGGGCCCGGGCGTCGTCGAGTGGCTGAACCGCGTGTGCGCGAGCGAGATGGACCGCCCCGTGGGGCGCATCCTCTACACGACGGTGCTCGACCACGACGGCGGCTGCGTCTGCGACCTCACCGTGACGCGCCTCGGCGACGAGCGCTACCTGCTCGTGACCGGCGGCGGCTCCGGCCCGCGCGACGTCGCCTGGCTGCGCGGCGAGCTGCCGGAGGGCGACTCCGTGCGCCTCCGCGACGTGTCGTCGTCGCTCGGCGTGCTCGGCCTCTGGGGGCCGCGCTCGGGTGAGCTGCTCGGGCGCCTGACCGACGATCTCTCGTTCCCCTACCTGAGCGCGCGCGAGATCTGGGTCGGCGCCGTGCCGGCGCTGGCGCTGCGCATCTCGTACGCGGGCGAGCTCGGGTGGGAGCTGTACACGCCGACCGAGCACGGTCGCTACCTCTGGGATCAGCTCTTCGAGGCCGGCGCCGACCTCGGCGTCGTCGCCTGCGGCACCGGCGCGTTCAACTCGCTGCGCATGGAGAAGGGCTACCGCTTCGCCGGCGTCGACATGACGCGCGAGCACACGCCGTTCGAGTGCGGCCTCGGCTTCACGGTGCATTTCACGAAGCCGCGCTTCAACGGCCGCGAGGCGGCGCTCGCCGCACGGGCGCGCGGGCCGCGCAAGCTGCTGCGCTGCCTCGTGCTCGACGATCTCAACGCCACCTGTTACGGAGGCGAGCCGCTCGTGCGCGACGGGCACGCGGTGGGCTACGTCACGAGCGCCGACTTCGGCTACACGGTCGGGCACCCCGTGCTGCTCGGCTGGCTGCCGCCGGAGCTCGCGCACGAGGGCGCGCAGGTCGACGTCGACATCTTCGGCGAGCACGTCGGGGCGACCGTGACCCACGAACCGCTCTACGATCCCCAGGGTGACCGGCTCCGAGTCTGACGATCGCTACGCGCGCGGGCTCGAGGCCCGCAAGCGCGTGGTCGGGCCCGAGTACGTCGAGAAGCAGCTCGCCGCCGCGGGCGAGCTCGACCGCGACTTCCAGCGCATGGTCACCGAGTACTGCTGGGGCGAGGTCTGGACGGGCACGGCGCTGAGCGACAAGCAGCGCAGCCTGCAGAATCTCTGCCTGCTGGCGGCGCTCAACCGCCCCACCGAGTTCGAGACCCACTGCCGCGGCGCGCTGCGCAACGGCGTCACGGTCGACGAGCTGCGCGAGACGCTGACGCAGATCGCCGTCTACGCCGGCATCCCCGCCGGCATGGAGGCGTTCCGCATCGCACGCCGCGTGCTCGCCGAGCACGACGCACCGTCCGCCTGACGGATCGCTTGCGCTGCGGGGCGCTCCGCGTGAGAGAGTCGCACGCGCATTCTTTCCGTCCGCCCGGATAGAGCTCAGGAGGGCCAATGAGCGAACCGCAACACCACGACGCAAACGATCTCGCGTCGTTCGGTTACAAGCAGGAGCTGAATCGCTCGCTCGGAGCGTTCTCGAGCTTCGCGGCCGGCTTCTCGTACATCTCGATCCTGACCGGCATGTTCCAGACCGCCGCGCTCGGGTTCCTCTTCGCCGGGCGCGCGTTCATCTGGGCGTGGCCGGTCGTCTTCCTCGGGCAGATGATGGTCGCGCTCCAGTTCGCGGAGCTCTCCGCCCATTACCCGCTCGCCGGGTCGGTGTATCAGTGGTCCAAGCGCCTGGCGGGGAAGCCCTGGGCCTGGAACACGGGCTGGATCTACCTCTGCGCCCAGATCGTGACGATCCCTGCGGTGGCGCTCGCGTGGCAGGTGATCCTGCCCCAGATCACGCCGAAGTTCCAGTTCATCAAGTGCGACGTGTCGACGGCCGCCGGCTCGACCTGCACCGACGAGAACTACCCCGGCATCTTCGACTCGGCGTTCGCGAAGAACGCCTTCATCCTGGGCGCGATCATGATCGTGCTCACGACGACCGTGAATCTGCTCGGCGTGCGCGTCATCTCGCGGGTCAACAACATCGGCGTGATCGCCGAGCTGATCGGCGCCGTGGGCCTCATCCTCCTGCTGATCATCAACATCGAGCACGGGCCCTCGGTGCTGTTCGAGACCGACGGCACGGGCGCGGGCCACGAGTGGGGCTACTTCGGGGCGCTCCTGCTCGGCGCGATCATGCCGCTGTACGTGATGTACGGCTTCGACAGCGCCGGCTCACTGGCCGAGGAGACCTCCGATCCGCGGCGCACCGCGCCCAAGGCGATCATCCGCGCGCTCTTGACGGCGGGTGTGCTCGGCTTCCTCCTGATCGCCTTCGGCACGATGGCAGTCGACAAGGAGGCCACCGCGTTCGGCCTGACGTCGATCACGAAGGACGTCCTCGGTGAGACCTGGGGCAACATCTGGCTCGCCGACGTCGCGCTCGCGATCTTCGTCTGCTGCCTGGCGATCCAGGCGATGAGCATCCGCATCCTGTTCTCGATGGCGCGCGACGGCAACCTGCCGTTCGCACGGGCCATCGCCAGCGTCTCGGCCCAGCGCCGCGTGCCGGTCGTCCCGGCGCTCGCTTTCGGGGGCGATCGCGTTGATCATCCTGGCGTTCAACATCGTGAATCCCTCGGCGTTCACGATCATCATCTCGCTCGGGATCATCCTGATGTACGTCGCGTACCTCGGCGTGACGATCCCGCTGCTGCGCATGCGGCTCGCGGGCTGGCCCGGCAATCTCCCGGACGCACGCGAGGGGCTGTTCGCACTCGGCAGATGGGGTGTGGCGGTCAACGTGGTCGCGATCCTCTACGGCGTGTCCATGATCATCAACCTCATGTGGCCGCGCGTCGCGCTCTACGTCGACGACACCTACAAGTGGGGTCCGATCGTCGCGGTGGCGTTCCTCATCGGCTTCGGGCTGATCTACTACTACGCCGTCCAGCGGCACAAGAGCGGGGTGCTCGAGGAGCACCGCGCCGAGACGGTGGCGGGCGACTGATCGCGCGGAGCGGGCGGGCGCACGCGTCTGCCCGCTCCGCAATGATCGACTCATGAACGAGGAGTTCAAGGCGCTCGCCCGCCGCGACGCGAAGGCGATACGCGGCGGAATGGGGCTGACCGCGATTGCGCTGGTCATCGCGGTCATCGGCCTGTTCACGGGCCCGATCGTCGGCTTCTTTGCGATCCTCGCGGCCGGGCTGGTTCAGCTCAACGTGTTCTACGCCTGGCTCGCCGGCCCGCGCCTGATGGCCGAGCGCCGTCCGGTGCTCGTCCCCGGCGTGCTGGCGGGCATCCCGTGCGCGATGGGTGCCTATACGGTCTTCGGCGGGATCGGGGCGATCATCGCATCGCTCCCGGCCGCGGCTCTCGCGACGATCGTCGTCGGCATGACCCTGTCGGCGCCGCGCACCTGACGCTCGATGGCGACGATCGTCTTCTTCCCCGAGGGCGCGCACGGCCCGACGAACAACTGCGCCGGCATCGGCGCGGTGCTGCGCGAGCGGGGGCACCGCGTCGTCTTCATCCTCGAGGAGTCGTTCGCCGGCACGCTCGAGGCGCGCGGCTTCGAGGAGCGGCTGATGCGCCTCGGGCCGCCGCCGGAGCAGGAGGAGGCGCCCGGCCAGTTCTGGATCGACTTCATCCACGACACGGCGCCGGTCTTCCGCAAGCCGACGATCGAGCAGCTCGGCGAGTTCGTCGCACCGACCTTCGAGGCGCTCTGCGACGGCGCGCGCTTCGTCCACGCGCGGCTGCTCGAGATCATCGACGAGCTGCAGCCCGACGTCATCGTCGAGGACAACGTCGTGTCGTTCCCGGCGCTCGCGGCCAGCGGCAGGCGCTGGGCGCGCATCGTCTCGTGCAATCCGCTCGAGGTGCCGGATCCGGCGCTCCCGCCCGTGTTCTCCGGCTATCCCCAGGCCGACCGCTCGGAGTGGGCAGCGTTCACGGAGGAGTTCCGGCGCACGCACGCCGACCTGCACGCGTCGTTCGACGAGTTCCGCCGCGAGTGCGGAGCGCCGCCGCTCCCGGGGCTCGAGTTCATGGACACGTCGCCGTTCCTCAACCTCTACGGCTATCCCGACGAGGCCGACTACGAGCGCGCGCGTCCGCTCGGCGCGACGTGGCACAACGTGCAGACGAGCGTGCGCACGAGCGAGCCGTGGCAGCTCCCCGACCACCTGGTCGACGGGCCGGGAGCGCTGCTGTACCTCTCGCTCGGATCGCTCGGCTCTGCGGACGTCGAGCTGATGCAGCGCCTGGTCGACATCCTCGGCGCGACCGAGCACCGCGTGATCGTCTCCAAGGGCCCGCTGGCCGAGCAGATCCGGCTGCACGACAACATGTGCGGCGAGGGCTACCTGCCGCAGCCGGCGATCCTGCCGCAGGTCGACCTGGTGATCACTCACGGCGGCAACAACACGACCTGCGAGGCGCTCCATCACGGCAAGCCCATGGTCGTGCTGCCGATCTTCTGGGATCAGTACGACAACGCGCAGCGCGTGCACGAGACCGGTCTCGGCGTGCGCCTCGCGACGTACGAGTGCGAGGCCGCGGAGCTCACCGGTGCGGTCGATCGCCTGCTTGCCGACGATGCGCTGCGGCAGCGCCTCGCGGCCATGGCGCAGCGGTTGCAGGGCAGCTCCGGCACCGTCGTGGCGGCGGGCCTGATCGAGCGGCTCGCCTCCTAGCTGTCGTCCGGCAGCCAGACCAGGCAGGGCGTCTCGCGGCGCACGCGGCGCGACCACGAGCGGTAGCGCCAGCGGCCGGCGGCCGCGCGCGACGGCCCGAACACGAGCAGCCCGACCCCGCGCTCGGCACACAGGGCGCTTGCCGCCGTCAGGGGACGGGTGCTGTGGAGGATGAGCTCGTCGACCGGGACGCCGAGCGAGCGCGCCTCGCCCGCGGCCGCCCGCAGCGATGCATCGGCGTCGGGCCGGCCGCGCATGCGCAGCGTGGCCGGGGAGTGGGGTCCGACGGGCACCGCGTCGCAGATCATCAGCGTGCAGCCGGCGCCGAGGGCCGTCTCGAGTGCGAAGCGCTGCGCGCGGGCGTCGAGCGGCAGGTCGAGCGTGAGCAGCATCACGGGACGCACCGTGGTGGAAGTGACGGTGCCCGAGCGCGGCGCCTGCGTCCCCGGAGCAGTCATCGGCCTAGAGCGACGCTCTGCCGTCATAGGCCGGCTTCGGCTGTGCACCGACGACGATGAAGCGCAGTCCGTCGGGCCCGGCGAGGACCTGCCGCGTGGCCGGAGCGTCGACGCGCAGGTAGTCGCCGGCCTCGACGACGATCTCGTCGTCGTCGATCCTGACCATTCCGGCGCCTGCGAGCACGACGTAGACCTCCTCGTGGCCGGTCTCGGACTCGTCGTGCCTCATCCCGGCCGCGCCCGCCGGCAGGCGGACCTCGTTGATGCCGAACGCCGTCGTGCCCAGCGCGAGCCGCATCTTCATGAACACGCCCCGGAACGACTCGATGCTGGGATCGCCCTCGTGCAGCAGGGTGTAAGCCACGTCCCGACGATACCCACGGGATTCGCCTAGGGCAACTCGACCCGCGAGAGCCGGCGGCCGCACCAGAGCGTCGCGACGGCCGCGATCGCGGCGAGCACGCCGGCGGCGGCGAGCGCACCGATCGCGGGGACGTTCTCGTCGGTGAACGACGGCAGCCCGCCCGCCACGACCGCCCGCGCGTAGGCGCCGATGGAGAGCCAGCGCGCGCTGGGTGCGAACGTCGCGATCGAGCCCTCCCAGAAGAGCACGTAGATCAGCCCGATCACGACCGGCCGCTTGACGCGCAGGGAGAGCGCGCCGAACGCCGCCACGTAGGTGCACGCGGCGACGACCACGGACGCGAGCGCCCAGCCCGCGGTCGAGGCGCCGTTGTCGTCGCCGGGTGCCAGCGCGATCGTGATCAGCAGGCCCGGCAGGCAGAGCACGACGGTCGTCAGCGCAGCCGCGACGATCGCCGGGACGACGATCGCGAGCCGCGGCAGCGGCGTCGACGCGAGGTACAGGATCGTGGCGTCGTCACGCTCCTCGCCGATTGCGCTGGCTCCGATCACGAGCGCCAGGAAGGGCAGGATCAGGGGCAGGAAGAGCTGCTCCATGAGCGAGGCGAACGCCTCCGAGTCGGCCGAGCCCTCGGCAGCCTGGATGACGGCCACGAGCGCCGAGAGCATCGGCGCGAACGCGAGCAGGAGCGAGCGGCGGCGCAGCAGGAGCCGGCGCAGCGCGAGGCGGAAGAGCGCGACGTTCACCTGTCAGCGCCCCCGGCCGCGCGCGTGGTCGGTCAGGTAGGTGTAGACGCTCTCGAGGTCGTCGCCGAGTGGCTCGATGCGCTCGAGCGTCGCGCCGACGTCGCGCGCGATGGGCATCAGTCGCCGGCCGAGCGCGTCCACGTCGCCCGTCTCCACCACGAGGACGCCGTCGTCGATCTGCACGCCGGTCGCGAGGCCCTCGCCCACGAGCTCGCGCGCAAGTGCCTGTGAGCCGGCCCCGGCGGCGATGCGCACGGTGCGGGGCCGGTCGCGGATGAGGTCGCGGATGGCGCCGGTCTCCCCTTCGGCGACGAGCCGGCCGTTGACGAGCACGACGACGCGCGGCGCCATGCGCTCCACCTCGGGCAGGACGTGCGAGGACACCAGGACGGTCCGGCCTTCCGAGCCGAGGCGCCGGATCAGCTCGACCACGTGGCGGCGCTGGACGGGGTCGAGGCCGTTGAGCGGCTCGTCGAGCAGCAGCACCTCGGGCGAGTGGACGAGCGCCTGGGCGAGCTTCACGCGCTGGCGCATGCCCTTCGAGAAGCCGCCGACGCGCCGCTCGGCGGCGTCCTCGAGACCGACGTTCGCGAGCGCCTCGGCCGCGGCTTCGCGTGGGCTGGGCACGTCGCGCAGTCCGGCCATCAGCTCGACCAGCTCGCGCGCGGTCAGGAACGGCCAGAGGCCGTCGCGATCGTGGACGATGCCGATCCGGCGGTAGACCTCGGGCTTCCGCCGCGGGTCGAGCCCGAGCACCCGGACGGTCCCGGTGCTCGGATCGGCGAAGCCGGCGCAGAGCGCGAGCGCCGTCGACTTGCCGGCGCCGTTGTGGCCGAGCAGGCCGGTCACGCCCGGCGAGAGCTCGAACGAGACCTCGGCGAGGGCGACCGTGTCGCCGTACCACTTGGAGACGCCTGCGAAGACGAGCGTCAGGCGTCGGCCCTCCGGTAGCGCCACCACAGGCAGATGACCGAGATCGTCATCACGACGCCGCACGCCGCCCACCACATCCAGCCCGCGACCACGAGATCCGGGTCCGGGTCGCTCCGGCCCGGATAGAGGGCGCGCGTCGCCGCGATCGGCAGGCGCCCGAGCTCGATCAACTGCACGTGCTTGTCGAGGCCGGCGCCCTCCACGAGCGACTGGCCGACGAACGACGGGATCAGCATCAGCGCCGCATACCCTCCGAGCGCGAACGCCCGCCGGCTCGTGAACGAGGCAACCGCGAGGCCGACGAGGCTCACGTAGAACGCGAGCAGGAGGCCCGATGCGGTGATGCGCAGGCTGTCGACCCAGTGCTCGGCGAGGTAGTCCGTCGCGGACTCGGCGAAGAACGTGTTGCCGACGAACAGCAGCATCACCGGGAGGAGCGTCAGGCAGAGCAGCGGCACGACCGCCGCGAGCACCTTGCCGACGACGTAGGTGAGCCGGCCGACCGCGGTCGAGAGATAGAGCGAGAGCACGTTGTCGCGCCGGTCGGGGCAGAGCAGCTCCGGGCACAGGATCGCGGCGAAGATCGTCACGGTGAGCCCGATCTCCGTGAGGTACTGGCGGTACGGGATCAGCTCGGGGAACTCGTCGGCGAAGTCCTGGCCGACGATCGCGCGGATCGCGAGCACCGCGAACGCGGGCAGCAGCGCGATCAGCGTCAGCGTCACCGGCAGGAACTTCGCGCGCCAGCTCTTGCGCGCTCCGAGCGCGCCGAACGCGCTCCAGCGGGCGAGCGAGATGACGGCGAACCACGGCGCCC
This sequence comes from uncultured Actinomycetes bacterium, assembly GCA_963705965.1. GTDB lineage: Bacteria > Actinomycetota > Thermoleophilia > Gaiellales > JALYLC01 > JALYLC01. The sequence goes on along the minus strand of CAVPLI010000010.1, from coordinate 187,819 downwards.
GGCGGATCCCGTCGTAGCGCGCGTAGCGGGTGTCCTCGAGCCGTGCGCTCATGCGATCGCCCCGATCACGGCGTCCTCGAGCGTGCGATCCCCCGGCAGCAGCGCGCGCAGGCTCACGCCGGCCTCGGCACATGCGTCGCGGATGGCGTCGAAGAGCGTGTCGGCGTCGCCGCGCACCGAGAGCCAGCCCTCCTCGCCGTCCTCGACCTCGAGCCCGCGTGCAGCGAGCGCGCTGCGCAGCGCGGCGAGGTCGCCGATCGCGCTCAGCCGTGCCGTCCCGGCATCGCGGTCGAGCAGGTCGGAGATGCGACCCTGGGCCGCCACGCGCCCGTCGCGCAGGACGATCACCGCATCGCAGGTGCGCTCGACGTCCTCCAGCACGTGCGACGAGAACAGCACGCGAATGCCGAGATCGCGCGAGAGGCGCCGGACGAGCTCGAGCATCTCGTCGCGGCCCTGCGGGTCGAGACCGTTCGTGGGCTCGTCGAGCACGACGAGCTCGGGCGAGTGCACGAGCGCCTGCGCGAGCTTGACGCGCTGGCGCATGCCGGTCGAGAACGTCCCGATCAGCCGCAGCCGCTCCTCCTCCAGCCCGACCTGGAAGAGCACCTCGCTCGTGCGCAGCACGGCGATGCGCCGCGGCAGTCCGCGCAGCTCGCCGAGGTGCACCACGAGATCGCGCGCCGTCATCCAGCTCGGCAGGCACTCGTGCTCCGGCATGTAGCCGATGCGCCGCCGCAGCTCGAGGCCGCGCGCCGCCGCGTCGATGCCGAGCAGGAGCGCCGAGCCGGTGTCCGGCTTCACGAGCCCGAGCAGCGCCTTCATGAGCGTCGACTTGCCGGCCCCGTTGGCACCCAGCAGGCCGATCGCGACGTCACCCAGCTCCACGGTGACGTCGTCGAGCGCGACGATGTTCCCGTAGCGCTTGGTCAGGCCGGCGGTGGCGATCGTCGGACGCTCGGCGGTCGCTGCCACGCAGGAACCTTAGATGCCCCTGCCGCTTCCGCCCCCAACAGCGGGACGTCGAGGGTCGAGCCCCGCGCGTTCCCGGCGGCGTCAGCCTTCGAGCAGATCGAGCAGGGTCGGGCCCTCCTGCTCGGGCGCGGCGGTGGCCACGGCCAGGCGCCGCGGCGGCCGCTGGACGACTGCGCCGTCGGGGCCCGCCAACTCGATGACGCGCGCGCCGCACGCGCGCTCCAGCCGGTCCGCCAGCGCCGCGTGGCAGGTCGAGACGACGACCTGGCGCCCCTCGACCGCTCCGAGCACGCGCACCAGGGCATCCAGCCGGTGGGCGTCCCAGTGGGCGAACAGCTCGTCGAGGAACATCGGCAGCCGCGCCTCGGCGTCGATCGCATCGACCAGCGCCAGTCGCACGGCGACGTAGATCTGCTCGAGCGTGCCGCGCGAGAGCGGCGGGCCGACGCGCACGGGCATCGCCTCGCCGGCGCGGGTGACCTCGAGCACGGGCTCGCCGCCGGGCGTCTCGACGATCGCGACGGAGGTGTAGCGGCCGTTCGTGATCGCGTCGATGTACCGGCTCGCCGACTGCAGCCAGGCCGGGGCGTAGCGCTCGCGCACCTCGCGCTCGGCCCGGCGCACGACGGCGGCCGCGAGCACGAGCCGGTCGCGCTCGCGCCTGACCGTCGGCGAGCTCGTCCTCGACCGCACGCAGCTCGCCCTCGACGTCGCCGACGGTGCGCACGGCGGCCAGGCGCGCGAGCTCGGTGCTCAGCTCCTGCTCGCGCAGCATGAGCCCCTCGGCGCGGGCACGCGCCTCGCGCAGCTCGGCCACGAGCGTTGCGTGCTCGTCGTCCGAGAGCACCAGGCGCTCGCCGCGAGCCTCACGGTCGCGCGCGGTCGCGAGCAGCGCATCCAGCTCGGGAACGCCCTCGACCAGGCTGTGCTCCCGCTGATCGGCGGCGACGCGGCGCGTGCTCGCGGCATGCAGCCGCTCGAGTGCGTCGGCCCCCTCGCCCGTGGGCGAGGCGCTGCGCACCAGGCTCTCGAGCTCGCTCAGACGCTCCGCACCGAGTCGCGCCCGGTCGCTCGCCGCGGCCACACGCGGCTCCAGCTCGGCGAGTCGCTCGCGCGCCGCGGTCGCCTGGGCGTCACGTCGCTGCGCCGCCTCGAGCTCGCCGGAGAGGCGCTCGGGATCGTCCGTTCCGAGGATCGCGGCGAGCGTCGCGCCGCGCTCGGCGGCGCGCAGCTCGCCCTCCTCGAGCTGCGCCAGACGGCGCGACGAGAGCGCGTGCTCGCGCGTGACGATGCGCAGCTGCTCGATGTCGCCGACGAGCGTCTGATCGGGATGCGCGATGCGCGACTCGGCGACGTGCAACTCGCCGAGCGCGGTCACGAGCGCGCTCACGCCGGCCGAGTGCACGGCGAGCGCGCCGCGCATCGCTCGCGCTCCGCGGCGCTTGGAGACGAGGAACGCGGCGAGCCCGGCGGCGATCGCCGCGGCGACGGCGAGCACCGGGCGTGGCCCGGGGAAGGCGATCGCGAGCGCGGCGAGCGCGCCGAACAACGCGACCGCCCCGGCGATCGCCGACGCCGGCACGCGCATCACCGGAGCGGTGGCGCCGCGCGTCGCGTTCTCGCAGCGCGCGGCCGCCGCCTGCAGATCGGCGATCTGGACGGTTTCGAGCGCGGCGCGATCGGCATCGCGCAGCGGACGGCCGAGCACGCGCTGCGCGAGGTCGTCGCTGCGCGCGGCCTGGCTCTCGGCGCGCGCGCGCTCGACCCCGAGCTGGTCGCGCTCGCCCTCGTCGCGCGCCCGCCCGAGCGCCGCCTCGCGGATCGTCGCCGCGTGCTCGATCAGCACCCGGTCGCGCTCCTCCAGCTGCGACGCGACCTGCGCGGCGTCGAGCTCGGTGCGCAGATCGGCGAGCTCGCGGGCGCGCTCGTCGGCCTCGCGGCGCAGCCCCTCGAGCCGCTCGCCGGGCTGCGCACCGATGCGCGCCGCCAGCGGCTCCGGCACGAGCTCCTCGGCCTCGCTGCGCAGGCGCTCGATCTCCTGCCAGGCGCGCAGCGCGGGGGCGTGGCGGTCGTGCAGGTCGCGGCGGCCCTCGAGCTGCGCCTCGCCGAGACGGGCTCCCGCCAGGTCGGCGCGCACGCGCGCGAGCTCGGCGGCCACCTCGTCGTGCGCGTGCGCCTGGGCGAGTGCTTCGCGCCGCGCCTCGCGGAGCGCCGAGAGGCGCGCGGAGAGCTCGCCCGAGCGCGGCTTGCCGCGGCGGTCGCTCCGCCACAGCGCATCCGCGTCGCTCGAGAGCTCCTGGGCGGCGATCGCGGCGGGGCGCAGGAAGGCGGGCGACGCCCCGCCCAGCAGCCGCTGCTCGATCTCGCGCCAGGTGGCGGCATCCAGGCCGCGCAGCTCGTCGGCGTCGAACGCGTGCAGCGCCATGTACGTGCCGCGCTCGAGCCAGGCGACCTCGGAGAGCGGCCGGTTGGCGAGCTCCTCCTGGGCCTCGCCGCGCCAGGCGCGAGCCGTCGGCCGCGTGCGCAGGTGACGCTCCACGCGCACGCGCGCACCGCCCGGGAGCGCGAGCTCGAGCTCGCCGTGGGCATGCCCGTCGAGCGGCGTGGCCGGGATGATCCTCGCGCGCCGCCGGCGAGAAGCCGTAGAGCATCGAGGCGACGAACGACCGCAGGCTCGACTTGCCGGCCTCGTTCGGGCCGTAGACGACGATCAGGTCGTCCTCGGCGAGTCCCTCGAGCTCGAGATCGGCGAGCGGGCCGTACGCCCCGACGCGGATGCGGTCGATCTTCACGGCGCCGCCTCGGTCAGGAGCGACTCGGCGAGCGTCTCGTCGAGGTCGGCCAGGAGCCCTGCGAGATAGGCGCGGCGCGCGACCGGGTCGCCCGAGTCCTCACCCGCGAGCACCGCGGGCGCGAGCTCGTCGAGCAGGCTCTCGTCGGCCGCGGCGCGGCTGCTGATCTCGAGTGCCGCGCCGAGCAGGTGCGGCTGGCCGCGGTGGCGGTCGAGATCGAGCGGCGGGTGCAGGTGCTCGCAGCGGAGCTCCGTGCTCAGCGCGCCGAGAGCGAGGGCCAGCTCCTCGGCCGAGCCGGCGCGCTCCTCGGGGTCGCGCAGGGCGAGCGCGAGCGGGGAGCGCCCGCGCAGCTCGACGCGAACGACGAGCTCCTCGCCGGGCGCCCCCGGCTGCGTCGCCTCGAGCGCGGCCATCGCCTCTCCGGCGAGACCGGCGAGACCCGAGGCCGCGACGTCGGCGAGGCGCAGCCGCTCGAAGCGCACCGGCGCGAGCGGCACGAACTCGACCTCGGCCCGTCCGCCCGCGTCGATCTCGACGACGAGCGCGCCCTTCGCGCCGGGCTCGCCGACATCGTGCGGCGAGAGGCAGCCCGGATACCAGGCCGGCGGCTGCGAGCCCATCGCCTGGCGCTCGTGCACGTGGCCGAGCGCCCAGTAGGCGTAGCCGCGGTCGAGATCCTCGGGCGCGCAGGGCGCATAGCGCTCGCGCGCGCCCGAGGCGCCGTCGACCTGCGCATGCAGGACGGCGATCGAGGTGGCGCTCGGCGCCCGCGGCAGCAGCTGGGCGAGATTGGCGCCCTCGGCCGCGCTCGCGTGACCCACCGCGACCACGTGCCCGAGCGTCGCGCCGTCCGCGTCGGTGAGCTCGACGACGACCGGCTCGTGCGTCAGCGCGAGCGTGCAGCCCGCTTCCGCGAGCGGCGCGAGTGCCGTCCCCGGATCGTGGTTGCCGCTCGCGATGACGACGGCGGTGCCGGCCTGCGTCACGAGCGCGAGCTGCGCGAGCGCGTGGTGCAGCGCCGCCGGCCCGACCTCGCTGCGCTCGAAGAGGTCGCCGGCGATCACGAGGGCGTGCGCCTCTCGCTCGATCGCGAGCGCGCAGACGCGCGCGAAGGCCTCGCGCTCGGCGGCGCGGACGCGAGCCCGGACCCCCGCGTCGAGGCTCGCGCACGGGGCGTCCAGGTGGCAATCCGCGGTGTGGACGATCCGCAGCATGGGTGTCGCAGCCTAGTGCGGCGGTCGGTCGTCGCCGGCTCGCGTCGTGCTTGACGACGCGGACCCGCGTTTGAAACGATCGATACGAACTCCGGAGCGACAGCCGGCACCGCTCCTCATGCCGTCACGGAGCCCCGGCGGACATCCACCACATGGCAGAGAAACCCGAATACCGCACCCTGGTCCTTTCGTCGATTCCCGAGACGCTCGACGAGTTGACCGCGATCGCGAACGAGCATTTCCGGCATCCCACGGTCATCTACTGGGAGATGGGGAACACCGCCACCAAGCCCGATGTGCTCGAGCAGATCGAGGCGACGCCGTACAACGTGATCATCTCGTACATCAACGGGATCATCCTCCAGCGCCGGCATCTCGACCAGGCGGTCTTCGGTGCGGTCAACATCCATCCCGCTCCGCCCGAACACGGCGGTGCCTTCGGCATCTGGTGCCAGCCGGTCATCCGCCGCGACGTGCGAACCCATCACGGTGTGACGGCGCACGAGATGGACGAGGACATCGATCACGGGCCGCTCTACGAAGTGAAGCGCTGGGAGGTCGGTGAAGACGCGACGATCCAGTCGGTGGTCGACCGCAACCTCGGACGAGTGCCTGGCGCTGTGCGCGCGGATGGCCGAGAAGCTGGCGCGGAGCTCCGACGGCTCGCGCTCCTTCGAGACGATCGACGACACCTGGGATCCGGCGAACCGGCATCACACGGTCGTGGATGTGCGCGAGTGGTTCGAGGCCCTCGATCCGGCTCATCCGGCCCACGGGGAGCGCGTGCCGTTCAATCATCCGCGCGCGATCATCGGGCCGCCGTACTTCGACGATCTCTGATCGGTTGGTCGGGGGTCGTTGGGGGGCTCGGCGGTGGTGCTTCCGCGTTGGTGGTGGTCGTGGCTTGCGGTGTTTCGTGCGTCGGCAGGAGGGTGGCGGGGTTGTGCGGGCGTCGTCGCTCCGCGTGGCTCGCGGTGGGGGTGAAACGCCCCGCATAGCGGCACAATTTCGGCACACTTGGCGGGTGCTGGATCGGGTAGGATACGAACAGATGTTCGCTGCTGGTGGATGGGACGGTCGATCAGGCGCTGGAGCGTCGTCGCGAGGCGCGGCGGTGCCGGGTGCGTGCCAATCGTGAGCTGCGTGGCGCGGCTCGATCAGGAGCTCACGGAGATCGTGCGCGAGGCCGACGACGAGGATGACTGGCGCTCGGCGGGCTGCTCCTCGAGTGCGCAGTGGGTCGCGCAGCTCTGCCGCAGCGACTACCGCACGGCCGAGCGCATCACCAGCACCGGCGAGGCGCTGCGCGCGCTGCCGGCGATCGACCGCGCGATGAGCACGGGTGCCTTGACGCTCGACCAGGCGGCCGCGGCCGCCAAGCACGCGACGCCCGAGACCGACGCCGAGATCGCGCGCATCGCGATCGGCAAGGCGCCGAGTGAGATCGCGCTCGCGGCGCGCACGCTGGTGCCGCCGAAGGTGGCCGACGACCAGGAGCTCTATGCGCGGCGTTCGCTGAGCATGACCTGGACGCCCGACCGGCGCGAGCTGGTGTTCGGTGGCCGGCTGCCGCTCGAGCAGGGCGCCGCGTTCGAGCAGGCGATCTGGAGCATCGCCACCGAGCAGCGCGCGGCCGCCAAGAAGACCGGCGAGACCCTCGCCTGGCAGCAATCCGCCGCGGACGCGCTCGTCACGCTCGCCGAGCACGCGCGGCGCGAGCGGTGGCCTCAAGCGCAGCCCGACGACGCTGATCGTGCACGCTGAGCGACGACGCGCCGCCGATGCTCGAGGGCGCCGGGCCGATCAGCGTCGAGACCGCCGAGCGCCTCACCTGCGACGCCCGTCGGCTCGCGATCAAGCCCGCACGGCCGCGACCTCGTGCACTCACGCGTCGGCCGCTGCGCCTCCTACGCGCAGCAGCGCGCGTTGCACAACCGCTCCGCGCACTGCCAGTACCCCGGCTGCACCGCGACCCGCGAACTGGAGGCACACCACGTCCTCGCGGTCGCGCGCGGCGGCGAGACCGAGCTCGACAACCTCATCCTGCTCTGCCCGCGCCACCACAAGCTGCTCGCACGACCACCGCATCCGACACCAGCGGCAACGGCGAGCACGCCCGTCTTCGAGGATGCCGACGGACGCGCCATCACCACCAACCAGCCACACGCACCACCCGGCTGACCGCGGCGCATCGATCTTGATCGGGCCGGGTCGGCGACATGAGTGCCGGTCTCGCGCCCAGCGCTAGTTGCGCACGAGCGGCTTGTAGCGCAGCCGCTTCGGGCCGGCGTCCTCGCCCAGGGTGTCCTTGCGCCAGCGCTCGTACTCCTCGAAGGAGCCCTCGAACCAGCGCACGTGCGAGTCGCCCTCGAACACGAGCAGGTGCGTCGCGACGCGGTCGAGGAACCAGCGGTCATGGCTGATGACCACCGCGCAGCCCGCGAAGCGCTCGAGCGCGTCCTCGAGTGCGCGCAGCGTGTCGACGTCCAGGTCGTTCGTGGGCTCGTCGAGGAGGAGCAGGTTGGCGCCGCTGCGCAGCAGCTTGGCGAGGTGGAGGCGGTTGCGCTCGCCGCCCGAGAGATCCTTGACGCGCTTCTGCTGGTCGCTGCCGCGGAAGTTGAAGCTCGAGACGTACTGGCGCGACGAGACGTCGCGCTTGCCGAGCTGCATGCGGTCGACGCCGTCGGTGATCTCCTCCCACACCGTCTTCGAGCCGTCGAGCGCCGCGCGCGACTGGTCGACGTAGGCGAGCTCGACCGTGTCGCCGAGGCGCAGCGCTCCGCTCGTCGGGCTGCTCCTGGCCCGCGATCATGCGGAAGAGCGTCGTCTTGCCGGCGCCGTTCGGGCCGATCACGCCGACGATGCCGCCGGGCGGGAGCGAGAAGGCCAGATCCTCGATCAGGAGCTTGTCGCCGAAGCCCTTGCTGAGCCCGGAGGCCTCGACGACGACGTCGCCGAGCCGCCCGCCCGCGGGGATGTGGATCTCGAGGCGGTCGATCTGCGCGTTGGCGTCCTCGGAGAGCAGCGCCTCGTAGCGCTGCAGGCGGGCCTTGCCCTTGGCCTGGCGGGCCTTCTGCGACATGCCGGCCCACTCCATCTCGCGCGCGAGCGCGCGCCGGTGGGCCGACTCGCTCTTCTCCTCCTGCGCGAGCCGGGCCTGCTTCTGCTCGAGCCAGCCGGAGTAGTTGCCCCGGTACGGGATGCCCTTGCCGCGGTCGAGCTCGAGGATCCAGCCGGCGACGTTGTCGAGGAAGTAGCGGTCATGGGTCACGGCGACGACGGTGCCGCGGTACTCCGCCAGGTGCTGCTCGAGCCAGAGCACGGACTCGGCGTCCAGGTGGTTCGTCGGCTCGTCGAGCAGCAGCAGGTCGGGCGCGCGCAGCAGCAGGCGGCAGAGCGCGACGCGACGGCGCTCGCCGCCCGAGAGCGTGCTCACCTGGGCCTCGCCGGGCGGCACGCGCAGGGCGTCCATCGCCGTCGCGAGCATGCGCTCGAGGTTCCAGCCGTCGACCGCGTCGATCTTCTCCTGCACCTCGCCCATCTCGGCGAGCGTCCGCTCCATCTCGTCGGCGTCGAGCGGCTCGCCGAGCTTCGCCGAGATCGCGTTGAAGCGGTCGAGCAGGTCGCGCGTCTCGCGCATTCCGTCCTCGACGTTCTCGTAGACCGTCCGCGTCTCGTCGAGCTGCGGCTCCTGCTCGAGCATGCCCACGGTCGCCCCGGGCGCGAGCTGGGCGTCGCCGTCGAAGCGCGTGTCGATGCCGGCCATGATCCGCAGCAGCGAGCTCTTGCCCGAGCCGTTGGCGCCGAGCACGCCGATCTTCGCGCCGTGCAGGAACGACAGCGTGATGCCGTCGAGGACGACCTTGTCGGGCGGATAGCGCTTCACCAGGCGGTGCAGCGTGAGGATGATCTGTTCGCTCACCGGCGCGCAGGGTAGCGCCTGCGGCCGAGAAGCCCCGCCTCATCGAAACCTATTAGTCCCCGCAGGGGGATATCGGAATAGCTCTCACGGCCGATGACTAGTGCATGGAACGTCATCGCCGACTCTTGGTTCTCCTGTCCGCACTGGCCTTGTCGTGTTGGTGCTTCCGGTCGCCGCCGGCGCAGCCGAGATCGTCGACCGCAACGTCGCCGCTCCCGAGCTGCAGGTCGATTCCCGCAACGTGGCGCTGGTCACCTACTCGGTGAAGGGCGTGAAGCGTCACGTCCTCTACTGGGGCGCGGTCAACTGGGCCGAGAAGTTCAGCCGCGACTACTCCGGCGGATGGAAGAGCAAGGTCGCCGACTACAAGCGCTTCAGCAACAACTGCAAGCCCTACACCGGGCCCGCGCCTGCCGCTCATGATCGCCGGCTGCGACGCCACGGACGGCTCGCACTGGGCGCTCCAGCAGTGGCAGCGGCTGTGGAAGAACTACGGCGGCGACAAGGCCGCGAACGAGCTCTACATCTCGCACTGGAAGGGCGATGCCGCCGAGCTCGCGATCCAGACCGACTACAGCTACCACGGCAAGCACCAGCATCTGTGGGGCCGGTTCACGTTCCACGGCAAGCCGGTCTTCGGCACGAAGTGGACGATCACGGGCGTCCCGCTCGACCGCAAGGGCCGCAACGTCTACGTCGACTACCTGGAGAAGCAGAACTGGCGCCGGGTCAACAGCTTCCTGACCCATCCGCCCACCGCCGGCTTCTGTTACACGTTCGCCAACCACCCGGCCTCCACGCCGGCCTGGAACGGGCAGGGCACCGGCGACGCCTACCGCGCCACGGCGATCGGCCCGGGGGTCACGCCGGTCGTCCAGGTGCACTTCGCGCCGCCCGGTCCGTACAGCGAGGACGAACGACGCGGCCTCCAACGCCGCGCAGAGCGAGCTGCTCGCCGACGACGCGCGCTGCCGCATCGACTAATTCCGTACGAAAAGCACCAAGTGCGTTAAGGCGGCGTGGCTACCCTCGGGGGTATGCCACGCCGCCTTTGCTTCGCGCTCGCAGTCGCACTGCTCGTCGCGCTGACCGCGCAGGCGGCCTCCGCCACCGCGCCGGGCCGCGCCGGGCGCATCGCGTACGTCTCCGAGCCCCTGTTCGCGGGCGCCTTCGTCGAGAGCGTCCTGCCCTCGGGCGGGTCGCCGAGGCGTCTTTCGGCGAGGCTCCCGCACGGCTCCTTCGGGCCGTCGTTCGCGCCCGACGGCAAGCGCTTCGCGCTCACGATCCAGAAGCCCGACGGGCGGCACGTGCAGATCCTCAGCGGCGGCAGGCTCCGCGAGCTCGCGCGCGGACGTGCGCCGGCGTGGTCGCCCGACGGCCGCTGGATCGCGTTCCTCTCGGGCCAGAAGGTGGGCTCGGCGATCTTCCTCGTGCCCGGACGGGACGGGGCTGAGGATCGGCCCGACGTCGCATCGCGGCCTGCCGGCCTGGTCGCGGCGGCGCACGGTCTCGGTCGCCGCACGCGCTGACGATCGCGCCGACGGCCCGATGGCACGTCGACGTCGGCGACGAGCGTCTCTCGCTCGACGGTGTCAGGCTCGCGCGGCCGTGGGATCTGGACGGGCTCCGACGGCGCGGCGTCCTGCGCGTCGTCCCGGGCCAGTCTCCTCCCGGTCCTCCCGACGGCCGTCGGCGTCGCGCAGGTCTCCACGCCGTAGGCCCCGAGCCGAGGCGCGCGCGTCGCAGCGCCCGCTCAGCGGTCGAGCGCCGTCGGGCCCACCGGGACGGCCGTGAGATCGATGACGTGCATGCTCCTCCTCACTCGGGGCGGTCGCGCCGCAGCTCCATGGTGGTGCAGTGGATGCCGCCGCCGCCGCGCTGGATCTCGCCGTACGGGATCTCGACGACCTCGACGCCGCGCGCGGCGAGCCGCTCGACGGTGCGCGGCTGGCCCTCGCTGAGCACGAGGCGCCCGGGCCGGACGACGAGGCCGTTGATCGCCCAGTGCTCGTCCGGCTGCTGCCTCGATCAGCTCGATCCCGAGCTCGCGCAGGCGGTCGGTGAACCAGTACGGCAGACGGTGCACGTCGCACAGCGCCTTGTCGCGGTCGACCATCGAGAGGTGCCCGTCGAGGTGGATCGACGGTGCCGGGCAAGCGGCACGACGATCAGCTCGATGCCGAGCGGCGCGAGCACCTCGGCGAGCTGGCGCGCGCCCTCCGGGTTGCAGCGGATGGAGGCGCCGAACGCGTAGATGCGCGGCGTGATCTTGACGACGGTGCCGCCCTCGAGCGTGCCGGTGCCGTGGATCGTGCGCAGGATCGGCATGCCGAGCGCCGCGACCGACTGCGTCGCGTAGCGCTCCTCGCCGCGGCGCATCAGCGGGCCCATGCGGCCGATCACGGCGCCTCCGCGCACGACGCACATCGGGTCGCGCACGTAGACCGCGTTCATGAGGCGGTGCGGCATGGTGCCGCCGTCGACCACGTCGACGCCCTCGGCGCGCAGCGCGGCGACGAGGCCGTCGTGCTGGCTCCGCATGCGCGCGACGTCGGGCAGCTCGCGCGACTCCCAGAACCAGTTGCGATCGGGGTCGACGAGCGCCTGCGCGGCCTCGTCCCAGCAGTCGGCGCGCACGCCGTTCCACTCGTCGCCCGGACGGCGCACGAGCACCGTGCGCAGCGGGCTCACGTCGTCGTCGCAGCCCCAGTCCGCGTCCCAGTCGCGGAGCAGCGCCGCGGCGTCGCCGAAGGGCGGCTCGGGACTCGCCGGGAAGAGCCCGAGGACCTGGAACTCGGGCGCCCGCTCGTCGCTCACAGCGGCCTCGGAGGGGTGCCGCCGGCCGGCGCGATGGCCTCGATCCGCTCGCCGGGCGGCTGCGTGTCCTCCCACTGGCGGCCCCGCCGCCGGCGCACCTCGGACAGCAGCATGAGCAGCGAGCGCCGCACACGCCCCGATGATCAGCCACTGCCGGATGCTGATCACGGTGTTGCGCGCCGAGTTCTCCCACTGACCCGTGTCGTAGTTGCTCTGCAGTCCGGGCTTGTTCGTGTTGTCGGGGATGTTGTCGTAGCCGAACGGATAGCGCTCGGTGTGGTGCTGTGACCCAGCGTGTCGAGGCGGTGCGTCACCACGATCGTGATCGACGATCGTCGCGAGCGTGACGAGGTAGGCGCCGTAGCGCACGAAGGAGACGGCGAGGCCGATGCCGAGCAGGATGAGCGGCGGGACGAACGCCCACAGCCAGATGCGCCACTCCGTGGCGTTGGAGGTGTTCGTGTACTGGGTCGCGATGTACATGCCCTGCTCCGCGGCCGGCTTGAGCACCGTGACGCCCGGGTACTTGATGTTCGTCTCCCAGACCGCGACCTGCGGCCTGTCGAGCGCGAGCGAGGAGCACAGGAGCGAGATCATGAGCAGCGGCACGCCGTAGAGGATCGAGAGCAGGAACGGGAGCTTGTTGCGCTTGAAGACGCGGCTCATCACATCCTCCCGGCCTCGAGCACGCGGGCGAGGAACTCCCGCGTGCGCGGCTCGCGCGGATCGCCGAAGATCTGCTCCGGCGGTCCCTCCTCGCGGATCTTCCCGCTGTCGAGGAAGCAGATCCTGTTCGCGATCTCGCGCGCGAAGCCCATCTCGTGCGTCGCGATGATCATCGTCATGCCGACCTCGCGTGAGGTCGCGCACGAGTTGCAGCACCTCGCTCACGAGCTGCGGGTCGAGCGCGCTCGTGATCTCGTCGAGCAGCATCAGCTTGGGATCCATGGCCAGGGCGCGGACGATCGCCACGCGCTGCTGCTGGCCGCCGGAGAGCCGGTCGGGGAAGGCGTCGGCCTTGTCGCGCATGCCGATGCGGTCGAGCAGCTCGTACGCCCGGTCGTTGGCCTGGCGCTTCGAGAGCTTGCGGATCTGGCGCGGTGCGAGCGTCACGTTCTGGAGCACCGTCATGTGCGGGAAGAGGTTGAACGACTGGAAGACGATGCCGATCTTGCGGCGCAGCGCGTTCACGTCCACCTTGCCCTCGGTGATCGTCTGGCCGTCGATGATGATCGTGCCCGCCTGCACCACCTCGAGCCGGTTGAGGCAGCGCAGCAGCGTGGACTTGCCCGAGCCGGACGCGCCGATCAGGCACACGACCTCGTGCTCGGCGACGGTCAGGCTCACCTCGTCGAGCACCGTGTTCTCGTCGAAGCGCTTGGTCACGTTCTCGACCTGCGACGAATGCCGGATCGGTCACGCCTGCGCCCTCTCGAGCCGTTCCGCGGCGATTGATCAGGCCGTCGGTGTAGCGCGCCAGCGGGATCGTGATGTAGACGAACAGCACCGCCGCGACCATGTAGCCGCTGAAGTTCCCGAACGTCGTCGAGTACGTCTGCGCCTGCTGCACGGCCTCGGTGACGCCGACGACGCCGATGATCGCGGTGTCCTTCTGCAGCCCGATGAAGTCGTTCAGGAGCGGCGGGATCACGCGCCGGATCGCCTGCGGCAGGATCACGTAGCGCATCATCTGGCCGTAGCCGAGGCCGAGCGAGCGCGCCGCCATGCGCTGGCACGGGTGCACCGACTCGATGCCCGCGCGGTAGACCTCGGCGACGTAGGCCGAGTACACGATGGTGAGCGCCATGACGCCGTAGACGAGCAGGCTCTGGCTCCCGATCCAGTGCGCGATCCCGCTCTCGGAGTCCTGGGCCAGCGCCGGCAGGCCGAGCGTGGTGACGAACGCGATCAGCACGAGCGGCGTGCCGCGGAAGAAGTCGCAGTACCCGATCACGAGCCAGCGCAGCGGTGCCGCTCGCCGGGCCGGCAGGCCGCGGATGACGGCCAGCACGAGGGCGAAGATCAGGATCAGCACCTCGGCGTAGAGCATGAGCTTCACGTTCGTGCCGAAGCCGTCCCAGATGTCCGGCAGCGCGCGCCGGATGTCGAACGGACTGAAGAAGATCTTGAAGAACGGGTTCTCGAGCATGGCTCTACGCCTGCCTGGCCGGTCACAGGTCGGCCAGCATACTGCGGCCCGCAGAACCCGGCCGGGTGCCGGGTGCTGCGGGCCGCGTAACGACACGGTCGGGCTAGGGCTTGAAGACGGGCAGCTTCGAAGCGTCGAAGGTCAGCCACTTCTGCGTGAGCTTGCCGATCGTCCCGTTGGCGAGCAGCTTCTTGATCGCCTTGTTCACGAGCGGGGCGGAGCGGATCGTTCTTCTGGAACGCCGCGCCGTACTGCTCGTTCGTGATGATCTGAGCCGATGATCGGGCCGTAGGCCTTCGGCTCGAGGAACCGCTGGGCGCCGAGGATCGGCGCGTCGTAGAGCGCCGCGTCGCAGCGCTTCGACTTGAGCTGCTGGTACATGATCGTCGTCGTCTGCGGGTACAGCGCCTTCTTGGTGGGCTGGACGCGATCCTTGATGAACGCGGCGCCGGTGGTGCCGATCTGCGCGCAGAGCACGATGTTCTTGAGGTCGGCGAAGTCTTCGGCGCCGGCGACAGGCCCTTGCGGATCATGACGCCCTGGTTGGCGTTGATGTACGGCACCGAGAAGTCGATGTTCTTCTTGCGCTCGGCGGTGATGGTCATCTCGGCGCAGACCGAAGTCCCACTTCTTGGGACCGGGCAGGTACATGTTCTGGAAGTTGTTCTGGACGTAGACGATCTTCGTGAGCCCGAGTTCCTTGGCGATCGCCTTCGCCATGTCGATCTCCATGCCCTTCGGCGCGGACGACGCGGGCAGGACGTTGTTGCCGGACGGCAGCGGGGTGACGTTCTGGAAGCCGGGCGCGGGCATGCTCAGCCCGACGGTCAGCTGACCGGGGGTCTTGAGTCCGGGCGGGTCGGCCTGCGGCTTGGCGGCGGCCGGGCCGGCGGTGAGGCCGACCGCGACGGCAACCGTTGCAAGCACGGTGACGATCTTCTTCACGTGGGAACCTCCGACGGGGGCGTACAGGATCACGCGCGGAAAACCTGCCAAGCAGCGAGCGCACACGCGCGTCTGCGCGATCGCCTGCACCGAAGTATTCCCGGTACGCCAACTATTGACGCCGGCTCCGGGCCGCGGTTAGGCGCCCGGTGCTACGAGCGTTCGTCGACGGGCTCGGTGTTGTCGCCCTCGTCGTCCGGCGTCGCCTCGCGCGCGGCGCCGTGGACGCGCTCGCGTGCCGCATCGATGGCGGAGCGGAAGCTCGCGCCCTCGCTGCTGAAGGGCCGCGGCGCCGGCGGCGACGTCGGCGGGCGCAGCATGGTGGGCGGCGGGGGCTCGTTCCTCCTCGGCGGCGGCCTGCTCTGCGCGCGTCGCCGGCAGCGGGTCGATCTCGTTCGTGTCCTCGCCCGGCGCCGGGGCCTCGTCCGCCTCGGGCGTGATGGCCGGCAGGGCCTCGAACGGGGAGGAGGCGTCGTCGAGCTGGAGAGCGGGCGCCGTCCTCGGAGGGAAGCGGCGGCAGATCCGGGCGCGGCGGACGGCCAGATCGGGCGCGGCTCGGGCTCGGTGCTCGGGCTCGGCCGCGGCGGGGCTCCTCGGCGGCGGGCTCCTCGGTGGCCGGCTCCGCCGCCGGCTCCTCGGGAGCGGGCAACGGTGCGGGCGCCGGCTGCTCGAACGCGGGGAACGAGGGCGGCGCGGGGTCGGACGGGAAGGTGGGGAACGCGGACGGCTCGGGTGCGGGCTCGGCGGCCGCGAGCGGCTCTGTCTCCTCGGGAGCGGCGTGACCCTCCTCGGCGAGCCGCGCGCGCAGCGAGAAGCGGGCCTCGCGCGTGTCGAGCGGCTCGTCGCCCTCGTGCTCGGCGTCCTCGACGCCATCCTCCTCGAACCAGCGCCGATCCTCCGGCTCGAGACCGAGGCGGCGGCGCAGCCACGTGCGCGCCTCGGGTGCCAGCACCAGTGCTCCGATTCCGACGGCCAGTCCGCCTATCACCCACTGTCTTTGCCATCGTGCAGCTCTCCTCGTCGTATCGCTCTCAGGGTAGTCGAAGACAACGGGGCTGTTCCCGGTCGAATTCGGCTATCGTGACCGGCGACAACCATGCCTTCTGCTGAGTCGTCGCCCCTGTCTCCTGGCCGGGGGTGTGAGCGGTACTTCCACCGTACGACGCAGCCGTCTGAGTCCGGAGAGGGGAGACAGGAGCCGTGCACCCGTACGAGGTGATGCTGATGCTCGATGCCGACGCCGACGAGGCGCGGCAGAACGAGGTCATCGAGCGCATGCGCCAGATCGTCGAACAGGGCGGTGGCACGTTCGAGACGGTCGATGCGTGGGGCCGCCTGAAGCTGGCCTACGAGATCGACCACAAGGGCGAGGCCTTCTACCACATCGTCAATTTCACGAGCTCGACCGAGACGCTCGACGAGGTGACGCGCGTGTTGCGGATCACGGACGACGTGATGCGCCACATGGTCGTGCGCCGCACCGGCCGTTCGCACGGCAAGCAGGCCGAGGATCAGGCCCCCGTGTCGTGAGCGTCGCGCTCCGTCACGCATCTGTGCCGATCCGGCGTTTCGCCTGGCATCCGGGCAGCTGCGTTCGTACACTGACGAACACCTGTTCGATAGCGATCTGAGAGGCAGACGATGGCGAATATCAACCGCGTCGTGATCTCCGGCAACCTGACCAAGGATCCGGAGCTGCGCCAGTTGCCCAGCGGCAACTCGGTGTGCAAGCTGCGCATGGCGGTCAACACGCGCGTGAAGGACCGCGACAGCGGTCAGTGGACCGACAAGCCGAACTATTTCGATGTGACCGTCTGGGGCGGTCAGGGCGAGAACGTCGCGAAGTACCTGTCGCGCGGCTCGGGCCTGATCGTGGACGGCCGGCTCGAGTGGCGTGAGTGGGATGCCCAGGACGGCACCAAGCGCCAGGCGGTCGAGATCATCGCGGACAGCACCCAGTTCATGGGCGGCCGCGAAGGCGGCAGCGGCGGAGGTGGCGGTGGCGCCGAGCGCCCCGCCGGCGATTTCGCCCCTGCCGGCAGCGCCCCCATGCCGACGTCGGCCTCGATCGCCGACGACGACGACATCCCGTTCTGATCAAGGACTGAGCGACAATGGCCCGAGCACGACCCACGAGCAAGACGAGCACCAAGCGGCGCGGCCCCGGCGGCGACAAGGCCGGCGGCGGCAAGCGCAAGATCTGCCACTTCTGCAAGGACAAGGTCGAAGAGGTGGACTACAAGAACGCCAACGCCCTCCGGCGCTACATCTCGGAGAAGGGCAAGATCCGCTCGCGCCGCATCACGGGCGCGTGCCGCCGGCACCAGAACCAGGTGGCGGTGGCGATCAAGCGCGCCCGCGAGATGGCGCTGTTGCCGTACACGGGAGCCTGACCCGATGGCTCGCAAGCAGCACAGGGCGATCCTGTTGCAGGACGTCGATCACCTCGGCGCACGCGGCGATGTCGTGAGCGTCAAGTCCGGCTACCTGCGCAACTACCTCGTGCCTCGCCGGCTCGCCGAGCAGGCGACCGAGGCCCGCATCGCCGAGATCAAGCAGACCGAGTCGGTGCGCATGAAGCAGCAGGCGCGCACGACCGAGCAGGCGCAGGAGATCGCGCGCACGCTGACGACCACGATCCTCACGATCCCGGTGCTCGCCGGCGCGGGCGACCGCCTCTACGGCTCCGTCACGCCGGCCGACATCGCGGACGAGATCTGGCGTGCGCGCAAGATCCGCGTCGACCGCCGCAAGGTGCAGCTCGACGAGCCGATCCGCCGCCTCGGCACCTACCAGGTCGACATCGAGGTCTTCCCCGAGGTCGTCGCGACCGTCAAGACGATGGTCGTGCCCGCCGAGGGCTCGACGTTCGACCTGCCCGTTCCCGAGGACTGATGCCTTCAGGCGCTGCCGGGGGCTCGTGCGTCTGGTCCTCGAGCACGCCCAGGATCACGACGGTGGCGTCGTCCTCGAGCGGCGTCTCGTGCAACCCGCTCACGTGGCTGAGGATGTGCGTCAGCAGCGACGCCGCCGACGGCTCGGAGGCCGATCGGATGTGCGCGTGCAGGCCGTCGATCCCGAGGCGGTCATCGCCGCTCCGGCGCTCGATCACGCCGTCGGAATAGAAGACGACGCGGTCGCCGGGCCGGAGCGTGACGCGCATGAGGGCGAACGGCTGGCCGGAGAGCAGTCCGAGAGGCGGGAGCACCGTGCCGCTGAGATCGTCGAGCTCGCCGCTCGCCGTGATGCGGCACGGCTGGGGATGGCCGAACGTGAGCCATTCGAGCGTGCTGTCCGCGTAGTTCCAGCGCGCGAGCAGGGCCGTCACGAACATCGACGGATCGCCGAAGCCGAGGATCGCGCGATCCATCTCGCCGGCGGCCTCGGCGAGCGATCCGCCCGCCTCGCGCGTCGCGCGCAGCGCGGCCAGCGTCAGCGCGCTGAGGGCCGACGCGCGCGGGCCCTTGCCGGATGCGTCGGCGACGGCCAGCCATGCGCCGCCGCGATCGGCGATGTGCTCGAACCAGTCGCCTCCGACGTCGTAGGCCGGCAGTACCGAGCCGGCGATCTCGGCACCGCGCATCCCGGCGATCCGCGGGGGCAGGAGCAATTGCTGGAGCTCGGCTCCGGCGGTCGCGCGCTGCCGGTGGCGCGCGCCGGCGAGCCGGTCGGTGTAACGGATCGACAGCTCCAGTACGCCGGCGGCGCGGGTTGCGAAATCGTCCAGCGAGGTGCCCGGCGCCCCATCCACCAGGAACACGGCGATCGCCCGGTGCCGGAGCCAGAGGGGCACCACGGCCCCGATCTCGCGCGCTGCGAAATCGCGCTCGAGCGCCGCGAGATGGCCGGTCGGGATCTCCGGCCCCGCCATCTGCGGGATCGGCACCTCCTCCGGAAAGGAGCTCGCTCCGGCGAGCCGCCGCAGGGCGACCCCTTCCAGATCCACGACGTAGAGGCCGACCGGCGCCGCCGCCAATCGCTCCGCGATCGAGACGATCTCGTCGGGCAGGCCATCGATGGGCAGCGCGAGGAGATCCTCAGCCGTCGGGATCCCATGCGCCGGCATCGACAGCGAGACTACCAGCGGTTCTTGAATGCGTTCTCAGCGCAAAGAGCGGGAGTGCGTCACGCCGCGCTCGGCCGCGCGCCGCACGCCACGGCTAGGCTGCGCCGGTGAGGGGCCAAGCATGAGCAGCCACGCGCCCGAGCGCGAGGACATCGGCGGTCGGCTGCCGCCGCAGGATCTCGACGCCGAGCAGTCGGTGCTCGGCGCGATGCTGCTCTCGGAGGTGGCCGTCTCCGAGGCCACCGAGGTGCTCAAGGCCGAGGACTTCTACCGCGGCGGGCACGGCGAGATCTTCGCCGCGATGCTCGACCTCTACCAGGGCTCGGAACCCGTCGACCAGGTCTCGGTGTGCGACCGGCTGGATCAGCGCGGCTCGCTCGATCAGGTCGGAGGACGCCCCGCCGTCTTCGCGCTGGCCGAGGCCGTGCCCGTCGTCACGAATGCTCGGCGCTACGCCGAGATCGTGCGCGAGATGGCGCTCCTGCGCGGCCTGATCCGCGTCGGCACCGAGGTCGCCCAGCTCGGCTACGACCGTCCCGGCGACACGCGCGAGCTGCTCGACATGGCCGAGCAGAAGGTCTACGAGATCTCGCAGAACGGCACGAGCGAGGACTTCACGCTCATCAAGCAGCCGCTCGACGAGGCCTTCCACCGGCTGACGCTGCTCTTCGAGCACGGCGACGGCACCGGCGTGACGGGTCTCCCGACGGGCTTCGGCGAGCTCGACCGGCTGACCTCGGGCCTGCAGAAGTCGAACCTCGTGATCCTCGCCGCGCGCCCCTCGATGGGCAAGACGAGCCTCGCGCTCAACATCGCCGAGCACGTGGCGGTGACCCTGCAGAAGCCGGTCGCGCTGTTCTCGCTCGAGATGTCGAAGGCCGAGATCGCGCAGCGCCTGCTGTGCTCCGTCGGCAAGGTCGACCAGAGCCGCCTGCGCCTCGGGCAGCTCGAGGACGGCGACTGGATGCGCGTCACCGGCGCCATGGAGACGCTCGGCTCGGCGCCGCTCCACATCGACGACTCGGGCGCCATGACCGTGATGGAGATGCGCGCCAAGGCGCGCCGCCTGGCCGCGAAGCAGAAGGGCGGCAGCGGGCTCGCGATGGTCGTCGTCGACTACATCCAGCTGATGCAGGCCTCGACGCCATCCGACAACCGGGTGCAGGAGATCTCGCAGATCTCGCGCTCGCTGAAGATGCTCGCGCGCGACCTCGACGTCCCGGTGCTCGCGCTCTCGCAGCTCTCGCGCGCCGTCGAGCAGCGCCAGGACAAGCGCCCCGTGCTCTCCGACCTGCGCGAGTCGGGCGCGATCGAGCAGGACGCCGACGTCGTCATGTTCATCTACCGCGACGCCTACTACCGCAAGTCGGAGGGCGAGGAAGTGCGCCCGGACGACCCGTCGAACGACCTCTCCGAGCTGATCGTGTCCAAGCACCGCAACGGGCCGGTCGGCATGGTCAACCTGCGCTTCCAGTCGCGCTACACGCGCTTCGTCGACGATTACGCCTCCGCCCGTACCTAGGGCGTCTACCCTGCCGCGGTGAGCCCAGCCACCGCCACCGTCGTCGTCGGCGCCCAGTGGGGCGACGAGGGCAAGGGCAAGATCGTCGACCTGCTGGCGGAGTCGTTCGCGGTCGTCGCGCGCTACCAGGGCGGCAACAACGCCGGGCACACCGTGCAGGTCGGCGACGAGACGTTCAAGTTCCGGCTGCTGCCGAGCGGCATCCTCTTCCCGGGCAAGCTCTGCGTCCTCGGCAACGGCGTCGTGCTCGACCCCGAGGTGCTGTGCGAGGAGCTCGACGAGCTCGCCGCGCGCGGCCGCTCCGCCGAGGGCCTGCGCATCTCGGGCAACGCGCATCTCGTGATGCCGTGGCACCGCGTGCTCGACCAGGCCTCCGAGCTGCACCTCGGCGCGCTCCAGATCGGCACGACGCGGCGCGGCATCGGGCCGACCTACGCCGACAAGGCCGCGCGCGTCGGCATCCGCGTCCAGGACCTGCTCGACGCCAAGATCCTGCGCGAGAAGATCGCGACCGCGCTCGAGCTGAAGAACGAGCAGCTCGGCTTCCTGTACGGCATCGGCCGGCTCGACGCCGAGGCGATCCAGGCCTCGGCCGCGCGGCACGCCGCGCGGCTCGCGCCCTACATCGCCGACGTGTCGCTGCTCGTGAACGAGGCGCTCGACCGCGGCGACCCGGTGCTCTGCGAGGGCGCCCAGGGCACGCTGCTCGATCTCGACCACGGCACGTATCCGTTCGTCACCTCGTCGAACCCGATCGCCGGCGCCGCCTGCGTCGGCCTCGGCATCGGGCCGACGCGCATCGGCGCGGTCGCAGGCGTGGCCAAGGCCTACCTCACGCGCGTCGGCGAGGGGCCGTTCCCGAGCGAGGCGGAGGCTGCGGCCTCGGACGCCTTGCGCGAGGCCGGCGGCGAGTTCGGGACCGTCACGGGACGCCCGCGGCGCTGCGGCTGGCTCGACCTCGTCGGGCTGCGCTTCGCGGCGCGCGTGAACGGCTTCACGGAGCTCGTGCTGACGAAGCTCGACGTGCTCTCGGCGGTGAGCGAGATCCCGGTGTGCGTCGGCTACCGGCTACGGGACGGCAGCGTGAGCGAGCACTTCCCGGCCCATCAGTCCGACTTCCACCACGCCGAGCCGGTGTGGGAGACGCTCGAGGGCTGGGGCGAGCCGATCGACGGCGCGCGCCATTTCGGCGACCTGCCGGCCGCGGCGCAGCGCTATGTCGCGTTCGTCGCCGAGCGGCTCGGCGTGCCCGTGGGGCTCGTCAGCGTCGGCCCGCGCCGCGATCAGGTGCTGACGGCCGACGCCTCGACGGCCGCGGCGCGCGCGCTCACGTAGGCCGTAAAGGCCGCGCGAACGCGGTCGGTCACCGGGCGGGCGGCGGGCAGCGGTCGGCCGTCGATCTCGCACACGGGCACGATCTCGGCACCCGTGCCGGTCAGGAACAGCTCGTCGGCCGTCCACGCGTCGACGGGCGTGAGCGCCGCCTCGACGGCCTCGATGCCGAGGTCGCCGAGCAGCTGCACGACGAGCGCGCGCGTGATGCCGGCGAGCGCGCCGCTCGCCACCGCCGGGGTGAGCACGCGCCCGCGGCTGACGACGAAGAGGTTGTCGGCCGTGCACTCCGCGATCAGGCCCTGGGCGTTCAGCAGCACGGCCTCGTCGGCGCCCTGGCGGCGCGCCTCGATCGAGGCGAGCACGCTCGTCAGGTAATTGAGGCTCTTGACCTGCGGGGGGAGAGCGTCGCTTGCGCTCCGGCGCAGGCTGGAGGTGATCAGCCGCACGCCGTCGCGGTAGCGCTCGGGCGGGTAGAGCGAGAGCGGCGCCGAGATCACGATCAGGCTCGGGCGGCCGCAGGTGTGCGGCGAGACGCCGAGCGCGCCCACGCCGCGCGTGACGACCACGCGCAGGTAGCCGTCGGCGTGCTCGGAGCGCCGGATGGCCTCGCGGCAGACCGCCGCGATCTCCTCGCGACCCGCGGGCAGGTCGAGGACGATCGCCCGCGCGGAGGCCTCGAGACGGTCGAGGTGCTCGTCCATCAGGAACGGCCGGCCGTCGTAGACGCGGATTCCCTCGAACACGCCATCGCCGTAGAGCAGGCCGTGGTCGAGCACCGAGACGCTCGCCTCACCGGCCGGCGTCCACTTCCCATCGACGTACGCGATCACAACCTCACCTCCTAGATAGTTTCAAGTGACTATACGAAGTATAGTAATGCCATGTCCACCTATCCCGACGACTGCCCGGTCGCAGCGACGCTTGACGCGGTCGGCGATCGCTGGACGCTCCTGATCGTTCGCGACCTCTTGCGGGGCATCACGCGCTACGGCGATCTGGCCCGCTCGCTCGACCCGATCGCGCCCAACCTGCTCGCGGGGCGCCTGCGCCGGCTCGAGGATCTCGGGCTCGTCACGCGCCAGCGCTACAGCGAGCGCCCGCTGCGCGCGAGCTACGCGCTGACCGAGCGCGGCCGCGCCCTCGCGCCCGTCATCGTCACGCTCGGCCGCTTCGGCATCGACCACCTCGGCCGCGCAGAGCCGGATTACCTCGCCGCCCACATCGGCTGCGGCGGCCGCGTCCCGCCCACCGCCTGGCGCTGCCTGACCTGCGGCGACGACGTGACGGCAGGCGACCTGGAACTCCTCCCGCCGGCCCGGATCGCAGCCCCCGCAGCCGTCGCCGGCCTCTAGCCGCACAACTGGGGCCTGGCCCCGCACGTGCGGGGCCAGGCCCCACTCGTGCGGGTGGCGCTCCGCCGCATTAGTAGACTCGGCGCGATGAGGATCCTGCTCGTCGGCTCGGGCGGGCGGGAGCACGCGCTTGCGCAGGCGCTCGCCGCGAGCCCCACCTGTCGCGAACTGCACTGCGCTCCCGGCAACCCTGGCATCGCTCGCGTCGCCACCTGTCACGACGTGGCCGTGGACGACCTCGGTGGAATCGTCGCGCTGGCGCACCACCTCGAGGTCGGGCTCGTCGTGATCGGGCCGGAGCTGCCGCTCGTGCTCGGCCTTGGCGACGCGCTGCGGCGCGCGCGGATCCCCGTCTTCGGTCCCTCGTCGGGCGCTGCGCTCGTCGAGGGCTCCAAGGCGTTCTCCAAGAAGCTCATGCTGGCCGCGGGCGTACCGACCGCGCGCTACTGGACCTGCACCGACAGCGACGAGGCGCTGCGCGCCGTCGACGAGCTCGGCGGTGCGTGCGTGGTCAAGGCCGACGGACTGGCGGCGGGCAAGGGCGTCGCGGTCTGCCCCGATCGCGCCTCGGCGGAGGCGGCGATCGAGGCGAGTCTCGTCGGCGGGGCCTTCGGCGACGCCGGCCGGGTGGTCGTCGTCGAGGAGCTGCTCGTCGGCGACGAGGTCTCGCTGCTGGCGCTCTGCCACGGACAGACGGCACGGCCGCTCGCCGCGGCCCAGGACTTCAAGCGCGTCGGCGACGGCGACACGGGGCCGAACACGGGCGGCATGGGCGCCTACTCGCCGGTGCCGTGGTTCGACGATGCGGCGACCGCGGACGCTGCGCGGCTCGTGCACGAGCCGCTCCTGGCCGAGCTGGCGCGGCGCGGCATCCCGTTCTCGGGCTGCCTGTACGCCGGGCTCATGCTGACCGCGGACGGGCCGCGCGTGCTGGAGTACAACGTCCGCTTCGGCGACCCGGAGACGCAGGCGCTGGTCGCGCGTTTCAGCGGCGATCTCGCCGCCGCGCTCGCGGCGATCGCGCACGGCGCGCCGGACGAGGTCGCGCTCGGCGTCGGGAGCGACGCCGCGGTCACGCTCGTGCTCGCCGCGCCGGGCTATCCCGATGCCACGCGCACCGGCCAGCCGATCACGGGCATCGAGCGCGCCGAGGCGCTGCCCGGGGTGAGCGTGCAGCACGCGGGCACCGCGCTGCGGGATGGGCGCCTGGTGGTCGCGTCGGGCCGGGTGCTCGGCGTCACCGCGACGGCCCCGACGCTGCACCTCGCACGCGAGCGGGCGCTCGCGGGCGCGGAGGAGATCGAATTCGAAGGCAAGCACGTGCGCAGCGACATCGCGCTGCGGGCGGCCGAGGAGGAAGCACGTGTCTGAATTTCCAACGAATAGCCCCGACATCCCGAGCCCCACACCCTCGCCGGCCGAGATGGAGGACATGATCCCCGGCCTCGAGGCGACGGCTCCGCTCGTCGGAATCCTCATGGGCTCAGAGTCCGATCGGCCCGTCATGGAGAAGGCCTGCAAGGAGCTCGAGGAGCGCGCGCTCTCGTACGAGATCCGCGTCATCTCGGCCCACCGCAATCCCAAGGAAGTCGCGGCCTACGCCGAGAGCGCGTCGGTGCGCGGCATCCGCGTGATCATCTGCGGCGCGGGCATGGCGGCGGCGCTCCCCGGAGTCGTGGCCGCGTACACGGAACTGCCCGTGATCGGCGTGCCGATCGAATCGGGCGGCTTGGGCGGCATGGACGCGCTGCTCGCGATCTCGCAGATGCCCCCGGGCGTGCCGGTGGGCTGCATGGCGATCGGCGGTGCGCGCAACGCGGCGATCTTCGCGTCGCGCATCCTCGCGCAGGGCGGGACGCCGATCGCGTACGGGGAATGAGCGCGTTCGGCACGCCCGAGGAGGCTGCGCGCGCGATTGCCCTCGCGGGCGAGCGGGCCGCGGCCTTCCGCCGCGACGTGGACGGACTGCCGGCCGCGGGAATGCTCAGCGAGGAGGATCGCGAGGTCTACCGCGTGCCGCTCCCCCGCCAGGGCAAGGGCCTCGAGGCGACGATCGAGCGCGTCGCGAGCGAGGTCCTCCCGCGCTCGCACTCGCACTCGCATCCGCGCTCGTTCCCGTTCATCGACGGCTCGGGCCTCGAGGCAGGCATCGCCGCCGCGGTGCTCGCCGCGGCGCTCGACTCCAACCTCGGCGGCGGAGCAGGTCTCGCCTCGGAGCTGGAGGACGTGACGTGGCGGTGGCTCGCCGAGCTGATCGGGTTCCCGGCCGGGGGCGGCCACTTCACGAGCGGCGGAACGCTCGCGAACATGACGGGCCTGGCGTGCGCCCGCGGACGCGCGTTTCCCGACGCACGCGAGCACGGCGTGGCACCCGGCTCGGCGGCCGTCTACGCGTCCGAGCAGGCGCACAACTCGATCGCCCGCGCCTGCGACCTGCTCGGCCTGGGCCGGCGGTCCCTGCGCGTCATCCGCTGCGACGACGCATTCCGGATACGGCCCGACGAGCTCGCGCGCGCCATCGAGAGCGATCTGCGCGACCGGCGTGACTCCGGTCGCGGTGGTCGGGGTGGCGGGCACGACGAGCACCGGCGCCGTCGATCCGCTCGACGCGCTCGCCGACATCTGCGCCGAGCACGGCATCTGGATGCACGTCGACGGCGCCTACGGCGCGCCGGCCGCGGCGGCGCCGACGAGCGCCGCGCTCTTCAACGGTCTCGACCGCGTCGACTCGCTCGCGATCGATCCGCACAAGTGGCTGTACCTGCCGAAGGCGGTGGGCTGCGTGCTCCTGCGCGACCCCGGCGCGCTGGCCGCCGCGTTCGCGGGTGAGGCGGCGTATCTCGAGAACGTCGGCGACGGGCCCTTCGCCGGCCCGGTCTGGCCGGTCTGGGAGGGCATCGAGGTGACGCACCCGTTCCGCGGGCTCGGCCCGTGGATGGCGTTCGAGGCCTACGGCGCGGACGCGCTCGTCGATGCGATCGAGAACGACCTGCGGCTCGCGCGGCTGCTCGCCGATGCGGTGCGCGCAGCGCCCGATCTCGACCTGCTCGACGAGCCGCAGCTCTCGGTCGTCGTCTACCGCCACCACCCGCCCGGGATGGACGACGCGGCGGCGCTCGATGCCCACAATCGCGCGCTGCTCGACGCGATGCAGCGCGACGGGCGGGTGCTCACCTCGGGCACGACGATCCGCGGCGCGTTCGCGCTGCGGCCGTGCCTGACGCACCACCGCTCGACCGATGCCGACGTGCTCGCCCTGGCGGAGGTCGCGCAGGAGCTCGGCGCCGGGCTCGCTGCTCGTACACTGCCAGGGTGATTGCCCGGTACTCGCTCCCACGGCTGAAGGCCATCTGGAGCGACGAGGGACGCCTGGCGGCCTGGCTCGAGGTCGAGCTCGCGGCCATGGCCGCGTGGCAGCAGCTCGGCGTGGTGCCCGCGAGCGCCGTCGCCGCCGTCCGCGAGCATGCACGCGCCGACGCGGCGCTGGTCGAGCGCGCCCGGGAGATCGAGCAGCGCACCCACCACGACGTGATCGCGTTCACGGAGGCGGTCGCGGAGCAGGTGGGCGAGGAGTCGCGCTGGTTCCACTACGGACTGACCTCCTCGGACGTCGTCGACACGGGACTGGCGTTGCAGCTGCGAGCGGCAGGCGCCGAGCTGCTCGAGGGGCTCGACCGCGCGCTCGCCGCGGTGATGGGCCGGGCGCTCGAGCACCGCAGCACGCCGAGCATGGGCCGCACCCACGGAGTGCACGCCGAGCCGACGACCTTCGGGCTCAAGCTGCTCGGCTGGTGGTACGACCTGCGCCGCAACCGTGAGCGCGTCGAGCGCGCATTCGCCGGCGTCGCGGTCGGCAAGCTCTCGGGCGCCGTCGGCGCCTACGGCAACGTCGATCCGCGCGTCGAGGAGATCGCGCTGGAGACACTCGGGCTGGGCCGTGAGGACGTCGCCACCCAGGTCGTCGGGCGCGACCGCCATGCCGAGCTGCTCGCCGCGCTCGCGATCCTCGGCAGCTCGCTCGATCGCTTCGCGACCGAGATCCGGCATCTGCAGCGCAGCGAGGTGCGTGAGGCGGCCGAGCCGTTCGCGCGCGGGCAGAAGGGTTCCTCGGCGATGCCCCACAAGCGCAACCCGATCACGTGCGAGCGCATCAGCGGCCTCGCGCGCGTGTTGCGAGGCAATGCCGTGGCCGGCTTCGAGAACGTGCCGCTGTGGCACGAGCGCGACATCTCGCACTCCTCCGCCGAGCGCGTCGTGCTGACCGACTCGACGACGCTCGCGCACTACCTGCTCGACCGCTTCGCCTGGGTGATGGAGGGGCTCGAGGTCTATCCCGAGCGCATGCGCCGCAACATCGACGCAGCGCATGGACTGACGTTCTCGGGGGCTGTCCTGCTCGCGCTCGTCGAGGGCGGTCTGGCGCGCGAGGCCGCGTATGCCATCGTGCAGCGGAACGCCCTGCGCGCGTTCGACGAGGAGCTGCCGCTCAGGGATCTGCTCGAGGCCGACCCCGAGGCGGCGGCACTGCTCGACGCCGCTACGCTCGACCGTATCTTCGACCTGGACGCCGCGCTCCGGAACGCGAGCGTCGCATTCGACCGCCTGGAGGCAGCTCATGTCTAGCTCGCTCGCGCTCGACCATCTCGCCTCCGGCAAGGTGCGTGAGCTCTACGACGCGGGCGACGGCCGCCTGCTGCTCGTCGCGTCGGACCGCATCTCGGCATTCGACGTCGTCCTGCCGACGCTGATCCCGGACAAGGGCCGCGTACTCAACGCGCTCTCGTTGCACTGGTTCGCGCTCACCGGCGACATCGTCCGCAACCACGTGATCTCGGCGAAGCTGAGCGACTTCCCCGAGGGCGCGCGCGATCCCGATCTCGCCGGGCGCACGCTGCTCGTGAAGCGGCTCGAGATCCTGCCGCTCGAGTGCATCGTGCGCGGCTACCTCGCGGGCTCGGGCTGGAAGGACTACAAGCGCACCGGCGCCGTGTGCGACATCCCGCTGCCCGACGGTCTGCGCGAGGCCGACCGGCTGCCGCAGACGCTCTTCACCCCGTCGACGAAGGCCACGAGCGGGCACGACGAGAACATCAGCGCCGAGCAGGGCATCGAGCTCGTCGGCGCCGAGCGCTACCGCGAGGTCGAGCGCGTCTCGATCGCGCTCTACGAGCGCGCGGCCGCGGCGGCCCTGGAGCGCGGCATCATCCTGGCGGACACGAAGTTCGAGTTCGGGATCGACGGCGACGGCGCGCTCGTGGTCGCCGACGAGGTGCTGACGCCCGACTCGTCGCGCTTCTGGCCCGCCGACAGCTACGCGCCCGGCTCCTCGCCGCCCTCCTTCGACAAGCAGTTCGTGCGCGACTGGCTCGAGACGCAGGACTGGGACAAGACGCCGCCCGGCCCCGAGCTGCCCGACGAGGTGCGCGACGGCACGGCCGCGCGCTACCGCGAGGCCTACGAGCGGCTCGCGGGACGGCCGTTCGCGGCCTACCTCGAGGAGATGGGGGTGCGCGCGTGAAGGTGACGGTGCTCGTCAGGCCCAAGGAGGGCATCCTCGATCCGCAGGGCGAGGCCATTCGCCAGGCGCTCACGACACTCGGCTACCCGGCGAGCTCGGTGCGCGCGGGCCGCGTGTTCGACGTCGAGCTCGACGTCGACGATGCCGCGGAGGCGGAGCGCGTCGGCCGCGAGGCCGCCGACCGCGTGCTCGCGAACGGCCTCATCGAGGGCTACGAGGTCGTGGTCGAGGGCTACGAGGCTCCGTCGGAGCACGAGGTCGTGGCCGAGTGAGCCGCCGCCCGCGCATCGGCGTGATCTCGTTCCCTGGGACCTGCGACGACCGCGACGCGCTGCGTGCGGCCGAGCTCGCGGGCGGCGAGGCCGTCGCGCTGTGGCACGGCGATGCCGACCTGGACGGCTGCAGCGGCGTGATCGTCCCCGGCGGCTTCTCGTACGGCGACTACCTGCGCGCCGGCGCGATCGCCCGCTTCGCGCCGATGATGCGCGAGGTCGAGGCCTTCGCCGCCGCGGGCGGGCCCGTGCTCGGCATCTGCAACGGCTTCCAGGTGCTGTGCGAGGCCGGGCTCCTGCCGGGCGTGCTGCGCCCCAACCACCACGGGCGCTTCGTCTGCCGCGACGTCGATCTCGTCGTCCAGCACGCCGGCTCGCCCTGGCTCGCGGGCCTCGCGCCCGGCGATGTCCTGCGCGTGCCGGTCAAGCACCACGACGGCGCCTGGTACGCGCCGCCGGCCGAGCACGAGCGCGTCGAGGCCGCGGGCCAGGTCGCGCTGCGCTACGCCGAGAACCCGAACGGCGCACTCGCCGATGTCGCGTGCATCACGAACGAGGCCGGCAACGTCTGCGGCCTGATGCCGCATCCGGAGCACGCGATGGACGAGCTGCTCGGCCCCGTCGGCGGCCGTCCGCTGCTCGAGGGCCTGGTCGCGCTCGCGAAGGCGCACCGCAGCGCGGCTCCCGTCCCGGCCTAGGCGACCACGGTTCCGGTCTGGTACCCGCTCGCGAGCGGGGCCAGGTTCGCGGAGAGGTGCGTGACCACGTCCGGCCTGACCTGCCAGCGGCCGAGCCGGCGGGTCTCGGTATCGCGTTCTGCGAACGCCACGAACGCGAGCGTGATCGCGTGGCCCGGCATGCTCAGCACCTCGGTGATCTCGCCCGTCCGCGTGCTCGCGGGCGCAGTGATGGTCGCGACGTCGCGCGCGTCCTGCTTGAGCACGGCGTCGGTGACGCGCGTCCGCCGCCCCTCGAAGTCGACCTGCACGCCCTCCGATGTGCGGAAGCGCCACGGCGAGAATGTGGCCCTGAGCTCGACCTCGCCCGCGGGCTCGTCGATCTTCAGGCCCCAGTGCATCTCGCCGCCGTGCGTGAGCAGGGCGGCGACGTAGATCGGCTCCGGCGCGCGCAGCAGGAACGTCACGCGCCACTCGAGGTGCTGCGCGGTGCGGGGCGGGTCGGTCGTCACGGGCGTGCTGTGCCACTCGGCCGACACGGTCACCGGCATCCGCGTCACGTCGTTCGCGAGGGATTCCACCCCCTCAACGATGCCGTACAACGGACCGCTATGCCTTGCGGCGCGGTGCGACGAGGTCGTAGGAGTCCTCGATCAGCTCCTCGATCAGACCTTGCGGGAGGCCTGCGTCGAGCGTGATCGTGATCCAGTGGCGCTTGTCCATGTGGTATCCGCGGTCGATCGCGGCGTGCTCGGCGCGCAGCATCTCGCCGTGCTCGGGGTCGCACTTGAGCGTGATCCGCACCGGCGTGCGCTCGTGCTCGACGAACGCGAAGATCTTGCCGGCGATCTTGAAGACCGTGACCTGCGGGCCGAACGGGAACGTGCGCTCCGCACCGTCCTGGCGCTCGCAGGCCTCGAACGCGGCGGCCTGCTCGGTGCTCACCGCCCGATGCGCTTCAGGTAGGCGCGCACGATGCCCGCCGCGTCCTCGTCGCGCGGTAGGCCGATGGCGTCCGCCCGCGACGAGCTCCAGTCGATCGGCCAGCTGCGCACCATGCTCTCGACGGCGGGGTCGACGGCGACCTCGAGCGGCGCGAGCGTCGCCGGGTCGACGAGCGCGTGCACGGCCTCGAGCAGCTCGCCCGAGGTCGCGACGAGCCCGGGGAGGTTGAGCGCGCGGCCGCTCCCGAGCGCGTCGCCGTCGATCTCGAGCAGGCGCGCCAGGCAGCCGACGGTGGTGTCGACGCCGATCACGACGGTCGGCAGGTCGAGGCTCACCGGCAACGTCGACGCGCGTCCGGCGAGCGGCTCGCGCACGACGGCGCTGGCGAAGCTCGACGCGGCCGCGTTCGGGGCGCCGGGCCGCACGATCACCGTCGGCGGCCGCGCGGAGCGCGCATCCAGGAACCCCTTGCGCGTCGCGTCGGCGAACAGCAGCTCGAGCATCGCCTTCGTCGCGCCGTAGGTCGTCGACGGCGTCAGCCGCGTGTCGTCGTCCACCGGCCCGAGCGCGAGCTCGCCGCCGAACACGGCCAGCGAGCTCGTGAACACGAGACGCGGCGCGGTCGCGTGCGCGCGGCAGGCCTCGACGAGCGCGCGTCCGCCGTCCACGTTGACCTCGAGCGCCGCGTCGAAGTCGCGCTCCGCGCCCGCGCTGACGACCGAGGCGAGATGCACGATCGCCACCTCGGGGCTGTCGAGCGCCTCGCGCAGCAGGGCCTCGTCGCGGATGTCGCCGCGCAGCACCTTGACGTCGGCGAGGTCGTCGGGCGCGGCCAGCGCGGCCGGCATGTCGAGCAGGACGAGCTCATCCTCGGGGCGCGTCGCCCGCAGCCGGCGTGCGAGCTCGGTGCCGAGCATGCCGAGTCCACCCGTGATCACGATTCTCATCGCCCTATGATCGCGGTTGATGGATGTCGTCGTCGTAGGTGCCGGGCTGATGGGCTCGCAGATCGCGGCCGAGTACGCACTCGGCGGCCACCGCGTGCAGTGCTACGCACGCGCTCCCGAGACCACCCGGGCCCGCGTCGAGCAGGCGTTCGCGACCGTGCTGCAGCTCCGCCTCCGCCCCGAGGAGGTGACGATGCGCGCCGCGGCCGAGGTGACGGTGACCGACACGCTGGACTCGATCGAGCGCTGCGACCTGGTCGTCGAGTCGGTGCCGGAGGATCTGGCGCTCAAGGGCGAGGTGCTGACGCCGATCGCCGCGCACTTCCCGGACGCCGTGATCGCCAGCAACACCTCCTCGCTCTCGATCGGCGCGATCGGCGATGCCTGCGGCGCGCCCGAGCGCACCGTCGGCACCCACTACTGGAACCCGCCGCTGCTGATGCCGCTCGTCGAGGTGATCGCGGGCGCCCACAGCCGGCCCGAGGCGATCGAGCTGGCTCACGCGGCCGTCGCCAGCTGCGGCAAGCGACCGGTGCTCGTGCAGCGCGACGTGCCCGGCTTCATCTGGAACCGGCTGCAGCACGCGCTCCTGCGCGAGGCGCTCTGGATCGTCGACCACGGCGTCGCGACGCCCGAGGCGGTGGACGAGGTCGTGCGCTTCGGCAACGCGCGCCGCTGGGAGCACGTGGGGCCGTTCGCCGCGGCCGCGCTCGGAGGCATCGACACGTGGCAGCGCGTCGCCGGGGAGCTCTTCCCGGTGCTCTCGAATGCGGACGACGCGGGCGATCTCCAGCGCGCGCTGTGGGCCGGCCCGGAGGAGCTCGCGGCGATCGCCGAGGCCCGCGACGCCGAGCTCGCGCGCGACCTCCGCGGCTCCTGACGGCCCGACTCACTTCCCGAGCCCGGCCACGAGCTTGCGCAGCGCAGGCTGCTTGCGCAGCTCGAGCGCGAGCGCCGCGACCTCGGACGGGCGCAGCGTCAGCGGGCCCGCGCACCGTGCGGCCGTCCGCGCGGTAGAAGAAGCGCAGCAGCTGCTCGCCGTCGGCGCCGGTGAGGCGCGCGACGCCGAGCTCCATGGCTCGTTCGCTCTCGCTGCCCGCGACGATCGCCTCCTCCTCGACCGTCGCCTTGCCCCACGGCAGCTGCACCGTCTTGCCTGTCATGCGCACTCCTCTCGCGTCGTCGCCGGGGATCCAGACTGGCAAGCCACTACGTGACGTGTCAGTGCCGGAGCGTGCCGGGAGAGCGCCGGGAGGAGGGGGGTCGCGGGAGGGTTCGATAGCATCACGTGAACGCGTGACACAGGCGACCCAACAGCCGCTCCATCGTGCCCTCGGGCTGACGGACGCCGAGTACACGCAGATCGAGGGAGCGCTCGATCGGCCGCCGAACGACTTCGAGCTGGCGGTCTTCTCGCTGCTCTGGTCGGAGCATTGCGGCTACAAGCACTCCCGCCTCGAGCTGCGCCGCCTGCCCACGCACAGCGCGCGCGTGCTGCAGGGGCCGGGTGAGAACGCCGGCGTGATCGACGTCGGCGACGGCCTCGCGATCGCGTTCAAGGTCGAGAGCCACAACCACCCGTCCGCGGTCGAGCCGTACCAGGGCGCCGCCACGGGAGTGGGCGGGATCCTGCGCGACATCTTCGCGATGGGCGCGCGCCCGATCGCCCTGGGCGATTCGCTGCGGCTCGGCCCGCTCGACGAGGAGCGCCCGCGCGAGCTGTTCCGCGGGATCGTCCGCGGCATCGGCGGCTACGGCAACTGCGTCGGCGTCCCGAACGTCGCGGGCGAGACCGTGTTCGACGCGGCCTACCGCCAGAACCCGCTCGTCAACGCGCTCTGCATCGGCCTGCTGCGCGCGGACGAGCTCGTGCGCGCGAGCGCCGCCGGCCCCGGCAACCTCGTCGTCCTGTTCGGCGCGACGACGGGCCGCGACGGCATCGGCGGCGCGAGCGTGCTGGCCTCGCAGGATCTGGACGAGACCGACCAGGACAAGCGGCCGAGCGTGCAGGTCGGCGACCCGTTCACGGGCAAGAAGCTGATCGAGTGCACGCTCGAGCTGGCCCGGCTCGGCCTCGTCGTCTCGGTGCAGGATCTGGGCGCGGCGGGTCTCGCGTCGTCGACGTCCGAGATGGCGGCGAGCGGCGGCGTCGGCATCGAGCTGGAGCTCGAGCGCGTGCCGCTGCGCGAGCAGGGCATGCAGCCGTTCGAGATCATGATCTCGGAGTCGCAGGAGCGCATGTGCGCGATCGTCGAGCCGGCGCGCCTGAGCGAGGTCGAGGCGGTCTGCGCGCGCTGGCAGCTGCCGTGCACGGCGATCGGCGAGGTCACCGGCGACGGTCGCCTGCGCTGCCGCTGGGAGGGCGAGGTCGTCGGGGACATGCCCGCCGAGGCGCTCGCCGACGCACCGCGCTATCCCCTTCACGCCCAGCGCCCCGAGCTGCTCGTCGAGCAGTCGCTCCCGCCGGAGGACGTGCCGGCGGTCGAGGATCCGACAGGATCTGCTGCTGCGCCTGCTGGCCGCGCCGAACATCTGCGCCAAGACGTGGGTCTACGAGCAGTACGACCAGGTCGTCGGCTCGGGCACGGTCGCCCGTCCCGGGAGCGACGCGGGCGTGGTGCGGCTCACGCCGTCGGAGCGCGCGATCGCGGTGGCGCTCGACGGCGACGGCGCGCGCGTCGCGCTCGATCCGCGCCGCGGCGGCGCCGAGGCGGTCGCGCAGGCAGCGCTCAACGTCGCCTGCAGCGGCGCCGAGCCGGCCGCGATCACGAACTGCCTCAACTTCGGCAACCCGGAGCGCCCGGGCACGGCCTACGCGCTGCGCGAGGCGATCACCGGCATGGCGGAGGCCTGCGAGGTGCTCGGCACGCCCGTCGTCTCGGGCAACGTCTCGCTCTACAACGAGAGCGGCGGCAGGCCGATCCACCCGACGCCGGTCGTCGGCTGCGTCGGGGTGCTGGAGCGGGCCGCGTCCGCCGTCCCGATGGCGCCGGCCGACGCGAGCGGCTCGCTGTTCCTGCTCGGCGGGCCGGAGCCGGTCTACGACGGCTCGGAGTGGCAGGCCCTCGTCGCCGGCGGGAATGCCGGGCGCATCCCCGAGGTCGACCTGCCCGCGCTGCGCTGGCTGTGCGACCTGCTCGGCGGGCTCGCGCGCGAGGGCGGCGTCCTGCGCTCGGCCCACGACGCCTCCGACGGCGGCCTCGCCGTCAGCCTGGCCGAGCTGGCGCTGGCCGCCGGCAGCGGCCTCGAGGTTGCGATCGAGCCGCGCGGCGGCGACGCGGCGACGCTGTTCGGCGAGTGCTGCGGCCTGGTCGTCGCGAGCTGCGCGCCCGAGGACGAGGCGCTCCTGGCCGAGGCGTGCGACGCTGCGGGTGTGCCCTTCGAGAGAATCGGTGCGATGGGCGGCGCGGCGATCGCGCTGCGCTGCGGCGAGCTCGCGCTCGAGCTGCCGCTCGCCGACGCGCGCGCGGCCTACGAGGGCACGCTCCCGAATGCGATGGCGGCCGGCTGATGTGCGGCGTCTTCGGCATCCACGCGCCCGGCCGCGACGTCGCCCGCCTGGCCTACTTCGCGCTCTACGCGCTGCAGCACCGCGGCCAGGAGAGCGCGGGCATCGCCGTCTCCGACGGCCGGCGCGTGATGACGGTGCGCGACATGGGACTCGTGGCGCAGGTCTTCGACGAGGGCAAGCTGCAGGCGCTCCCGGGGCGCGCGGCGATCGGGCACGCGCGCTACTCGACCACCGGCTCGGCGCACTGGATGAACTCGCAGCCGATCGTCGCGCACCGCCCGGGCCGCACGGTCGCGCTCGGCCACAACGGCAACCTCACGAACACCAACGAGCTGCGCGCGGAGCTGATGGAGCAGGGCGTGAAGCTCGGCTCGACCTCCGACACCGAGGTCATCTGCGCGCTCATCGCGCATCACCCCGGCACGCTCGCCGAGGGGGCGGTGCACGCGATGGAGCGCATCCGCGGCGCGTTCTCCGCGGTCGTGCTGAGCGAGGACACGCTGCTCGCCTTCCGCGATCCCGACGGCATCCGGCCGCTCGTGCTCGGCGACCTCGACGGCGCATCCCGTCGTGGCCTCGGAGACCCCGGCGCTCGACATCATCGGCGCGACCGAGGTGCGCGAGCTGAAGCCGGGCGAGCTCGTGATCTGCGACTCGCAGGGCCACCGCGTGATCCAGGCCGTGCCGCCGCGCCGGCGCGAGACGATGTGCGTGTTCGAGCACATCTACTTCGCGCGCCCGGATGCGCAGATGGACGGCCAGACGCTGTACTCCGAGCGCGAGCGGATGGGCGAGCGGCTCGCGGCCGAGTCGCCGGTCGAGGCCGACGTCGTGATCCCGGTGCCCGACTCCGGCACGCCTGCGGCGCAGGGCTACGCGCGCGCGTCGGGCCTGCCGTTCGCCGACGGCCTGATCAAGAACCGCTACGTCGGGCGCACGTTCATCCAGCCCGACCAGGCGCTGCGCGATCACGGCGTGCGCCTGAAGTTCAACCCGCTCGCGCACGTGATCGCGGGCCAGCGGCTCGTCGTCGTCGACGACTCGATCGTGCGCGGCTCGACGACGCGCAAGATCGTGCAGATGCTGCGCGATGCGGGTGCGCGCGAGGTGCACCTGCGCATCTCGGCGCCGCCGATCATCTCGCCCTGCTACTACGGCATCGACATGGCGGCCAAGGACGAGCTGATCGCGGCCGACCGCAGCCTCGACGAGATCCGCGAGCACCTCGGCGCCGACTCGCTCGCGTACCTCTCGCTCGAGGGGCTCCAGCTCGCGATCGAGCGCCCGGCCGACCGCTTCTGCCGCGCGTGCCTGACGGGCGTCTACCCGGTGCCGGTGCCCGAGGCGGTCGGCGCGGACAAGCTCCGCTTCGAACGCGAGCCCGCGCGGGCATGAGCGGCCCCGAGCCGCTGTCCTACGCCCAGGCCGGTGTCTCGCTGCACGCGGCCGATGCCATCGTCGACCGCGTGCGCAACGCGGTCGCCTCGACGCGCACGCCGCGCGTGCTCGGCGACCTCGGCGGCTTCGCCGGCCTCGTCTCGGCGGGCGGCTATCGCGATCCGGTGCTCGTCGCGGGCACCGACGGCGTCGGCACGAAGCTGATGCTGCAGCGCGAGGCCGGGCGGCTGCGCGACTCGGGCATCGATCTCGTGGCGATGTGCGTCAACGACGTGATCACCTCCGGCGCCGATCCGGTGCTGTTCCTCGACTACATCGCCGTCGGCCGGCTCGACCCCGAGCGCGTCGCCGACGTCGTCGAGGGCGTCGCGGACGGCTGCCGCCAGGCCGGCTGCGCGCTGCTCGGCGGCGAGACCGCCGAGCTGCCCGACATGTACGGCGCCGACGACATCGACCTCGCGGGCTTCGCGCTCGGCATCGTCGAGCGCGACGGCGTCGATCGACGGTGCGCGCGTCGTCGCGGGCGACGCAGTGATCGGGCTGGCCGCGAGCGGCGTGCACTCCAACGGCTTCACGCTCGTGCGCCGCCTGCTCGAGCGCGCCGGCGCTCGACCCCGGGTGACGCGCCGGGCGATCTGCTCGCGCCGACGCGCATCTACGCGGCTGCGGCCGCGGCGCTGCGCGGCCGCCTGCGACGTGCGGGCGATGGCGCACATCACCGGCGGCGGCCTCCCCGGCAATCTGCCGCGCGTCCTGCCGGAGGGCCTCGGCGCGCACGTCGACGAGGGCAGCTGGCAGGCGCCGGCGGTCTTCGCGTGGCTCGCGGGGCTGGGAGTCGAGCGCGACGAGATGCGCCGCGTCTTCAACGGCGGGCTCGGCTACGTGGCGGTCGTCCCGCCCGGCGACGTCGCCGCGGCGCTCGCGGCCTGCGAGGCGGCCGGCTGCGAGGCATCGCTCGTCGGCGAGGTCGTCGCCGGCGAGGGCGTCGACTACGCCTGACGCCGTGCGGATCGGCGTGCTGGTCTCGGGATCGGGCTCGAACCTGGGAGCGCTGATCGAGCGCGTGCACGGGCGCGCGGCGACGATCGCCGGGGTCTGCTCGAGCAACGGCGAGGCGTTCGCGCTGGAGCGCGCGCGCGCGGCGGGCATCGAGAGCGCCGTCTTCGCGCTGGCCGATCACGACGGCGACACGAGCCGCCGCGATCGCGCGATGGCGGACTGGCTGGCCGCTCGCGACGTCGAGCTCGTCGTCTGCGCGGGCTTCATGGGAATCCTGACGCGGCGGGTTCCTGGCACGCTTTCCCTCGCGCGTGCTGAACCTGCATCCCTCGCTGCTGCCCGCGTTTCCCGGCGCCCACGCGATCGAGGACGCGCTCGCGGCCGGCGTGTCCGAGACCGGCGTGACCGTGCATCTCGTCGACGAGGTGCTGGACGGCGGGCCGATCGTCGCCCAGGGCGCCGTGTACCGGTGGACTACGATGAGACTCCGGAGGGCCTGCGCGCACGCATCCACGCGGCGGAGCACCAGCTTCTACCGGCTGTCGTCGAGGACGTGGCCCGCGGCGCCCTCGATCTCGACGACATCGCAAGGAAGGCCCGCACGTGACGGTCAAGCGAGCGCTCATCTCGGTCTCCGACAAGACGGGCCTGCTGGAGCTTGCGCACGGGCTGGTCGAGCTCGGCGTCGAGCTGATCGCGACAACCGGCACCGCGGCCTACCTGTCGCGAGCACAACCTGGCCTCGACGCGCGTCGAGGATCTGACCGGCGTCGCGGAGATGCTCGGCGGCCGCGTCAAGACGCTGCACCCGAGCGTGCACGGCGCGCTGCTCGCGCGCCGCGACAACGAGGGCGACCAGGCCTCGCTGGCCGAGCACGGCATCGAGCCGATCGATCTCGTGATCGTCAACCTCTACCCGTTCCGCCACGTCGCGGCGCGCAAGGAGTCGAGCGAGGGCGACATCGTCGAGGCGATCGACATCGGCGGGCCGGCGATGGTGCGCGCGGCGGCCAAGAACTTCGCCGCCGTCGCGGTGCTGGTCGACCCGGAGCGCTACGGCTTCGTGCTCGACGAGCTGCGCGAGTCGGCGGGCGACCTCAGCCTGGACACGCGCCGCGAGCTGGCGGCCGAGGCGTTCGCGCACACGGCCGGCTACGACATCGCGATCGCGAACTGGTTCTCCGACACCGAGTCGTTCCCCGAGCGGCACCTCAGCGAGCTCGTGAAGGTGACCGACCTCGCGTACGGCGAGAACCCGCACCAGCGCGCCGCGTACTACATGGACGCCGGCGCGCGCCGCCACCTGCTCTCGATGGTCACCCAGCACGGCGGCAAGCAGCTCTCGTTCAACAACCTGCTCGACCTCGACGCCGCGACGACGCTGGTCCAGGAGTTCACGGTGCCGGCCTGCGTGATCGTCAAGCACGGCAACCCGTGCGGCGTCGCGCTCGCGGCGACGCCCGAGGAGGCCTACCGCAAGGCGCTCGCCGCCGACCCGCAGTCCGCGTTCGGCGGCGTGGTCGCGGTCAACCGCCCGCTCGCGCGCGAGCTCGCCGAGCTCGTCGCCGAGCAGTTCGTCGAGGTGCTGCACGCGCCCGGCTACGGCGAGGGAGCGGTCGACCTGCTGCGCGAGCGCCTCAAGAACCTGCGCCTGCTGGAGTCCGACGAGCGCCGCCGGCCGACGCCGGGCGAGCGCGACTCCCACCGCGTGCTCGGCGGCCTCCTGATCCAGGATCGCGACACCGAGTCCGAGGACCGCGACACGATGGAGGTCGTCGCGGGCGCCGCGCCGACCGAGCGCGAGTGGGGCGACCTGCTGTTCGCCTGGCGCGTCGTCAAGCACGTGCGCTCGAACGCCATCGTGATCGCGCGCGACACCGCCACCGTGGGGATCGGCGCCGGCCAGATGTCGCGCATCGACTCGACCAGGCTCGCGCTCGGCAAGGCGCTCTCGCCGGTCGCCGGCGCGGTGCTCGCATCCGACGCGTTCTTCCCGTTCGCCGACGGCGTGCAGGCGGCGCTCGACGCGGGCGTGCGCGTGATCATCGAGCCGGGCGGATCGAAGCGCGACGACGAGGTCATCGCCGCCGTCGAGGCCGCCGGCGGCACGCTCGTGTTCACGGGCCGCCGCCACTTCTCGCACTAGCGGGCCCTCGGCGGGCCGTCCCGCGCGGGTGCCAGGCGAGTAGGATCCCGCCCGTGCGGGAGTTCCCCACGATCCTCGACCTGATCGGCCATACGCCGATCATCCGGCTCCCGCAGATGCAGTCGTCGGGCTCTGCGCGCGTGCTCGCGAAGCTCGAGTACGTCAACCCGGGCGGCTCGATCAAGGATCGCATCGCGCTGCCCATGATCGAGGCGGCCGAGCGCGACGGGCGGTTGCGGCCCGGCGGCACGATCGTGGAGGCGACCTCGGGCAACACGGGCGTCGGCCTCGCGATGGTCGCGGCGCAGCGCGGCTACCGCTGCGTGTTCGTGATGCCCGACAAGATGTCGCGCGAGAAGATCGCGCTGCTGCGCGCGTTCGGCGCCGAGGTCGTGGTCTGCCCGACCGAGGTCGAGCCGGAGGATCCGCGCTCGTACTACTCGGTCTCGGAGCGCATGGCGAAGGAGACGCCGGGGGCCTACAACCCCAACCAGTACGCCAACTCGGGCAACCCGCAGGCGCACTACGACAGCACCGGGCCCCGAGATCTGGGAGCAGCTCGGCGACGAGCTCGACGTCCTCGTCGTCGGCGTCGGGACGGGCGGCACGGTGACCGGCACCGGGCGCTATCTCAAGGAGCACAAGCCGGACATCGAGATCGTGGGCGCCGACCCCGTCGGCTCGATCTACTCGACTCCCGAGCCGCACTCCTACCTCGTCGAGGGCGTGGGCGAGGACTTCTGGCCGACGACGTTCGACCGCGACATCGTCGATCGCTGGATCCAGGTGTCGGATCGCGAGGCGTTCTCGACGACGCGCCGCCTCGCCCGCGCTCGAGGGCATCCTGATCGGCGCCTCGGGCGGCATGGCCCTGCACGCCGCGCTGCGCGTCGCCCACGAGCTGCCGCCCGACAAGACCGTGCTCGTGATCCTGCCCGACGGCGGTCGCCCGTACCTCTCCAAGGTCTTCAACGACGACTGGATGCTGGTGCACGGCATGTTCGACGACACCGCGCGCCCGCCCACCGCGGGCGAGCTCGTGGCGTCGCGCACCGGCGAGGTGCCCGCGCTCGTGAGCGTGGGATCGCAGCAGCCCGTCGCCGACGCCATCGCCCTGCTGCAGAGGTACGCCGTCTCGCAGCTGCCCGTGATCGACGACGGCGAGGTGCTCGGCTGCGTGCACGAGCGCACGCTCCTCGACCGCGCGATGCGCGACGGCCGCGGGGCGCTCGAGGCGCCGACGGCCGAGCTGATGAGCGATCCGCTGCCCGTCGTCCAGGCGATGCGCCGCCTCGACGACGTCTACCACGATCTGCAGTCGAGCCCGGCCGTGCTCGTCGCCGACGGCAACACGCCGATCGGCGTGCTGACGCGTGCCGACGTGCTCGAGTGGCTCGCTCACGCGTAGCCGTGAGGGAGATCGCGCTCGAAGCCGCACGCCGCCATGCCGTCGCGACCCAGCGGTTCGCGGCGCGCAGGCGGCGGGCGCACAAGGACGAGCTGGTCGCGTGCATCGAGCGGCTCGGCTGCGTCCAGATCGACTCCATCTCCGTGGTCGACCGCTCGCAGCGGCTCGTGCTCGCGAGCCGCTGCGGGAGGCTGGCCGCCAACGCCCACGACGCCCTCCTGCGCGAGGGGCGCGTGTTCGAGTACTGGGCGCACGAGGCGTGCCTCCTGCCGTCGGTCGACGAGCCGCACTTCCGCCGCGACAAGGAGCGATCCGGCCAGTTCCACCGCTGGTACGGGCCGATCCTGCAGCAGAACCCCGAGCTCGCCGACGAGGTCATGGCGCTCGCCCGCGAGCGCGACGAGATCTCCGCGCGCGACTTCGGCGGGGCGGGGAAGGGCTACTGGGAGTGGACGCCGGCCAAGCGCGTGATCGACGCGCTGTGGACGGCGGGGCAGCTCGCGATCGCCGGCCGCGCGGGCATGGAGCGCCGCTACGCCCTGCCCGAGCGCGTCCTGCCGGACGAGGTGCTCGGGATGCCCACGCCGCCGCTCGCGGCGACGCGGCGGATGCAGGTCGAGCGCGCCGTGCGCGCTCGCGGCATCGCCAGCGAGGCGCGCGTCTCCGACTACTACCGCGTCAAGGGCAAGCGCAAGACGCTCGTCCCCGCGATCGAGGAGCTCGTCGGCGAAGGCGTGCTCGAGCGGCTGCGCATGCGCGAGCTCGGCGATACCTGGCTCGTGCCCGCCGAGGACGCCGACCGGGCGATCGGCGGCGACACGCGGCCGACGGGCGCGTTCCTGCTCTCGCCCTTCGACAACCTGCTCTGGGATCGCTTCGAGGCCGAGCACCTGTTCGGCTTCGAGCACCGCCTCGAGATCTACAAGCCGGCGCCCACGCGCATCTACGGCTACTACGTGCTGCCGCTGCTCGACGGCTCGGAGGTCGTCGGCCGGATCGACGTCAAGGCCGACCGCAAGGCCGGTACGCTGCGGGCCCTGGCGGTGCACTGGCAGAAGCGTCCGAGACCGCGCGCGCTGCGCGAGGCGCTCGCGCGGCTCGTCCATGTGCTCGGGCTCGAGAGGAGCGAGATCGAGAGTGGAGTTTGAGACGCGCGCGATCCACGCGGGACAGGAGCCCGACCCGCTGACGGGGGCGGTCAACGTCCCCATCTACCAGACGAGCACGTACGCGCAGGACGGCGTCCTGCAGATGCGCGGCGGGCACGACTACGCGCGCACGATCAACCCGACGCGCACCGCGCTCGAGACGTGCCTGGCCGCGCTCGAGGGCGGCGAGCACGGCATCTGCTTCTCGTCCGGCATGGGCGCGACGACCGCGATCATGGAGCTCTTCGAGCCCGGTGCCCGGACGGTCGCGATCAACGACGTCTACGGCGGCACCTACCGCCTGTTCTCGAAGATGTACGCGCCGAAGGGCTACGCCTACGAGTTCCTCGACCTCACGGACGAGGGGATCGTGCGCAGCGCCTTCGAGCAGCCGGCCTCCCTGGTCTGGCTCGAGACGCCCTCGAACCCGCTGCTCAAGATCGTCGACATCGCCGCGGTCGCCGAGCGCGCGCACGCCGCCGGGGCGCTCGTCGTCGTCGACAACACGTTCGCGAGCCCGTATCTCCAGCAGCCGCTCTCGCTCGGCGCCGACATCGTCGTGCACTCGACGACGAAGTACGTCGGCGGCCACTCCGACTCGGTCGGCGGAGCCGTGATCGTGAACGACGCCGAGCTCGCGCGGCGCCTGCACTTCGTCCAGAACTCGATGGGCGCAGTGCCCGGGCCGTTCGACTGCTTCCTCACGCTGCGCGGCGCGAAGACGCTCGCGGTGCGCATGGAGCGCCACTGCGACAACGCGGCCGCCATCGCCCGCTGGCTCACGGAGTCGCCCGCCGTCAGCGAGGTCTTCTACCCCGGCCTCGAGTCGCACCCGGGCCACGAGATCGCGAAGCGGCAGATGCGCCGCCCCGGCGGCATGATCGCGTTCCGCGTGCACGGCGGCCGCGCGGCCGTGGACGCGGCGCTGGCCGAGACGGGCGTGTGGACGCTGGGCGAGAGCCTCGGCGGCGTCGAGAGCCTGATCGAGCACCCGGGCGCGATGACGCACGCCTCGCTCGCGGGCTCGGGCTTCGAGGTGCCGGATGACCTGATCCGCCTCTCGGTCGGGATCGAGCACGTCGACGACCTGCGGCGCGATCTCGTCACGATGCTCGCGAACGCGACGCGCGCGCGCGTCTAGAGCAGCTCGCCGATCATGCGTGCGGCGCGGGCCGAGCCGTCGAAGTCGACCGCCAGGTAGCTCGTGTCCCGGCCGATCTCCTCGGCCATGGCCGCTGCGACCTCGGACGGCCCATCGGTCTCGAAGCTCATCCTGCGGCCGGCGCCGTGGCGGCGGAGGCGATGGGCGACGTGGTGGTTCTGCTCGAAGTGGCGGCGCAGCGGGAAGTACAGGAAGGGCCGGCCGGCGGCGGTGAGCTCCATGGTCGTGGAGAGGCCGCCGTGGCAGATCGCGAGGTCGCAGGCCGCCAGGTGGCGATGGAGCCGGTGCACGTAGCCGAGCGTCTCGATGCCGTCGCCGTGTGGGAGCGCGCTCGCGTCGATGCGCGGTCCGCCCACGACGATCATCCGCAGTCCCGGGATGCGCCGCCGCGCCTCCGGGAAGGCGGCCGCGGCGCGCTCGAGCAGGTGGATCCCGGCGGTCGAGCCGCCGGCGGCGACGATGCAGATCTTCTCCTCGACCCCGTAGCCGAGCTCGGCGCGCAGCGCCTCGCGGTCGGCGATCTCGGCCGCGTCGAAGCCGGTGACGTAGCCGGCGAACCCGAAGTGATCGCGCGTCCAGGCGCCGATCGCGGGGAGGCCCGGGCCGAG
Organism: uncultured Actinomycetes bacterium; assembly: GCA_963705965.1. Lineage (GTDB taxonomy): Bacteria > Actinomycetota > Thermoleophilia > Gaiellales > JALYLC01 > JALYLC01. The sequence continues at coordinate 143,991 of CAVPLI010000010.1, read as the reverse complement.
CGGCTCGTCGACGACGTCGGCGGGGTCGCCGATGAAGATCGCGCGGTCGCGCAAGCCCGGATGTGCGGCGACGTGCTCCACCATCTGCGCGTTGTGGTCGGCCGCGAGGAACGCCTCGCACTCGCCGCCCTCGGGCATCGGCAGCATGCCGACGAAGTCGGTGAGCCAGGCGTAGGGAGCGGTCTTCAGAGCAGGGTTCTCGTGCAGGAAGTAGTCGACCTCCCAGGCCTCGTCGGCGATCCAGAGGTCGAAGCGCTCGTCCTGCACGACGTCGTGGAAGACCATGAAGTTCGCGCAGAAGATCTCGTCGAGCCGGCGCAGCATCTGGAAGGCGTTGAGCTCGTGCTCGCCGGTCTCGGCGTCGACGTGAGCCGCCTCGGGTGCGAGCTCGGCACTCGCCGGGTGGATGCGCTCCCCCTGCGCCTCGAGCACCGTCGTCACCGGGTGCTGGGCGAGCCACTCGACCTCGAGACCGGGGTGCAGCTTCCGTAACTCGCGCGCGATCGCGATGTCGCGCCAGACGTGGCCGAGCCCGATCGGCGAGCAGACCAGGAGCGCCCGCCGCCCCTGCTTCGCCGCACGCGCGGACTGCCGCGGCGCGGGCGGGTCGACGCGCTCGGCGAACTCCCGGATGAGCCGGTTGACGATCACCGGGTGGCGAGCATTGGGAAGGTGCCCGGCACCTTCCAGGAGCACGTGGTCGGCCCCTGTCAGTTCGGCGAATGCGAGGCTCCGGTCGAGCGGCTGGCAGTTGTCGCGGTCGCCGTGGACGACGACCACCGGGCAGCGCACGCGCCGGCAGAGGGCCGCGACCTCCTCCTTCGTCGAGGCGACGTCGTTGACCTCCTCCATCACCATCGCCTCGACCGATCCGGCCAGCCCGAAGGCGACGGCGTCCTCGATCTGCTTGCTGGAGTGCGGCTCCGGGAACATCTCGCCGAAGAAGAACTCCAGGAACCCGGCGTAGTCGCGGAGCATGGATTGGCGGCTCTCCCGCTCCCACCCCTGCGGATCGCTGCGCTCCAGCTCGAACGTCGCGTGCGCGGCGGCTCTCCACGGATGCGGCGGCGTCAGCAGGGGGACGCCCGTTCCGAGCGCCACGATGCCCTGCACGCGCTCCGGGCTGCGCAACGGCGATCTGAACGGACGGCCACACGCCGTCGCTGCAGATGCCGCCCAGGATCGCGGTCTCGGCGCCCGCGGCGTCCATCACGGCCAGGCAGTCCGCTGCCACCCAGCCGTCCCTGCCAGCGCTGCGTCGTATCGGGCACGCCGGAGTTGCCGTTCCCGCGGCCGTCGTAGACGACCACCCGGAAATGGCGGGAGAGGTAGTGCACCTGGGCCTTCCAGATGCGCGAGTGGCTGATGGGCGTCGGGGGCAGGAGCACGATCGTCGTGCTCCCGCCCCCGTGGATCTCCCAGTACAGCCGCAGCCCGTCGGCCGCGCGTGCGTGCCCGCACTCGTCGGGCTCGCGCGCGCGGATGGCGGCAGGGCGTGTCTCGCTCAGAGCCGGGCCTCGAAGACGAGGTTGAAGGGCGTCTCGGCGGCGCGGCGGAAGCGGCTGAGACCGCCGGCCGTGACGACGTCGCGGATGCGCGCCTCGCCGGCCTGGGCGCCGAGCGCGAGGCCCACCTCCTGCGAGAGCGACGCGGGCGTGCAGAGCAGCGTCGAGAACGCGTAGTAGGCGCGGCCGACCGGGTTGAAGTTGTCCTCGGTGCGGTCGCCGGCGTTCGGCTCGACGATCATCCACGTTCCGTCCGGTGCGAGCAGGCCGGCGACCTGGCGCGCCGCGCCGACCGGGTCGCCCATGTCGTGCAGGCAGTCGAACATCGTCACGAGGTCGTAGTCGCCGCCCGGATGGTCGGCCGCCGCGATCGCCTCGAAATGCACGCGGTCGGAGACGCCGGCCTCGCGGGCGCGGGCGCGCGCCGTCTCGATCGAGCCCGCGTGGTAGTCGGAGCCGACGAACGTCGACTTCGGGAACGCCTGCGCCATCAGGATCGTCGACGAGCCGTGCCCGCAGCCGAGATCCGCCACGGTCGCGCCGCGCTCGAGCTTCTCGACGACGCCGTCGAGCGCCGGCAGCCACGCGGCCACGAGGTTCGCGTTGTAGCCGGGCCGGAAGAAGCGCTCGCAGCCCTCGAAGACGTGGTCGTGGTGCTCGTGCCAGCCGATGCCGGCGCCGCTCTGCGCGGCGTCGGTGATGCGCGGCGAGTCGAGGATCGAGCCGAGCGCGATCTGGAAGAACCCGGGCAGGTAGGCCGGGCTCTCGCTGTCGGTCAGCGCCACGGCCTGCTCGGGCGGCAGCGTGTAGCGCCGGGTCGCAGGGTCGTACTCGACGAAGCCGCCGGCCGCCTGCGCGTTCAGCCACTCCCGCACGTAGCGCTCGGCGGTGCCGGTGCGCTCGGCGAGCTCGCCGGACGTGAGCGGCCCGGCACCGGCCATGGCGCGGTACCAGCCCAGGCGATCGCCCATCACGACGAGCGCCGCGTTGAGCGCGCCTCCGACCTCGTCCACCGCGTTGAACACGAATGCCATCAGCTTGTCGCCGTCGACGACCGGGGTCTCCTCGATGGTTGCCACAGGGCACCTCCTCGGTAGGGAACGCCCTGAAGCTACGGCGGGGTCGTCACCTTCGCATCCGGGGGGCCCCCCTGGTCCGCGCACTCTGGCAGAAACGATTCCGGGCGATCCCGCCGGCGCTCAGCAACGCCGCCCCTCCTGCCGATACCACCGGTGTGGCGCACGTCGCGCATCCCCGCCCGCTGGCAGGCTCGCTCGCGGCGCTCCGGCGCCTGGGGGAGTTCGGCCTGCTCGGGCTGGCCCCGGTGCTGCTCGCGCTGACCGTCATCGTCGGGGCGATCGGCAACCGCTACGCCTTCGATTTCCACGGCGCGCTCTGGCAGGCGGCCCGCGACGTGCTCGACGGCCGCAACCCGTATCCGCCGGCGACGCCCGCGGGCGTCGCGCCCGGCGACCGCTTCGTCTACCCGCCGCCGGTCGCGATCCTCCTCCTGCCGCTCGGCGCCCTGCCGTTCCCGCTTGCTGCGGGGATCATCACGGTCGTGCTGATCGCGGCCGTCGCGGCGACGCTCTGGGTGCTCGACGTGCGCGACTGGCGCTGCTACGGCGCCGCGTACCTCTCGATCGCGGTGCTGCACGACATCCGGCTCGGAGCGCTCACGCCGCTGCTCGCGCTCGGCCTCGCGCTCACGTGGCGCTGGCGCGACCAGGCGCGCGCCGCGATCCCACTCGCGCTGATCGCCGTCGCGAAGCTCTTCCTGTGGCCGCTCGGGATCTGGCTGATCGCCACCGGGTCGCTTCCGCGTCGCGTGGCGCGGTGCGGCGCTCGCCGTGGGCGCGAGTGCGCTGGGCTGGGGCATCATCGGCTTCGCCGGGCTCGCCGACTACCCGCAGCTCCTGCGCGTGCTCGCGGACGGCGAGCAGGGCCGTGGCTATTCGCTCGTCTCGGCGGGTCTGGCGCTCGGCCTCGGGCCGGGCGTGGCGCGCGCTGTCGCGGTGGCGGTGGGCGCAGGCCTGATCGCGCTCTGCTGGCGCGAGGGGCGGCGGGGGTTCGACGAGCGCTCGCTGGCGCTCGCGCTCGCGGCGGCGCTCGCGCTCTCGCCGATCGTGTGGCTGCACTACTTCGTGCTCCTGCTCGTCCCGATCGCACTCGCGCGGCGGACGTTCGGGCCGATCTGGCTGATCCCGGCGCTCTTCTGGATCACGCCGTTCGAGGAGAACTTCGGCGCCGACTGGCGCATCGCGGCCGGCATCGCCATCGCCGCGCTCGCGCTCGGAAGCGCGAGCAGGATGAGCGCGCTTCCGGCGCGTCGTTGAGGGCGCGCCAATACGATCCGGCGCTATGACACGCTCCTGGAACCCCGCGAGTCCCGCCGGCGCCGGCCTCGACATCCCGTACTCCCCGGCCGCCGTCTCCGACGGCCTCGTGCACGTCGCCGGGGTCATCTCGAGCGACGCGAGCGGCGAGATCATCGCCGACGACTTCACGAGTCAGGCCAGGCGCACGTTCGGGAACCTCGTGACGACGCTCGAGGCCGCGGGCTGCAGCGCCGCGTGACGTCGTCCACGTCACGACCTACCTCACCGACCGGAACGACTTCGATGCGTTCAACGAGGTCTTCAAGGAGACGTTCTCGGACCCCTATCCCGCGCGCGTGACGATTCTCGCGCAGCTCATCGTGGCCGAACTCTCGATCGAGGTCACAGCCGTCGCCGCTCGCCCGCGCTAGCGCAGGTGGTCGCGCCCGTGCGGCGCGGTGAAGTCGAGCGCGGGGCCCACGGGCACGATGAACATCGGGTTCACGTGCGGGTGCGTGCGGTAGTAGTGCCGCTTGATGTGGTCCATGTCGACGGTGGCGGCGATGCCGGGGTACTGGTACAGCTCGCGCAGGTATCCCCAGAGGTTCGGGTAGTCGACGATCCGCCGCAGGTTGCACTGGAAGTGGCCGACGTAGGCGGCGTCGAAGCGCACGAGCGTCGGGAAGAGCCGCCAGTCCGCCTCGGTGATCCGGTCGCCCACGAGGTAGCGGCTCGCGGCGAGGCGCGCGTCGAGCTCGTCGAGCGCGTCGAAGAGCTTGCCGAAGGCGTACTCGTACGCGGCCTGCGTCTTCGCGAAGCCGGTGCGGTAGACGCCGTCGTTGACGTTCTCGTAGATGAACTCGTTGATCTCGTCGATCTCGGGGCGCAGGTCCTCGGGGTACCAGACCGGCTCCTGCTTCTCGGCGAACGCCGCGAACTCGAGGTCGAGCATGCGGATGATGTCGGCCGACTCGTTGTTGACGATGCGGCCGTGCTTGCGATCCCAGAGCACCGGCACGGTGACGCGGCCGTCGAACGCGGGGTCGCTGATGACGTAGCCCTCGCTCAGGAACGTGAAGTCGTTGACCGGATCGGGCGTCGTGCCCGGCTCGTCCGTGATCGCCCAGCCGCGCTCGTCGCGCTCGGGGTCCACGATCGTCATCGAGATGACGTCCTCGAGCCCCTTGAGGAAGCGGTAGATGACCGTGCGGTGCGCCCACGGGCAGGAGGCCGCGACATACAGGTGGTAGCGCCCGGCCTCGGGCGCGTAGTCCGTGCTCCCGTCCGCCCGGACCCAGTCGCGGAAGAGCGAGTCCTTGCGCTTGAACGAGCCGTCGTCCGCCTGCTCGTCCGGGAAATCGGATCGCGCCGTGTCGATGGAAGTCATAGGTGGGACAACGTAGCCGAGGCGGGTGCATTCCGGGGCGCGCGCCCCGGCCGTGAGGTGTAACGTCGGCCGGTCGATGGAGACTGGGGACCGTGGACACCCGCGTGAGCAGACGGCCGCAGACCGCGGCGAGGAAGCGGCCCTGCTCGCAGCCCTGCGTGCCGGCGACGAACGGGCCTTCGAGCGACTCGTCGAGCTCCACCACGCCGCGCTCGTGCGCGTGGCGCGTCAGTACGTCCCCACCCAGGAGATCGCCGAGGACGTCGCCCAGGAAGCCTGGGTCGGCCTGCTCCGCGGCCTCGACAAGTTCGAGGGCCGCTCGTCCCTGCGCACCTACCTCTTCCGCATCGTGATGAACCTCGCCCGCACGCGCGGCGTGCGCGAGGCCCGCTCCGCGCCGTTCTCGTCGCTCGTGCAGGACGACGAGGACGGGCCGGCCGTGGATCCCGAGCGGTTCGTGCGCGCGCCCGATCCGGGCGCCGGCCACTGGGCCTCTCCGATCCGCCCGTGGAGCGGGAGCGCCGAGTCGATCGCGCTCTCGGGGGAGGCGGTGCACCAGGTTCTGGCGGCGATCGAGACGCTGCCCGAGATGCAGCGGCGGGTCGTCACGCTGCGCGACGTGGAGGGCTTCGGAGCGGACGAGGTCAGCGACCTGCTGGAGCTCTCGGACGGCAACCAGCGCGTCCTCCTGCACCGCGCGCGGACGAAGCTGCGCGAGGCGCTCGCGGAGTACTACGCATGAGCCGCATCGCACTCACCTGCCAGGAGCTCGCGGAGCTCGTCACCGACTACCTCGAGGGGACGCTGCCGCGCGGGCAGCGCCTGCGCTTCCGGCTGCACATCGCCGGCTGTCGCAACTGCACGCGCTACGTCGAGCAGATGCGAGTGACGATCGCCGTCACCGGCCGGATCCGGGAGGAGGACATCGCACCCGAGGTGCGCGACGAGCTGCTCGCCGCGTTCCGCGGCTGGAAGGCCGAATCGGGCTAGCGGCCCGCCCGGGACGAACCGTCAGCGCCCGAGGTAGGCCTTGCGCAGGCCCTCGTCGTTGAGCAGGTCGGCGGCCTTGCCCTCGAGCACGAGGCGGCCCGTGGAGAGCACGTAGCCGCGGTCGGCGATCGAGAGCGAGACGTTCGCGTTCTGCTCGACCACGAGCACGGCGACGCCGGACTCGTGCACCTGCTTGATGATGTCGAAGCTGCGCTCGACGAGGATCGGCGCGAGCCCCATCGAGGGCTCGTCCATGAGCATCAGCTTGGGCCGCGACATCAGCGCGCGCGCCATCGCGACCATCTGCTGCTCGCCGCCCGAGAGCGTGCCGGCGAGCTGCCCGCGGCGCTCGTAGACGAGCGGGAAGAGCTCGTACACGCGCTCGTAGTCGGCCTTCGTCCCGCCGCCGTGCAGATAGGCGCCGAGCTCGAGGTTCTCCTGCACGCTCATCGGCGCGAAGAGGCGGCGGTTCTCGGGCACGATCGCCATTCCGCGCCCGATGCGATGACTCGTCGAGCGCGTCGTCACGTCCTCGCCGTTGAACTGGATCGACCCGGTGTGCGAGCGCACGATGCCGAGGATCGTCTTGAGCGTCGTGGACTTGCCGGAGGCGTTGCCGCCGAGCAGGCACACGAGCTCGCCCTCGTTCACCTCGAGGTTGAGGTCCTGGAGGATGTGGATCTGGCCGTAGTAGGTGTTGATGCCCTCGAGCTTGAGCAGGCTCATTTGGTCGCTGCCGCCTTCGTGCCGAGATACGCCTCGACGACGCGCGGGTCGGTCGCGACCTGCTCGAACGTGCCCTCGACGATCTTGACGCCGTGGTCGAGCGCGACCACGCGGTCGGAGATCCCCTCGACCACGTGCATGTCGTGCTCGATCACGAGGATCGTGTACCCGGCCTCGCTGCGCAGGCGGGCGATCAGCTCGGTGATCTCGTGCGTCTCGACCGGGTTCATGCCGGCCGCGGGCTCGTCGAGCAGCAGGATCTTCGGCCCCGTGGCCATGGCGCGCGCGATCTCGAGCCGCCGCCGGTTGGCGTAGGAGAGGCTGTAGGCGGGCTGATCCCAGCGGTAGCCCTTGAGGCGCTCGCCGAAGAACGAGAGCTGCTCCTCGGCCAGCTTGCGGATCTCGACCTCCTCGCGCCGCATGCCAGGCGTGCGCAGCATCGAGCGGAGGGGGCCGGCCTTCGTGCGGCCGTAGGCGGCGGACATGACGTTCTCGCGCACCGACATGTTGAGGAACAGGCGCAGCGTCTGGAACGTGCGTGCGACGCCGCGCTGCGTGATCTGGTGCGGCTCGAGGCCGAGGATGCTGCGCCCGTCGAACACGATCTCGCCGGCGTCGGGCTGGTAGATGCCGGTGATCAGGTTGAAGAGCGTCGTCTTGCCGGCGCCGTTCGGGCCGATCACGCTGACGATCTCGCCCTGGGCGACCTGCAGGTCGAGGCTCGAGACGACCCTGAGGCCGCCGAACGCCAGCGAGACGCCGCTCAGCGCGAGCAGGGGCTCGTCGGCCATCAGATGATCTCCACGCGGCGCTCGCCGAAGAGGCCGTTCGGGCGCAGCACCATGAGCACGATCAGCATGGCGCCGAGCACGATGTAGCGCGTCGCGTCGGGCTGGGCGAGCAGCACGTTCTCCCACACGAACGCGGCGAGGTAGAGCGTCGGGATGAGCCCGATGATGCGCCACCATCCCTTCACGAGCGTGAGGCCGAGCGCGAGGCAGATGAGGCCGATGTAGGTGACCGGCCCGACCCACGTGGCGAGGTGCTCGGGAACGATGACCCAGTTCGAGACCGCGGAGTTCAGCCCGCTCGTGGTGTCCCCGCTCGTCCAGCTCTCATCGATCGCCCCGGCCACGGCGTGGGCTATGAAGCCGAACACGATCGTGCCGCCGAGGACGATGACGAGCTTGGGCGTGCGGCCGAGGGCGAACACCAGCGCGGCGACGACGAACGCGTAGAGCAGGGGGCGCGCATCCGCCGCATCGCGCAGCAACTCGAGCAGCACGCTCACGATCACCGCGCCCACGACGACGCCCGGCATGTTGCCCTGGCCGCCGAGGATGACCATCGTGTAGACGGTGATCAGCAGCGGGAACGAGAACGTGAGCGGGAACACGCTTGCGTTGAGCGACGCGAAGAGCGTGCCGGTGAGGGCAGCGACCGCGGCACCGAAGCTGAAGGCCATCAGCTTGAGCATGTTGACGGGCATGCCCATCGCCTCGGCCGCGAGTGAGTCCTCGCGCAGCGAGCGCCAGGCGCGGCCGGTGCGCGAGTCGTTGACGAAGTGCAGAGCGAGGTAGACGACTGCGAAGAATGCGAGCGCAACGTAGAGGTAGGCGACCGCGAAGGCGCCCTGGTGCTCGACCGCGAGCGCCTGACCGAAGATCTCGAACGGATCGATATTGAGGATGCCGTTGGCGCCGCCCGTGACGTCGTGCCCGAAGAGTTGATCGCCGTTCGTCGCCACGGTCAGGAACAGGAACAGGAAGAAGAGCGTGACGATCGCCAGGTAGTCGCCGACGAGCCGTCGTGACGGCAGCCCGACGAGCAAGCCCGCGACCGCGCCGATGACCACGACCAGCGGGACCGCGATGACCGTGGGCAGGTGGATGCCGAGCTTGTCGGAGGAGAGCAGGGCGTACGAGTACGCGCCGATGCCGTAGAACGCGACGTAGCCGAGGTCGAGCAGGCCGCCCCAGCCGACGACGACGTTGAGGCCGAGCGCGAGCAGCATGTAGAGGACGGTCTCGAACGCGACCCGCTGGACGTAGCTCGAGTGGGCGACGACGGGCAGCAGCGCAAAGGCCGCGCAGAAGAAGATGAGCCAGCCCCACCACTGCACCCGCAGCAGGCGCTCCTCGATGTCGCCGATGCGACCGGCGCGCTTCGAGCGGCGCTCGCCGTGGCGCGCGACCCACTCGTCCTTGCCGATCGCGGGGCCGGCGGGCTCCTCGAGGCTGTCGTCGGGTGGAAGGATCTCGCTCATACCTTCTTGATCCCCGCCTGTCCGAGCAGGCCGGTCGGCCGGAAGACCATGAATGCGATCAGCAGCGAGAAGATGACGAGATCCGACCAGCGCGTCGTCCAGTAGCCCGCGGTGTAGGCCTCGGCGAAGCCGAGGATGAGGCCGCCTGCCATGGCGCCCGGAATCGAGCCGATGCCGCCGATCACCGCCGCCGTGAAGCCCTTGAGGCCGACCACGAAGCCGATCGACGCTGCCGTCGGTACGCGCAGCGCGAACATCACGCCCGCCGCGCCGGCGAGCGCCGAGCCGATCACGAACGTGAACACGATCACGCGGTCGATGTCGATCCCCATCATCGCGGCCGCCTCGCGGTCGAACGACGTTGCGCGCATCGCCTTGCCCGTGCGCGTGCGCGTCACGAGCATCCAGAGTACGACCATGAGGGCGAACGCCGAGAGGATCGTGATGATCCGGATCAGCGGCACGTGGACGTTCCCGATGTCGAAGCCCTTCGTGTACAGGGATCCGCCGTCGAGGTTGAAGATGCCGTAATCGTACTGCTGTGCGCCGAACATCAGCTGGAACGAGCTGGCGAGCAGGAACGACACGCCGAGTGCGCTGATCAGCGGGGCGATACGCGGAGCGTCGCGCAGCGGCCGGTAGGCGAAGCGCTCGATCGTGACGCCGAGGACCGCGCATCCGATCATCGAGCCGAGCACCATCAGCGTGAGCAGGAGCCAGACCGGCACGGACGGGTCGCTCGCCCCGCCGAGCACCTTGAGGACGCCGTAGCCGATGAACGAGCCGACCATGAAGACGTCGCCGTGGGCGAAGTTCAGGAGCTTCAGGACGCCGTAGACGAGCGTGTAGCCGAGGGCGATGAGCGCGTAGGTGCTGCCCGGCGGTCAGCCCGTTGAGCGTCAGCTGCGTAAAGGTGTCCCAGTCCATAGCGGCGCGGCGAGTTTAGCGGCATGCACGGGAGCACGCGTCCTGCCCCGATGAGGCCGAAACGCACGAGGGCGACCCGGCATCTCGCCGGACCGCCCTCGCGTCGAGCATGTGCAGAACCTGTGCTAGTTGACGACCTTGTAGGTGCCGTTCGACTGGATCTGCATGATGTAGAACCTCGACGTGATCGGGTCGTTGGTGTTGACCTTCGACCAACTGAACGCGCCGCCGAGGATCCACTGGCCCTTCGGGATCTTGACCTTCTTGACGTTCTGGATCACCGCGCCGCGCTTGGCGATCGAGCCCTTGCCCTTGTCGCACGCGGCCTTCAGGGCCAGCAGCATGACCTGCACGGCACCGTAGGTCGGCGGGCCGAAGGAGCCGAGGGCCTTGCCCGGATTGTCCCGCTTCCAGAGGGCGATGAGCGCCTTGTCGGATTCGATCGTGTCGATCTGCGGCGCGAAGTTGGAGACGTATGCGCCGGCCGCCTTGAACGCGCCGGGGCCGTTCGTGCCGTCGCCGCCGAAGACCTTCGCCTTCTTGCCCTGCTCGACGAGCTGCTGGGCGAACGCCTGCGCGTCACCCGGCTTCTGCGACGGGAAGAACACGATGTCGGCGTCGTTCGGCACCTTCGTGACGTAGTTCGAGAAGTCCGTCACCTTGTTGTCGATGGACTGGCGCGACGTGGTCACGCCGGCGCCCTTGAGGGTCTTCTCGACCTCGCCCGCGAGGCCCTGGGAGTAGGGCTCCTGGAAGTCGATGATCGCGACGTTCTTGACCTTCAGGACGTCGATCATGTACTTCGCGTCGGTCGGCCCCTGGTAGTCGTCGGCCGGAATGACGCGGAAGAACGACTTCGTGGCCTCCTGGTTGTCGCCCTTGGTCAGCGTGGTGCGCGTCGCCGAGGAGGAGATCTGCACCATGCCGGCCGAGTTGAACGTCTTGCTGGTGGCGGCGACCGAACCCGAGGTCGAGCCGCCGATCACGCCGATCATGCTCTTGTTGGCCACGAACTTCTGCGCGACGGTCTGTGCGGCGGACGGGCCCTGCTCCACGGGAGCGTCACCGGGGACGAGCCGGACCTTGAGGCCCATCGTCTTCGGCAGCGTCTTGATTGCGAGCTTGGCCCAGGTGAGCTGCTCCTGGCCGATGAAGCCCGCACCACCGGTGAGGGGCGCGAGCATCCCGATCGCGAGGTTGCTCGAGCAGCTGATGGCGCTCGAGCGCTGGGTCGACGCGCCTGCGGGCGCCGCCGACACCGTCGCCGCGAGCGCAGTGGCTGCGGCTACCGCTGCAAACAGCGGAAACGACTTGGTTTTCCTCATGTACGAACTCCTTCTGGGGGTGTCGGGGGTACGAAACCTCGGGCAATTAGGACGAAGGAAGCACCGATTTGTTGGCGCCGGCCGCGTCAGGCGGCGGTCAGCGCCTCGACCCAGCTGCGCGTGTCGGTGAACTGGTGGAACCGCACCGCCTTGCCGTCGGCGAACTTCCAGACGTGCGCGAACGGGACGTCGAGCGGCTTGCCCGTGGCCTTGGCGCGGGCGGTGTAGCGCCCGATCGCGACCACGTGATCGTCTCCGGCGAGCAACTCCGAGGGAACGGCGTCGAAGTTCTCCCACCACTGCGCGTCGATCGGGTCGAAGACCGCGGCGCGCACCGCCGGGAGACCGTGGTAGACGCCGCCGTGCTCCAGGCCCTGAGCCTGGTGCCACACGATGGCGTCGTCCATCATGGCCAGCGCTCCGTCGAGGTCGCCGCGCGAAAAGGCCTCATACGAACTGCGGACCGCGGCGAGGTTTTCGGTCTGCGCGGACAAGAACGCGGATTCTACGTTTCTCCGCTCCGCCGATCAACTGTCACGACGCGGGCTTCTCCTGATGCCCTCCGAATTGCTGCCGCAGCGCCGAGAGCAGCTTGTCGGCGAAGTCGGCCTCGCCACGCGAGCTGAAGCGCTCGTACAGCGCCGTCGTGAGGATGTGCGCGGGCACGCCCTCCTCCACGGCGGCGAGTGCCGTCCAGCGCCCCTCACCCGAGTCCGAGACGCGGCCGGAGAAGCTCGCGCAGTCGGGATCCTGCTGGAGGGCCGCGGCCGTCAGGTCGAGCAGCCACGAGCCGATCACGCTGCCGCGGCGCCAGACCTCGGCGATCTCGGCCATCTCGAAGCGGTACTGGTAGTACTCGGGATCCCGCAGGGGAGCCGTCTCGGCGTCCTTGTCGTGTTCCTGCAGCCCGATGTCGGCCTTCTTGAGGACGGCCATGCCCTCGGCGATCGCGCCCATGATCCCGTACTCGATGCCGTTGTGCACCATCTTCACGAAGTGCCCGGCGCCGTGGCCGCCGCAGTACAGATAGCCGTACTCGGCGGCGCTCGGCGGACCCGTGCGCCCCGGCGTTCGCGTCGCCGCCTCGACACCCGGTGCGAGCGAGCGGAAGATCGGCTCGAGGTGCTCGAAGACCGGCTTGTCGCCGCCGATCATGAGGCAGTAGCCGCGCTCGAGCCCGAAGACTCCGCCGCTCGTGCCCACGTCGACGAAATGGACGCCGCGCGCCGTGCACTCGGCGGCGTGGTCGAGGTCGTCGCGGTAGTAGCTGTTGCCGCCGTCGATGATGATGTCGCCGTGCTCGAAGTGACCGGCGACGTCGCGGATGGTGGCGCCCGCAAAGGCCGCGGGCACCATGACCCAGGCCGCGCGCGGGGGTTTCAGCTCGCTCGCGAACTCCTCCAGCGAGCGAGCACCGACCGCGCCTTCGCCCTCCAGCTCGGCGATCGCCCCCTCGTTGAGGTCGTAGACCACGCACTCGTGGCCCTGCCGCATCAGGCGCCGCACGATGTTCGCTCCCATGCGGCCGAGTCCGATCATTCCAAGCTGCATCCGGTCAGTCTCGCACGCGCACCAGAGCGGATGGCCGCCCGCGGGCGTAACGTGCGGCTTGATCGCGTGACCGGCGGTGGATAGGCGCGGAGGCCTGGCATGGAGATGATCGGCATCGACATCGGCGGGAGCGGCATCAAGGCCGCCGTCGTGGAGACGGCGACCGGCGAGCTCACGACGGAGCGCGTGCGCGTCGAGACGCCCCAGCCCTCGACGCCGAAGGCGGTCGCGAAGGCGACGGCCGGACTGCTCGAGGGGCTGCGGCCCGAGCTGTCGGCCGGCCTCGGATTCCCCGCGGTGATCAGGCAGGGCGTGGTCAAGACGGCCGCCAACATCGACTCCTCCTGGATCGGCACCCCCGCCGACACCCTCTTCGCCGATGCGCTCGGGCGCTCGCTGATCGTCGGCAACGACGCCGACGCGGCGGGCCTCGCGGAGATGCGCTTCGGCGCCGGGCGCGGTGAGGTGGGCACGGTGCTGATGCTGACGCTCGGCACCGGGATCGGCTCGGCGCTCTTCCGCGACGGCATCCTCGTCCCGAACACCGAGCTCGGGCACCTGCAGATGCGCGGCAAGGACGCCGAGGACCGCGCCGCCGCCTCCGTCAAGGATCGCAAGGGTCTGAGCTGGCACGCCTGGAGCAAGGTGCTGGCCGAGTACATCGACCTCATCGACGGGCTGATCTCGCCCGACCTGGTGATCATCGGCGGCGGCGTCAGCAAGGACGCCGACCGCTTCATCCACGAGCTGCCGTCCGAGGTCAGGTGCGTGCCTGCCGCGCTGCAGAACCGCGCCGGCATCGTCGGTGCGGCCATGCTCGCCGCCGAGGCCAAGCAGCTGACCGAGCCGAGCGTGTCGGCGGGGGCGCGCTAGTGTCCCGCAGCGCGCCGGAGCGCCGGCGCGAGCAGGAGCGCGACGCCGACGGCTACCTGCCGATCGAGCACCACGGGATCATCGGCGACCTCCACACGGTTGCGCTCGTCGGCAACGAGGGCACGATCGACTGGTTCTGCCCCGAGCGCTTCGACGCTCCCAGCCTGTTCGGGGCGATCCTCGACACGGAGAAGGGCGGGCGCTTCTCGATCCGGCCTGCGAACGAGGCGTTCACGACCAAGCAGCTGTACCTGCCGGGGACCGCCGTCCTCGTGACGCGCTTCTTCACCGAGGGCGGGGTCGGCGAGATCGTCGACTTCATGATGCTCGGCGAGCCCAACTGCGGGATCGTGCGCCGCATCGAGGTCGTGCGCGGCTCGCTGACGTTCCGCATCGACTGCGAGCCCGCGTTCGACTACGCGCGCGCGCCGCACAGGCTGACCGTCGACGGCGCGCTCGCGACGTTCCTCGCGGCCGATCAGGCGTGCGAGCTGCGCTCGGTCAGCGGCACGCTCGAGGCCTCCGGCGGCAAGGCGCACACGGAGATCACGCTCGGGCGCGGCGAGCGCGCGTCGTTCGTGCTCTCCGTGGGCAAGCCGGGCCGCACCTGGGACGAGGCCGCGGTCGAGGTCGAGTTCGCCGACACCGTCAGGTGGTGGCGCGACTGGATCGGGCAGAGCCGCTATCGCGGCCGCTGGCGCGAGTTCGTGGACCGCTCTGCGATCACGCTCAAGCTGCTCACGTACGAGCCGACCGGCGCTGTCGTGGCGGCCCCCACCACGAGCCTGCCGGAGCATCTCGGCGGGCCGCGCAACTGGGACTACCGCTACTGCTGGCTGCGCGACTCGGCGTTCACGATGTTCGCGTTCCTGCGGCTGGGCTTCCGCGACGAGGCCTTCAACTACCTCAACTGGCTGCACGAGCGCGGCAACGTCGACAAGGACGGCGCGCCGCTCCAGGTCATGTACGCGGTCGACGGCCGCAGCGAGCTGACCGAGGTGGAGCTGCCGCATCTCTCGGGTTACCGCGGGTCGGGGCCGGTGCGCATCGGCAACGGGGCGTCGACCCAGCTCCAGCTGGACGTCTACGGCGAGGTGGTCGACGCCGTCTACCTGGCCGAGCGCGGGGGCATGCCGCTCTCCTACGCGCTCTGGGTCAAGCTCCGCACCATCCTCGACTGGCTCGCCGACAACTGGGATCAGCCCGACGAGGGCATCTGGGAGGTGCGCGGCGGCAAGCGCGACTTCACGTACTCGCGCATCATGACCTGGGTCGCGTTCGATCGCGCGATCCGCATCCAGGCCAAGCGCGGGCTGCCGGCCGACACGACGAAATGGCGCAAGGCCCGCGACGACGCCTACGAGTGGGTCATGACGCGCGGCTGGTCGGAGGCGCGCCAGGCCTTCAACCAGTACGCCGACAGCGACGTGCTCGACGCGAGCGTGCTGATCCTCCCGCTCGTCCTGATGATCGCGCCGAGCGACCCGCGCATGCTCTCGACGCTCGATGCGATCCGCGACGAGCTCGTGAGCGACAGCTTCGTGTTCCGCTACGACACCGAGGAGGCCGCCGACGACGGCCTGCCCGGGCGCGAGGGATCGTTCTCGCTGTGCAGCTTCTGGTATGTCGAGTGCCTCACGCGCGCGGGGCGCCTGGACGAGGCGCGCCTCGTCTTCGAGAAGATGCTCGGCTACGCCAACCACCTCGGGCTCTACTCCGAGGAGATCGGCGCGAGCGGCGACGCGCTCGGGAACTTCCCGCAGGCGTTCACGCACCTGGGCCTGATCTCGGCGGCCTACGACCTCGACCGTGCGCTCGGCTAGAACGCCGCGGCGGCGGCCCAGCCCAGGCCGACCGCGGCGAGGCCGAGCGCGAGGCTGACGAGCACGTTGACCGCGGCAAGGCCGGGCTTGTCGTTCTCGCGCAGCCCCTCGGTCTCGAGCATCCAGGTCGAGAACGTCGTGAACGAGCCGAGCAGCGCCGTGCCCGCGAGCAGCAGCGCGTCCCCGGTCACGCCCGCGCCGTGCAGCACGCCGAGTACGAGCGACCCGAGCACGTTGACGGCCAGCGTCCCGAACGGGAAGGAGCTGCCCGACCACCGCTGCACCGCCGTGTGCAACGCGAATCGCGCCACGGCCCCGACGCCGCTGACCACGCCGACGCCGATCCACAGAGCGGCGGTCACGGCGCCGGCTCCCCACCCGCACGACTGGGGCCTAGCCCCGCACGTTCGGGGCCAGGCCCCAAACGTGCGGGCCGCCTGGTCAGCGCGTACGCGACCAGCAGGCCGGCCGCGATGCTCGTCACTGCGTAGGTCGCGCCGAGCAGGGCGTGGTCGTTGTCCGCGAGCTCGAGGGCCTCGAGCTGCAGGGTCGAGAACGTCGTCAGCGCGCCGCACAGGCCGATGCCGATCAGAGGCCGGGCGTAGGGCCGGTGACTCAGGCGCGTGATGACGTAGGCGAGCAGCGCCGTGCCGGCGAGGTTGACGCCGAACGTCACCCACGGCCAGCTGTGACCGTCCGCCGGCCAGTGCCGCTCGAGCGCCGCGCGCGCGAGTCCCCCGGCGGCGCCGCCGGCGAAGATCGCGGCCAGGAGGCGCACGCCCATCGCATCAGCTTGGCGGATGTCGCGGATCCGTGATTCACCCGCAAATCGCGGGTGCCGGGTGGAAAAAACACCTTACGAAAACCTGACGTGCCCGTGAGCCTTCGCACGCATTCGGGCGCAACCGTGTGCTGTGCACCGTTCCCTCTCAGCCCCGGAGGCAGACCAGATGAAGCAACGAAGTCATTTCCGCCCGATCGCACTTGCGCTCACGGCAGCCATCGTCGCCGTGGCTGCCTTCACCACGACCGCGAGCGGTGCCGGCGGGCCTGTCAACCAGACCGCGCCGACGGTGTCGGGTACCGCGAAGGCGGGCGAGACGCTGACGGCCACGAACGGCACGTGGACGCCTGCCCCCACGAGCTACACCTACGCGTGGCAGCGCTGCAGCGAGACCGGCACCGCCTGCGCGAACATCGACGGCGCGACGTCCGTGACCTACGTCCCGACCTCCGCCGACGTCGGCAACACCAACCGCGTCGTCGTCACCGCCGCCGACGCCATCGGCACGACCGACAACCCGGCGCCCTCGGCGGTCACGGCCGTGATCGCACCCGGCGCAGCGCCGCAGAACAGCGCCCCGCCGACCGTGTCGGGCACGCCCACCGAGGGCCAGACGCTCGTCGGAGCCGACGGCTCGTGGGCCGGTGCCGCGACCATCACGTTCACCTATGCCTGGTCGCGCTGTGACGCGACGGGCGCGGCGTGCGCCCCGATCGCGGCCGCAACGGCCAAGACCTACGTGCTCACCGCGGCCGACGTCGACAAGTCGCTGCGGCTCGCGGTGACCGCGAAGAACTCGCTCGGCAGCCAGACCCAGACGTCGGCGCCGACGACGGTGGTCGCCCGGCTCGCCCCGGCCAGCGTCGTGACGCTGCCGGGCGGCGGCAAGTCGGTCGACGCGACCGACGTCAAGCTGCCGTCCCTGCTCGTGATCGACAAGGTGTCGTTCTCGCCGAGCCCGCTGCGCTCGCGCGCCGCGTTCCAGGGCAAGATCCACATCTCGGACACGCGCGGCTACTCGGTGCGCAACGTGATCGTGTTCGTGCAGGCCCTGCCGTTCGGCCGCGCGTCCACGCCCGCCGAGGTCCGGACGGGATCCGACGGCATCGCGACGGTGACGCTCCAGCCGACGCACAAGCTCCCGCTCCAGCGCGGGGCCGCGCTCACCATGTTCGTCCGCGCCCGCGTGGCCGGCGACAGGCTCATCTCGGGCGTCTCGGCCCGCAGGCTCGTGAACCTGCGCGTCGTTCCCGCCTAGGAGCTCTCAGGCGGGGAACCCGCCGCACTCGCGGTACAGATCCAGGGCGCGGTCGATGAACACATCGGCCGCGCCCACGTACGTCTCGGGGACGAACGCGAGATCGATCTCGGCAGGTGTCAGCGCCACGTCCCCGGACGCCTCGAGCTCCTCGCGCAGCGTCGTGCCCCGTTCCGCGGCGCGCGCTCCCGCTGCGCTGACGGTCGTCTTCGCGGCGGCCTGGCCGATCCGCTCGGCGAGCGCGAAGACGAGGCGCTCCGAGAGGACGAGCCCGCGCGAGAGCGCGAGGTTGGCTTCCATCCGCGAGCGATCGACCGTGAGGCCGGTGAGCACCTCGGCCATGCTCGCGGCCGCGCCGCCGGCCGCCGCGAGCGCGCTGGAGATGGCATCCCATTCGGACTGCCACGCGCCGGCAGCGCGTTCGTGCTCCTGCACGAGACTGCCCGTCAGCAGGTCCGCGGCGGCCTGCGCCCGGCGCGCACAGGCGAGCGTGAGGATCGACCCGACCGGGTTCTGCTTGTGCGGCATGGTCGAGGATCCGCCGCGGCCCGCGCCGGCCGGCTCCGCGACCTCGCCGACCTCGGTCTGGGCCATCAGCACCACGTCGAGCGCGATCTTCGCGAGCGATCCGGCGAGCAGCGCGAGCGCCGATCCCAGGGCGGCCACGCGCACGCGCGAGGTGTGCCAGGGCAGCGCCGGCTCGGCCAGGCCGAGGTCGCCGGCGACCGCCGCAACGACGTCGGGCCCGCGCTCGCCGAGGGCTGCGAGCGTGCCGGCCGCACCGCCGAGCTGGACTGCCAGCCGATCGGCGGCGGCGAGGACGAGCTGCTGGGCCTCGAGCACGCCGGCGAGCCACGTCGCCGCCTTCAGGCCGAACGTGGTCGGCACGGCGTGCTGGAGCAGCGTCCGCGCGACCATCGTCGTCTCACGGTGCGCATCGGCGAGCTCGGCGCAGGCACCGGTGACGGATGCGACGTCTGCCAGCACGGTTGCGAGGGCGCGGGTGGCGACGAGCATCGCCGCGGTGTCGACGACATCCTGGCTCGTCGCCCCGTGATGCACGAACCCCGCCGCGTCGCCGCCGACGGCGGTGCGGAGGGCGCGCACGAGCGGCTCTGCCGGATTGCCCGACCCGCGGCCCTCGGCTGCGATGCGGTCGGCGTCGAACAGCTCGGCCCGGCAGGCGGCGGCGATCGCCTCGGCCGCCTCGGCGGGAATCACGCCGAGCTCGGCCTCGGCCGCTGCGAGCGCGCGCTCGAAGTCGAGCATCGCCTGCAGCCACGCGCGGTCGCACACCTCGTCGAGCAACGGCTGCGGCGTGAAGATCGCGTCGAACATCAGCAGACGTTCTACACGTTCTCGAGGCCGACGTAGTTCTCGGCCAGCATCGCGGCGGTCGCATGCGATCCCACGACGTTGCGCAGTTGCGCGAGCTGCAGCTTCTGCTCGAACGGATCGCCGCTCGGCGAGCGGTGCAGCATCGAGGTCATCCACCACGAGAAGTGCTCGGCCCGCCACACGCGCCGCAGGCAGGTGTCCGAGTACGCATCGAGCAGCGCGGTGCCGCCGCCGCTGTTCCAGCTCGCGAGCGCCTCGGCCAGGATCCGCACGTCCGCGATCGCGAGGTTGAGACCCTTGGCGCCGGTCGGGGGCACGATGTGCGCGGCGTCCCCGGCCAGGTAGAGGCGCCCGTAGCGCATCGGCTCGGCGACGAAGCTGCGCATGCCCGTCACGCCCTTCTCCAGCACCTCGCCCTCCGCCAGCGTCCAGCCGTCGAGGCCGAGCCGGATCTGCAGCTCCTCCCAGATGCGCGCGTCGGACCAGTCCTCGATGTCCTCGTCCGGCCGGCACTGCACGTAGAGCCTGCTCAGCTCGGGGGAGCGCAGGCTGTGCAGCGCGAAGCCGCGCTCGTGGTGGGCGTAGATGAGCTCGTCGGACGACGGCGCCACGGCCGCCAGGATCCCGAGCCAGCCGAACGGGTACTCGCGCTCGTAGGTGCGCAGCGCCGCTGCGGGAATGCTCGCTCGGCACACCCCGTGAAAGCCGTCGCAGCCCGCGATGACGTCGCACTCGAGGACCTCCTCACGGCCCTCGTGCCGGAAGCGCACCTGGGGATGCTCGCTCTCGAGGTCGTGCACGCTGACGTCCTCGACCCCGAACAGCAGCGGAGCGCCGCTCGCGAGCCGCGCCGCGATCAGGTCCTTGACGACCTCGGTCTGGCCGTAGACGACGATGCTGCGACCGCCCGCGAGGTCGCTCAGCGGGATGCGGTGGCGCTCGCCCTCGAACTGGAGCTCGATGCCGTGGTGCACGAGCCCCTCGCGCTCCATCCGCTCGCCCACGCCCGAGGCAGCGAGCAGGTCGACGGTGCCCTGCTCGAGCACGCCCGCGCGGATGCGCTGCTCGACGTGCTCACGGCTGCGCGCCTCGAGCACGACGGCCTCGATCCCCTCGATCTGCAGCAGGCGCGCCAGCATCAGGCCCGCTGGGCCTGCGCCGATGATCGCGACCTGCGTGCGCATCAGCCCGTGCGCTCGAAGAGCGCGGCCTGGCCCTGGCCGACCCCGACGCACAGCGTGGCGAGCCCGTAGCGGCCGCCGCGGCGGCGCAGCTCGTGGGCGAGCGAGACGACGAGGCGGGCGCCGCTCATGCCGAGCGGATGGCCGAGCGCGATCGCGCCGCCGTTGACGTTCACCCGCTCCTCGTCGAGGCCGAGCTCGCGCACGACCGCGAGGCTCTGCGAGGCGAACGCCTCGTTCAGCTCGACCAGATCGAGGTCGCTCGCCTTCACGCCCGTCCGCGCCAGCAGCTTGCGCACGGCGGGAATCGGCCCGATGCCCATCACGCGCGGGTCGACGCCCGCGACCGCGCTGCCCGCGAAGCGCATGAACGGCTCCGCGCCGAGCGCGCGGGCTCGCTCCTCGCTCGCGATCACGACCGCCGCCGCGCCGTCGTTGATGCCGCTCGAGTTGCCGGCCGTGACGGTGCCTCCGGGCGCGGAACGCCGGCCGCAGCTTGGCGAGCGCCTCGGCCGAGGTGTCCGGGCGCGGGTGCTCGTCCGTCTCGACGCCCGCGACGTCGACCAGCTCGTCGGCGAAGCGCCCGGCCGCCTGCGCCTCGGCCCAGCGGTGCTGGGAGCGCAGCGCGAACGCATCCTGGTCCTCGCGGCTGATGCCGTAGCGCTCGGCCACGTTCTCGCCCGTCTCGCCCATGCTCTCGAGCGGGAACAGCTCCTCCATCGCCGGGTTCGGGAATCGCCAGCCGAGCGTGCTGTCGTAGAGCACGCGGTCGCCGCGCGGGAACGCCCGGTCGGGTTTGCCCGTGACCAGCGGCGCGCGGCTCATCGACTCCACGCCGCCGGCCACGAAGAGGTCGCCGTCGCCCGCGAGGACGGCATGGCACGCAGTGACGATCGCCGAGAGCCCGGAGGCGCAGAGCCGGTTGACCGTCACGCCTGCGACCGACTCCGGCAGGCCCGCGAGCAGCCCGGCCATGCGCGCGACGTTCCGGTTGTCCTCGCCGGCCTGGTTGGCGCAGCCGAAGTACACGTCCTCGATGTCGCCCGGCTCGACGCCCGAGCGCTCCACGGCCGCGGCGATCGCGATGGCGGCGAGGTCGTCGGGACGGACGTGCGAGAGCTCGCCGCCGTGGCGCCCGATCGGCGTGCGCACCGCGGAGAGCAGGACGGCACTCCTCACAGCGCGCCCTCCTCGGCCAGCACTTCCTGCGCGATCGCGAAGGCGCCGTTGGCCGCCGGAGCGCCGCAGTAGACCGCGGTCTGCAGCAGCACCTCCTTGATCTCGTCGGGCGTGAGGCCGTTGCGCAGCGCGGCGCGCACGTGCATGGCGAGCTCGCCCTCGCGGCCGAGCGCGACGAGCGCCGTCAGCGTGACCGCGCTGCGCATGCGCCGGTCGATTCCCGGCCGCGCCCAGATGCCGCCCCAGATCGAGGTGGTGATCAGCTCCTGGAAGTCCGCGGTGAAATCGGTCGTGCGCTCGACCGCGCGGTCCACGTGGGCGTCGCCGAGCACCTCGCGGCGGATCCGCATGCCGCGCTCATATGCGTCATCGCTCGGGCTGCTCATGCCACCTCCGTTGCGGGCCGCGCCGTCAGGTGATCGACCAGGAGCCGGGTGAAGGCATCCGGCTGCTCCAGGTTGGCGAGATGGCCTGCGCCCTGGAGCACGCTCAGCCGCGCACCCGGGATGCGCCGCTGGAGCGCCTCGCCCTGCGCGGCCGGCGTCGCGGCGTCCTCGCTGCCGGCGATCACGAGCGTCGGCGAGCGGATGCCGGCGAGCTCGTCGCCTGGATCCCAGCGGGCGAGCGCCTCGCAGCAGCCCGCGTAGCCCTCGCGCTCGGCCGAGACCATCATCTCGCGATAGGCGCGCACGAGCTCCGGCGAGTCGCGGCGGGTCTCAGGCGTGAACCAGATCGCGAGCACGGCGTCGGCGACCGCCTCGACCCCGCCGGCGCGGACCGTGTCGATGCGCGCGCGCCAGCGCTCGGGCTGCCCGAAGCGGGCCGACCCGCACGCCAGCACGAGGCGATCGATCCGCTCCGGGGCGTTGATCGCGAGCCATTGCCCCACGGCGCCTCCGAGGGACAGGCCGCAGAAGGAGACCCGCTCGATCCCGTGCCCGTCGAGGATCTCGAGGACGCCCTGTGCCAGCTCCTCGACCGACGAGACCGGCCGGGGCGAGCCCAGGCCGTGTCCCGGATGGTCGTAGCGCAGCACGCTGAAGTGCTCCTTCAGCACGGGCATCTGGGGATCCCACAGCGCGAGCGTCGTGCCGAGCGAGTTGGAGAGCACGAGGACCGGCGCATCGGCCCGGCCGTCGATGCGCGAGAACGTCATAGCCCGGACGCCGGAGTCGTGAAGAAGACGGTCTCGCCGTCGCCCTGCAATCTGACGTCGAAGCGGTAGCTGCCGCCCGGCTGCGGCTGCGCGAGCAGCGTCGCTCGCTCGGCGTCGTCCGCGATCGCCCGCAGCACGCGGTCGGCCGCGTTGGCTTCCACCTCGTCCGCGAAGTAGAGACGCGTGAGCACCGGCTTCAGCAGCCCGCGCGAGAAGCACAGCACGCTGATGTGCGGCGCCTGGACGCTCCCGTCCGGCTCGCCCACCCCGCCCGGCTTGACGGTCGTGAACGCGAAGCGGCCGTCGGCGTCGGTGGCGCAGCGCCCCCAGCCGAACGCGCCGTCGTAGCGACCCTCGGCGTCCGCCTGCCAGATCTCGACCATGCCGTCCGGCACGGGCGCGCCGGCGCCGTCGAGCAGGGCGCCCTCGATCCGGATCGCGCCCGCGGCGTCCGCTGCGACGAGCTCGGACGCAGGGCGCGCGCAGAGCGCGAAGTCGAAGAACGGGCCGACGGTCTGCGCAGGCGTGCGCGGGAGGCTCACGCGTGCTCCAGCGGGGTGGCCCCGCTGCCGCCGAGCACGACGTCGAAGCGGTAGGCGAGCGCCCACTCGGGGCGCGTGTTCGCCAGATCGAACGCGCTGATCATGCGCTCGCGCGCGCGCGGATCGCGAACACTCTGGAAGATGGGGTCGTACGGGAAGAGCGGATCGCCCGGGAAGTACATCTGGGTCACGAGCCGCTCGGTGAACGCGCGGCCGAAGACCGAGAGGTGGATGTGCGCCGGGCGCCAGGCGTTGTCGTGGTTCTTCCAGGGGTAGGCGCCGGGCTTGATCGAGACGAAGCGGTACGCGCCCTCGTCGTCGGTCATGCAGCGGCCCGCCCCGGTGAAGTTGGGATCGAGCGGCGCCGGGTGCTGGTCGACGTGATGGCGGTAGCGGCCCGCGGCGTTGGCCTGCCAGATCTCGATCAGCGCGTTGCGCACGGGGCGCCCGGCGCTGTCGAGCACGCGGCCGCTGACGATGATGCGCTCGCCCAGCGGCTCGCCGTCGTGCTGCACCGTGAGGTCGTGGTCGCGCTCGCCGATCGCGTCGTGCCCGAACGCCGGGCCGGTCAGCTCGGAGAGCGTCTGCGGGAGCAGCAGCAGCGGTCGCCGCGGCGAGCGCAGGCGGGTGCCGACGTAGTCGGGCGAGAGGTACGCCGGATCGGCGTCGCGGGTGGCGCGCTCATCGTCGTCGACGGACTGCAGCTCCTGGACCGGCTCGCTCACGCGGCACCACCCTTCTCGGTCGCGAACTGTAGCGCCCGGGGAACGGCGGAACACCCAGATGTCAAAACGACGTTCCGATACCTGGGACGCGGGACTCGGGCCCGCGACAGACACGCCAGGGCCTATCATCGGCCGGATGACGGATCTGCAGGTGCTCGACGCCGAGACGGCCGGCATGGTGGAAGGGGTCTGCGACGCGCTCGTCCCGGGGTCGGCGCGCGTGCGCCCGGCCGTCTACGTCGATGCGCTGATGGCCCGCATGCCGGAGGGGCAGCGGAACGCCGCCATCGCCGCGTTCGCGTCGCTTGCGGCCGGCGATCTCGCGAGCAAGGCGGGAACGCCCGACTTCCTGTGGGCGCGCGCGCTCGCGATCGAGGCGTTCTACAGCGACTTCGTGGCCCCCGGCGCCGATGCGACCGGCGCGTGGGAGGAGATCGACTTCAACACCCCGCTCGCCACCCGGCTGGCGAAGGACTGGTCCTACCTGGGCATCGGATGAGCGAGCGCTTCGACGTCGTCGTGGTCGGCTCCGGCGCGGGCGGCGGAGTCGTGGCGGGCGAGCTCGCCGAGCGCGGACGCACCGTGCTGCTGCTGGAGTGCGGCCCGCATCTGACGGCGGCCGACTTCTCGCGCTGGGAGGCCAAGGCGACCCACGACCTCTTCTGGCCGATGCGCTTCGCCCTGATCGACGGCGGCGCGGGCGGTGCGGTCGCGCTGCTCGGCGGCCGCTGCGTCGGCGGCAGCACGACGATCAACACGAAGGTCGCGCTGCGCGGGCATGCCAGAGACATCGCGAAGTGGCACGCGGCCAGCGGCCTCACGGGGAGCGGGCGGCGCGCCGTTCGGCCCCAAGGATCTCGAGCCGCACTACGACCGGGTCGAGGCGCGCCTCGGCGTCCGCGAGCGCAACGACTGGCCGCGCAGCGTCCGCACGGTCGAGCCCGCATTCCGGGAGCTGGGCGCCGAGCTGGAGTCGGTGCGCTCGTACACCGACGGCAACTGCATGCGCTGCGGCTCCTGCCTGCAGGGCTGTCCGACCAACGCGGGCAAGTCGACGCTCAACACCTACATCCACGACGCCTGGGCCGCCGGGCGGCTCGAGCTGCGGGCGGGCGTGCGAGTCGAGCGCGTCGTGATCGAGAACGGCGAGGCGACCGGCGTCGAGTACACGGACGGCGAGGGCGCGACGGTGCGCGTCGCCGCCGGCGCCGTGGTCGTCGCCGCGGGGACGCTCAACACGCCGCAGCTGCTGCTCCGCTCGGGGCTGCCCGACAGCGCGAGCAGCCGGCTCGTCGGGCGCAACCTCGGCTTCCACCCGGCGCGCCTCGTCTACGGCCTGTTCGACGAGCCGCAGGACACGCACATGGTGTATCCGATCACCGCGCACGCGATGGCGCACCAGCACGACGAGGACGGCGGCTTCGTGGTCGAGGCCACGACGATCCAGGATCCGATCGCCTTCGCGACGACGCTCGAGGACGAGAACGGCCCGCTCTGGGGCGAGCCGCTGGTCGAGGCCGTGCGCGAGTTCCGCCGCTGGATCGGCGTGCTCGTGATGGCGAACGACGAGAACAACGGCAGCGTGCGGCTCGACGAGAACGGGGAGGAGTCCTTCGCCGCGGCGTTCAATCCGCGCGAGCAGGAGCGCATCGACGGCGCGCTCGACTTCTCGCGGAAGGTGCTGACGACGGCCGGTGCCACGAGCGTCCGCTGGACCGGGCTCTTCACCACGCACGTCCAGGGGACGTGCCGGATGGGCAGCGACCCGGCGCGGTCGGTCGTCGACGCGGACGCGCAGTCCTGGGACGTCAAACGGCTCTACGTGGGCGACGGCTCGCTCGTCCCGCACACGCTCTCGGTCAATCCGTCGCTCACGATCATGGCGCTCGCGAGCCGGCTGGCCGGGCACCTCCACGAAGATCGGCACGGGTACCTGACATGACCGAAGCGGTCCGCGACCTCGCTCATCTCTCGCACGTCGAGCTGCTCACGCCGAAGCCGGAAGAGAGCCTCTTCTACTTCCGCGAGATCCTCGGCATGGAGATCTCCGGCGAGCAGGGCGACTCGGTCTACCTGCGCGGCTTCGGCGACTACGAGCGCGCCTCGCTCAAGCTCACCGCGTCGCCGCAGTCGGGCGTCGGCCACCTCGCGTACCGCACGCACAGTCCGGAGGCGCTCGCCCGCCGGGTCGCAGCGCTCGACGCCGGAGGCATCGCCGGCGACTGGATCGACGGCGACCTCGGCCATGGCCGCGCCTACGGCTTCCTCGACCCCGACGGCCACCGCATCGAGCTCTTCTACGAGTCCGAGCACTACGCGGCTCCGCCGGAGCTGCGCCCCGCGCTCAAGAACCAGCCGAGCCGCTACCCGGGGCGCGGCGTCGGCGTCCGCCACCTCGATCACGTCAACTTCCTCGCCGTCGACCCCGGCGAGACGCGCGTGTTCGGCGAGGACTACCTCGGCCTCCGGCTGACCGAGCAGATCGTGCTCGACGACGGCGCCGAGGCGGGCGTCTGGCTCGCGTCGAACCAGAAGTCGTACGACCTCACCTACACGCGCGACATGACGGGAACGCGCGGGCCGGCTGCACCACATCGCGTACTTCGTCGACCAGCGCGAGGACGTGCTGCGGGCCGCGGACATCTTCCTCGAGCACGGCATCGTGATCGAGTCCGGCCCGCACAAGCACGCCATCCAGCAGACGTTCTTCCTCTACACCTACGAGCCCGGCGGGAATCGCGTCGAGGTCTGCGCCGGCGGCTTCCTGATCTTCGACCCGGACTACGAGCCGGTCGTGTGGTCGCAGGCGGAGCGCGCGAAGGGCCAGGCCTGGGGCATGCAGACCGTCGCCTCGTTCCACATCAAGGGGACGCCTCCCGTGCCCGAGGAGGACGTGCTTCTTGCCCGCCGCGCAGGCCACTGAGCCCTCGGCCCGCGCGCGCGAGCTCGTGCGCGGCGCCTACGACCTCCACGTCCACGTCGAGCCCGACCTGACGCAGCGCCGCATCGACGACCTCGCGCTCGCCCGCCGCTTCGGCGAGCTCGGCCTGGCCGGCTTCGTGCTCAAGTCGCACTACGTGCCGACCGCAGAGCGCGCGGCCGTCGTGCGGCGGGCGGTGCCCGGCGTGGATGCGCTCGGGGCGATCGCGCTCAACGGCGGGGTCGGCGGGCTGAACGCGCAGGCCGTCGAGATCGCCGCGCGCGGCGGTGCGCGGATCGTCTGGCTGCCGACGGTCGATGCCGAGAACGAGGCGAGCGAGGACGGCCGGAAGCCCGCCAAGCAGCCGGTCTGGCGGAAGATCCAGGACGAGTTCGCGGCCGCCGGGGTCGCAAGCGAGCCGGTGCAGCTCACCGAGAGCGGCCTCGCGCGCGTGCTCGAGGTGGTCGCGCGCCACGACCTCGTGCTCGCGACGGGGCATCTCGGCCGCGCCGAGATCCACACGGCCTTCGCCGCAGCGCGCGAAGCCGGTGTCGCGGAGGTCGTCATCACGCACCCGGACTACCCGACGCAGGGCGTGCCGGTCGGCGAGCAGCTCGCGCTCGCCGCGCGCGGAGCCCTGCTCGAGCGCTGCTTCGCGCCGATCCACACGGGGAAGGTCTCCTGGGAGCAGACCTTCGAGGCGATCGCCGCGACCGGAGCGCACAACAACGTGCTCTCGACCGATCTCGGCCAGGTGGCGAATCCGCCGGTCGAGGACGGGCTCGCACTGATGGCCGACCGGCTGCTCGAGGCCGGCTTCTCCGAGGATGAGGTGCACACCATGGCCGTCGTCAACACGAGGAGGCTGGCCGGTGCCTAAGACGCTGCTGGTCGTCAGCGCGCACTCCGCCGACTTCGTCTGGCGCGCCGCCGGCGCGATCGCGACGGTGGTCGAGGGCGGCGGGACGGCGCACGTGGTCTCCCTCTCCTACGGCGAGCGGGGAGAGTCCGGCGAGCTCTGGAAGGAGCCCGGCCAGACCGAGGAGCGCGTGAAGGAGATCCGCCACGGCGAGGCGATGACCGCCGCTGCCGCGCTCGGCGCGGACTTCCGCAGCCTCGATCTCGGCGACTACCCGCTCGTCATGGACGCCGCCGCGGTCGAGCGCCTGACCGATCTGATCCGGGAGCTCGAGCCGAACCTGATCCTCACGCACGCCGCGCTCGACCCGTTCAATCCCGGACCACGGCGTCGCGCACGACGCGACCGTGCAGGCGCGGCAGCTCGCGAGCGGTGCCGGCGTGGCGAGCGCCTTCAAGACGATCGCGCCGCCCGAGCTGCTGATCTTCGAGCCGCACCAGCCCGAGCTCTGCGCCTTCGTCCCGACGACGTTCCTCGACATCACGCCCGTGTGGGCAAGAAAGCTGGAGGCCATGGAGGCGATGGGCGCACAGGGGTATCTCAAGCAGTACTACTCGGAGCGCGCGGAGCACCGCGCGAACCACGCGCGGCGCATCTCCGGGCGCTCGGCATCCGCTACGCCGAGGCGTTCCAGCGCGAGATCCCCGTCGTGGTGGACGCGCTGTGATCGACTACGCCGCGTTTGCGCAGCTCGGCGTCGCGACGGTGCACGAGGCCGCCGGCCGGGTCGGGATCGTCGACCTCCCGCTGACCCAGGTCGTCCCCGGATCGCGCGTCGCCGGCCCGGCGCGCATCGCGCTCTGCGCTCCGCGTGACAACGCCATGGCGCACGCGGTCATCGCGCACGCGAATCCCGGCGACATCCTCGTCCTGACGAGCACCGATCCCGAGCCGTACGCGCTGATCGGCGAGCTCATGACGACGCAGGCGCAGGTGCGCGGCGTGGCCGGGATCCTTGTCGACGGCGCCATCCGCGACCTCGACGAGCTCGCGGCGATGGGCCTCCCGATCTGGACGCGGTTCGTGCGCGCACAGGGCGCCGCGAAGAGCACGCCGGGGCAGCTGGACGTGCCGGTGGTCGTCGGCGGCGCCGCGATCCGGCCGGGCGACATCGTCGTGATGGACTGCGACGGCGCGATGGCGCTCCCGGCCGAGCGCGCCGCCGAGGTGCTGCCGCTCGCCTTCGAGCGCGAGGCGCGCGAGCGCGCGATGCGCGAGCGCTATGCCGCGGGCGAGCTGTCCTACGACACGCAGGGCCTCCGCGAGCTGATCGAAGGCGACTGATGGAGGTCGCCGTGCTCGGGCTCGGCGAGGCGGGCGCGCGCATCGCGGCCGATCTCGTCGCGGCGGGCTGCTCGCTGCGCGCGTGGGATCCGGCCCGGCGCGTGCGAGGGCGTGCCGAACGCCGCGAGCGACCTCGAGGCGGTCACGGGCGCGGACGTCGTCCTCAGCCTGACGACGGCGGCCTTCGCGCTCGCCGCGGCGCAGAGCGTCGCGGGCGAGCTCGCGCCCGGCGCGCTCTACGCCGACCTCAACACGTCCGCGCCGCAGTTGAAGCGCGAGCTCGCAGATGCGCTGCCCGTGCCGTTCGCCGACGTCGCGCTGATCGGCGCCGTCCCCAACCTCGGGCTGAAGATCCCCGCGCTCGCCTCGGGCGCGGGCGCCGAGCGCTTCGCCGAGCTCTTCCGCCCGCTCGGGATGCCGGTCGAGGTCGTCGGCGAGCAACCCGGCGACGCGGCAGGGATGAAGCTGCTCCGCAGCGTCTTCATGAAGGGCCTCGCGGCGATCGCGATCGAGAGCCTGGAGGCGGCGAAGGCCGCCGGCGTCGAGGACCGCGTGCGCGCCGACATCACCGGGGTCATCGGCGAGCCGCTGCTGGAGCGCCTGCTCACCGGGACGCAGCGAGCACGCCGCGCGGCGTGTCGAGGAGATGCGAGCGACCGCGGCCTACGTCGAGGAGCTGGGCGTGGAGCCGCGCATGGCCACGGCGGCCGCCGAGTGGCTGGTGCAGATCCGCGACGCGCGGTGAGCGTCGCACGGCGCCCACTCGCTCGATCGCGGGGACTGGCGCGGCCGTTTTCCGGCTCGTGAGATGATCCGCGCTCCGTGGAAGCGCCCGTCCCCGTCCTCCTCGCCGTCGACGAGGATGCTCAGTCGCTGAGCGTCATCGAGCGGGAGTTGACCGACCGCTACGCGCGGTCGTATCGGGTCGTGTGCGTCGCCTCGGCGGAGGAGGCGAGGGCGCAGCTCGAGGCGGCGGCGTCCGCGGGCGAAGAGGCTGCGCTCGTGCTCGCGCCGGAGCAGCTCACCGGGACGAGCGGCAGCGAGTTCCTGGGGAGCGTGCGCCGGCTTCACCCGCAGGCGCAGCGCGGCCTGCTGATCGAGTGGCGCAGCTGGGGCGACGGTCTCACGGGCAAGGTGCTTTTCCGGGCCATGGCACGGCGGCAGATCGAGAGCTACGTGATCCGGCCCTCGCTCCCACCCGATGAGCTTTTCCATCAGTCGGTGTCGTCGTCCCTGCTCGAGTGGGCGCACGCGAGACGGGTCTCTCCGAACACGGTGTGTGTCGTCGCCGACTCCTGGACCGGCCGAGCCTACGAGTTGCGAAACGTGCTGGGGCGCTGTGCCATCCCGTTCGCGTTCGTCCTCGCCGACTCGGAGCGCGGCAGTGAGCTGGTCACCGCCTCGCGAGATGGAGCGCAGCTCCCTCTCGTGGTGTTCCCGAACGGAGACACGCTCGAGGCTCCAAGCGATCTCGAGCTGGCAACCGCGGTCGGCGCAACGATCGATCCGGAGGGGCGCGAGTTCGACGTCGTCATCATCGGCGCCGGGCCCGCAGGGCTCTCGGCGGCGGTCTACGGCGCGTCGGAGGGCTTTCGGACGCTCGTCGTCGACGATGGCGGGATCGGCGGGCAGGCGACCTCGAGCTCGCTCATCCGCAACTACCTCGGGTTCCCGCGTGGCGTCCCCGGCCGCCGGCTCGCCGAGAGCGCCTTCGAGCAAGCGTGGGTGTTCGGAGCCGAGTTCGCGTTCATGAACCACGCGACCTCGCTGCGCCGCGAGGGCGCACGCCTCTTCGTCGGCCTTTCGCACGGCGGCGAGGTGAGCGCTCGCGCCGTGATCCTCGCGACGGGCG
This sequence comes from uncultured Actinomycetes bacterium, assembly GCA_963705965.1. Taxonomy (GTDB): domain Bacteria; phylum Actinomycetota; class Thermoleophilia; order Gaiellales; family JALYLC01; genus JALYLC01. Next base: position 113,162 of record CAVPLI010000010.1, on the reverse strand, counting down.
CGACCTATCGCCGCCTCGAGATTCCCGAGCTCGAGGCCCTGTCCGGGGCGGGCGTCTTCTACGGCGGCTCCGCCTCCGAGGCGCCCGCGCTGGCAAGCAGCGAGGCGTACGTGCTCGGCGGGGCGAACTCGGCGGGGCAGGCGGCGCTGCACCTGGCCGGGTACGCACGGCGGGTGACCATGGTGGTGCGGGCGGAATCGCTCGAGACCGCGATGTCGGACTACCTCGTCCGCCAGATCGAAGCGGCACCCAACATCGAGGTGCGGCTCGGCACGGAGGTGGCCGGGGGAGGAGGCGAGCACTGGCTGGAGCACCTCGTGCTGCGTCGGCGGGCCGACGGGGCCGAGGAGAAGGTGCGCGCCGACGCGCTCTTCGTGATGATCGGCGCGCAGCCGAACACCGCTTGGATGCCGGCTGACCTGGTGCGGGCGCAGCGCGGCTTCGTCCTGACCGGTGCCGACGTCGAGAGTGACGGGAACTGGTCGTGCGAGCGCAGCCCGCTGGCACTCGAAACAAGCATGCCCGGGGTGTTCGCGGCGGGCGACGTCCGCCAAGGATCCATGACCCGCGTCGCCTCCGCCGTCGGGGAGGGTGCAATCGCGATCAAGCTCATCCACGAGCTCTTCGCCGCGGAACCGCAGCACGACGGCGATCATCGCGACGCCGAGTAGAGATTTCGCTACGCGACGCGGTTGTAGCGCAGGACGATCTCGTAGCGGCTGTCCTCCTCGTCGCTGCGGTATTCGCGGCGCTCCTTGTACTGCGTCGCGAACTTCTCGAGCGGATTGATCGTCACCTTGATCCCCTGCTGCGAGATGAACTGCGTGACCAGTGGCATCGGAAACGCCGCGCTGGTGAGGGTGTCCAGGTCGCTGAGCGTGAAGGCGAGCGAGTCCTCGATGATGAGGTCGGCGGGCGCCCAGGCGGCCAGGATAAGGATCACGACGAGCACGACGGCGGCGGCGATCGCAGCGATGATCGGGTGGGAGAGCGCCGCCGTGAGCAGGGTCTTGATGCCGACGGCGACTGCGCCGGCGGTGATAGCTGCCCCGATGCCGGCGAGCGCGAGCTTGAGGTAGTGCATGAAGGCGTCGGAGAACGAATTGATCTGATCCCGGTAGGCCTGCTCGCTGTCGATCTCGTACCCCATGATCGTCATCACGAGGCCGTCCATCGGCGCCTGCTGGTCGAAAAGCACGGCGGCCATCTGACGGAGGTCCCCCGAGTCCATGTCCCCGAACTCGGGTGAGTCGAAGGCCTGCTCGGCGCCCAGCGTGAGGTCCGTCAGGGTCGCGGTGATCGGATAGGCGCGTACGCGCACGCGCACCTCGTCCGAGCCGAACGACGCGGGAGAGGTCTCCTCGCGGGCCGTGAGGGTCTCGCTGGCGATGCGGAAGCGAGCGGTCGGCGGCGGCACGACGCGGATGAACTGCGAATTCGAGACGATCGTGTCGCCGAAGACGGGGAAGCCGCTGACGTTGGGCACCGCGACCTGCACCGCGTAGATCGCGGGCGGGAGATCGGGCGGAACGACGAAGGTGATGCGGTCGTGCACCCGGCAGTCCCGTATCGCGACGGTTTCGCCGTCGACCACTTCGGTCAGCGGCGTGTCGAGATCTCCGAACACGAAGGCATCGACCTCGCGCGCGACGGTGCTCGGCGCCTGGCCGGTCAGCCGGACGGTGGAGTCGATGCTGATGAAGTTGACGCCCTCGATGACGATGCCGTCCCCTGCATTGACGTCCGGGACGCGGAGGCAGGTCGTGTCTTCGAGGAAGTTGCCCGGACAGTTCCCGTGCTCGATCTCGCAGCTCAGCTGCGGCACGCCGTTTACCACGACGGGCTCGCAGTGCTGTTGCAGTTCGGTCGGCAGGTAATCCCCGGGCTGGAGAGGAGGCGCGAATTCGTTCGTGCGCAGATCCTGGAGCTTGCAGATCCGCAGCTGAATCTCGAAGCTTTCGCCGCCGGACGTGTCGAAGAAGCGATTTTGCCCGGGCCGCTCCTGCTCGAGCGCGCCGGGCTCGCCGAAGACCTGCACGCCCACGCGTTCGGTGACCTCCTTGACGAACGCCGTCGCGAGGGTGTCCGCGTCGAGCGGCACGCTCGGATCTTGCGGGATGGACGGATCGAAGAGCCGGTCGCGCTCGCCCTGCGCAATCCCGTCGAACGAGCCGACCGAGCAGGAGAGGATGGACTTCATGTTCGGAGGGAGTGTCTCGAAGAAACCGAAGACTTCGGTCTCGAGGGGGTTGGCAGGCGATTGCCCGGCGGCGAATCGACGCGCGTGCTGAAAGAACCCGCCGGCGATCGCGCTCGGCACGGGGGTGTTCTGGAGCAGGGCATCGAGCTTGCTGCGCAGGCTCTGCTTCGGCTTGGAGCCGATTGAGAGCGGCACGCATTGGCCTGGCGCGATCGGGTCGCTGCAGCACGTCGACTGAGGCGACGGGCACGGCTCGGCGCACGGCGGCGCGCTCGAGCAGTTGTAGATGTTGACGGGGCCCTGACTGTCGATGCGGATATCGACGTGGCACTTCGCCGCTCCGGCCGATTCGCCCGACATCCGCGCGCCCTCACCGGTGTGCGAGCGCCGGGGATCACTGACAGACATGAAGTACCCCTTCCCTGTCACCCTGCCGACCCCGTGCTCCACGGCGCCGGCTCCGGAGCGTTCCCCCTCCGGTCGGGATCGTGGCAGACGCCACGATGGATCCTCGGCCCTCTATCGGGTCTTCTGCGTTTCAGTTTGTGCCAGGTTTGGCCAGGTTTTGCCCATCTCGACGGACCCTCGAGAACGCGACGCACGAGAGCGGTGTGGACGACGTCATCGACGGCGACGACGACGCTGCGCCCGAAGTCCCGAATCCGCCTCTCACCGACATCGACCGTCGGTGGCGCAAGCTGATCGCTGCCGAGCTCGAGGATGGCATCTGCCTCTGCAGGGTCAGGCAGTTGCCCTGGAGAGGTGAGCTATCGGAGGTAGGCGCGCGGAGCGGCTGATGTCTCCAGCGAAACACCAGCGAACGTCCAGCGGAGCCGAATAGGTTGGTTGTGTCGTCCCTAGTGGGGCATTCGTTCAAGAGGAGTCGGAACATGCAACTGACGCGAACGATCGGGCGGGGAGCCGTGACCGCGCTCATCCTCGCCACCACGGTGATCGCAGGAGCAGGATCGGCAGCCGCGCAGTCGAGCCCAAGCGCCAGCTGCAACGGCCTCGGCGTTTCCGCACATGCCGGGGAACCCGGCGCCATCTCGGCGATCACACTCGAGATCCACGCACTCGTGAAGTCGCTTGGGCTGCCGCCCGGCGTCGTCGACTCGACGTACGCGAAGCTCCATGCTGGGAGCGTGGAGGCGTGCTTCCCGTCGTAGCTCGCGGAGCAGCGGCCGGCTCCGTGCACCAAGATCATTAGTCACCTACGCCCCTGCCGCAGCGTCCTTCCGTTGAGCTCGGGATGTCAGATGTCACCATGTCCCGGGGATGGCGCGCGACCGAGAACGCGAGAGGGCCCGCCCGCGCGGGCGGGCCCTCTCCTCAGCCGTTCCCTTCTGTGGATCGCCTAGCGGAGGTGAATGGTGTACATCGACGGGGCGGCCTCTTCGCCGGGTTCGTGGCCGTCGATTGTGCCGGTCGCGCCGAAGTACGCGCCCGTGCCGCCCGTCACAGCGACCGTGAAGTCAGGGGTATCGCGGAGGACACCCTGGACGGTGATCTGACCGTTCGGCAGATCGAACGTCCCGAGGCACTGGTTCACCTCTGGCGTGACGAAGGTGCACTGGACGTACAGGGTCCCGAAGCCCTCGCCCTCATGGGTGAGCGTCTCCGAGAGGAGGAATGAATCGCCCGGGGTCGGCGGATCGTTCTCGCCGGCCTGCTTCGGCTCGACGTCGACGAAGGTGAACGATGCCTCCGTCCCCACGAGCTGAAGGGAGTGGTGGCCCTTCTTCGAGCCGTGGCCACCGGCGACGGCCGCGACGACCAGCATCGCCACCACCGCGGCCAGTAGGGGTAGAAGTACGCGCCTCATCGCTTCTCCTCTCGCGCATTTTCACCGCCTCACAACAGCGCTCCGGCAGGCGAGACACATGGCTGAACGCTGCTGGGAGGCGCGCGGACACGGGCCGCCATGCGCCCTATCACCGACGCAGCCGAGTCCAAACTCTCGGTGGCATGAAGCCCCATACGCGACACGGAGGAAGGTTGCCGCTAGCCCCTCACGCACCGGTGCCACGTGTCGACCGGTCCGGTACAGCTTTCGGGCCGCGCGGCGAGCACTCGGGCCCGAGGGGACTGCCGCAGCTGCTGATCGAAGCACCCGCCTCTGTTTCGGGGCTGGCTCCTGTCAGAGTTCCGGGTACGTGAGCACGAGAGTTAGGCGAGCCCGGCGCGATCCCGGCGCGACGACGTGACGTGACTGCAACTTCTTCGAACGAGCCGTGAGTGACGCGGATGTGGATGTGCCCCGCAAGCCCACCCCCCTCGCCGCGCGGTACCGGACCCACGAACCGAAACGCCCCCGTCGCGTCAGTCACGACGCTCGCCCGGCCACGGCGTACGTAGCCCAGACCAGGTGTCTCCTGCCACACCTCGACCACTGCCGCCTTGACCGGTTTGCAGTCTCCGGCCCGGAGCACCTTGCCCGAGAGCGCAAAGCCGCTACCGAAGACGGAGCGTCGCGGGGGCGCCCCCCTCGCCCCTTGAGCCCAAGGACCAAAGCCGTCGGACTCGGTCGCCTTGCAGGCGCTCGTGGCGCCTGAGGCGGCCGCAGCCCAGAGCGAGGCTGTCACGAGAACGCCTACGACGAGCCCGGATACCCCCACGAAACGCACTTTCCGAGCAGTCTACTCCGCGCTCGCGCCGCTTGGGATGCGGCCTCGGCGAGCGAGGCGGCCGTCTCCGAGAGCCAGGCGGCTCGCACGCACCGCGACGCGGCTTCCTTGGCGTTGCCCGCACCGCTGCGAGGCTCCCACGTGGACCCCCGCGTGCGCTCGGCGGGATCCTCCGACGTGACTCGCATTCCGCCGAGACGCGACGTGCACGATTCAACTCTTAATCCGTAAGGATCGTGTAAATGGTGCGCAGCGGGCCGTGTGCAGATCGCGGGTCGGGGTACGGACGGTGATGCCTGAGTCATCGGTCTTATTCGATGCGAGCCGCGGAGATATTGACGTCCGCGATATCCCTGGCGGCGTCGGCGTGGTAGTCGCCCTGAGGGGGGATCATGATCTCTCCACCAAGCCGCGGGTAGTCGAGGCACTTAGCCGTCTTCGTCGCGAGTCAGCGGTGATCGTGATCGATCTCCGGCAGTGCACGTTCGTGGATTCAACCATCATCGCGGTGATCCTCGCCGCCGGCTGCAGAGACACCCCGCAGGAGCCACATGTCTCGGTCGTCCTGCCGGACGACGCGAGCTACGTCTGCCGTGCGCTGTCGGTGATAGGTCTGCGCGACCTGCTTCCGGTGCGCCTTTCGGTTGAAGCCGCGCTAGAGGCGGGATCACGAGACTGCGACGCCGGAACGGGCCACGAATTGCTCCGATGAGCAGCCAGTGCCCCACGTGGTGCCGGAGCTGGAACGGAACGGGAATCCCAATTGCGCCCTCGGTCGTCTGTTGTGTTTACGGCTTCGAGCGTCGTGATCCCCGACCGTGCTGCACGCGAGGAGAGCTCGCTGGCGGCTCTCGCTAGCCCGAGCGATTCCAGCCGGGGCTCGCCGAGGTTTCATAGGTCGCGAGGCGAGGCAGGTCCTGACCCCTCACCTTCAGGAGAATCATGACCACGGCACGAGAAATCATGAGCGGCGGCGTCGAATGCGTCGCGGCTAGCGAGACGCTCGTCGACGCCGCTCGCAAGATGAAGGAGCTGGACGTTGGAGCACTGCCGATCTGCGGAGAGGACGATCGGCTGAAGGGCATGCTGACCGACCGCGATATCGTCATCAAGTGCCTCGCCAACGGCGGCGATCCGTCAACCATGCGCGCTGACGCGTTCGCCGAAGGCAAGCCTGTCACAATCGGCGCTGACGACTCGATCATCGAGGCCCTGGCGACGATGAAGCAGCATAAAATTCGTCGCCTGCTCGTGCTCGATGGCCACGACCTCGTCGGCATCATCAGCCAAGCCGACATCGCGCGTAACCTCAGCGACGACCAGATCGGCGATCTCGTCGAAGCGATCTCAGAGTAACCTCCTGCCCGCGGCGCTCTGCGTTTTGCCGGAGGTGATGAGCTCCTCCGGGTCGCGATCCTGCCCGAATCCGAGTCGTCGGGCGACGCCTAGGACGAGCCCTCGTGGTCGACCGACGATCCGCGGAACTCTCGGCGGCGCGTGATCCCAGATTGCTCCGATACGACGGAAGGCCCCGTGCCTCGCCAGCACGGGGCCTCGCATATGGGTCGGCCGATCCGGCCGACCCGTCATGTGCTGCGCGGGACGACGCCCGCCTGGGACCCTTGGGAGGTGTCTCCGAAATCGTCCCGCGCCCGCCAGCATTCCCGTTCTGCCATCCCACCAAACGCGTGTCGCGTCGGCCTACGCGCATGGGTGACGGGGCTGTCCACCCGGCCAGGCTGTAGGACCCAGTCCGGCGGCTGGCGTTCGTGAGGGCGGTCCCGGCCGGGAACGTCGGGGTCGGGAGCATCGTCCGAGCCCGTAGTCCCGACGCTCCCACGGCTTGGACGACTCCGCGGGGGCAAGGGGAGGCGAGGTAGATCGTACTGCGCCGAAGCCCAGCGCCCCCTTCCCGAGGCTCCCGGCCGCAGGTTTGTTCGCAACCCGCACCGGTTACCAGCGTCGCGCGGCGAGATCGCCGCGACAACCCCAGAGGGCGGAGGGCGTGATGGATCAGTACGAGACGAGCGCACCGGCCGACGCCGGCCAGTCGGGCCAGGTCGTAGTCGAACAGGCGAAGGATCAAATCCAGGAGGTCGCACAGCGCGCGCAGGACGTTGCGGGCGATGCGCAGATCAAGGTGCGGGACCAGATCGATCAGCGGAGCACGCAGGTGGGTGAGCAGGTGGCCTCGTCGGCCATGGCGCTGCGAGCGGGCGCCGACGAGCTGCTGAAGCAGGGCAACCAATCCGCCGCGGACGCTGCGCACCGCGCCGCCGTGCAGGCCGAGCGGCTCGGGAGCTATCTCCAGGACGCCGATGCGAACCGCATCCTGGCCGACGTCGAGGACGTGGCCCGGCGGAATCCCTGGGCGGTCGTCGTCGGAGGAGTCGTCGTCGGAGCAGCCGCCGCGCGCTTCCTCAAGGCGTCCAGCTCCCGCCGCTACGACAGCGCGATCCGCGTCGGCTCGACGTACGGCGCAGGGACATGAGCAGCGACGAGTTGCGGAGCCAATCGGTAGGCGAGCTCCTGAAGCAACTCTCGGAGCAGACCGCGACGCTCGTACGGCAGGAACTGGATCTGGCGAAAGCCGAGATGCAGCAAAAGGCGAGGCGAGCGGGCGTCGGCCTGGGGCTGATCGGGGGCGGGAGCGTCATCGCGCTCGCGGCCGTCGGGGCTCTCACAGCGACGCTGATCATGCTGCTCGCGGAGTGGATGGACGGGTGGCTCGCGGGCCTGATCGTGACCCTCGTCTACGCCGCAATCGCAGCCGTGCTTGCCCTGCAGGGCAAGGAGAAGGTGAGCGAGGCGGCGCCGCCAATTCCCGAGCAAACAGTCGAAACAGTGAAGGAGGACGTGCAATGGGCCAAGAGCCAGATGAAATCCGGGGACGCATAGAGCAGACCCGGAACGAGATGGGCGAGACGATCGACGCCCTCGGCTACAAGGCGGATGTGCCGGCGCGGGCCAAGGACAAGGTCGCGGATACGGTCGAGCGGGCGCGAGAGTCGGTCGCCGGCACGGTCGACTCCATCAAGGGCGCCGTGGGCGGTAGCGCCTCGTCGGTCAAGGAGGCAGCGCCCGACCGTCAAGCGGTCGCGGGCCAGGCGCGTCACGCCGTCGGCGTGGCGCAGAAGAACCCTCTTGGGCTCGCGATCGGCGCCGTCGCCGCGGGGTTCCTGGTCGGCATGGTGTTGCCCTCCTCCCGTGTCGAGGACCAGCGCATCGGCTCCGTGGCGGATGACGTAAAGGAGCACGCCGCCGAGGTCGGCCACGAGGCGCTCGAGCACGGAAAGCAGGTCGCCAAAGAGGTTGCCGAGACGGCCGCGAGCGCCGTCAGCGACAGCGCCTCGCAGCACGCGGAGGATCTGCGCGCGACGGCAGAGGAGCACGCGCAGGCCGTAACCGGAACGGAGTCCGTTCCTACCCGGCAGTGAGAGACGAGTGCGCCGGAGGCGGGCCGCCGGGCCTCCGCCGCGCTCACTCCGCTCGACCGTCGTAGTCGGCGCATCGGTGGCGCACGGTGCGTGCATTCGGCTTGGCTCTGGGGTCTGCTCCCGATTCACCCCCACTCGTTCACGATCGGGTCAGATGTGTCCCGTTCCCGGCACTCGCACTCACCCGATGCGCGACACCGCAGCGCGAACGAACTCCGCCGACGCATGCAGCGCCGCGAGCTCCTCGTCCGCGATGTCCCACTCGTGGATCTGCTCGGCGCCCCCTCGCCCGAGCGTCACCGGGACGGTCACGGCGACGCCCGAGATGCCGTACTCGCCGTCCAGCACCAGCGACGCCGGCCACAGCTCGCCGGCACCGTCGAGCGCCGTGATCATGCGCGCGACGCCGAGGCCTGACGTCCAGGTCGACGAGCGGCCGGAGTCGAGCGCGACGTGGCGGACGTACCAGTTGCGCAGGTAGTCCTCCGCGATCGCGCGGTGATCGGCGGTGGGGAGCACCGGCTCGCCGTCGACGCGGACGCGCGAGTAGAGCGGGACGCTCATGTCGCCGTGCTCGCCGAGCGACCAGGCATCCACGCTGCCGGGCGCGGTGCCGAGCGCCTTGGCGAGGCCCGTGCGCAGCCGCAGGCTGTCGTTCAGCGTGTAGCCGAGCACCCGGCGGCGGTCGAAGCCCGTTCGCGCCTGGACGCGCGTCACCAGCGGATCGACGGGGTTCGTGACGACCAGGACGACGCCGCCCCAGCCGGCCGGGAACGCATCCGCGAGCTCGTCGGCGATGGCCGCGTTCTTGCCGAGGTACTCGAGCCGCGACGTGCCGACGGTCAGCGGCGTGGCGGAGAGCAACACGACGACGTCGGAGCCGGGCACGTCGCCCAGGTCGCCGCCGCGCACGCTGCAGCCCGGCGACTGCTCGAGCACCTGCTCGAGGTCCATCGCGTGCGACGTGATCATCTCGGGCCGGTTGTCGGCGATCACGACCTCGTGCCCGCCGCGCATCAGGGCGAGGTTGAACGCCGTGGACGCGCCGACGCCCCCGGCTCCTCCGACGATCGTCACCTTCACGACGGCCATCGTCACAGCCGGAACCCAAAAAATCAAATGATTTGCGTAGACTGTGCCCGTGGCTGTCCAGTCTGTCCGCGAGGCGACCTTCGACGTCTGGCGCGAGTACGGCCTGACCTCGATCTTCGCGAATCCGGGGTCGACCGAGATCCGGCTGCTGGCCGATCTGCCGGACGACTTCCGCTTCGTGCTCGCGCTGCACGAGAGCTCGGTCGTCGGCATGGCGACGGGCTGGGCGATCGGGCGCGGCGAGCCCGCGCTCGCGATCCTGCACACGACCGCCGGCCTCGGCAACGCGGTCGGCGCACTGGCCACCGCGCGCGTCAACCGCGCGCCGCTCGTGGTCGTCGTGGGGCAGCAGGACCGGCGCCATCTCGCATCCGAGCCGTTCCTCGCCGGCAAGCTGCAGGGCCTCGCGGGCGAGTACCCGGTGTGGGTCGACCAGCCCGTGCGCCCGCAGGACGTGCCGGGCGCGATCGCGCGGGCGGTGCACGAGTCGGTGACCGGGAGCGGGCCCGCGCTCGTGATCGTGCCGATGGACGACTGGGCGGCGGAGGCCGCTGCGGCCGACGAGCGCGCGGCTCCGCGCAGCGTCGTGCGCGCGCGGACGGCCGACAGCGGCGCCGTCGAGCAACTCGCCGCGCTGTTCGCGGCATCGGCGAGCCCGGCGCTCGTGGTCGGGTCGGGCGCCGACGATCCCGAGACCTGGAGGGCGCTCGTCACGCTCGCCGAAGGGCTCGGGTGCCCGGTCTGGCAGGAGTCGTTCAGTGCCCGCGCCGGGTTCCCCCAGGATCATCCGCTGTTTGCAGGACACCTCCCGGCCGATCGCGTCCGCCTGCGCGCGACGCTCGCGCCGCATGATCTCGTGCTCGCCGTGGGCGCGCCGGTGTTCCGGCAGTACCCGTTCATCGAGGGCCCCTTCGTCGAGACGGGGACGACCGTCGCGATGATCAGCAGCGACCCCGCCGAGGTGCACCGCAGCTCGGCTCAGCTCGCCGTGCTGGGCGCGCCGGCATCCGTCTGCGCCGAGCTCGCGCGCGTCGTTCCGCCGCGCACCGATGCGGCGCCGGTCGCGCCGCACGTGCCGCCTCCGCCGTCGCCTCCCGCGCCGGGCGAGCCGATGCGCGCCGGACACGTCTTCGCGGCGATCGCGGAGCGGATCCCGCGCAACGCGATCGTGATCGAGGAGTCGCCCTCGAGCCGGCCCGAGCTGATCGAGCGCCTGCCCGCGCGCGAGTCGCTCGGCTCGCTGAGCCCGGCCATGGGCGGACTCGGCTTCGCGCTGCCCGGCGGCGATCGGCCTGCGCATGGCGCGCCCCGACCGGCCCGTCGTCGCGATCGTCGGCGACGGATCGTCGATGTACTCGATCCAGGCGCTGTGGAGCGCCGCGCACTACCGGGCCGGCGTCCTCTTCGTGATCCTCGCCAACGGCGGCTACGCGATCATGGACCGGCTCGCCGAGCAGACCGGAGGGACGGCGCCCTGGCCGTCCTTCACCGTCGACGTCGCGGGCATCGCCCGCGCGTTCGGCTGCCCCGCGCGCACCGTGAGCGATCATGCCGAGCTGCTCGCGCTGCTCGACGAGGTGCTGCCGGGCCTGGCCGCGCGCGACGAGCCGCTCCTGCTCGAGGTCGAGGTCGCCCCCGACGAGGTGTTCGCGCCATGACGGCTTCGGGCACGCGCTTCCGCGCCCCGCGCAGGGACGCCAGCGAGCAGGTCGCGTTCGAGATCCGGCGCTACCTCTCGGAGCGCGACCTGCGGCCGGGCGAGCGCCTGGGGACGGAGCAGGAGCTCGCGGCCGAGTTCGGCGTCAGCCGGCCGACGTTGCGCGAAGGGTTGCGCCTGCTCGCGAGCTCGCACCTGATCCGCGCGACGCAGGGGCCGGGCGGCGGGATCTTCGTCGCGAGCACGCAGAGCGAGGGCATGCGCCGCAACGTCAGCGAGTCGATCGCGGTGATGCTCGAGACCGACGACATCTCGCTGATGGAGCTCGTCGAGGCGCGCATCTCGATGGAGGTGCCGCTCGCGGGCCTCGCGGCCCAGCACGCGACGGACGAGACGGCCGAGCAGCTGCTCGCCGCGATCGCCGAGGCCGAGGGCAACGATCCCGCCTCGGAGCCGTTCCGGATCGCCGACACGCGCTTCCACCGCGTGATCGCGAGCGCGGCGCGCAACGAGCTGCTGCGGGCGTTCACGAGCTGGACGCTCGACGTGCTGCAGCCGTCGCTGATCGACAGGATCGGCGCGTCGATCGACGGCGACGCGATCCTCGATCAGCACCGCGTCATCCAGCGCGCCATCCGGCTGCGGCAGCCCGCCGCCGCCCAGCGCGCGATGCGCCGGCACCTCGACTACCTGCGCGAGCTCGTCGAGACGCTCGAGCAGGCTCCGACTTCCAGCCCGAGGAGGGCACCGTGAAAGCGGCACTCATGCGCGCCTACCACCAGCCGCTCGAGTTCGTCGAGCGGCCGATGCCGGAGATCGCGCATCCGGGCGACGTGCGTCGTGCGGATCGGCGGCGCCGGTGTCTGCGCGACGGACCTGCACGCCATCGAAGGCCTGATGGAAGGCATCGGCGTCCGGCTCCCGCGCGTGCTCGGCCACGAGAACGCGGGCTGGGTCGAGGCGGTCGGCGACGGCGTCACCACGGTCTCCGCCGGCGACGCGGTGCTCGTCTACCCGCCGTACAGCTGCGGGCTCTGCGTCCCCTGCCGCCGCGGCAACGACATGCACTGCGTGCACCACGAGTTCACGGGTCTGACCGTCGACGGCGGGTTCGCCGACTTCGTCCTCGTCGACGAGCGCTCGCTCCTGCGTCTGCCCGACGGCGTCGAGCCGGCGGCCGTCGCGCCGCACGCGGACGCCGGGCTCACGGCGTACCACGCCGTGCGCCGCCTGGCGCACCTGTCCGTCCCGGGCACCACGGCCGCCGTGATCGGCGTCGGCGGTGTCGGTCACATCGCGCTGCAGCTCCTGCACGAGCTCGGCGCGAGCTCCACCATCGCGATCGAGACCGACCCACGGCGGCGCGCCCTCGCGACCGAGCTCGGCGCGGGGGAGGTGCTCGATGGCGCCGGCTCCGTCGCCGCGGTGCGCGAGCTGACCGGCCGCGGCGCAGATCTCGTGTTCGACTTCGTCGGCACCGACCAGTCGCACGCCGACTCCATCGCGATGCTCGCCCGCGGCGGCACGTACTCGGTCATCGGCTACGGCGGCACGGTCTCGGCGCCGTCGGGCCCGCTCGTCGGCAACGAGCACGCCGTGATCGGCAACCTCGTCGGCAGCTGGATCGACCTCTACGAGCTGATGCAGCTGCACGCCGCCGGCAAGATCGTCCTCAAGACCGAGATGCACCCGCTGGACTCGGTCAACGACGTGCTCGCGAAGCTGCGCGACGGCGAGATCACCGGCCGCGCCGTGCTCGTTCCCTAGGCCGGCGGCGGGGCGGCGTCCATCGTGACCGAGTCGAGCGCCGGCGCTGCGTCCTTGCCGCGGAGCAGGTAGGCGGAACGCAGCAGATCGGGCTGCTCCGTGAGCTCCTTGGCCGTGCCCTCGTAGCGGATGCGGCCGCCCTCGAGCACGTAGGCCTTGTTCGCGAGCCCGAGCGCGATGTGCGCGAACTGCTCGATCAGGAGGATGCCCGCGCCCGAGGCCGCGATCGCCTGGAGCGCGGGGGCGAGGCGCTTCACGACGACGGGCGCGAGCCCGAGCGAGAGCTCGTCCACGAGGATCACGCGCGGATGCGAGACCAGCGCCTGTGCGAGCACCACCATCTGCTGCTCGCCGCCCGAGAGCGACCGGCAGGTGATCTTCCAGCGCTTCTCGAGCTCGGGGAAGAGCTCGAGCGCACGCGCGACGCCCGCCGCGGCGTCCTGCTTGTCGAGCGCGTACGTGGCGACGCGCAGGTTCTCCTCGACGGTGAGCCCGGGCAGCAGCCGCCGGCCCTCGGGCACGATCGCGACGCCGGCGCCGCGGATGAACTCGGGCCGCTTGCGCGTGAGGTCGGCGTCGCCGAGCAGGACGCGGCCGCTGCTCACGCGCAGCACGCCTCCCACGGCGAGCACGAGCGACGACTTGCCCGCGCCGTTCGGGCCGAGCAGCGTCGTGATCTCGCCCGGCGGGATCGCGAGCGAGACGTCGTGCAGCACGCGGCGTCCGCCGCGTGCGACACAGAGATCCTCGAACCGCAGCTCCGGGCCCGTGGTCGGCTTCCGCGGCGCTCACAGGACGGCCTCCGAGCCCTCGCTGGTCTCGACGTCCTCGGTGCCCAGGTAGGCGCGCATCACGTTCTCGTCGCGGAGCACGTCGGCGGTCGGCCCGGTGGCGATCAGCCGGCCGAAGTCGAGCACCGCGGTGGTCGTGCAGCAGGCCTGGACGAGGCTCATGTCGTGGTCGACGAGGATCACGAGCGCGCCGAACTTCTCCGGGATGCTCTTGATGACGCCGGCCAGGTGCTCGGTCTCCTCGTCGGGGAGGCCTGCGGCCGGCTCGTCGAGCAGCACGATCTTGGGCGCGCCGACGACGGCACGAGCGATCTCGACGAGGCGCCGGTCGCGGGCGCCGAGGCCACCGACCTTGACCTCCGGGAGCACCTCGAGACCGACGTACTCGATCGCGCTCAGCACGTCGGTCCGGCGCGTTGCGCGGCCCGCGCCCGAGTGCTCGTGGATCATCGCGATGTTGTCGAACACCGACAGCTGCTCGATCGCCATCTCGGTCTGGAACGTCCGCCGCAGCCCCCAGCGCGCGCGGCGGTAGTCGACCATCTTGAGGAGGTCGTCGCCGAATGCCTGGATGGATCCCTCGGCCGGCTTCACGAAGCCGCTGAGCACGTTGAAGAACGTCGTCTTGCCTGCGCCGTTCGGGCCGATCAGGCCGCACGTGCCCCCGGGGAAGACGACGCTCACGCCGTCGATCGGGGTCACGCCGGCGAACCGCACCGTGAGTCCTTGCGACCTCGATCACGTCTCACCCCGCGGGCCCGAGACCTTGTGGTAGAGGCGCACCCCCAGGCGGCCGAGGTTCCTGATGTCCTGGGGCATCTGCACGACGATCCCGCGCGGCGCGGTCAGCAGCACCTGCAGCAGGCCGACGCCGAAGATGATCAGCAGGAAGTTCGGGTCGATGCCCCACTGCGCCTGGAAGAGGAACGGTGCGAGCTGGCTGAAGAGGCCCGCGACGACGGCGCCCCAGAGCGAGTAGATGCCGCCGATCAGCGCCGCCGCGAGCAGGGTCAGCGAGTCCTGCGTCGGGAAGCCGAACGCGGTCGGATTGCCGAGCTGAGCTGCCAGCAGCCCGCCCGCCACCCCGGTCGTGAAGGACGCGAGCGCGAAGGCCCACAGCTTGTAGCGGACGATGTTGACGCCCGCCGCGAGCGCCGCCGGCTCGCTCTCGCGAATCGCCGCCCACGCTCTGCCGGGCTTCGAGGCGAAGTGCAGGGCGATCAGCAGGAACATGAGCGCGCACACGACGATCGTGTAGCGGTAGTACGCCGTGTCGCCCTCGGCGATGCCCGGCCGGCCGACCGGGGCGAGGCCCGAGAGGTCGGGGGTCGAGGTGCGTCCCGTGAAGCCGCCGCCGCCGTTCGGGAAGTTGATCGTGGTCAGCACGACGTTCACGGCCCCGGCCGCCATCAGCGTGATCAGCGCGAGGTAGAGGCCGCTCAGGCGGAGCGCCGGCAGGCCGATCACCACGCCGACGCCGCACGTGATCGCGCCGGTGACGAGCAGCAGCAACGGGAACGGCAGGTCGTATGCGAATGCGATGCGCGTCGCCGTCCAGGTGCCGACGGCGAGCAGCGCGATCTGGCCGAGCGAGATCATCCCGACGCGGCCGTACAGCGTCACGAGCCCCGCGGCGACCACCGCGTAGATCGCGACTGCGGTCAAGGTCTTGATCCAGTCCGCGCCGAGGACGGCCGGGAGGACGAAGAGGACGATGCCGAGGAAGACGACGATCACCGCGCTCCGCCGGAGGACGCCCCGCTCGTCGAACGCGGAGCTCACGTCTGCAAGCTGCATGCGCTAACCCGCCGTCCGCGAGAGCGTGACGGTGCGATGGCGGCCGAACCACAGCAGCGCGATGATCGCGAGCACGAAGGGCGCCGCCGTGCGGTAGGCCGTGACCGAGGCGTACGGCGTCACGACGGCCTGCAGGAGGCCGACGGCCAGCCCGCCGGCCAGCGTGACCCAGAGCGAGCGCAGCCGGCCGATCAGCGCGGCGGCGAGCGACGAGATCACGAGGAACGTGAGCGCCGTGTAGTCGAGCGACGTGAACAGGTCGGCGAGCAGCAGGCCGGCGCCGCCGCACACGATGCCCGAGCCGAGCCAGGCCGCGAGCTCGACCCTGCGCACGGGCACGCCGAGCGTGGCGGTGATCTCGCGGTCGCTCGCGAGTGCGCGCATCGCGGTGCCGAGCTTCGTGAAGCGCAGGAACGCGGTCGTTCCGATCGTCAGGAGGAGTGCGAACGCGAGCGCCAGCAGCTGCGTGAGCGTGACGATCGCGCCGAAGACCTCGTAGCGATGGTTCGTGGTGGGAAGCTGGAGCACGCGTACGAACGCCCCGCCCGCCGGGGCCCGCCAGGCCATCACCCCCAGCAGGATGAGCGCCAGGCCCAGGGTGCCCATCATCTTGACGAGCGGGTCGCGGCCCGCGAACGCGGGGCCGAGCAGGACGCCGTAGACGACATTCACCACGGCGCCGAACACGATGCAGGACAGGTACGCGATCCAGTGCGGCCAGCTCGTGTGGTTGACGAGGTAGTACGCGATCAGGGCGCCCGCGGCGCCGATGGCTCCGAACGCGAGGTTCAGCACTCCGGTGGCCTGGTAGAGCACGACCACTCCCACGCCGGACAGCGCATACACGCCACCCAGTGCGAGCCCGAGGACGATGTACGGCTTGAGGAACACCCAGTCCACGCCGAACACCGACAAGGCGAAGCTAACCATTGGCACTCACGGACGCCCTGATCGTCATACGTCCTCCGCTACTTGCCCGTGTTGAGCTTGAACTGCTTCTCCCAGGCACGCGTCTGCGTGAGCTCCTTGTCGACCGCCTGGATTGCGAAGCACTTGTCTTCCTGCACGACCTTGCCATCCTTGTAGGTGACCGTGATGTCCGTGTTGTTCGGGATGTGGTACGCGAGGTTGTTGCCGACGTACCACGGCTTGCAGAGCATGTCGGTCTTGACGTTCTTGAGGTTCCGCACGGCCGCGTTGTACGACTTCGCGGTGACCTCGCCCTTCACGCTCATGAGTGCGGCGGTGGCGAACTTGCCGACCATGAAGCCCATCTGGCTGAACGCCTGCAGCGTCGATCTTCGGCGCGTACTTCGTCGTGATCGCCCGGTACAGCACCATGTCGGGCGTCTTGTCCGTGAGGTTGCTGAACTCCTGGTTGATGTGCATCTTGCCGTCGAACTGCGGGAACTGCTTCGCCATGAACTCGTTGGCGATCGGCGTCGACGAACCCCACAGCACCTTGTCGACCAGGCCCTGCGAGATCGCCGCCTGCAGCAGTGCCGGCGCCGAGTCGGGCGTGAAGTCGATGATCACGCCGCCGCCGTCACCGGCCGCCTGCACGAGCTGCAGCACGGTCGAGTTGGCGTCCGTGATCGGGAGCTTGATCGGGAACACCTTGCTCGGGATGCCGGCCGCCTCGGCGACCTTGACGACGCCGCCGTCCGCGTAGGCCGAGATCGTGTCGGGCGACGCGATCACGAGCGACTTCGCGCCGCGCTTGCACGAGCGCCTGCGCGGCGCCGATGTTGCTGTAGCGCGGGCCCATGTTGACCTCGACGATGGTCGGCGTGCCGAAGCACTCCGCCTGCACGCCGGCGCCGATCACGGTGAAGCCCTTGGACTTGTAGTACTTCCAGTTCGTGCCGCACTCGGTGAAGCTCGTGTTGCCGACGATCCCGACGACCTTGTCGCTCTCGATGAGCTTCTTGGCGAGCGAGGCCTGCTGCGTCGGGTTGAGCTGCTCGTTGTAGAGCTTGTACGAGATGGGGCGGCCGTTGATGCCGCCGTTGTCGTTCACGCACTGGAAGTACGCGTTCGCGAACTTCCCGATCGTCGTGAAGTCGACGCCCGGGATGAGCATGCCGATTCCGCCGAGCTTGATCGGCTTTCCGGTCGCCTTCTTGCCCGTGCCCTTGCCGCAGACGGACTTCGTCGCGGACGCGGTGCCGGAGCCGACGGGTGCTGCGGCTCCAGCGCCGCCCGCCCATCCGACCGACAGCGCGAGAATGCTGCCGGCCACGCACACGACACCGAACTTGATCTTCGTCGATCTCATCAGGTCTCTACCCCTCATTCGCTAGCTTCGTCAGGACTGAACTACCTGCCGGTGGACGCCAGATCTGCGTGCGCCCGCGATCACGACGTCGTCAAACGTGTCCTCCTCGCGTCGGCTGCGAGCGGAAACCGGGAGTCGGCGAGCACAGGCGCAGTTGTGCGATGACCACCGGCGGTGCCGGCATCGCTTCTCGAGTCCCATTCACGAGCTCGCGCCTCCTTCCATGTTCCCGATGTCGCAAGAGCTGTTCGATGCTATTGGACGCGTTCAGTGGGCGATTAGCTAGGGGATTTCCGACGAGATTGCCGCGGCGGTTCTGAGAACGGCGGGCGAGAAGCGCTCGATGAGGTCGGTAGTTAACCCCATAGAACGGTGAACGGCCAAGTTCAGTGCTGCTACCACCTCGCCGGAGCGGTTGCTGATCGGCGCAGCGATCGAGCGCAGGCCGTACGCGAGCTCCTCGTCGTTCACCGCGATGCCCGTCTCGCGGATGTGGGCGAGCTCGGCGCGGAACGCCACCGGGTCCGTGATCGTGTTCGGGCCGCGCTCGGCGAGCTCGATGTCGTCGAGGATCGCGATCAGCTGGTCCTCGGGCAGGAACGCGAGCATCGCCTTGCCCATCGCGGTGCAGTAGGCGGGCAGGCGCGCGCCGATGTGCAGGTTGAGGTCGATCTCGCGCTGCCCGGGGCGCGACGCGCGACAGCGCTCGATGTAGACGATGTCGCCGGCGTCGAGGATGGCCATGTTGACGGTGTGGCCCGTCTCGTCGCTCAGCTGCTGCAGGTGCGGCGCGGAGATCTCGCGCACATCCATGGAGTTAATGGCGCTGAACCCGAGGTCGAGCACGCGCGGCCCGAGCCGGTAGCGCTTGCTCTCGCGATCCTGCTGCAGGTAGCCGAGCGCGGCGAGCGTCGAGACGTAGCGGTGCGCCGTGCTGCGCGTGAGGTCGAGCGCGCGGCCGATCTCGCTGACGCCCATCAGGGGCTGCCCGGCCTTGAAGAGCGCGAGCACCGCGAGGCCCCGCTCGAGCGACTGGGACATGCCGGGATCCACCGGCCGACGCCCCTGCGTCGTCTTGGCCTCGAAATTCACGTCCCGGATACTAGACTACCGTCTCAAGGAATGGAACACTGCGCGAACACGTCACCCCGCGTGGTTTTGAGGCGGCGCCGTGCACCCCGCGGTGGTGCTGTACTGCGCCGATCGAGCACAGGGAGAAGCAATGAGCGCTGAGACGATCACCGCGAAGCGGCTCTTCATCGGCGGCGAGTGGGCCGATGCCGAAGGCGGCCGCACGTTCGAGGATCGCGACCCGTTCAACGGCGATCTCGTCGCCGAGGTCGCGGCCGGCTCCCGCGCCGACGCGCACCGCGCGGTCGAGGCGGCCGCCGCTGCCGCAGCGGCCTGGGCGGCGACCCCGCCGGCGGTGCGCCAGGGGGTCTTCCTCAAGGCCGCCGACGTGCTCGAGAGCCGCCACGACGAGGTCGTCTCGCTGCTCGCGCGCGAGACCGGCTCGACGTTCGGCTTCGCGATGTTCCAGATGCACTTCGTGCCGGGGCTGTTCCGCCAGGCTGCCGCGCTCGCGTACTCGCCGATCGGCGAGGTGATCCCGTCCGACACCGGCGTCTTCGCGATGGGCCTGCGGCGCCCGGTCGGCGTCGTCGGTGCGATCGCGCCGTGGAATGCGGCGCTGATCCTGTCCGCGCGCTCGATCGCCGCCCCGCTCGTGCTCGGCAACACCGTCGTGCTCAAGCCGTCCGAGTGGTCGCCCGTGGTGGGCGGCCTGATCTGGGGCGAGATCTTCGCCGAGGCGGGCCTCCCGGCGGGCGTGCTCAACATCGTCACGAACGCGCCCGGCGAGGCCGCTCCGATCGGCGACGAGCTGGTCGAGAACCCGCACGTGCGGCGCCTCAACTTCACCGGCTCGACGGGCACCGGCCGCAAGCTCGCCGAGGCAGCCGGCCGGCAGCTCAAGCGCATCGTGCTCGAGCTCGGCGGCTACAACCCGCTGATCGTCCTCGGGGACGCCGACATCGAGTACGCGGTCAACGCCACGGCGTTCGGGGCGTTCCTCCACCAGGGCCAGATCTGCATGTCGGCGCGCCGCATCATCGTCGAGCGCTCGATCTCGGACGAGTTCGTGTCACGCCTCGTCGAGAAGACCAACGGCCTCAAGGCCGGCGATCCGAACGAGCACGACACGATCATCGGGCCGGTCATCAACGACGAGGCGCTGCAGATGATCAAGCGCCGGGTCGACGGCGCCGTGAGCGCGGGCGCGAAGGTGCTCGCGGGCGGCGAGGCGGTCGGCCCGTGCTACCGCGCGACGCTGCTCGGCGACGTTCCGCCGGACTCGGAGTTCGCCCAGACGGAGACGTTCGGCCCGGTCGCCGCGATCGAGATCGTCGACAGCGCGGAGGAGGCCGTCGTGCGCGCCAACGCGTCGAGCTACGGGCTCTCCTCCGGGATCATCACGCAGGACAGCGACCGCGGCCTCGCGCTCGCGGGGCAGATCGACGCCGGCATCGTGCACGTCAACGACCAGCCCGTCGGCGACGAGCCGCAGATGCCGTTCGGCGGCGTCAAGGACAGCGGCTTCGGCCGCTTCGGCGGCAGCGCCGTGGTCGACGAGTTCACCGAGCTCCGCTGGGTCACGGTCCAGCGCGGATCGCATCCCTTCCCGTTCTGAGATGACGCCTTCGGCAGCGAGACCGGGAGCGGAGATGACGGTCAGCCGGCTGAGCACGGCGGCGGATGCCATCCGCCACGTGCGCACGGGCGACACCGTCATGGTCGGCGGGTTCGGCCTCGTCGGCGCGCCGATGACGCTGCTCGAGGCACTCGTCGAGCAGTCGGACGCAACCGATCTGACGATCATCTCGAACAACATCGGTGAGCCGGGAAGGGGACTCGGGAAGCTGCTGCGACAGGGACGGATCCGCCGCGGGATCTCGTCGTACTTCACGTCGAATCCCGAGGCCGTGGCCGCGGTGAACGCCGGCGACATCGAGGCGACGCTGCTCCCGCAGGGCACGTTCGCCGAGGCGATCCGCGCGGGCGGGGCCGGCATCGCGGGCTTCTTCACGCCCGTCGGAGCCGGGACCCTGCTGGCCGAGGGCAAGGAGGAGCGCGTCATCGACGGCGTGCCGCACGTGCTCGAGCGCGCCATCCGGGCGGACGTGTCGCTGGTGTTCGCGGCCCGCGCGGATACGCTGGGAAACCTGTGGTACCGCCGCACCGCCCGCAACTTCAATCCGCTGATGGCGACGGCGGCGCGGGTCACGATCGCCGAGGCGAGCGAGATCGTCCCCGTCGGCGGGATCGAGTCGGAGTCCGTGATGACGCCGCACCTCTACATCGACGAACTGGTGGCCCAGGCGTGAACCGCCCATGAGCGGCGACCCGAAGCGCACCATCGCGGCGCGCGCAGCGCTCGAGCTGCAAGCGGGCGAGGTCGTCAATCTCGGGATCGGCATCCCGAACATGATCCCGATGTTCCTCGACGACGACGCGGGCGTGTACCTGCACACCGAGAACGGCCTGCTCGGGGTGGGGCCGAGACCCGACGAGAACGAGCTCGACAGCGACATGATCGACGCGGCCAAGCGCCCCGTCACGGCGCTGCCGGGCGCGTCGTACTTCGACAGCGCGGAGAGCTTCGCGATGATCCGCGGCGGCCACATCGACGTGGCCGTGCTCGGTGCGCTCCAGGTCAGCGCCGGCGGCGACATCGCCAACTGGGCGGTGCCCGGGAAGGACGTGCTCGGCGTCGGCGGCGCCATGGATCTCGTCGTTGGGGCGGGCCGGGTGATCGTGACGATGACGGCGACGTCGTCGAGCGGCGAGCCCAAGGTGGTGCCGGTCTGCACCTACCCGCTGACGGCGAAGGCCGCCGTCGGCGTCGTGATCACCGAGCTCTGCGTGTTCCGCGTGCGCGACGGGAAGCTCGTGCTGACCGAGCTCCTCGAGGACGCCACGACCGAGGACGTCGAGGCCGTGACCGCCGCCGAGTTCTCGGTCGACCTCGAGGTCTCGCGCGCGGGCTGACGCCCGGCCCTACGCCGCAGGGCTCTTCTGGGCGAGGTACGCGAAGCGCGAGATGCGCCGCTCGCGCGCCATGATCGCGACGATGTCGAGGAACCGCTGGCGGCGCTCGAAGCCCTCGTCGCCCTCGATCTCCCGGAGCGCTGCGGCGCGCTGCGCGCGAGCGGTGCAGCGATGCCGGGCCACGCCGGCGACTGCCTCGGTCAGGTCCTCGACGGCGAGCACCTTCAGTCCGGCGGCGACGAGCAGACGCTCGTCCTCGCCCAGCGGAGCGAAGTCGAAGTAGCCGATCGAGCTGCGGATCGCGAGCTCCTCGGCGCCGACGAGGCCGGTGATCGTCACGGGGTCGGTGAACAGCAGCCGGCCGCCGGGCGCGAGCAGGCGCGCCCAGTCGGCGAACACGGCGTAGCGACCCGGCAGGTGATTGAGCGCGTCGATGCAGGAGATCGCCGCAGAACGAGCCGTCCGAGAACGGCAGCGGCTGGCTCGCGTCGGCGCGCACGAAGTTCGCCTGACCGCCGAGGCCGGCCTCCTTCGCGAGCCGGCGCGCGTTCGCGAGCCCGGTCGCCTCGCGGTCGACGCCGGTGACATGGCAGCCGGTCGCGCGCGCGAGCAGCAGCGCCGGTCCGCCCGAGCCGCAGGCGACGTCGAGCAGGCCGACGCCCGGCCCGAGCTCGAGCAGCGACGAGAAGTGCTCGAGCTCCTCCGGCGTCTGCCAGTTGTTCTGGCCGAAGTCCTCGCCGTACTCCTCGCGGCGGATCTCCGCGTAGGCGTCCGCGGCGAAGTTGCCGTAGTACGAGCCGTAGTGACTCGCTCGCGCCGGTCGTCTCCGTCGCTCACGGCGTCTCCCGGAATCCGGCCAGCAGGCGGTCGGCGGCCGCCTCGAAGCGCTCGACGTCGCCGTAGGGGCGCGCCACGAGCATCGCTCCCTCGAGCGCGCTCACGATCAGGCGGGCCGCCTCGCGCGGCTCGCCGGCGAACGCCAGCGTCCCCTCGTCGCGGCCCTGGATCAGCACGCGCTCGACCCACGCCTCGTTCTCGTCGAAGAAGCCGAGCACGGCTTCGCGCATCGGCTCGGGCAGCGTCTGGTACTCGGCCGCGAGCATGCCGCACAGGCACATGCGCTGACCGCGCAGCACGTCGGCGTAGAGACGGGCATACGCGCCGAGCATGGTGGGCGCGTCGGCCCCGCTCGCGTCGATCCCGGCGAGCGCCGCATTGAAGCGCGTCGCGTAGCGGACGATCAGCGCGCGCCCGAGCTCGGCCTTGCCCGGGAAGTGGTAATGCAGGCTCGCCTTCGTGACGGCGAGCTCGGCCGCCACGTCGGCGTAGCTGAAGCCGTTGAAGCCGCGCACCTGAACCAGGCTCTCCGCGCTGTCGAGGATGCGCGTCGCCGTGTCGCCATCGTCCCTCACTCGGCTGGTCGCCATCGCGCAATCCTCCCATACCCGAATCCGGGTTGACACTCTACCTACTAGTAGGTAAGAATCACAGCGTCAACCACGGCCAGGAGGAGCGGAGAGCCATGCAGCAGGCGATGCAGCAGACCGAGCACAAGAGCTTCCAGGCACCCGACGAGACGCGCGAGTTCCCGAACGGCCGCGCGGAGATCCTGCAGATCGGCGGCGGAGATGTCGGGCGCCTGATCCTCGCGCCGGGCTGGCGCTGGTCGAACGACGTGAAGCCGCTCGCCCAGACCCACAGCTGCGAGGCGCCGCACTTCCAGTACCACGTCAGCGGCCGCCTCGCGATCCTGATGGACGACGGCACCGAGCTCATCGCCGGTCCCGGCGACGTCACGTCGCTCCCGAGCGGTCACGACGCATGGGTCGTCGGCGACGAGCCCGTCGTCGTGGTCGACTGGTTCGGCGCGAGCAACTACGCCAAGGGATAGCGGCGGCGCGTCGGTCTGACCGACGCTCCGCTCAGGCGAGCAGCGCGCGGTGGCGCGCGAGGCCTGCGAGCAGCTGCTCGATGTCCTCGTGCGTGTTGTAGCAGTGCGCCGAGACGCGCAGATTGCCGTCGCGCGACGAGGTCAGGAGGCCTTCGTCCGCGAGCGCGGCGACGAGCGCGTGCTCGTCCGTCGAGCGGATGGCGACGAGCGCGCCGTGCGAGGCGGGGTCGCGCGGCGTCACGACCGTGCCGCCGAGCTCGTCGACGCCGGCGAAGAGCGTCTCGTTGAGCTGCAGCACGTGCGCGCGGGTCTCGGCGATGCCGATCTCCTGCATCAGCCCGATGCCCGCGATGCCGGCGTAGATGCTCGGGATCGGCGGCGTGCCGGCCTGGAAGCGGCGGGCGTCGTGGGCGGGCGAGTAGTCCTGGATGTCCATCGCGAACACGTTCTCGTCGGCGAACCAGCCGGTCGCGGTCGGGCGCAGCCGCTCGACGAGGTCGCGCTTGCAGTAGAGGAAGCCGAGCCCGGCGGACGACGAGCAGGTACTTGAGCGCGCCGGCCACGAGCAGGTCGACGTCCAGCGCCTTCACGTCGATCGGCATCGTGCCGATCGCCTGGTAGGAGTCGAGCAGGACGAGCGCGCCGCGCTCGTGGGCGAGCTTGACGACGCCCTCGACGTCGATGCAGGCGCCGTTGCGGTAGCAGACCTGCGTGATCGCGACGAGCGCCGTCCGCTCGTCGATCGCGGCGTCGAACGCCTCGAGCGGGACGACCGGCGCGTCGCCCTGCGGCACGTGGCGGATCGTGAAGCCGCGGTCCTCCTGGGCGTGCCAGATCTGCCCGACGGTCGGGAACTCGAAGTCGGAGACGACGATGCGATCGCGGCCGTCGCCGAGGCGCAGACCGCTCGCGATCGCGTTCACGCCGGCCGAGACCGAGGCGGTCACGGCGACCTCGTCGTTGTCGGCGCCCACGAGCCCGGCGAAGCTCGAGCGGGCCGCCTCCGTGCGCTCCATCCAGTACTCCCACGGCGCGCCCTTCTCGTCCCAGTCGCGCAGGTAGTCCGCGTAGGCCTGGCGGACGGCGTCGGAGAGCACGCCCTGCGAGCAGCTGTTGAGATAGATCTGGCGCTCGAGCAGGGGGAAGCGATGGCGGATCGCGTGCGGCAGTGCGTCGCGGCCGGTGACCGCTTCGGTGGCCATCACGCCTCCTCGGCGTAGCGCGCCGCCGGGCTGCCGGCGGGCTGGAAGACGCCGAGCACGCGCATCGGCCCGTCGCCCGCGTTCTCGAGGCAGTGCATGTGCAGCGGCGGCAGGTAGATGCAGGAGCCGGCCTTGATCGGGCGGGTCTCCCCGGCCATGTGCAGGAAGCCCTCGCCCGCGACCACGTAGACGACCTCGTCGTAGGTGTGGCTGTGGTCGGGCGCGCGGCCGACGGGGATCTCGCCCATGAACTGCGTGAAGCCCGCGCAGCCGACGGCGGGATCGACGAGCAGCCGGAACGTGCGGCCGATGCCGGCCTCCTCGTCGGGCTGCGTCGCGAAGTTGACCGTGAACTTGCGGCTGCCGAGCGCCGGCGTGTCGCGGTCGGAGGGCGTCGGCGCGTCGACGACGAGCGCGACGAGCGGCCCGGGGCCGTCGTTCTCGATCGAGTACGACTCGCCCGACGCGATGTAGGCGGCCGTGTCGGGTGTCAGCTCGTGGTGCCCGAGGCCGTCGAGGTAGAGCGTCGCCGTGCCGGAGAGCACGAACATCGACTGCTCGTGCCCCGCCTTGGCAGAGCCCTGCGAGCGGCCGATCGGGAAGGACACGACGCTCTGCACGAGCGCCTGGCAGCCGCATGCGGCATCGATCGTCGTCCGCGTCTCGACGCCGTCGGCGTCCTTCCTCGGCGCGACGTCTTCCTGCTGCACGAGGTGCCCGGGCATCAGCTCGTCCTCGAGCGCCCGCGCGGCAGCGAGGACCTGGCCGGGGTGGTCGTGGAAGTCCTGCTCCTCGGGTGCCCACGTCGCGCGCACGACCGCGTCGCGGTCGAGCAGCAGCGTCACGCGGCCGGCGAGCTTGCCGTACTCGCCGTAGTCCTTGATGAGCCCGACCCTGTCCGTGAGCTCGCGCTCGGGGTCCGCCACGAGCGGGAAGCGCAGGCTGTGGTCGGCGGCGAAGCAGCGGTGGCTCTCGTCGTCGTCGACGCTGACCCCGACGAGCGCGACGTTCGCGGCCGCGTAGTCGTCGAAGGCGCGGTTGAACTCGATGGCCTGCAGCGTGCAGCCGTCGGTGTTCGTCCGCGGGATAGAAGTACACGACCGCGGGCCCGGCGAGCGCCCCGAGATCGAGCCGCTGTCCGTCGCTCGCAACCAACTCGCTGACCGGAAACTTGTCGCCGACCTTGACGGACTCCGCCACGAACGCCCCCTTTTGATCAAACCTGCCCAGGCCCCGATCCTACCCGGGGTCCGCTGCAATCGGGGCCTGGCCCCAATTGCAGGCACCGCTCGCCGGCAGGTCGCACGTTTGGGGTCTGGCCCCAAACGTCGCAGGCGGTCAGTCGGGCGTCTCGCCGGCCAGGATCTTGGCCAGGCGCGAGTTGTCGATGTTGCCGCCGGAGACGATGCAGACGACCTTGCCCGTGCCTCCGTGGCCCGCTCGGCGCGGCTGCCAGCGCGAGCGCGCCGGCTCCCTCGGCGACGACGCGCGCCCGCTCGGCCATGAGCCGCACGGCCGCGGCCGTCTCCTCGAGCGAGACCGAGGCCGCGCCGTCCACGAGTTCCTGCGCCAGGCCCCACATCTTCGGCAGCAGCGCGCGGCTGCCCGAGCCGTCCACGAACGAGGCCCGGTAGTCGACGGAGCGCGACTCGTGCGCGGGGAGCGACGCGGTCAGCGGCGCGCCGGTCTCGGGCTCGACGGCGATCACCCTCGTGCCCGGCTTCGCCTGGCGCAGCGCGCTCGCGATGCCGCTCGTCAGGCCGCCGCCGCCCCAGGGGACGAGGACCGTGTCGACGTCGGGCAGGTCGTCGAGGATCTCGAGCCCGATCGTGCCGTTGCCGGCCATGACGCCGTCGTCGAGCACGGGGTGGACGAAGTAGCCCTCGACGCCGGGGTGCTGCGAGGTCTCGATCGCCCGCCACCAGTCCTCGAACGGCACCGGCACGACGCGCCCGCCGAGCCGCTCGATCGCGTCGAGCTTCGTCTGCGGCGCGTGGTCGGGGACGACGACCGTGCACGGGATGCCGCGCTCGCGCGCGCCCCAGGCGACGCCCTGTGCCATGTTGCCGGCGCTGGCCGTGACGACGCCCTTGGCGAGCGCCTCCGGCGGGGCCTCGGCCATCGCGTTCATCGCGCCGCGGATCTTGAACGAGCCGATCGGCTGCAGGCACTCGAGCTTGAGGTAGATCTCGGCCGGCGCGTCGTCGAGCCGGAGGCGGACGAGCGGCGTGCGCACGGCGACGCCGGCGAGCGTCTCGCGCGCGCGGGTGATGGAGGCGAGCGGGATCACAGCGTCACCTCGGCGCCGAGGCCGCGCTGCTCGGCGACGCGCAGCGTGAACTCGGCGGCGGCGAGGTCCTCGACCGCGACGCCGAGCGAGACGAAGACGGTCAGGTCGTCGGCGCTCGCCCGTCCCGGCGCGCTCCCGATCAGCACCTCGCCGAGCTCGGCGCAGCGCCACGTCCTCGGCGAGCGTCCCTTCGCGCATCGCGAGCAGGATGTCGCCGGACTCGTTGAGCGCGGACTCGCGCGCGTCGACGACGATGCGCGCGGCGGCCATCGCTGGCGCCGTCGAGCTCGCGCGTCGTCGGGATGCTCGAGCCGACGGCGTTGACGTGCGTCCCCGGCGCGAGCCAGGCGCGCTCGACGATCGGCTCGCGCGCGGTCGTGGTGGTGACCACGACGTCGGCCTCGCGCAGCGCGTCCTCGACCGAGGCGGCGGCGCTCACGTCCCAGGCGTAGCGCTCGGCGGTCGTCGCGGCGAGCTCGGCCGCGGGCTCGGGACGGCGCGAGTAGATGCGCACGCGAGCGAGCGGCAGCACGCACGACATGGCCTCGATGTGCGCGGCGGCCTGCACGCCCGCGCCCAGCACCGCGAGCGTCGAGGCGCCCTCGCGCGCGAGCGCGCGTGTTGCGACGGCGCTCACCGCGGCCGTGCGGATCGCCGTGATCGCGGAGGCGTCGAGCAGCCCGGTCACGTGGCCGTCCTCGCCGTCGAACACGACGACGATGCCCTGGTGCGCGTCGAGTCCGCGCTTCGGGTTCTCGGGGAAGATCGCAACGGCCTTGAGCCCGAACGCGGGAGCGGCGCCGGCGCGGTGGGCGGTCATCAGGCCCATCAGCCCGGGCGACTGCGGCGGTCGCACGACGGAGCGCAGCGGGAAGTACAGCTCGCCGGCCGCGAGTCTCCCGCAGCACGGTGTCCATGACCTCGATGCAGTCCTTCATCGTCAGCGCGGCGCGCACGTCGTCGCCGCTCAGCACGCGAACGCGTCATGCGGCTCCCATCGATCGCGGGAAGAGCTCGGAGAGCTCGAAGATGTCGGCGTCGCCGAGCGTCAGCTCGAGCGCGGCGATCGCCGGATCGAGGTGCGCGGGCTTGCGCGGCCCGACCACGATCGGATTCACGATCGGCGAGGCGAACAGCCAGGCGAGCGCGAGCGAGGCCATGTCGACGCCGCGCTCGGCGGCCATCTGCTCGAGGCGCTCGAGCGAGTCGTAGACGATGTCGCGCTTCAGGTGCTCGTAGGGCTCGGAGCGCAGCGTCATCCGCGAGCCCTCCGGCGGCGCCTCGTCGCGGCGGTACTTGCCCGTCAGCCAGCCGCCGGCGAGCGGCGAGAACGGCGAGAAGCCGAGGCCCTGATCGGCGCACAGCGGCAGCACCTCGGCCTCGGCCGAGCGGTCGAGCAGGCTGTAGCCCGACTGCACCCACTCGAAGCGCGCGAGCCCGCGCACGTCGCTGATCCAGAGCGCGCGCGCGAGGCGCCAGGCCTCGATGTTGCTGGCGCCGATGTAGAGCAGCTTGCCCGCGCGCCGCAGGTCGTCGAGCGCCGAGAGCGTCTCCTCGAGCGGCGTCGACGGGTCGGGCTCGTGGCACAGGAAGAGGTCGAGGCGCTCGGCGCCGAGGCGCTTCAGGCTCGCATCGACCTGACGCACGAGCGCGCGTCGCGAGAGGCCGCGGTCGTTCGGGCCCGGCGCCGACGGGGTTGAAGGCCTTCGTGCTCAGCAGCACCTGGTCGCGCACGTCCTGCCCGCGCGACGGCGAGCCACTTCCCGATCGCCGTCTCGCTGCGCCCGCCGCCGTACGCGTCGGCCGTGTCGAAGACGTTGATGCCCAGCTCGTAGGCGGCGTCCATGATCGCGAACGCCTCTTCCTCGTTCTCGCCCTGCCCGTAGAACTCCGGCGCGGAGCCGATGCCCCCGAAGTTGCCGCAGCCGAGCGCGACGCGCGAGACCTGGAGGCCGGTGCTGCCGAGGGGGCGATATTCCATGGCGCTCATGATGGCGTGATCGGCGAGCGCGCGGCGGCGCTTCGGCGCCCTACAGCACGAGGCGCCCGCGCAGCTTCGCCGCGGCGCCGGTGCCGCGGTCGAGCACGCGGCGGCCGAGCGGCGGCTGCAGCAGCTGCTTCGCGACGAGGTAGCCGGAGCCGGCGCCGAGGCCGGGGCCGGGGTGCGTGGAGGCGCCGATGTGCCAGAGGCCGTCGAGCGGGGTCGAGTGCCCGGGCAGCTGCCCGGTCGGCCGCCACAGCAGGTTCTGGTCGAGCGCGCAGGAGCCGGAGTAGATGTCGCCGCCGACGAGGTTGCAGTTGAGCCCCTCGAGGTCGGCCGGCGACAGCGCGACGCGCTTGATCGTCGCGCTCTCGAGGTTCGTGATCTGCGAGCCGAGGCGTCCGACGATGCGCTTCGCATAGGCCTCTCGCAGCGTCTCGCTCCACGTGCCGTCGCCCACGTCGATCTCGCCGAGCACATCGCCCTTCGGCCGCTGCGGCAGCTCCTGGAGCTGGATCCAGATGACCGACTTGCCATCGGGAGCGCGGCTCGGGTCGACCGCGCAGGGCTGGCCGACGACGATCGTGGCCTCGGCCGGCAGCAGCCCGCGCTCGGCCTCGTTGACGGCGCGCGAGACGCCGTCGAGGCCCGGCGTGACGTGCACGATCGCGGTGCGTGCGAGCCGTTCGGCCTCGGGCGACGCCCACTGCGGCAGCTCGTCGAGCGCGAGGTGGATCTGCATGCCCGCGCGGCCGTAGCGGTAGCCCTGGGCCGACTCCCAGGCCGTCGCCGGCGTCTCCTCGCGGCGCACGAGGCGGCCGTAGAGCTGCGTCGGCGTGACGCCGGCGATCACGGCCCGCGAGGCCGCGATCGTCTCGCCGCCGCTCAGCCGCACGCCGCTGGCCCGGCCGCCCGAGAGCAGCACGCGCTCGACGTCCTGGCCGGTGCGCAGCTCGCCGCCGTTCTCGCGCACGATCGCGGCGAGCGCGTCGACGAGGCGCACCCCGCCGCCCTTCGGCACGGGCATGCCGCCGAGCTGGACGGCGCAGGCGATGACCTGCGTCATGAAGCCCGCGACGGCCTGCTCGGGCCCGAGACCCGTGTGCAGCACCCAGGGCGCGAGCAGCCCGTGCGCGCGCTCGGACTCGAACGTCGCGTCGAGCCAGTCGCGCGCGCTGATCAGCGAGTTGCCCGCGAACGCCAGCAGCCCGCGACGGCCGAAGCTGCTGTACGCCTTGCGCGCGAGATTGAGGCCCTGGGTCGACCACAGCTCGGCCGAGAGCACGCCGAAGCTGTGCTCCGCCGAGGCCATGAACTGCTCGAACTGGCGGCTCCAGGCGGCGCCGTCGCCGGCGGCGTGGCGCTCGAACTCGGCGACGTTGTCCTCGAGCGACGTCGTCAGGAAGGCGGCGCCGCCGTCCGGGAACAGCGTCGCGGTCGGCAGGTCGGTGTTGAGGTACTCGAGCCCGTGGCGGCCCAGGTCGTCGCCGAGCTCCGCGTAGGCGGCGGAGCCGGCGAAGAGCGGGTGCCACGACGCCATCAGCTCGTGCGTGAAGCCGGGCGCGGTGAGGTCGTCGCTCGTGCGGATGGCCCCGCCGAGCACGTCGTTGCGCTCGAGCACGCACACGTTCCAGCCCCCGCGCGCGAGCAGTGCCGCGCCCGTCAGGGCGTTGACGCCGGAACCAACGAAGACCGCGTCGAAGCCCGCCACGGCGGTGAACATACCAGCCCCCGGCGACTGCGATCGCGAGCCGGCGCTAGCGCAGGAGCGTCCCGGCGAGCCAGTCCCCCGCCGCCGCGGCGTGCGCCGGCTCGATCCAGTGGCCGTAGTCGCCCTCGTGATAGGAGACGTCGGTCCCGTGCTCCTCGAGCAGCCGCCGTGCCCGGTGCGCGAAGCCGGCCTCGATGATCGGGTCGGCGAGGCCATGCGCGATGAAGACCCGCGACGGCCGCGGCAGATCCGGCTGCCAGCCCTCGACCTCGGGCACGAAGCCGGAGAAGGCGAGGATGCCGGCAGGCGCCGGGCGGCCAGGGCCGAGGCCCAGTGCGTAGCTCATCACCGAGCCCATGGAGAAGCCGCCGAGCACGGTCTGCTCCGGCGTCAGCCCGAGCCGTTCCCACGTCTCGTCGTGGAACTCCGCGAGCTGACGGTAGGCCGCGTCGAAGGTGGCGGGGTCGGGATGGCCGACGCGCGGCACGAGGTACCAGTGGTACCCGGGCCCGCCGCCGAGCGTCAGCGGCGCGCGCGGGCTGACGACGTGCAGCCGCCGCTGCGGGTCGAGGTGGTCGGCGAGCGGGAGCAGGTCGCCCTCGTCGGCGCCGCGGCCGTGGTGGAGCACGAGCAGGCCGGCCGGGTCGCCCGCGGCCGGCCGCTCGCGGTAGCTCGAGAGTCGCCATGCCGTTACGCCTCGACGCGCCGGCGCGCGCGCGGGTTGACGACGGGCTTCAGCGTCGCCTCGATCTGCTCGCTGCGGTGCGCGTGCATCTTCGGGACGCGGAGCTCCTCGCCGAGCCGGTCCTCGGGATCCTCGTCGACGGCGAAGCCGGGCGAGAGGGTCGCGATCTCGAAGAGGACGCCGCGCGGCTCGCGGAAGTAGATCGCGCGGAAGTAGTCGCGGTCCTGCACCGGGGTGACCGAGACGGCCGGCGTCGGCTGCTCGCCGCTGCCAGGCGAGCTGGTCGTCGTCCTCGGTCGCCCAGGCGATGTGGTGCACCGTGCCGGCGCCGGGAACGCCGCTCCCGGCCGGCTCGTCGTAGGCCCAGCGGAAGCTCCGCCGTCCGCCGTCGAGCCGGTAGTCGACCCGGCGCCCTCGTAGCCGAACCCGAGCGTCTCGGTGAGGAGGGATTCCCCGGCGTCTCCATGCGGGGCGTAGGCGCGCGCGCCCTCGATGCCCACGAGCGCGAACTCGGCCGGGATCTCCGGGTGCTCGGCCCGTAGCGGCGCGTTCGCCGCTCGCGGCGACGACGAGCTCGAGACCGAGCCCTTCCCAGTCGGCGAACCGCAGCGACGCCCCGTCGCGGGTCGTCTCGTAGCCGCTCGCGGCGAGCCGCTCCGCCCAGAAGTCGAGCGCCTCGGAGGAGGCGACGCCGAGCTGGATCGTGTGGATCATCCCGGCGCCGGGATGCCCCTGGCCGCGCGCCGGCGTACTCGAACCAGGTCAGGATCGAGCCGGGCGCGCCGGTCTCGTCGCCGAAGTACAGGTGGTAGGCCGTCGGGTCGTCGAAATTGACCGTCTTCTTGACGAGACGCAGGCCGAGCACGTCGGCGTAGAAGTCGACGTTCCGCTGGGCGTCGCCCGTGATCATCGTGATGTGGTGCAGTCCTGCGAGCTTCATCGCTTCCTCTCCCAAGGGCGCCGTCCGCATCGGTTGTGCGCCCAAAGTAATTGTCGAAGCAACTAACGTGGGTGCTCTCCGGAGTATTCCGGCAGATCGATCCTGGCAGCCAATTCCTGCGTTCCGCGTCTCCCCCGCTGCTACGGGCCCCGGCGCGAGGATCTATATATGATCAAACGCATGCTGTTGCGAGAGGTCGAGTACGCCCGCCCCGGAAGCATCGAAGAGGCGGTTCGCCTCCTCGGAGCGCACGACGGCGCGCGGGCCCTGGCGGGCGGACAGACGCTCGTCAACGTCATGAAAGCGCGTGCCGCGTCGCCCGAGGTGCTCGTCGATCTGGCCGATCTGGCCGAGCTCCGCACGATCGAGCTGCTCGGCCGACGGCTGCGCTCGAGCTCGGCGCGATGGTCACCTACAGCGAGCTGGTCCGCTCGCCCGAGGTCGCGGCGGCCCGGCCGCTCCTGGCCGAGGTCGCGGCGACGATCGCCGACCGCCAGGTGCAGAACCGCGGCACCGTCGGCGGCAACGTCTGCGTCAACGACCCGACGAACCACCTGCCGCCGCTGTTCTCGGCGATGGGCGCGACGTTCACGATCCTCGGCCCGGACGGCGAGCGCACCGTGCCCGTCCGACGACTTCTTCCTCGGCGTCTACATGACCGCCGTCGGCGAGGGCGAGCTGCTCACGCGCGTCAACGTGCCCGCTCGCGAGGCCGGGAGCGGCGACGCCATGGAGGGCATCACGCTCGGCGTGCACGGCACCTACATCGTGAGCGCCGCGGCGACGCGTCGGGCCGGGCGGCGTGCGCGTCGCGATCGGCTGCGTCTCGGGCGTGCCCGAGCGCGCGACCGCGCTCGAGGAGCGCCTCGCGGGTGCCGAGCTGACGCACCGAGACCGTGCACGCCGCGGTCGCCGGGCATCGGCGATGCGCTCGATCCGCCCGGCGGACGTCCACGCGCCCGCCGACTACCGCCGGCGCCTCGCCGAGATCTGCTGCGAGCGGGCCGTGCTGGCCGCTGCGAAGCGAGCGAAGGGATGAGCGTGAGCGAGCCGAGCGACAGCCGGTCGATCTCCGTCGAGATCAACGGCACGACGTACGAGCGCGAGGTCGCAGCGAGGCGGCTGCTCGTGCACTTCATCCGCGACGATCTCGACCTCACGGGCACGCACATCGGCTGCGACACCGGCAACTGCGGCGCCTGCACCGTCCAGCTCGACGGCCAGGCCGTCAAGAGCTGCATGATGCTCGCCGTCCAGGCCGACGGCGCGACGCATCCGCACGGTCGAGGACCTGGCGGCCGACGACGGCGAGCTGACCCCGCTGCAGCGCGCCTTCACCGACCACCACGCGCTCCAGTGCGGCTACTGCACGCCGGGCATGCTGATGAGCGCGACCGCGCTGCTCGAGGAGAACCCGAGCCCGACCGAGCACGAGGTGCGCGCGGCGCTCCAGGGCAACATCTGCCGCTGCACGGGCTACTGGAACATCATCGAGGCCGTTCAGGCCGCCGCGCAAGGAGGTGCCGGCCTCGTGAGCAGCGTCGCGCCCGAGAGTCACCGAGAAGGGCACCTTCGTCGGGCAGAGCGTTCCGCGCAAGGAGGACGGCCGCCTCGTCCAGGGGCAGGGCGTCTTCGTCGACGACATCAAGCGCCACAACATGGGCTACGTCCACTTCGTGCGCTCGCCCTACGCCCACGCGCGCATCGTCTCGGTCGACGTCAGCGCGGCGCTCGAGGCGCCGGGCGTGCTCGGCACGCTGACGGGCGACGAGGTCGCGATCCTGACCGAGCCGTTCTTCCAGATCGCGCCGGCGCCCGGGCGGCAACTCAAGGACTACGCGCTCGCCGTCGGGCGCGCCCGCTTCGTCGGCGATCCCGTGGCCGCCGTCGTCGCGTCGACGCGCGAGCTCGCGCGCGACGCGGCCGAGCTGATCGAGGTCGAGTACGAGCCGTGCTCGACCCGGTCGTCGACGCGCGCACCGCGCGCGATCCGCGCTCGCCGGTGATCCACGAGGAGATCGGCAGCAACGAGAGCTGGAACGGCGTCGTACGAGTGGGGCGACGTCGACGGCGCGTTCGCCGAGGCCGACCACGTCGTCTCGATCGGCGAGCTCCACTTCGACCGCTTCAACTCGACGCCGCTCGAGCTCGACGCCGCGCTCGTCGAGTACAACCGCGGCACCGGGCAGTGGACGATCCACTGCAACAACCAGTTCCCGGGCTTCGCGGTGATCATGATGGGCCCGGCGATCGGCGTCGGGCTCGACAAGCTGCGCATGGTCACGCAGGACATCGGCGGCGGCTTCGGCAACAAGATCACGTCGCACCCGCAGCTCGTCGCCTGCTGCCTGCTGGCCCGCAAGCTCAACCGGCCCGTGCAGTGGACGGAGACGCGCACCGACTTCCACCAGTCGATGTCGCACGGCAACGAGCGCTGGTTCCAGGACGTCGAGGTCGCGGTCAAGGCCAACGGCGAGATG
This sequence comes from uncultured Actinomycetes bacterium, assembly GCA_963705965.1. GTDB lineage: Bacteria > Actinomycetota > Thermoleophilia > Gaiellales > JALYLC01 > JALYLC01. Next base: position 78,289 of record CAVPLI010000010.1, on the reverse strand, counting down.
CTCGGCTTCCGCTGCAAGGCGCTCGACGACGCCGGCGCCTTCCTGCGCTACGAGCCGCTCGGCGGCGCGATCTGGGTGCAGGTCAGCCCGGGCATGTACCGCTGGCGCAACATCCGCGTCGAGTACTCGCAGGTCGTCACCAACAAGGCGCCCGTGTCGCCGAACCGCGGCTACTCGCGCATGCAGCACCTGTGGCTGACCGAGCGGATCATCGACATCGTCGCGCACGAGCTCGACTTCGATCCGATCGCGCTGCGCAAGCTCAACTACGTCCAGCCCGAGCAGATGCCGTACGAGACGCCGAGCGGCGTGCATCTACGACTCCGGCGACTACCCGCGCGCGCTCGACGCCGCTGCTCGAGCTGATCGGCTACGACGCGCTCGAGGCGCGCCGCGCCGACGCCAAGGCGCGCGGCAAGCTGCTCGGCTTCGGCATCGGCTCGACGCTCGACTCGGGCACGAACAACTTCGCCCAGTCGCAGTACCTCAACCCGGAGCTGCAGTTCTCGGGCAACAGCGAGGTCGCGACCGTCAAGCTCGACATCTTCGGCGAGATCGTGGTCACGCTCGGCACGACGCCGCAGGGCCAGGGCCACGAGACGACGACCGCGCAGGTCGTCGCGGACATCCTCGGCTGCTCGACCGACGCGATCAACGTGCGCGTCGGCCACGACTCCTACTGGAACTCGCACGCGGGCTTCTCGGGCACCTACGCCAGCCAGTTCGCCGTCTCGGGCCTCGGCGCCGTCAAGGGCGCGGCCGACGGCCTGGCGGTGCAGATGCGCTCGCTCGCCGCGCTCGTGCTCGGAGCGACGCCCGACGACATCGAGCTCGCGGGCGGCTTCGCGCGCCTGCGCGCGAACCACGAGGTCGCCCTGCCGTTCATGGCGCTCGGCGCGATCGTCAACGTCAACAACGCCGAGCTGCCCGAGGACTTCGACGCGACGATGAACGTGCGGTACGTCTACCGCCCGCACTTCGAGCCGCTCGACATCGAGCGCAAGTTCGGCAACCTCACGCTGACCTACGCGATGCAGATCCACGCCTGCGTGCTCGAGATCGACCCGCGAGACCGGCGTCTACGAGATCGTCGACTACGCCGTCGTCGACGACTGCGGCAAGCGCATCAACCCGCAGATCGTCGAGGGCCAGGTCATGGGCGCCACGGCGCACGCGCTCGGCGCGGCGACCTGGGAGACGTTCGCCTACGACGAGGAGGGCAACCTGCTGACGCCGAACTTCTACGACTACCACGTCCCGCACGCGCTCGACATGCCGCCGCTCAAGACCGGCGCGATCGAGTCGCCGTCGCCGTTCTCGTCGCTCGGCACGAAGGGCATGGGCGAGGGCGGCGGCGCCGGGCATCCACGCGGTCTGCGCCGCGCTGCAGGACGCGCTGCGCAGAGCGTCGGCGGCGGCATCATCCACGACAGCCACAACCCCTACCACCGGGTCTTCTCGATCCTGCCAGGATCCCGGCTGCGACGCGGGCCGACGTGAAGGTCGAGAGCGCATGAACGTCGAAGGCACGAAGGAGTTCGAGGCGTCGCGCGAGCGCGTCTGGGCGATCATCAGCGACCCCGCGGGAATGGCCGGCCTGATGCCCGGCGTCGACGGCTTCGAGATCATCGACCGACGCACTGGCGCGCCAAGGTCAAGGTGCCGCTCGGGCCTCGGCGGTCATCAAGATGACGATGGACTTCGAGCAGCTCGAGGAGCGGCCGCTCGAGTTCGCCTCGATGCGCGGCAAGGGCAAGGGCATGGGCGCGATGATGGACATGACGACGTCCTTCACGCTCAGTGGCGAGGGCGATCACACGCACATGGCGTGGGAGGCCGACGTCAAGCTCGCCGGCGTGCTCGCGTCGATGGGCCAGCGCGTGCTGCAGCCGATCGTCAACCAGCAGGTCGAGGGCATCATGACCGCGCTCGAGCAGCAGCTCGCCAAGGGCCCGGCATGACGGTTCCGTTCCGCGTCGGCGTCATGCAGCTGACGATGGAGCCGCTGGAGGAGATGCTCGAGTCGGCGCGCGTCATGGACGAGGCCGGGCTCGACACGATCTGGCTCGCCGAGGCCTATCCGTGGTGGCGCAAGCACGGCATGGAGGCCAAGTCCTCGACCGTGCTCGCCGGCATCATCGCCCGCGAGACGAAGCGGCTGACCGTCGGCTGGGGGATCATCTCGCCGTACACGCGCCATCCCGTGCAGGTCGCCATGGACGCGCGGCTCGTGCAGGAGGCCGCAGGGCCCGGCCGCTTCATCGCCGGCTTCGGCACGTCCAAGATCTTCCTCAACAACACCAAGCAGGGCGGCCCGCCGAAGGTCACGAAGCCGCTCGCCACGATGCGCGACTCGGTCGAGATCCTGCGCGGCATCCTGCGCGGCGAGCGCTTCGAGTACGACGGCAAGGTCTTCTCGGCCGACATCCCGGCGCTCTCGCCGGACGCGCACGTGCCGCGCTGGGACGTCCCGGTCTACGTCGCCGGCACCGCGCCGCTGATGCAGCAGCTCGGCGGCGAGATCGGCGACGGCCTGCTGACGCCGTCCATCACGACGCCCGACTTCGTGCGCTACACGCTCGGCAACGTGAAGCATCGGCGCCGAGAAGTCCGGGCGCGACCCGGCCTCGGTCGACGTCGGCTGCACGGTCGTCGCCTCGATCCACGCCACCGACCGCGACAGCGGGCCGCGACGGCGCGCGCGAGATCGCCGGCATGTACCTCGCCAACAAGGTGCAGAACATCCAGGGCTCGGCCGACACGCTGCTCGACCTCGCGAAGATCGATCCCGAGGAGATCCGGCCCGTCGCCGTCGCGATGGAGGAGGGCGGCCGCCTCGCCGCCAAGGCCAAGGTGACCGACTCGATCCTCGACCGCTGCAAGCCGATCGCCGGCACGCCCGACGACTGCGTCGCCGCGATCGAGGAGTACAAGGCCGCGGGCTGCACGCACGTCATGCTGGAGCTCTGGGGGGCGGACCGGCACGAGCAGATCCGGCTGTTCGGCGAGAAGGTCCTCCCGCGCGTGCGCGCGTGAGCGTGAGTCTGCGATCGACCGCGACCGGCTCGTCGAGTGGGCGAGTCGCGCCATCGGCACCCCGAGCTTCACCGGCGACGAGCAGGCGATGGCCGAGCTCATGCGCGAGACGTTCCTCGAGATGGGCCTGAAGCGTGCAGTGGCAGCAGGTCGAGGACGGCCGTGCCAACGTGCTCGGCATCCGCGAGGGCTCGGGCGGCGGGCCGAGCCTGATGTTCAACGGGCACATGGACACCTCGTACTCCGGCCGCGAGCCGTGGCTCACGGGCGTGCCGGGCTTCCAGCCGGCCGCGTTCGTCGAGGACGGCAGCCTCTACGGCCTCGGCATCTCGAACATGAAGGGCGCGCTCGCCTGCTACGTCGAGGCGCTGCGCGCGCTCGCCGACGCGGGCGTGACCCTGCGCGGCGACTGCATGATCGCCGCGGTCTGCGGCGAGATCGAGAAGACGCAGTACGGCGATGCGCAGGGCGCGCAGTACCGCGGCTACGCCGCCGGGTCGCGCTACCTCGTGAGCCACGGCGGCGTCGCCGACATGTGCATCCTCGGCGAGCCCACCGAGGGCAAGGTCGTGCTCGGCCACTTCGGCTCGCTCTGGCTGCGCATCGGGACGCAGGGCAACTTCATCCACACGGCGTTCTCCGAGGGCAAGGAGCGACCTCAACTCGATCCTGCGGATGCACGAGGTCATGGCCGCGGTGCTCGAGTGGATCCCGCACCTGGGAGGCGGATCCCGAGAACGCCTACCGCGGGGAGTCCGCGCTCGTCAACGTGGGCGCGATCGCGGGCGGCTTCGGCTGGCGCGTCTCGCGCACGCCGCACCACACCGACCTCTTCCTCGACGTGCGCGTGCCGCCGACGAAGTCGATGGCGGTCGCGCGCGGCCAGGTGCTCGACATGGTGCGCGACCTGCGCCGGCGCTTCCCCGACTACGGCGTCGACGGCGAGGTCTACGTGACCGCGCCCGGCGCCGAGATCGAGGAGGACCACCCGCTGATCGGCGCGATCGACGCGAGCCACGCGGAGGTGTTCGGCTCCGTCGCCGGAGCGCGCCGTCACCCGCTGGTTCTCGGATGCGTCCGCACTGACGCGATATGGCGTGCCGACGGTCAACTACGGCACATCGACGGGCCTGATGGACACCTCCAAGGGCGAGAACCTGACGATCGACGGTCTGGCGCAGACCGCCGAGGTCTACGCACGCGCGGCGCTGCGCGTCTGCGGACAGGACGGAGACAGCACGTGAAGCTTGTGACCTTCGAGCACCCCGACGCCGGGGTCGCCGTGGGACATGTCGTCGGCGACGAGATCGCGCTGCTCGACGTGCCGACGATGCGCGAGTACTTCGAGCGCGGCGGCGCCGACGAGAGCGGCCGGCGCGTGCCGTTCGCCGAGGCCAAGCTGCTGCCGCCGATCGTGCCCAAGAAGTTCTTCCACACCGCGGGCAACTTCCGCGAGCACGAGGAGGAGAGCAAGCAGGTCGACTGGGATCACGAGATCGCGCCCTGGATCGTCTTCTTCCAGAACGTCGACGCGCTCGTCGGCCAGGACGACCCGGTGATCTACCCCGAGCACATGACCGACGAGCTCGACTACGAGCTCGAGCTCGCGGTCATCCTCAAGAAGTCCGGCAAGTGGTTCTCGCCGGAGGAGGCCGCCGACTACATCGGCGGCTACGTGATCTTCAACGACATCACCGCGCGCGACATCCAGCGCCGCGAGATGCGCTCGGGCGTGTTCTCGTTCTGCAAGGCGATCGACACGTTCTGCCCGCTCGGGCCGTGGATCGTGACGCCCGACGAGATCGCCGATCCGCACAACCTCAAGATGGAGCTGCGCGTCAACGGCAGGCCGCGCCAGGAGTCGCACTCCTCGCGCATGTCGGTGACCATCCCCGAGATCCTCAGCCACTACTCGGCACTCGACGTACTCCGCCGGCGACGTGCTCTCGACCGGCACGGTCTCGGGCGTCGCCGGCTTCTCGCCCGACGCCGCCTCGCTCTACCTCAAGCCCGGCGACGTCATGGAATGCGAGATCGAGGGCATCGGCGTCCTGCGCAACCCGGTGATCTCGTGGCAGGAGGGCCACGGCGAGCCCGCGCCTCCGCGAGTGCGCTGGTGACCTGGCCGCGCGACGAGGCGAAGCTCCAGCGCGTGCGCGCGCTGATGGCCGAGCGCGAGCTCGATGCGCTCGTCGTGCGTACACCGGACGACGTGCTCTACCTGACGAACTTCTGGGGCATGAAGGGCTACGACGCGTGCGTCTTCCCGCGTGAGGGCGAGCCCGTCCTGATCTGCCTCGAGGCCTCCGAGGCCGACGCCGCGCGCACCGCCTGGACGAAGGACGTGCGGCTCTTCCCGGGCTACGACGCCGGCGATCCGCGCCCACCGGGGCTGCGCGCGCAGCGAGCTCGCCGCCGAGGTCGCGGCGGAGCTACGGGCGCGTCGCGATCGAGCTGAGCGGCGGCACGCAGGCGTCCGACCGCATGGTCGGCGAGCCCACGACGTTCGGCCGCGCCTGGTTCGACGCCTTCCCGGACGCCGCCGACGCGACGCCGCTGCTCGTGGCGGCGCGCTCGCTCAAGACCGCCCAGGAGATCGAGCGCATGCAGCCTCGCGAACGACATCGCGGCGGCCGCGATGGAGCACATGCGCGGAGTCCTGCGCCCGGGCATGACGTGCGCGCAGGCGGCCGCGGCCTGGCAGGGCTTCGTGCACGGCGAGGGCACGGGCTGGAAGGGCCAGGTCGACCTGGCGCTGCCGTTCTCGCTGATCTGGTCGGGCCCGTCGATCCGCACGTTCACGGCGACCTCGGCCGCGCCCGTGCAGGAGGGCGAGCCGACGCTCTTCGAGATCTGGGTGTGTGCCGACGGCTACTGGGCCGATCACACGAAGAACCTCGTCTGCGGCGAGCTGAAGCCGCGCTATCGCGAGCTCGAGCAGGGCCTCCTGGCGGTCTACGACGAGGCCGTCCGCGCGGCGCGGCCGGGCGGCAGCTTCGCCGCGCTGGACCGGCGCGTGCGCGAGGGCATCGACGCGCTCGGCTTCCCCGGCCAGCCCTCGCACCCGATCCTGCACGGCATCGGCGCGCGCGCACACGAGCCGCCCTACGCCCACCAGGCCGTCGAGGCGGAGATCCTCGAGGGCATGGTCCTGGCGATCGAGCCCGGCTGCTACTGGCCGGAGGGCGGCGGCCTGCGCGTCGAGGACAACTTCCTCGTCACCGCGACCGGGCCGCAGAAGCTCAGCCCCTTCCCGGATGGGATCGTGAATGTCTGAACCCGAGAGCACACCGGGCGAGAGCCCGACCGTCGAGGACTCCACGGCCAAGGAGGTGCTCGGGCCACGGCGACCTGCAGCCGATCCTCCCCGGCCCCGAGGCGAGCGACTACGAGCGCTACCTGCGCACCGACGAGCTGCTCGCGCTGCAGAAGACGCCCGAGGAGATGCTGCACCGCGACGAGCGGCTGTTCCAGACCGTGCATCAGATCGTCCGAGCTCTGGCTCAAGCTCGCGGTGTTCGAGACGGAGGAGGCGATCGCGCGCATCGGCAGCGACGATCTCGTGCTCGCCGTGCGCCTGCTCGGCCGCGCCAACCACTGCGTGATCCTGATCGACGGATGCGCTGCACGTGCTCGAGCGGCTCTCGCCCTGGGAGTACCACGAGCTGCGCAAGGCGCTCGGCCACGGCAGCGGCTTCGACTCGCCGGGCTGGAAGCAGCTGCGGCGGCTCGCGCACCCGCTCTGGGACGCGTTCTCGGCGCTGCTCGACCGCCGCGGTCTCGAGCTCGCCGACGTCTACGTGCGCGAGCCCGCGCATCCGGCGGTCTACGACCTCGCCGAGGCGCTGATCGAGCTCGACGAGCGCATCGCGATCTGGCGCTCGGTGCACGTGAAGATGGTGCAGCGGGTGATCGGCGGCGGCGCGATCGGCACCCAGGGCACGCCCGTCGCGGTGCTCGCGGGCATGACCACGAAGGAGCTCTTCCCGAAGCTCTGGGCCGTCCGCAACCGGCTGACGGAGATCGCCGACAACGGGTAGACGGCACGCCCGCGCGGGCGCGTTGACGCGGCTGATCGCAGTCGCGATACTTGATCAAATCGCGGGACGGCTGGAGGGATCCACGGCACGGATGGAGCGGGTGTGCGTCATAGGCGCAGGTGCGATCGGCAGCCTCTTTGCCGGCCATCTGGCCGCCGTCGCCGATGTCTCCGTGCTGACCCGGCGCGAGGATCACGCCTCGGCGCTGCGACGCGACGGCCTGCGCATCAGCGGCCGCAGCGAGCGCCATGCGACGGTGCACGCCTCGGCCGATCCCGGCGAGATCGCGCCGTTCGACCTCGGCATCGTCGCGACCAAGGCGGCCGGCCTCGAAGGTGCGGTCGAGTCGCTGCGCGGGCGCTTTCCGCGAGGCGACGATCATGACCGTCCTGAACGGTCTCGGCGCCGAGGAGGCGGTTCGCTCGGCCGGCTCGTGGCCGATCATCTCGGGCGTCACGTTCATGAGCGGCACGCGCCACTCGGACACGCACATCGAGTACGTGCTCGACACCGAGACCTGGCTCGGGCCGTACGAGGACACGCCGTTCGCCGTCGTGCAGGAGGCGGCCGCGCTGATCGCGAGCGCCGGGCTGCACGTCGAGGCGCTGCCCGACCTGCTCCCGGCCCAGTGGTCGAAGCTGATCTTCAACGCCACCGTCAACGCCGTCGCGGCGCTGACCGGGCTGCCGCACGACTGGCACTTCGCCGCGCGCGAGCGACCCGACGGACCTCGGCCATCTCGTGCACGACCTGATCGACGAGGGCAAGGCCGTCGCCGCGGCGGCGGGGATCGAGCTGCACGACGACCCCTGGGAGATGAACGTGCTCGCCACCCAGCGGGGCAGCGCGCACTATCCATCGATGCTGGAGGACGTCCAAGCACGCAGGCGCACCGAGATCGATCTGATCACGGGCGCACTCGTACGGGAGGCGGAGCGCCACGGCGTCGCCGCACCGCTCCACACAGCGCTCTACCGGCTGATCAAGGCCAAAGAGGAGTCGTACTCGTGACTCCGACCCGCTCGTGAACGCAAACGCACAGGAGGTCGTCGTGAAGGTGAAGAGGAAGGGTGCGCTCGGAGCGCTCCTGGCAGTGGTCGCGCTGGGCATCGCCGTGTCCGTGAGCGGATCGGCGTCCGCCGCAACCAGCGGATCGATCACGATCGGCTGGGCGTTCGACAGCAAGGGCAACATGTCGCCCTTCGACGGTCCCGCGCTGGCCGCGGCCCAGGTTCGCGTCAAGCAGGTCAACGCCCGCGGTGGCGTGCAGATCAAGATCCTCACCTGCGACACGCAGAACAACAACCCGGCCAAGGCCAAGTCGTGCGCGCTCAGCCTGCTCGGTCAGGGCGCGAACGTCATCTTCACGACCTGCGACGTCGACTACGCCACGCCGGTCGTGCAGGAGGCCATCAACCGCGGCGTGCTCGCGATCGCCCCGTGCATCGGCACCGACCAGATGGGCCCGAAGCGCTTCGGCTCGAAGGGCGCGCTCGCCTTCAGCTTCGGCAACGTCGCGCAGGACGAGGGCTCGGCGATGGCGCAGTGGGCCTACGGCAAGGGCTGGCGCACGGCCGGCACCGCGCACGAACACGCTGCTCGCCTACTTCAAGGTCGTCGTGCAGGCGTTCGAGGCCCGCTTCAAGCAGCTCGGCGGCAAGATCGTCGCGCACGAGACGTACGCGACGGGCGCCAACAACGTGCAGGCGGCCGTCAGCCGGCTGAACGGCAAGAAGGCCGACGTGTACGTGACCGTGACCGTCGTTCGGCGAGCTCCCCGCGTTCGTGACGGGCCTGCGCTCGCTCGGCAACGAGACGCCGATCCTCAACTCGTGGGCCGGCGACGGCACCTACTGGCTGCCGAAGGACGGCGTCACGAACTACTACGCCGTGACGTACGCCTCGGCGTTCGGCGACGACCCGAACCCGGCCGTCAACAAGCTCGCCAAGGCCGTCAAGGCCGGCACCGGCGGCTTCGTCACCGGCGCCGCCGCGATCGACGGCCTCGTCACCGCGTACGCCCGCGCGGGCAACACCACGAACGGCAAGGCGCTCGCCGATCAGATGGTGAAGTTCAAGAAGGTGCCGACGCTCTCGGGCCTCGTCAGCTTCTCGGCCGACGCAGCACAGCGTGTTCGGGCGCCAGTACCGCGTGGTCCGCATCGAGGGCACGACGGAGAAGGTCGTCGGCTCCGTCACTGCGAAGGTCGTCCCGAAGATCTGAGACGCTCAGGCAGGACCGCTCGATCGGGGCCAGGCCCCGATTGAGCGGTCCGCCGGGTATCGTCCCCGTGGCCCACCGCGGACACCGCACGGAGACGAGCCACCCTGCCTGACAACGCCGACAGTCCCACGCCGCAGGGAATCCTGCGGGCGCGCTCCGTCTCGCGCTCGTTCGAGGGCGTGCAGGCGCTCGACGACGTCACGCTCGAGCTGCGGCAGCACGAGGTCGTCGGTCTGATCGGGCCGAACGGCGCGGGCAAGTCGACGCTCGTGAACCTGATGACCGGGTTCGACTTCCCCACCGCGGGGTCGATCGAGCTCGGGGAGCGCGAGATCACGGGCTGGAGCCCGCACCGCCGCGGGCGCGCCGGGCTCGCGCGCACGTTCCAGCACTCCAAGTCGTTCCGCGACCTCTCGGTGCGCGAGAACATCGAGGTCGCGGCGCTCGGCGTCGGCGCCGGGCCGCGCGAGGCACGCCGGCGAGCCGACGAGCTGCTGCCGCTGCTCAGCCTCGCGGCGCACGAGCACCTCCGCGCCGGGTCGCTGGCGCACGGCGACGAGCGCCGCCTCGGCGTCGCCCGCGCGCTCGCGATGGAGCCGGCCTTCGTGCTGATGGACGAGCCCGCGGCCGGGCTGCCCGAGGCGGAGGTGCCCGAGTTCGCCGCCGTCGTGCGCGCGGTGCGCGACGATCACGGCGCGGGCGTGCTCCTGATCGACCACAACATGGCGCTGATCATGGACGTCTGCGACCGCATCCACGTGCTCGACCGGGGCGCGACGCTCGCGGAGGGCGCGCCGGGCGACATCCGTGCCAACCTCGACGTCGCGGCCGCCTACCTCGGCGAGAGCGCCGTGCGCGAGGACGACGCATGACGGCCGCGATGCTCGAGATCGCCGGCCTCGACGTCGGCTACGGCGGCGTCGCGGCCGTGCGCGGTCTCTCGATCGAGGTCGCGCGCGGCGAGATCGTGGGGCTGATCGGCCCCAACGGCGCGGGCAAGTCGACCACGCTGCACGCGATCATGGGGCTCGTGGACGCCCGCCGCGGCGAGATCCGGCTCGCGGGCGAGTCGCTGCGCGGCCGCTCGCCCGAGCAGGTCACGCGCTCGGGCATCTCGCTGGTGCCCGAGGGGCGGCGCATCTTCGCCGACCTGACGGTCGAGGAGAACCTCCGGCTCGGCCTCTCGGGGCGCCGCTCGCGCGCGGGCGCCGCGGAGGACATCGAGGCCGTCTACGCGCAGTTCCCGGTCGTCAAGGAGTTCGGCCGGCGCCGCGCCGGCGCGCTCTCGGGCGGTCAGCAGCAGCAGCTCGCGATCGCGCGCGCGCTGGTCGCGCGGCCCGACGTGCTGCTGCTCGACGAGCCGTCGCTCGGCCTCGCACCGAAGATCGTCGACGTGGTCTTCGCGGCGCTCGCCGAGATCCGCGAGCGCGGCATCACGGTGCTGCTGGTCGAGCAGCGCGCCCAGCGCACGGTGGCCTTCGCCGACCGCACCTACCTGATGGCGAACGGCGAGATCCGGCTGACGCTGACGCCGGCGGATGCGGACGACACGAGCAAGATGGTGGCGGCCTACCTCTCGTGAACCTCCTCGGCACACTCCCGCTCGCGTCGATCGACGCGCAGGTGATCGTCGACGCCATCGGCCTCGGGCGCGACCTACGCGCTGATGGCCGTCGGCATCGGCCTCGTCTTCGGCGTCCTGCGGCTCGTGAACTTCGCCTACGGCCAGCTGATCATGGCCGGCGCCTACACGCTCGCGTACACCTCGGACTGGCCGCTGCCGGCGAGCATCGTCGCGTGCTTCGCGGTCGTCATCGTCGCTCTCGCTCGCGATGGAGCGCACGGTCTTCCGGCCACTGCGCGAGCAGTCGCCGACCGTCATGCTCGTGACGACGTTCGCGATCTCGTTCGTGCTGCAGAGCGTGGCCCTGCTGATCGACATCCGCGACGACCAGATCGGCGAGCCCGTGGCGTCGCTGACGTCGCTCAACCAGTCGATCGACATCGCGGGCGTCGACGTGCGCAAGGTGACGATCGTCGCCGTCCTCGTCGCGCTCGGCGCGCTCGGCGCGCTCGCGCTGCTGCTCGGCCGCACCGAGATCGGCCTGCGAACGCGCGCGGCGGCGGCCGACTTCCGCACGGCGCGCATGCTCGGCGTCAAGGCCAATCAGGTCATCGGACTCGCAGTGGTGCTCTCGGGCGCGCTCGCCGCGACCGTGGCCGTGATCCTGACCGTGCAGACGCCGTTCGTGACGCCCGACTATGCCCTGCACGACACGATCATCGTGCTCGTGGGCGTGGTCGTCGGCGGGATCGACCGCCTCTGGACGGCCACGCTCGGCGGCTTCGCGATCGGCTTCACGTCGGGGATCGTCAACGGCGCCCTGCCGACGGACAGCACGATCTACCTGCCCTCGGTCGTGATGGCGCTCGTGATCCTGGTGCTGCTGCTGCGCCCGGCCGGCCTGTTCGTGCGCGGCCGCACGTCCGTGGTCGATCGCGTATGAGGCAGCGCACGGCGATCGAGGTGCTCGGCCCGATGCTGCTCGTCGTCATCGTCGGGCTGCTCAGCACGCAGGTCTCGGCTCGCCAACGAGCAGTACTTCCTGAGCGCGATCATCTCGGTCGCGATGGTCGTCGCGATCTACGTCTTCGTCGGCAACTCGGGCGTGCTCTCGTTCGGCCAGATCAGCTTCGTCGCCGTGGGCGGCTTCGCGTCCGGCGTGATGACGATCCCCGTGGAATCCAAGTCGGGCGTGCTCCCGGAGCTCTTCCCGATCCTGCGCGACCACACGGTCGGCATGGTGCCCGTCGCTCGTGCTCGCGGCGCTGGTCGGCGGCGTGCTCGCGCTCGTGCTCGGGCTGCCGCTGATGCGCCTCTCGGGGCTGGCCGCGGGCATCGCGACGTTCGCCGTGCTCGAGATCACGCACAACATCCTCCGCGAGTGGACGAAGATCGGCCCCGGCGCCACGACGCTCTCGCTCATCCCCGAGTCCGACGGCGCGCTCCAGCCGGTGATCGGCGTGCTCGTCATCATCGGCATCGCGTACGCCTACCAGCGCAGCCGCCTCGGGCGCATGCTGCGGGCCTCGCGCGAGGACGCGCCGGCGGCCGAGGCCGTCGGCGTCAACGTCCACCGCCAGCGGCTCTGGGCATTCGCGCTCTCGGGCGCGCTCGCCGGCTTCGCGGGCGGGCTCTACGTGCACATCCTCGGCTCGATCACGGCCGACTCGGTCTACCTCGAGCTGACGTTCCTGACGCTCGCGATGCTCGTGTTCGGCGGCGCGACGAGCCTCTGGGGCGCGGTGCTCGGCGCGCTGGTCGTGAGTGCGCTCGACTCGTTCCTGAGCCAGGCCGAGAGCGGCGTCAACGTCGGCTTCTCGTTCGATCTGCCGCAGGGCACGAGGCTCATCATCCTCGGCCTCGTCATGGCTACGATGCTGATCCTGCGGCCGTCGGGGATCACGGGCGGCCGGGAGTTCTCACTGGCATGGGCGCAGCGTCTCCGGGGACGTCGGCGACCCGCTGAGGAAGGCACCGCTCCATGAGGATCTGCATCGTCGGCTGCGGCGCCGTCGGGTCGCTGTTCGCCGCCAATCTCGCCACGCTCGACGACGTCGAGGTGTGGGCGTTCGACCTCTCGCAGGCGCACGTCGACGCCATCAACGCGCGCAGGGCTGCGGCTGACGGGCGCGGGCGACGTGCACTCGCGGCTGCACGCGACGAGCGACGCGTCGGCGATCCCGGCGTGCGAGCTCGGGATCGTCGCGACCAAGGCGATGCACGCCGAGGCCGCGATCGCGGCGACCGCGCACGTCTTCGCCGGCGGCGCGGTCGCGTCGGTCATGAACGGCGTGGGCAACGAGGAGGTGCTCGCCGCCCACGTCGGGCGCGTGATCCGCGGCACGACCTTCCCGGCCGGGAAGGTGCTCGAGCCGGGCGTCGTGCAGTGGGACGTCAAGGGCGACACGACGTTCGGGCCGTTCGAGCCCCAGCCGGCGACGTCCGAGGAGATCGAGCGCCTCGCCGATGCCTGCACGCGCGCGGGCATGCCGGCGCACGCGGTCGCCGACGCGCGGCCGGCGCAGTGGCGCAAGGTGATCTTCAACGCGGCGTCGAATCCGCTCGGCGCGCTCACCGGCCTCACGCACGGCCGGGTCTGCGAGCGTCCCGACCTGCGAGCGCTGGTCAGCGGCCTGATCGACGAGGGCAAGGCCGTCGCCTCGGCGCAGGGGATCACCCTGGACGCCGACCCCGAGGCGCTGATCGACCACGCCGCGAAGCGCGAGGTGGCCTACGAGCACAAGGCCAGCATGCTCCAGGACATCGAGGCGCGCCGGCGCACCGAGATCGACCACCTGAACGGCGGCATCGTCAGCTTCGGCGGACGCCTGGGCGTCGCGACGCCGCTCAACGAGACAATCGCCGCACTGATCCGTGGCATCGAGGCGTCATGGACGCAGGAGAGGTTCCCGATGAATCTCGCAAGCGAGCTCGAGCGCCGCTACGCCAACGTGCGCGCCGCCATGGCCGAGCACGATCTCGACGCGCTGATCGTCTCCGGCAGCGAGTACAGCGGCTTCGAGGGCAGCGTCACCTATCTCTCCGGCTTCCAGATCGTGCACCGCTACGCCTACGTGGTCGTGCCCGCCGACGGCGATCCGATCATCGTCTTCCCGACCGAGGCGCGCTACGTCGGCGAGCACGGGACGACGCAGCTCGAGCAGGTCTTCGCCGATCGCCCGGGCGCCGAGATCGCCGCGCGCGCGAAGGCCGCGGGCTGGCGGCGCGTCGGCGTCTACGGCCTCGACTACATCATGAACGTGCGCGACCACTCGGCCCTCGCCGATCTCGATCTCGTGCACTTCGACGTCGAGTTCGACCACGCGCGCGCCGTCAAGAGCAAGGCCGAGCTCGAGTCGGTGCGCGACTCGGTGCGCATCAACCAGCGCGGCTTCGAGGTCTTCTTCGACGCCTACGCACCGGGCCGCAGCGCGGCCGAGGTGATGGGCGCGGCGGAGGGCTACTTCGTCGGCGAGGGCTGCGGCCGGCTGACGATGAACATGGTCCTGACGGCCCCGGGGCGCAGCGGGCTCGCGACGCCGGAGTTCAAGATCGCGCGCAAGGAGGAGATCCTCGGCGACTTCCTGCTGCCGTCGCTCGAGGTCGCGGGCCCGGGCATGCACTGGGTCGAGGTCTCGCGCGCCGTCGGCTCGAAGGACGCGACGCTGAGCGACCACACGAAGCGCCAGATGGAGGCCTACGGCGAGTACTACGAGGTCGCGAGGTCGGCGCTGCGCGCCGGCGCGACCTGCCACGACGTGCACCGCGCCGTCTCGGCCGGCTTCTCGGCCCGCGGCTACCAGCTGGGCCACGTCACCGGGCACTCGATCGGCATGACGATGATCGAGTTCCCGAAGATCGGCGAGGGCAACGAGTTCGAGCTCGCCGAGGACATGGTCTTCTCGATGCACCCGCACGCCATCGCCGACAGCGGCGACTGCCTCTACATGCAGGACACCTGGCTCGTCACGGCCACGGGCGGCGAGCCGCTCGCGACCCTGCCGATGGAGATCTACCTCAAGTAGCGACGGGGAAGATCGCCGGCGAGCCGAGCTGCTCGGCCGACGAGGTTGGCGGTCACCGTGAGGTGGCGGCGCAGCTCCTCGGCTGCGACCGCTCCGTCGCCCTCGGCGCACGCGGCGAGGATGCGCTCGTGCTCGCGCTGGCGCTCGCGGACGATGCCGGGGCTCTGCACGGAGAGCTCGCGGTAGCGCTCGCTGTTGTCCCACGTCGGCCGGATCAGGCGCACGAGCCAGTCCGAGCCCGACGCGTTGTAGAGCGTGAAGTGGAACGCGTCGTGCGCATCGCGCGCGGCGGGGCGATCGCCGCGCTCGCGGCACAGCGTGTAGCTCTCGAGCGCGGCCTGCGCGCGCTCGACGTCGGCCGGCGTGATGTGCTGCGAGGCGCGCGCGACGGCGACCGGCTCGAGCGCCAGGCGCGCCTCGTAGGTGTCGCGCAGGTCGTCGACGTCGAGCTCCTTGACGCGCGAGCCGCGGTGGGCGACGTGGACGGCGAGGCCGAGCGACTCGAGCTTGCGCACCGCCTCGCGCACCGGCGAGATGCTCGTGCCGAGCGAGCGCGCGAGCTCCTCGAGCCGCAGCGGCGCGCCCGACTCGAGCTCGCCCGAGAGGATGCGCTCGCGCAACTCGGCCGTGGCGGCATCGGCTAGTGTCGCGATGCCCGACCGCATATCAAGACTGGCTGCCACCGAAGCCCATCGTACCCGGTTGATCATGTGTCAAGAAGGCCCGACCGAGAGCTGCGCACACGTCCCCGCGGCGCGCTGACGACGAAATCGGATCGGCATCGCGCTCACGGCGGTCGCGTGGTTCGTGACGCCGCTGGTCGTCGCCGCGGTCTTCTACCTCTCGCAGTAGCCGCCCGCACGCGGGTCGCGCAGGCCACGTTGAGGGCATGTGTTTTCGCCAAACCACGGCCGCGAGGCTCCCGTAGAGGGGACGTCCAGACCGTCTCGCTCGCTTGTGCAGGCGGGCACTACGACCCCGTTGGAGTTCGCATGAATCGCGCGAAGTACCTCACCACCGCCGCCGCCATCGCTGCGAGCCTCGCGCTCGCCGCTCCCGCCCTCGCCGGGCAGACCGCCGCCACGCCGCTCGCCGGCACGGTCGGACCCGGTTTCACGATCACGCTCGCGAAGGCGGGCAAGGCCGTCAAGACGCTCAAGCCGGGGTCGTACGCGATCACGGTGAAGGACAAGTCGAGCGCGCACAACTTCCACATCTTCGGACCCGGCGTGAAGAACGTCGTGACCACCGTGCCGTTCGTCGGCACCAAGAAGGTCACCGTCACGCTCAAGAAGGGCACGTACACGATCCAGTGCGACCCGCACGCCTCGAGCGGCATGAAGTTCACGATCAAGGTCGCGTGACCGGCGGCGCGTCCGGCCCGCCGCCGGCCGGGCGCGCTCGTCAGCCAGATCGCCCGCGGGACGGTCTGGCAGCGGGACCCGGGGCCGCTTGCCCGTCCCAGGGCGGTCGCGTACGCTCCGCGCATGCCTGACGAGCCCTACGACTTCCTGCGCGGCGTCGCGCTCCTCTCCGACGTGTCGGACAAGGACCTGCGCGTGATCGCGACGTCGATGAAGCGCCGCGCGTTCTCCGCGGGCGAGCACATCGTCTCGGAGGGCGAGGGCGGCGTCGGCTTCTTCTTCGTGCAGTCGGGCACGGTCGTCGTGTCGAAGGACGGCGCGCGCATCGTCACGCTCGGCAGCGGCGAGCATTTCGGCGAGATCGCGCTGCTCGCCGGAGGCGATCGCACGGCGACGGTGAGCGCCGACACGGACGTCGTCTGCTGGGGCATGCCGGCCTGGAACTTCCGGCCCCTCGTGCGCGAGCAGCCGAGCGTCACGATCAAGCTGCTCGAGGGCATGGCGCGCCAGCTCGCCGGGAACTAGAGCGACCTCCGCGCGCCGGTCCGGGCCGCGCTGTAGTGCCACTTGACTCCGTCCGACCGCTGTTGTTCACTCCGCTAGAACATCGGCCGGCCCTCGACGAGCACGGGTGAAGACACATGGAATCTGCGCAGGTCGCTGAATCTCCCGCGGTCGGGAAGCTGACCCTCACGACTCAGCTGGCGTTCGGTGTGCTGCTCGTCGGCTCCGTCATCTTCCTCTGGTTCGCACCCGGCTCGTACCAGGTCTACAAGGCGCTGCACGTGGTCGCCGCCGTGATCTGGGTCGGAGGCGACGTCACGCTGACCACGCTCGGCATCGTCTTCGAGCGGCGCAACGACGGCCCCACGCTCCAGGCGCTCGGGAGGATGGGAACGTGGGTCGGCACGCGCGTCTACACGCCTGCGCTGTTCGCCGTGCTGATCTTCGGGATCGCCGTGATGGAGAAGGGCAACTACGACTGGTGGGGCGTCTTCTGGATCGACTTCGCGCTCGTCGGCTGGCTCGTGGCGGGGTTGGTCGGCGTCGGCTTCGTCGGCCCCGAGCTGGGGCGGATCGACAAGGCGGCGATGGAGTTCGGGCCGATGTCCGAGGAGGTCGGCCGGCGCGTCAAGCGGCTGTTCATGGTCTTCCGCTTCGATACGGCGCTGCTCGTCCTGATCGTGATCGACATGGTCGCGAAGCCGTCGTTCTAGTCCCGCTGGCCGGGACGACCGATCAGGTTCCCTAGACGGCTCCCGGGAGGGTTCGGCATGGCGCTCGATTCGTGGAAGACGGTTCAGGTCACGCTGGACGACGGGATTGCATGGGTCGAGCTCGACCGGCCCGAGAAGCGCAACGCGATGAGCCCCCAGCTCAACAGCGAGATGATCGAGGTGCTGAAGGCGCTCGATGCCGACGAGGCCTGCGGCGTGGTGGTGCTGACCGGCGCCGGCGAGTCGTTCTCGGCCGGGATGGATCTCAAGGAGTACTTCCGCGAGGTCGACGGCGCGCCCGACAGCGTGCAGCGCCGCGTGCGCCGCGACAGCGCGGAGTGGCAGTGGCGCCTGCTGCGCACCTACGCCAAGCCGACGATCGCGATGGTCAACGGGTGGTGCTTCGGCGGCGCGTTCACCCCGGTCGTCGCCTGCGACCTGGCGATCGCCGCGGACGAGGCGACGTTCGGCCTCTCCGAGGTGAACTGGGGCATCCCGCCCGGCGGCGTCGTCAGCAAGGCGCTGGCCGACACCATCGGCTCGCGCGCAGCGCTGCTGTACATCATGACCGGGCGCACGTTCGGCGGCCGCGAGGCGGCCGAGATGGGGCTCGTCAACTCGAGCGTGCCCCTGGCCGGGCTGCGCGCCGAGGTCGAGGGGCTCGCACGCGAGCTGCTCGCCAAGAACCCCGTCGTGCTGCGCGCGGCCAAGCTCGGCTTCAAGCACTGCCGCACGATGAGCTGGGATCAGGCCGAGGACTATCTCTACGCCAAGCTCGAGCAGTCGCAGTTCCTCGACACCGAGCGCGGGCGCGAGCAGGGGCTGACGCAGTTCCTCGACGAGAAGCGCATCCGGCCGGGCCTGCAGACGTACGAGCGCCCGAAGAACTGATCTCGCGGTGGACAACCTCGCAGGGCTGCTGACCGACGCTGCGCAGGCGCATGCGGAGCGTCCCGCGCTGCTCGTCGGCGACACGCGCATCACCCACGGCGCGCTCGGTGAGGCGGCCGCGCGCTGGTCCGGCTTCTACCGCGAGCGCGGCATCCGTCCCGGCGACCGCGTGGCCATCGTCCTGCCGAACGGACTCGACTACATCGGCGCGCTCTACGGCGCGCTGTCGGCCGGCGCGATCGCGGTGCCGCTGAACCCGTTGCTGCGGCGCAGCGAGATCGAGGACCGCGTCACCAACTCGGACGCGAGCATCCTCGTCGCGCCGGCTGCCGCCGAGGAGCTCGCCGGGCTGCCGGTGGCGCTCGTCGACCCGTCCGCGGCGCTCGCGGCGACCCCCGTCGCCGGCGTCGTCCCGCGCGACCCCGGCGAGCCCGCCGTGCTGCTCTACACCTCGGGCACCACGGGGCGCCCGAAGGGCGCCGAGCTCACCCATGCCGGCCTGCGTGCGACCGCCGCCTACCTCGCGGGGCCGCTGCTGCAGCTCACGAAGGACGACGTGCTGCTCGGCGCCGCGCCGTTCAGCCACATCTTCGGTCTCGCGGGGATCCTCAACCCGGCGCTCGTATCCGGCGCCTGCATCGCGCTGCTGCCTCGCTTCGATGCGGAGGCGGCGCTCGTCCTGATGCAGCGCGAGGGGTCCGAGGTGTTCCTCGGCGTGCCGTCCATGTGCATCGCGCTGCTGCGCGCGGCCGACGCCGGCGCCCCCGTGCCGAAGCTGCGCGTGACGCACGTCGGCGGCGCGCCGATGCCGCCCGAGACGCTGCAGGCGTTCGCGGCGCGTTTCGGCGGCGACGTGCTCGAGGGCTTCGGCATGACCGAGACCGCGGGCGGGGTCGTCTCACATCTCTCCGGCCACGTCCACAAGCCGGGATCGGTCGGCACGCCCGGTCCGGGCGTCGCCGTGCGCATCGCGGGGGGCGACGGGGAGGCGATGGCAGCGGGCGAGCCCGGCGAGGTGCAGCTGATCTCGCCCGGGATGATGCGCGGCTACTGGCGCAACCCCGAGGCGACGCGCGAGGCATTCACCGACGGCTGGTTCCGCACCGGCGATGTCGGCTACCTCGACGCCGACGGCTATCTCTACCTCGTCGACCGCATCAAGGACGTGATCATGCGCGGCGGCTACAGCGTGTACCCGCGCGAGGTCGAGGACGCGCTCTACGAGCATCCGGCCGTGTCCGAGGCGGCGGTCGTGGGAGTCCCGGACGACCTGCTCGGCGAGGAGGTCGTGGCCGTCGTCGTGGCCCGGGCCGGGGAGGATTGCGATCCCGCGGCGATCCGGGCGTTCATGCGCGAGCGCGTCGCCGGCTACAAGTACCCCCGCCTCGTCGTCGTCGCGGCCGAGTTGCCGCACGGGCCGAGTGGCAAGATCCTCAAGCGCGAGATCGACCGCGCGCCGCTGCGCGCGGCGCTCGATGCCGGCGCCCCGGCCGGCTAGGCAGTGGTTCCCGCGCACACCCGTGCGCACAGACACACGCGAGGAAGGTGATCGACATGCCGGACGACGATGTCCCTGTCGTGATCGTCGGAGGAAGCCTCGTCGGCCTCTCGATGGCGGTGTTCCTGGGTGCCCAGGGCGTGCCGTCCCTGGTCGTCGAGCGCCATCCGGGAACCGCGATCCACCCGCGCGCGGCGCTCGTGAGCCAGCGCACCGTCGAGCTCTTCCGCGCGCTCGGGATGCAGGGCGAGATCGAGGCCGCGGCCGCGGCCGAGTTCGTCCAGAACGGCGCGATCATGTCGGTCGAGTCGCTCGGCGGCAAGGAGATCGAGTGGTACTTCCGATCGATCAACGAGGGCGTCGAGGACCTGAGCCCGGCACCGCGGCTGTTCGTCACGCAGATCGGGCTCGAGCCCATCCTCCGCAGGCACGCCGAGGCGGCGGGCGCCCGTCTCGAGTACTCGTGCGAGGCCGTCGGGCTGGAGCAGGACGCCGACGGCGTGACCGTGCAGCTCCGCAAGCGGGACGGCGGCGGTGAGCGCACGCGTGCGCACCCGGTACGTCGTCGCGGCCGACGGCGCCAAGAGCCCGACGCGCGAGCGGCTCGGCATCGGCACGCGCGGGCACGGGACGTTCTCCGACAGCATCACGATCTACTTCCGCGCCGACGTCACGCGCCTGCTCGGCGACCGCAACCTGAGCGTGATCTACGTGTTCCATCCGCGGCTGCACGGGCTTCTTCCGCTTCTCGCTGGCGGGCGACGCCGGCTTCCTGGTCGTCAACTCGACCATCGACGAGGCGGGAGTGCGCAGCACGAGCCCGGGCGAGGACACGAGCGAGGAGCGCTGCATCGAGTACGTGCGGCGCGCGCTCGGCGACCCGGACATCGCGGTGGAGATCGAGAACGTCCAGCGCTGGAGCTCCATGGCCGACTGGGCGGAGCGGTTGCGCGAGGGCCGCGTGTTCGTCGCGGGCGACGCGGCTCACGTGATGCCCCCGACCGGCGGCTTCGGCGGCAACGCCGGCGTCCACGACGCGGACAACCTGGCCTGGAAGCTCGCGATGGTGCTGAGCGGCCAGGCGGGCGCCGGTCTGCTCGACAGCTACGACGCCGAGCGCCGCCCGGTCGCGGAGCTCACCGTCGAGCAGGCCTACACGCGCTACGTGATGCGGCTCGATCCCGGCCTCGGGAAGGAGAACCTGATGCCGATCGTGCCGGAGGCGGCGGTCGAGCTCGGCTATCGCTACCACTCCGATGCCGTGGTCCCCGAGCCCGGCGAGGACGGATCGCTGTGGGAGAGCCCGCACGAGCCGACCGCGCGGCCGGGCTCGCGAGCGCCGCATCTCCCGCTCGCAGGCGCCGGCGGCACCTCGACGCTCGACTTCGTGCGTCGCGGGTTCGTCCTGCTGGCCGGCCCCGACGGCCAGGACTGGTGCGACGCGGCGCAGGCGGCCGGCGCCGACCTGGGCCTTCCGATCGAGAGTCGCCCCATGACCGATGCGCCGGGCTTCGCGGAGCTCTACGGCACGGGAGCGGCCGGCGCGGTGCTGCTGCGCCCGGACGGGTTCATCGCCTGGCGTGCGCGGTCGGCGTCCGCGGATGCGGCCGGGACGCTGGCCGGCGCCCTGCGCGGGATACTCGCCCGCGCCTAGCGCTCGCTACCCGATCAGCGGCCAGTCGGCCATCTCGCGGTCTTCCCACCCGTCCTCGAAGCGGACGCCCTGGTGGTGGATGCGGAGCGTGTGGCCCATGCGCTCGCGCTTCGTGCGCAGGTAGCCGGCGTTCTCGGCGTTCGGCCGCGCCTCGATCGGCTCGTGTCCGGTGACGGTCAGCCCGAACCCCTGCAGGCCCGCGATCTTGCGCGGGTTGTTGCTCAGGATGCGGATCGTCGTGAGGCCGAGCTGGGCCAGGATCTGCGCGCCGATGCCGTACTCGCGCGCGTCCTCCGGCAGGCCGAGCGCGAGGTTCGCGTCGACCGTGTCGAGCCCCTGCTCCTGCAGCTCGTAGGCCTCCAGCTTGGCCAGCAGCCCGATGCCGCGGCCCTCCTGCGCGAGATACAGCAGCACGCCGCGCTCCTCGCCGCCGATGCGGCGCAGCGCGATCTCGAGCTGATCGCCGCAGTCGCAGCGCAGCGAGTGGAAGACGTCACCGGTCACGCACTCCGAGTGCACGCGCACGAGCACGTCCTCGGCGCCCGCGACCTCGCCGCGCACGAGCGCGAGGTGCAGCTTGCCGGTCAGGACCTCGCGGAACGAGACCGCGGTGAACTCGCCGTAGGCGGTCGGCAGCCGCACGGTCGCCGCACGCTCGACGAGGTGCTCCTGCTGCCGCCGGTACTCGATCAGGTCGGCCACCGAGACGAGTGCGAGGTCGTGCAGCCGGCAGAACTCGATCAGGTCGGGCACGCGCGCCATGTGACCGTCGGCGCGCATGATCTCGCACACGACGCCGGCGGGCTCGAGCCCGGCCAGGCGGGCGAGGTCGACGGCGGCCTCGGTGTGTCCGGTGCGCTGCAGCACGCCGCCCGGCCGCGCGCGCAGCGGGAAGACGTGCCCCGGCTGGACGATGTCCGCGGCGCTGCTCGCGGGATCGATCGCGACCTTGATCGTGTGCGCGCGATCGTGCGCCGAGATGCCCGTCGTGATGCCGTGGCGCGCCTCGATCGACACGGTGAACGAGGTGCCGTTGGCCTCCTCGTTGTGCTCGGTCATGGGGCGCAGCGCGAGCTCGTCGCAGCGCGTGCCCGGCAGGCAGAGGCAGATCAGGCCGCGTCCGTGCGTGGCCATGAAGTTGACGGCCTCGGGCGTGCAGCACTCGGCCGCGATCGTGAGATCGCCCTCGTTCTCGCGATCCTCGTCGTCGACCACGACCACGAAGCGCCCGGCGCGGATGTCCTCCAGCGCACGCTCGATGGGGGAGAACGGCGCGCTCAGGAGTCGACCACCGGCCAGCGGTCGAACGTGCGCCGGAAGTACAGCAGCGGCACCGCGTCCGGGTCGGGCGGGCGCGCCTCGAAGACGTGGCCGATGAAGAGGATGTGGTCGCCGGCCTCGACTTCCTCCACGACGTCGCAGGAGACGTGGGCGATCGAGTCCTCGCGCAGGACGGGGAGCCCGTGGAACGTCGGCTCCCACGGGATCGGCACGAACTTGTCGTGCGCCTTGCCGGCGCAGCGGGTCGCCATCTCCTCGCGGCCCGCGGCGAGGAAATTGATCACGAAACGACCGCGCTTCCGGAGCGCCGGGAGGGTGTTGCTGGTGCGGTCGAGCGACACCAGCACGAGCGGCGGCTCGGCCGACACCGACGCGAAGGCGTTGCAGGTGAGGCCGACGGGGTTGTCGTCGGCGTCGAGCGTCGTCACGACGGTCACGCCGGTCGGGAACGCGCCCATCGAGGCAAGGAAGTCGGGCCGTTCGACGACGGCCGGAAGCTGCGTCCCGGCGTTCTCACCGACCTGTCCGTGACCTTGACTGGAGATCGCTGACCGCCCCTGTCCGAGCGTTCTGCACACGGCTGTGTGCCTGAAAGCAGCGTACCGCACGCCCGGCGAGGGCCGCTAGTGCCACTGAACTCCCGCGAGCGGGCGTCGCGTGCCCGATCTCGCGCCGCGAGCAGGCGGAATCGGGGTCGCCGCATCCGCTGCGTCCAGTCGCACTGCACAGCGTGGTCAGAATCAGTTGACACTCGGCTCGCGGCGTTCGTAAGCTTCGGCCTCGCGCACTCTTGTGCGAAGGCGCACACCGCTGCGACTGACCGCGCGCCGACAGTCCCGGACAGAGGAGGTGTGACGAGGTTGAGCTCCCTCGAAGACATCAAGCTGTACGCCTTCCACCACCATCACTACATCGACATCCCGGACGATCACGAGAAGTACACGACCTCGATGATCGACTACCCGAACGAGCTCTTCGACGAGGTTCGGGGACACGAGCTCTACGACCGGCACCTGCGCACGCTGATCCGCGCCGACCAGCTCGGCTTCGACGGAATCGCGATCAACGAGCACCACTCGATGGTCTACAGCATGAGTGCCTGCGTGAGCCTCCTCGCGGCGCGGCTGAGCGCGGTCACGACGAACGCGAAGATCATGGTCGCCGGCACGCCGATCAACCTGCAGTACCCGAATCGCGTCGCCGAGGAGTACGCGATGCTCGACGTGATGACCGGCGGGCGCATGGAGTACGCGTTCCCGCTCGGCACCGGCATGGAGTACTGGGCCAACGAGGGCACGATCAACCCGGTGACGGCGCGCGCCCGTTTCCGCGAGGGCCTCGACGTCATCCTCAAGTCGTGGACCGAGGACGGCCCCATGCGCTACGACGGGGACTTCTACAACTACCGCTACCTCAACCAGTGGCCCAAGACGTTCCAGAAGCCGCGGCCGAAGTGCTTCATCGTCGGAACCGGCAGCGAGGAGACCGTCTCGCTGGCGATCGACTACGACCTCGGCTACTCGATCGTGTTCGTGCCGATCAAGAACCAGCTGCGCGCCTTCGCGCGCCTGCGCGAGATGTCGGAGGAGCGCGGCAAGACCGTGGATCCCGACGACCTCGTGATCGTCGTGATGGCGTACGTGGCCGACACCGACGAGCAGGCCGTCCGCGAGGCCCGTCCCCACATCGAGAACTTCTTCAGCTGGTTCCACCGCGTGACGCCGCGCTTCCTCGTCCCGCCCGGCTACGTGTCGACCAAGGAGTTCCTGCGCCGCGCCTCCGACGCCGCGATGGCGGACGGCACGCACGCGACCTGGGACGACATGGTGAACATCGGCCGCATCGCGTGCGGCTCGCCCGACACGGTCGCGGACACGATCGTGAGCTGGTGCCAGGAGGCCAACTGCGGCCGCGTCAACGTCGTCTTCGAGAACGGCGACATGCCCGAGTGGAAGACGGTCAAGAACATGACGATGTTCGCCGAGGAGGTCGTGCCGCGCATCAAGGCGCGCCTCGCCCGCGACTCCGCCCAGCCCAAGGTCGAGCTGGCCGCTGCGGGTGCCGACTGATGGCCGCCTTCAGCGAGGAGCGGCACGACATCAACGGCATCGAGACCGCCGTCCTGACCGCCGGGGAGGGCGCGCCGGTCGTGTACCTGCACGGCGGCGGCACGATGACCGGCTTCGACGCCCTGCTGCCGGTGGCCGACAACGCCCGGCTGATCGTGCCGATCCACCCGGGCTTCGGCCAGTCGGCCGACGATCCCAGCATCGACAGCCTGCACGACTACCACCTGCACTACCTCGATCTGTTCGACAAGCTCGGGCTCGACGAGGTCTCGCTCGCCGGCCACTCGCTGGGCGGCGCGCTGGCGGCCAACTTCGCGATCCTCAGTCCGCGCCGCGTGCGGCGCCTCGTGCTCGTCGCGCCGTGGGGCCTCCGCGTGCCGGAGCACCCGACGGTCGACATCTTCAGCATCCCGGACGAGCAGATCCTGGAGCACCTGGTGGCGGACCTCACGCCGTACGCGGGCATGCCGATGCCGCCTCCGCCCGAGTTCCTGGCCGAGCGCTACCGCGAGGCGACCTCGCTCGCGCGCGTGCTCTGGAAGCGGCCCTACGACCTCAAGATCCACAAGTGGCTGCACCGCATCGCGGCGCCGACGCTCATCCTCTGGGGCGAGGCCGACCGCATCGTCCCGGTCGAGCAGGCCGCCGATCTGGGCCGACTACATCGCGAACTCGCAGGTGCGCACGATCCCCGGCGTCGGGCATCTGATCTTCGACGAGTCGGCCGAGGCGGCCGCCGCCGTCGCCGAGCACATGGGAGCGGGGGTTCCGGCCTAGTGGCCTGTCTGGCGGCGTGCACGATAGGGGTCAGACCCCGTGCACGCAACGTCCCTGCACGGGACCCGTGCACGATCGGGGTCTGACCCCTATCGTCACCAGTCGCGCGGCGCGCCGAGCAGCTGGCCGCCGTCGATCGGGATCACGGCACCGGTGATGAAGCTGCCCGCGGGCGAGGCGAGCAGCAGCGCGAGGCCCTTCAGCTCCTCGGTGTCGCCCATGCGCCCGAGCGGCACGAGCGACGCCCACACGCGCTCGCCCTCGGCGTCGACCCCGCCCGCGATGCGGGTCTTGAAGGGGCCCGGGGCGATCACGTTGACGTTGACCCCGTGCGGTGCGAGCTCGAGCGCGGCATGGCGGGCCACGCCGATGACGGCCGCCTTGCTGGCGGCGTAGCCGTAACAGACGAGCGGCTCGGAGGCCAGGCCCGCGGTCGAGGCCGTGACCACGATGCGCCCCGAGCGCTGCGGCTTCATCACGGCCGCCGCCGCGCGCATCGTGTAGAGCACCCCGTGCTGGTTGATCGCGAGCACGCGCTCGTAGACCTCGTCGGCGACGGTGTGCAGCTCCTGGCCGCCGGGCACGCCCCAGCCGGGGACGGCGGCGATGCCGGCGTTCGCGAAGACGACGTCGAGGCCTCCGTGCGCGGCGACGGCGCCCGCGAACGCGGCATCCACCGCTGCGGGATCGGAGATGTCGGCGACGACGGAGCGGACGTCGCCGCCCCGGCTCTCGAGCTCGCCGGTCACCTGCGCGAGGCGCTCGCCGTCGATGTCGGCCAGCGTGACGCGCGCCCCGCTGTCGGCCAGCACCTCGGCGAACGCCTGGCCGATGCCGCTGGCGGCGCCCGTGACGAGCGCCCGCTTCCCCTGCACGTCGAACAGCCGGCCTGCGGGCGATTCACTCATGGCAGATGTACCACCGCTTTCATGACCTCGGCGGGATTCGCGCTCGCGTAGGCGATCGCCTCCGCGGCTTGCTCGAGCGGGAAATCGTGGGTGAGCAGCGGCGCGACGGCGTGCTCCCAGCGCTTGACGAGCGCCGCCGCCTCCTCGAACTCCGCCGCCGTGCACACGCTGACGCCGAGCAGGTCGAGCTCGCGGAACGCCAGCTGCCCGACGGGCAGCGGCACGTCGTGCCCCGAGAGCGCGACGACGACGACGCGCCCTGCCTGGGCGACGGCGTCGAGTGCCATGCGCATCGGCTCGACGGCGCCGGTCGCCTCGACCACCACCTCGGGCGCCTCGCCGCCCGCCCATGCACGGGCCCGGGCGGCGATGTCCTCGCCCGGCGCCATGACGGCAACCTCGCACCCGTACGCGCGCGCGAGCGCGAGGCGGCTCTCGATGCGATCGGCGACGAGCACGACCGCGCCGCGGTCGAGCGACGCGATCGCCACCGCCTGGCCGATCGGGCCCGCCCCGAGCACCAGCACGTGCTCGCCCGCCGCGACCCGTCCGCGCGCGACCGTGCGCACGGCGATCGAGGTGGGCTCGATGAACGCCGTCAGTCGCGCGTCGAGGCCGTCCACCGCAAAGGTCTGGGCGGCCGGGACGACGAGGCGCTCCTGCAGCGCGCCGTCGCTGTGGATGCCGATCAGGCTGATGCGCTCGCAGGCGTTCTCGCGGCCGATCGCGCAGGCGTGGCACTCGCCGCATGCGGACAGCGGCCATACGGCGACCCGCCGGCCGGGCGCGAGACCCGGCGGACAGTCCTCGCCGGCGGCCTCGACGATGGCCGAGAACTCGTGCCCCTGCACGCGCGGGAACGCGCCGCCGAGGTGCCCGTGGAAGTAGTGGAAGTCCGACCCGCAGAGGCCGACCGCCTCGGGTCGCACGAGCAGCTCGCCCGGCCCCGGCCCGGACGGCTCGGGGACCTCGGCCATGCTCATGGCGTTCGGCCCGGTCGTGACCGCCGCGCGCATCAGCGACCGCTCTCGGCCAGGCGGGCGGCGAGGGAGATCTCCGGGGCCCTGCGCACGTAGTAGCTCACATCAGCAGCCAGCCGCCGTCGACGGCCAGGTTGACGCCGTTCACCGCGCCGTTCTCGAGCAGGAACTCGCACGCGCCGGCGACCTCGGTCATCGTGATCAGCCGCCCGAGCGGCGTGCGCGCGCGCACCGCCTCGAGCACGGCGGGCGGCTTGCCCGCCCACGCCGGGCTGTCGCCGACGATGCCGGGGTGGAGCGCGTTGACGCGGATCGGCGCCAGTTCGGTGGCGAGCGTGCGCACCATCCCCGTGATGCCGCCGTTGACGGTGCTGACCGTCGTCGATCCCGGATACGGCCGGTCCTTGGCGAGACCGCCGAAGAGCAGGATCGACGCGTGCTCGCGCATCTCCGGCAGCAGTGCGTGGATGGCCTCGGTGTAGCCGACGAGCTTCATCGTGACGAGCTGCATCGCGCCGGTCAGATCGAACTCGCGAACGCGGTTGTCGTCGCGCAGGATCGCGGCGAGCACGAGGCGCTCGACGTCCTTCACGCCGGCCACGGCGCCGCGCGATCTCGCCGGGCTTCGAGAGGTCGACGGCGATGCCGGTCGTCGCGCCGCCGATCTCGCTCGCGGCCTGCTCGGCGCGTCCGGTGTCGCGACAGGCGACGACGACCCTGCGACCGCGGCCGGCGTAGCTCTCGGCCAGCGCGCGCCCGATGCCGGACGTCCCGCCGATGATCACGATCGCGCCCTCGGGCACGGTCCCACCCCGCTTCTTGGCTGGTCGTGGAGCGTCCCACTGGACGCCGGGCGTTCAATACTACGCAACTCCTCCGGCCGCGACCGGGCTGACGGGCGGTGGTCGCCGCACGCGCCCTAGACTGGCCCGGCCGACCCGGCCACCCGACCCGAGGAGCCCGCCAATGATCCGCCACACGGTCGTCTTCCGCCTGCGCCACGACGCCGGCTCGGCAGCCGAGGCCGACTTCCTCGCGAGCGCGCGGGAGCAGCTGACGCCGATCCCCGGCGTCGAGCGCTTCGAGGTGCTGCGCCAGACGGGGTCGCAGAGCAACTACCGCCATTCGCTCTCGATGGAGTTCGCCGACGCGGCGACGTACTCGGCCTACAACGACCACCCCGCGCACCAGGGGTTCGTGCAGGGACGCTGGATTCCCGAGGTCGAGGAGTTCCTCGAGCTCGACTTCGAGGCGTACGCCTGAACAATCCGCCGGACTCCGCGGTACTCGCCGAGATCGGCGCCACGCCGCTCGTGCAACTCGGGCCGATCGCGGCGGGGCTCGAGGTTCCGATCCTCGCGAAGTGCGAGCACCTCAATCCCGGCGGCAGCGTCAAGGACCGCATCGCGCTCGCGATCGTGCTCGACGCCGAGCGCCGCGGCGTCCTGGCGCCGGGCGACACGATCATCGAGGCGACGGCGGGCAACACGGGCGTGGGCCTGGCGCTCGTCGCCGGCGTGCGCGGCTACCGGCTCGTGTGCGTGATGCCCGAGAAGATGTCGATCGACAAGCGCACGTCGCTCGCGGCACTCGGTGCCCGCGTCGAGATCGTGCCGAATGCGCCACTCGGTCATCCGGACAACTTCCAGGAGGTCGCGCGGCGCCTCGCTGCCGAGCACGGCTGGTTCCTCGCCGATCAGTTCTGCAATCCCGCCAATCCGCTCGTGCACGAGCGGACGACCGGGCCCGAGATCCTCGCCCAGGCGGGCGGCCGCATCGGCGCGTTCGTCGCGGGCGCCGGCACCGGCGGCACGATCACCGGCGTCGGCCGCTACCTGCGCGGTGCCTGTCCCGGCGCACGCGTGGTGCTGGCCGATCCCCTCGGCTCCGGGCTGGCCGACTGGGTCGAGCGCGGCGTGGCCGGGCCCGACACCGGCTACCTGATCGAGGGCATCGGCGCGGGCGCGGCTCCCGCCGTGATGGATCGCTCGGTGATCGACGCGGCCGAGCGCATCCCCGACGCGGAGAGCTTCGCCGCGGTGGGCCGCCTGCTGCGCGAGGAGGGCCTCCTGGTGGGCGGATCGGCCGGCACGGCGGTGGCCGCCGCCGTGCGCGTCGCGCGTGCGGGCGGTCTCGACGGGCCGGTCGTCGTCCTGCTTCCCGACAGCTGGGATCGCTACCTCTCGACCGCCTGGTTGCGCGAGCATCTAGCCACGGCATCCTCGTTTTCGAGGATGCGAGCGGATGGATTCCTCGGATTGCCGTTCCCGCCTCGGGATCGCGATGCATGAGGTATGCGGAAGATCCTTCAGAGCTCGCTGCTCCTGCTGGTCGTGCTGGTGTGCGTCCCGGCCGTCAGCCAGGCGGCCGGGGAGGCCTCCTACAGCGGCAGCACCGAGCGCAGCGTCCTCGCGCTCCTGAACGACATCCGCCACGAGCACGGGCTGCCCGCCTTCGTGGCGAGCACCGCGCTCCGCGGTGCGGCTCGCGAGCACTCCTCGGACATGCTCACGCGCGGGTACTTCGAGCACAACAGCCCCAAGGAGTCCTTCGACAAGCGCATCCGCCGCTTCCTCAAGAGCCCGCTCGTCGGCGAGAACATCGCCTGGGGCACGGGCAAGTACGCGTCGGCCGAGGGCATCGTCAGCCTCTGGATGCACTCGCCGCCGCATCGCCGGATCATCCTCATGTCCTCGCTCCGCCGCGTCGGCCTCGGTGTCGCGACGGGGTCGTTCCAGGGCAATCCGGGCGCCGTCATGGCAACCGCCGACTTCTCCGCCTAACCGGTCCCCGACCCAGCGAAAGCACCTCCTCCATGAACTCTCCGCAATCGCCCATCCACGCCGCCGTGACCCGCGCCCGCATCGAGCGCGTGATCGCGCGCCTGCCCGAGCTCTCGGAGGAGCGACTCGAGGGCATCGAGGCGACGCTGTTCGAGTTCGGCGAGCTGCGTCAGACCTGCCACCGCTGCCAGGGCAGCGTACCGCCCGTATCTCGAGCGCTGCCCGACGTGCCGGCGCCCGTAGCCCACGTCCTCAGAATCGCGTCGGCTTTTGCGATCGGTCTAATTTGCACTATTCGCTGCTAGGGTCAGAAGGAGTAATGGATCCCGATGACCCGATCCGCGTGATGATCGCCGAAGACGACGAGGGAATTCGCGAGACCCTCGCCAGCATCGTGCGTGCCGAGAAGGCCTTCGATCTGGCCGGCGTGGCCGAGGATGCCGATCAGGCGATCCTCGTCGCTGCGCGCGAGCTCCCGGACGTCGCCGTGGTCGACGTCCGCATGCCGGGTGGCGGCGCCGGCGCGACGCGCGGCATCAAGCTGCGCTCCCCGCACACGGCCGTGCTCGCGTTCTCGGCGCACGACGACCCGCTGACGGTGCAGGAGATGCGCGAGGCGGGCGCCGACGGCTACCTCGTCAAGGGCAGCCCGGTGACGACGATCATCGCGTCGATCCGGAGTGCCGGCGACGGCACGCTGGACGTCGTCGAGCGCAAGGCGGCCTGAGTCCTAGGCAGCGGCCAGGCGCGTGAGTGCCGCCTGCGCCAGCGCCGTCTCACGCTCGAGCTCGGCGAGCAGTCGCTCGACCGATCCCGCCTCGGTGAGTGCCGGCAGATTCTCGATCTGCCGGCAGATCTCCGCGACGTGCACTGCCCCGAGGTTGGCGGCGCTGCCCTTGATCGTGTGGGCGTTGAACGCCACGGCGTCGACGTCGCCGGCCGCGACGGCGGCGCGCAGCGCTTCCAGCCGCACGGGGGTGTCGCGCGCGAACGAGGCCCCCAGCCTGGCGAGGAGGTCGGAGTTGCTCGCCAGCGAGAGTGCGCGCAGCTGCTCGACGACCTCGGGATCGAGCACGTCGTCGCCGGTCACGTGAGTGCTCGCGAGCGCATGTCACTCACGCTACCAGCGGTTCGCCCGCATCCTCGTTTTCGAGGATGCGAGAGGCTGCCTTCCTCGGATCCGCGGCGAACGCGCGAAATCCGATGAAAATCACATGACGCCCGTCCTGACCGCAATCGAGACTGCTGCCGCACCGATCGAGGCAGCTGCCGACGCGTGCGTCGTGGGCGCCACGGTCGGTCCGGCGCCCGGGGCGCTCGCTGCGACGCTCGAGCGCGTCGCGGTGGGGCTGCGCGGCGCCCGGGCGCGCACCGGCATGTCGGAGGAGCGCGCGGTCGCGCTGCTGGTCGAGCGAGGGGTCGCGATCAGCGTGCCGATGCTGCGCCGCGCCGAGCGCACGGGCGAGCTCGACTTCGCGCTCGCCTCGTGCCTCGCCGACGTCTACGGCTCGACCACGGACTGCCTCGCCGGTCGCCGGCCCGACCGCCGGCAGCAGAGCTCGCTCGGCATCCTGCCGCGCTGAGACGCGAGCCTCCGCGGGGCCGAAACAGTCGCGTTTTCCGGCGTTTTCGCCGTCCGCGACTAGAGTGAGACTCGGTTGTGCGTGACGGCACGTGACTTCGGCCGATGCCGGAGCGCCCGCACCGCAGGTAGCTCGCATGCAGGATCGCCCTCACCCGCCCACGCCACCGGAAGCACCGACCGCCCAGGGGGCGGGCGACGCCACCTCGGAGCGGAGCGAGCTGTTCGCCGACTTCGTGTCGGCCGGCGAGCTCGAGCGCCGCCGCGTCGCCGAGAGCATCCACGACGACTCGATCCAGGTCATCGCCGCCATGGGCATGCGCCTGCAGATGCTGCGTCGCGCGATCGACGATCCCGACCAGCTGGGACTGCTCACGGAAGCCGAGCGGGCCGTGCAGCTCTCGATCGCGCGCCTCCGCCATCTCGTCTACGAGCTGCATCCGCCGGGCCTCGAGCAGGAGGGTCTCGCGGTCGCGCTTGCGCTCGCGCTCGATGCGACCGAGCGCGACTCCGGCATCGAGTACCGGCTGGACGACCAGTTCTCGTCGCAGCCCGCGATGCCGCAGTCGGCGATCCTCTTCCGCATCACCCAGGAAGCCCTCGCCAACGTGCGGGAGCACGCGAACGCGAGCAGCGTCACCGTGACGCTGCTGGAGCGCGACGACGGTCATGCGGTGCGCGTCGCCGACGACGGATGCGGGTTCGCGACGGCCCTCGAGCCGCCGGAGGAAGAGGGGTACGGGTTCGCGAGCATGCGTGCGCGCGTGCGCCTCGGTGGCGGCACCCTGCGCGTCGAGTCCGCCCCGGGCACCGGCACGACGGTCGAGGCCTGGCTGCCGCGCCGGCAGATCCCGGGCGCACAGCGGGTACCGGCGTGAGCGGCCGGCGCACCCGCGTGCTGATCGCGGAGGAGAACACGGACGCGCGCGCCGCGCTCGCACGCCTGGTGAGTGCCGAGCCGACGCTGGAGCTCGCCGATGCCGTCGCCGACGCCGCGCAGGCGATTCTCGTCTCGATGCGCGAGAAGCCGGCCGTGGCCGTGCTCGACGTCCACATCCCGGGCGGCGGCGCGATCGCCGCCCGCGGCATCAAGCGCTGCTCACCGAAGACACGCGTCCTCGCACTGTCGGCGGGAGACGATCGCGAGACAGTGCTTGAGATGCTGGAGGCGGGCGCCGATGGGTATCTCATGAAGGGGAGCTCGAGCGAGACCATCCTGACGTCCATCGAGCGCGCCGCCCACGGACAGGGCAGCCTCTCGGCGGAGGTGACGGGTGGCGTGATCGAGGAGCTCGCCGGACTGCTGCACGCGCGGCGGCGCAGCGACGACCGCTCGCGCCGGCGCGAGGAGCGCGTCCGGCACGCGATCGACGACGACGTCGTGCATGCCGTGTACCAGCCGATCTGCACGCTCGCCGGCTCGACGGTCGGGGCCGAGGCGCTCGCGCGCTTCCGCGGCCCGCCCGCCCGCGGCCCGGTTCGCTGGTTCGCCGAGGCCGACGAGGTCGGACTCCTGCGCGAGCTCGAGCTCGCCGCCGTACGCGCGGCGCTCGTCGGTCTGCCCGACCTGCCGGAGCACGTCTTCCTCGCCGTCAACGCCTCCCCGTCGACGCTCTGCACCGCGGCGTTCCTGCGGCTCATCGCAGGGAGCGACGGGCCGCGCCTGGTCGTGGAGATCACCGAGCACGCCCGGATCGACGACTACGACGCCCTGCGCGAGACGCTCGACGCCCTGCGCGACTTCGGCGTCCGCATCGCGATCGACGACGCCGGAGCGGGCTTCGCGAGCCTCCGCCACATCCTCCGGCTCGAGCCCGAGTTCATCAAGCTCGACCGCACGCTGATCGATGGCATCGAGGCCGACCGCTCGCGCCAGGCGCTCGCAGCGGGCCTGATCTCGTTCGCCGAGAAGATCGACGCGACGATCGTCGCGGAGGGCATCGAGCGTCTTGCCGAGGTCGAGAAGCTCTCGGAGCTCGGCGTGCGCTACGGGCAGGGCTACTTCTTCGCCCGGCCCGGCCCACTGCCGCTGCCGCTGCTCGTGGGCGCGGCTGCGGCCGACGAGGACACGGCGGCATGAGCGAGCAACGGCAACGGCAACGGCAAGGATGCCGCGAGCACTGCGATCCGGATCATCGTGGCGGACGATCACCCCGCGATCCTGGACGCCGTGACCCGATTCCTCGAGAGCGAGCGCGGCTTCGAGCTCGTCGGGCGCGCGGGCGACGGCGAGGAGGCGCTCCAGCTGATCGAGGAGACGAAGCCCGGAGATCGCGCTGCTCGACATCCGCATGCCCGGCCTCGGCGGCATCGACATCGCCGCCAGGCTGAACAAGCCGTCCTGCGAGACGTCGGTCGTGCTCTACACGGCGTATCCCGAGCGAGCGCTGCTCCTGGCCTCGCTGGATGCGGGCGTGCGCGGATTCATCCTCAAGGAGGCGCCGCTCGAGGAGCTGCTGCGCGCACTGCGCATCGTCGCGGGCGGCGGCAGCTACATCGATGCGGCGCTCGCGGGCGTCCTGGCGGGGCCGGGATCGAACGAGCGCATGCTCACGCTGACGAAGCGCGAGCGCGACGTCCTGCGGCTCCTGGCCGAGGGCATGCGCGACGAGCAGGCGGGGCGCACGCTCTCGATCTCGCCGCTCACGGTGCGCACGCACGTGCAGCACGCCATGGCGAAACTGAAGTGCGACACGCGCACCCAGGCCGTGGCGGTCGCGCTGCGCGAGTCCCTGATCGACTGAGCGACCAGCCGGGTCGCTTGCTCCGGCGCTCTAGGCGGCTGCTGCGTCGGTGTCGACGGCGGGCATGCGCGCGGGGGGCGCATCGGGTACCGCCGTGGGCGCCGTCGCCGGCTGGTGCACGAGCAGCCGGTGGTCGAGCCGCTCGAAGGCCGCGGTGACGACGGGGTCGAAGCGCGTCCCGGCCTCGCCGAGCACCTCGTTCACGGCCGTCGCGACGGGCCACGCCTCCTTGTAGGGGCGGCGATGGGTGAGCGCGTCGAACACGTCGGCGACGGCGACGATGCGACCCTCGAGCGGAATCTCCTCGCCCGAGATCCCGTTCGGATAGCCGCGGCCGTCCCAGCGCTCGTGGTGCGTGAGTGCGATCTGCTCGGCCATCGTCAGCAGCTCGTTGGTACTGCCCGAGAGGATGCGGGCGCCGATGGCAGCGTGCTGCTCCATCGCCTTCATCTCCTCGGCGGTGTACTTGCCCGGCTTCAGGAGCAGGGCGTCCGCGATGCCGATCTTGCCGATGTCGTGGAGCCGCGCAGCGTGGCCGATCAGCGTCGCCTCGGCCGGGTCGAGACCGAGCTCGACGGCGAGCATCTCACTCGTGCGCCCGATCCGGTCGGCGTGCTGGCCGGTCGCGTCGTCGCGGTACTCGGCCGCGAGCGCGAGGCGATCGAGCATCTCGAGCTTCGCGTCCTCGAGCTCACGCGTGCGCTGCAGGACACGTTCGTGGAGCTGGTCGTTGATGCGCTCGAGCTCGACGCGCAGGTAGCGCGTCTGCAAGAGGTTGCGCACGCGCAGCAGCACCTCGGGGACGTCGATCGGCTTCGTCAGGAAGTCGCGCGCACCGAGCGACAGCGCGCGGCGCTTGGTGTCGGGCGCGATGTCGGCCGTGAGCACCAGCACCGGCATCCAGTTGGGCTCCTCCGTGAGGAACGCGATGTCCTCGAGCAGCTCGGCGCCGCTGCGTCCCGGCATGTGCCAGTCGAGCAGGACCAGGTCGGGCGGTTGCTCGGCTGCAGCGCTCGACCACGGCGAGCGGGTCGGTCATCATCTCGACCCGGGTGTATCCCGCGCGCGTGAGGACGGCCTGCAGGAGCAGGGCGTTCGCCTCCTGGTCATCGACCACGAGGATCCGCGAGGGGTGGAGCAGCTGGTCATCCATTGCTCACCGCCGCAGCTGTGCCGGTTTCGGAGGGGTTGCCTCCATAGGACTGGCATCGGCCACCGAATGCGCTGCCTTGAGCACCAGGATGATTTTCAGACCCGGCGCGGCGCCTGACTACCGGGCGAGTCCGGCTAGGCCGGCTCCGCACACCGTCACGGGATCTCCACGTCGTTCCCGGGCTTCTCGGGGCCGGGCTTCTCGGGAATCAGGACGGAACGCACCCAGCGCCGCGCGAAACGGACGCGCGAACCCGCAGGGGCGATGCGGTACAGCTGCACGGCGCCCACCGCCAGGGCCCCGGCGACGGCTGCCGTGCCGATCGCGAGGCCGATCGTGTGCGAGAGCTCGGCTGCGCGGCTGGCGCTCTCGGCGACCACGTAGCCGACCGCCAGGAAGCACGCGGCCCAGGCTCCGGCGCCCGGGATGTCGTACATCAGGAACCGCCGGTACCGGATGTGCGAGGTTCCGGCCAGGAACGGCGTGATCGCCCGCGCGACGCCGATGAAGCGCCCGAGGATGATCGCCTTGCCGCCGTGCATGTTGAAGATGCCCTCGACCCGCGCCACGATCTTCGGCGTGATGTGGAAGCGCGGCCCGTGCTGCAGGAGGAAGTCGCGCCCGAGCCTGTGGCCGAGCCAGTAGCCGGTCGAGTCGCCGGCCGCGGCCGCGATCCACACGACGAAGAAGAGCGTCTCGATCGAGATGTCACCGCTGCGCGCGACGGCGCCGCCGAGCACGACCGTCAGCTCGCCGGGCACCAGCAGGCCGATGAACGCCGCGGCCTCGAGGTATGCGAGCACCCCGACGAGGAGGTACGTCCAGTTCCCGAGCGCGGGCGCGAGGCGTGTGAGCGCGTCGTCGAGGCTCGGAAGAGTGAACACCTCGAAGCCATAGAGCACGAGCGCGGCGGCGATGACGACGCCGGCCACGCCCGTGAGGCGGCTGAGCGTGCGCCGGCGCAACGCCAACAGGACGAGGAGTACCAGCGCTGCGATGAGCGGGATCGGTCGCATTCACGTGGGGCGCGCCGGCCACATCCGCCGGAACGTTCAGCGGCTGTGGGTGCCGCGCCTCCGTGCAGCGTATGGCCCCGCGCACCGGCCAGCGTGGAGAGCGCGGCCGACGATCGCCGCGCGCGATGCCCGATGAGAGGAGCTCGGCGGCGACGCGCAACCCGCCGCCGAGCTCCCTTCAGTCCTTCCGGTGGTCGTCCGAGTCGGGATCGGGATCCGGGATCCCGCTCATCCCGCCCGGGTCGTCCGAGTCGGTGACGGGCTCGCCCTCGATGGCCTCCATGCCACCGGGGGCGTCCTCGTCAAGCTCGGTGTCGTTCATTTCACGACGCTCTTGGCCTTGTCGCGCAGGTTCTCGGCGATGTCGCTCGGAGCCTGCTCGCGCACGTGGTCGGCCGCGTCCTTGACCGCGGACTCGACGCGCTCGGCGAGTTCGGGGCGACGGCGCTTGAGGACGACGAACGTCGCCAGTCCGAGCGTTCCGATGATGATCAGAAGCTTCATTGCAGCACTCCTCGATGGTTGTCGTGGCGCTCCTTCAGGAGCATGCGGTACGCCGTCAGCAGGATCAAGGATCCGATCACGGCGGTCACCCAGGTCGAGATGTCGAAGAACTCGTCCAGCGGATGAGCGTCGAACACCGCGGCCGCGAGGAATCCTCCGGCCAGTGCGCCCGCAACGCCGATCAGCGTGGTGACGATGAGTCCTCCCGGGTCATTGCCGGGCAAGATGGCCTTGGCGATTGCGCCCGCCAGCAGGCCGAGGATCAGAAACGCGATGATGCCCATGGGGGCGGCCTCCTCGATGATCGACGCGCGGCGCGCCGGGCGCCGCGATGGGGAAGTCGTCGTCGTGCGCCCCGTTATGCCCGCGTGCGCGTGGGGCAAACGCGCCCGTAGGCTGTCGCGCGAATCATGTCGTGCACCATCGACATCGGATTGACCGCCAGGCGAGCCCCGCGCTCGTCCGAGCGCTACGACGCCGGCCGCGCATGACCCGCGTGCGCGGAGACGACCTCCTCGCAGTCGGCCTGCAGCAGGGGCCGGTCTTCGGCGTCGCGCTGAACGCCATGCCGAAGGCCGTCAAGCGCCTGGGGCGCGAGGCGGCGCTCGCCGAGTTGCGCGCCGTCGTGGCCGCGCCCGAGGAGCACACCGGGAACGCGTACTTCGCCAGGGTCGCCGAGAAGCTGATCGCCGCGCGCGCGACGGCGGACGTGGCGTTCGCGGAGCGCGCCGCGCCGGCGCCGTTCGAGTCCTGGTGCGCCGACGCCGAGCAGGGCGCGCTCGCTCAGATGCACAACGCGCTGCGCCTGCCGTCGGCGGTGCAGGGCGCCCTGATGCCCGATGCGCACCAGGGCTACGGGCTGCCGATCGGCGGCGTGCTCGCGACCGAGGGCACCGTGATCCCGTACGGCGTGGGCGTCGACATCGCGTGCCGGATGAAGCTGACCGTGCTCGACCTGCCGGCCGCGATGCTCGACGACCAGCCGTCGCCCCTCGAGCGCGCGCTCCTGCGCGAGACGCAGTTCGGCACCGGCAAGACGCTGCCCGAGCGGGCCGACCACGACGTGCTCGACGCCGGCCGCTGGGCGGGCACGCAGCTCGTGCGCAGCCTGCGCGACAAGGCCGCCGGACAGCTCGGGACGAGCGGCTCCGGGAACCACTTCGTGGAGTTCGGGCGCCTCGACCTGGCGGCCGACGACCTCGGGCTGACGG
This sequence comes from uncultured Actinomycetes bacterium, assembly GCA_963705965.1. Lineage (GTDB taxonomy): Bacteria > Actinomycetota > Thermoleophilia > Gaiellales > JALYLC01 > JALYLC01. The sequence goes on along the minus strand of CAVPLI010000010.1, from coordinate 39,768 downwards.
CCGGCTCCTACCTCGCGATCCTCTCGCACTCGGGCTCGCGCGGACCGGGCGCGCAGATCGCGGCGCACTACACCAAGACCGCCCGCGCGCTCCACCCGGAGCTTCCGAAGGAGCTCTCGCTACCTGGCCTGGCTCGATCTCGACTCCGAGCCGGGACAGGAGTACTGGGGCGCGATGAACCTGATGGGCGACTTCGCCGAGGCCAGTCACGAGATCATCCACGCGCGCCTCGCGCGCAACCTCCGGGCCGGCGTGCTCGCCGGCGTCGAGAACCACCACAACTTCGCCTGGCTCGAGCGTCACGGGGGCCGCGACGTGGTCGTCCACCGCAAGGGCGCGACGCCGGCCGGCACGGGCGTGCTCGGTGTCATCCCGGGCTCGATGGCGACGCCCGGCTTCGTCGTGCGCGGCCGCGGATCGGTCGCGAGCCTCGCGTCGGCGAGCCACGGCGCCGGCCGCGTCATGAGCCGCACCGCGGCCCGCCAGCGCTTCACCTGGAAGCAGGTGCAGCCGCTGCTCGACCAGGCCGGCGTGAAGCTGCTGTCCGCCGGCATCGACGAGAACCCGCTCGTCTACAAGGACATCAACGAGGTGATCGCGGCGCAGACGGACCTCGTCGACGTCGTCGCGCGGTTCAGCCCGCGCATCGTGCGCATGGCGGATGCCGGCGAGAAGCCGGAGGATTGATCGGCATCACTGCGGCGATCGCGGCGACCGGCCGTTCGCGCGCGCGATCGCGCCGTAGTGGCTTGCGCTCGGCTTCGCGGTGCGCACCTGGGTCTCGCGATCGACCGCCACGAGCCCGAATGTCGGCCGATAGCCGAGGGCCCACTCGAAGTTGTCGAAGAGCGACCAGTAGAAGTAGCCGCGGACGTCGAGCCCGTCGGCCAGGCAGGCCTCGACGCCGCGCAGCGCGACGTCGATGAAGTCGCAGCGGCGCGCGTCGTCGTCGGTGCCGATCCCGTTCTCGGTCACGAAGACGGGCAGCCCCGTGACGTCGACGGCGCGCCGGATCGCGTGCTCGAGCGCCTCGGGCCGGTAGGGATAGCCCATCTGCGTGCGCTCGACCTCCGGCCCGAAATCGACGGGCCCGTCCGGCCCGACCCGGTTGACGGAGTAGTTCTGCACGCCGAAGAAGTCGCCCTCGACACCTTCGAGGAAATCGTCCTCGGACGCTCGGCGGAGCCGCTGCAGCGCCTCGTCCCCGCCCGGCTCCACCTGCCATTCCGAGAGCGCGAGCGTGACGCCGGCCTGCGTCTCCGGCCGCACGCTCTTGATCGCCTCCACCGCCAGCCGGTGGGCGCTCCGCATGACCTCGGTGGCCCTCGGGCTCGCGCAGTGCTGGAACACTGCGAGCCGCTCGGGCGTCGTCCCGAGCGCCGCCGCAGCCGCGGCCCAGCCCGCGCTGCCGCGCGGGTGGGGGATGCCGAAGACCCCGTGCAGCAACTGGCCCAGGTTCGGCTCGTTGAGCGTGCACGCATACGGCACGAGGTCGCCGAGATGGCGCATCGCGCGCTCGCAGAAGCGGGCGAAGCGCTCCGCCGTGCGCGCGTCCTCCCAGCCGCCGGCGGCGGCGATCCAGCGCGGCGAGGTGAAGTGGTGGAACGTGAGCATGGGCGTCAGGCCGTGCTCGTGGCAGGTCGCGAGCACCCGCCGGTAGTGATCGAGGGAGGCGCGCGAGAACTCGCCCTCCTCGGGCTCGATGCGCGACCACTCGAGCGAGAGCCGGTAGGCGCTCAATCCGAGCCCGGCGATGAGCGCGATGTCGTCGCGGTAGCGGTGGTAGTGGTCGCAGGCGTCGCCCGAGCGCTCGGCGTAGTGCGACCCCGGAACGTGCTCCAACAGCCAGCTGTCGTTGTAGACGTTGCCGCCCTCGACCTGATGCGCGGCGGTCGAGGCGCCCCACAGGAATCCATCCGGAAAGCTCACGCGATTCCTCCTGCGGTGGTTGTCGGGATGCCGGCGCGCGACTGCGCCCGGGCGAATGTAGCGCGCCGGGGACATTCCGGCTCAATCGCGGCACTCGGGGTCGATAACGGATCGGGTCCGGCCCGACTCGAGATGCCAGACCCCGCGTTCAGCTCGAGCACGTGTCGCCCTCGCCGCCCGACCCGCCACTAGCTCGCCGGGCGGTAGATGGCGATCTGCACGCCCTCGCCGACGGTCCGCGACTCGGCGAGCAGCATGCGGCGCTTGCCGCTGGTCTCGCCGAAGAGGCGCTTGCCGGCCCCGAGCACGAGCGGGAAGATCATCAGCCGCAACTCGTCCACGAGATCGTTCTCGATCAGCGTCTGCACGAGGCGCGCGCTGCCGTGGACGACGATGTCGCCGCCGCTCGCGGCCCGCAGCTTGGACACCTCCTCGACGACGTCGCCCGCGAGCACGGTCGAGTTGTTCCACGCGGGGTTCTCGAGCGTCGAGGAGACGACGTACTTGGGCATGCTGTTGAAGCGGTCGGCGAACTCGCCCTCGCGCGACGGCCAGGCCTCTGCGAAGCCGTCGTAGGTCTTGCGGCCGAGCAGCAGCGCCTCGCTGCCCATGGTCTCGTCGAGCTTGAACTTCCCGCCTTCCTCGCCCTGGCCGATCTCGAAGACCCAGCCACCCCGCTCGAAGTTCTCGGAGCCACCCGGGTCCTCCATCACGCCGTCCAGCGAGACGAACTCGGTTACGACGATCCTGCTCATTGCGATTCCCTCCACGATTGTCGGTTGGTGCGGATCGGCCCACCGGGCCGGAAGACCGTGAGCACGCCGGCCGGCAGCGCCAGCTTGGTCGTCACCCACCAATAGCCGAACAGGCCCCACTTCGACGTGGTGGCAAGCAGGACACCGCTCGCGAGCGCGATGAACGAGATCGGGATCCCGAGGCTGAGGTGAGCAGGCTCATCACGTCATAGACCGAGTGTGCCGGGTGAAAATCATCGCTGCCGGCTGGCGTGGTCAGAACCGGGTCTGCGAGGCGACGTCGCGCGTCGGCTCAGCCCGCGCCCCGATCTGCGGTCCGACGACGGTCGTCTCCGGGATGGGGCCGGTCGCCTCCGGCGGCGCCGGGACCCCGGTGAGCTCGGCCTGGAGGCGGTCGAAGTAGCGCTCGAAGCCCGCGGGCGTGCACGTCAGGAGATAGCGAGCGGGCGTCCCGCCGAGGTTCGCGAGGGTGTGGTGCCGCCCGCGCGCCGCGAAGGCGCACTGCCCCGGGCGGGCGGTCGTCAGCTGGTCGTCGAGCTGGAATGTCAGCTCGCCCTCGAGCACGTAGAACGTCTCGTCGAAGTCGTGGTGATGCAGCGGCGGCCCGGCCCACCCGCCCGGCACGGTGACCCGGATCTGGGAGAGCACGTCACCGCTTCCCTCGCTCCGCAGGAGCACCTCGAAGCTCGTGTCCACAGACATCTCGTCCTCCTTCTCATTCAGCGGGTTGCGGTCTCGGTCGCCCGAGCCGCCTCGGGCGCCTTGCTCGGGCCGGCGTGCTCTGCCGGGCCGCGCAGCGGCAGCTCGACCAGGAAGAGCACGGCGACGAGTGCGAGGGCGGCGATCGGAGCGGCGGCGATGAACACGCCCTCGACGCCGGCGACGACGTCGGGCTGCGCTCCACCGCCGGCGCGCTGGGCGAAGACCGCGCCGAGGACGGCCGCGCCGACGGCGCCTCCGAGCGCGCGGAAGAATCCGGTGGTGCCGGTCGCGACGCCCAGGTCGCGCCGCTCGACGCTGTTCTGCACGGCCAGGACGAGCACCTGCGTGACCATCCCGAAGCCGAGCCCGAAGACCGCGAGCGCGATCCCGGTGCTGGTCCTCGAGCGGTCGTCCGCGAGCACGGCGAGCAGTACGAGCGCGACGGTCATCAGCGCGAGGCCGGCGACCGGGAAGATCTTGTAGCGCCCCGTCTTCTCGATCAGGCGCCCGGACACGGTCGTCGAGATCGTGATGCCGAGCATCGCCGGGACGAGCAGGAGGCCGGCCTCGGTCGGCGTCGCGCCGGTCTCCGTCTGCAGGAAGAGCGGGACGAAGACCGTGACGGCGAACAGCGCAGCCGTGCCGAGGAAGAGCGCGGCGCTCGCGATCGCGACCACGCGCGTGCGCAGCAGACCGAGCGGCAGGATCGGATCGGGCGCGCGACGCTCGCGCAGGACGAGCGCGACGGTGAAGACGACGGCGGCGCCGAACAGCGCGACGATCGGCGCAGAGTCCCAGGCGTAGCGATCGCCGCCGAGGATGCAGCCGAGCATGAACGACGTCGTGGCGAGCACGAGCACGCCGGCGCCGAGGACGTCGAGCGGCCGGTCGGAGGGGGCGCGCTCGGCGGCGGGCAGCCTCGCGTGCAGCCCCACCAGCGCGATCAGGCCGACCGGGAGGTTGACGTAGAACACGAGACGCCAGCTCGCATGCTCGACCAGCAGTCCGCCGAGCAGCGGCCCGACGACCGTCGCCACGGCGAACGTGGCTGCGATGTAGCCCTGGTAGCGGCCGCGCTGGCGTGGCGCGACGAGGTCGCCGACACTCGCCATCGCGAGTGTCATCAGGCCACCGGCGGCCACGCCCTGCAGCGCGCGCACGGCGATCAGGTACCCGATGTCGTCGGCGATGCCGCACAGCGCCGAGGCCGCGACGAAGCCCGCCAGCGCGATCTCGAGCAGGGCCTTGCGGCCGTAGCGGTCGCCGAGCTTGCCCCACAGAGGCGTGGTCGACGCAGCGGCGACGACGTACGCCGTCACGACCCAGGAGAGATCGGTGACCGATCCGAGGTCCGCGGCGATCGTCGGCAGCGCGGTCGCGAGAATCGTCTGGTCGAGCACGGCCGGCAGCATCGCCAGGACGATCACCGCGAACGGGATGCGCACGGAGGATGGTGTCGTGGCGTTCATCGCAACCCCTTTCGTCCTGCACCGCGATCCGCGATAATGGGGACGGTGCAATAATCTATTCACTCGAATAATAGAGTGACCCTAACAACTCAGGGAGCGATACGCAAGTGGACGAGCCGCTCGGCCTACGTGAGCGCAAGAAGCAGCAGACCCGGCAGCTGATCGCCGAGACCGCGCGCGACCTCTTCACCGAGCGCGGCTTCGAGCAGGTCACCGTCGCGCAGATCGCGCGGGCGGCCGACGTGGCCGAGCAGACGGTCTACAACTACTTCCCGACGAAGGAAGACCTCGTCTACTGGCGTCTCGAGTCGTTCGAGCAGGAGCTGCTCGCCGCGATCCGCGACCGCGCTCCCGGCGTCCCGGTGCTCGAGGCGTTCTGGCAGTGGATGCTGCGGCCGCGCGGGCTGATGGACGAGGAGCCCGTCAGCGAGACGCTCGCGGCGATGGCGCGCGTGATCGCGGAGAGTGCCGCGCTGCGCGCGCGCGAGCAGCAGGTGTTCGAGCGGTACACCGAGTCGCTCGCTGCCCTGCTCGCGCGGGACACGGGCTCAGAGCCGGGCGCGATCGAGCCGTGGGTCGCGGCGAACGCCGTGATGGGCCTGCACCGCGCGCTCGTGCACTACGCGCGCGGCCGCGTCCTCGAAGGGGTGCGCAATCCCGAGCTCGCGCGCGACCTGCGGGCTCGAGCCGAGGAGGCGCGCGCCATGCTCGCGGCCGGGCTGGGCGACTACGCGCCCAAGGCCCCGCCGGCGTAGGGCTACTCGCCGAAGCGGCCCCGCGCGTCGATCGGGATCAGCCGGCTTCTCGGCCCTGACCTTCAGCTCCTGCACGGCCCAGCTGTTGCCGTCGGGCTCGAAGCCGAAGAACGTCCCCCCGTCGCGCTCGTCGAACACCATGATCTCGCTGCACTCCACGCCGCGGTCGACCAGCTCCTGCCGCGCCGCCGCACCGTCCGACACGACGAGCTGGAGGTTCTTCATCGACCCCGGCGCCATCGCCCGCTGCGGCGGGAGGTCTTCGAACACGATCGAGCAACCGGAGCCGGGCGGCGTGAGCTGGACGACGTGCATGTGCTCGTTGACGGTGTCGTGATCCGTGCAGTGGTTGAAGGCGAGGCTGCAGGGCCGTCGCGGAGCCTCGCCGCTGCAGCCCTACCGCGAGCTTGCAAGACTTTGGCGCAAGTCGGTCGTCGACCCCGAGGGGACGGGTCCGATCTACCGCAGCGCTCCCGCGATCGTCGCGGCGTCTCTCGTCCTCGCCTGCCTGCTCGTGCCGATTGCAGGACGCTCGCCCGATTGGCCTGTCGGACACGACGCTCTCGTCTTGCTGGGCTTTCTCGCGCTCGCGCGGTTTGCGGCGGCCGCCGCGGCGTGGGACACCGGGAGCGGATTCGCCCTCCAGGGGGCCAGTCGCGATCTGGCCATCGGCGTGGCCGCGGAGGCAGTCCTGATCTTGGCGCTCGCGACCGCTGCGGTGGCCGGCTCCACCACCGACCTGCGGAGCATGGCTGTCGCGACCGCCGGAGGGCACGTCTGGAGCAAGCCTGCGCAGACGCTCGCGCTGCTGGCCTTCGTGCTCGTGATCTTGGCCGAGACTGGCCGGCAGCCCATCGACAACCCCGATACGCACCTCGAGCTGACGATGATTCACGAGGGGCCGCTGCTGGAGTACGCCGGCCGCGACCTCGCGCTCTTGCAGTGGGCGATGGCAGCGCGGCACTGGCTCGTGCTCGCCCTCGCCGCCGGGATCTTCCTTCCGCACCCGTCTGGTTTCGCGGCCGGTGTGCTGCTCTTGCCCGTCGGCATCGGTGTCCTCGCCGTCGCGTTGGCCGTTGTCGAGACGCTCGTGGCGAAGTTGCGGATTCTGCTCGTCCCCGGGCTTCTCGGTGTCGGTGCGGGCGTCGCGCTCCTGTCGGTGCTGACTCGTCTGGTCGAGGCGGGCCGATGAACAGCGCTGTCATCTGGATCGTCGTGGCCCTTGGGCTCGCCGTCCCCACTGCTCGCCGCCGCAGCGTTGCCGTAGCGGCCGTCACGGTTCAGGCTCTCGTGCTCGCGGCGTACGCAGCCGAGCGGGCGAGCGGGGCAGACGATGTCCTCGCAGCGGGGGCGTTGCTCGGACGCGCCGCGCTGCTCGGCGTGCTGCTGCTCGTAGTCGTGCGTCGCACCCGTGAGGTGCGGCCGGTGCGCACACATATCGGCCCTCTCGTGCGCGGCGCGAGCGCGATCGGACTAGCGGTATGGCTCGCATTGCTCGTCCCGTCGCTCGGCCTCGGAGATCGGGACGTCGAGCGAGCCGTGCTCGCCCTGATCGCCTTCGGCCTCGTCACGGTCGCGACGCGCAAGGCGACTGTTCTGCAGATCGTCGCCCTGGTTCAGGTCGACAACGCCCTGGCAGTGGCGGCACTCGGTACGGGCGGTGGCCTTCCCGCACTCATCGAACTCGGAGTGGCGGGCGACTTGATCGTTGTCGTCCTCGTAGCTGCGCTGCTGCACGAGCGCATCTACACCGAGTTCGGCAGTGGCGACACCGCACACCTGGCCCAGTTGCGTGACTAGCCGCGCACTCCTCGCCGGAGCGATCCCGGTCGTGCCCCTGCTCGCCGCCGGCGCTGTAGCAGCGCTGCCAAACAAGCGCATCGGCCAGCGCGTAGCACTCGGCAGCGGAGCCGTCACATTGGTGATGGCTCTCACCTCGAGCGCATGGGCTCTCAGTACGCCCGACCAACCACTGTTGGGTGATTGGCTCGTCCTCGACGCAGCCGGCGCCGTGCTGCTCGCCGTCGTCACACTCGTCGGCGCTCTCAGCCTGGCTGCCTCGCCGGCCTATCTCGCCACGGTGAAACGCAGCCTGTTTACCGGACGACGACCTGTGGCGCATTACTACACCGCACTGCTCGTCTTCTGGGCTGCGCTCCTGGCAGTGCCGCTCGCAGCGAACCTCGGGGCCGCCTGGCTGCTCGTCGAGGTCACCTCCGCGGCCTCGGCCCTGCTCGTCGCGTACTCGGGCAAGGCCCGCGCGCTCGAAGCCGCCTGGAAGTACCTCGTCCTGACGTCGCTCGGGCTCGGGGTCGCGCTCCTCGGGTTGGTAGTGCTGCAGGTCGCCCAGCACCGCGCCGGCGGGCCCATCGGGCTTTCGTACGTCAGCATTCACGCGGCTTCCGGCAGTCTCGATCGCGATGTGACCCTCGTGGCCTATCTCCTCGTCCTCGCCGGCCTCGCCGCCAAGATCGGCTGGGCACCCGTCCACAACTGGCTACCCGACGCGCACTCCGAGGCGCCGCCCCCGTGTCGGCACTGCTCTCCGCGGCGCTCTTGCCTTCCGTTCTGCTCGTGGCCTGGCGCATACAGCAGGCGCTCGCCGGTGCGATTGGTTCAGACACCTCACGCGAGGTCTTCGTGTTCTTCGGCCTCGCCTCGCTCGCCGTGGCTGTGCCATTCCTCTGGCGCCCGCTGGCATGGAAGCGACTCCTGGCCTACTCCAGTCTCGAGCACATGGGCGTCATCGCGCTCGGAATCGGCTTCGGAAACCCGCTCGCGCTCATCGGAGTCATCGTGCACGTCGCGGGTCACGCCGTCGCGAAGTCGGTCGGCTTCTACGCCGCGATTCCGCTCCTCGGCATCCAGCCATCGACCGCGTCACATCCCGCCCGCGGGATCGCGCGTGCCGATGCGCGCGTCGGCAGCGTCGTTGGAGGATCCCTCGCTGCACTCGCAGGCCTCCCTCCTTCACCGCTTTTCATCTCCGAGCTCTTCATCGCCCTCGGTGGCATCAGGTCCGGCCACACCGTCGCCGTCGCGGTCGCCGTGTTCCTGCTCGCGCTCGGCTTCCTCGGCCTCGCCCATGCCCTCATCGATGCCGTCGCCGGTCGCCGCCGCGGCATCCGCCCTGGAATCCCGCCCGCCCGCACACTCATCGTCGCGCTCGCCGCCGGAGGCCTCGTGCTCCTATTGGCGCTCACCGCCGGCGCGCTCGCGTTGCCCGACTCCGACATCGCGCGCGCCCTCGCTCGGGGGCTTTCATGAGCTGTGAGAGTGCCGTGCACTATCGCGACGTCATCACCGATGCGCTCGCCCGGGGATGCCAGCTCGCCAGCTTGTACGCCAGCGGAGCAGGCGATGATCAGGTCGTACGTGCGGTGCTACTCGAGCCTGACGGCGCCCTCGATCTTGTCAGCGTTGCCGTCCGCGACGGGCACGTCCCAAGTGTGGTTGACCTCGCACCCGCCGTCGAATGGTCGGAGCGCGAAGCACACGATCTCCACCGCGTGTATTTCGACGGGCACGAGCCAATGCGGCCGCTGATCGACCACTCGGGAGACCTGCCTGGATGGACGGTGCCCGTGGACGGCCCTGACGCATACCAGATCGCGGTCGGACCAATCCACGCCGGCGTGATCGAATCAGGCCACTTCCGGCTGCACGTGGTGGGCGATCGCATTCTGCACCTGGACGTCCGACTCTTCTACAAGCACCGCGGCCTCGAGCGCACCGCCATCGGCAAGCCACTCCGCGACGCAATCGATCACGCCGCGCGAGCATGCGGCGCCTGTGCGGTCACCAACCGCGTCGCCTACGCGCGCGCCGCAGAGCAAATCTACGGCTTGCGGCCAACAGCAGAGGTCGCCCGCGCTCGCTCGCTCCTGCTCGAGCTCGAACGGCTCTGGAGTCACCTCAACGACATCGCCGCGATCTGCTCAGGCGCCGGCCTCGCAGCCGGAAACCAGCGCTTCGCCGCGCTGTGCGAAAGCGCACGGCAGCTCAATTCCCACATCGCGGGACACCGTCTCCTGTTCAACAGCGTGCACGTGGGAGGCAGCCACCTCGATGTTCCGGAGCGCGCGTGCCGTAGCGCGCGCGAGGTGCTCGCGCGTCTCGAAGCGGACACGAAGGCCGCTTGGCGCGATCTCGTGTTCAACGCCTCATTCCAGGACAGGCTCATCGATATCGGCATCCTCAGCCCTCCCGATGCCCTGCTTCTCGGTGCCGTCGGCACTGTCGCCCGCGGCTCGGGAATCCCTGACGACGCCCGTACAAGCCAAGAGGGCTGGTTGACATACGACGGCTTCGAGCCAGCCATCGGCCACCGAGCGAGCGGAGACGTGCGCGCTCGCTTCGAACAGCGCGAACTCGAGCTCCGACAGACGTTCGGGTTGCTGGAAGGCTTCCTCTCCGCTCCGATCGCGGCTGACGCCTGCACAGCCGGCGAACGCGCGGTTGCGCGAGCTGTTTCACGCATCGAGAGTCCCCGCGGCGCCACGATCTGCGCGCTCGAAGGCGACGGCAACCGGCTCGATCGGCTCCACCTCCATACCGGCTCGTACGCGAACTGGCCCGTCCTGGCCCGCATCGTCCCGGGTAACCTCCTGCCCGATTTCCCCTTGATCAACAAGAGCTTTGAGCTCTGCTACGCCTGCGCAGATCGCTGACCGTGTTCACCCTCCTCCGCGATCTCCGCCGCCTCCGCCGACAGCTCGACCTGCCCGCGAGCACCCGTGGGCGTTCACTTGCCATCCGCCACGTCGACGCCGGATCCTGCAACGGCTGCGAGCACGAGCTCACCCTCACTACCAGCCCGCACTACGACCTCCAGCGCCACGGACTCAGCATCGTCGCCTCGCCGCGTCACGCTGACCTGCTCCTCCTGACGGGCGCCGTGACCACCCGCATGCGCGAAGCGCTCCTCATCGCCTACGCCGCCATGCCTGAGCCGCGCCGAGTGGCAGCCTTCGGCGACTGCGCTCTCGGCTGCAACCTTCTCGGGGATCCCGGAGAACTCGCTGGTCCCGTCGAAGACATCCTCCCGATCGACCTCCGAATCCCAGGGTGCCCGCCTACCCCGACTCAGATCGCCGCCGCGCTCCTGGAGTTGCTCGATCGCGACCCAACTCCCGCGCGCACGACTCAGCTCGAATCGCCGGCGACGACCGTCGCCGCCGCGACGGGCCCCTTCGCCCGCACCACGACGATCCCGGTGGCCCCTCCACCTCCTGACGGAAGCAGCCCCATGGGCCGGGCAGGTCTCGAACCTGCGACCTTGGGATTAAAAGTCCCCTGCTCTACCAACTGAGCTACCGGCCCCGCGGTCGATTCTAGGGGCGGGCATGCGAAGGGCCCGGCCGCACGCTGGCGGCCGGGCCCTCCGGTTCGTGGCTCAGGACGTGAAGGTCACTTCTTGGGAGCGGTCTTCGTCGCGACGGTCAGCTTGACGACCGCGCGGTAGCCGAGCTTCTTGCCGGCCTTGCGCGACTGCGCGAGGACGGTGTTCTTGGCCTTCTTCGACTTCAGGTACTTGACCTGCACCTTGCAGCCCTTGGCGTACACGGTCGTGCGCGCCTTGTTGAGCTTCTTGCCGGTCACCTTCGGGACGATGCACTGCTTCTTGGCCTTCGCCGTCGGCTTGACCGTCGTGGTCGTCGCCTTGGTGCCGCCGGTGGCCGTCGTGCCGCCGCCCGCGGCCGGCGCTGCCGGCGTCACGGGTGCCGGGGTACCGAGCGTCGTGAACGCGAGGTCGTCACCGAGGTCGGTGCCGGCGGTGCTCGTGACCACGATGCGGGCGTGGTAGAGCGTGCCTGCGGCGAGGCCGGTGAGCGCGCCGTTGACGTCGGTGTCGTCGTTCAGGGTCGCGATCGCCTGTGGCGCCGTCGTCGCGCCGTAGGCGATCGTCGTGCCGTACTCGATCCGCCAGGTGCTGGCGGTGCCGTTGGCGTTGACCGTGCCGCTGACCCGCGCCGAGCTCGAGGTGATCTGGTCGACCCCGGTCGTCGACGCGGCCGGGAGCGGCGGCGGGGGCGGCGGGAAGCCGACGGCGTAGTAGCGCGCGGCGATCGTCGCGAGGCCCGGCCGGATCGCTCGCGCGGCCGGAGACGGCGAGGAGGTTGCCCGTCAGGGCCATGCCGGTGATGTAGCCGTTGATCGCGGGCGTGCCGATCGAGGTCGCGACCTGCCCGTTGGCGCCGACGGCGCCGAACGTGGGATCGGGCGCGCCGTTCGTGGCGTTGAGGCGCACGAGGCCGAGGGCCGCCTTGCCGGCGAGGTTCGCCGAGCCGCCGACGATCACGTTCGCGCCCTGGAAGACCAGCGCCTGGCCCGTGTTGTTGCCACCGGCGACGCGGGCGAGAGCGACGCCGCTCGCGCCGAAGCCGCCGATCATCGCGCCGTTCGTGTCGACGCGGGCCACCAGCATGCGGCGGTTCGCGGCGATCGCGTCGATGGACTCGCCCGCGGCGTACGCGTCGGTGCCCTGGAGCTTGATCGCGTGCAGGTTCGCGTTCTGGATGACGACGCGCCCTGCGACCGGCGTGATCATGCCGGCGCCCGCCGCGTTGAACGTGGCGTCGGAGGCGCCGGTCGCCGTGAAGCGCTGCAGCCACGCGCCGTTGCCCGCGGCGACGTTCGGGTCGGGGCCGTTCGTCGAGGCGACGATGTAGCGGTTGTCCGGGAGCGCCGCGACGCCGTCGTAGAAGCGGCCGCCGCGGGCGGCATCGAGCACGGTGCCGTTGTGCGTGAGGCCGTCGATCGTGACGCCGAGCGAGCCGAGCGAGAGGCTGTTGGCCTCCTGATAGGCGCCGCACGCGGTGGTGCTGTGGCCCGAGGCGGGGAGGCGTCAGGACGGCGCGCTGGCCGTACGTCACGTTCGGGCCGGCCGGAATGGCGAACGCCGGGTGGCGGTCACGCGCGAAGCCGACGAGCACGATGCTGCCGTTCGGCCGCACGGCCACGGCACGCGCGGAGTAGTCGATCAGGTGCGGCGCGTAGCAGACGGCGCTCGCGTTGTACTGGCCGGCGGAGTTGAAGCGGACCACGACCATCGACTGCGAGCCGCCGTAGCCGGCGACGACGATGTTGCCGGCCGGGTCGAGCGTCATGGCCGTCGCGCCGCTGTTGCCCGAGGTCTGCGACGGCGTGCCGCCGATCGACGCGGTGGCGACGCCGCCGTTGCCGAACGTCCCGTCGAGCGTGCCGTTGGCGTTGTAGCGCATGAGCGTCATCAGGCCGCCGCGCGAGCCGCCGACGACGATCCGGCCATCGGCCTGCGCGATCATCGGGATGCGGTTGTCGGAGTTGGTGAAGACGGTGCCCTCACCGGCCGAGCCGAGGTGGTAGCCGGTGCCGTTGAAAGCCGGGTCGAGCTGCCCGTCGGCCAATGCCGCAGCCGGCACCGCGAGGCTGCCGAGAGTCAGGGCCAGAGTGGTCGCACAGGTGCGCCACCTACGCCGTCGAGAGATCGAATGGGACACGCATCGCTCCTGGAGCCGCATTTGACAGGGGTCGAGCGCTGTCCACAGAGGGCGCGCCGCTTCTCTATCCAACCCCGGTCGGCCGCGCGCACCCACCCCGGATGGTCCGAGGGTCCGCTGGTCGTTGGTATGGGTTGGGTAGGTAGCCACCACCCGCGATGTGACCCCCAACCTGCCCCTCCACGCCGCTGCGGCGGCGCCGGGAACGGGTTGACACGGTCGTTGCCAATGCTTAGGGTCTCCTTATTAGGCCATCCTAAGGAAGACGGTGCGCTGCCGTCCGTCGCCACGCACCGCCCAGCGTGGCGACGGACGGGAGCGCATGTCCGCGTGGGGACGCTGCGAGAAACGCGATCCGTTACGATCACCGCCTGAACAAGCGGCGAGGAGAGACGTGGCGGAAGCACCACAGCAACTCGGGTTCTACGAGCGCATGCTCCCCCAGCGGGAGCGTCCCCTGGACGCGCTCGGCGGCATTCTCAACGGACTGGGCGCCGGGTTCGGCATCCTCGCGCTGATCTGGTGGCCGCTGCTCTTCGGCATCTGCGGCATCGCGCTCGCGGGCCTGAGTCTCGTGTTCGCGAGCGAGCGCGCAACGCAGAGCCGCTTCGCGTGGGGCTTCGCGATCGCCGTCTTCGGCTGGCTGATCGGCATGATGATCGCAGTACCCGGCCATCAGCTCCTGACGCCCTGATGGCCGTGGCTGAGCAGGCTCAGGCCTGGGACGTCTTCGAGCAGTTCGAGCGCGACGTGTGCCAGCTCGGTCACGTCGGCGGGCTGCTCGGCTGGGACGAGCAGGTCAACATGCCGCCGCGCGGCGCCGCGGCGCGCGGCGCCGCCAAGGCGACGCTCGCGGGGATCCTCCACGAGCGCATCTGCGACGAGCGCTTCGGCGACGCGATCGCCGAGCTCGCCGACGACGCGAACCTCGGCGACTTCGAGCGCGCGCGCGTGCGCGAGGCGCGCCGCGAGCGCGACCGTGCAGTGCGCGTCCCGGCCAGGCTCGTGCGCGAGCTGGCGGAGGCCGAGTCCGCAGGCTTCGAGGCCTGGCAGGTCGCCCGCGCCAAGTCCGACTTCTCGCTCTTCCGCGATCCGCTCGAGCGTCTCATCGGGCTGCGGCGCGAGGAGGCCGACGCCGTGGGCTACGAGGGCGGCGAGCGCTACGACGCGCTGCTCGACCAGTACGAGCCCGACATGCGCGTGGCCCGGCTGGAGCCGCTGCTGCACGGCCTGCGCGACGAGCTCGTGCCGTTCGCGCGCGAGATCGCCGCGCGCCCGCGACCGGACGACGCGTTCGTGCACCGCACCTACCCCGCGCAGGAGCAGCGCGCCCTGGGTGCGCGCCTCGCCGCCGCGATCGGCTTCGACTTCGAGGCCGGCCGGCTGGACGAGGCCGCGCACCCGTTCGCCTCCGGCTTCGCGCCGGGCGATGTGCGCCTGACGACGCGCGAGAGCGAGACCGATCTCTTCGCGGGGCTCTTCGCCGTGCTGCACGAGGCCGGTCACGGTCTCTACGAGCAGGGCCTCACGGGCGACATCGAGGGCACCTTCGTGGGCCACGCCACGTCGCTCGGCCTCCACGAGTCGCAGTCGCGCTTCTGGGAGAACATGGTCGGCCGCTCGCGCGCGTTCTGGGAACGGCACCTGACCGAGGTCAAGGACACGTTCCCCGACCAGCTCGCAGACGTCTCGCTCGACGCGTTCGTGCGCGCCGCCAACCTGGTCGAGCCGTCGCTGATCCGCGTCGAGGCCGACGAGGTCACCTACCACCTGCACGTCTTCCTGCGCTTCGAGCTGGAGCTCGCGCTCGTGCGCGGCGACCTCGGCGTGGACGATCTCCCCGCGGCCTGGAACGAGCGCATGCGCTCGCTCGTCGGCATCGAGGTGCCGAACGACGGCGTCGGAGTCCTGCAGGACGTGCACTGGTCGGCGGGCCTGATCGGCTACTTCCCGACGTACACGCTCGGCACGCTCTACTCGGCGCAGTTCCTGGCCGCGATCGAGCGCGAGCTGGGGCCGATCGACGCCATCGTGCGGGCGGGCCGGTACGACCGGCTGCTCGGCTGGATGCGCGAGCACGTTCACAGCCGCGGCGCACTCGTCGCGCCCGAGCAGATCGCGCTCGAGGCGACCGGAGAGGCGCCCGGTCACGCGGCGTTCATGCGCTATCTGCGCGTCAAGTACGGCGAGCTCTACGACCTCGGGGGCTGACCGCGGGGCGAGAGGGGTGAGGGATGACGACGTTCGCGCTGGTGCACGGTGCCTGGCATGGAGCCTGGTGCTGGGAACGTCTCGTCCCCGAGATCGAGGGCCACGGGCATGCCGCGATCGCGGTCGATCTCCCGTGCGATGACGTCGAGGCCGGGTGCGCGGCGTACGCCGAGGTCGTTCTGGCGCAGATCGCGCAGGCCGACGACGATCTCGTGCTCGTCGGGCACTCCCTGGGCGGCCTGACGATCCCGCTCGTCGCTGCGGCGCGCCCGGCGCGCAAGCTCGTCTTCCTGTGTGGGCTCCTGCCGCGCCCCGGCGTGGCCTTCGTCGACCAGGTCGCGCAGGAGCCGGGCATCTTCGTCCCCGGCACGGGCGGCACCGAGCGCGACGATCAGGATCGCTCGGTCTGGACGGATGAGGACGCGGCGGCCGACGTGCTCTACGGCGGGTGCCCGCGTCAGCTCGCGTCATGGGCGACCGCGCGCCTGCGGCCGCAAGCGCGCAAGCCGCGCGTCGAGCCCTGCCCGCTCGCCGAATGGCCCGCGGTCGAGTCGGTGTCGATCTTCACGAGCGACGACGGGATCGTCAATCCGGAGTGGTCGCGCACGGCGGCGCGCGACCGCCTGGGCGCGAATACCGTCGAGTTGCCCGGTGGTCACTCGCCGTTCCTCGGCCGGCCGGCCGAGCTCGCCGAGGTGCTCCTCAGCGTCAGCCTCTGAGTCAGGCGGCGGGACGCCAGCGATTGGGCTCGTCCTGGACCGCTCGGCCCATCCGCTCGAGGCGCTCGAGGTGCGCGATGGACTCCGCGAGCGCGAAGCGCTGCTCGTGGAAGCCGAGCTTGCCGCCCCACACGTGCTGGACGACCTCGTAGGCGCTGCGGGCGCCGGCGCGCAGTGCACGCTCGTGCTCGTCGAGGCGCACGTCGTGGTGCACGGCGATCTCGAGCGCACGCGCCGCGGGGCGTTCGATCACGCCGCGGTGGCCGGGATAGACGAGCGCGGGCGCGAGCGCCTCGATCCGCGCGAGCGTCTCGAGGTAGCGGCCCAGCGGATCGGGCTCGTTGTCCTCCCAGCTCCCGACGTTGGGCGTGATCTCGTCGAGCAGCACGTCGCCGCCGAACAACCGCCCGCTGTGCTGTCCCAGCAGCGCGATGTGGCCGTCGGCGTGACCGGGCAGGAGCAGCACCTCGAACGGCTCGCCGGCGAGATCGAGGGTGTCGCCCTCGTCCACGAGGTGCGTCGGCTCGACGGGCGCGATCGGCAGCTCGTCCTCGGCCTCCGCGGAGCGCGCGGCGTCCTCGCGCGGCATGCCGTGCCGGAGCATCCAGCGCTCGAAGCGGTCGCCGGCTTCGCGATCGAGCCACGTGCGCACGGTCAGGTCGCGATCGACGCGCCCCTGCACGATCTCCTCCGCGCCCGTGATCTCCGCCAGGCGGGTGCTCGCGCCGATGTGGTCGGGGTGGTAGTGCGTGATCACCATGCGCCGGACGTGCGGGTGCCCGAGCAGCGCGAGCGCCTCCTGCCAGCGCCGGCCGGTGCCCGGCGTGCCGAGGCCGCAGTCGATCAGCGTCCAGCCCTCGGCGTCGTCGACCGCGTAGCAGTGCACGTGGTCGAGCGCCCACGGCAGCGGCTGCGTGACCCGGTGCACGCCGTGGCCGAGGTCCTGCACCTCGAGCTCGCGCCGCGGGCGGACGCTCAGGGCGCCGTCCGCCCCTGGGCGACGAACGCCGCGTGCGTGACGGGCATGGCGTGCTCGAAGTGCCGCTCGGCGGCCTCGGCGTAGACGCGGATCTCGAGCTGCGCCGTCGGGCGCGTTGCGCAGCGAGAGGAAGTTCATCAGCGAGCGTGCGTTGACCGACCAGTAGAACTCGGTGTAGAGGCCGACCGGCAGCACGCTGCGCGCGACCTCCTTCGCGACGCCGGCCGCGAGCAGCTCCTGGTAGCGGCGGTAGGACTCGGCGTAGCTCGCCGCGATGCCCTCGCGCACGCTCTCGGCGGCGTCGTCGGCGAGCGGCTCGAACGTGTACGCGCCGGGCTTGCCGACCTGCGTGCGCACGTCGCCGGCGGCCGGCACGTAGAACTCGTCCGGCAGCTCCGAGTAGCGGCCCGAGCGCTCGTTGAACGAGCCGACGCGGTGGCGCTGCCACTCGCGCGTCACGAACAGCGGCGCCTTGATGTGGAAGCGGAAGAAGTTGTGCTCGAACGGCGTGCCGTGGCGCTCGCGCATGAGAAACCGCACGAGCCCCGCGCTGCGGTCGTCCATCGTGTCGACCCGTGCGCCGAACGAGACGCGCGCCGCGTTGACGACCGACAGGTCGTCGGCCATGACGCGCGTCGAGCCGCACGAAGCCGTGGTCGAGAACGTCGATCGAATTGCTCGGCGCGGCCATCGCCGCAAGCCTAACGGTCACCCTCGCCGTACCCCGGCGTCAGGTCAGCGGGCCCCAGAGCGCGGTCCGCTCGCTCGGCGTCTCGCTCCCGCCGGCGGGCTCGTTCGTCACCCAGATCCAGCGGTAGCCGCCCAACTCGCCGCGCGGCACCTTCAAGCTGACGGTTGCATTGCCCGTCGCGTCGGTGCGTGAACGTCCCGAGCGACGCGGCGGTCGCCCCTGCGGCCGAGCCAGGCCTCGTAGCGTCGTGCCGGCGCCGGGCTTCGGCATCTTCCAGACGTGGAGCGAGATCGTCGCGCTGCCGTCGCCGTGTGCCACGACCTGCGCCGTGCCACCGCCCTGCGGCGCGAACTCGCGCGCCTCGAGCTCGATGCTCTGGGCCTTGCCGTCGTCGCGCAGGACGAGCAGCCGTGGGCACGACCGCGATCGCGGCGACGACGGCCGCGATCCCGAGCAATGCCCGCGGGCGCATCCGGCGCCGGCGCCGGCGCGCGGCGGCGGCGGCGAGGTCGGCGTCGGCCACCGGGCCGCCGTCGGGCACCGCCAGAGCGCGCTCGCGCAGCGACGCGGGCGCATCGGGCAGCGGGCCGGCCTCCGCCAGCATCCGTGCGACGCGCTCGAGCTCCGGTTCGAGCTGGTCGCTCACGGCGTCCGCTCCAGGTAGTCGGCGAGGCGGGCGAGTCCGCTCCGCGTCCGCGTCTTGACCGTGCCGAGCGGCAGGTCGAGACGTTCCGCAATCTCACTCTGCGTCAGTCCGTCGCTATAGGCAAGCCCCAGTACGGTGCGCTCGCGATCCGGCAGCGTCTCGAGCGCGAGGCGCAGGCGGAACGCCTCGTCGGCCGCGACGGCGAGCTCCTCGGGCGTCCGTCCCTCGTCGACGGGGTCGACCTCGGGCGCCGTCACGCGCAGCGCGCGCCGGCGATTCGCGTCGAGCGCGGCGTTGCGTGCGACGCGGCCGATCCAGGCGCCGGCGGCCCCGCGGTTCGCGTCGAACGCGTCCGCGTGCCGCCAGATCGCCGCGAATGCGTCCTGGGCCGCGTCCTCCGCGGCCTGCGTCTCGCGCAGCACGCGCAGGCAGGCGCCGTAGACGGCACTCGCGTAGCGGTCGTACAACTCCGCGAACGCGACGCGATCGCCGCCGCGCGACGCGCGTGAGGAGGCGTTCGGCAGAAGTGGTCGTCATGACCATGATGGCCGCACTTTGCCGATTCTCACGCGACACGGCAAGCGCTGGGCCGCAGGCGGAGGCGGACACGCATGTCATACGTGTCCTTCGCGGCGCCGGTTTGGCCGGTTCGGCGCCCCGCGGGCGATCTACCCGATCGGGTGACGGGCACTACAACGCGTGGCCGCCGTCGACGACGAGCTGCTCGCCGGTCACGTAGTCGGCCTCGATCAGGAATGCGACGGCTCCCACGACGTCGTCGGGCGATCCCAGCCGCCCGAGCGCGGTGCGCGCCGCCTGCCGCTCGCGCCGCGCCTCGTCGCTGCCGTCCGGCAGCAGCACCGGCCCGGGAGCGACCGCGCAGACGCGCACCTCGGGCGCGAATCCGCGCGCGAGCGAGCGCGTCAGCTGTGCCAGCGCGGCCTTGGCGGCGGCGTGCGGCGCGAACAGCGGCCAGGCCTCCAGCACGGCGACGTCGGTGATGTTGACGATCACGCCGGCGTCGCCCATCGCGCGGCGCGCGGCCTGCGCGCAGAAGAATCCGCCGGTCAGCGTCGCGCCGATGGCGTCGGCGAAGAGCGCCGGGTCGACGTCCATCGGATCGGTGGGGACGAAGCCTCCGGAGGCCGCGTGCACGAGGACGTCGAGGCCGCCGAGCGCCGCGCGCCGCCTCCTCCACCGCGCGCCGGGCCTCGTTGCCGTCGGAGAGATCGGCGGCGATGGCGTGGCCGCCCGCGCCGGCCGCCGCGAGCGCCGCCGCCGTCGAGGCGGCATCGGCCGCCGAACGGTGGTAGGTGAATGCGACCTGAGCTCCGCGCTCCGCGAGCCCGAGCGCGATCGCGCGCCCGAGGCGGCGCGCTCCGCCCGTGACGAGCACGCGGGCGCCCGCGATGTGCAGGGGTCAGCCCTCCTCGAGCGTGAGGCGGAAGCCGCGGATGATCGCCTCGACCGCCTGGTCGAGGTCGAGCCCGGTCTGTGCCGCGACGGCCTCGGCGCTGTGCCCGCGCCGGAACAGCGCCCATGCGACGAGGTCGAGCGGCATGATCTGCGGAGTTGCCACCTGGACGGCCGTTCGACGCCGCGCGTCAGGTTCCTGCATCCCGATCGACTAGAGTCACCGGCGCGCCGAGCGCCCCGAGAATGACCCCTCCCAACGCCATCACGCTCGCGCGGATGCTCGTCGTCCCGGTCGTCGTCTGGTTGATCCTGGCCGACTTCGCGAACCACGAGCGCTGGGCCGCGGTCGCGTATGGGATCGCGGCGTCGACCGATTCGCTGGACGGGTACCTGGCGCGGCGGCACCCCGGCTGGACGAGCGTCGGCGGCGTGTTCCTCGATCCGCTCGCCGACAAGCTGCTCGTCATGGGTGCGCTCATCGCGCTCGTGGAGGAGGCGAAGGTGAGCGCATGGGTCGTGCTGATCATCCTGGCGCGGGAGTTCGCGGTGACCGGCCTGCGGCTGGTGGCGGCAGGCGGCTCGAGCGTGATCAGCGCGTCGCAGCTCGGCAAGCTCAAGACGTTCGCGCAGAACGTGATGGTGGTCTGCCTGCTGCTCGCCGAGCGCGACGCGGGCTGGACGGACATCGTCGTCGCCATCGCGCTCGCGCTGACCGTCTGGTCGTTCGCCGACTACTTCTGGCGCGGGCGCCACCACTTCATCCCGCGAGAGGCGCCGCCGCCGTGACCGAGGTCGTCCTGATCGCCGCGGCCTACCTGGCGGGCTCGCTGCCCTTCGGCTACTGGCTCGTGCGCATCTTCCGGCACGCGGACATCCGCACGCTGGGGTCGAAGAACACCGGCGCGACGAACGTGTGGCGCAACTTCGGCTGGCGCTTCGGCGTCGGCGACGCTGCTGCTCGACGTCCTCAAGGGCGCGCTGCCCGTGCTCGCCGCGCTGCACTGGTCGGGCCCGCTCACGGCGTCGATCGCGGGCATCGTGGCGATGCTCGGGCACGGCTACCCCGTGCTGCTCGGCTTCGGCGGCGGCAAGGGCGTCGCGACCGGCGCCGGGGCCGCGCTGGCGCTGTTCCCGGCGGGCGTCGGCATCGCCGTGCTCGCCTGGGCGATCGTCTTCCTCACGACCCGCTACGTGTCGCTCGCGTCGCTCGCCTCCGGCGCCGCGTTCCTCGTCGCGGCCATCGTTCTCGGCGAGCGAATGGCCGGTGATCGCGTTCGCAGCGCTCGCGTTCGGATTCGTCGACCTACCGCCACCGCGCCAACATCGCCCGCCTGCGCGCGGGCACGGAGCCGCGCGCGCGTCTGCGTCGCGTGCGACATCCGAACCCGGTTCGTGACAGTCGCTGCTTGGCTCACGGCGCAATATCGTCCACACTGAGGGTGTGCTCGGACCGTGGCGCAAGGGTGAAGCTAGCGATGTCCGGCGCGCACTCAAACAGGCGCGCCGCCGACAGGCCTGGATGCGGCGCCTGCCGCCGCGCGAGCTCGAGCGCATCGTCGCGACGGTCGAAAGCGACCTCGAGGCGTTCCCGACCAAGGACAGCCTGCTCGAGCACCTCGCGCGGCTGCACTTCGACGCGCGCGCGCGTCAGGAGGCGATCGGGCTCGAGGAGGCGCGGCGCCATCCCGACAGCGCGCGCCGCATCGTCGAGACCGCGATCTTCGAGCGCCGCTACGGCGTCAAGCTCACCGAGGCGCTCGACCTCGGCGGCCCGGGGGACGAGGAGTCCGATCAGGCGAACCTCTACGTCGAGGGCGTCCTGCGCCGGCTCGGCATCGTCTACCAGACGCTCGACCGCGGCCGCTGGCTGATCGAGAGCGACGGTTGCGCGGTCTATCTCCAGCACTACGCCGGCGAGCGCGTGCTCGATGTCTACGCACCGATCATGCCGCTCGACGCCGACGAGGACCACGGCGAGCTGTTCCGCGACCTGCTCGGCTCCAACGGCGGCTCGATCGCCGGCGGCTTCTACGGCATCTGCTCGTTCAGCGAGTCCGGCTCGCACCTCTGCGCCTGCGGGCGCCTGGCGACCGCGCACCTCGTCGGCCCCGAGGTCGTCTACGTGCTCAACTCGGTCGTCGCGCTCGCCGAGCGCCTCAACGCCGACTGAGCACGGCTGCGGCAGCGCTAGCTGCGCAGCCAGTCGTCGAGCGACTGGTGGGTGCCGCCGTCGCCGCCCGCGAGCTCGGCGCGCAGCTCTCCCAGCAGCCCCGTGCGCTCGGCGATCACGTCGTGCGCGTGGATCGTCTCGAAGTTGCGCTGGTGGGCCTGCACGAAGGCGTCGTCCTCGAGCTCGGGGAACTCCTCGACGACGCCCGCGACCATCTCGCGCACCACGTCCTCCACGAAGCGCGGATTGGCGTGCGCCTGCTCGACGACGTGCAGCTCGTCGGTGCGCTTCAGCAACGTCAGGATCGGCGCCGACATCGAGCGCTCGGCGATCGCCGCGAGACGCTCGGCCGGCACGTGCTCGCGCGTGCCCAGGAGCAGCGTGGCCTCGCCGCGCTGGTTGTGCGTCGCGATCGGGCACGGTGTCGAGGATGCGCTCGCGCTCCTCCTCGCCGTAGCCCATGTCGGCCAGTCGCTCCGCGGCGTGGTCGCGCACGAGTCCCTGCGCGCACGGGCAGGCCGTGATGCCGCGCACGCGCACGCCCACGGCGCGGCGCACGCCCTCGGCGCTCGCCGTCGCGACGCCGATCAGCGTCGAGATCTCCTGGCTCGGCAGGCCGCTGCGCGGCGTCGTGCGCGTCGTCGACTGGATCGCCTCGATGCGGACCTGCGAGCGCAGCGCACCCTGGCGTCCCAGCGTCTCGCGCGCGATCGCGCTCGCGAGCTCCTCGACGTGCAGCGACTCCGCGATCACGAGGCGCTCGATCGACTCGCCGATCTGCTCGGGGAAGCGCGACATGTGGACGCCCTTGTGCGCCGGGTCGAGGTCGACCGTGCACTCGAGCTGCGCCGCGTAGAGCCGCTCCTTGCCGCCGTGCGCGATGCGGATGACGCTCTGGATCCCGGTCACCCCGGCGCGCGTCAACGAGACGCGCACGCGCGGGGCGGAGGCCTGCACGTCGTGCCGCAGCGCGACGTCATCGCTGGCGGGCCGGCTCACGCCACGGATCGTACGCGCGTTCCGGGCGGATCATCTACAGCTACCTGCGACGACCGCCGCCGTGATCAACCGCCTGCTCCGCATCCGCCGCGAACCCGCCTCGATCTTCGAGCACATCGACGCGCACGTGCGCCCGGGCGTCGCCGGCCTGACGGAGGGCGGCCACCAGCTGCCCGACGACGCGGAGATCGTTGCCGCCGCCCGGTGATGCGGCTGCGACCGAGGCTGCGGTCGAGCGCATCTACGCCGCGCTCGTGAAGCTCGCCTCGAAGCCGACCGCGGCGCGGCACCAGCGGGTGCGCGAGCTCTTCCGCGAGGGCGACGTGCGCGGCCGCATCGATGCACTGCGCGATCGCCTGAGCGCCGATCCGCCGGCGCACGCCGACCGCCTCTACCCGGAGCTCCACGACATCTTCCTGCGCTCGGGGTACCGCGACGAGGTCAAGTACGCGATGGCCCTGATGAGCGGGTTCGGCCGGCCGGAGGACGCCGACCGCTTCCGCGTCGTCGCCCGCCACGAGGAGTTCACGCTCTACGCCGCCGTCGCGCTGGCGACCGTCAGCGACGACCCGTTCGGCGACTGGCTCGCCCTGCTGCCGCAGGTGGAGGGGTGGGGGCGGATCGAGCTCGCGGAGCTGATCCTGCGCGAGCCGCTGCCGCCGGCGCGAGCGCGAGCGGCTGCTCGGCGACGCCCCGGGCGCCGGAAACCCGCTCGTCGATGCGGCCGACGCCTTGCTGCGGAGCCCGGATCCGCTCCACCGCCTCGTCGCCCTGCGCGCGCTCTCGAGCTGGGACCACGTGCCCGCCGAGCTCGTGGCGCTGGTGGCCGAGGCGCGCGCCGGCGACCCCGACGAGCGCGTGCGCGAGCACGCCGCCCAGGTGCTCGCGGGCGAGCCGATCACCGGTCCGTAGGGTGCCTCGCTCGCGGCACCTGCGTGCATCCATTAGCCTGGGCCGGCCGTGCGTGGAGAACCCAGCGATCTCGCGAACCTCGTCGTCGACGCCTGTCACGACCTCCGCACGCCCCTGGCCGCGGCCTTCGGGTTCGCCCGCACGATCGAGCGCATGGGCGGCGTCACGGGTGACAACGCCATGTACCTGCAGCAGGTCGTCGAGGCCACGCAGGAGCTCGAGCAGCTGATCGCGGCGCTCTCGGCGGTCGCGCACGGCGAGCGCGGCACGCTGCGCCTGCGCCCGCAGCCGGTCGATCTGGCCGAGCTCGCGCTGGAGGCCTCGGAGGGCAGCGGCCACGCGCTGGAGCGCGATGTGGCCGCCGGCATGATCGAGACCGATCCCGCGCGCGCCGTCACCTCGCTCGTGTGGCTGGCGGCGCCGTTCGCCGAGGCGCCGGCGACCGGGACAGGAGCGCCTGTGGCGGATCGCCGCGGCCGACACGGTCACGTTCGGCCCGCTCGCCGGACTCGACGCGGAGCTCTTCGAGCGCGATCTGCGCGCCTATGCCGGGCGGCGCGTGCTCGGCCTGCTCGAGGCCGAGGTCAAGCTCGAGGGCGACCGCCTGAGCGTGCGCTTCCCGCTCGTCACTTGAGCAGGCGCGAGCGGCGGCGGTCGGCGTAGACCTGGCCGCCGGTCTGGCAGGACGGGCAGTAGACGACCTGGTGATCGGCGAAGTCGACGTTCATGAGCGTCGAGCCGCAGCGCGGGCAGGACTCGCCCGCGTGCCCGTGGATGTCGTAGACCTCGGGGTTGTGCTTCTTCGCGACCATGTGCGGGCCGCGCGGCCGGAAGCGCTCGATGCCGTCGGTCAGCGTGCTCTTGATGGCCGCGAGCAGCCGCTCGCGTTCCTCGGGCGAGAGCCGGTCGGCCGGCGTGAACGGGGCCAGTTCCGCGGCATGCAGGATCTCGTTGGCGTACGCGCGGCCGATGCCGACGAGCGCATGCTGGTCGCGCAGCAGCGTGTGCAGCTGTCCCCCGCGCGCGAGCGCCGTCTCGAGCGCGGCGTCGTCGAACGACGGGTCGAGCGGCTCGGGGCCGTAGCGCGCGAAGTCCTCCTCGAAGTCGGCGGACGACAGCAGCCGCACGCGCACCGACTTGCGCGTCACGCGCTCGCTGACGACGAGCTCGCCCTCGTCCTCGAAGCGCACGCGAGCACCGCGCCGGGCGGCCGCTTCGTCCCGGGCTCGGCGTAGTTGAGCTTGCCCGCCGTCATCAGGTGGATGGTGAGGATGAGATCCTCGTCCGTCGGGAAGAGCAGGTGCTTGCCGCGGCGGATCGCGCCCGTGAAGGAATGTCCCGCGAGCCAGGCGAGCGGAGGCGTCGCGGTCTTGACCACGGCGAAGTGCGCGACCGGCACATCACGCACCGGCGCGCGCGAGACGAGGGGATCGAGCGCTTCGACGAGCGCCTCGAGCTCGGGCAGCTCGGGCATGCCGTTATCGTACGCGGGCCGTGAGAATGGCGTCGTCGAGGAGGTGCGCGGGGGCGTCGTCGAGGGGCGCCACTCCGTGCACGCCGTCGTCGTGGACGCCGCCGGCACGGTGCTGCGAGTCGGCGGGCGACCCCGAGGTTCCCGTGCATGCTGCGCAGCGCGGCGAAGCCCCTGCAGGCGCTGCCGGCGGTGCGCGACGGCGTGATCGAGCGCTACGACCTGGAGGCGCGGCACGTCGCCGTGGCCTGCGGTTCGCACGAGGGCACGCCGGCCCACGCGGCCGCCGTGGCCGACGTCCTGGCGCGCGCCGGCCTGCCGCTCGCGGCCCTGCGCCCGCGCGGCGTCCACCCGCCGCTCGCCGCCGGTGCGGCTCGCGCGCTCCTGCTCGCCGGGCGCGTGCCCACCGTGCTCGAGCACAACTGCTCGGGCAACCATGCGCTGATGCTGCTGCGCGAGAGCATGCTCGGGCGCGATCCGGGCGCGTATCTCGATGCGGACGGGCCTGCGCAGGCGGACGCGACCGCCGCGGTCGCGCTGGCCTGCGGCTGCGAGCCCGTGATCGCCGGCGACCGCTGTGGCATGCGCGCGTACTCCGTGCCGCTGCGGAATGCCGCGCTCGGGTACCTGAGGCTCGCCGGCGACGACATGCCGGAGCCCTACCGCGAGGCCGCGCGGGGTGTCGCAGGCGCGATGCGCGCGGCGCCCGAGATGGTCGCCGGGCCCGGGTCGTTCGACTCGCTCGCGAATGCGTTGCCGCACGTCGTCGCCAAACGCGGCGCGATGGGCGTGTTCTGCTGCGCCAGCGCGCAGACCGGTCGCGGGGGCGCGCTGAAGGTCGAGGACGGCTCCTTCGAGGCCATGGAGATCGCCGCCGTGCAGTTGCTGGAAGCCGTCGCCGGCCCACTGGGCGACGCAGTTCGACCCGTGGCGCGAGCGGCGTCATCGGCGACGGGAACGGCGCTCCGGTGGGTGGCTGGTCGAGCGCACCGATGCTATAGCCGACGCCGCTATAGCCCTCCCCGAAAGAACCCGCTTACGGCGATATTCGCGCTGAAGGTCCAGAACTGCCAGCGCTTTTCGGTAGGTTCCGTTTCGCGCAATTTGCGGACGCGTTCCCGTCACCTATGCTGCCCGCCACCTCGGATCCACGGCTGGATTTGCAGGGGGAGTTGCAGGTGGGTCGCTTCGCGCTCGTGCAGGCGGGGCGCCATACGAACCGGGAGGTGCGGTATGGGGGCCACGGAATGCTGACGGTCGAGTACTCGCTGCCCGATATCGAGGAGCTTGCGCGCCTCGTCGAGGTGGGCCAGGAGAAGGGCTTCCTGACGTACGAAGAGATCGCCGCCGTGCTCGAAGAGGTGGAGATCTCGAAGGAGCAGGTGGAAGACCTGCACTCGTATCTGCTCGATCACGGCATCGACGTGCTCGAGAGCGCCGGCGATCCCACGCCGGACGTGCCAGCGGCCGAGAAGGGCCCCGAGCTCGACCTCACCGTCGAGCCCTCGCTCGACTCGCTGCGCCTCTACCTGCGCGCCATCGGCCGCGTCTCCCTGCTGACGGCCGAGCAGGAAGTCATCGCTCGCCAAGCGCATCGAGCGCGGCGACATGCGCGCCAAGCAGGCCATGATCGAGGCCAACCTGCGCCTCGTCGTCTCCATCGCCAAGGGCTACCTCGGCCGCGGCCTCTCGTTCCTCGACCTCATCCAGGAAGGCTCGCTCGGCCTCATCCGCGCAGTCGAGAAGTTCGACTACCGCAAGGGCTACAAGTTCTCCACCTATGCGACCTGGTGGATCCGGCAGGCCGTGACGCGCGCGATCGCCGACAAGTCGCGCACCATCCGCATCCCGGTGCACATGGTCGAGAAGCTCAACAAGGCCGTGCACGTCGAGCGCCAGCTCGTCCAGAAGCTCGGCCGCGAGCCGCTCCCGTCGGAGATCGCACGCGAGCTCGGCATGACGGCCGACGAGGTGCGCGAGATCCTGCGCATGGCGCAGGCGCCGATCTCGCTCGAGAAGCCGATCGGCGAGGACGAGGAGTCCGAGCTGGGCGACTTCGTCCGCGACGAGACCGAGTCCACGCCGTTCGACACCGCGACGCTCAACCTGCGCCGCGAGGACATCGAGCGGGCGCTGGAGTCGCTGCCCGAGCGCGAACGCCGCGTGATCGAGCTCCGCTACGGCCTCACGGGCGATCGCCCGCGCACGCTCGAGGAAGTCGGTCGCGCATTCGGCGTCACGCGCGAGCGCATCCGCCAGATCGAGAACAACACGCTGAAGAAGCTCGAGACGCTGCCGGAGGCCCAGAGCCTGCGCGGCACGATGGGCTAGAACCCAGCGCGCGTTCGCTAGCATCTGCGCGCGGTCGCCAGGGCGACCGCGCGCGCGGGGAGCGTGCCCGAGAGGCTAAAGGGGACGGGCTGTAAACCCGTTGGCGTATGTCTACGTTGGTTCGAATCCAACCGCTCCCACTGTGAGGAAAGGCCCGCTCCGGCGGGCCTTTTCCTTGCTCTGTCCCGCGACTGAACCGGCGGGCTCGGCGCCGCGGCGAGCCCGCTTCCGAAGACGTTCCGTGCGGCCGGTTGTTGCCGCCGGATTGCGACCGGTCCGCACCCCGCTCGTGTGCGTACCTGAGTAAGGTCTCCGAGCATGAGCTCGGACGAGCAGGCAAGCGCGCAACCCGCGGCTCGGCCTCTTCCTGGCCGCGGCGATGTTCGTGTTCGTGATCGACACGTCGTTCATGAACGTCTCGATCTCGGCCGTCGTTCGCGACCTGGATACGACGGTAAGTGGAGTCCAGTCGGCGGTGGCGATCGAGTCACTGGTGTCCGCTGCGTTCATCCTCATCAGCAGCAAGTTGGGCGATCTCTTCGGCCGAAAGCGCGCCTTTGTCACTGGCCTGCTCTTCTATCTGGTGGGCGCCGGCTCGATGATCTTCGCGCAGGGTCTGGGCGCGATCATCCTCTTCTGGGCCGTCGTGGGCGGTCTCGGCGCCTCGCTCTACCTCCCGGCGATGCAGTCCCTGATCCACGGCAACTTCGAAGGCAAGGAGCGTGCGAGGGTCTTTGCGCTGGTCGGCGCTTCGGGTGCGATCGCCGCCGCGATCGGGCCGCTGCTGGGCGGCTTCGTGACCACGGTGTTCTCGTGGCGTGCCGGGTTTCTCGTGGAGTGCCTGATCATTCTCACCGTCCTGGCGGGGGCGAGGCGCATCCGCGACGTGCCGTACACGGGCGATCGGTCCGTCGACGCTGTCGGCGCGGCTCTCTCCGTCGTCGGGATGGGCGGACTGATCATCGGCGTTCTCGTCTGGCAGGAGGGCGGCGAATCGGTCGCCGCGCTGCTGGCGATCGGCGTCGCGGGGATGGCAGGGCTCGTGTACTGGCTCGTCCGGCGCAAGCGAAGCGGGAAGGCCACGCTGCTCGATCCGACGTTGTTCAGGTCGAAGCTGTTCACGGCCGGCGCGACCGGGATCTTCCTTCAGCAAGTGGCGCTCGGCGGGATGCTGATCGCGCTGCCGATCTACCTGCAGCTCGTCTGGGGCTACAACGCATTCGAGGCGGGGATCACGCTGGCACCACTGTCGCTCACGATGTTCGGGGTCGCCGTACTCGCCGGGAAGCGGGCCGGCCGACGGCGTCCGAGCCTCCTCATCCTTGCTGGGTTCGCGCTGCTCTCCGCTGCGGTAGCGATCCTCGTCTCCATTGTTCCCTGGGCAGACTCCGGCTGGCACCTGGCGCTTCCGCTGATGCTCGCTGGAGCCGGACTGGGGCTCATGGCGTCCCAGCTCAACAACTACGCGCTATCGCCGATCTCGGAGGAGCGGGCCGGCGAGGCTGCCGGAGTCACCTCCGCAACCGGGTCGTTCGGGCTCTCGTTTGGCCTGGCATTCGCAGGCGCGATCATGCTCGCTGCACTCTCCATCTCCTTCACGAACATGGCCACGTCCAGCAGCGTGCTGCCCCCGGCCGAGCAGCAGCAGGTGGCCGACAAGCTGGAGGACGGCGCGCAGGTGATGAGCGACGACCAGCTGCAGGAACTCGTGGCCGGCCAGCCCCAGGCGATCCAGGACGAGATCCTCAGCATCAACACCGACGCCCGGCACCTGGCGCTCCAGGCCGCGTTGCTGTTCACCCTCCTCGCATCGGTCGCCGGTATCGCCAACGCGTACCGCATGATGCGGTTGCCCGACCCGCCATCGACCGCGGCCGAAACACCGGCACTTGCCTGAGCCTTAGCCATGCGCCGAGCTGTCGTCAGTTCGGCGCCGTCTGCTTTGGCGTCGTGACGCCACAGGCCCGCTCGAGGGGTCAGCCCTTGCGTCGAGCGGGGTCGTTGCCGTAGCTGTGGCGTTCTCCGATCTCGCCGTCCCGGTTCAGGATCACGTGCTCGACCTTTTCCCGCTGGGCCGTGATGCGGCCGGCGGCTTGCGCCGCGGTCTTTGTCGGGAAGATCTTGGCGACGCGTTCGGCACCCTCGCGTTTGTTCGCCCACCCGTCGCCGTGCGGGACCGTCCAGACGCTCTTCTTCGCCTTTGCCATGGGTCGTCTCCTCGGTGGTCGAGCGCCGGGCTGCTTGGCGCTCACGAGTTGGGCGGCGGTCGAGTGGTTCGTTCGCGCCGTTCGGCGACTCGTCGGGGTCGTCACTCTGTGCTGGCGCCAGGTGCGTGACGGCCGCGGTCGCCTTGCGCGCCAGCGCGGCGATCGACCCCACCGGATCAGACGGCGCTGCAGGACGGTGCTCGGCGATCTCCTCGCGTGCGCGCTCGATCAGGTTTCCTGCTGCGTCGCGAACGCCTTCCGCGATCTCCTTGGCCAGGCTGACCGCCTGGTCGAGCTTGCTTTCGGTTTGCGGCTCGTCACCCGTGCTCGTGCCCTCGAACGCCGTGGCCGTGCCCTGCGCGTCTTCAAGAGCCATGACGTCCTCCTCGCAGAAGAGTGAATTCGCGCGACTGTGCCCGCCGCCGCCCAGAACCAATCCCGTGCGCAACGTGGGAGGTGGGCAGACTGCAGCGACCGGTGCGGACGAAGCCCGGCGTAGGCGCCGGGCTTCGTCTGGAAAGGGATCAGCCGTCCTCGTCCGGGGGAGGATCGGAGGGCGGGGACGACGCGGGAGGCGCGTCGTCATCGACGGGAAGGGGCGGGCTCGGCGCGAGCCAGGGGTTCGGTTCGATCTCCGCAGCTTCCATGCCGTGTGCTACCCGAGCGATCGGCCAGATAAACGCATCCCTCGCCCGTGGTCTGCGCCCGCCGCCGAGCGTCCGCGCTGCCTCGGTTTTGGCGCCGGAGAGCGTGGGAAAGACGCCTCCCAGCAAACGGCTCGGAGGTAAGCATCATGGGACTCAAGGACGACGTCACGGGCAAGGCGAAGGAAGCCGAAGGCAAGCTCACCGACGACAAGTCGCGCGAGGCCGAGGGCAAGCTCGACCAGGCGAAGGGCAAGGCCAAGGACGCCATCGAAGACGTCAAGGACGCCGCAAAGAGCTGACTCGCGTTTCCGAACGCTGCTCGACGCGTGGCCCGCTCCGGCGGGCCACGCTGCGCTTGGTGCCACGGGGCCGGCGGGAGGCCCGGCGGGCCGTTTCCCCTTCGGAGCGGTCGGCGGCTGAGGCCGCCGGCATACGCTGGTCGGGTAGTTTGCGCACGGCCGCTACGTTCGTTTCCCCAGAGGTGTTGCATGCCCAGACGGATCGGGGTTTTCGGGCGGGTCCGGGTCTCGGCCAGGCCGTCGCCCGTCGCTACGCAGAAGACGGGTACGAGGTGGTGCTCATCGCCCGCCGCCGGCAACCCCTCGACGCGTTTGCTCAGGATCTGGCCGGCAGTGGCGCGAGCGCGCACGTGATCACCGCTGATCTCGGTGATACCGACGCCGTCCCCGCGCTGGCTGAGCGGATTCGCGCCGCGGCCGGCGAGCTCGATGCGTTGTACTACGCGCCGACGCCAGACCAGGGGTTCGCGCCTGCGGCAGAGCTCACGCCCAGCGCGCCTCTGACTTCATGCCGCTCATCTTCTATTCGCTGCTCGCGCTGGTACAGCAGTTCCTGCCGCACATGATCGAGCAAGGCTCGGGCGCGATCCTGACCGCGCAAGGAGCCAGCACCGTGCACGGCCTGCCGAACATGAGCGGCCCCGGACCGGCGCAGGCCGCACAACGCAACTACCTGCAGTCCTTACACGCCGAAGTGTCCGACAAAGGCGTCTACGTCGGCATGCTCTACATCGGGCGATCATCGAGAACAGCGCCTTCCACACCTGGACCGAGGAAGCTGGCACCGGCAGGGACTGGGGACCCACCGTCAACCCCGACCATCTCGCCGGACTGCTCTCGAACATGCACAAGACCAAGGGCGAGCCGGAAGCGACCTACCCCGAGTAGCGCCTGCAGTCGCCACAGCGACGGAACGTGAACGCTTCCGAGATGACCGCGCCGCTGACTTCGATCGTTGCCGGGTTGCCCGCCACCGTGCCGTTCGTCGGCCCGGAGGCGCTCGAGCGCGCGCGAGGACGTCCGTTCCGCGCGCGGCTCGGTGCCAACGAGAGCGCCTTCGGCGCCGCGCCGGGGGCGATTGCGGCGATGCACGAGGCAGCGACCGACGGCTGGAAGTACGGCGACCCCGAGAACTACGACCTCAAGCACGCGATCGCGGCACGCCACGGCGTGACGCCGGCGCACGTGGTCGTCGGTGAGGGCATCGACGCGCTGTTCGGCGTCGTCGCTCGCCTGCACGTCGAGCCGGGCGTGGCGGTCGTCACCTCGCTCGGTGCGTATCCGACCTTCGCGTTCCACATCGCCGGCAACGGCGGCCGGCTGGTCACGGCTCCCTACCGCGACGACCGCGAGGACATCGACGCGCTGCTCGCGCTCGCCCGCACGGAGCGGCCGCGGCTCGTGTTCCTGGCGAATCCCGACA
This sequence comes from uncultured Actinomycetes bacterium, assembly GCA_963705965.1. GTDB lineage: Bacteria > Actinomycetota > Thermoleophilia > Gaiellales > JALYLC01 > JALYLC01. The sequence goes on along the minus strand of CAVPLI010000010.1, from coordinate 7,556 downwards.
ATCCGATGGGCAGCTGGTGGGACGCGGCGGCGGTCGAGGCGTTCGCCGGCGCGCTGTCGCGCGACGTGCTCCTGTGCCTGGACGAGGCCTACGCCGACTTCGCGCCCGCCGGCGCGCTGCCCGCGATCGACCCCGACGATCCGCGAGTGCTGCGATTCCGCACGTTCTCCAAGGCGCACGGCATGGCGGGCCTTCGGGTCGGATACGCCTTCGGGGCGCCGGAGGTGGTGGCGGCGTTCGATCGCGTCCGCAACCATTTCGGCGTCAACCGCGTGGCGCAGGCCGGAGCGCTCGCGTCGCTCGCCGACGAGGGCCACATCGCGTCGGTCGTCGCGCGCGTCGAGCGCGCTCGTGCCCGGATCGCGGCGATCGCGGCGGACAACGGGCTGCAGTCCCTGCCGTCGGCGACCAACTTCGTGGCGGTCGACTGCGGCCGCGACGGCGCGTTCGCACGGGCGGTGCTGGCGGCCCTCGCCGAGCGCGACGTGTTCACCCGCATGCCGGGCGTGGCGCCGCTCGACCGCTGCATCCGCATCAGCGCCGCACCCGACGACGAGCTCGACGTGCTGGCCGCCGAGCTCCCGGGCGCCCTCGCGGCGGCGGACCGACCGGAGTGAGGGGAGATCGACCGCGACCGCGGCGATCGTGTTCCAGTTCGGCGTCGCCGAGGACTACGCCGCGGCCGGCTGGAAAAGCTCGACCGGATTGCCCGACGGGTCATCGAGAAGGATCTGCTGACCACCGGGGCCGCTGATGATGTCACTGCGGAATGGCACGCCGGCGGCGCGAAGGCGTGCGACATCCGCTTCGATGTCGTCGACGATGAGGTGAATGCGATTCCAGCCTCCGGGCTGCGGCGCACGGCCGTCGGGCAGGTGCCGGGCGGCCGAGCTGGCCGGCCCGCTCAGCAACAGGCGTAGACGGCCTCTCACGACGTCGGCGAACGCCGGGGCCGGGTTCGAGAGGACCGTGAATCCGAGATGCCGGGTGTAGAAGGCGAGCGCGACATCCACGTCGTCGACGAGATACCGCACGCTCACTACGTCCTCAGAGGCTTGCATGTGATGTCCTCCTGGCTGAGGAGTGGTCGATGAGTTCGCCCAGGAACTGGACGCGTCCCGCGAGCTCGCGCGCGACGCGTTGATATGCCGGGTACGACCGGTGGCATTTCCCGCTTCGTGTGAAGGATCGGGAATGCTCCAGTGCAGAGCTTGCGCGCCTGGAAACTCGGGGCAGATTTCCCTGACCAGATCGCACACGCTGACCACGTAGTCGAACTGCTGCCCGGCGAACTCCTCCAGATGTTTCGAACGCCGGCCGGCGATGTCGATTCCGTGCTCGCGCATGGCCTTGACCGCGTTGGGATGCAGCGGCTTCGGGTGGCTGCCGGCGCTCCATGCGATCGCGTTTGCGGTTTCGCGCGCGAGGAACGCTTCGGCCATCTGCGACCGCGCGCTGTTCCCCGTGCACAGAAAGAGGACGCGCGTTGGCGTGGACGAGGGCTCGTCGTCACCGGCGACAGAGGGCGTCGGCGACAGCACGAGGCGTGGATGCAGCAAATCCCCGACTTCGACGAGCAGCTTGCGACAGTGCGCCAGATCGACGCTGTAGTACGCAGCCCGCCCATCGGCGGAGCTTCGCCTCGTCGAAACGAGCGAACCTTTCCGCAGCTGGAGCAGGTGATACGACACGAGGCTCTGCGGCTGATCGAGGAGCTTGCAGAGTTCGCCGACGTGGCGGTCACTGCGCACCAGCTCGTTCAGCAGGCGCCAGCGCACCGGATGGCCAGCCAGGGAGAGAAAGGTGGGCGGCAGCTTCGATCCCGTTACCTGGGTCGGCCTCACGTCGGGCAATATACATCACCTCAGTTTGATGTATCTTTCGACGCGGCGAGACGCGAGACCACTGAGCGGCGCGAGCTGCCGCTTGGCGGAAAGCGCCGAACTGCCTAGCCGTGAGATGATGGCGCGACGCCCCGGGTACGCCCGGTGACAACTCGAGGATCCGACGCTCGGGGCGTGGCTCGCGCATTCCTCATCCTGCTCGTGGGCATCGAAGCCGCGCTGCTCGCCGTAGGCGTGCTCGTCGATGCGGAGCATCACGAGCCTCCGAACGCATCTGATCCTGGTCGCAACGGCGTCAACCGCAGCGGCGCTCGGTCTCTTCATGACGTGGGGCGACCCGGGAAGCCATCTCCGGAATGCTGCGAAGACGCTCTCCGTGCTGGTGATCCTCGTGGGAGGCGTCGTAGCCCTGCTGCTGTGGGCGCCACCACCGCGAGTGAGGGCTCGTAAGAACCCGCGCCCCGAGCCGCGCTCCGAGCTCAGGCCGCGTCCGATAGCTGCGGCTCTGAAGATCCCGCGGGAACGGCCGGCGCAAGCGGCAGCGTCAGCCGGAACGTGGCACCCTGCCCGGAGATGCCGGTGGCGGTGATGTCGCCGTTGTGGCGCCAGGCGATCTTGCGCGCGATCGAGAGGCCGATGCCGGTGCCCTCGTACTCCGAGCGCCCGTGCAGGCGCTGGAAGTCCCGAAGATACGCTCGGCGTACTTCTCGTCGAAGCCGATGCCGTTGTCCTCGACGCTGATCACGCACGTGCCGTCGGTCCCCGTCTGAGCGCTCACGCGTACGCGGAGCGGCTCGTCGGTGCGGTGGAACTTCAGGGCGTTGCTGAGCAGGTTCTGCAGCACCTGGCCGAGTTGGACCCGGTCGCCGAGGACGACCGGGAGCGGCTCGATCGTGACGCGGGCGCCGACCTGGGCGATGGCCGCCTCGAGGTCGCCCGCGACCGCGGCTGCGATCTCGTCGAGGTCGATCACGACCAGTTCGCGCCCCCGGCTGTTGACGCGTGCGAGGTTGAGCAGATCGCTGATCAGGTTCTGCATGCGTCCGGCCGCGGCTTCCATGCGGACGACGTCGGCCCGCGCCTCCTCCGGCAATTCGTGCCTGCGCGCCAGTTGTTCGCCGTACATGCGGATCTTGCGCAGGGGCTCTTGCAGGTCGTGAGCCGCGACCGACGCGAATTGCTCGAGCTCGGCGTTCGAGCGCGCCAATGCGTGCGCGCGCCGTTCGGCAAGCTCCGTGCGCTCGGCCACCTTCGCCTCCAGCGTCTCGTTGGCCTCGGAGATGGTGGCGACGAGCTCGGACTTCAGCCGCGCCGCCTCGAGGTCGGCGGTGACCTCGCGGACGACGATGATGCGACCGATGAGCTGACCGGTCGAATCGCGCACGGGTGCCGTGTCGCGCTGGAACGCGCGCTGCACGTCGCGGAGCTCGAAGGTGTCCTGCGTCGTGCACTCGGGGTCGGCGCCGATCTGCTCCATCGTGGCGAGATAGGCCGCGGGATCGGCCAGGCGAGCGGCGATCACGGAGCGCTCCGCCAGTGTGGCATCGCCGGCGAGCCCGAACACCTCGGTCGTGAGCTGCTCGATCGCGGCGTTTGCGAGGATGGTTCGTCCCTCGAGATCGACGAGGCGGATGCCGTCCGCGCTCGCGTCCAGCACTGCGCGGTTGATGTCCACCAGACGCTCGAGGCTCGCCGCGCGCACGGACAGCGTCGTCGTTGAGAGCCACGATCTCGGCCTCCGCGCGCTTGTGCTCGGTGATGTCGTGCGCGGCGGCATAAGGCACCGGGAGCTGGGATCGCCGCGTGCAGCCCCTTTGCGCGATCGGCCGGCCGCGGATATAACGCTCAGCGTGACGATCAGCAGGGCGGTGCCCAACATCAAGTCGGAGCGGCCTGCGGAGACGCGCGATTTCTTCGTGGAACTGCTCGGCTTCGAGGTGGCGATGGACATGGGCTGGATCGTGACCGTCGCGTCACCGATGAACCCCTCCGTCCAGGTGAGCATCATCAGCAACGACGACGCGGCGGCACCGGGCATCTCGGTCGGGGTGGCGGACGTCGATGCAGTGCACGCCAAGGCCGTGGAACAGGGCTTCGAGATCGTCTACCCCATCCGCGACGAGGAGTGGGGAGTCCGGCGATTCATGCTCCGCGAGCCGAGCGGCACCATCGTCAACGTCGTGTCCCACCGCTCCGGCTGACCGCCCGTCAGCTCGCCTCGCGGAGTCCCTCCGGAAAGGCAGATCGGGCGTGACGCTCGCGCTTCGCCAGATAGAGCCGCATGTCGGCGTGGCGCATGAGTGCGTCCATGCTCGTGCCGTCGATGTCGCTGACCGCCGAGCCGAAGCTCGCGGCTCCGGCTCGCGCGCCGATGGCGATGTCGAGGCGCCTCATCACGTCCTGCATCGCCGGCGAGTCCGTGTCCGAGAGCAGCACGGCGAACTCGTCGCCCCCGATGCGCGCCGCGACGTCGACTCCGCGCGCATGCTCGCGCAACACGTCGGCGACCTCGACGAGGGCGCGGTCGCCGGCCTTGTGGCCTTGCTCGTCGTTGAGCCGCTTGAAGTGGTCGAGATCGACGACGAGCAACGCGAACGGGCGCCCGGTGCGGGCCTCGCGTGCGGCCTCACGGGCGAACCCCTGCTCGAGCGCGCGGCGGTTCGCGAGTCCGGTGAGCGGATCGGTGAGAGCCGCATCTCGCAACTCGGCCATGAGCTGCTCGGAGCGCTCGCTCAGCATCCGGACGACGATCGCCGCGCCCAGGACGAGGCCGCCGAGCGAGATGAACCGGCTCATCCCGGCATCGCCCGGGTGGATGAGAGCGAGCGTGCCCGCGTATGCCACCAGGATGAACGCCACCTGCACGGCCAGGGCGCGGCGCGTGAAGTAGTAGGCCGCCCAGAGCGTGACCCAGAGGTAGAACATCTCGTCGGAGCCCACCGGGCCGCCGTTGCGCTCGCCGTTGAACAGCAGCCCGAGCGACACGAGGATCGGTCCCGGCGACCGCGATGTACGGGTACGCACCGGCGGGGACGCGCTCGCGCCGCCACGCCAGCACGAGTGCGATCACGCCGGCGACCGCTGCGACGACGGCCAGTCCCGCGCCATCGACCTGCCGAGCGTGTGGAAGCTCGAGGCCGATCGCGGTGATCAGAGACGCTGCACCGAAGAGGATGGCAGTTGACCGCGCCATCTCCTGGCCGCGCCCGTCGCTGGACGCGTGCATGCTTCTTGCATCGGCGTTCTGGACGCCTTGCTTGAGCTTCAGGCAGTCGGTTCGCGCATCCCCGCGGCATCTGCGGCCGATACCGAGCGAAGGCCGGCGAGGCGCTCGGCGACAAGTGCTGCCGCTTCGGCGTGCTCACGGTCTCGGGCGGGGACTGCGCTCGGGCTCGACGTGCGAGCCCACGCGGCGTCCGGATCAGATCGGCGCCGGCTCCTCCGGGCGGGATCGGCGCCGGGATCGGGCTGGGCGGGTCGCCCGGCTCGCTCGGCGGAGTCGGGTCGGGCGGCGGCAGCGGATCGCCGGGCGGACGCGGGACGGGAGGCTCGGGAACGCGGTTGCTCATGGCGGCCCGTACCCGCATCGGCGAACCCGACACGTCGCCGCGCAGTAGCCTGCGGCCGTGAAGATGCGGGTGGCGGAGCTGTGGCGGTATCCGGTCAAGTCGCTCCGGGGCGAGCGCCTCGCGGCTGCCGACATCGACGAGACCGGTGTCGCCGGCGACCGCCTCGTGCATGTGCGGCAGCAGTCGGGGCGCGTCGTCACCTCGCGCTTCAGGCCGCGGCTGCTCGGGTTGCAGGGATCGCTCGACGAGGACGGCGAGCCGACGATCGACGGTCTGCCGTGGACGTCCGCCGCGGCGCGCGAGCTCGTGCGGGCAGCCGCCGGAGCGGGCGTCGAGCTGATTCGCACGACGGGCGTCGATCACGGGCAGCGCTACGACGTGCTGCCGCTCACGGTTGTGACGGAGTCGATGGTGCAGGAGGTCGGCGTCGACCGCCGCCGCTTCCGCCCGAACATCGTGATCTCCGGCGCGGAGGGGCTCGAGGAGACCGACTGGCCCGGCTACGGCCTGCGTGCCGGGAGTGTCCTGATCGGCGTCCGTAACCGTCGTTCCCGCTGCGTGATGACGACGTTCGACCCGGACTCGCTCGAGCAGGACCCGCGCGTGCTCCACCGCATCGTCCGCTCGTTCAGCGGGCGGGTCGCGCTCGACTGCTGGGTGGTCGAGCCGGGGCGCGTGGCCGAGGGCGATGCCGTCGAGCTCGTCGAGCTGCCGGCCGCGAGCGAGCCGCCGCCGGGGAACGGCGGCGAGCCGTTCTCGTGGCGCCGCAGGGCGCTGACCTGACCGGCGGCGCTGCTACTTCTTCTTCGCGGGCTTCTTGACCGGCGGCAGCTTCGGCACGCCGAAGCCGTTCTCGACCAGGAGCGCCCGGCCGGCCTTGCTCGTGAGGCGCTTGATGAACGCCACCGCATCCGCGTGGTTCTTCGTGTTCTTCACGATCGCGATCTGGTACCGCACCGGCGGCTGGGCCCAGACGGGAAGGGTGATCAGCTTGACCTTGTCGGAGACCGTACGCGCATCCGTCACGTACATGAACCCGGCGTCGGCCGTCCCGAGCGCGACCTTCGCGGAGATGGCGTTGACGTTCTGCTCGAGGCTGACGACGTTCCGCAGCGCCGAGTCCCTGAGACCGAGATACCCGAGCACCTGGCGCGTGTAGACGCCGATCGGCACGGTGGGCGTCCCGATGATGAGCTTGATGCCGGGGCGCCGGAGGTCGTACACGCTCGTGATGCTCGCCGGGTTGGTGATCGGAACCGCGAGCACGAGCTTGTTGGTCGCGAACGTGACCGGCTGCTCGACGAGCCCCTGGCGGTAGAGCGCCTGCGGGGCGTCCGGGCTGGCGCCCGCGAAGACGTCGGCCGGCGCGCCGAGGCGGATCTGCGCGGCGAGCGCGTCCGTGCCCGCGAAGTTGTACTTCTGGCCCCCGTCGAACTTCGGGAACACCTCGGTCAGCGACGCGGCCGCGAACACGTTCATCTGTGCCGCTGCGCGCTTGGACTGGGCCGTCGCGCTCGCGGTGAGAGCCGTCAGCAGCGCAATGGCGAGCAGGAGGGCAACGCCGGCGCGGCGGAATGGGGTCATGCGAGTCATTGGCTCCATCACCTAGTTCGAGAGGAATTGGGCGAGCTGGGTGGAGGCGTCCTCGACGCCGAGGGCGCGCGGCAGAGGCGTCGGCACGGGCGTTGCGCCGTTCAGCACCGAGAGGGCGCTGATGTGCTGACCGTCGCTGCCGATGATCGAGCCGATCGACGACGAGACATCCACGTCCGCCGTGACGGATACGGCGCCGATGCCGATGCCGATCATCAGGTTCTCCATGTCCAGCCCGAACTTCGCGGCGGCAGCCGGGGCGCGCAGTGCGCCCGCCGGGAACGTGTACGTGAAGTCGTCGTCGCTGGGCGCGCTCGTGCCGAGCAGCGGCGCGAGCAGCCCGAAGTGCGCCTGCTCTGCGCTGCGGATGTCGAGCAGCAGCTCCCGCGTCGTCGAGGACCCGCCGAGGGCCTTCGGGCTGTTGAGCCAGCGCGTGTACCAGTTGATCATCAGGCGCTTGCTCGAGCAGACCAGCCGCACGCTCGCGAGGTCGATCTCGGTCGGAGCCGCCAATGCCGGCACCGCGGCGCCCCCGAGCAGGGCGTGGGCA
>CAVPLI010000009.1:0-263845 GCA_963705965.1 uncultured Actinomycetes bacterium | reverse complement strand
GAACCCGCGCGAGGCAATCCTCTAGTGTCCCCGTCGTGACGGAGACGGAGGAGCTGGGGCGGGGCGGGCGGCTGCGCGGCGGCGCTGCGGGCGAGCTGGTGGCGGCGGCCTATGCGGCCGAGAGCGCCCACGGCCCGCGGCTCGCTCGCGGGTTGTCGCTCGCAGATCTCGCGCACGCCGTCGCGCTCGTCGAGGGCGGCGACCTCGCGGGCGAGGACGCGAAGTCGCTCCTGCGGGGGCTGCTCGAGCTGCACGCGATCCCCGGCGACGAGTTCCCGTGGGATCCGTCGCTCGGCGACGCGTTCAACGCACGCGAGGCCGAGCTCGAGCGGCGCGTCGGACGGGCGGCCGCCGGCTGGCTGAGCGCCGGCCGGCCACGACGCGAGGCGTTTCGCGTCGCGCTCCGGCTGACGGCCCGTGCGGGCGCGCGGGAGCTGCACGACGCGCTCGTCGACCAGGCCGCGGCGCTCGTCCGGCACGCAGGCGCGACGCGCACCGCGCTCGCGACCGACTACACCTACCTCCAGCCGGCACAGCCGACGACCGTCGGCCACCTCCTCCTGGCGTACGCCTACCCGGCGCTTCGCGACGCTGACCGGGCGCGCGCCTCGCACGCGGCTCTCGGGGCGAGCGTCGCGGGGGCCGGCGGGAGTGCGGGCTCGCGCTGGTCGCTCGATCGCGCGCGGCTCGCCGAGCTGCTGGGCTGCGACGGAATCGTCGAGCACGCCAAGGACGCCGCGTGGCAGGCCGACGTGTACCTCGAGCTCCTTGCGACCCTCGCGATCGCCGCGACGCACCAGAGCCAGCTCGGCCAGGACTTCGAGATCTACGCCAGCCAGGAGTTCGGTCTGGTCGAGCTCGCGGACGCCCACAGCCGCGCGAGCGCGCTGATGCCGCAGAAGAAGAATCCCGTACGCGCTCGCCGCGATCCGCACGCAGGCGGGTCAGGCCGCCGGCGACGTCGCGAGCGCGCTCGCCGCTCTGCACACCGGGTCGGCGCGCACGGATCACTTCCACCTGCTCAACGGCACCGTTCCGCGAGCGCTCGACGAGGCGGTCGCGATCGCCCGGTTGACCGCGTCCGTGCTGGACGGCATCGAGCTGCGGACGGAGCGCTTCGCGCAGATCGCACGCGAGAGCTTCGTCACCGCCGCCGACGTCGCCGACGTCCTCGCGCTGACCGGAGACATCGACTACCGCAGCGCGCACACGATCGTCGGGCGCGCGGTCCGCGACCTCGTCGACGCCGGCGAGCCGTCGTCGCAGCTGACGCCGGACCGCCTTGCCGCGGCGTCCGTGGCCGCGATCGGCAGGCCGGTCGAGATCGACGAAGCGACGCTTCGGGACGCGCTCGATCCCGCGGCGTGCGCCGCCGCCCGCCGGCAGGCGGGGTCGTCGTCGGAGGCCGCGATGGACGAGATGCTCGACGGGATTCGACGCGACTCTGACCGCGCACGAGAGCTGGAGCGAGACGGCACGGGAGCGCGAGTCGGCTGCGGAGACGGCGCTTCTCGCTCGCGCCCGCGATCTCGCCTGAGCCAGGCAGGCGCACCCACGCCCCGATGCGCTCCAACGAACACGAGGCGCGTTCGATACGTTCCTCATCAGAAGCCAACGTGCGAGGGCGTCGACATGGCTGAGCTCGGGTTACCACCGCGGCATCTCAAGTGCCAACAGTGCGAAATGGCCGTAGTGCTCCTCCCGCGGTCCCTCTATCCCAGGGCCGCCGATTGGGACACGGCTCAACTCGCCAAGTTCGCTGGTGAGATCAGGTATCCCGGTGGGGACGTCGTCGCGATGTACACGGTCCCCGACGCTGACGGGAGGACTCCTGCCCCGCGTGCGGAACTATCGGGGGCGTTTGGCTCCGGTCCCACTGGCCGCGCACGACGCGGCCCTCTCCGCGATGCCCAATCCATCGCGCCGCTCCGTTCGTTCGTGCGCCCGCCCCCGACTCGTAGGCGATGCCGATCACGGACGCGGCGAGGAACGACCCGTAAACGGCCGCGCCGAAGCGGACGTCTCTGTCGAGGACGGGCGGCAGGTCGGCAGATGCGCGTGGAGCCGGCGAGCTGGTCGCCGGCTCCACGCGCGTGCGGTCGTGCAGATCGATCGTCAATGCGACGGCTGGGGAGTCGTCTTCGCCTGCGTAGGCGGTGGCGAAGTGTCTTCTTGCCTTCCGCTCGAGCAGCTTCTCGCCGCCGATCGCGACGACGAGCTCGCTGACTCCGGTGACGAGCGCGAACGCCGCGATCAGTGCGAGCACGGCGAGCGCACCTGCGCCCGGCTTCGCGAAGATCACGATCCCAAACACGATCGCGACGAGGCCCGTCAGGATCATCGACGCCGTGCCGCGTCCGTCCAGCGGAAGCCGGAACGACGCGCCGACGGCGAGAATCCCAAGCCCAACGGCGTACGCGCCGATCACGTACAGGAGCGCGAGCGCCGAGATGCCCGGCCAGGCGAAGACCAGCACGCCGACGGTGATCCCGAGGAGGCCCCTCAGGATCAGCCACGCGCGCTCCTCCCTCCCCTGCGCGGTGAACGCAGTGCCGAACTCGACGATGCCCGTCGCGAGCGTGTAGGCGCCGAAGACGATCGTGAGCGCGTAGACGCTGATGCCGGGCCAGGCGAGAATCATCACGCCGAACACGACGGACGCCAGGCCGTGCAGGCCGAGCGCCCAGCGCATCTTCGTGACCTGCGTCCGCGAGATCTTCGCGGCGCGGTCGAACAACGTTTCCATCTCCTACCTCCCATTTCGGGGTTGACGTTTGCACCGCGAAACCTGCACGGCGTCGATGCCAGACCGCTGCCACCGCCGCCTTCCGTGCTGCCAGCAGCTGGCGCCGGCGGCGTCGGGCGCGCGCGCCCGGCTGCGGAGAGTCGCCTCTCTCTTACGCGCCGGGCGCGAAGGCGTCTCCGCGTGGATCGCCTTCGTGAGCTCGAGGATCTGACGCGAGAGCTCGAGCAGCTCTTCGTTCTGCCTGTCCTCTTCCTTGACGGTCTGCCATTGCTGGTCGGCGATCGCCTGACGCTTCGCGTCCGCCCTGTTCTGGCTGATCATCACGAAGGTCGAGAGGAAGATCGCCTCGAGCGAGACGATCATCGTCAGCAGGCCGAACGGGTACTTCTCGACGCCGAACCCGATCCAGCAGCCGAACCAGGCGATGTGGATGTAGACGAACGGCATCGACCCGGCGAACGCGGTGATCCGGTCGGCGATCCGGTTCTCGATGCTCTGCGCCCGCTGTTCGGCCTGCCGGACGAGCGCCGGGTTCGGCTCGGGCCGGCGAGCGTCGGGGCGAGGCGCGACGGCAGTGCGCGCCGGTCGTTGCGCTGCGCACCGCCGCCGCCTTCCTTGGCGGCCGCCGCGGCCGCCAGGCGAGCTGCCGCTTGCAACGCCGCGTGCACCATCAGCGCACCGACGCACATCGCGACGAGTGCGGTCACCAGGACTCGATCGAGTCTCCTTCACTGCCACGACTTCGCCGCCTCCCTTCACTTCATCCTCGCCGACAGTTCGTCGGCCTCCGTTTCGAGCTCGTCGCGAGCCGCGCTGACGTGGTTCCTCTGCTCGTGCCAGGCGCCGTTGACGTCCTCGCGCGCCTGCGCGAGGCGGTCGTAGACCGCGATCCGTTGGGTGCGGACGTCGGCGATCGCCGCCTCGGCCCGCTCGCGCGCATTCCCGGCCTTCGCCGCGGCCGTCGCCTGCAGCCGCTCGAGGTAGGTGTCCCAGCTGCGGAGCTCGTCCTCGACGGCGGCCGCGAACGTCGTCCACTCGTCGGAGACGTCTGCGACCAGCGAGTTCTCGGCGACGGCGAGCCTCGTCCTCAGCTGCCCGAGCTTCTCCTCGACCTCGTCGGGGGCCTCGGCGCACCGCGGCCAGGACCGATGCCTCCTCCTGGTGCAGTGCGTCGAGGTGGCGCTGGATCCGCGCGCTGTCCGCGACGAGGCCGGTCTGCGCGAATGCCTGCAGCCGGGCGATCCGGCGGCGGACCTCCGCGAGCTGGTCCTCGATCGTGGTTGTGCTCATGTTCGAGCCTCCTGTTGGTCTGTTCTCTGACGCCACGAAGGCTCGTCGGCGCCGATGCCAACGCTCTGCCAGGCGCGGCGGCGCTTCTGCCAGCTCTAGGTGAGCGCGGTGTCGGGGCGGGGCTCGGCGATCTCGGCGAGCCCGCGCTCTGCTGCCGTGGCCGGGTTGCCGGCGAGCGCGACGAAGAGGCTCTCGCGCGCCTGGTGCGGCCGTTGCATCGTCGACCACTCGAGGACCTCGCGGTACAGGCGATCGGCTTCGTCCGTGTTTCCGGACGCCGCGGCGATCCGCGCGAGGTGGACACGTGCCTGGGCCGCGACCCACGGCGCCTGGGCTGCCTCGGCTGTCGCAAGCGCCTGCCGCTGGAGCTCCTCGGCCTTGCGCAGATCGCCGTTCGCGAGAGCGATCGCTCCGAGTCCGGCGAGAGCGAACGCCGCGTGGTCGCCGAACCCGATTCGCCCGGCGAGCTCGAACGCGCGCCGGTACGCATCCACCGCGGCCGCGTCTTCCCCGCGTCCCTCGGCCGCCCACGCTTCGAGCAGCAGCACCGGGGCGCGAAACGCGTCGTATCCGACCGCGTCCGAGTGACGGCGGGCGACCGAGGCCGTCGCAGTGACGGTAGAGACGTCGCCGGCGTGCGCCGCACCGATTGCGCGAATGAGGCTGCTCGCTGCGATGCCCCAGTCGTCTCCAGCCGCCTCGAACGCGGCGGCCGCGTCGTCCGCCATCGTGGCAGCGCGTTCGACGTCGCCCGATTGCCCGAGGGCGAGCGCGAGCATCAGTTGCGCGAAGCCGCGCTGCCATGGTGCCGCAGCGGTCGCGGCAAGCGAGACCGCGCGTTCGCCGGCCGCGAGCGCGGGGCCGAGATCGAACTCTTCGGTTGCGATGTAGCAGAGGTCGGCGAGCTGCTCGATCCGCAATTCGACCGGAGCGTCATCGTCCGTGGCAGAGAGGGCGAGCTCGAGGAAGCGCCGTCCCTCGGAGACGCGGTCGGCCAGCGCGAAGTACCACCCCAACGTGCCGAGCCGAACCGCGACGGCAGGGTCGGGCGCGTCGCGAGCGTAAGCCAGCGCAGCCCAGAGATTGTCGTTCTCCAGCTCGAGGCGGCGTTCCCAGCGCAGCCATTCCGGCCCGCGCAGCTCGACGCGCGCCTCGTCGGCGAGTGCCGCGAAGTATTCGGCGTGCGCGCCGCGGGCGGCGGCGAGCCCGCCGCTCTCGGCGAGACGCTCGAGCACGTACTCGCGGACCGTGTCGAGCATGTCGTAGCGGGCGGCGCCGCCGGTGAACGAGGCCGACACGATCGACTTGTCGACCAGCGCCGCAACGAGATACGCGACGGTCGCCTCGTTGAGGCCGTGCCTCGCTGCGAGCGCGACGAGCGACGGCAGGGACGCGCCGCCGCGGTGGACGGCCAGCTGCTGGAGCAGCGTCTTCTCGTCCCCGTGCAAGAGGTCGTAGCTCCATTCCACGAGCCCCTGCAGCGCGGTGCGGGCCGGGTCGGAGGCCGGGCTGTCGCGCAGGAGCGCCGCGCGCCGCTCGAGGATGGAGACGAGCTCCGCGAGCCCGAGCACGTTCACGCGCGCGGCGGCGAGCTCGATCGCGAGCGGCAATCCGTCGACGCGCCGGGCAATCTCGGCAGCGAGCGCGACGGCCTCGGCGTCCGGCTCGAATCCGGGTCGTGCCGCGCGCGCACGCTCGAGGAAGAGCTCGACGGCCGCGGCCTCGAGCGGCGCCACGGGGAGTCTCACCTCGCTCGCGACGTGGAGCGCCTCGCGGCTCGTCGCCAGGATCCGGACCTGGGGACACTCCGCGAGCAGCGTCGACGCGATCCGCGCTGCCTCGTCGAGCACGTGCTCGCACGCGTCGAGAACGACGAGCGCTTCCGCATCTCGCAGCCTTGAAGTCACGCGCGCGAGCGGGTCGGAGCCGCGAACGTCGACGGCGTGTGCGAGGAGCCGGACGGCGTCGTCCGCGCCGCCCGCGCGCGCGAAGTCGACGAGCCAGATGCCGTCCGGGAACTCGTCCTCGAGCGAGCGCGCCGTCTCGACCGCGAGCCGGCTCTTGCCCACGCCGGGCGGCGCCGGTGAGCGTCACGAGGCGGTGCTCGTGCAGAACGCCCGCGACCTGGCCGAGCTCGTCCTCGCGGCCGACGAACGACGTCGACGGCGCGGGCAGATTGCCGCGGCGCCTGCGGTCGACCGGGACGGCGGCGATCGCCGGGTCGTGCGCGAGGATCGCCTCCTGGAGCCGCCGAAGCTCCGGCCCCGGCTCGAGCCCGAGCTCGTCGGCGAGCACGCGCCGCGCCTCCTGGAACGTCTCGAGCGCATCCGCCTGGCGGCCGCTGCGGTAGAGCGCCAGCATCAGCTGCCCCCACAGCCGCTCGCGGAAGGGGTTGTCCGCGAGCGCCGACCGGAGCGCCGGCGTGAGCTCGCGATGCTCGCCGAGCGCGAGCCTGACCTCGAAGTCCTCCTCGAGCGCGTCGACGTGCAGCGTCTCGAGCCGGCGTGCCTCGGCGCTGAACCACGCCGTGCCGGTCAGACCCTGCAGCGCCGGCCCGCGCCAGAGGGCCAGCGCCGACGCGACCGCGTCCGCCGCGGCAGGAACGTCGCCGTCGCGCAACGCGGCGCGCGTCTCCGCGAGCAGCTCCTCGAACCGCACCGCGTCCACGCGCGCGTCCTTGAGTGCGTACCCGTCGGTCGAGCCGACGATCGACGCCTCTCCGAGCGCGGCGCGAAGGCGGGCGATGTGATGATGGAGCGCGTTCCGCGGAGCGGCCGGGAGCTCCTCGCCCCACAGGCCGTCGACGAGCGCGTCGACGTCGACCACGCGGCCGCTGCCGGAGCGCGAGCATCGCCAGCAGGGCCTGACGCTTCGAGCCGCCCACGTCCGCGGGCGTCCCGCCCGCGAGAACCTCGAACGGGCCGAGAAGCCGGATCTCGAGGAGTTCGCTCATCGACGGCGTCGGGTGGCCTGCACGGATGAGTCTCGCAGGCTGGAACGCGCCGGTGAAGCCGCGTCCCGAGCGCCGCCTGGCATCCGGCCATGAAGCGACGAAGCCCGCCGACCGTGCGGGCCGGCGGGCTTCGGCGAGCACGGGACGCGCGCGTCGTCAGGAGACGTGGAGCTTCTCCTTCACCTTTCCGACGCGCTCCTCGACACCGGCGTGGAGCTCGGCCTTGCGCTTCTCGCGCACTACCCGCCGCGCTTCGCGCGCCGCGGCGTCGGCGGCCTCCTCGGCCGCATCGAGCTCGCCCATGACCTCGGCGACCGGCCGGCGCGTCACCTCGCCGCCGAGCTTCGTCATCTCGCGCGTCGATCACCTCGACCGCCGGCTCCTCGACGCTCGCGATCACGGCAGTCGATCCGGGCGGAATCGCCCTGCCGAGAACGGTGAGCGCCTCATCGGAGGTCACGGCGCGATCGACGTCGAACGCACCGCCCATCAGGGCGCCGGCGCCCCAGCCGAGCAGAACACCGACCGGCCCGCCGAGGACGCCGACGAGCATCCCGATCAGCGAGCCGCTCGCAGTCCCGACGAGGCCGACGTTGTCGGCGCTCTCCGGAATGCGCAGCTCGCCCGCTGCCGTGCGCTCCACGACCGCCGCGGACTCCAGACCGATGCGACCCTCGGCATCGCAGTCCTTCAGCACGCTCAGCGCCTGGTAGGCCTTGCTCGGCTCCGTGAACCGAACGACCACCACGTTTTCCTGAGCCATTGCCACTCCTTTCGCTTGAACATCTCTGACGACCGCACCCTGCCGCGCGTCGCTGCCAAACCGATGCCACGCCGCGCCGCGCCGCTGCCATCGGCGGCAGAGCGCGGGGCAACACCAGCGCGCTCACCTGTGGGGTCACGCGGCCACGCAACCGGGCAGGGTCTGATGATGGTTCTCGGACGCTCACTCGACACCGAAGGCCGCGCCGGCGCTGAGTGTGGCGGCGCCACGTCTCCGTCGCGCGCACGCGCGAGCGATGCAGAAATCGTTCTGGAAGACGATGTCGACGTCACGTCGGCGACCCCACGCAACCTCCGTCGTCCTCGCTGTAGGGGGTCCCACGCCTCGGCCTCGGCGACGTTCGGGGCCTGGTCGGCGGCGTCACGCCGCGCGTCCCCAAGGTTTCCCTCGCGCGCACGCGCGCGCGTTCCCAGAATCGTTCTCCACGTCGATTCGGAACGCGACATCGCGACCGGCGCGCAGTCGGGCAGCGCCTATCCCTCCCTCTTGCGTCGGCGACGGCCTTGGAGCCGTCGACGGTGGGCCGCGTTGTTAGACGGCGGCACGTTAGCTGGCGCCTACGGCGACGCAAGTCGAGTCGCCATTGTGAGCGATCGGCCGATCGATGCATCGCGCAGATCCGCAGGCCCAGACGATCGGCCTTCGCCCCCAGTCGTCGATGATGACAATCGACCCAGCCAGGCCGAACAGAGACGCTCCGGACCCTTTGGAGATTCGGGGTCAAGGGCCAGGATCATGTCGGCCGGTAGCAGCATCCCAGATGAGGGCGGATCGCTCCCGCTGTCTGAGCCAGCGGTGATGACCAGCCTGCCATCGGGGCTGAACGCGACGCGCTGGACGTCACCGAACAGGTCAAGGGGATGCAGGCTGTGTCCGCTCGCGACGTCCAGGCCGCTGAGGAAGCCTCCGGCGGCGACGACCAGCTTGCCGTCTGGGCTGAACGCGGCGCTGGAGAAGAGGTTCACGTTGGTGCCTTCGACTGGAACGCCGAAGGCGCGGACGCTGTCGCCAGAGGGCAACGCTCCAAATCCGAAGGCACTCCGTCGCCGCTGGCTGTGCGACCGTCCAGCCGTCCGGGCTAAAGGCGGCGCTCAGCACCGAGCCGCGATGATGGCGAAGCGTGCGGACCAGGTCGCCGTGGCCGCGTTCATATGCGCGCCCTGCCGTCGCGGCCGCCGGTAACGAGTCGCCTGCCGTCCGGGCTGAAGGCGGCGTTCAGTACGTCGCCGCGATCGCCGCGAAGTGTGCGGACGACGTCGCCACTGGCGACATTCCGGATGCGTGGCGCGCCGTCGGCGCCAGCGGTGACGGTGGTTCGCCGTCCGGGCTGAAGACGGTGCCTGAGAATGAAGGGTTGGTGTGTATGGTGCGTGGGACCGAGCATCGTGGATGGTTCGCCGGTACCGACGCTCCAGATCCGCGTGCCCGGCCTCGCTGGTGCCGGCTACAGCGTGCCGTCTAGGCCGCCGAAACGCGGCGCTTGACGAAGGGTTCTCCTTCGTGGGTTCCGAGGTTGCGGACGAGGTCGCCGCTGCCAACGTCCCAGATCTGCGTGCCGTAATCACCGGAGGTGGCCACCTGCCTGCCGGTCAGGCTGAAGACGGCGCCGAAGAAGGTGCCCCTTCCGTAGGCGGGGCCGAGGGTGTGTATGAGTGGCCGGCGGCAACGCACAGATCCGCACGTCGTAGGTGCCAACGGTGACGACAAGTTGGCCGTCATAGTCGAACGCGGCGCCGAAGAGAGGGCCGCTCGCTGGGGCCTGCGCGGAGCGTGTGGAACAGCGCGCGCCTGTGGAGACGTCCGAGATCCGCGGCGTCAGGTTGGTGCGGCGGTAGCGACGAGCGTCCCGTCCGGGCTGAAGGACGCGCCCGCGGCAGCGTTGTGGCGGCCTGGAAGATGCGGACGAGGTCGCCGGTGGCGACGTCCCAGATCCGCGCGTTGTCGTCGTAGCTGGGAGCGAGAACCAGCTTGCTGTCGCGGCTGAAGGCAGCACTGAATCGGACCCCTGCGGTCGCGAAGCGTCTGGACGATTCTCCGGTGGAGACATTCCACACGCGCGCTGTGCCGTCCCGGCACCGGCTGTCATGGCGAGCGTGCCGTCGGGGCTGAAGGTGACGCCAAGACCGGGCCGGCATGACCGCGGAGGACGTGCAGGACGTCCTCCGTCGCGACGTCCCAGATCCGCGCCGTGCCGTCATAGCTGGCCGTGGCGACGAGCGTGCCGTCGGGCCTGAAGGTGACGCCAAGACCGGGCCGGCTGACCGCGGAGGACGTGCAGGACGTCCCCGTCGCGACGTCCGAGATCCGCGCCGTGCCGTACATAATCGGCGTGGCGACGAGCGTGCCGTCGGTCGTGAACGCGCAGTTCGGCCAGGCCCGCATGGCGGTCCAACCTCCCGGAGCATGTTCCACGCGAGTGTCTCGCGCAGCGCACCCTCCGCCTCGTCGGTCGGTGCCTGCCTTCGCGGCGCGCACCGCGAGACGGAGCGCCGCCGCCTGGCTCGTGCTCTTTGCTTGCGAGCGCGTCCCGCGAGCGCCCGCGACTGGGCGCGATGGGCCCGGTCCGGTCTGGCGTCTGCGTCTCTGCGGCTGCGCCTGTAGCCGCAGCGAGGAGAAAAGCGAGCACAAGCGCGAGGGCTCGCAACCGCCGCGTTCGCTGGCGAGCCAGCTCGAGTTCGTTTGCGGCGGCCCGGCTCGCTGCCAAGAACTCGTCGCTCGAGCGTGTTCGAGGAACCACTGTCTCATCAGCGATCCGAGTGCCTCGGCGAGCGGGCTCCCCGATAGAGGACGCTCGCGTCGCGACGCGAGTCGTCCCATTCGCGCGCGGCTCGGTCAGCCGGCGGTGGACGCGGAGGCCGGCGCGGTCCTCGTCGATCCATGCGCGCAGCCGCGGCCAGCCGCGGATCAGCGCCTCGTGCGCGACCTCGACCACGTCCCGCCGGCGCCTCGTCGCGGCGAGGTGACAGGAGCCGCGCGTCGACGAGCCGGCGCCAGCACCGCGTCGACGTCGTGCCGCGCCTGCGTCCGAGCTCCGACGAGCTGCGCGCGGCGGCGCGTGTCCTCGGTTCCCTCGCCGGGCTGGGTCAGTCGCAGCAACGTCCGGCGCGCGATCTCCTGCTGGCGCCGGCGTCGAGCGCGCGGAAGACGTGCTCGGCCCGCTTCGCGATCGCGCCCTCGACGCCGCCGCTCTCCTGGTAGCCGGCGAGCGTCAGCATGCCGCCGCGCCTGACGCCGCTCCAGAGCTCGAGCAGGCGTGCTCGAGCAGCGGCAGCGCGCCGGCTGCTCGGCGACGTCGTCGAGGATCGTCGCGCGAGGCCCGGCTCGAGCGCGAGGCCGACGCGGCGCGCAGGCTCCTCGATCGCCTGGCGCAGGCCGTCGGGTTCATCGGGCTGACGAGGTACTGCGTGCGCCGCGAGCTGCTGCGCGAGCTCCGGGTAGGCGCCGCAGCGGTGGTAGAAGTCCGCGCGCATCGTCAGCACGACGCCGCTGCGCCGTCGCGGAACCGAGGCCGCGTAGAGCAGGTTGGCGAAGAACGCGGCGCCGCTCGCCCTCGTCGCGGCAGAGCGTGAAGACCTCCTCGAACTGGTCGACGACGAGAGCAGGCGCGCGTCTCCGGCGGTCGCTCTGCGAGCAGCGAGCGAGGCCGCGAGATGCAGCGTGCGCGGGTCGGTCGCGAGCTCGTCGAGCGTCTCCTGCATCGCCGCCGCCGGCGCGAGACGGACGCAGCTGCGCGGCCAGCGCCTCGAGCGGATGCGCGCCCGGCCGCACGATCGCGATCTCCCAGGTCTCGCTCCCCGGCGAGCGCGCCGCGCCGTCAGCGCCGGACCAGCCCCGCGCGGACGAGCGACGACTTGCCGCTGCCCGACGCGCCGAGCACCGCGAGGAAGCGCGTCCCCTTCAGCTTCTCCACCAGCCGCTGCACGTCGGCGTCGCGGCCGAAGAAGAACTCGGCGTGCTCCTCCTCGAACACCTCGAGACCGCGGTACGGGCACGACGTCCGCGCTGTCGGCTTCGAGCGGCACCGCCGGGCCGAGCGGCACCCCGTTGATCGCGCTGACCAGCGCCTGGAAGGCGCGCTCGTCATCGAGACCGCGCGGTAGTCGACCCAGGTGCGCAGCCGCAAGAACGGCGAGAGCGCGGCGGCGTCGAACGGCTCCGGCAGCCCCGGCAACAGCACCAGGAACACCCGGAACTCGGGTCCTTGCCGCCCGGTCGAGCGCGACGGCTGCACTCCTGGTTCTCCCACGCGCCCAGATCGCCGGGCCGACGAACACCGCGCACGACCGCGACGCCGCCAGACCCCTCGCCAAGCCCCTGCTGCCAGTCCGCGCCCGGCACCAGGCGCCACGTCGTCGAGCCACGGCTCGAGCCGCGCCCGCTTCAGCCGCTCCGCGATCCGCTCGACGAACCGCTTGTCGCGGCTGTTGTGCGAGAGAAAGACGTCGAAGCGCCGCGCCGCGCTCGCCAGCGACACAGTAGCCGGCTGCTCTCACCCGGAACGGAATCTCGCACGCGCTCCTTCAGCTGACAGCGCAACCCTGATCACAGCGCGCGCAGGCCTACCGCTGCAAGGCCGGCCCCGCACCGACTGAGCGATGGCAGGAGTGGTGCTGCGCGGGCCGCGGTGCTGGCGACCGACCGGGAAGCTCTATTGTATCGCGCGCGCCCGCCGGTCCCGTCGGCGTCGCCGCGACTGTGCGGGAGGGAGTACCTGTGTGCGCGGCGCTTCTCGCAGCTAGGCCCCGAGCACATCGTGGCAGCGCGAGGGAGGGTACTCGGGGACGCAGCTCTCGCTTGAAACGCGCGCGTGCGGCGCGAGAGACGAAGTCGCTGCCCGAGATGTCGCGAGGCTCGCCACTGGGCCCCAAGGCCGTCGCCTCGGCGAGGGGAGGGGGACCCGGGCGGCGGTGCTTTCGGGCGGCTGCGCGGCCGGTGGTCGGCGGGCGCGCACGGCGCCGCGCGCGCGCACGCGCGCGCGCGGAGCCGAGGCCGGGATCGTCTCGGCGCCGAGCCGCGACGATCATGACGACGACGCCCGCGCCCGCTGCGCGCGTCGACGATCGTCGTCGACCGACCGGTCACGTTCCTTCGTCGTCGACATCGTGCTCGTCGTCGGCCCGTACATGATCACGACCCTCTCGCTCCGGGGTACACCCCTCCCCCTCGTCGTCGCGAGGAGCGCGGGGCCTGGCTGGCGGGCCCGGGCGCTGAGCCGCGGTTCCCTCGCGCGCACGCACGCGCGATGCCGGAGGATCTCGGCGCGCGACGGGACCCCTCCCGTCGGTCGAAGCGAGGCCGCGGATCCGGGTGCCGGAGGCCACGTCGCCGCCGCGCGACGTAAACGCTCCCAGTCGCTGCCGACGCTCGACGCGTGGCGGATGGTCGTGCCGAGGTTCGCCGCCGCAACGTCCGACAACGAGCTGCTCGCCCGCTAGCCGGCACCGGCGGGCACGGCGGTCGACGACGACGTTGTCGCGGTAGTGGCCCGGCGGCGGCTCGAACGGCCCGCCGCACGTGACGAGGACGAGCCGCGCCGGGCCGTTGCGCGTGTAGACGCTCGCCGGGCAGGTCGGCCTTTCGGTAGCGTGCGAACCGAGACGACGCGATAGGCGAACGTCCGGCCGCGCGGTTGGCGACCTCGATCCGCGTCGCCGGGGCGCGCCTCGTGGAGCCGGAAGAACGCGCCGGGCCCCGCCTTCGCGCTGTCGACGTGGCCGGCGATCAGCACCGCGCCCTGCGTCGCGCCCGGCGCCGTCCCGTCGCGCCACCAGCCCGTGCGGCGGATGTCCGCGGCGCGCCGCCGAGCATCGCCGTCGCGCGATGTCGATCGCGACGGCAGCGATCGGCGCGTCGATGCCGAGCGGCCGCGAGCCGCACGCGCGATCGGCGTCGCGCCGGCGGCGCTCGCGCGGCGACGGTGACGCGGGCCGCGGTCGCCGCGTCCGGTGACGATCGCGGCCGACACCAGCGCCGTCTCCGCCACGAGCGCGCACTCGGTCTCGCGTGGCCAGGTCGGCGGCCGCGATGCGCTCGCGGAAGGTGTAGAGGCCGACGCGGCGACACCGGACGCGGCGGCGACCGGAGCTCGCCGTCGCCGTGCGCGTACACGCGCCCGCGCCAGTAGCGGCGTCGCCGGAGCAGCGGATCGCGGCGCGCGAGCCGAACGGGCCGAACAGCTCGACGATCGATCGCTGGCCGGCGTGCGGCCGAGGCCGGTCACGCGGATGCGATCGGAGAGCGACGAGCCGGGGAGCCGACCTCGCTGCGACACGAGCGTCGTCACGATCGGCGCCGCCCGGGCGAACGTCGTCTCGGCGGCCTCGGCACAGGTCGTCGTGACCGCGGTGGTCGCCGGGCTCGCAGCGATCGACTCCTGGTAGGTGTAGTAGCCGGCCCGCTCGACCTGCACCGGCGCGGTCGTGTACGTGCCGTCGCCGGTCGCGGGAACGTGCCCGTCCAGAACGGGCGTGCCCGTGCACGCGATCGCGCCGCGCGTCGCGAACGGACCCCAGAGCTGGACCGCGGACGGGGACGCTGAGCACGCCGATCCCGGTCACGGCGACGCGGTCGGTGATCGTCGCGCCGGGCCGGGTCTGCTGCGACGCTGATCGTCGTGCGCAGCTGCGGCGCCCCGATCGACGATCGCCGTCTCGGCGACCTCGCCGCACGGCGCCTCAGCCGCGCGCACGAACCCGGCTGCCGCGATCCACTCGACGTAGGTGTAGTAGCCCGGGCGACGGTGACCGTGTGGTCCTCCGTCTGGTACTCGCCGTCCTGCGTCGCGTCGATCGTGCCCGTCCACGCCGCGCTGCCGGTGCAGACGGATCGCGTCGCGCGACGCGAACGGGCCGTAAAGCGCGGCCGTGACCGTCACGCGCTCGCCGGCGAGGCCGCTCACGAGTCACGGTGTCGTGGATCGCGGTGCCCGGCTGGACGCGCTGCGAGCTGACGACGGTCTGCACGCGCGGCTGCGTCTCGACGCGGAACGTCTCGCCGGGCGCGCGGCACGGCGTCGTCACGCCGACGTGGCTGCGCGTCGCCCGGGACGGCCTCGACGTACGTGTACCAACCGACCTGGTCGAGCTCGCGCGGCCGGCGTCGTGAACGCGCCCGAGCCGGAGACCTCGAGCGTCCCCGTCCACGCGGGCGTGCCGGAGCAGCGGATCGCAGCCGCGGTCGCGAACGGGCCGTGGATCCGGACGGCGACGCGCCCGCGGTAGCTCGTAGCGCGCCGCTGATCGTGACACGGTCGCGGCTCGGCCTCGCCGATCGAGCATCCGGCGTCGGCACGGCCACCGACGACAGCCGTCGAGCCGCGCCTTCGCCACCGCAGCGTCTGACCGTGCCGGTGACGGTCTGCGAGCCCGGCGCGACGAGGCGCTGGCCGTTGCGCGCGGCGGCGGCCGTCGTCGGCGCGAAGACCCTCGGCAGCGTCGAGGCAAGCGGCTCGCTGCGCGCCGACGAGCCGGATCGTCCCCGCCGCCGAGCCGTGAACGTCACGCGCGCGACGCCGGCGCTGTCCGTCTGCACCGAGCCCGGCACGGCTCGCGCCGCGGGCGGTCAGCGCGACGCGGCATGTCGGGGACGCCGACGCCCGCGCGCGAGGTCACGCGGATCGTCACGCTCGCAGACGTGCCCGCCGTGAGCGGCCCGGGACGCGCAGCTCGACGCGATACGGGCCGTGGTGGCGCTCGCGCCTCGCGCGCGATCCGCTCGAAGAGCGGCGACGACGCGACGGGTTGACGGCGGCCGGATCGATCTCGCCCGGGCGCGCGTCGCCCATCAGCGAGTGGACGTAGAGCATCACGGCCGCCTGCTGGTTCGGGTTCGTCGTCCGGCCGTAGCGTCCAGACCGCATACGCCATCCGCTGCTGGTTCGACGAGCGGGACGGCTCGTCGTCGCGGTTACGGAGCGGCGCGGCCGACTCGCGGAAGCGGTAGCGCGCGGCGCGGGTACCAGTAGCCGAGGTCGATGCAGAACGTGTACGCTCGGCCCGGGACGGCGCCGCGGAAGTCGCCGAACCAGCGGAGCCGTAGCGGTACGTGCTCGTAGAAGCCGACGCCGAGCGTCCCGCACATGTTCCGCCCGCCGGGCGAGCAGGGGTCGTTGGGGTTAGGCGGGTCGGCGGCCCTCGACAGCGGAGCCAGCATGAGGACGGCCAGCGCGAGCACCGACGCTGCTAGGCGGCGTTCGCAGCGCACGGCCCGAGTATCGGCACCAGCGCGGGGCCGGCGGGCCCCGACGACGCTGCGCAGATGGCCCGAGGGGTGCAGCGCGGGCGAGTCGTCGCGCGCCCACGCGCACGGGATACCGAAATCGTCCTCAAGGACGATTTCGGAAGGCAGGATCCCGACCGACACGCAGCCTCGCACAGCCGTCCGAGCAGCGGCCGCCCCGTACTCCTGCGAGTCGCGAGCCGCGCCGAAACCGCGCGCGCGCGATGGTGGCCGGGCCCGGGCGGCGGCCGCCATCCACGCCCCGAGTTCGCCGCCGCGCCGAGGGGGAGGAGTACTCCGGCGCTACCCCGCTCCGGGCTGCTGCTCTCGCGCGCACGCGCGCGCGATACGGGAGAACCGTCGTGTCACCCTCGAGGGTGATGCCTTCCCGGCGGGCGGTACTCCACCCCCCCTCGATCAAGTCGGCTGTGTTGGCGCCCGGTCGGGGGTGCGCCGGCCGCCGCGGGGGACTGCTGTTCTCCCGCGCACGCGCGCGCGATACGAACCTGCGGGGAGCAGGTCCGTGGCTGGGTACCCACTCCCTCGATTCCTGAGCAGGGGCGGGGCCCGGCCTGCGGCCTTCGTCCAGCGCGCGCCCACGGTCGGCTCCCATGGGCGAGCGCCTGCTCAGGCGCTGGTCAGGCGGCTGCGGCGGTCGCCTCGACGGCTTGCAGGATGAGTTCGGTCGCGGCCTCAGGCTGGGAAACGAACGAGACGTGCGAAGCCGGAATCTCCACGATCGTGGCGTTCGCGCGCTCAGCCATGAACCGCTGGAGGGCCGGCGGGATCGCCTTGTCCTCGGTACCGAGCAAATACCAGCACGGCAGCGTATTCCAGGCTGGCGGGGCCGACGGCGTGGCTGCGAACGCGGCGGCGGCATAGGGCCGCTGTGCCGCGGCCATCACCGCGGCCGTCTCAGGATCGACATCAGCGGCGAAGGCTTCGCGGAATGCCTCTGGCGCGAGGTAAAGGTCGGTGCCCTCGCTCCCGTCGGGGTTGGTGAACGGAACGGGCCTGATTGAAGGCCCAACAAGGCTGCCTTCAAACCTCTCGAGGAGCTGCTGCTGGCTCTCGCCAACGTCGCACATCCAGCCGTTGAAGAAGACGAGCGCCTCGACCTGCTCGTTGCCAATCGCGGCGGTGGAGATCACATTGCCGCCGTAGGAGTGGCCGACGAGCACGATCGGCCCGCTAAGCGTCCGCAGGAACTCCGTCAGGTAGGCGGCGTCGCCAGCGAGATCCCGAAGCGGGTTACCGAACCCGATGGCGGAGTACCCTCGGTCCTGCAAGGCGCGGATTTCGGCGTCGAAGCCCGTGGCGTCAGCCCATGCACCGTGGACAAGCACGATCGTCGGAGTTTCAGCAGCCATTCTCGTCACCGCCCCTTCCTTGACGTTTGCCGATGCTCGGACTGTAAACGCTGCCGGGCGTGCCCGGCCAAGCCCAGCGCCCACCACACTCGGATGCGCGAGCGTCCTCTCGCCTGAGCGAGCCTTCGACCTGAGCGGGACGAGCAATTCGACCCCTCTCTACGTGCGAACAGTCATCCCTCCGGCCGTTGAGAGCAGCGGCTCCGTATCCGCGTTCATCCGAGATTCCGGCGACGGGGATGGAGCGTTTATGGAGCCCAGCGGTCGCAACCAGTGGCAACCGGTGGCAAATGCGGCACGTGCCGCCCTTCGGGTGCCTCACCGCGGCGCAGTGGCCTGCCGCCCACAGCTCGTCGCGGCCGTCCACGCGCAGGAACTCGTCCACGACCAGCCGTCCACGCGGGTCGCGCCTGGGCCGAAGGGCCTCGAGATCCTCGTCATCGGCGCGCCCACTCTCGGCGAGGCGTGGCGCGAAGACGTCGATGGCCAGCGCGACTGGTGGGCTGACGAGTAGACCGGCACCCTGAAGTCCCCCTCGGTCAGCTGATCGCGGAGCGGCTGAAGCGGTGGAAGAAGTTACCGCGCCGCAGCCCAAGTGAGATGAGCCTGAACACGCATTTGTTGCGCTGCAAGACCTGACCCAGCACTGCGACATCCGGAAGCAGTACGGGATCGACTACCGGCAGACGCTCGCCGACGTCATCGAGCTCGAACGCCCACGTCGCTGTCGACCCGGACGTCTTCCACGCGTCCGAGTCCTAGAGCGCTACCCCGAGCGCGAGTTCAGCAGGACGGTGACGTCGTTCGAGTTGTAGCCGGTGAGCGCGAGGTCGGTCCGGAAGTCCCAGTTCAGATCGGCGGCGGCGAGCGCGAATGGGCCGTCGCCGACGGGGACCGGCGACCCGGCGGCGGGAGCGAAGCGTCCCGAACCGTCGCCGAACAAGATCGACGCGTTGTCCGAGAAGATGTTGCCCGTCGCGAGGTCGAGCTTGCCGTCGTGATTCAGATCGGCGATCGCGAGTGGCGTGGGGCCGCAGGCATGCCCAGGACGGAAGCAGTCGGCGACGAGGACAGGCGAACCGGGCGCAGGCGCGAAGGTGCCGTTTCCGTTCCCCAGCAGGATCGTGACGGTGTCGGAGCCCTGGTTCGTGACGGCGAGGTCGACCTTGCCGTCGCGGTTCAGATCGGCGGCCTTGACCCACGACGGCGCCATCGGGGCCGGCACGGGCGGAGCGGGCGAGAACCCGCCGCTCCCGTTGCCGAGCAGGATCGAGACGAAGTGCGCGAACTGGTTCGCGACCGCGAGGTCGGCCTTCCCGTCGCGGTTCAGATCGGCGATCGCGATCCCGTAGGGCACGTCGCCGACGGGAACCGGCGTTGCCGCAGTGAAGCCACCGGTGCCGTCGCCGAGGAAGATCGAGACCGATTGGCTGAAGGCGTTGGCGACGGCCAGGTCGAGCTTCAGGTCGCGGTTCAGGAAGCCGACCGCGATGTACCACGGCCCGTCGCCACCACCCGGTACCAGGGGTGCGGCGGTGAAGCCGCCCGATCCGTTTCCGAGCAGGACGGACAGATTGTCCGACTCGGAGTTGGCCACGACGAGGTCGGGCCAGACGTCGCGATTGAACAATCCGGTGGCGAGCGAGTGCGGCTGGTCGCCGACGGTCACCGGCGTGAGGGCCGCGAAGCCACCTCGCCCGTTCCCGCGCAAGATCGAGACGTTGTCCGAGCCCACGTTCGACGTCGCGAGGTCGAGCCTGCCGTCGAGGTTGAAGTCGGTCACGGCGATCGAGTGCGGGTTCATGCCAACCGCGACCGGAGAACCCGGAGCCGGCGTGAACGTCCCGGTCACCGCAGCTGCCACCCCTGCGCAGAGCAATGCGATCGCAACGCCTGCGACCACGAACCTCGAACGGCTGGCGCGAGCCTTCACGTCTGTCCCCTTCCTCGTGATGTCCTCCGCCGCAGCAACGTGGAAGGAGTGGGGGCAGGATTTCAACCTGCGAACCTCCGGGCTCCGACCCCGGCGAGCTACCTGACTGCTCCACCCCGCGTCGCGGGACCAGCATAGCGCCGTTTGTGACAAACCGAAGCGGACGTCGGCCGGCTCGCGCGAGTGCCCACGCGGGCGCTCGCCCACCGCCTGCTCGCCGTCCGGCCCACCACGCCACCGGCAGCAGATCGAGGTCGCCGGCTGTGCGTTCACGTTCCCTCGCGCGCGCGCCCGCGCGATGCATCGGCACGTACGTCGTCAGCGTCGTGCTCGTCGCCGACCCGTACATGATCACGATCTCCCCGGTACATGATCTCCCGCCGGGGTACCCCTCCCCCTTCGCTGGCGCGGTTCCCTGGCGCGCACGCGCATGGGGGCGGGCAGCCGACGGACAGCCCGTTCTTCACGCGCACGCGCGCGCGATGCACAAGGGGCGGCGTACTCCCTCCCCGTGGTCGAGGCTCCAGGCGCGGGGCGCGGATGCGGGGCTGTCGGTGAGCTGCGGTCAGGCGGCGGCGCTTGGAGTTGCGCGCCCCCGGCGTGCGCCAGCCGTGATGGCGAGCGCTGCTAGGGCGGCGAGCAGCGCGCCTGCGACGAGCACCACGATGCCGACCCACAGCGCCGCGTCGAGCTCGGCTCCGATGCTCAGCTCGGATGCGACTCCTCGGGATCCGTCGGAGTTCATGACGACTGCGCTCCAGCTCCGTCCTCCGGCTCCCATTCGAGCGTCTGCTCGCCAGACCCGCTCGTGGATGCGACCCAGAAGCGTTGGTCACCGGGAGGAGAGGTCGGCGCGTCGCCCGGGCGGTGCGAGTATTCCGGGTCCTTTTCGATGTCGGTCACGACGGAGCGCTCGACGCCGTTCAGGTACGCCTCGACGTCGGTGTCCCGGGCGATGCCGACGAAAACGTCGCGATCGCTCTCGCTGCGAATGCGGACGTCGCCGAGGATGGCGCGCGCGGCGCGCTCGGAGCCGCCGAAGTCCACGTCGGCACTCTCGGAGACGATCGCGTACGTCGCCGTGGAGAACTCCTCGCTCGGGGACATCAGGAAGCCGTCCTCGTCGCGCTGGGTCTGATCGACCACGACGAGGGCCGTGCCGCCAGCGAGCAACCCCAGCGAGAGCAGCGCCGCGATGACTCCCACGACGATGAGGACAACGCGTCCAGCTCCGCCTCGCGGCGCGGGCTGTGCCGCAGCGTCTGGGCAGCGGGCGGCGGCTGTTCCGGAGCGCGCCGCCACGGCGCCGCCGGCGCTTCCGGCGCCATAGCCGCTCCTCCGGCCGGGTCGTCCTCGCCCTGGTCGAGTCGGAACGGCGGATAGGCGTCCGTCATCAGCACCGCGTATGCCACCACCCGCGCAACCCATCGGTCGAGGCCGACGACGAAGTCGAAGAGGCCGCGCGGATACCGCGCCACGAAGAGGAGCGCGACTCCTGCGAAGAGCACGAGCACCCCGATCAGCCCACCGCCATACCACCACTGCCACCCGCCCCAGTCTTCGGCTCCACCGGCCGCGGAGCCCGCGCCGCCGACGAAAATCCCGACCAGGATGTACTGCGGAATCGCGAGCAGCCACCACTTCACGAGCACGAGCCCTCGCGACAGCCGCTCCGGATACGCGACGGCGAGCGTCGCCGGGTAGTCAGGTTCCTCGTCGAGCGTGAACGGCGGGTAGCGGTCCGTCCCCAACGCGCCGTACGAGTAGAACGAGACGCGCCACGTCCAGCGCAGCACGCCAACGTTGAAGTCAAAGATGCCCCGCGGGTAGCGACCGGTGAACAGGATCGCGAAGAAAGCGACGATCGTGAGCACGACGAAAGCGACCCAGAGGAAGAACAGCACGATGTAGTGCGGGATCGCCAGCAGCCACTTCACCAGCCAGAGCCAACGGCTCAGGTGCGGATCCAAGCGGCCTTCGAGCCGAACCGGGTAGGCGGGGCGGCCTTCCATCCTCGAACCTCCTCAATGCCTCCAGCCCAGACACTCTCACACGATCGCCCCAGTCCGCGCCGCAGGCCAGTCGCCATGCAGAAGTTGCAGCCGGGGGTCGCATTCACCTTTGTGGAGGATGCCGAGATCGCGCTACCGGGCCCGGTGTTCCCACGCCCTCGGTCACCGCACGGGCAACGGGACCCGCCCGGCCCCGCCCCGTGCCTGCGAAGCCGACAGTTGCTTGCGCGCACGCGCGCGCGATGCGCAAATCGTCCCGGACGAGGATGTCGACCTCGTCCTTAACGCACGCGAGCGCCGCGCACCTCGCACAGCCGCTCCGCAAGTACCCTCCCCCGCCTCGGCGCGGCGACCGCCTTGGGACCGGCTGCGCGGCACCCGGCGGGCCTGGTCGCCGCCGGGCCGTTCCCTTCGCGCAGGCGCGCGCGATGCGATCTTCGGACGCCACGGCGAGTCCCAGCTCGAGCTGCCACCTGTACTCCCACCGTGACACGTTTGCGTCATTCCGGTGAATATTGGGAGGAACACGGGCAGGCCTGCGTCGATCCGGCGACGTGGAGCGCCGCGATGGTCTGCCCTTGGACAGCTTCGCGCGAGCCGCGGATGCCTTGTTCGCTAACCGGATCGGATCAAGTCGGTCACGTTGGAAGCAACCAAGTCCGTCAAGGCCGCCACTCCTGGCCCGATAGGATCGGGCCGCTTCCGATGAAGAGGGGGTTTTTGTGCGTGTTGCTTTTCTGGCCGTGCTCGTGGCCGCCGCGGTAGTCGCGTCGCCGGCGAGTTCGGTCACGACGAATGGTTTTCCCGACCAGGGTCAGCACCCGAACGTGGGTGCGATCCTCGGTCCGGCGCGCAGCGATGTCGGCGACGTCGAGCTCGAAGGCGGCGGCTGGGGCAGCGTCGACGACGGTTCCGGCTGCCTGCTCTCGCTGGCGGCCTGGGAGCTCGGCCTGGAGCGCGGCGAGAGCCTGATGCGGCGGTCCGTCTCGGCCGTCCAGGTGCCGGCGCTGTTCGACGCCTGGTGGGACGAGGTGCTGACGCGCGAGGGCGATGTCGTGCGCACGCGGCGCAGCGTGCGCGAGGCGCTCGGCGAGATGCTCTTCCGCGGGCTCGCGGCACCGCGTGAGGAGCTGCCGAGGGGCGAGTCAGCGCCGGCGGACGGCGTGGCCGCCGCGGGCGATGACGGAGCCGTCGGAGCGCAGGAAGAGTCCGGCCGGATGGCCGCGCGGCCGTAGCCGCCGCAGCGTGTTGTAGCCGGTGAAGTAGAACGCGTCGCGCGTCGCGACGACCGGCGAGTAGCGGCCCTCCATGCGGCGCCAGAGCAGGCGGCCGTTGTTCACGGCGAGGCCGAACGAGCCGTTGCCGAACGTCGAGAAGTAGACGATGTCGTCGACGATGGTCGCCGAGCCCGAGATGCGCGCGTGCGAGTCGAAGCGCCAGCGCTGCGCACCCGTGCGCGCGTTGAGCGCGTAGAAGCGGTGATCGTAGGAGCCGAAGAGGATCGTCTGATGGACGGCCGCCGGCCCCGCGTAGACGTAGCCGCCGGTCTGCTTGCTCCACGCGATCTTGCCCGTCGAGGCCACGAGCGAGTACATGCGCCCGTCGGTCGAGCCGATGTAGACGCGCCCGTACGCGATCGTCGGCGTGGAGTAGAAGCGGCCCTGGCTGAGTCCGCCGTAGCGCCCGAGCCCGGATGTCCGCCAGCGCCGCGTGCCCGTCCTGGCGTTGTAGCCGTAGACGTGGCCGTCGTAGGAGCCGACGACGAGCAGGCCGCCGCTGTAGGCGGGCGAGCCCTTGATCGCGCCCCCGACATGCACGCGCCAGCGGCGGTGGCCGTTCCGGGCGTCGAGTGCGGTCAGCGTGCCGTCCTCGGCGCCGAAGTAGAGCGTGGTGCCGACGAGCAGGGGGGAGGACTCGGTGCGGGCGCCGACGCGGTAGCGCCACACGCGCTTGCCGTTCGTGCGGCGCAGGGCGACCACGACGCCGCCCAGTGAGGACACGTAGACGCGGCGGTCGTCGAGCGCCGGGCTCGTCGCGAGCGGGGCGGGGACCTGGCGCGTCCAGCGTCTCGCGCCGGTCCTCGGATTGAACGAGATGACGCGGCCCTTGAACGTCTCGATGAAGACGCCCTTGCCGTCGACGACCGGGGGGAACTCGGTCAGCGAGTCGAGTCCGGCCGCCCAGACCTCGGTGAACGGCGGACGCTGCTGGGCCTGCGGGTTGTGCCGCCGGTGCCCCGGATCGAAGCCCCAGCCCGCCCAGGCGACCGCCTTGGCGCCGGCGGCAGCGCTCTTGACGACCTCCGGATCCGACGTGGCGTCCTGCTCCGGCGCGAAGTACGAGACCGTGCCCCGGTGGACGTCCTCCGACGTGCGCAGCGCGCGCCCGAGCAAGGCCGACCCGCCGACCACGAGCACCGTGACGAGCAGGAGCGCGCGACGGCCGCGTCTCTTCCTGGCGCGCGCCTCCATCGGCGTCATCCTAGGACAGGCTGCGCGCGTATCCGAGTGGTTGTACGCCTCTCAGAGCCGCCTTTACACTCGCTCAATGCAGCGGTCGCGCGCGGTCAGGGTGCTCGGGGCGTTGCTCACGGCAGCGCTCGTCGCCGGCGGCAGCGCAGCGCTCGCGTCGCGATCGTCGCACGCGGGCGCGGCCGGGACGATCGTGTTCGCGAGCGACCGGGCGAAGTTCGACCCCGGGGAGATCTACTCGCTCGCGCTCGCGCGCGCGCCGCGCAACGTCTCGCGCAGCCTCGCCGGCGACTATGGCCTGGCCGTCGCCCCCACGCGGCGATCAGATCGCCTTCTGGAGCGGCCGCACGGGCACGGATCGCGTCTATCTCGCGCGCGCCGACGGATCGCACCTGCGCCGCGTCGGCGGCGGGCTCCTCTCGCCGGACGCGGGGGAGTGGAGGCGCGCTCGTCTTCTCGGCCGACGGGAAGCACCTCTACGCGAGGGCGTACGACACGCACCGCGGCCTACGTCGTCGACACGCGGCGCGCCACGGCGCGCCGGGTGCCGGCCTGTCCGGGAATCGCGCGGCCGTCTCCCGACGGAACGCTCGTCGCCTGCGGGGTCAACGGCAAGACGATCGTGTCCGACCTCGCGGGGCACGTGCGCTTCACGCTGCCCGCGATCAACGGCGTGTGGTCGAGCCGCGGGTGGCTCACGAGCGCGCCTCCGATCAACGAGAGCGCACGGCACAGGCCCTCGGCCGTCGTCGTCGACCCGTCCGGCAGGGTGCGCGCCCGCTTCGGCGGCCTGCCGCTCGCGTTCTCGCCCGACGGCCGCTGGCTCGTCCTGAAGCGCGGGGATGCGCTCTGGGTCGCAGGCCCCGGCGACTTCACGCGCCTTCGCGTCCTCCTCCCGGAGTGGCCCGCAGGAGTCCTCTCCTTCACGCCCGACAGCCGCTTCGTCTCGACGGAGAGCAGCGGCTCGCCCGTGCTCGTGCCACTTGCGGGTGGTCGCGCGCAGCCCGGGCTCGACTTCGGCACCGGCGCCTGGTCGCGCGACGGCCGCCTTGCGTACGTGGGCTACACGGAGGCGTACGCGAACGCGAGGCATCCGGGCGTCACGGTTCCCGTCTTCGTGACCGACACGCACGGCCGCAATCCGCGTGTCGTCGGGCGGTTCCCCTTCGACGATCACAACTACAGCGAGCTGCACTGGCTGCCGGACGGGCGCAGCGTGCTCTTCCTCACGGGGACGACGTGCGGCGGCAGCGGTCTCTTCGCCGTGCCCGCGAGCGGTGGCGCGACACGCCGGCTCGACCATGACCCGCGCAACCTCGAGACGCCGACGTGGTCGCCCGACGGCACGCGCATCGCGGTGAGCGTGCAGAACTTCACCTGTCACCTCGGAGTGGGCCTGCCGAGCCACATCGCGACCGTCGCGCCGGACGGCTCGGATGCGCGTCGCGTGACCGACGACGGCGACCCGCAGCTCGGCAGCTTCGACCGGTTCCCGTCGTTCAGCCCGGACGGGAGCCGGATCGCGTTCGCACACGGCTCGGTCGACTCGGGCTCGATCCAGATCACCGCTGCCCGGGGCGGCGGTGAGCGGACGGCCGTGCTCGCCGACGCCGATGCCGTCGCCGCGATACCGGTCTGGTCGCCGGACGGCTCGAGAATCGCCTACGCCGTCGGGCGGGCGATCAAGGCCGTCGCGGCGAGCGGCGGGGCGCCCGAGGTGATCGCGAAGGGCCTGCCGATGGTCTCCTGCGGCAGCGGCGGCCTGGCCTGGTCGCCCGACGGCACGCGCATCGCCGTGGGCCGCGGCGCCGGGATCTACCTGATCACCGTGGGCGACCCCGGGAGCGTGCAGCTCGCGATCCGCGCACCCTGTGCCGGCAATCCGTCGTTCTCCCCGGACGGCGAGCAGATCGCGTTCGACGCACGTCCCGCGCACCCGCTGGGCGAGCAGACCGCGATCATGGTCGCGCGGATCGACGGCACCGGCGTCCGGACGCTCAGCACGGTGCCGTTCCGGCAGAGCGTGCACCCCTCGTGGCGGCCGCTCCCGTGAAGGAGAGAGGGGGCGTGGCGGCCGGTTCAGGCAAAACCGGCCGCCACGCGCGCGCTGCATCCTTGAGCTGACAGGTGCCGGGGGAGAGGTGTCGAGGGGGAGGGCACCCGGGAGGTGAGATCAGCGCGTCGGCCTGAACGTTCGACGCGCCGGGTTTTCCTCCTCCAGCGACTAGCCTTGCGCCGGAGCGGCGACTGCGACCCAGGAGGCACGACGTGCGCGAGCGGGCCCGCGCGGTCATCATCGGAGGCGGCATCACCGGCTGCAGCGTGGCCTACCACCTCGCGCGCGCCGGCTGGGACGACGTCGTGCTGATCGACAAGGGCCCGCTCACGAGCGGCTCGACGTGCCACGCCGCCGGCCTCGTCACGCAGTTCAACCCGTCGCCCACGATGATGCGCTTCCGCCGCTACAGCATCGAGCTGTACGGCGAGCTCGGGGTCTTCGAGACCGTGGGCAGCGTGCGCATCGCGTCGAGCCCGGAGTCGCTGGCCGAGCTGCAGCGCGGCGTGTCGCGCGCCCGCGCCATCGGGCTCGAGGTCGAGCTGGCGTCGCCCGCCGAGACGCTGCGGCTGCTGCCGCAGGCGAGCCCGGAATCGCTCTACGGATCCGTCTACGTGCCGCAGGACGGCCATCTCGACCCGCACACGGCCACCTACGCGCTCGCGGGCGCCGCGCGCGACCTCGGGGCCGAGATCCGCACCGGCGAGCGCGTGACGGGCATCGAGCTCGGCGCGCGCCACGAGGTGCGGGCGGTGCTGACCGAGTCCGGCCGGATCGAGACCGAGGTCGTCGTCAACGCGGCGGGCATGTGGGCGCCGCAGGTCGCCGCGATGGCCGGTGCGTCGCTCGTCTCGATCCCCGTCGAGCACCAGCACATCGCGCTGGCGGCCGTGGATGGCCACGAGCTGCCGCGCGATCTGCCGTGCTTCCGCGATCCCGACTACCTCGTCTACGGCAAGTCCGAGGCGGGCGGCGTCCTCTTCGGCGGCTACGAGCACGACCCGGCCGCGCGCTGGCTGGACGGCGTCCCGTGGGAGCACAGCGGGCAGAGCGTGCCGGCCGACGAGGCCCGCTTCGCGCCGCTCATGCAGGGTGCCGCGCAGCGCTTCCCGTTCCTCGCCGACGCGGGCGTCGTCAAGCTCGTGTGCCACCCGGATGCCATGACGCCCGACGGCAATCCGCTCGTCGGCGAGCTGCCCGGGGTGCCCGGCTTCTTCGTCGCGGCCGGCCTCTCGCTGAACGGCTTCGGCGGAGCGGGCGGCATCGGCAAGGCGCTCGCGGAGCTCGTGACGACGGGCGAGAGCGAGCTCGACCTGCAGGCCTACCGCCCGTGGCGCTTCGGCGCGGTGCACCGCGACCCGCGGTACGCGGCCGAGACCGCGCGCGAGGCCTATCGCTACTACTACCGGCTGCGCTACCCGCTCGACAGCGACGTGCTCGGGCGGCCGCGGCGCACGAGCGCGCTGCACGAGCGCATGCAGGACGCCGGCGCGGTCTTCGCGGTCAAGAACGGCTGGGAGCGCGCCGACTACTGCCGGCCCGGGGCAGCCGTGGCGGCGGGCGGGGGAGGAGCAGCGCGCCTTCGGCTGGGCCGAGCCGCCCTACGCCGCCGTGCTCGCCGAGGAGTCGGCCGCGGTGCGCGAGCGCGTCGGGATGATCGACATGACGTCGTTCGGCAAGATCGCAGTCGAGGGCCCGGGGGCTGCGGCGCTGCTCGAGCGCGTCTGCGACGCGCACGTCGACCGCCCGGCCGGGGCGGTCGTGTACTCGCAGTTCCTGAACGAGCGCGGCGGCATCGTGGCCGACGTCACGGTCACGCGCCTCGGCGAGCAGCGCTTCCGCGTCGTCACGGGCGCCGCGGCGGTCGACTCCGACCTCGGCTGGCTGCGGCTCCACATCGCCGAGGGCGACGCGCCGGTCGAGCTGCGCGACGAGACGGACGCGCTCTGCGTGATCGGGATGTGGGGCCCGTACGCGCGCGACGTCCTGCAGGCCGTGACCGAGGACGACGTCTCGGCGGCCGCCTTCCCGTTCGCGAGCGGCCGCAGCCTGCGGCGTGGGAGGGACGCACGTCTGGGCTCAGCGCATCACCTACGTCGGCGAGCTCGGATATGAGCTGTACGCAGAGCCGGCGTGGGGGGTGCAGGTGTGGGATCGCCTGGCCGCCGCAGGCGCGCGCCACGGCCTCCGGCCGATCGGCTACCGCGTGCTCGACTCGCTGCGCATGGAGAAGGGCTACCGCGCCTTCGGCAGCGATCTGACCGCCGGGGACACGCCGGACGAGGCGGGGCTCGGCTTCTGCGCGGCGCTCGAGCGCAAGGGCGAGTTCATGGGGCGCGCGGCGATCGAGCGGCAGCGGGAGAACGGGCTCGAGCGCCGCCTGCGGACGCTGATCGTCGGCGAGGGCGCGCAGGAGCTCGTCTACGGCGGCGAGGCCGTGCTGGCCGGTGAGACGGTCGTCGGGCGCGTGCGCAGCGCCGCCTACGGCTACACGGTCGGCAGGACGATCGCGAGCGCGTATCTGCCGCTGACGCTCGATCTGGGCGCGCCACTCGCCGTCGAGGCCCTGGGCCGCCGCGTTCCCGCAACGGTCGCGCAGGACGTCGCTCTACGACCCCCAGAACGCGCGCGTGCGGGCCTAGACGCCCTCGAGCCT
This sequence comes from uncultured Actinomycetes bacterium, assembly GCA_963705965.1. GTDB lineage: Bacteria > Actinomycetota > Thermoleophilia > Gaiellales > JALYLC01 > JALYLC01. The sequence continues at coordinate 235,357 of CAVPLI010000009.1, read as the reverse complement.
GCGCCAAGACCGCCTGAGATACTCCCGGCCATGCTTGATCCTGCTGCCCAACTGCGAATGCTGCGACCGCGACCTGCCGCCCGAGAGCGATCAGGCCCGCATCTGCACCTACGAGTGCACGTTCTGCGCCGACTGCGCCGAGAACCGCTTCGGCGAACGTCTGCCCGAACTGCGGCGGCGATCTCGTGCGCCGGCCGATCCGCCCGCCCGACGAAGCTGCTGAAGGATCCGGCCGCCACGGAGCGCTTCACGAAGGCGCATCCGGAGTGCGTCGCCTAGAGCTGAACGACGCGGTCCGGCGGGCGCTCGCCGTCGGCCGCTCGGCGACGGGGCACGAGCGCACCATCGACATCACGACCACCGGCGCGCGCACGGGCAGCCGCGCCGGATCGAGACCTGGTTCTACCGCGTCGACCGCGCTCTACCTGACCGGCCTGCCCGGCAGGCGAGGCTGGTACGCCAACCTGCTCGCGAACCCGGCGTTCACGTTCCACCTCAAGCACGGCGTCTCGCCGACCTGCCGGCGCGGCGACGCCGTCACCGCGGCGAGCGCCGGCGATCCTCGCCGAGATCCTCGCGAGCCAGCCCGGCCGCGCTCACGTCGCCGAGCTGGAGCGCTGGGCGCGGCAGCCCGCTGTCGAGGTCGCTGACGACGGCCGAGGCCCCGGGCGCTGCCCAGCGTGGACCGGGAGTCCGCTCCCGATTCCGTTACTTGTCATAATCATGATTATCGTGCGTGGACGGGGGAGCGTCCGGAAGCCTCGAGGGCGCCGGCTCGACGGCGCGCTGCGGCCAGCACAGCGCCGCGACCAGGCCGCCGAGCGCGAAGATCGTGCCCGCAGCCGTGAACGTCGCGCGCTGACCGAGCGCGTTCGACAGCGGCACGACGGCGATCTGGCCGACGACGATCATGCTGAACGTCACCGCGTACGCGAATCCGATCGTGCTCGCGCGCTCGTGCGGCGGCGTCTCGCGCTGCATCATCGTGCGGAAGCGCACGATCACGATGCCGTTGCCGATGCCGCCGATCACCGAGAGCGGCCCGGCCGACCAGCAGGTCGGGTGCGATCCCGAAGCCGCCCCAGCCGATCGCGAGCAGCCGCGATTCCGCTCAGATAGCCCGCGTAGCGCGCCGGCAGGCTCGTGCCGATGGCGATGCCCAGCGCATCGAGCGCCAGGATGACGCCGACCTGCAGGTTCGAGGCGCCGTAGGTGTCGCGCAGGATCGGCACGGACGGCCGCGATCACGATGCCGAGCGCGACCGAGGCGACCGGCAGGCTGAACATGACCATGCGCAGCAGCGGCGTCGCGCAGGCAGCGGCGCGCGCCGACGACGCAGCGCGCGAGCCAGGCGCGGCTGCCGCTCTGCTTGACCGTCGGGCGACGGCGGCGCATGCCGCGGGACGCGGCTGAAGGCCAGGAGGAGCGGCGCCGGAGATCACGAACGTGACCGCGTTGAGCAGCAGCACGTCGTGCGGTGGACGTGAGTCCCACCAGCACGCCGCCGAGAGCGCGCCGGCCACGTTCGTGAGCGTCTGGGCGCTGAGGATGGCGCCGTTGGCCGCGTCGAGGTCCTCGTCGTCGACGAGCATCGGCACGACGGCCGGTCGAGACGATCTTGAAGATCCCGGTCGTCACGCCGCAGATCGAGCGCGAGCGCGACGATCGTGCCCGGGCTGCCCGGTCGTGACCATCAGCGCCCAGGCGGCGGCGGCCAGCAGCTCGCAGGCCGCCAGGCCCGGCGCGCGGCGGCACGCGGTCGAGCAGGTGCCCGAGCACCGTCCCGAGGATCACGGCGGGCAGGTACTCCGCGACCACGACGGCCGAGACGTAGGCCTGGTCGCCGGTCAGTCGAGGATCTGCGAGCTGCAGCGCCACGACACCGGCCCAGGTGCCCAGATTCGTGATGGCGAGCGCGAGCCAGAACGAGAAGAAACGCCAGCCGGGCGGCCCGATCACCGCCCGGCGCGCGTGCGAGAGTGCGCTCACCATCGCCGATCATCGTACGCCTCGCCGCAATCGGCAGCTCTGGTCGATCGGCCGGATCGTCCCGCCACCGCGACCGGGCCGGTGACTGCACCGACATACTGGCTCGCGATGAGCGTGATCCTGGACGGCGAGCAGCTGACGCTCGCAGAGGTCGTGCGCGTCGCGCGCGGCGACGAGCGCGTCGAGGTCGCGTCCGACGCCCTCGATCGCGTCCGGGCCGCGCGCGCCGTGGTCGAGCGCGCAGTCGCGGGCACCGACGGCGTCTACGGCGTCACGACCGGCGTCGGCGTCCGCAAGCGCGTGCGCGTCGAGAGCGACGAGATGGACGCCTACAACCGGCGTCTGCTGCGCGATCACCGCATGGCGACCGGGCCGGACGCACCGCGCGACGTCGTGCGCGCGGCCATGGTGCGGCTCGCGAACGGCTTCGCGAAGGGCACCTCGGGTGTGCGGCCCGAGCTCCTCGCGCGCGTCGTCGACGCACTCAACGCCGGCGAGACGCCGCGCGTGCGGACGCTCGGCTCCGCGGGCCAGAGCGATCTCGGCCCGCTCGCCGACCTCGCCTACGGGATCTGCGGCGACATGACCCTGGCCGCCAAGGAGGGCATCTCGCTGATCAACAACAACTCCTTCGGCACCGGCTCGCCGCGCTCGCGCTGGCCGACGCCCTCCGCCTGCTCGACGCCTGCACCGTCGGCGCGGCGCTCGACTGGGAGGCGTTCGCGGCCAACACCTCGCCGCTGCACCCGGCCGTGGCGGCCGCGCGGCCGTATCCCGGCATCGTGCGCGCGCAGCGTGCTGATGCGCGAGCTGCTGGACGGCTCGTACCTGTGGGAGCCGGGCTCCGCGCGCAACCTCCAGGATCCGCTCACGTTCCGCAACGCCGCCGGCATTCTCGGCGCGGTCGACGACGGCCTCGGCTTCGCCTGCCGGCAGCTCGCCATCGAGCTCAACGCCGCGCACGAGAACCCGCTCGTCGTCGTCGGCGACGACGCTCATCATCTCGGTTCCGAACTACGAGGTGCTGCCGCTCGCGGCTGCGCTCGATTTCGCGCGCATCGCGCTCGTGCCGGCGATCTCGAGCGCGCAGGAGCGCTCGGTCAAGCTGCTGCAGGCCCCGCTCACCGGCCTCGGCACCGGCCTGCAGGAGGCCGAGGCCGAGAGCAACGAGTGCGCGCTGTCCGAGCTCGCCTGGGCCAGCCAGTCGCTCATGGTCGAGGCGCGCTTGCTCGTCGCACCCGCTCTCGCACCGAGACGGCCTCGACGTTGCTCGCCGAGGGCATCGAGGACCGCATCACGATGGCGCCGCTGGCCGCGCGCCGGCTGAGCGAGCAGGTCGCCGTCGGCGAGGAGCTGCTCGCGCTCGGCCTCGTGGTGGCGGCGCAGGCCGTCGACGTGCGCGGCTGCTCCCCGCTCGGGCGCGGCACGGCCCGTGCACGCGAACCAGGTGCGCGAGCGCTACGACTTCGTGGCGGCGGGCGACTCGATCGGCCCCGACCGCGGCGAGGTCGTCGAGCTCGTGCGCTCGGGCGAGCTCGGTGCCGAGGGCTGACGCGCAGTCGCTGCGGCCGTGGCTCGCGGAGCTCGCGGACGACGGCCGGCTGGTCGAGATCGGCGAGACGCTCGACCCTGCGGCCGGGCTCGCCGCACGTCTCGTCGCGCTCGACCGCGAGCCCGTGCGCATCGCGCGCGTGCACGGCAGCGAGCTGCCCCTCGTCGCGAACCTGCTGGCCGGGCCGCGCGCTCATCGCCGAGGCGCTCGGCGTCGACGAGCGCGGCCTCGGGGCGCTCCTGCAGCGCGCGCTGGAGGCGCCGCTCGAGCCGGTGCTCGATCGGCGACGGCGCCGTGCCAGGAGGTCGTCGAGAGCGATCCCGATCTCGCGCGGCTGCCGATCCCGCGCTTCTTCGAGCACGAGGGCGGGCCGTACATCACCGCCGGCTGCATCGTCACGCGCGACCCCGAGACGGGTGAGCGCAACTGGTCGATCGCGCGCGTGCGCCCGCTCGGCGGCTCGCGCGCGCTCGTCGGCATCGCCCCCAACCACCACCTCGCGGTCGCTGCGCGAGCGGCGCGCGAGCGCGGCGAGCGCCTGCCGATCGCCGTGACGATCGGCAACCACCCGGCGCTCATGATCGCGGCCTGCCTCTACCTCGCGCGCGGCGAGGACGAGCTGCGCATCGCCGGTGCGCTGCTCGGCGAGCCGGTGGCGCTCGTGCGCTGCGCGGACGGTTCCGCTCGAGGTCCCGGCCGGGTGCGAGATCGTGCTCGAGGGCTTCCTCGACCTCGACGACACGGTCGAGGAGGGCCCCGTCTCGGAGTTCCACGGCGGCTACGAGCGCTACGGCCGCGCCGCGACGGCGACGTTCGAGCGCCTGACGCGCCGGAGCGATGCCATCTACCAGGCCGTCCTGCCGGGGTTCCACCCCGAGCACGCGATGATCGGCGGCGTCGCGATCGCCGCGGGCCTGGAGCGCACGCTGCGGCGCCTCGTCCGGTCGGTGCACGCCGTCGCGGTGCCCGAGAGCGGCGCCGGGCGGCTGGCCGCCGTCGTCGCGCTCGACCGCTACGACGACGGCGACGTCGAGGCCGTCGCCCACGCAGCGCTGAAGGCCGTCAACCTCGTCAAGCTCGTGACGGTGGTCGACGACGACGTCGACCCGTGGGACGACGCTGCGGTCGCGCACGCCATCGCGACGCGCGTGCACTTCGACCGCGACCTGCACGTCGTGCCGGGCATGCGCGCCGATCGCGCCGAGCCGCTCGAGCGCGACGGCGTGATCGCGAAGCTCGCGATCGACGCGACCCGCAAGCGCGCGCGACCGCGACGACTGGACGCCTGCGGAGCCCCCGCGGTGACGATCGACGCGGCCACGGTCGGGCGCCTATCTCAAGACGCGCGGCGCGGTGCCCGCGGATGCCGAGCTGACCGTCGAGGAGCTGACGGGCGGCGTCTCGGGAACCGTGCTCGCCGTGCACGGGCCGGGCATCGCGCTGGTCGTCAAGCAGGCGCTCCCGCGCCTGCGGGTGACCGAGGAGTGGACCGCCCCGGCGCGCCGCACCGACACCGAGGCGGCCGCGCTGCGGCTGGCGGCGAAGCTCATCCCCGGCTGCGTCCCTCCGGTCGTCGACAGCGATTCGCGCGAGCACGTCGTCGTGTTGCAGCACGCGCCGTCCGGCTGGCGCAACTGGCAGGCCGAGATGCTCGACGGCCGCGCGCACGCCGCGTCCGGCTCCTGGGCCGGCGACACGCTCGGGCGCCTGCACTCCGCGACGGCGGGCGACGCCGAGGTCGCGGCCGCGTTCGCCGACTACGAGGCCTTCGCGAAGCTCCGGCTCGAGCCGTATCACGAAACCGTGATCGAGCGCCTCCCCCACCTCGCGGCTGCGCTCACACCGCTCGTCGACGAGCTGCGCGACAGCCGCGTGTGCCTCGTGCACGGCGACTACGCACCCAAGAACATCCTGCTCGGGCGCGACGGCGCCTGGATCCTCGACGCGGAGGTCGCGCACGTCGGGAACCCGGTCTTCGATCTCGCCTTCTTCCTCGCCTTCCCCCTGCTCACGGCCGTGCAGAAGCCACGGCTCGCCGCCGTCGTGCAGCGAGATCGCCGCCGGCTTCACGACGGCCTACGAGCGCCGGGCGCGACTGCTGATGCCGTCGGCGAGCACGATCGCCGCCCACACCGGGGCCATGGTGCTCGCACGCACCGATGGCCGCTCGCCCGCGGCGCTTCCTCGATGCGCGGGCGGTCAAGCGGGCGCGCAAGCTCGGCGAGCGCCTCGTGCTCGACCCGGCGCAGGACCTGGCGGCGATGGTGGCCGCGTGCGGGTGAGCGAACGCAGCATCGAGCGCGTCATGGGGTTCGAGGCGCTCGACTCACGCGGCACGCCGACCGTGGCCTGCGTCGTCACCCTGTCCGGCGGCGCCGAGGCCTGCGCGATCGTGCCGTCGGGCGCGTCCACCGGGCGCCACGAGGCGCACGAGCGGCGCGACGGCGGCGATCGCTACGCGGGTCGCGGCACCCGGGACGCCGTCGCGGCCGTCAACGGCGAGATCGCCGCGAAGCTGTACGGGCACGACGCCGCCGAGCAGGACGTCGTCGACGCCGCGCTGCGCGACCTCGACGGCACCCCGGCCCTCTCGCGTCTCGGCGCCAACGCCGTCCTGGCGGCATCGGTCGCGTGCGCGCTGGCGGCGGCGGAGGCCGCCCGCACGCCGCTCTGGCGCCTGCTCGACCCGGATCCCGCCCCGCTGCTCCCGCGGCCGATGGTGAACGTGCTCTCCGGCGGCGCGCACGCCGGGCGCGCGGTCGACGTGCAGGACGTGCTCGTGATCCCACTCGCCGCCACGCACGTTCGCCGAGGCGATCGAGCACGCGGCGCTGGTGCGCGCCGGCGCGGCCGCAGAGCTGCGGGAGCGCGGCTACGAGACGGCGCTCGTGGCCGACGAGGGCGGGCTGGCGGCGCCGCTCGCCTCCAACGACGAGGCACTCGAGGTCGGGACGCGCGCGATCGAGCGCGCCGGCATCGAGGCCGCACTCGCGCTCGACGTCGCCGCGACGCAACTGGGCGACGGCGACGGCTACCGGCTCGAGCGCGAGGATCGCCATCTCGACGGCGCCGCCATGGTGAGCCTGATCGCCGACTGGGCTCGCCGCTACCCGCTGGTCTCGATCGAGGATCCGCTGGGCGAGGACGACTGGGAGGCCTGGCGCGCCATCACGGAGCGGCTCGGCACGGACGTCCAGCTGCTCGGCGACGATCTCTTCGCGACCTCCCCGGAGCGGCTCGCGCACGGCATCGCCGCGGGCGTCGCGAATGCGGTGCTCGTGAAGCCCAACCAGGCGGGCACGCTCTCGGGCGCGCGCGAGGCGCTCGAGCTCGCACGGCGCGAGGGCTATGCGACGGTCGTCTCGGGGCGCTCGGGCGACACCGAGGACGGCTGGCTCGCCGATCTCGCGGTCGGCTGGCGGAGCGGGCAGATCAAGGTCGGATCGACGCAGCGCTCCGAGCGCACGGCCAAGTGGAACCGGCTCCTGCGCATCGAGGCCGAGCATCCGGGCGCGCAGCTCGCGCCCTGGAAGGTCGCGCGGCCGCGCTAGAGCACCTCTCTAGTAGATCTCGGGCTCGGGCACGTCGTGGCCCGGGCGGACGAAGTCGAAGTCGCAGCCCAGGTGGGCCTGCGTCACGTGCTGGACGTAGAGCTCGCCGTACGCGCTGCGCGGCGGCTCGGGTCGCGGCACGAGCGCGGCGCGGCGGCGCTCCAGCTCGGCCGGCTCGACGTCGAGGTCGAGTCGCCGGCCCTCGACGTCGAGGACGATCGGATCGCCGTCGCGCACGAGCGCGAGTGGGCCGCCGGCGGCCGACTCCGGCGACACGTGCAGCACGCAGGTGCCGTAGCTCGTGCCGCTCATGCGGGCGTCCGAGATGCGCACGAGGTCGCGCACGCCGGCCTCCAGCAGTCGCTTCGGGATCGGCAGCATGCCCCACTCGGGCATGCCCGGCGCCCCGATCGGCCCCGCTTTCCGCAGCACGAGCACCGAGCGCTCGTCGATCGCGAGCGACGGGTCGTCGATGCGCGCCGCGAGGTCCGGGTAGTCGTCGAACACGACGGCCGGGCCGCGGTGCTGCAGCAGCGCGGGGCTGGCCGCCACCGTCTTGATGACGGCACCGTCGGGCGCGAGCGTCCCGTGCAGGATGGCGAGGCCGCCCGAGGCGCTCACGGGCCGGTCGAGCGGGCGGATCACCTCGTCGTCGTACACCTCGGCGCCCGCGATCTCCTCGCCGAGCGTCCTGCCCGTGACCGTCGCCGCATCGCCATGGATGAGGTCGCCGAGACGGGCGAGGAGCGCCCGCAGCCCGCCTGCGTAGTACAGGTCCTCCATCAGGAAGCGCCCGCCGGGGCGGATGTCGCCGATCACCGGGGTGGTCCGTGCGAGCCGGTCGAAGCTGCCGAGGTCGAGCGGCACCTCGGCGCGGCGGGCGAGCGCGATCAGGTGGATCACGGAGTTCGTGGAGCCGCCGAGCGCGAGCACCGTGGTGACCGCGTTCTCGAACGAGCGCGTGTCGAGCAGGCTGCTCGGACCGAGGCCGCGCCAGGCGAGCTCCACGGCGCGGCGGCCGCACTCGGCCGCCATGCGGCTGTGATTCGCGTCGACCGCCGGGATCGAGGAGGCGCCGGTGAGCGTCATGCCGAGCGCATCGACGGCGGCGGTCATCGTCGAGGCGGTGCCCATCGTCATGCAGTGCCCGTGCGAGCGCGCGATCCCGTCCTCGAGCTCGCGCCAGGCGCACTCGCTCAGCACGCCGGCCTGGCGGTCGGCCCAGGCGCGCCACACGTCGGTGCCGCTGCCGAGCACCTGACCGCGCCAGTTGCCGCGCAGCATCGGCCCGGCGGGCATGAAGACCGACGGCAGGTCGAGCGAGATCGCGGCCATCAGGAGCGCCGGCGTCGTCTTGTCGCAGCCGCCCATCAGCACCGCGCCGTCGACCGGATAGCTGCGCAGCACCTCCTCCGTCTCGATCGCGAGCAGGTTGCGGAACATCATCGCCGACGGCTTCTGGAACGGCTCGGCGAGCGTCATGACCGGCACCTCGACCGGAAATCCGCCGGCCGCGAGGATGCCGCGGCGAACGGCCTCGGCGCGCTCGCGGAAGTGACCGTGGCAGCACGAGAGATCGCTCCAGGTGTTGACGATGGCGATCACGGGCCGCCCCGAGAACTCCTCGAGCGCGTAGCCGAGCTGCTTCATGCGCGAGCGGTGCGTGAAGCCGCGCAGCGAGTCGGGCCCGAACCAGCGCTGGCTGCGGAGCTGCTCGGCGGGGCGGCGCGGGCCGTCAGGCACCGGGTGACGCCTTGGAGTCGAGGGTGCGCACGTCGGTCATGCCTGCCGAGAGTAGTCAACCCGTCGGGCGCTGCGGGCGCGCCGGTCCTCTACCGTCTCGGGCGTGCGCTACGTCTCCACCCGCGGTCGCGCGCCGGCGCTCGGCTTCAGCGACACCCTGCTCGCCGGGCTCGCGAGCGACGGCGGCCTGTACGTGCCCGAGCAGTGGCCGGCGCTGCCGCCGATCCGCGCCGGCGAGCCCTACGCGCGCGTCGCTGCGGGCGTCGTCGGGGCGTTCGCGGGCGACGAGCTCGAGCCCGCGCTGCTCGAGCGCCTGTGCGACGAGGCCTACGCCGAGTTCCGCCACCCGGCGATCTGCCCGCTCGTGCAGCTCGACGCCGACGAGTGGCTGCTGGAGCTCTTCCACGGGCCGACGCTCGCGTTCAAGGATCTCGCGCTGCAGCTCGTCGGCAGGCTCTTCGACCACGTCCTGACCGCAGCGCGACGAGCGCATCACGGTGCTCGTCGCGACCTCGGGCGACACGGGCTCCGCGGCCATCTCCGGCCTCGCCTCGTGCAGCCGGGCCGAGATCGTCGTGCTCTATCCCGAGGGCCGCGTGAGCGAGGTGCAGCGGCGGCAGATGACGACGGTCGCTGCGGCGAACGTGCACGCGGTGGCCGTCGACGGGACGTTCGACGACTGCCAGCGCATCGTCAAGCAGCTGTTCGGCGACGTGGACTTCCGCGAGCGGGTCGGCCTCGCGGCCGCCAACTCGATCAACTGGGCGCGCGTCGCGGCGCAGGTGGCGTACTACGCGTGGGCGACGGCCGCCCTCGGCGGGCGCGGACTCGCCTTCAGCGTGCCGACGGGCAACTTCGGCAACGTGCTCTCGGGCTGGGTCGCCCGCGCCTGCGGCATGCCGCTCGAGCGCCTCGTGATCGGCTCGAACGCCAACGACATCCTGCCGCGCCTCGTCTCCGGCGGACGCATGGAGATGCGCGACGTCGTGCCCACGCTCAGCCCGAGCATGGACATCCAGGTCTCGTCCAACCTCGAGCGCCTGCTCTACGAGCTCTACGGACGCGATCCGGAGCGCACCGCGAGCGAGCTGGCCCGGTTCGCCGAGTCGGGCACGTCTGACGCTCGCCGGCGGCCCGCTCGATGCGCTGCGCGAGCTCTTCGAGGCGGCCTCGCTCGACGACGCCGCCACGCTCGCGGTGATGCGCGCGGAATACGCCCGCAGCGGCACCCTGCTCGATCCCCACACGGCAGTCGGCCTGGCCGCGGGCCGTGCCCGCACGGGTGCGCGCGACACGCCGCTCGTCGCGCTCGCGACCGCCCATCCCGCCAAGTTCCCCGAGGCCGTCGAGCGCGCGACCGGCGTCTCGCCCGCACTGCCGCCGGCCCTCGCCGACCTGCTCGAGCGACCGGAGCGATCCGAGCGCGTCGAGGCGGACGCGGACGCCGTCAAGCGCCTCGTCGAGCGACTCGCGACCTGACGCCCGCTACGCGGCGGTGCCGGCGAGGGCGCTGGAGGGGCGCTCCTCGTACTCGCCGACCCGCGGCTCCTGCAGGCGCAGCAGCCCGGGCAGCGCGAACACCATGAGCGAGCCGAAGAGCACGCCGACGGCCCAGAAGCCGGCGCCGGCGAGGATGCCGCCGGCCGCCAGGGAGGCGACCGCGGCACAGCCGGCCACGAGCAGGTCGTTCGTGGCCGTGAGCACGCCGCGCTCCTGCGGCGACGTCACGTCCGCCATCACGGTCGTGCCGGCCACGAAGCAGGCCGACCAGCCGAGCCCGAGCAGGAAGAAGAACGGCGCGATCAGCGGCGACGACCCCGTCGACCGCGCAGCCGTATGCCGCGAGCGCGCAGACGCCGACCCCGAGCAGCGTCGTGCGGCGCCGTCCGACGCGATCGACGAGCAGCCCGACCGGGTAGGCGAGCGCGAACATCCCGAAGAAGTGCGCCGACATCAGCACCTGCACCTGCCAGTCGGCCCAGCCGTCGTCGCCGAGCGAGACCGAGGTGATCGACATCACGCCGACCATCGCGGCCTGCGCCAGCCCGGTGGCGATGATCGCGGCGCGCGCCGGGCCGAGGCGGATGAGCTGGTTGCGGGGGCGCGGCGGCGGTGGCTCGGGGATCGGCTCCAGGGCCGGATACCAGCGCCGCAGATCCGAGGCCACCGCGCGCGGATCGGGTCGCAAGCCCGACGATCAGCCAGATGCACAGGGCGCCGAGTGCGGGAACGAGCAGGAACGGCCCCGCGCCGCGCTCGAGGCCCGCCGACCCCGCCACGGACTCGGCGGCGATCGCGAGCAGCGGGCCCGTCACGGCGCCGATCGCCCCGGCGGTCGCGACCGTGCCGACACCGCGGCCGCGCAGCACCGGCGGATACAGGTCGGCGGCGGCGGCGCGGCCGAGCAGCGCCGGCCCCTGGCCGCAGCCGAAGACGGCGGTGCCGACGACGAGCAGCGCGAAGCTGCCGGCCCAGATCGCGAGGCCGCACAGGAACGCAGCCGACGCAGAGCAGGCTCAGACCGGCCAGGATCACCGGCTTGCGCCCGAGGTGGGAGGCGATGCTCCCGACGACGAACAGCGAGATCATGCTGAACGCGAACGCGAGGCCGACGCTGAGGCCGGCCAGGCCCTCGTGTCCGGAGAGCTCCTTCGCGGCGACGGCGCCCACGGTCGCGTTGAGCGGAATCGTCGCGCTCACGAAGACCTGGGAGCCCGCCAGGCGCAATGTCGAGCGCGCGATCTCGCGCGGGACGATGACCTCGGAGCTCACCGGCGTAGCATGTCGCACCGAATTCGCCAGCGCGCCGCGCGCGCGCGCGGTACCCTGCATGTCTCGTGAGTCACGAAATGTGGTTCCTGTGGCTGTTCCTCGGGCTCAAGATCCCGCTGATCGGGCTGTTCTACTTCATCTTCAAGGTCATGCGCGCCCAGGACAAGGCCTGGGAGCAGGGCGAGTTCGACGCCGGCCAGGATGACGACGGCGGCGGCGGAGGCGAGCCGCGCGTGAAGCCGCCGACGCCTCCGGGCGGGCCCGGCGTCCGGCGCCGGGCGCCGAAGCCCAAGGCGCCGCAGCCCGCCGTGCGCGGACTGCCGCTGCGACGCCCGCCGCGGCGCCGCGCGCAGCCGCTCCGCACGCACGATCCGCGGCCCTTGCCCGAGCGCACCGGCTAGCTAGTACCCGAGCACTACTCTGTGACCGGTGAGTAGATGCGCTTCCTGATCCTCGGCTCCGGCCCGGCCGGATACGCCGCCGCCTCGACCGCCGCCGCGCTCGGCGCCGAGGTCACGATCGTCGACCGCATGGCGCTCGGCGGCAACTGGACGATGACCGACGGCATCCCGTCGAAGACGCTGCTCCAGGTCGCCTCGTCGATGGCCGAGATCGATCGCGCCGAGTCGCGCGGCCTCGTCTTCCAGCACGGCCGCCCGAGCGTCGACCTGCTGCGCGCCGAGGCGCACGCCCGCTTCATCGGGCAGCACCAGTCGCGCGGCGTGCGCGAGCGGCTCGACCTGATCGAGGCCAAGATCGTCTACGGCCAGGGGGCGATCGAGAGCGACGGCGTGCTCATCGCGACGACCGAGCGCGGCCCGCAGCGGATCGAGTACGACCATCTGCTGGTGTGCACCGGCGCCGCGCCGTGGGAGCCGCCGTTCGCCCAGGTCGACCACCAGCGCGTGCTCAACACCCGCGACGTGCTCGGCCTGCACGAGCTGCCGGAGCAGCTGCTCGTCGTCGGCGCCGGCGCGACCGGCTGCGAGTTCGCCGAGTTCTTCCAGAGCTGCGGCTCGCGCGTGACGCTGCTGTCCTCGCGCCCGCAGATCCTGCCGACCGAGGATCGCGACGTCGCCGACGTCGTGCACGAGGCCTTCCTCGAGCGCGGCATGGCGATCGAGCTGAACGCGCGCGCCTCGGACGTCGAGCGCGACGGCGAGAGCGTGCGCGCGACGGCCGAGGACGGGCGCGCACTTCACCGGCACGCACGCGATCATCTGCATGGGCATGCGCGCGCACACCGACGAGCTCGGCCTCAGCTCGGTCGGCGTCGAGGTCGGCCCGCGCGGCGAGATCATGATCAACGGCAACTGCCGCACCTCGAACGAGCGCATCTCGGCGGCGGGCGACGTCACCGGCGGCTGGATGCTGGCCTCGACGGCCGCCATGCAGGGGCGCATCTCGGCGCTCTCGGCGCTCGGCAGGGACGTCGATCCGATGAGCCTCGACGCCATCGCCGGCACGGTCTTCACGCGTCCCGAGGTGGCCGGCGTCGGGCTCACCGAGAGCAAGGCCGAGGAGAAGGGCGTGCGCGTCGCGGTGACCCGCCAGCCGCTGCGCGCCAACCCGCGCGGCCTGATCGCCGGCCAGTCCGACGGCATGATCAAGCTCGTCTGGGATCCGGACACGGGCCGCGTGCTCGGCGGCTCGATCGTCGGCTACCGCGCCTCCGAGGTCATCACGACGGTCGCGCTGGCCGTGAAGGCGCAGCTGACGGTCGACACCCTCGCCGACACCGGAGCGGTCAACCCGTCGGTCTCCGAGTCCCTGCAGCGCTGCGCCGAGCGCGCGGCCAACGCGCGCATGACGCGCGAGAGCCCCGCGACGCGCGTCGCCTAGAGCGTCCTAGGCGGACATCGGCCCGACGGGCTCCGGATCGTGCACGCGCTCCTCGATGTAGTCGAGCAGCGTGCGCTGCGCGCCGATGTTGCCCTCGACGAACTCGATGGCGACCTCGTGCACGCGATCCGAGAGCGACCGCACGCGCCCGACCTGCCCGGTGATCTCGATCGGGGAATCGTCCCCGGGCAGGGCGAGCACGACGCGGACACGCTGGCCCGCGGGCAATGGCTGCTGAGCGAGGATGAGCACGCCGCCGGCGGACAGGTTGAGCGTGCGTCCCTGCTCGGTCGTGGGCTGGACGTCGAGCGCTTCGTAGCGCACGACCAGCTCCTCGCCGATGCGTGGGAAGCGACGGCGCTCAGCCGGATGACGGCGGCGACTGCTCACACGCTGCTCTCGAGCTGGAGACGGAGGTGCGGGTTGCGCTGGGCGAGCTCGCGCAGGGCGCGGGCCTCGATCTGGCGGACGCGCTCGCGGGTCACGCCGAGGGCCTCGCCGACGTGCTCGAGCGTGCGGGCGCCCTCGCCGTCCAGGCCGTAGCGCAGTGCGAGCACGCTGCCCATGCGATCGGGGAGCGCGTCGAGCGCGCCCTGCAGATCGCCGGCACCGAGCTCGCCCGCGACCTCGTCGTGCGGCTGGGCCGAGTTCTTGTCCTCGAGCATGTCCGAGAACTGCGAGTCGCCGTCGCCGACGGGCGTCTCGAGCGAGACGGGATCCTCCTGCAGCAGCATCAGCTGCACGATGCGCGTGCGCGGCAGCTCCATGGCCTCGGAGAGCTCGTCCACCGTGGCGTCGCGACCGAGCTCCTGGGTGAGGGCGCGGTTCGTTCGATGCAGGCGCTTGACCATGTCCACGACGTGCACGGGGAGCCGGATCGTGCGGCCCTGGTCGGCGATCGCGCGGGACATCGACTGGCGGATCCACCAGGTGGCGTACGTGGAGAGCTTGAAGCCCTTCGTGTAGTCGAACTTCTCGACTGCACGGATGAGGCCGAGGTTGCCTTCCTGGATGAGGTCGAGCAACGGCAGGCCGGACGGTGCGTAGACCTTCGCGATCGAGATCACGAGGCGCAGGTTGCACTCGATCAGGCGGCGCTTGGCCATCTCGTCGCCCATGTCCTTGAGGCGGGCGAGCTCGCGCTCCTGCTTGGCGGTGAGCAGCGCGCCGTTGCCGATCTGGCGCACGTAGGTGCGGAGCACGTCGACGGCGGGGCCTCCCCGCTCCTCCTCGTCGTACTCGGCCTCGGCGTCCGGCTCGTCGAGCAGGTCGAGCGGGCCCTTGGGGGCCTCCTCGACGACCTCGTCCTCCTCGCCCACGAGACGCAGGTGCGGAGTCGCGACGACGGGCTCTTCTTCGACGAGCTGATGTGCGGAAACGGCCATGTCTCTGTCTTCTCCTGCCCGGGGATGACGGTGCGCCGTATGGCGCCTTCGGGCCTCTCATCGGCTGGAGTCGGCCGAAACTTGAGGATTTCCCCTTGACGGGATGCGCAGATGCGACTAAGGAGGGAACTACGACGCGCGGGAAACGGGCTCGATCACGCCCGATCCGACGACGCATCCGGCCTCGTCGTAGAGCACTGCCGTCTGGCCCGCGGCGACCCCGTAGACGGGCTCCTGGAGCCTCAGACGGAGGCCTCCGGGCACCTGCTCGACGCCCGCGGCGACGGTGGGCGAGCGGGCGCGCAGCTTCGCGTGCACGAGGCTCGTCCCGCTGTCCAGGCGCGCGTCGCGCAACAGCACGTCGCTGCACGCGAGCCGGTTCCGCGGCCCGACGACGAGCTCGTTCCGGCCCGCATCCGAGTGCAGCACGTAGAGCGGGGCGGCAGACGTGAGGCCGAGCCCGCGGCGCTGGCCCGGCGTGTAGGCGACGGCGCCGGCGTGCCGCCCGAGCTCGTGCCCCGCCTCGTCGCGAATGCTGCCCTCGGACAGCTGCACGCCCTGCCGGGAGAGGAAGTCGTCGAGCGCACCGCCGCCGAGGAAGCACACGTCCTGGCTCTCGCGCGCCGTGGCTGCGGCCATCCCGGCGGCAGCCGCCTCGGCGCGCACGGCGGCCTTGGTGGCGTCGCCGAGCGGCAGCCGCAGCCGCGCCAGCACCTCCGGCGGCACGCGCGCGAGCATGTAGGACTGATCCTTGGCCTCGTCCGCGCCGCGCGCGACGAGCGTGCGTCCGTCGCGCTCGACGAGCCGCGCGTAGTGGCCCGTGGCGACGGTGCGCGCGCCCAGGCGGCCGGCCGCATCGACGAGCGCGGCCAGCCGGTAGGAGCCGTTGCACGTCGTGCAGGGATTCGGGGTCTCGCCTCGCGCATAGCCGTCGACGAACGGATCGACGACGGCGCGCCGGAACGCCTCGCGCCCGTCCAGCGTGATGTGCGGGATTCCCAGCGCATGACAGCTCTCGCGGGCGCGCAGCACGGCCGCCGGCGAGCAGCATGCGCGCTCGGCGTCCGGAGCGAGCTCGTCGATCCAGAGCCGCAGCGTGAGCCCGACGACCTCGCCCGCCCGCGCGCGCTCGCGCAGCAGCGCGACAGCCGAATCGACGCCGCCCGACATCGCGACGGCGCTGCGCGCGGGGTCGTGCGGGAGCGCGAGCGCGTGCTCCGCGGCGTCGCCGAGTGCGGCATGCAGGGCATCGAGCGCGACCGCCGCGCACTCGCGCGCGCGACCGCCGAGCCCCAGCTCGGCCTCGCAGTCCGCGAGCGACGTCCGGGCCGCGTCCAGGAACGACCGCCCCTGGATGCGCCGGCACGCCCAGGCCGCGGCCGCGGTCGCGTGCGCGCAGGCCGCCGCGCCGAAGCGCGCCTCGGCGATCTCACCGCCGGGAGCGAGCGCGATCGTGATGCGCACGCGGTCGCCGCACGCGCTGCCGCCCGCGAGGCCCTCGCCGGCGGGCTCGGGGACGCGCCCTGCGAGCTCGAAGTCGCCCGGCCGCAGCATCAGACCACCGCGCTCGCCCGGCGCAGCAACTCGGCGCTGCGCGCGACGGCATCGGCGGCGAGCACTCCGTGACCGTCCTCGCTGAGCGCGCCGAAGCTGAGCCGCAGCGCGCCGCGAGCCGCGTCCGGCGAGACGCCCATCGCGGTCAGCGCAGGGCTGGCGCTCGATTCCGCGCTCGCGCAGGCCGGGCCGGCCGCCGCGGCGACGCCCGCGTCGTCGAGCAGCGCGACGAGCGCATGGCCGTGCACGCCCTCGATCAGCGCCAGCGAGTGGCCGGGCGTGCGCTCGGCGCGCTCGCCGACGATCGTCGCGCCCGGCACGTGCGCGCTCAGGGCCGTCTCGTAGCTGTCGCGCACGGCGCGGTAGCGCGCGTAGCGCCCGCTGTCGGCGCGCGCGGCCGTCAGCGCCGCGGCCAGGCCGGCGGCCTGCGCGACGCTCTCGGTGCCCGGTCGCAGCGCGCGCTCCTGCCCGCCGCCGTAGAGCACGGGCTCGAGCGTCGCGAGGCCGCGACCGCACAGCAGGCCCGCGCCCTTCGGGCCGCCCAGCTTGTGACCGGCGACGGCGGCCGTCACGGCGCCCGGCAGCGCGCCGATGTCGACCGCGAGGGCCGGACAGGCCTGCACGGCATCGAGGTGCAGCGGCACGCCGCGCTCGGCGCAGATCGCGGCGGCCTCGGCGACCGGCTGGATCACGCCCGTCAGGTTGCTGGCCCAGATCAGGCTGCAGACGAGGTCGCCGGGGCGGATCGCCTCGTCGAGCGCGCTCACGGGCACGCGCCCGTCGGCGTCGACCGGCAGCGTCACGACCTCGCAGCCGCGCCGCTCGAGCGCCTCGACCGCGCCGCTGACCGCCGGATGCTCGAGCGGCGTCGTGACGATGCGCCCGGGCCCGTTCGCCGCGCGCCCGAGGATCGCGATGTTGTCGGCCTCCGAGGCCCCGCCCGTGAAGACGACGTCGGCGTCCTCGACGCCGAGCGCCGCGGCCGCGCTCGCGCGCGCGGCGTCCAGACCGCGGCGCGCCTCGCGGCCGGCCCAGTGCGGCTCCGACGCGTTGCCGAAGTGCTCGCGCAGGAACGGCTGCATCGCCTCCCAGGCCTCGTCGCTGACGGGCGTGGTGGCGGCGTGATCGGCGTAGATGCGCACGCCCGGAGCTATGCACGATAGGGGTCAGACCCCTGTCGTGCAGCAGTTCGCCGTCGGGGCTAGCTCGTCGGCTTGCGCGGGACGATCGTCAGCCCGAGCTCGGCCAGGATCTCCGGCGGCAGCTGCGGCCGGCGCGCCCGTGAGCGGGTCGGCGCCTCCGCCGAGCTTCGGGAACGCCACGACCTCGCGCAGGTTGTCGGTGTCGCCGAGCTGCATCGCGATGCGGTCGATGCCGGGTGCGATGCCGCCGTGCGGCGGCGCGCCGAAGCGCAGCGCGCGCAGCAGGAAGCCGAAGCGCTCCTCGGCCTCGGCCGGATCGATCCCGATCACGTCGAGCACGCGCGTCTGCAGGTCGGCGCGGTTGATGCGGATCGAGCCCGAGGCCATCTCGAGGCCGTTCAGGACCATGTCGTAGGCCTCCGAGAGGACGGCGCCCGGATCGCTCTCCAGCAGCTCCTCGTGCTCGCGCTTGGGTGCCGTGAACGGATGGTGCTCGGCCGTCCAGCCGCCCCCCTCCTCGTTCTGCTTGAAGAGCGGGAAGTCGACCACGAAGAGGAACTTCCACTGGCCCGCGGGGATCAGCTCGAAGCGCCGCGCGAGGTGCGGTCGCAGGGCGCCGAGCACGCGCTCGACCACGGCCAACGCGTCGGCGGCGATGAACGCGACCGAGCCGGGCTGCGCGCCCCGAGGCCTCGCGGATCGCCGCCACCTCGGCCTCGGAGAGGAACTTCTGGATCGGCGAGCGCACGCTCCCGTCGGCCTCGAAGATGAGGTACGCGAGCCCCTTGCCGCCCCACTCCTTGGCGAACTCGGCGAGCTCGTCGTAGTCCTTGCGCGAGAGCGCCTCGGCGGCGCCGGGGACGCTCAGGCAGCGCACGACGCCACCGGCCGCGACGGCGCGCGAGAACACGCCGAACTCGGAGTCCGCCACCTGCGCGCTGACGTCGCCGATCTCGAGGCCGTAGCGCAGGTCGGGCTTGTCGGAGCCGTAGCGCGCGAGCGCCTCGCCGTACGGCACGCGCGGGAACGGCAGCTCGATCTCGTGGCCGGCATCGCGCCAGACCTCGGCCATCAGCTGCTCGGTCAGCGTGAGCACGTCCTCCTGCTCGACGAAGCTCATCTCGAGGTCGAGCTGCGTGAACTCGAGCGCGCGGTCGGCGCGCTGCGCCTCGTCCCGCCAGCAGCGCGCGATCTGGTAGTAGCGGTCGAAGCCGCCGCACATCAGCAGCTGCTTGTAGAGCTGCGGGCTCTGCGGCAGCGCATAGAACGTTCCCGGCTCGAGGCGGAACGGGATCACGAAGTCGCGGGCGCCCTCGGGCGTCGCGCGCGTCATCGTGGGCGTCTCGATGTCGAGGAAGCCGCGCTCGTCGAGGAAGCGCCGGATCGAGCGCACCGCGCGCGTGCGAATGCCCTGCAGATCCTGCATTCTCGGCCGCCGCAGGTCGAGGTAGCGGTGGCGGATGCGCAGCCCCTCGTCGACGTTCTCGTCGTCGAGCTGGAACGGCAGCACCTCGCTCGAGGAGAGCAGCTCGAGCGACTCGACCGCCAGCTCCACGGCACCCGTCGGGAGCTGGTCGTTGCGCGTCGCCTCGCTGCGCGGGACGAGCTTCCCGCGCGCGCGCACGACGCACTCGAGCCGCAGCGCCTGAGCCGTCGCGTGCGCCTCGGGCGAGCGGTCGGGGTCCATCACGAGCTGCACGATGCCCGTGCGGTCGCGCAGGTCGATGAAGACGAGCCCGCCGTGATCGCGCCGCCCGCCGACCCAGCCCGAGAGCGTCAGCTCGCGGCCGGCGTGCTCGGCACGCGGCTCTCCGCACAACATGTCCCGGTAGGCGCTCACCGCTCTCGCACGCTCCGCTCGACGTAGTCCACGACATCGCCGAACGCGATCTCGGTCTCTCCGTGCCTGACGATGCCACGCTCGCCGTCGCCGGCGCGGCAGACCGTGACCACGCGCGCGCGCAGGCGCTCCGCGTGGCGGAGCTGGCCCTTGAGGCTGCGCCCCGCGAGGTCGACCTGACAGGCGAGGCCGCGACTGCGCGCGCGCCTCGGCCAGGCCGTGCAGCGCCGGCCGCGCGGCGGCGTCGTCGCAGGCGGCGAACCAGTCCACGACGGGGAGCGGCGGCTCGACGCCGGCCTCCTCGAGCGCGAGCACGACGCGCTCGGTGCCGCAGCCGAAGCCGACGCCGGGCACGCGCTTGCCGCCGATCTGCTCGGCCAGGCCGTCGTAGCGCCCGCCGCCCGAGATCGTCCCGGCCTGGGCTCCACCGCCGGGGACGACCCACTCCCACGCGGTGCGCTCGTAGTAGTCGATGCCGCGCACGAGCTCGGGGGTCACGCGATAGGCGACGCCGGCGCGCGTCGAGGAACGAGCGCACGCCCGCGAAGTGCTCGGCGCACTCGGCGCAGAGGTGATCGGTGATGCGCGGGGCGTCCTGGACGATCTTCCGGTCGCCCTCGTCCTTGGAGTCGAAGATGCGCAGCGGGTTGATGTCGAGGCGCGCCCGGGAGTCCGCCGAGAGGTCGTCGCGGAAGCGCTCGAGGTAGGCCACGAGCAGCTCGCGATAGGCGGGCCGGCAGGCCGAGTCGCCGATCGAGTTGAGCTCCAGCTCGAGCCCGTCCAGCAGACCGAGCTCGCGGTACCAGGCCGCCTGCAGGGCGATCACCTCGGCGTCGACGGCGGGATCGTCGGATCCGAGCGACTCCACGCCGAACTGCCAGTGCTCGCGGTAGCGGCCGCGCTGGCCCTTCGCGTAGCGGAACATCGGCGCGAAGTACCAGAGCTTCACGGGCTGCGGCTCGCGCGCGAGCCCGTGCTCGAGGTAGGCGCGCACGACCGGCGCCGTCCCCTCGGGGCGCAGCGTCAGCTCGCGGTCGCCCTTGTCCGTGAACGAGTACATCTCCTTGCTGACGATGTCGGAGGCGTCGCCCGCGGTGCGCGAGAACAGCGCGGTCTCCTCGAACGTCGGCGTGACCACCTGGCCGAAGCCGGCGCGCTCGAAGACGCGCACGGCCGCCGCGACGACGTGCTGCCGCAGGGCGACGCGCGGCGGCAGCCAGTCGAGCGTCGAGACGGGGGCGCGCACGGGCTCGCTCACCGGCGCAGCTCCTCGAGGAACGGGTTGGTGGCGAGCTCCTCGCCGAGCGTCGTCGGCTCGCCGTGACCGGACAAAACAGGAGTTTCCGATGGGTACTCGGCGAGCAGCGACGCGATGCTCGCCTGCAGGGTGGGCCAATCCCCCTCACGCAGATCCGTCCGCCCCACCGAGCCGCGAAACAGCACGTCCCCGGAGTACAGCGCACCGTCCACGGCGAACGCAACACTGCCTGGGGAGTGGCCCGGAACCGCTCTGACGCCGATCTCGTAGGGCCCGATGCGGAGCGTCTCCCCCCTTCGAGGAGGTGGTCCGGCTCGTGCGGCTCCGTATCCTGGTACCCCGGATAGTCGTCTCCGCTGAGCTCTCGCAGCCATGGCAGCTCGCGGCGGCTGCTGTATACTGGCGCTCCTGTGGAACGGGCCACGGCGGCGAGTGCGCCGACGTGGTCGATGTGACCGTGCGTGACAAGCACTGCGATCGGTTCGAGCTTCCGCTCCTCGATCACGTGAAGGATGCGGGAGGGTTCGGCGCCAGGGTCGATGACCAGGCACGCAGGCTCGTCCGGGCGGCACACCAGGTAGCAATTCGCCTGGAATGGGCCGACGGGGAGCTGGAGGGCTCGGGGGACGATCGTCGGCTCCTTGGGTGTGAAGTGGGGAGAAAAAGGCCGCAAACAGCGGCCTTGAGCGAGCAAGTCTAGCGACAGTCGAGGCGGCCGGTCCCTGAGGGGCCGCGGAGGAGGACGAAGGCCCGGATGATTCTGGAGCAGGCGGAATTGAAGGAGTTGTCCGAGCTACAGCGCTTGATCGAGGCTGGCCTCGAGCGCGGTTCGCTGAACACGGGCGAGATCGTGGAAGTGCTGGCAGAGCTCGAGATCGAGGTCGACCAGATCGAGGAGCTGTATCGCGAGCTCGAGGCTCAGGGCATCGAGATCATCGAGACGCCCGCGATCGTCGAGGAGAAGGTCGCCGCGGCACCGCAGCGGCTCGTCATCGAGGGCACGACGGACTCGCTGCAGCTGTTCCTCCAGGAGGTCGGCCGCTATCCGCTGCTGACCAAGGTCGAGGAGATCCAGCTCGCCAAGCGCGTCGAGGCCGGCGACCCGCGCGCGAAGCGCCGGATGATCGAGTCGAACCTGCGTCTGGTCGTGTCGATCGCGAAGAACTATCGCGGGCAGGGGCTGGGCTTCCTGGATCTGATCCAGGAGGGCATCCTCGGCCTGATCCGCGCGGTCGAGAAGTTCGACTGGCGCCGTGACCTCAAGTTCTCGACCTACGCGACCTGGTGGATCCGCCAGGCGGTGGCCCGTGCGCTGGCCGACAAGAGCCGCACGATCCGCCTCCCCGTCCACGTCGTCGAGCGCCTGCAGAAGGTCAACCGTGCCGAGCGCACGCTGATGCTCCGCCTGGCGCGCGAGCCCTCCAACGAGGAGATCGCGGACGAGGCCAAGCTGCCGCTCTACCAGGTGCTCGAGGTGCGGTCCGCCGCGCGCTCCCCGATCTCCCTCGAGGAGCCGGTGGGCGACGAGGGCGAGTCCTCGTTCTCCGACTTCCTGGCCGACACGGACGCGATCGACCCGAGCGACGCGGTGGCCGACCGCCTGCGCCACGAGACGCTCCAGCTCGGCCTCGAGACGCTGCACGAGCGCAACCGCCGCGTGCTCGAGCTGCGCTACGGCCTCGACGGCCGCGACCCGCGCACGCTCGACGAGATCGGCCGCGAGTTCGGTCTCACGCGCGAGCGCATCCGCCAGATCGAGGTCGAGGCGCTGCGCGACCTCGCGCAGATGGGCGACCTGCAGGGCCTCAAGGCGCTCATCTCCTAGCGCCGGCCCGATAGCTCGAATCGACGAGCGCGGCGGTCTTCGACCGTCGCGCTCGTCGCGTTTTCAGGCCACGGCGTCCGGGTCTGCGTCGGGATCGGGGCCGGGCTCGGCATCGGGCTCGGCTTCCGCCTCGGCCTCTTCCTCGTCCCGACGGGCCCGCTTCTCGTCGCGCGGGGTCTTCTCGGGCCGGGGCGCCTCGCGGCCGGTGACGCGCTTGTAGACCTTGCGCGCCATCCAGAGGTCGAAGGCGACGAACAGGAAGATCAGCGGGATCGTCTCGAGCAGGGCGATGACCATCGACCCCGTCCCGCGCCCGCGCGTCGTCACGACGACGATGCCGAGCATGAAGATGCCCATGAAGCCGCCCTTGCGGAGCGACCGCTTGAGCGACGGCACCGCGGGCTCGCGCCCGGAGCGGGTGCGAACCGGCGTCGCCGCGGGACGCGGCTCCTTGCGGCCGGTCGGCGGCGCGCCGACGGCGTCGGAGCTCGGCCCGTGGACGCGGAGCTTGCGGCGGCGCTTCTCCTGTACGTGGCACGGCTCCGTCCGAGGCGCTTGAGCGGGCGTGCCGGTGGGCGTTCTGGGGACGGCGCGGCGTCGCCGCTCATGCGTGAGCATTTGCAGACGCCGCGTCGTTCCCAGGGCGTCCGACGGTGCGATCGCGCCATGCGACTTCGGAATGGCACTTCTCAGCCCTCCAGGGCCCACACGCCCTCGACGATCACGTGTTTGACGCCCTCGCTGCCCAGCCGGTAGGCGAGGTAGCGCCAGTCTGGCACGTCCAGGAGCGCGATGTCCGCGCGCTGGCCCACGCGCAGGCGGCCGACGCGCTCGCCGATCCCGAGCACGTGCGCGGCGTTCACGGTCACCGCGGAGAGCGCCTCGGCGGGTGACAGGTGGGCCTGCGTGCAGGCCAGGTGCATCACCGTCGGGAGCGAGTCGCACGGGCTCGAGCCGGGGTTGAAGTCGGTCGCGAGCGCGAGCAGCCCGCCCGCGTCGATCAGCGCGCGGGCCGGGGGCATCGGGCGCCCCAGCGTCAGCGCCGCGGTCGGCAGCGCGACGCCGACGACGTCCGACGCGGCGAGCTTGGCGACGCCCTCGGGCCCCGTGGCCTCGAGGTGGTCGACGGAGCGCGCCGCGAGCTCGATCGCGAGATCGATCGCGCCGATCTCGGCGAACTGGTCGCCGTGCAGACGCAGTGCGAGCCCGTGCTCGCGCGCGGCCTCGAGGTAGCGCCGCGCCTGGTCGGCGTCGAAGGCGCCGCGCTCGCAGAAGACGTCGGCCGCCTCGGCGAGCGCCCACTCGGCGACCTCGGGGAGGATCTCGTCGATGCAGAGCTGGATGTAGGCGTCGGCGTCCGTGCCCTCGGGCACGGCGTGCGCTGCGAGGCAGGTGCTCATGACGTGCGCGGCCGAGTCGTAGCCGGCCTCCTGGGCCGCGCGCAGCATCATCGACTCGGTCGCGGTGTCGAGGCCGTAGCCCGACTTGATCTCGACCGTCGTGGCGCCGTGCTCGAGCATGCCGGCGAGCACCCGGCGCGTGCTCGTGACGAGCTCGTCGTGCTGCGCCTCGCGCGTCGCGCGCACGGTCGAGAGGATGCCGCCGCCGCTCGCCTGGATCTCCTCGTAGGAGGCGCCGCGGCAGCGCTGCTCGAACTCGGCGACGCGATCGCCGGCGAAGCGTCGAGTGCGTGTGGCAGTCGATCAGCCCGGGCACGGCGACGAGCCCGGGCGCGTCGATGATGATCGCGCCGTCGTCGAGGTCGATCTGGTCGCGTACCTCGTAGCCGTGGCCCACGGCGACGATCTCGCCGGCGTACGCGGCGATCCACATGTCGCCCTCGTGCACCTCGACGTCGCCGAGGGCGGCGCCGCGCAGCGGTTCGCCGGTCTCGCCTCCCGGGGTCGCGAGCTGCGAGAGGCGGCAGATGACGAGGTCGGCGGAGATGGGTTCTGGGGTGCTCACTGGCCGCGTAGCATAGGCGCGGATGCAAGACCATCCCGCCGTTCGCGTGCGCACGCTCGCGGAGCTGCATCAGACGATCGCGGGGTGCCGGATGTGCCCGCGCATGATGCCGCCTCCCATCCTGTGGGCGCGCGAGGGGCAGCGGGCGCTGGTCATCGGCCAGGCGCCCGGCATCACCGAGCCGGTGCGCCGGCTGCCGTTCGCGGGAGCCGCCGGGCGCAAGCTCGTCACCTGGCTGGCGCCGCTCGGCATCAGGAGCCACGAGGAGATGCTCGAGCGCTTCGCGTTCGCCGCGGTGGCGAAGTGCTACCCGGGTCGAGTGCCCGGAGGGCGAGGCGACCGCGCTCCCGACCGCGCCGAGCGCGCGAACTGCCGGCCCTGGACGGACGCGCTGGTGCGGCTGCTGGATCCGGCGGTCGTCGTCCCGGTCGGGCGCCTCGCGATCGACGACTGGCTCGCGCCCGCGCCGCTGATCGAGGTCGTCGGGAGGCGCTTCGAGAGCGACGGTCGCGTGATCGTGCCGCTCCCCCACCCCTCGGGCGCGAGCGCCTGGACGAACGACCCCGCCAACCGCGCACTCGTGGCCGAGGCGGTGTCACAGCTGCGCGACACGATGTCCTGACGAGCTGCCACGAAGACGTGACGGGGGCCGGGCCTAGCTTCCCGTGCCGTGGAACGCGGCCAGGCATCGGTGGAGACGGCGGCCCTCTGGGGACTGATCGCGCTGCTGCTGCTGATCGCCGCGGCGCTGCTGGCGCCCGGCCTCGCGCGTGACCTCGCACGTGCGCTCGGCGCCGCGCTCCCCCACGCCGGCCGGACATCGCGCCTCACGCCCGACGAGCGCGCGCTCCGCAACCCGCTCCTGCGCGCGCTGATCGACCGCGCCCTGCCGCGTCTCGTGCTCGAGCGCGACGTGAACGGCGACGACGACGAGGTGCCGGTCTGGACGAGCTGTCGCCACGCCCGCTGTGCGCGCTCCGGCCGGGCCGAGCCGGTGCTGCACGTGCACGTCGTGCACGCCGCCGCCGGCCCCGTCGTCGAGCTCTGGACGTACTACCCGGACTCCCAGACCAGCCATCTCCCGCTGCCCGCCCTGCGCGGCTATCACCGCGACGACTGGGAGGGCCTGATGGTCGCGTTCGCCGCCCGACGGCTCGATCCGCGGCGCGCGCGCCTCCGCCCACAGCGGCTTCAACGGCACGGCGCCGTGGTGGGAGCAGGCCGCGGACGACTGGGCGCCGTACGACGGTGTCGCCTACCGCGCCAGCGGCTCGCACGCCCTCGGCTTCCGGCGCGACGACCTCGACCTGGCCGGCGACGGCTGGAACGGCGACCTCGCCACCGTGGAGCCGGGGCGATTCCGCCTGGTCGCGGCGGATCGGGTCGCACTGCGCGGCCTCGTGTTCGATCCCGAGGTCGCCCCGCCCTGGGAGAAGGCCGCGTGGCGCAATCCCGGCACCCGGCACACGAGCGCCGGCGGTGCGGGTCCCAGCCAGATGGCCGAGGCCGCGCGCATCTGGGCGAAGGCGTACGCGCTGGGCGCCTGGTGAGGCGCCCAGCGCGTACGGGGGTGGTGCTAGCGGTGCGCGTGCAGGAGGATGGACTTGCGCAGCGCGGCGAAGCTCGAGCTCGTCGAGGCGGCCAGCGCGTCCAACGCGCTCGTCGCCGCCGCCGGCGGCGGCTGCACGAACGGCAGCACCTGCGTGCAGACCGTGCCCTTGGCGGGCAGGGCCAGCGTCCCGATGTAGGCCAGGATCGCCGAGTCGATGCAGGTCGGCGAGCCGTTCTGGTACGCCGTGTGGCCGTCACCGACCATCGTCAGGAAGCGGACGTTGCCGAGCTGCGTCGCGAGTCGCTTCGCGCCGCGGAACGGCGTTGCGGGGTCGTAGGTCGTCGCGACCTCGAGCACCGTCGGTGCCGACTTCGACGCGGTGAACGGACCGCGAGTACGCGTCCTTGTCGTGGATCGGCCAGAGCGCGTACGGGATCTCGACGTAGCCCGAGTTGAGCCAGAAGTGCTCGAACATGCCCCACGAGTTGTCGCCGGCCTCGAGGAAGTGATCGATGTCGTGCGGGTACTTCTGCTCGATGGCGCCGATCGTGAAGTAGCGGTCGGTGCCCGGGTCGAACGTCCCGTCGAAGTTGTTCCCCCAGGCGGCATCGGCGAGGAAGCGCATGGTCGTCGCGTCGCCCTGGCTCGCCGCGGTGAGGCCCCGCGCGAGCAGCGGCCAGTTGCCCTTGTTGTAGAGCGTGATCAGCGTGCCGTTGAGGATGTCGTCCCCGTTGACCGGCCGCGGATCGTCGGTGAAGCCGGGCGCCGGAATGGCGAGCGTGTTGGCCTGCGCGATGAGCGCGTCGTAGGCCGCGAACGGATCCGGGCCGCCGAACGGACACGTGACCTTGTCCTGGGCACAGGCCTGGAAGAAGCGGTCGAGTGCGCGCTCGAAGCCGGCCGACTGCTCGCGCAGGCCCGCCTCGGGCTTGTTGATGTAGCCGTTCGCATCGACCGGGCCGTCGAGCACCATCGCCCGGTAGTTGTCCGGGAAGAGGCTCGAGTAGGTCGCGCCGAGGAACGTGCCGTAGGAGAAGCCGAAGTAGTTGAGCTTCTTGTCGCCCAGCAGCGCACGGATCGCGTCCATGTCACGCGCGACGTTGGCGGTCGACGCGTGCGGCAGGATCTCCTTGTTCAGCTGCGACGCACCGCTTCACGAGGAACTTGTCCTTCGCGAGCAGCGCGTTCACGTCGAGGTTCTCGGGCGTCGTGAACGGCGCCGAGTAGAGCCCCTGGGTCTCCTGGTTGACCTTGCAGTCGATCGCGGGCGAGCTCTCGCCCACGCCGCGCGGATCGAATGCCACCAGGTCGAAGCGGTCGTTCACGGCGCCGAACAGCTCGACGCCGATGTCCTGCGTGGTGGCGACGGCGTCGCCGCCCGGCCCGCCGTAGTTGACGAACAGCGCGCCGATGCGATGTGCCTGGTCCTGAGCGGGAAGACGCGTGACGGCGATCTTCGTGAAGCCGCCGCCCGGATGGCCGTAGTCGAGCGGGGCCTTGTAGGTCGCGCACTGCCAGCCCGCGGCTGCGGCATCGGCGTTGGCGCAGGTCCCCCACTCGAGCCCGGCCGGCGGCGACGTCTTGGCCATCGCCGGAGCGACCGCCAGCAATGCGGCGATCACTGTCAGCGCGGCGATGAGCGCTCTCGGTACCGATCGACGACGCACGATCATGTGCCCCTCCTCGTAGTGGCTGCGCGGTGCACATCTCCAGAACCGCGGTATCCGCGGGTTATGCACGCTATACGCGAGCCTCGAAACGCGCTCTGATCCCACCGAGGGCGCAAACAGCCGAAAAATGCCAGCAACCGGCCGAAGCCGGTCGCTACCGCGCGGCGAACTGCCGGGGCGCCGCGGCGCCCCGGCAGCCGTGCGTGTCTAGGCGGCCTCGTTGACGAAGCGGCCCATGAGGGCGTACTTCTCGGGATTGGAGCGCCTTGAGGTAGTAGGCGTACCCGAGCGATGCCAGCGGCACGAGCACGCCGATGATGCCGAGCCACGAGATGGGCACGGCGTACCAGCTCGACCCGATCGTCGTGAGCTCCTTGACGTACAGCGCGTCGCCGAGCGCGACGGTCGTCGAGTAGTGGTAGAAGAGCGCGAGCACGAAGAGCTGGCCGGCGAAGCCGATCCACGCGCAGTACCGTGGTCTTCCACGACTGCTCGCTCGGGTGGTCGCGGCGGAAGTACAGGAACACCGAGAGCGCGGTCAGCGCCTGCACCAGCACGATCCAGATCACGCCCTGCGGCGAGAGCCAGAAATAGGCGTCCAGGCCGGTGTGGTCGGTCACCCGGAAGATCGCGAACAGCACCGCGGCGAACGCGCCCCACGTCAGCACGGCCGTGTACGGCGACTTGTGCACCGGGTGGGTCTTGCCGAGATAGCGCGGCAGCAGACCCTCCCGGCCCATCGCGTACATGTAGCGCAGGCCCGCGTTCGTGAGCGCTGCCGCGCAGGCCAGCGAGCCGGTGATGATCAGGTAGCTGAGCGCGCTCGCCCAGAACTGCCCGGCCAGGGCCCCCGCCGGCCCGAGCACGAAGTGGTCGTAGTCGACCGGCACCGTCTTGCCGTCGAACACGTGCGTGCTCGTGCTGGATGCCGCCACCGTCGACCAGTCCGTGTTCGTGCCGTAGGCGGAGACGATCGCCCAGGACATGAACGTGTAGAGCACGCCGACGGCGATGCACGAGAAGATCAGGGCGACCGGGATGACCCGGATCGGATCCTTCGCCTCCTCGGCGTAGTTCGGCGCCGCCTCGAAGCCGACCCACGACCAGAAGGCGAAGAAGACGGCGATTCCCGGCGCGGCCCCGGAGTTGAGCCCGTTCCACGGCAGGATCGGCGAGACCGCCACGTCCTGCGCGTTCGCGAAGAACGCGATCGACACGATCAGGATGATCGCGACCTCGCTGATCAGCGCGACGCCGAGCACGCGCGCCGAGATCTCGACGTCGAAGTACGCCAGGCAGACGACGAGCGCCACGCCGATCAGCGCGAGCCAGAGCCAGTTGACGTGGACGTCGTACTGCGCGAGCTTCACCTGCGTGAAGTTCGAGAAGCCGCCGAGCAGGGCGACGCCGAAGATCGCGTAGCCGACCATCAGCGAGTAGCCGGCCATCATTCCCCACTGCTGCCCGAGCCCGTGGCTGACGTAGGTGTACATGCCGCCTGCGGCCCGCACCTTCTTCGCCATCTCGGCGTAGGCGATCGAGAAGATCGTCAGGATGATCGTCGCGAACGCGAAGGTCGCCGGACCGTTCGTGCCCGATCCGTACGGCATCGTGAACGGCGTGTTGTAGATGAACACCGCCAGCGGCGCCGAGCCCGTCACGCACAGGAAGAGGATGCTGTAGAGCCCGACAGCATTCCCCTTGAGTTGATCGACGTCACTGCGTTTCGTGACGTCGACATCGCCTTCGTCCATCGGCACCTGCCTCCTACTCGTATGACCCCCGTTGGGCTCCCCCAGCCCGAATCGCGCAATCCTGCACACTCGGCGCGGCAAAGTAAAGGGCCGGGATCTATGCACGGAATGCAGGGGCCTTCGCAGGCGTTTCCCTGAGAGGCGGCTGCCACGGCATGCCGCCGTATCCTCAGACTGCTTGAGCACCACACCGACACCCACGAGCACGTTCCGCCGCCTGCTCGGCTTCGCCGCGGCGCACCGGCGCGCTGCTCGCGTGGTCGATCGTCCTCGCGCTCGCCGCCCAGGCCTTCGCGCTCGCGATCCCGGGCTTCACCGGACGGGCGATCGACGATGCGATCCGCCCGCACGACCGCGAGAGCCTGTGGCTCTGGGTCTGGCTGATCGTCGGGGCGGGCGCGATCAGCGGCGCGCTCATGGTCGCCCGGCGCCTGATCGCGGGCCGGCTCTCGCTGAACGTCGAGTACGACCTGCGGCAGTCGCTCTACACGCACCTGCAGGGCATGTCCTTCGGGTTCTACGACAAGCACCAGACCGGCCAGCTGCTCTCGCGCGCGACGAGTGACGTCAGCGCGGTGCGCATGTTCCTCGGCTACGGGCTCGTCTTCATCACGCAGTACGGGGCGTCGCTGATCGCGGCCTCCGTGCTGCTCCTGCTCACGAGCTGGCAGCTCGCGCTGATCACGTTCGTGCTGCTGCCCCCGATCGCCATCGTGGCGACCCGCTACTCGCGCCGCTCGCATCCCGTGCTGCGCGACGTCCAGCAGCGCATCGCCGACGTCACGACGCAGGCCGAGGAGTCGATCGTCGGCGTGCGCGTGGTCAAGGCCTTCGCGCAGGAGGACGCCGAGGGCGCGCGCTTCGCCGAGCGCACCGAGCGGGTGTTCGAGCGCGAGCTCGACTCCGCACGCATCCAGGCGCGCTACAGCCCGCTGCTCGACCTCCTCCCCCAGCTCGCCTTCGCCGTGATCATCCTGGCCGGCGGCCTGCTCGTGATCGACGGGGAGCTCTCGCTCGGCGGCTTCATCTCCTACAACCTCTACCTCGCGCTCCTGATCTGGCCGCTGCGCATGATCGGCATGTGGATCGGCCAGTACCAGCGCGCCGTCGCCTCCGGCGAGCGCATCTTCCAGGTGCTCGACGAGACCTCGGACATCACCGACCCGCCCCATCCGCTCGAGCTGCCGGCCGGCGGCGGCGAGCTGCGCTTCGAGGCCGTCACGTTCGGCTACGACGCCGACCGGCCCGTGCTGCGCGATCTCGACCTCGCGGTCGCGCCCGGCAGCACGATCGCCGTGATCGGGCGCACGGGCTCGGGCAAGACCACGCTCACGTCGCTGATCCCGCGCTTCTACGACCCGCAGGCGGGCCGGGTCGTGCTCGACGGCGCCGACGTGCGCGACCTGCGGCTCGACGACCTGCGCGGCAGCATCGCGACCGTCGGCGAGGACACGTTCCTGTTCTCGACGACCGTGGCGGGGAACATCGCCTACGGCCGCCCCGGTGCGACACGCGAGGACGTCGTCGAGGCGGCGCGCAGGGCGCAGGCCCACGAGTTCATCGAGGCGCTGCCGAAGGGCTACGACACGATCATCGGCGAGCGCGGGCTGACGCTCTCGGGCGGGCAGCGGCAGCGGCTCTCGATCGCGCGGGCGCTGCTCGTCGACCCGCGCGTGCTGATCCTCGACGACGCGACGGCGTCCGTCGACGCGACCACGGAGGCCCGTATCCGGCTCGCGCTGCAGACGGTCATGGAGGGCCGCACGACGATCATCGTCGCGCACCGCCTCTCCACGATCGCGCTCGCCGACGAGATCGTGGTGCTCGAGGACGGTCGCGTCGCCGCCCGCGGCCGCCACGACGATCTCGTCGACACGAACGCCGTCTACGCCGAGATCTGGCGCCACGGCCTCGTCGACCGCACGTTCGTCTCGCTCGACGAGGATTCGCCGGCGGAGGCGATCTCATGAGCGTCCGCATGCGACCGATCGGCGTGCTCGCGCCCGAGGGCGCCAAGTTCTCGTGGAAGCGCACGTTCAACCGTCTCGGCCGCCTCTTCACGCTCGTCCGCCCCTACCGCGGCAAGGCGATCCTGTCGGCCGTCACGCTCATCTTCGGCACCGCGATCGGCCTCGTCACGCCGTTCGCCTCCAAGTTCGCGATCGACCGCGGCATCGTGCCGGGCGATCGCCACGCGCTCGTCCTCTGGACCGTGCTGTTCGTGGTCGCCGCGCTGCTCGGCTGGGTGGCCTCGATCGCCCAGACCTATCTCGCGGCCTGGGTCGGCCAGCGCGTGCTCGCCGACCTGCGCCGCGACCTCTTCTCGCACATCCAGACGCTCGAGCTCGGCTACTTCGAGCGGAACCGCGCCGGCTGGCTGATCTCGCGCCTGACGAACGACGTCGACGCACTCGAGGCGCTCGTGACCGACGGTCTCTACTCGAGCGTCCAGAACACGCTGCTCCTGGTCGGCACGGCAGGCGTGCTCTTCTTCCTCGACTGGCGGCTCGCGCTCGCGACCCTCACGGTCTTCCCGCTCATGGCGATCGCGACGACGCTCTTCCGCATCTGGTCGGCGCGCGCGTATCGCCGCATGCGGGAGCGGCTCTCCGACGTGACCGCGACGCTCGCCGAGGACCTCGCGGGCGCGCGCATCGTGCAGTCGTTCCGCCGCGAGCGCGGCAACGCCGAGGCCTTCGGCGAGATCAGCCACAGCTACCGCGTCGCGAACTACCGCACCGTCCAGCTGAACGCCTGGTACTTCCCGTTCGTCGGCCTGCTCGGCTCGGCCGCGACCGCGATCGTGCTCGCCTACGGCGGCGTCCTCTACTTCGACGACGCGATCACGATCGGGACGCTGTTCGCGTTCATGCTCTTCCTGTCGAACTTCTTCGACCCGATCCAGGCGCTCTCGCAGCTCTTCAACACGTTCCTCGCGGCGAGCGCGGCGCTCGACAAGATCTTCGACGTCATGGACACGCAGCCGGAGCTGACCGACGCGCCGGGCGCCCGGCCGCTGCCGCCCATCGAGGGCGCCGTCGAGCTCTCGGACGTGCATTTCCGCTACGGCGAGGGCGCCGAGGTGCTGCACGGCATCGACCTCGCGGTCGCTGCCGGGCAGACCGTCGCGCTCGTCGGGCACACGGGCGCGGGCAAGTCGACGCTCGTCAAGCTGCTGGCGCGCTTCTACGACCCCAGCGAGGGCTCGATCCGCATCGACGGCCACGACCTGCGCGACGTGCAGGTGCGCTCGCTGCGCAGCCAGCTCGGCGTCGTGCCGCAGGAGGGCTTCCTGTTCGCCGCCTCGATCCGCGAGAACATCGCCTTCGGCCGCCCCGACGCGAGCTTCGAGGACGTGCAGGCGGCCGCCCGCGCGGTCGGCGCGGACGACTTCATCCAGGCCCTCCCCGAGGGCTACGAGACGTCCGTCGCCGAGCGCGGCGCGGCGCTCTCGATCGGGCAGCGGCAGCTGATCGCGTTCGCGCGCGCGCTGCTCGCCGATCCGCGCCTCCTGATCCTCGACGAGGCCACCTCGAGCGTGGACATCGCAAGCGAGGCCGTGATCGAGGAGGCGCTCGCGCGCCTGCTCGCCGGCCGGACGGCGTTCGTCGTCGCGCACCGCCTCTCCACCATCCGCCGGGCCGATCTGATCGTCGTACTCGAGTACGGCCGCGTGATCGAGCAGGGCACCCACGACGAGCTCATGGCATTGCGCGGGCGCTACTGCTCGCTGTACGACGACTGGGCCGAACCGGCCGCGTAAATGACCTCGCCGAAGAGGTCGTCCTCTATACTGGAGGGCATCTGTGCGGGATCGTCTAAAGGTAGGACGGCGGGTTCTGGCCCCGTTAATCTAGGTTCGAATCCTAGTCCCGCAGCTTCGTGAACCCCCTCGAATCCCACGCTCCCAGCCATCCGCTCGTCGAGCCTCTCGACGACTGGGTGCTGGTCCAGCCGTCGATGGAGGAAGAGGCGATCGGCCGTATCGTCCTGCCGGCGAACATGACCGAGGGGCGCCTCGAGCGCTCCATCGTGCTCGCCGTCGGCGCGGAGGTCAGCGACCTCCAGCCCGGCGACATCGTGCTCGTGGTCTCGGCCAAGACGGTGGAGCTGCGCGACGGCTCCAAGCTCGTCCGGCGGCAGCACGCCGTCGCCCGCATCCGCGAGTGACGCTGCGTCACGGCGGCTGGGACATCGACCTGCTCCACTGCGGAGCGATCGAGCTCCCCGGCGAGGCGCTCGGGCCGGACTTCGGCGAGACCGCGATGACGCCCGTGCTCGCCTCGCTCTGGCGCGGGCATGGCCGCACGGCGCTGGTCGATACGGGCGCCGGCGTGTGCGACGCGCTGTGGCCCGGCGGCGCGGGGCTGCCGGCAGCGCTCGAGCGGCTCGGGGTCGCGCCGGACGAGATCACCGACGTCGTGCTCACGCACCTCGATTTCGACCACGCGGGCGGCATCGTCGCCGGGACGTGGCCCGAGCAGGTCTCCCCCGCCTTCCCGGCGGCGGCCGTGCGCGTGGCCGCCTTCGACCTCGACTGGTGGTGGGACGCGGAGGAGCGGCCGCTCAGGGTCGGGCCGCGCATCCTGCGCACGCTGCGCGACGCGGGCGTGCTCGAGACGTTCCCGACGGCGCGCGAGGTGCTGCCGGGCGTGCGGGCCCGCTCCGCTCCCGGCCACTGTGCCGGGCACACCGCGCTCGAGGTCGCGGACGGCGACGGCGTGCTCCTGCACCTGGCGGATGCGATCCATCACCGCAGCCACGTCGTGCACCCGGAGTGGGATCACCTCTACGACCGGGAACCCGAGATCGCCCTGGCGACCCGCACCGCGCTGCTCGCGGAGGCCGAGGAGCGCGGCGCGGTGCTGCTCGCCTCCCACATCGAGGTACCCGGCCGGATCGAGCGCGCGGGTGGCACGGCGACCTGGCGCGATCACCGGGCCTGACGCCGTCAGTTGACCGCCAGCGCTTCGTGCATGGAGTTCGGGTGGATCGTGCAGTAGAGCTCGTAGCTGCCTGGCGGCAGGTTCGTGACGATGAACGTCTCCGCCGCACCTGCGGTGAGATTCGGCGTTCCGCAGAGCTTCACGTTCCCGGAGTCCCGCAGTGAGAGGTTGTGGGTCGTGCTCCCCGGCGTGTTGACCCCGCGGAAGCGCAGCGTCGCAGCCGCCGCGACGGCGGTCGGCGCGAGATTGATCTGGAAGTCGCTGAGCGTCCCGGTGGCATCCGCCGGGGTGCCGCCCCCCGTCGCGGTGCAGCCGACGCTCGACGGTGGCGGCGGGGGTGGCGCAGGCGGCGGTGGCGGGCCCGCGGGCGGCGGTGGCACCGAGCCCGGAGGCGGCGGTGCGGCCGGCGGCGAGGGCGTGCCGGGAGGCGGAGGCGGAGCGGGCTTGCCGGGGGCGGGCGGCGGTGCGCTCTCGCTCGCATCCACCGACGGAGGGGGCGGCACGTGCAGCCGATGCAGGCGAACATCCGCCCCCGCCCCCACCGCGACGGCCGTCACGACGAGCGTCGCGACGATGGCTGCACCGATGACTCCGCGCCCCATTTCACCCGTAGGTACGCCCGACTCCGTCGACCGGTTCTCAGGTCGTTCCCGACCTGGTCTCGATCAGGCGTGGTCGATGGCTTCGAAGAGGCGCGTCAGCTCCTCGTCGGAGCCGACGCTGATGCGCACCGAGGCGGGGTCGCCGAACGGGCCGAGCGGCCGCACGATCACGCCCTGCCGCTCGAGTCGCGAGGCGAACGCCGCCGCATCGCCGACGTCGACGCAGAGGAAGTTGGCGACACCCTCGAGCGGTGCGAATCCGCGCTCCCGCAGCCCTGCCGCGAGCCGCTCGCGGCCCTTCCGGGTCTCGTCCCTGCGGCGTGCCACCTCCTCGCCCGCGCCCAGGCTCGCGAGTGCCGCGTCGAGCGCCGACTGCGTCACGTCGAACGCGTTCTTGACCTTCAGGCAGGCGGCGGCGACATCGGGCGGGCAGAGGCCGTAGCCGACGCGGAAGCCGGCGAGCCCGTAGATCTTCGAGAACGTGCGCAGGACGACGCAGCGGCGCCCGCGCGCGAGTTGCTCGCTCGCGCCGTCCGGGTACTCCGGGTCGTCGACGTACTCGAAGTAGGCCTCGTCGAGCACGGGCAGGACGTGCCCGGGGAGCCCGTCGAGGAAGCGCTCGAGCGCTGCGCGCGTGACCATCCCGCCGGTCGGGTTGTTGGGATTGGTGACGTAGACGATCTTCGTCTTGTGATCGACGGCCGCGGCCAGCGCGTCGAGGTCGTAGCTCGATCCGTCGAGCGACGCGCGCACGGGCACGGCGCCCATCTTGGCGGCGTTGATCGGGTAGACCGGGAACGACGGCCAGCAGAACGCGACCTCGTCGCCCGGCTCGAGCAGCGCGAGCGCGAGGTAGTTGAGGACGCCGTCGGCGCCGTTGCCGACGACGACCTGCTCGAACCCGAGACCGTGCCGCTCGGCGAGCGCGGAGCGCAGCGCCCAGCAGCCGCCGTCGGGGTAGCGGTTGCCGTTGCGCGCCGCGCTGACGATCGCGTCGAGCGCGGCCGGAACCGGACCCCAGGGACCCTCGTTGGACGCCAGCTTGACGATCGGCCCTTCCAGGCCGAGCTCCCGCTGGACGATCTCGACCGGGCGGCCCGGCTCGTACGGCACGAGGCCGTCGAGCGCGTGCCGGAACGGCCCTGTCACCCGGCGATCTCGGCCAGCCCGCCGGCGAGCGCCTCGGCGATCTCGTCCACGTGCGAGCGATCGCAGATCAGCGGCGGCGAGATCGCGAGGCACGGGTTGGCGCGCACGTCGGTGCGCGTGATCACGCCGCGATCGCGCGTGGCGACGCGCAGGCGGTCGACGAGCGCCGCCTCCGTGAGCTCGAACGAGCGGAAGAAGCCGCAGCCGCGGGCCTCGACGACGAGCGGCGACGCGGCGGCGACGTCGTTGAGGACGCTCTCGAGGTACGGCTCGACCTCGAGCACGTTGGCGTTGACGTCGAGGCGCTCCATGATCGCGATGTTGCCGAGCGCGACCGCGCAGCGAGACCGGGTGGCCGCCGAACGTGTAGCCGTGGGAGTACAGCCCCTCGGCCTCGAGCAGCGGCTCCGCGACGTGCTCGCTGAAGATCACGCCGCCGAGCGGCGCGTAGCCGGACGTCACGGCCTTCGCGAACGTGATCAGGTCGGGCTCGAAGCCCAGCCGCGCCGAGCCGAACCAGTGGCCGAGGCGCCCGAACGCGCAGATCACCTCGTCGCAGGCCAGCAGGACGCCGTGGCGGTCGCAGATCTCGCGGACGCGCTTCGCATAGCCGGGCGGCGGCACGAGCGGCCGCCGGCGTTCTGCACCGGCTCGAGGATGACCATGCAGACGTTCTCCGGGCCGGCGGCGAGGATCGCCTCCTCGATGGCGTCGGCGGAGGCGAGGGGGTCGCCGCCCGGATTCTGGCGCGGATCCGTGTTGATGACGTGGCGCGTATCGGCCAGGAGCGGCTCGAAGGGCGCCCGCGCGCCCGCGATGCCGGTGATCGAGAGGGCGCCGAGCGAGCAGCCGTGGTAGGAGCCGTTGCGCGAGATCACGATGCGGCGCGAGCTCTCGCCGCGCGCCTGGAAGTGCTGGCGCGCCAGCTTCCAGGCCGACTCGACCGACTCGGAGCCGCCCGAGGTGAAGAACACGCGGGACATCTGCGGCGGCGCGAGCGCGAGGATGCGCTCCGTCAGGGCGAGCGTGCGCCGGGTTCGTGGCCGCCCAGTTCGGGTAGTAGGCGAGCTGCTCCATCTGGGCCGCCGCCGCCGCGCCGAGCTCCTTGCCGTGCGAGTAGCCGATCGCGGTCGTGAAGAGGCCGGACATCGCGTCGAGCAGGCGCGTGCCGTCCGACTCGATCACGTAAGGGCCGTCACCGCCGACGAGCACCGGCGGGGCCTCGCGCTCGACATCGGCCATCTTCGTCCACGACAGCCACTCGTGACGGGCCGAACTCTCGATGTCGAGGGTTCCCAGCGGACTTTCGACCTGGCTCATGCGCGTCCTTTCAGCCTGACCCCATCGGCGGGACGGATTCAGGTACGACTTGACCCTCCCAGGGTATCGGCTCCACCGCCCCGGCGTGCACCTGGGCCTGCCCGCACGTTTGGGGCCAGACCCCAAACGTGCGACTGCTCGATTGGGGCCAGGCCCCAATCGAGCACTTCGCGCCGGATGGACCCCCGGTCGGCGTATCCTGCTCTCTGAACTGCCCACAGCGGAGGATGTCGGGATGAGCACAGCGACCCCCACGCAGACGGCGGACGCGATCGACGTCCGGGTGCTGCGCAACTACATCGGCGGACGGTTCGTCGAGGCCGCCACGAGCGAGCACCTGGACGTGACCGAGCCGGCGACCGGCAAGCTGCTGGCGCGCGTGCCGCTGTCCTCGGCGGCCGATCTCGACGATGCCGTGCGCGCAGCGCAGGAGGCCTTCAAGACCTGGCGCCGCGTCCCCACGATCGAGCGCGCGCGCCGCATGTTCACGCTGCGCCAGGCGCTCGTCGAGAACCAGGAGCGCATCGCGCACCTCGTCACCCAGGACATGGGCAAGACGCTCCCCGACGCGTTCGCCGAGGTCGGCCGCGCGATCGAGATGGTCGAGTGCGCCGCCGCCGTGCCCACGACGATGCAGGGCCGCAACCTCGAGAACGTCGCGACGGCCGTCGACTGCGAGACCTACCGCCAGCCGATCGGCGTGTTCGGGGCGATCTGCCCGTTCAACTTCCCGGCGATGGTGCCCATGTGGTTCCTGCCGTTCTCGGTCGCCTGCGGCAACACGTTCGTGCTCAAGCCCTCCGAGCAGGTCCCGCTCGCGCAGGAGGCGATCTTCCAGCTGATCCACGACATCGAGCTGCTGCCGCCGGGCGTGATCAACCTCGTCCACGGCAGCCGCGAGGTCGTCGAGGGGATCTGCGACCACCCCGGCATCGCCGGAGTGTCGTTCGTCGGGTCCGCGACGGTCGCGAAGCTCGTCTACGAGCGCTCGGCGCGCGCCGGCAAGCGCGTCCAGGCGCTCGGCGGCGCCAAGAACCACATGGTCGTCATGCCCGACGCCGTCGTCGACAAGACCGTCGACAACATCATCGGCTCCGCGTTCGGCGCGGCGGGCCAGCGCTGCATGGCGGGCTCCGTGCTCGTCACGGTCGGCAGCGCGCACGAGCGCATCGTGCCCGCGCTGATCGAGGCGGCGCAGAAGCTGCGCGTCGGCAACGGCCTCGAGAAGGGCGTCGGGGTCGGGCCCGCTCGTCTCGAGCGACCGGCGCGACATCGTGCGCTCGTGGATCGACAAGGGCGAGGCCGAGGGCGCCAGCGTCGTCCTCGACGGACGCGAGGAGAACGGCGACAACGCCTCGGGCGCGTTCGTCGGGCCGACGATCATGGACGACGTCACGCCCGGCATGGAGGTCGCGCGCGAGGAGATCTTCGGGCCGGTGCTCTCGGTCGTGAAGGTCGAGACGCTGACCGACGCGATCGACCTCGTCAACAGCTCGCGCTACGGCAACGGCTCCTCGATCTTCACCGAGTCCGGCGCCGTCGCCCGCCGCTACCGCCACGACTGCGACGCGGGCATGATCGGCGTCAACATCGGCGTCGCGGCGCCCGTCGCGTTCTTCCCGTTCTCCGGCTGGAAGGACTCGTTCCTCGGCGATCTGCACGCCCACGGCGGCGACGCGATCGACTTCTACACGCGCAAGACCACCGTCACGAGCCGCTGGTACTCCGACGGCGAGACCGGGAAGTTCTTCGTCGAGTGACCGAGGGCGCCAGGTTCGATAGAATGGTCCGTGCCCCGGGTACGTGCCGCGTTCGTCTAGGGGCCTAGGACGCTGGCCTCTCACGCCGGTAACACGGGTTCGAATCCCGTACGCGGTACCTCGCACGGCCCCCGCACGCGCGGGGGCCGTTTGCGTTCCGGCCCCGTCACCGGCATCGATCACGTGCAGGTGGCGGCCCCTCCGGGCTGCGAGCAGCAGGCGCGCGCGTTCTACGGCGGCCTGCTCGGCCTGCCCGAGATCGAGAAGCCCGAGGTGCTCGCGGCGCGCGGCGGCTGCTGGTTCGCGTGCGGGGCGCAGCAGCTCCACGTGGGCGTCAGCGATCCGTTCGCCGCCGCCACCAAGGCCCACCCGGCGCTCGCCGTGCGCGACGTCGAGGCGCTCGAGGGGCTGCTCGCCGAGCTCGGCGCGGCGGGTTGCGAGACGCGGCGCGACGTCGACCTGCCCGGGCTCGCGCGCGGCTTCGTCGACGACCCGTTCGGCAACCGCATCGAGCTCGTCGCGCCGCTCGCGTAGATCGCCGGTCGCGTATCGTCCGCGCGATGCAGGATCTTGCCGACGCCACGCGCATCGAGCCCGGTTCCAAGGTCGACCTCGACGACCATCCGCCGGACGCCAAGCTCGGCCTGCGCGACGAGAAGTCCGCGCGCGAGGAGACCGCGAAGCGCGTCGGCCGCATGGCGGAACTCGCGACGATGCTCATGGCCGAGCACAAGCGCAGCCTGCTCGTCGTGCTGCAGGGCATGGACGCCTCGGGGAAGGACGGCACCGTCAAGCACTGCCTCGGCGGGCTCAACCCGATGAGCGTGCGCGTCGCCGGCTTCAAGGCGCCGACCTCGACCGAGCTCGCCCACGACTTCCTCTGGCGCATCCACCAGGTGCTTCCGCAGCGCGGCGAGATCGGCATCTTCAACCGCTCGCACTACGAGGACGTGCTCGTCGTGCGGGTCGAGGAGCTCGTACCGAAGCAGGTCTGGAAGAAGCGCTACGCGGCCATCAACGCGTTCGAGGCAGCATCTCGCGAACGAGGGCACGATCGTCGTC
Source organism: uncultured Actinomycetes bacterium (assembly GCA_963705965.1). Classification (GTDB taxonomy): domain Bacteria; phylum Actinomycetota; class Thermoleophilia; order Gaiellales; family JALYLC01; genus JALYLC01. The sequence goes on along the minus strand of CAVPLI010000009.1, from coordinate 195,123 downwards.
AAGCTCTTCCTGCACATCTCGCGCGAGGAGCAAGCGGAGCGCTTCCGCGAGCGCCTCGCGAACGCCCGCAAGAACTGGAAGTTCTCGGCCGACGACCTCGCCAAGCGCGAGAAGTGGGACGAGTACATGACGGCCTACCGCGCGATGCTCGAGCGCACCTCGACCGCCGTCTGCGCCCTGGCACATCGTGCCCGCCGACCACAAGTGGGTGCGCGACGCGGTCGTCACCGACGTCCTGACCCGCACGCTCGAGGGGCTCGATCTCAAGTGGCCGGAGCTCGCGCCGGAGATCCGCGGGCTCGTCGTCCCCGACTGACGGACGGGCCGAAAACGACGCCGGGGAGCCGGGCTCTCGCCCGACTCCCGTGCGTCCGTCGCGCTCTGGGGAGGTCGAACGCCGTCAGGCGCCCTCCTCCGCAGTCCTACTTACTTGTGGCCGTGCTTCCAGCGGAGGCTGTGGAGATCGCCACAGGCCACGGTCGCACCGGGCGCCGCGCTGGCGCCGGCGTGCACGTCGAGCGCATAGGCGTCGGTCACGACCGGGATGCTCGAGAGCGCCGAGACCTTCGTGAAGACCGTGCCGTCGGGGCCGGCGGTCACGTCACCGAGGCTGACGGCGACGGCACCGAGTGCCGCGCACGAGCCGGCGTGCAGGTGGAGCGCATGCGCGCCGGGGGTCAGGCCGCTGAGCTTGATCCACACCGAGACGTCGCTGCCCTTCTGGACGAGCTCGGCGTGGCCGCGCTCGGAGGCTGCGCCCTTGAGGAACGCCTTCGCGGCGCTCTTCTCCGGCTTCACGACCTTGGCGGCGATGTCGCCGCACGAGATGACCGGCGTGTCGCTGGCCGACGGGCCGGCGTGCACGTCGATGGAGAAGCCGCCGGCGAGGTAGTTGGCGCCGGCAGCGGTCGGAACGGTCGTCACGAGCTTGGCGACGCCACGCTCATTGGCGTAGATGTCGGGCAGCGTCAGCGAGACCGCGCCCGGCGCCGCGCACGTCCCGGTGTGCACGTGGACCGCATAGAACGCGCCCGGCGTCAGCTTCGCGACGACGAGACCCACGCTCAGAGCACCGGCGTGCTGCTTGAGGTCGGCGATGCCCTTGGCCGTCTGGCCGGCGGCCGGCGCGAGGCGCACGCCCTTGTGGGCGCCCTTGCCCTTGTGCCAACCCTGATCGCCCTTCTTCGCAGGATGCGACTTCTCGACGGGCTTGCTCGTGTTTGCAGCGGCAGCTGCGGGGAGCGCCGCAGCACATGCAACGGCTACGAGCGCGACTACGAAACGACTGGTCCTCATGCGAGCCCCTCCCTTGGGGTGTATGGGTCTGTCGGTCTCAATCGAATGGACACACATCGTTGTACGGGAGGGGTTTGGGCAGGCGGTTGCCAGGGTGTAAGGAACCTGTACGGACTGCGCAGATCTGGTATCGCCCGGTCGGGGCAGCCGGCATCCCCTCGATCGGGCGATGAGCGCCGGGATCGCGCTCACCGCCTCGGATCAGCTCGCAGCGACCGCCGGCGGGGCCTCGTCACCGCGCACGCGCAGCACCTGCAGGACGGCGACCACGATGTAGCCGAAGGCCGCGGCCCGCGGGACCACCAGGCCGAACGCCGTGAAGGCGGCGTAGAACGCGAGATTCGGCTCGGCGCGGCGCGCGAGCGAGCGCACCTCGTCGATCGAGAACTCCGGGCGCAGCAGATCCGGCGAGAAGGCGACGAAGCGCCACATGACCGCCGCGATGATCGCGACGACCAGGAGCGTCAGACCGTAGAAGACGACGGCCGTTCGCTCGGCGCTCTCGCTGTGAATCGACTGGGCGACCAGCCTGGTGGGGTACGGCACGAATGAGACCGCCATCAGCAGCAGCAGGTTGGCCCGCAGCAGCGATGCGCTGACCTGCCGCAGCCGGGCGAAGAGCGCGTGGTGCGCGAGCCAGATGCCGCCGATCGTGAGGAAGCTCGTGCCGTAGGCGAGATACGACGGCCACGCGTCGAGGATGTCCTGCAGAAGATCGTCGCTCGTCTCGGGAACGCTGAGATCGAGCACGAGCAGGGTGATCGCGATCGCGAACACGCCGTCGCTGAAGGCCTCGATCCGGTTCGTCCCCCAGCGCGTCATCATGAATGCCGCCTTCCACGGTGCCGCACGGAGTCCTCCGCAGGCTGCCGGGCGCGTGATTCGCGCAACCGCAGGGCGGGTACCGTCGCGCATGGCCGGCCCTCTCGCTGCGCGCGCCAGAGCGAACGCCGGGCATGTGGTCGCGATCGCCTTCGTCGTGGCCGTGTTCGCCCTCGTGCTCCCGCGTGTGGCCGACTACGGCGATGTCTGGGACTCGCTCGAGCATCTCGGCACCGGCGGCACTGCCGGGCTCATCGTCGTCGCGCTGATCAACCTGGCGACGTTCGCCCCGCCCTGGATGGCGGCGCTGCCGGGGCTCTCCATGACGCACGCGCTCGTGATGTCGCAGGCCTCGACGGCTGCGGCCGCCGTGCTGCCCGGCGGGGACGCCGTCGGCATGGGGCTCTCGTACGCGATGCTGCGGCGCTGGGGCTTCTCCGTGCAACAGGTCGCCGTCGCGACCGCGGCGACGGCCGTCTTCAACGCATTCGCGAACGTGGTCTTCGCCGTCGCCGCCGCCGGGTTCCTGGCCATGAGCGGAGAGTCGCACCCGCTCCTCACCACGGCGGCCGCAATCGGAACGGCCGCCGTCGCGGTCGCGCTCGCGCTGTTCGCGGTCGCCCTCAGCGACGACGGCAGGGCGCGCCTGCTCGGCGGCCTGTTCCAGCGGCTCTGGAACCGCCTCGCACGCCTGCTGCGCCGGCGAGCGGCGTCCGGCTGGGACGAGCGGCTCGTCGACTTCCGGCGTGAGGCCGTCGGCCTGTTGCGACGCCGCTGGCTCCCGCTCGCGGGCGCGACGCTGCTCGGCCACCTCACGGTCTTCCTCGTGTTGCTCGTGGCGCTGCGCGCCGTGGGCGTGCCGAGCACGGACGTGAGCCTCGCCGAGGCGTTCGCGGCGTGGGCGCTGATCCGGGTCATCACGACGATCCCGATCACGCCCGGCGGGATCGGCATCGTCGAGCTCGGCCTGACCGGCGCGCTCGTCGGGTTCGGCGGGCACCGCGCGGCCGTGGTCGCGTCCGTGCTGCTCTACCGCGTGCTGACCTACGTTCCGCCGATCGCGCTGGGCGGCGTCTGCCTGCTCGTCTGGCGACGACTCGACCGCGCGATCCCCGCGCTGCCGCGGGGCTCGGAAAGCGGATGAAGGGGCTCGAACCCTCGACCTTCGCCATGGCAAGGCGACGCTCTAGCCAACTGAGCTACATCCGCAGAAGCCTCAGCATAGCGGAGCCTCCCATGGCACGATCAGGTCGCCCGGCCGCCGCCGCGGCTCCGACGGAGGTGCCCCATGCGCGCAATCGATGACATTCTCGACCGGCTCGGCCTCGATCGCAGCGCGCTGACGAGCGGCGATCTCGAGGTGCGCACCCCGATCACCGGCGAGACGCTCGCGCACGTCGCGCGCACCGACGCCGCGGGCACGGATGCCGCGATCGCGCGGGCGACCACCGCCTTCGAGCACTGGCGGGACGTCCCCGCCCCCCGCCGCGGCGAGCTCGCGCGGCTGCTCGGCGAGGAGCTGCGCAGCGAGAAGGAGGCGCTCGGGGCGCTCGTCACGCTCGAGACCGGCAAGATCGCCCAGGAGGGCCTCGGCGAGGTGCAGGAGATGATCGACATCTGCGACCTCGCAGTCGGTCTCTCGCGGCAGCTCTTCGGGCGCACGATCGCGTCGGAGCGCCCGGGACACCGCATGCTCGAGACCTGGCACCCGCTCGGCCCCGTCGGCGTGATCAGCGCCTTCAACTTCCCGGTCGCCGTGTGGAGCTGGAACTCGGCGCTCGCGCTCGTGTGCGGCGATCCGGTCGTGTGGAAGCCGAGCGAGCGCACGCCGCTCACCGCGCTCGCCTGCCAGTCGCTGCTGCAGCGCGCCGCCGCGGCGTTCGGCGACGCTCCGGAGGGCCTGCTCGAGGTCGTGATCGGCGGCGCCGACCGGGCGCGGCAGCTGGCGGAGGACCCGCGCCTGCCGCTCGTCTCGGCGACGGGCTCGACCGTGATGGGCAAGGCGCTCGCGCCGCTCATCGCATCCCGTCTGGGCCGGCCGCTGCTCGAGCTCGGCGGCAACAACGCGATGATCGTCGGCCCGAGCGCCGACCTCGACCTGGCGGTGCGCGCGGTCGTGTTCAGCGCGGTCGGCACCGCGGGGCAGCGCTGCACGAGCCTCCGCCGCCTGATCGCCCACGAGAGCATCGCCGACGAGCTGTTCACGCCGCCTCGAGCGCGCCTACGCGAGCGTCCCGGTGGGCGATCCGCGCGAGCCCGGCACGCTCTGCGGCCCGCTCATCACCCGCGACGCCTTCGAGCGCCAGCAGGCCGCGCTCGAGCGTGCCCGCGCCGACGGCGGCCGCGTCAGCGGCGGCGAGCGCGCGCTGGCCGGCGAGCACCCGGATGCGTACTACGTCCACCCCGCGCTCGTGCGCATGCCCGCCCAGACCGAGATCGTGCGCGAGGAGACGTTCGCGCCGATCCTCTACGCGCTGACGTACTCCGACCTCGACGAGGCCGTCGCGCTCCACAACGACGTCCCGCAGGGACTCTCGTCGTGCATCTTCACGACCGACCTGCGCGAGGCCGAGCGCTTCCTCTCGGCGGTCGGCAGCGACTGCGGCATCGCGAACGTCAACATCGGCCCGAGCGGCGCCGAGATCGGCGGAGCGTTCGGCGGCGAGAAGGACACCGGCGGCGGCCGCGAGTCGGGCTCCGACGCCTGGAAGGCGTACATGCGCCGCCAGACCGCCACGATCAACGGCTCGAGCGAGCTGCCGCTCGCCCAGGGCATCGTCTTCGACGTCAGCTGAACGCACAGCGTCTGACCCTTGTCGTGCAGGCTGCCAACTTCAGGGCTTGCAGACGCTCAGGTAAGCCACTTCGTGTGCTCGGCCGCGCTCTTCCGGCTGAGGCGGGAACGGCTCGCCGGGCTGCCCGAGGTGCACGACGCCGATCAGGCGCACCTTCTTGGGGACGTCGAGGATCTTCGCGACGACCGGGCGCGAGAGCACGCCGGGCGTGCGCCAGAAGCTCGCGAGACCCCGCCCGCGCGCGGCGAGCATGATGTTCTGGATCGCGCACGAGACCGCCGCGTAGTCCTCCTCGGCCGTCTGGGCATCCGCATCGCGCTTGACGCCGACCACGATCGCGGTGTGCGAGCGCAGCAGCTTCTTGTCGCCGGTCGCCTCGCTCAGCGCGTTCAGCGTGTCGCGTCCCACCACCCAGAAGCGCCAGGGCTCGGTCTCGTGATGGTTGGGCGCCAGCACGGCGAGCTCGAGCAGCTCGCGCACGAGCTCCGGCGCCACGGGTTCGTCCGTGAACTCCTTGAGCGTGCGGCGGGAGCGGATGGCCTCATCGACCTGCATGAGGGCAGCCTAAGTCAGCGGTCGAGTTTCTCGCGCTGCTTCGGGTCGAGGCGGCGCAGTTGCGCCAGCAGGAGCGCCACGTGCTGCTTGCGCTCGTCGAGGATGCGCGCGACGGTCTCGCGGGCCTCCTCGTCGGTCAGCGTGAACGTCTGCTGCTCGTAGCGGTTGATCGCGAGCAGCTCGTCCGCGATGTCGGTGCGCAGCGCTTCGAGGTCGGACGCCAGCTCGGTCAGTCGCATGGGTCGGAGTCTACGTCGCTAGACGAGCGTGAGCTGGCCGTCGGGCGCGACCTGGGCGTTCCAGTCGCGCCAGCGCTGGTCGATCGCGCCGGGGTCGTCGCCGCGGTCCTCGAGCCGGACGTGCCCGCCCCGCTCCGCCTCGACCCGGTACTGGTACCAGGAGATCTCCCAGGCGACCGTGACGATCGCGTCGGGGCGGCTGCCGGAGAGCACCACGACGGACGCCCGCGGCACGCCGAGGCCCTTCGCGATGCTGGCCACGGTGCGCCGGTAGGCGCTCGAGTTGAACGCGTCGACACCGCGCTCGAGCGCGCGCGCGGCCGGCACCGGGAGCGAGCGCTCGGGCTCCGGCTCGGGCAGCTCGACCGACTCGGGACTGCGGCGGCGGCGCATCCAGCCGCTCCGCTTCCCTTCCTCGGGCGCATCCTCCTCGACCGGCGGCGGTGCCGGGGCGCCGGCGCGCAGCCAGCCGCGCGCGGCCGCCTCGGAGAGGCACAGCGTGCACACGGACACGCGGCGCACGCCATTCGTGAACTCCTCCACCTGCTCGCCGAGCAGGAGCGTACGGCCGCAGACACCACACTGGCGCGTGATGCCGATCTTGGCGATCTGCGTCACGCCTTGGCCGCTTCGCGCTCCCGTTGCAGATCGGCGATGAGGCGCTGCGAGACATGCGCCGGCACTTCCTCGTAGCGTGCCAGCGTCATCGCGTAGTCGCCCCGCCCGCCCGTCAGCGACGTCAGGTCGGGAGCGTAGGAGAGCATCTCGGACATCGGCACCTCGGCGTGGATCATCGTGTTCGTACCGACCGGATCCATGCCGAGGGGACGCCCGCGGCGCGAGTTGAGATCGCCGATGACGTCGCCGACGGTGTCCGAGGGCGACGTGATCTCGACGGCCATGATGGGTTCGAGGAGCACGGGGTCAGCCTCAGAGTAGGCCTTCTTGAACGCCATCGAGCCCGCGATCCGGAACGCCATCTCGGAGGAGTCGACCGAGTGGTACGAGCCGTCGACCAGCGTGACGCGCACGCCGATCACGGGATAGCCCGCGAGATCGCCGGAGTGCATCGTCTCCTGGATGCCCTTGTCGACGGCGGGCCGGAAGCCCTGCGGGATGACGCCGCCCACGATCTTGTCGATGAACTCGTAGCCCTCGTGCGCGGGCAGCGGCTCGACCTCGATGTGGCAGTCGCCGAACTGGCCGCGGCCGCCGGTCTGCTTCTTGTAGCGCGCGTGCGCCCGCGTCTTCTTGCGGATCGCCTCGAAGTACGGGACGCGCGGCGGGTGCGTGACGATGTCGACGCCGAAGCGGCGCTTCACGCGCTCGACCGTCACCTCGACGTGCATCTGGGAGAGCCCGCTCACGAGCAGCTCGCTGGTGCGCTCGTCGCGGCTGATCCGCAGCGTCGGATCCTCCTCCGAGAGCCGCCGCAGCGCCGTCGCCATCTTCTCGTCCTCGCCGCGCACCTTCGGCTCGACCGCGACCGAGACGATCGGCGCGGGCAGCGGCGCCCCCTGCACGATCATCGAGCGCTCGGCGAGCACGTCCCCGGCCACGACGTCCTTGAGCTTCGGCACGGCGCCGATGTCGCCCGGGCCGAGCTCCGGCACCGGATGGTGCTCCTTGCCCTGCACCTCGAGCACCTGCCCGATGCGCTCCTTCGTGCCGGTGCGCCCGTTCACGAGCTGGACGTCCGAGCGGAGCGTGCCCGAGAACACGCGCACGAAGTTGATGCGGCCGACGTGCGAGTCCGCCACCGTCTTGAAGGCGTAGGCCGCGGTCTCCGACTCGCTCGCCGAGAGCACGACGTCGTCGTCGCCGCAGCGCGCGGCGATGAAGTTCTCCGACGGCGCCGGGACGCCCTCGACGATCAGGTCCAGCAGGGCGTGCGTGCCCTCGTTCTTGGTCGCGGATCCGCACGCCACCGGAAACAACTCACCGCGCAGCACCTCGGCATGGAGCGCCTCTCGCAGCTCGTCTGCGGTGATCTCCTCCCCGTCCAGGTACTTCGCCGTGAGATCGTCCGAGACCTCGACGACCGCCTCGACCAACCGCTCGCGCCAGGTCGCCGCCTCGTCCTGCATGTCCGCGGGGATCGGGCCGGGCTCGGCCTCGCGCGAGCCGTCGCCCGCGTCCTCGTAGGCGACCATGTGCAGCACGTCGATCACGCCGCGGAAGTCCTTCTCGCTGCCGATCGGGATCGCGATCGCGACGCAGCGCGGCGACAGCTGCTCCTGGATCGAGGCGAGCGCGCTGCCGAAATCGGCGCGGTCGCGGTCGAGGTGGTTGATGAACACGACGCGCGCGGTCTGGAGCTCGTCGCAGCGGCGCCACAGCCGCGAGGTCATGACCTCGACGCCCGCGACGCCCGACACGGTGAAGACCGCACCCTCGACGACGCGCAGGGCGCCGAGGGCGTCCGCGATGAAGCTCGGGTCGCCCGGGGCGTCGAAGATGTTGATCTTGTGGCCCTCGTGCTCGGCGTGCAGCAGCGCGCCCGAGATCGACATCGAGCGCCGCTTCTCGTCCTCGTCGTAGTCCGACACGGTGCTGCCGTCGGAAATGGATCCGAGGCGGGTCACCGCGCCCGCCTGGAAGAGCAACGCCTCCGCGAGCGACGTCTTACCGCTCCCGCGGTGGCCGACGAACGCGACGTTGCGGATCTTCTCGGGCGCGAACGGCATCATCGCCTCCTGCCAGAATCTACGGGGTCTGGCGATCTTATCGCGCGTTCGCGAACTGCCGGGCCCGGAATCGCGAAAGGACGCCGGCGGCGGCGCTGCCGCGTACACTCGACGGATGTCCGCGTCTCCGCCCGCAGGGATGCCGGAGAGCGGCGGGCCGCCGGACGGAGAGGGCTCGCGCCACATCTACTTCGTCTTTTCCGGCCTCGTGCTGGTGATGCTGCTTGCGGCGCTCGACAGCACGATCGTCTCGACCGCCCTCCCGACGATCGTGGGAGAGCTGGGAGGGTTCGAGCACATCAGCTGGGTCGTGACGGCGTACCTGCTCGCGCAGACGATCGTGACGCCGCTGTACGGGAAGCTCGGCGATCTCTACGGCCGCAAGATCGTGCTCCAGGTCGGGTTGGTGGTGTTCCTGATCGGCTCGATCCTGTGCGGCATCGCCCAGAACCTGCCCGAGCTGATCGCGTTCCGCGCGGTGCAGGGGCTCGGGGGCGGCGGCCTGATGGTGTCGGCACAGGCGACGATCGGAGACGTGGTCCCGCCGCGCGACCGCGGCCGCTACCAGGGCATCTTCGGCGCGGTCTTCGGCCTCTCCAGCGTCGCAGGCCCGCTGATCGGCGGCTTCTTCACGACCCATCTCTCGTGGCGCTGGATCTTCTTCATCAACATCCCGCTCGGGATCGCGGCGTTCGTCGTGCTCGCGCTGACGCTGCCTTCGGTCGCCGAGCGCGTGCATCACGCGATCGACTACCTCGGTACGGGCCTGCTGGCCGCCGGGCTGAGTGCGATCGTGTTGCTGACCACGCTCGGGGGCAACACCTACGCCTGGGGATCGGCGCAGATCGTCGGGCTCGGCGTGATCGGCGTTGTCTCGCTCGTGGGCTTCGTCCTTGCCGAGAGGCGCGCTGCCGAGCCGGTGCTGCCGCTGGGGCTGTTCCGCAACAGCGTCTTCACGACGACGAGCCTCGTCGGCCTGATCATCGGGTTCGCCCTGTTCGGCTCGATCACGTACCTGCCGCTCTTCCTCCAGGTCGTGAACGGGGCCAGCCCGACCGCATCGGGGCTCCAGCTACTGCCCGTGATGGGGGGCCTCCTGATCGCGTCGATCGGATCGGGCCAGCTGATCACGCGCAGCGGGCGCTACAAGGTCTTCCCGATCATCGGCACCGCCGTGACCGTGATCGGGCTCTACCTGCTCTCGCTGATGGACGCCGGCACGAGCGCCGCGACCGCCTCGGCATACATGTTCGTGCTCGGTTTCGGGCTCGGCCTCGTGATGCAGGTGCTCGTGCTCGCCGTCCAGAACGCCGTTCCCTACAGCGAGCTCGGCGTCGCGACCTCGGGCGCGACCCTGTTCCGCTCGATCGGGGGCTCCTTCGGCGCTTCCGTGCTCGGGGCCGTGTTCGCGAGCCAGTTGACCCACAACCTGGCGCAGGCGTTCCCGGGACAGCCGAGCCTCGGCGGCGGCCACTTCGATCCCTCCGTCCTAGCGCAGCTTCCGCCGGTCGTCCACGACGCCTACGTCGAGGCGTTCACGGACTCGCTCAACATCGTGTTCCTCGTCGCGGCAGCGATCGGCGTCGCCGCGTTCGCCCTCACCTGGTTCATCAAGGAGCTGCCGCTCCGCGACACCGTCGCGACCGCGGGAGTCGGCGAGGCGTTCGCCGTCCCGAAGGACACCGATCCGCTCGCCGAGCTCGCCCGCGAGCTCAGCATCCTCACCCGCCGGGAGCAGGCAAACCGCATCCTGGAACGACTCGCACAACGGGCCGGAGTAGACCTGGCACCGGTCGAGATCTGGCTGCTCGGACGCTTCAACCGCGATCCCGGACTCGATGTACGCGCGCTCGCCGATTCCTATGCGCTCGACCCGCTCCGGCTCGAAGACTCTCAGCGCGCGCTCGTCGACGCAGGTCTGATCGAGGGTGGTGGCACGCTCACCGAAACGGGCAAGGGGACACTCGACACGATCATCAGCTGCGGACGCGACCGGCTCGACGAGCTCTCCGAGGGCTGGCAGCCGGACCAGCACCCGGAGTTGCGCGAGCTGATCCAGGGCCTCGCCCGCCAGTTCATCGACACCCCGGGCGCCACCGGGACGCCGCACCCGTCAACGTCGTAGCGGAACGACCCTAGGCAGCGTGGTCGAGCGAGCCCTGCAGGCGCACGCGCAGGCGCAGGATCGCCTTCGTGTGCAGCTGGGACACGCGCGACTCGGTGACGCTCAGGACCTCGCCGATCTCGCGCAGCGTGAGCTCCTCGTAGTAGTAGAGCGTGACCACGAGGCGCTCGCGATCGGGCAGGCGCGTGATCGCCTGTGCCAGCGCCTGGCGCATCTCGCCCTGCAGCAGCTCGCGCGTCGGGTCGGGAGCGTGCGGATCCTCGATCGTGTCGATCAGGGCCGTGCTCTCGCCGCCGGCGCCGCTGCCGGACCACAGCTCGTCCAGCGCGACCACCGAAGATCGCGCTATCTGCGTGAGACTCTCCTCGAACTCCCCCACCGAGATGCCGAGCTCGCCCGCGACCTCCTCGTCGCTGGGCGTCCGCTTGTGGCGGTTCTCGAGCTCGGCCATCGCGCGCTCGATCTCGCGCGCACGGTTGCGCACGGAGCGCGGAACCCAGTCCAGGGAGCGCAGCTCGTCGATCATCGCGCCGCGGATGCGGGAGATGGCGTACGTCTCGAACTTGATCTCGCGGTCCGGCTCGAAGCGCTCGATCGCGCCGATCAGGCCGAGCAGGCCGTACGAGATGAGGTCGCCCTCCTCGACGTGCGGCGGCAGCCACGAGCCGAGCTTGCCGGCGACGTACTTGACCAGCGGTGCGTACGTGAGGATCAGCCGGTCGCGCAGCGCGCGGTCGCCCGACGTCTTGTACTGGCGCCAGATCTCACCGAGCTCTTCGCGGGGAACGTGCTCGGATGTCTCGGTGGTGGTGGTTTCGGCAGCCATCATCCTCGTGGGTGGTGGTCGGCGTGCTCGCGCACGAGATGCGGGACGGCAACGTGCGCGTAGATCTGGGTGGTGGCTGCGGACGCGTGGCCGAGCAGCTCCTGGATCTCGCGCAGGCCCGCGCCCCCCTCCAACAGATGTGTAGCGTAGGCGTGCCGGAGCGCGTGCGGCGAGCGCGTGCCGATTCCGGCCACGCGCGCGCGGCGCTCGAGCGCCCTGCGGACGTCCGACGGCGAGAGGCGACGGCCGCGCACGCTGAGCAGCAATGCGCTGTCCGCGCCCGCCACGCGCGGGCGTCCCGCGTCGAGCCACTCCTCGAGCGCCTCGCGCGCCGGCTCGCCCAGGGGCACCATGCGCTCGCGATCGCCCTTGCCGACCACGCGCAGGCGAGCGCCCGCGGCGTCATAGGACTCGAGCTCCAGTCCGCACACCTCGCTGGCGCGCAGACCGCATCCGTACAGCAATTCCAGGACCGCGCGATCGCGCAGGCTGCGAACGTCCTCGTTCCACGTCCCGTCGAGCAGCAGACCGCAATCGCCGGCCGTCACGGGCTCCGGCAGTCGCCTGCGCCGCTTGGGTCCCACGAGGACGAGCGAGGGATCGTCGGCGCGCTCGCCGCGCCGGACGAGATCGCCGAACAGCGCGCGGGCCGACGAGAGGTGCCGGGCGATCGTCGCGGGTGCCAGCCGCCGTGCGGCCAGGCGCGCCTGCCAGCGGCGCAGCGGCTCGCTGCCGCAGGTCTCGGGCGCCAGTCCCTGCTGCGCAAGGAAGCCGCACAGCTCGCGCAGATCGGCGCGCAGCGCGCGCACCGTGTGCGGCGAGTCGCCGTGCCCGATCCGCGCCGCGATGAGGCGCTCGACAGAGGGCTCGCTGAGGATGTTTGCGTCGTCTCTCATAAAGGAGAGGCCTTCGGCAACCATGCCAGCGCCCCTTTGAACACTAGTTGACGAGCATGCCTCCGGTGAGTGATCAGGACTACCGAATGTTTGAGTCTTCTCAACTACGGTTTCGCGGCCCGCGGATCGATCTAAGAGCAAGGCCGGCCATCCAGACTGCGAGCACGGCCGCCGCGAAGGCAGGCACGCGCGCTCCCCCTCCCCACGCCGCCACCGCGATCAGTGCGAGCCCCGCCGCGAGCAGGACGAAGAGCCCGGCGATCGGGGGCGGGCGCCTCACGGATCCGCGCTGAGCCGGAGCACGGACGGGTCGAGGTCGAGCTGCTCGATCGCCGTCCCGAGCGCCTCGAGCTCCGCCAGGAGCGCGTTGTACGCCCCGCGCTCCTGTTCCCCGCCCGGCTCCCAGGCGTTGAGGAAGACGATCCGCGCCGCGCCCGCCTGGCGCAGCTCCTTGAGGCAGCCGAAGCACGGGCGCAGCGTCGTGTAGCAGTGCGCGCCCTCGAGCGAGTAGCCGAGTCGCGCCGCCTGCAGGATCGCGTTCTGCTCGGCGTGCACGCAGATGCACACGTCGTAGGCCGATCCGCTCGGGTACTGCTCGCGGTGCGCACAGCGGTGGCACCCCTGCTCCTCCGCGTTGCAGAGCGGGAAGCCGCGCGGCGTGCCGTTGTAGCCCGTGGCGACGATGCGGCCCTCGCGCACGAGCACGGCGCCGACGTGGCGCCCGAGGCACTCGGCGCGCTGCCGCGTCGCGACCGCGATGAGCATGAAGTACTCGTCCCAGTCCGGCCGCCGGCCACCGCGGCGGACGTCGGGCTCGCGGGGATCTGCGCTCACCGGGGAGAGGATAAGAGGTCGGGCCGCGTTCCTATGATGGCGCCGTTGACCGCGAGAGCTGGCGCTGGGAGGAAGAACGCCGATGGGACGTGAGATCTACGCGCGTGAGACGCGCTTCGGCCGCTACTTCGAGGAGTTCGAGCCCGGCGACACCTACCACCACTGGCCGGGCAAGACGATCACCGAGGCCGACGACCATCTCTTCTGCATGCTGACGATGAACCACCATCCGCTGCACACCGACGCGCACTACGCCGAGACCGAGACGCAGTTCGGGAAGAACGTCGTCGTCGGCAACCTCGTCTACTCGCTCGTGCTCGGCATGAGCGTGCCGGACGTCTCCGGCAAGGCCATCGCCAACCTCGAGATCGAGTCGCTCCGCCACGCGCGCCCGACGTTCCACGGCGACACCATCTACGCGCGCTCGACGGTGCTCGACAAGCGCGAGTCGCAGAGCAAGCCCGACCGCGGCATCGTCACGGTCGAGACGGTCGGCTGGAACCAGCGCGAGGAGACCGTCTGCGAGTTCCGGCGGCGCGTGCTCGTGCCCCGGCGGCCGGCGGCGGCGGTGTAGCGCATGCACGCCTCGATCTGGAAGTTCAGCGGCGATCCCGACGCGCTGCTCGAGCGCTACGACGCGATGCTGGCCGAGATCGGCGCCGGCAACCTGCGGCTGCACATCTGCCTGCGCGCGGAGGACGGCATCGTCCTCGTCGACACCTGCCCGAGCAAGGAGGCCTACGAGGCCTTCGCCCACGGCGACGCGTTCCGCGAGCTGCGCGAACGACACGGCCTGCCCGAGCCGTCGCAGCTCGACGACTACGCCGTGCACCTCGCGTACGCGAGCGGATCCGCGCTGCATTCCGAGGGTGCGCCACCGCTGCGCACGTCGTGACAAACCCGGTCGAGGGACATCCATAACCCTTTTCAGGGGTAACTTCGCGCAACGAACGGGGTATCTGGGCGTATCTCACATCGCATATCACTCCTACGGGGATGCCTTTCATGAGATTCACCCCCGATCCTGGGTGGCGTGCCGCGCCTCACCCGAATCGCACTCTTCGTCATGGCCTGCTGCCTGCTGCTGCCGTCCGCGGCCGGCGCGCAGTCGCGGGGCTCGTACCGGAGCAGCACCGAGCGCGTCGTCTTCAACCTCCTGAACGACATCCGGCGCGATCACAAGCTGCCGCCGTTCACGTTCAGCGCGGCGCTGCGCGCGTCTGCGCGTGAGCACTCCTCGGACATGCTGGCGCGGCAGTACTTCGAGCACGACGCGCCCAACGAGACGTTCGACCACCGCATCCGGCGGCACCTCAACAGCTCGCTCGTGGGCGAGAACATCGCCTGGGGCACCGGCCGCTACGCCACGCCGCAAGGGCTCGTCCGGCTCTGGATGAACTCGCCGGCGCACCGGCACATCATCCTCACGCGCGAGCTCCGCCGGATCGGCCTCGGCGTCGCCATCGGCAAGTTCGACGGCAGCCCGGGCGCCGCGATGGCGACCGCCGACTTCTCGGCCTAGCTCGGCCTCAGACTGCGCGCGCGAGGCGCACCATGAGCTCGGCCGCCGCTGCGTCCGTCAGCCCGTGGCCGCGGACGAGCGAGCGCCACGTGCCGAACTCGATGGCGTGGCCGATCACGGCGCGCAGCCGCTCTCCGCGCTCTCCCCTGGCCTCCCAGCCGTACTCGAGCACGCGCTGCACCTCCGCCCAGTACTGGCGCAGCGGTGCGGTCAGCTCCTGCATCAGCGGCGACTCCGGGATGTCGCGCAGCACGTTCGCCGTCATCTCCTCGGTCGACGCGAACCAGGCGTAGATCTCGGCGAGTGCGGCTTCCAGCCGCTCGGATGGATCCTCCAGCCCGGCCCACGCCGACGGATCGGGCATCGGGTGCGCCGCTCGCCACTGGCTGCTGCAGGCGCCGAACAACGCGCGGTCGTCCGGGAAGTGCCGGTACACGGTGAGCCGCTGGACGCCGGCTCGCTCGGCGATCGCGCTGATCGTCGTGCGCAAGGGCCCGAGCTCGCGATGGAGATCGACGGTCGCGTCGACGATGCGCTGCCGCGTCTCCGCCTGGCTGAGAGCGCGCTGCTTGAGCTCGTATTTCCTGGTCATGAGAGATTCAATGAACGATCATTGTTCGCTTGATTTGACAACGCAAACCGGCATTGGTAGCGTCCTCGCGAAATACACGTTACATGACTGTTCATCTAAATGAGGAGGCCGACCATGCAGACTGCACCGACCCACAGCATCGCGATCGCGCCGGACAGCCCCGAGCGCGCCGAGTTCGGCGGGCTCGGCATCGTCTGGAAGATCGACGGCGCCCACACGGGCGACAACTTCTCCGTCGTCCACCACCCGCTCGCCCCGCGCATCCTCGCCGCCCCACTCCACCGGCACACGCGCGAGGACGAGTACTCCTACGTGATCACCGGGACGCTCGGCGCCCTGCTCGGCGACGAGGTCGTGACGGCCGGCCCGGGCACCTGGGTCTTCAAGCCGCGCAACCAGTGGCACACGTTCTGGAACGCCGGCGACACGCCGTGCGAGATCATCGAGATCATCTCGCCGGCCGGCTTCGAGGACTTCTTCCGCGACCTCGCCAAGGTCTGGGCCACCGGCGACCTCTCGTCCCTCGGCGAGTTGTCGCAGCGCGCCGGCCTCGACATGGACCCCGCGAGCGTGCCGGGTCTCTGCGCGCGCTTCGGCGTCACCCACCCGCTCAACGAGGCGTGACCGCACGCGGCTGACTCCAGGGCGGGACGCTGGGTCAAGGCCCTCGGCGTCCCGCCTCGGAGCATGCCACCCGGGTGCCACCCGGGGTCTGGCGCCGCCAGGCGGGGTCAGACCCTGCCAGGCGGGGTCAGACCCCACCTGGTTCGTCTCCATGACCACGCTGACGCCGGATCCAGCCGGTCGCGCTCGACCCCGCTCCGCCTGAGGTCAGGCGGACTCTTCCAGGGTCTCGTCGCTGCCGCCCTGCGTGACGAGCGTCGGGCGCAGGCCGCGCTCGATCGTCTCGCGGGTCAGCACGCACTTGTCGACGTCGGTGCGCGACGGCAGCTCGAACATCACGTCGAGCAGCGCGCTCTCGATGATCGAGCGCAGGCCGCGGGCGCCGGTCTCGCGCTCGAGCGCGGAATCGGCGATCGCCCACAGCGCGTCGTCGGTGAAGACGAGCTCGACGTTGTCGTGCTTGAGCAGCCGCTGGTACTGGCGCACGAGCGCGTTGCGCGGCTCGACCAGGATGCGCACGAGATCCTCGCGCTGCAGCTGGCGCACCGTCGACAGCACCGGCAGCCGCCCGATGAACTCGGGGATGATTCCGAAGGAGACGAGATCCTCGGGCATGACCTGCGTGAACAGGCCCTGCGTGTCGCGGTTGCGCTTCGAGTCGATCTGGCCCGAGAAGCCGACGCCGTTGGCGCCGATGCGGCGCTCGATGATCGTCTCCAGGCCGGCGAACGCGCCGCCGCAGATGAAGAGGATGTTCGTCGTGTCGATCGAGAGGAACTCCTGGTGCGGGTGCTTGCGCCCGCCCTGCGGCGGCACCGACGCGACGGTGCCCTCGAGGATCTTCAGGAGCGCCTGCTGCACGCCCTCGCCGGAGACGTCGCGCGTGATCGACGGGTTGTCCGCCTTGCGCGCGATCTTGTCGACCTCGTCGATGTAGATGATCCCGGTCTCGGCCTTCTTGACGTCGAAGTCGGCGGCCTGGATCAGCTTCAGGAGGATGTTCTCGACGTCCTCGCCCACGTAACCGGCCTCGGTGAGGGCGGTCGCGTCGGCGATCGCGAACGGGACGTTGAGGATGCGCGCGAGCGTCTGCGCGAGCAGCGTCTTGCCGCAGCCCGTCGGGCCGAGCATGAGGATGTTCGACTTCGAGAGCTCGACGTCGGCGTCCTGCGACGCCATGCGCACGCGCTTGTAGTGGTTGTAGACCGCCACCGACAGCGTGCGCTTGGCCTCTTCCTGGCCGACGACGTAGTCGTTGAGGACGGCGTAGATCTCCTGCGGCCGCGGCAGATTGCCGAGGTCGAGCTCCGCGGGCGTCGAGAGCTCCTCATCGATGATCTCGTTGCAGAGGTCGATGCACTCGTCGCAGATGTAGACGCCCGGACCGGCGATCAGCTTTTTGACCTGCCGCTGCGACTTCCCGCAAAAGGAGCACATCAGCTGGTCGTTGGTGTCAGAAGGGCGCGCCATCAATCTCCTGTCTCACTCTACGCGGTGCCTGGGCCCTGCGTTCGATCGCGTTCGATCGCCTCAGCGCGACGTGATGACCTGGTCGACGATGCCGTACTCCTTGGCCTCCGTGGCCGACATGAAGTAATCACGTTCCGTGTCCTGCCGGACCTTCTCGATCGGCTGGCCGGTGTGATTGGCAATGATCTCGTCGAGGCGGCGGCGCATGTCGATGATCTCTCGCGCGTGGATCTCGATGTCGGTCGCCTGACCCGAGAAGCCGGCCGACACCTGATGGATCAGGATCTTGGAGTTCGGCAGGCTCATGCGCTTTCCCTTGGCGCCGCCCGCGAGCAGCAGTGCGCCCATGGACATCGCGACGCCGCAGCAGATCGTGGCCACGTCGGGCTTGATGAACTGCATCGTGTCGTAGATCGCCATGCCGGCATACACGCTGCCGCCCGGGCTGTTGACGTAGACGGAGATGTCCTTGTCGGGGTCCTCGGACTCCAGATGGATGAGCTGCGCGACCACGAGGTTCGCGATCTGATCGTCGATCGGCGTGCCGAGGAAGATGATCCGCTCGTTGAGCAGACGGGAATAGATGTCGAACGCGCGCTCTCCGCGCGACGTCTGCTCGACCACCATCGGGACCAACGGGCTCATCGACTCTCCTCCTCTCCCGTCAGCGGGGCTGACCGGGCGTCCAGATCGTGGGCTTTGCGACCGCCGGCTCGGTCTTCTCGTCGTCACCCGGTGTCCACAACTGCTCGCGTGCTGCGTGCTGCTCCGCGGTGATCGGCGTCGCGATCTCGGAGGCCCGGTCGAGCGCGCGCTGGAGCCTCAGCTCGTCGCGCGCTGCCTCCTTCGCCCTCGATGCCAGGACCTCCTGCACCGCGGCATCGACGTCCTCCTCGTCGGCCAGCTCCTCGCGCAGCACGCGCTCGAGCTCGGCGTCGTCGACCTCGATCTTCTCGCGATCGGCGAACGCCTCGAGCGCGAGCTCGCGGCGCAGCGACCCGATCGCATCGGGCAGGAGCGCCTGCGTGATCTGCTCCATCGTGCGCCCGGTCTGTGCCAGGAACGTCCCGAACGGCACGCCCTGGCGCTCGACGTTGCGCGCGAGATCGCCGAGCAGCTCCTCGACGCGGCCGGCCACCGTGTACGGCGGCAGGTCGACCTCGATGGCATCACCGAGCGAGGTCAGCACGCTGGAGCGATAGCGCGAGCGGGCGAGCGCCTCGAGGCGCTCGCGGAACGAGCCCTCGATCGCGTCGCGCAGCTCGGCGAGCGTGTCGAACTCGGAGGCGTCGCGCGCGAACTCGTCGTCGAGCGGACGCGGCCGGCGCTCGCGCACGGAGTGCACGGTGAGCTCGACGTCGGCGTTGCGGCCGCGCAGCTTCGCGTCCGGATAGTCGGCGGGGAGCGGCAGCTGGGTCGTGCGCGTCTCGCCGGCGGTCATGCCGCGCAGCGCGCGCTCGATCTCCTCGAAGGTGCGGCCGGTGCCGAGCGGCACGAGATAGCCGACGGTGGAGGCCTCGGGGACCGCCTTGCCGCCGGAGCTGACGTGCATGTCGACCTCGACGTAGTCGCCGGTCTGGGCACCGCGGTCGACCACGACGAGCGGCGAGGTCTCCTCGCGCAGCCGCTCGAGCTCGGCGTCGACCTCCTCGGCGGGAATCTCGACGTCCTCCTGGATGCCCTCGAGCTTGAGCTCCTCGGGCAGCGTCCCGTTCGGCCGCAGCGGGAACTCGGCCGTGAACGTGAACGGCTCGCCCTCGCCCGGCACGTTCTCGAAGTCGACGCTCGGCCGGTCGGCCGGGTGCAGCCGCGACTCGGCGATCGCCTCGCCGACCCACGCGGGCAGGAACTCGCGCATGGTCTCCTCGAAGACCTCCTCGCGGCCCATGCGCTGCAGCACCACGTTGGGCGGCACCTTGCCCTTGCGGAAGCCGGGGATCTTGGCGCTGTCGACGAGGTGCCCGAGCGTGTGCCGGAGGTCGTTCTCGACCTGCTCGGCATCGAGCACCACCTCCAGCCGCGCCCGGCCGTCCTCAAGCATCGTCGTCGTCGTCCTCACAGGCTCCGCACCTTAGATGATTCCTGGATTGACACCTACGCCACCTGGGGCGTCCGCTACCGTGGACACGCGCGGGCGTGGCGGAACGGTAGACGCGCCGGATTTAGGATCCGGTGAGCGCGAGCTCGTGGAGGTTCAAGTCCTCTCGCCCGCATCCCGGCCGTGCGTCCCTAGGTGGTGGCCGAGCGCGGAGCGGTGAGCCCGCGCAGCGTCCCTTCCTCGAGCAGTCGCGCCTCGCTGACCGCGCCGCCCACTCCCGTCGGCGTCGCGATCGAGAGGCCCGCGTAGATCACGGCCCACTGCAGGCACTCCTCGGGCGAGGCGCCGCGCAGGTCGGCCCAGATGTACGCGGCCACGAGCAGATCGCCCGCTCCCGTCGTATCCAGCGCCATCGCCGAGATCGCCGGGGCGCGCATGCTCTTGCCCTCGACGAGCGCCATCGCGCCCTCGCTGCCGAGCGTGACGATCACGCGCTCCGCGCTGCGCCCGAGCGTCTCGGCCGCCGCGTCGACGCCGGACGCCTCGGTCAGCGTGAGCGCCTCGCGCTTGCTCACGAACAGCGCCCGTGCGCCGGCCAGCTGCGCGGGCGGGCGGCGGGCGAACGCGCGCGCGTCGTCGTCGCCGCAGGTGACGTAGGCGGCGGAGCCCTCCGGCACGCAGTAGAGCTGGTCGAGGCTCAGCGCGACCGCGCGCGGCTCGAGCGCGGCGACGTCGGCAGCGCTCGCGCGCACGCCCGGGTCGACCGTGACCATCGAGCGGTCTCCGTCCACCGGCATCACGACCGTCGTCGGCGTGCGCGGGCTGCGGCGGGTGCCCAGGTCGGATGCCGTCGCTCTCCAGCGCGGCGCGCACGAAGTCGCCCGCGTCGTCCTCGCCGAGCGGCGCGGCGAGCGCCGTCGAGAGGCCGAGACGAGCGGCGCCGACGGCGGTGATCGCGCCACCGCCGGGCGAGCGGACGAGATCGGCGGCGAAGCGCTCCTCCCCGGCCGCGGGCAGGCCCTCGAGACCCACGAACGTGAGGTCGAGGAAGGTCGGGGTCGCAACGGCGAGATCGATATTCATGCGGGTTCGAGGATAGCGGTCATACCTGCTCCATAAGGGCCAGCAGCGCGGCTCCGGAGAGCTCGGCCTTGGCGACGAAGCCGCGCGCGCCGCTGGCGGCGACCAGCGGGCCGAAGTCGGCCTCGTCGCGGCTCGAGGTGAGCACGACCGCCGGCCCGTCGCCGGTGCCGGTCAGCTGGGCTGCGACCTCGAAGCCGTCGATGTCGGGCAGCTGCACGTCGAGCAGCACGAGATCGGGCTCGAGCGCCCGCGCGTCGCGCAGCCCCGCCGCGCCGTCTGCTGCCTCCCCCACCACGTCGAACCCCTCCGATTCGAGCAGTAATCGCGCCGTGGCGCGGAAGCTCGGGTGATCGTCGACGATCAGCACGGAGACAGACATCCCCCTGATCGTCTCACACGCCCGGGCGCCCGCCGGTACGGCTAGCCTCACCCCCCGAGAGCGACGCCGGACGGGCCCGAAGTGCCCGCGGCGCGGTGCACGAGGGGGTTTCGGCGGGGTGAACGCAGGCTTGGCGACGACGGCGGAGAGGTTCTGGGGAGCGCTCCTCGCCTGGTCCCGCGCGGACCGGTCGAGCGCCGGCCGCTACCTGCTGGCGCTCGTCGCGACGGCTGCCGCGTGCTACGCGGCGGCGCGGATCGGGCTCGAGCTCGCGTACCCGCACGACGGCGACAGCGCCCTCCACGGATCCTTCACGGCGTTCTGGCCTCCGATCGGCGTCGGCATCGCGGCGCTCGTCCTGTTCGGCCCGCGGCTGTGGCCGGGCGTCGTGGTGGGCGACCTGCTCGCGGGCGACTACTCGGCGCCGTTCCCGGTCGTGGCCGGACAGACCCTGGCGACGGTCATCGCCGTCGTGGTGGCCTCCGCGCTGCTCCTGCGCCTGGGTGCGCGCACGCCCGGCCTGCGCGTCAAGGACGTGATCATCCTGATCGTCTGCTCGGCCGCCGGCACGATCCTCGGCGCGACCTGCGGCCTGCTCGCGATCTGGATCTTCGGCGACCTCCCCGCCGGGAGCGTCGAGAGCATCTGGCGCACGTGGTGGCTCTCCGATCTGACGGGCGCGCTCGTCGTCACGCCCGCGCTGCTGACGTGGTTCTCGGCGCACTGGCGTCCGACGCGGCAGGAGATCATCGAGGGCAGCCTGCTGATCGCCGCGCTGGTGGCCCTGACGAGCATCTCGTCGCAGCGCGACGTGCCGTACGTGCGTGTTCCCGGTCCTGATCTGGGCGGCCCTCCGCTTCGGGCGCTGGGGCGGCGCGACGTCGCTGCTCATCACGGCCGGACTGACGGTCTGGCACACCTCCGACGGCTCGGGGCCGTTCGTCCGCAGCTCGCTGACCGACAGCCTGCTCGCGACGCAGCTGTTCCTGGCCGTGGCCGCGCTGACCTCGATGGTGCTCGCCGCCGTGACCGCCGAGCGCGCCGCGAGCGAGGCCGCGGCGCGCGGGCTCGCGCAGGAGCAGGCGGCCCTCCGCCGCATCGCGACGCTCGTCGTCACCGAGGCCGACCCCGCGCGCGTCTTCGGCCAGGTCATGCGCGAGGCCGCGCGCGCCCTGGGCGTGGCCTCGGCGTCGCTCGTGCGCTACGAGGACCCCCGCCGGGTCTGCGTCATGGGCGGCTGGAGCGAGACCGGGCGGCTGCTCTTCCCGGTCGGGTCGACGATCGAGCTGGGCACCGAGAACTCCGCGCTCGTGGAGGTGTACCGCACGGGCGAGGCGCGCCGCGTGACGTACCCCGACCAGGCCGTCAGCGACACGAGCGACGTCGCCGCCGATCTGCGCTCGCACGGCTATCGCTCCAGCGTGGCCGCGCCGGTCAAGCTCGCGGATGGCCTGTGGGGCGCGCTCGTCGCCTCGACCCTCGACGAGCGACCGCTGCCGCAGGGCTCCGAGCAGCGCCTCAGCGACTTCGCCGACCTCGTGTCGCAGGCGCTCGCGAACGCGGACGCGCACGACAAGCTCGCCGCCTCCCGCGCGCGCATCGTCGAGGCCGGCGACGCCGAGCGCCGCCGGCTGGAGCGCAACCTGCACGACGGCGCCCAGCAGCGGCTCGTCTCGCTCGCACTGCAGCTGCGGCTCACGCAGAGCGCGCTCGAGCGCCGCCCCGACGACGTCCTCGGCCTGCTCGTCGAGGCGCAGGCCGAGCTCGCCCGGGCGCTCGACGAGCTGCGCGAGCTGGCGCGCGGCATCCATCCGGCGATCCTCACCGACCGCGGACTCGGCCCGGCCCTGGAGGCGATCATCGCGCGCGCGCCGCTGCCCGTCGAGCTCCTCGAGCTGCCCGAGGAGCGGCTCCCCGAGCAGGTCGAGGCAGCCGTCTACTACGTCGTCGCCGAGACCATCACGAACATCGCCAAGCACGCCCAGGCCGAGAGCGCGACCGTGGCCGTCACGCTGGCCGGCTCGCGCGCGCGCGTGGTGATCACCGACAACGGCATCGGCGGAGCCGATCCCGACCGGCGGCTCGGGCCTGCGCGGCCTCGCCGACCGCATCGAGGCGCTCGACGGCGGCCTCCGCGTCGAGAGCACCCTCGGCCAGGGCACGCGCATCGAAGCCCAGATCCCCTGCCCCGACGCGTAGCGGGCTCGCGGCGCACGGCCGGGCTATCCTTGGTGCGGGTCCGTAGCTCAGGGGACAGAGCAGAAGCCTTCGAAGCTTCCGGTCGGGGGTTCGAATCCCTCCGGGCCCACTCCTGCAGGTGCGGGGTTACGTGCGCGTTCTGGCTTCCGCGCCCGTCTCCGGAGAGGTGCGTCTTCGAGCCGGCTCGCGTCAGGCGTTGGAGAGGTCGGCGGTCTTCGGGATCTTCTTGGGCGGCGTCCCGATCACGATCGCGATCTCCTTGCGGTCCGTGAGCAGGATCGCGCGTGGGTCGCCTTGGTAGCGCTTGCCGTTCACGTAGAACTCGATGTTGCTCGGGCGGCAGTAGCCACCGACACAGTTGCGGCCCAGGCGTACGCCCCATTCGGTGAAGAACTGGCCGAGCCGGTTGGGCACCGGGGATGCAGACTCGGTATGGAGGATGCCGGTCCTGTCGTGTGTGTGCAGCGGCGAGATGCACGGCTCCGCGCACAACTCGATGCCCCCGTACGCCTTCGAGCCGTCCGGGGTATCGCGGAAGGTCTTGACGTCGGGATCCTTGATGTTGATTCCGATCCCTGCCGGTACGACCACACGCTTGCCGTTCACGAAGACGTCGAGATGAGAGTGGACGTGATGCGTGAGAGTCTCCTTGCGCTCCGGCTGCAGCCCCGCGGCAACGGTGAGGCCCAGCGCGTCTTCGGGGGCAGCCCAGGGAGCCGCGCCGTGCGCAGGCTTCGGTGCGGGGTCGACCACGGTCGCTGCGATCGCGGCCTCGAGCAACAGGCCGGTCAAGACGGTGACGCTCAGGATGAGAACGCGCGCGGAGCGGCGAGCGGCGGCTTTGCCGATCGTGCCGATCCGTCCGTCATTCGGCAGGTCGTCGATTCTCATGTCATCCCCCCGGCTCTCGTGCGCGAGCCTCGACGTCGCATCCGACTTGTGCCGAACGATTCAATCGCGCGAGAGCCTAGACAGCAATGGTGGTCGTGGTCAAGCAGTGCGAGCCGGCATCAGACATCAGGCGCCCTCGCACCGTTCGTGTGCGCACGCGCGCATGAGGGCGGCGCACGCTCCGACGCGGCACACAAGTGGCACAAACGACCGGGACGGTGGCGAACGGGCACTGCTGGAACCATGCGGTATGCTCGGCCGCAAACCGTTACGGGGACTTGGGTCGCGGCGTCGCCGGTCGCCGTGCGTCGCGGCGCGTCGGGCCCACCGGAGTGCGCTGGGGGCTCGAATCCTCCGGCCCATCGCCCGAACACGTTCGGGTGCCACAGCAGCCGCCGGCAAACCGCGCGTTCGACGATCGAATCGGGGCAGAGGTGGCGCGCATCATCGGTGGTTCGGAGGGGCATCTCAGCCACCGATCGAACTGGCTGCGGGCCGCCGTGCTCGGCGCCAACGACGGGATCCTCTCCACCGCGAGCCTGGTGATCGGAGTGGCCGCGTCCGGCTCCTCGGCCCACGCGATCGTGACTGCCGGGATTGCCGGCCTCGTGGCGGGAGCGCTCTCGATGGCCGCCGGCGAATACGTCTCGGTCAGCTCGCAGGCGGACACCGAGAGTGCCGACCTCCAGCTCGAGAAGCGCGAGTTGGAAACCGATCCGGAGGGAGAGCTGCGCGAGCTCGCCGGCATCTACGAGGCGCGCGGCGTGCCGGCCGACCTCGCGGCGCAGGTCGCGGAGGCACTGACGAGCGATGGCGCGCTGGCAGCCCATGCACGCGACGAGCTCGGACTCGACTCGCAGCGACGTGCTCGGCCGCTGCAGGCGGCGTGGGCGTCTGCCCTCTCGTTCTCGGCCGGAGCGATCCTGCCGCTCGTCGCCATCGGCGTCAGTCCGGCCTCGGCGCGGGTCGCCATCTGCGTCGCCGTGACCCTGGCCGCGCTCGCGCTTCTGGGCGATATCGGGGCTCGCCTCGGCGGCGCACCGCCGCTGCGCGCCATGCTGCGGGTCCTCGCCTGGGGCGCCGTGGCCATGGCTGTGACTGCCGGGATCGGCGCGCTGGTGGGCACCACGGTCTGAGGCGCGCGCCGGCCGGCCGAGACGAGCGGTCGAATGCGCTCGTGCGACCTACTCCTCGGAGCGGCCCGTGGGGTCACGATTGCGCTCGTATCGCCTCGCGAGCGGAAACGGCGGCAACCAGGACTCGCGGCGGACGATCCAGCTCTCGTAGGTCGGCGTGAACTGGTCAGGGGCATCCAGGGACCCGAGGTTCACCTCGATCTCGTCCCCGGTGCGTCCGAAGACGGTCGAGCCGCAGCGAGGACAGAAGAACCGCCCGAGGTAGTCGCGTGGCTCGCCCTCGATCGTCACCGCATCCTCAGGGAAGATCGCGGAAGCGTGAAAGAGGGCCCCGTGATGCTTGCGGCAGTCGAGGCAGTGACAGAGGCCGACCCGGTATGGGCGTCCCGACGCCACGAATCGGACGTCGCCGCACAGGCAGCCGCCGGTGAATTCGGTCCATCAGCAGTTCTTCCTACCGTGCCGTGGCGCTCGACCGATCTGCGTCGCGCCGCTGACGGGCGGAGAACATGGGGCCCTTGGCGGGTGACGACGGCGCGAAGCACGCGAGACCGACCGGGTCGTCCACGTCGACGTACATGGTCTCGAATCCGCCGCGCCGGAAGTAGGTCTCGTGCCAGAACGACGTGCCGCCGCGGTCGCGCAGGTAGTCCGACCACCACTGCTTGTGGGGGAGCGCGAGCGACCAGGCCTCGAGCGAGTCGAAGTCGCGCCAGTACTGCCGCATGCCCACGTGCAGCGGCTCCTCGGAGAACGTGAGCGACTCGTGCAGCAGCAGCCCGTCGGGCTTCTCGTCGACCGCGGCCTGGATCTCGGGGCCGAGCCTCTGCAACGTCTCGAGGCCGCGCGGTTCCTCCACTCGCATCCCGAGGAAGATGACCAGCAGGTCGGGGTAGGCCGAGAGGTCGGCCATCGTGCGCTTCGGTCCATTCGCCATCCGGCGATCTTAGCGCCGGGCCGATCCCGGCGCAGGCGCCGATGCGACTGCCGACTCAGTGGCTGAGGGCCAGCCCGCGGTCGGCGAGCGCGGTCTCGAGCATCTCGAGGGAGCGCGGCCCGACGTGCTCGATCGTCAGGAGCTCGCCTCGCGTGAACGTGAGCAGGTCGTCGAGGGAGTCGGCGACATCGCGGATCGCGTCCGCCGCGGCCGGGTATGCGCGGTAGAGCGGCCCGAGCACGATCATCAGGAACGGCTCCGGCTTCGCGTGGCGGAACGGCCCGCCCCAGTAGCCGCCCCAGTCGTCGAGCTGCCCTCGGAACCGCTCGACGATCTCCGCTTCCTCGATGTGCATGGGTCGTGTCCTCGCCGCTGCCGGATCGAATCGCGCGAGCATATGCCCGGCAGCTCGCGGGGAGCAAGCGAAACACCCCACCACTCCGCCCACCGGCCGGGCGCCGTCAGGAGAGCCGGGCGCGGGAATCGGACACGACCTTCGTGACCACCCAGTGGTGCTTCCCGATCGATCGGCTGCGCTCGAACCCGTGCTGCTCGAACAGCGCGACGGTCGCGTTGTGGAGGAACGAGGAGGAGACCTTCCGGTCCTCGACCCGCTCGGGGAAGCTCTCCACCGTGCCGCCGCCGAGGCGGCCGATCTCCTCCAGCGCCCCTCCCAGGGCGCACGAGGCCACTCCCCTCCCGCGATACGCCCTGTCCACGAAGAAGCACGTGATCCGCCAGTCCGGAAGATCGGTCAGGCCCTCGAGATAGGCGCGCTTGTGCTTGATGCGCGGGAGCTCGTCCGGGGGTCCGAACTGGCACCAGCCGACACAGGTCGCGGCGTCGTAGACGAGTGCGGCGTGCGCGCGACCCTCGCGGACGCGGCACTCCTTCTCGGAGCGGTTCTGCCCCGGCGTCTTGTGGCGACCGACGCCCTCGGAATGGAAGCCCATGCACCAGCAGCCGCCCCAGACGCCGTTGTGCCGCTCGACGAGCTGCGCGAAGTCCGGCCAGGTGGCCTCGTCGAGAGGACGCACGCCGAAGGTGGTCACCGCCGCACACTACGACGACTCGAGCGAGATCGACGGCCCGTCGCGCAGGGGGAACCTCGCGCGCGCGAGAGGCGTAGGTTCCGCAGGTGAGCTCGCGTGCACGGCAAGCGGCCGGATCGCTCCTCGGCATCAGCCTGGTACTGGTGCTGGTCGCCAACGCACGCTCGGCCGGGCCACTGCCCCGGCTGACGGGGCCCGCGCTCGCGGGCCCCACTCACCTGCACCTGGTGGTGAGCGGGGCGCCTCCGTACATCTACGACGTCGACGCGAACCGCGTCCGGCCCGTCTCGAAGGCGGCCGGCCCGCTCGGCGACTGGGTCCGGGCGAGCGGCAACGGCGCCTTCGTCGCGTCGGGCGGGTCGACCCAGGTCGCCAAGCGCATCCGCCTCGACGGCTCGGTGCAGCGCCTCGCGACCGGTCGCAGCGTGGCGCCGGCGGCGGGCTCGTCCGCGACCTGGGTGCTGCGCAGCGCCCCGGACAGCCAGTGCCGGCTCAAGCTCGTGCCTGGCGCGCGTCAGTCCGTGCCGGCGCCGTGCCGCCCGCTGAGCGGGGCCGGCGACGCCGGCGTCCTGATGTGGATGGACGACGGCCAGGAGTTGTTCGATCCGCGCACCGGGCAGGTGCGCCTGAAGGCGCGGCAGATCTTCCCCGTGCACGGCGACGTCGTGCTCATCGAGGAGGGCACCGAGACGTCGCTCCCGGACGACCGGCTCGTGCTCGCCGACCTCGCAACCGGCGCGCGCACGCGCTTCAAGCTGCCGAGCATCCTCCGTGGACTCGCCGAGGTCGTCGCGCAGCCGCACGGCACGCTGATCGCCGTCGGCTTCGCGGATCCGGCGTATCCCGGCCCGCAGCAGGCGTTCGACGTCTGGATCCTCGACACCGCCACGGGGGCGTTCACGCACCTCCCCGGCCGCCTTCCCGCGCAGGTGGCCCTGAAGTTCTCGAGCATGGCCTGGACGAGCGACGACCGGCTCGTGCTCCTGCTCCAGGGCGGCGGCCGCACGGTGCTGGCCGTCTGGCGGCCGGGCTCGAAGACGCTGCCGCTGCGTCCGGTCGAGCTCCCCGAGCACACCGGCGGGAGCGACACGTTCGTCCCGCTCGTCGGCCCCTAGGCCTGCGAGGATCGTCAGCGCCGTGACGCCGGCGAGGATGAGGCCGGCGCCGGCGATCTGTCGCCGCCCGAGGCGCTCGCCGAGCACGAACCAGCCGACCGTCGCGGCGATCAGCGCGAACTGCGAGGCGATCACCGCCGGCACGGCGACGCCGATGCGGTCCGAGGCCGCGATGTAGGCGCCGAAGGCGGCGACCTCCCCCACGCCCGAGATCACGACCGCCACGACGACGCCGAACGGGCTCTTGAGGCGCTTTGCCACCGCGAGGGGGACGAGCACGGCGGCGACGCTCGAGAGCCGCACGCACGTGACGACCCAGTCGGCGCCGATCTCCGAGCCGCCGCGCGAGGCCGCGTACAGCGAGATCCCCGTGAAGCTCGCGGCGCCGAGCGCGAGCAGGATGCCGCGGCGCTCACGCGGCGGCGCCACCGGGCCGCCGGCGCCGATCAGCACGAACGTGCCGACGGCCGAGACGGCGATCGCGACGAAGGACAGCGGATGCAGCGCCTCGCCGCCGATCGCCGCGTAGATCGCGGCGAACGCCCCCTGCGAGGACATCGTGGCGGAGACGAGGCCGATGCGCCCGTACTGCATCGCCGTGAACAGCATCGCGAGCCCGGCGAGCGAGCCGCCCGAGGCCACCATCGCCCACGCCCAGGCGCCCGCGCTCGCATCCGGGACGCCGTGGATGAGCGCGATCGGCAGGATGACGACGAGCCCGACGCCGAAGATCCAGGCCAGGGCGCTCGGGCCGCCGAGCGCACGCGACACGCGCGCCTCGAGCACGGAGATGCTGCCCCAGGTGCAGGCGGTGAAGGTCGCGAGGAGGACGCCGATCACGGGTGCCTCAGCGGGTCGCGGCCACGACGGCCACGCCCGTGAGGAGGACCGCGATGCCTGCCAGCTGACGCCGGGAGAGCCGCTCGCGGAGGACGAAGAACGAGATCACCATGCCCACCACCGAGGCCTGCGACGCGAGCACGGCCGGCACGGACACGCCGCTCGAGTCGGCGGCGACGAGGAACGCGAAGTACCCCGTCGACTGCGCGAGCGCGGAGTAGAACGTGAAGCGCAGGAAGCGCCCCGGCCGCGGCAGCCTGCCGATGCAGCAGCAGCGGCAGCGCGATCAGCACGGTGCCGAAGGTGCGGCTGCCCGCGGGCAGCCAGAGCTCCGGCACGTGGTCGATGGCGCGCGCGCCGGCGTACAGCGAGAGCCCGAACAGCGATGCCGCGAGCGTGGCGAGGAGTCCCGCCTGCAGGGGCCGGCCGTGTCCCGCGGGCACCGGCGTCCGCACCGACATGAGCACGAAGACCATGCCGCCGAGCGCGATCAGCAGGCCCAGGAGCGTGAGCGCGGGCAGGCGCTCGCCGGTCGCGAACGCGATCGCGGCGGCGACGCCGCCCTCGGTCGCGCCGAGGCCGGCGACGAGCGGAACCGGGCCGAGCTGGACCGCGCGGTAGAACGGCGCGAACGCCGCCACCGCGGCGAGGCTCGAGATGCTCAGCCACATCAGTCCCTCGGCGTTCACCCCGGCGCCGTCGTGGGCGAAGATGATCGCCACGGGCAGCGTCAGCACGCAGCCCGCGATGCTGCTCCAGCCGAGCACTCCGAGCGAGCCGACGAGGCGCGTCGCGCGCGCATCGGTGACGGTGGACGAGCCCCACAGGAGCGCGGCGAGCAGGCCGCCGACGATCCCCGTCACGCGTGCGTCCCGGCCACCACCGCGACACCGGCGAGGAGGCCGGCGAGACCGCCGATCTGGCGACGGCTCAGCCGCTCGCCGAGCATGAGCACGCCACCGATGATCGCGAACACGGCGAACTGGGATGCGAGCACCGACGGGATCGCGATGTCCCCCGAGCGGCCCGCCACGCGGTAGAACACGAAGCCGGCGGTCTGCAGCGCCGCCGCCGCCGTCAGCCACGTCCACGCCCCGACCGGCCAGCCCAGCTTCCCGCGCACGAGCAGCGGGATCCCGACCGCGGCGAAGGGCACGATCCGGTAGATCACCTGCAGCTGACCGTCCCCGACGGCATCGCCGACGCGGATCACGGCGACCAGGAAGACCGCGAACCCGATCGCCGCCCCGCCCGCGAGCAGGACGGCCGAGAGGGAATGGCCCGAGACCCCGGCGCGCTCCTGGGCCGCCGTCGCGTGCATCACCGCGAGCATGCCGGCGACCACGACCGCGAGTCCGGCCGCAGTGGCGACGGCGATGTGCTCGCCCAGCGCAACGCTCAGGAGCGCGGCGAGCGCGCCTTCGATCGCCATCACCGGCGCGACCACCGAGACCGCACCGCGGGAGAGCGCGGCGTATCCGAACGTGATGCCGACGGTGATGCCCACGCCTCCGACGACGATCCAGGCGAGCGAGCCCGCGGAGGGCCGGGAGGGCTCGCCTTCCCAGACGGCGAACGGCACCACCATGGCCAATCCGATCAACTGCACCCAGGCCATCGCCTGCATCGCGCCGACGAGACGCGTCGAGCGGTTGTCGCAGGTCGACGCGATGCCCCATGCCGCCGCCGCGCCCAGCGCGGCCACGATCACGAGCATCAGGAAATGCGTCCCGGACGACGCCAGGGCGAGGACGATGACGCCGAGCACGACGCGGTAGGCCACGAAGATGCGCGTGGAGTGGGACGAGAGGAACCGCAGCAGCAGGGCGATCGAGGCGTAGCCCACGACGAACGCGATGAGCGTGGCGATCAGCGTGGCGCCGGCCCCCGGGCCGTTGCCCTCGGTGGCGTGGCGCAACTCGAGCAGCCCGCTGAGGATGACCGCGGGAATCGAGAGCAGGAACGAGTAGCGCGCAGCGGAGGTGCGATCGAGGCCGAGGAAGAGGCCGCCCGTGATCGTCGCGCCGGAACGCGAGACGCCGGGAACCAGCGCGCAGGCCTGCGCGACGCCGATCAGGATGCCGTCGCGCATCGTCAGCGACTCGATGCCGCGGTTGCGCTTCGAGACGTGCTCGGCCCACAGGAGCACGAGGCCGAGCGCGATCAGCGCCGTCCCGATCAGCTGCAGGTTGCGCGCACCCGACTCGATCTGGTCGCGGAACGCGAGCCCGAAGATGCCGATCGGGATCGTGCCGACGAGGACGTACCAGCCGAGGCGCGAGTCGAGCGTCTTGCGGATCTCGGGGTTGCGCAGTCCCCGCACCCAGGCCACGAGGATGCGCACGATGTCGGCGCGGAAGTAGACGAGGATCGCCGCCATCGTGCCGAGCTGCGTGACTGCCGTGAAGGCGGCGCCGGGATCCTCCCAGCCGAGCATCGCCGGGACGATCCGCAGGTGGGCCGTGCTCGAGATTGGCAGGAACTCGGTGATGCCCTGCACGAAGCCGAGCACGATCGCCTGCAGCAGGTCCACTCCACCAGCGTACGCTCAGGCCGCCCGGTGCGGCCCCATTCGCCCGCGCGTCAGGTGACGGCGGGCTGCAGAATCTGCGCGCCGACCTCGCGCGCGATCTCGACGAACGTCTGGGCGGCGCGCGAGCGGTAGCGGTCGCGGTGCCAGAACATCGCGATGCGCCGCACCATGAACTCGCCGAGCACCGGCACGACCTCGACGTCCGCGTCGAGGCCCGGCTCGGCCGCCAGCTCGGGCACGAGTGCGTGTCCCACGCCGGCGCCGACCATGCGCATGACCGTGAGGTTGTCGTCGGTGCGGAACACCGTCTCGCGCCGCGTCCCGGCTGCCGCCCACGCGCGCGAGAGCAGCAGGTCGCACGAGACGCCGACCGGGGGCTCGATCACCTCGAGGCCGTCGAGCTCCTGCAGCGTCACGTCCGCGCGGCCGCGATACGGGCTTCCGGGCGGGACGAGCAGGACGTAGCGATCCTCGAGCAGCACCGTGTAGTCGAGCTGCGCGGGCACGGGAGGACCCATCGACGCGAACGTGAGATCGAGCGCGCCGGCTGCGACGCCGTCGAGCAGCAGCGTCTCGTCGAGCTCCTCGCGGATCTCGACGCGCACCTCGGGCCAGCGCGAGCGGAACTCGCGGATCACGCCGGGCAGGATGCGCGAGCCCGCCGACTGGAACGTGCCGACGCGGATCCGCCCCGCCTCGCCCGCGACGAGCTGATCGAGGTCGGCGCGCAGCGCCCCGAGGCGTGCGAGCAGCCGGTCGGCGTGCCGCAGGACGACTTCGCCCGCCTCGGTCAGCGAGACCGGCCGCGGCCCGCCCGGCCGCTCGACCAGCTTGAGGCCGACCGCGCGCTCGAGCGCCGCGATCTGCTGCGAGACGGCCGACTGCGCGTACCCCAGCCGCTCCGCCGCGCGCGAGAAGGAGCGCTCCTCGGCGATGGCCTGCAGGGCGGCGAGGTGGCGGGCTTCGACTCCGACGAGTCCATCAGCAGACATGATTGATTCCAGTCATGATCCGTATTTCCCTTATCGATCGCTCGCGCTGATACTAACAGCAGGAAGCAATCACACGGGGAGTTTGACATGGGAATCGCAGTAGCACTCGGACTCGTACTTCTGATCGGCTTGGCTCTTCGGCACGGTGGAGCACAGCCCGCGTCGTGGCGGCCGCAGAGCGACTGGCGCGAGCGGGATCCGCGCAGCTGACCACCGCCGGCGCGACAGCCTCTAGGCTCCGCCGGTGAAGCCGATACTGGCGATCGAGCAGGACCCGACGCTCCCCGGCCTGGGGCTGCTCGGGCGCGTCGTGCGCGACCGCGGCCTGCCGCTCGTCTCGGTTCACGCGTGGGAAGGCGACCTGGAGGGGCTGCGCGCCGGCGACTTCGCCGGGATCGTTCCGCTCGGAGGCTCGATGCAGTCGTGGGACGAGACGCGGCTGCCCTACCTGGGCCGCGAGCGAGAGCTGTTGCGCGAGGCGGTCGACGAGGGCGTTCCCGTGCTCGGCATCTGCCTCGGCGGCCAGGTGCTCGCGCGCGCGCTCGGCGCCGAGGCATACCCGGCCGAGCGGCTGGAGGCGGGCTGGATCCCCGTCGAGGCGACACCGGAGGCGGCCGGCGACCGGCTCCTGGCGCATCTGCGCGAGCCGGTCGGCGTCTACCAGTGGCATCTCGACGTCTTCGACCTGCCGGAGGGATCCGTGCGCCTGGCCCGCAGCGCGCTCAGCGAGAACCAGGCGTTCCGCTACGGCGACCGCTGGTGGGGCCTGCAGTTCCACCCCGAGGTGGATGCGCCGCTCTTCGCCGGCTGGATGCAGAACTACGCCGACGCGCCGGCGCGCAACGGGATCGACCGCGAGCAGCTCGAAGCGGCGATCGCGGCCGGCTCGCCGGACTTCACCGAGCCGTTGTTCGGCGCGTTCTGCGCCGTTTGCAGCGACATCGCCGCCTAGGACGCGGTCTTGGGCGCTGCGGCGCGGCGCGGCTTCTTGGCCGCGGCGGACTTCTTCGTGGTCGCCTGCTTGGTGGCAGCGGCGAGGCTGGCCTCGAGCGCGGCCATGAGGTCGTCGACCCGGGCGGCCGGCTCGGGCAGTGCGTGCTCCACGATCTCCCGGCCCTCGGCCTTGGCCTGCACGAGCGCGAGCACGCGCTCGCGATAGGTGTCCTTGTAGCGCTCGGGATCCCAGTCGGCCGAGAGCGACCCGACCAGCTGCTCCGCGATCGCGAGCTCCTTCTCGGAGACCTCGGCGTCGCCCTCGGCGAACTCCTCGATGGCGGCGCGCGGCACGATCTCGTCGGCGAACAGCATCGTCGAGAGCATCAGCGCGTCCTGGGCGGGCCGGATCGCGGCGAGGTACTCCTTGGAGCGCAGGACGACGCGGCCGAGCCCGACGCGCGAGGTGCTCTCGAGCGCCGCCAGCAGCAGGGCGTACGGCTTCGCCGCGGCGCGGTCGGGCGCGAGGTAATACGTCGACTCCCAGTGGATCGGGTCGATCTCCTCGAGTGCGACGAACTCCTCGATCTCGATGCGCCGCGTGCGCTCCGCGGCGACGCCCTCGAGCTCGGCGGGAGTGATCGTCACGTAGCGCCCGGGCTCGATCTCGTAGCCCTTGACGATCTCCTCGTACGGCACCTCTTCGCCATCCACCGAGCAGACGCGCTTCTGCTGGATGCGGCCGCCGTCCTCGCCGTGCAGCTGATTGAAGCGCACGTCCTTGCGAGACACGGCGGAGTACACCTTGACGGGCACCATGACCAGTCCGAAGGAGATGGCGCCACTCCAGATTGCTCGAGCCATATGTCAACCTTACCCCGCGGCGCGCAAAGCGACTCCGGTCCAGCTCACGTCACGCGCAGAACTCGCTTGCGACCGCCACGAGCACGTCGGCGCAGCGCTCCACCGAGGCGAGATCGACCCACTCCACCGCCTCGTGCGCGCCGTCGCCGTCGGGCCCGAAGATCACCGTCGGGATGCCCACCTGGTCGAGGATCGCCGAGTCCATCCAGGCGGCCCAGCCGATCACGGGCGGCGCGTGGCCGAGCAGGCGCTCGGCGTGGCCGCAGACGAGGCGGACGATCTCCGCGTCGGTCGCGATCTCGAAGGGCGGGCGCACGAGCGTCGTCCGCACCTCCGCCCGCAGATCGGGATCGGCCTTCGCCGCCTCGGCCACGAGCGCGCGCACCTGCGCCTCGACGAGCTCCGCGTCCTCGCCGGGCACGGTGCGGCGCTCGAGCTGCACGAGGCAGCGCTCCGGATAGCTCGACAGCTCCTGGCCACCCTCGATCAGCGACGCGTGCAGCGAGCCGGTGCCGAGCAGGGCGTGACCCGGCCCGGCGGCGAGCTGCCGCCCCAGATCCTCGATCCCCGTCAGCACGCGGCCGCTCTTGGCGATCGCATCCACGCCGAGCTGCGGCTGCGAGCCGTGCGCCGCGTGACCGGCGACGTCGATCTCGAGCCACGCGAAGCCCTTGTGCGCGACGCAGACCTCGAGCGCGGTGGGCTCGGTCACGATCGCCGCGTCGGCCCACAGCGTCTCGGCCACGGCCTGCGTGCCGATGCTCGCGAACTCCTCGTCGCAGACCGCGACGACGGTCACGTCGCCGGCCAGCTCGAGACCCGCAGCGTGTGCGCACGCCCACAGGGCAGCGGCCGTGCCGCCCTTCATGTCGAAGCTCCCGCGGCCGTAGAGGCGGTCGCCCTCGATGCGCGGCTCGAGCGGGCGCTCGTACCCGTCGTGCCCGACCGTGTCCGTGTGCCCGTTGAGCAGCAGCGAGCGCCCGCCGCCACTGCCGCGCGCCACGCCGATCACGTTGGCGCGGCCGGGGGCGACCTCCTCGATGCGCGTCTCGACGCCCGCCGCCTCGAGCCACGCGGCGACGAAGCGGGCGATCTCGAGCTCGCCGGCGCCGCCGGGCACCAGGTCGGGGTTCACGGAGTCGATCGCGACGAGCTCGGCGACGAGCTCACGCAGTGTCAGAGTTCCGGCCACGCGGCGATCGTAGCCGCGTGCGGGCCCGGCCCTCGGGCACGCCCGGATCCGTCACGATGCCGGGCATGCGTGCAGCCCGCCTCATCCGCGCCGGGGCCGAGCCCGGCTTCGAGATCCAGGACCTCCCCGATCCTGCACCGGCGGCGGGCGAGGTCGTCGTCGAGCTCGTCACCGCCGCGTTCAATCGCCGCGACTGGTGGATCTGGAAGGAGCCCTCGACACCGGTGCCGGTGACGCTCGGCTCCGACGGTGCGGGCCGCATCAAGGCCGTCGGGCCCGGCGTCGAGGGCATCGCGCCGGGAGACGAGGTCGTGATCGACCCGGCGCTCGCCTGGGGCGACGACGAGCACGCGGCTGCCGCGACGTTCGACATCCTCGGCTCGCCCACGGAGGGCACGTTCGCGGAGCAGGTCGTCGTCCCCGCGATCAACGTGCATCCCCGGCCGCCCGGGCTGAGCTGGGAGGAGGCCGCGGCCTTCCCCCTGGCCGGGCTGACGGCCTGGCGCGCGACCGTCACCTGCGCGGGGGCCGCGCCCGGCCGGCGGCTCTTGATCACCGGCGGCGGCTCCGGTGTCTCGACCTGCTGCCTGCAGATCGCGCACGCGCTCGGCGCCCGGGTCTGGGTCACGTCCGGCAGCGACGCCAAGATCGCCCGCTGCGTCGAGCTCGGCGCGCAGGGCGGCTTCCGCTACGACGATCCGGAGTGGCCGGAGCAGGTGCGCGCAGCGACCGGCGGCGAGGGCGTCCACGCCGTGATCGACTCGTTCGGCGCAGGCGGCTGGGCTCAGGCACTTGGCGCGCTCGCGCGCGGCGGCGCGATCGTGAACTACGGCGACACGGGCGGCGAGACCGCCACGATCCCGGTCTTCGATCTCTACTGGAACTGGCGCTCGCTGATCGGCACGACGATGGGCAGCCCGCGGGAGTTCCGGGCGCTCTGCGAGCACATGGCGACGGGCGCCTGGCGGCCGGCGATCGACTCGGTGCACCCGCTCGAGGACATCGCGACCGCCGCGCGGCGGCTGACCGATCCGGAGCGCTTCGGCAAGGTCGTCCTGCGCATCGCCTGACCGGTACCCTCTCGGCTCCGACTCCCGAAGAACCCGTCCCAAGGAGCACCCGTGAGCACTACGGATCTCGCCGCTCTCACTGCCGAGTTGAAGGCCAAGGGCGTACGCGCGCTCACCGTGACCTGGTGCGATGCCAACGGCATCCAGCGCTCGCGCAGCGCGCCGATCGACAAGCTCGCCTCGGCCGTCCACCGCGGCATGGGTTGCTCGTTCCTGTTCGCCGTGTTCGACACGCACGATCACATCGCCTGGGGCGTCGAGGGCGTGGACACGCCGACCGGCGACTTCCGCGTCAAGGCCGTGCCGGAGCGCATCGTCCAGCTCTCCGGTCAGCCGGCATTCGCCTGGGCCCCCGGCCAGCTCTGGCTGCAGGAGGGTCCGCGCTGGGAGCACTGCTATCGCGCGGCGCTCGAGCGGACGGTCGAGCGCGCCGCGGGCCTGGGCTACGAGTTCAAGGCCGGCCTCGAGCTCGAGTGGTTCATCGGCGAGGACTCCGACGAGCCGGTCGCAGCCCACAGGGGCCCGGTCTACAGCCCGAACGCGATGCTCGACGTGACCGAGTTCGTCTCGGAGCTGCTCGCCGATCTCGACGCGAACGGCCTCGGCATCGGGCAGATCCACGCCGAGTACGGCTGGTCGCAGATGGAGCTCTCGCTCGACGCGGTCGATCCCCTCACGGCGGCCGACAACCAGCTGCTCGCGCGCGAGACGATTCGCGACGCGTCGCGCTCCAACGGCCTGCGCTCGTCCTTCGCGCCGCTGATCACGCCCGACGGCGTCGGCAACGGCTGGCACTTCCACCTCTCGCTCCTCAAGGACGGCCGCAACCTGCTGTCGGGCGGCAACGGGCCGGAGGGCATGACGCCCGAGGGCGAGTCGTTCGTGGCCGGGATCTTGCGCGATCTCCCCGGTGTCGTCGCCGTGACGGCACCGAGCGTGCCGTCGCTGATCCGCCTGCGGCCCGGGTACTTCGCGAGCGCGTACGCGTTCTGGGGCGCCGACAACCGCGAGGCCTCGCTGCGCTTCGTGCCCGGCGCCGAGGCGATCGGCGCGCAGAACGCGAACATCGAGCTCAAGGCGTCCGACGCCTCCGGCAACCCGTACCTGGGCCTGACGGCGATGATCGCGTGCGGGCTCGGCGGCATCGAGGACGGCCTGAAGCTGCCCGAATCCATCACCGAGGACCCGGGCCACTGGTCGCCCGAGCAGCGCGAGGCCGCCGGCGTGCGCCGTTTCGCGCAGAACGTCGAGGAGCAGATCGTGAACTTCGAGTCGGCCCCGCGCATCCGCGAGGCGTTCGGCGATCCGATCGCCAACGCGTTCGTCGGAGTGCGCCGCTCGGACGACGCCTGGGCCGACGGCAAGAGCGCGGAGGAGGTCGTCGGCGTGCACCTGTGGCGCTATTGATCGCCATTGATATTTGACAAATTCCCACCGCGCCGTGGTTCCGCAGTCACGGGTACCATGCCGGGCTTCGTGGCCGAGCTACCGACCCCGACCCGGCTCTTCACCATCGAGCAGGCGAATGCTTTGCTGCCCGACATCCTGCCCGTGGTGGCGAGCCTGCGCGAGCACGCGCTGGCACTGCGCGCCGAGCAGGCGGTGCTCGACGAGCTCGCGCGACGAGCCGACGAGCTGGGCGGCGTGCAGCCCACCGCGCGCGAGGCCGAGGCGGCGGTCCACGCCTGCGAGCACCTGAGCGCGCTCGACGATGCGATCGTCGAGCTGCAGGGCGAGGGCGTGCGCGTGAAGGACGCCGAGCGCGGGCTGCTCGACTTCCCGAGCGAGCGCGACGGCGAGCTGATCGAGCTCTGCTGGCTGTACGGCGAGCACGCCGTGAAGCACTGGCACCGCATCGGCGAGGGCTACGCCCAGCGCCGCGCGGTCTAGCGCTCGTCCGGCGCCGCCCGCTCCTCCTCCAGCGCGACCTGCTCCTCCTCCTGCGCGACCTGCTCGGCGACCTGCTCCTCCCAGCTGTGGCTCGCCGGGTCGTCGGAGCAGATGCCGTCGACCTCGATCTCTCGCAGGTGGTCGATCTCCGACAGCTGGTCGACCGTCCACACCCAGATCTCGTCGCCGGCGGCGTGCAGGCGATGGACGAGCAGCCGGCTCACGAGCAGGCGGTGGCAGGACATGAGGCCGGCGTCGTACTCCGCCAGCATCGAGGGCGCGCGCCAGGCGTACCACAGGCGCTGGGCCGGACGGAAGAAGCGCGGCCAGATGCGGTGGCGCGGCATCGTCAGGCCGGCGCGGATGCCCGGCTCGGCGCGGTGGATGCCGGCGAGCATCTTCCAGTTGCCGCCCGTGCAGGTGACGCGCCCGACGAGGCCGGCCGCCCGCACGAGCGCGATCAGCTCGCGCTCGATGCCAGGGGCCTTGAGATCCAGGTTGAGCTGGACCGTGGACGTGGCTGCGAGCGCCAGCACGTCGGCGAGCAGCGGCGCGTCCGGCGCGTCGGGGCGGTCGTGGTGGGCGACGAGCGCGCCGTCGCGCCGACGCCGCACGTCGACCTCGAGGACGTCCGCCCGCCGCTCGATCGCGGCCGCGAAGGCCTCGAGGGTGTTCTCGGTCGCGCCGCGCCGGTACCCGCGGTGGGCGATGCGGAGCGGCTCGCTGCGCGTCTTCAGCGCAACGAGGACCAGGGCTCTTCCGAGGCCACGTCGACGAGCTCGTAGCCCTCGTCGCCGATGCTCGGGGCCAGCACGACGAACAGGCGCGCGGGCGCGTCGCCGACGTTGAACGAGGCGTGGACGACGTCCGCGTCGAGGTAGACGGAGTCGCCCGCCTCGAGAATCGCCTTCTCCTTGCCGATCCACTGCTCGATCCGGCCGGCCAGCACCGTGATCAGCTCGTCCTGCTGCGGATGCTTGTGGAAGTCGTGGCCGAAGCCGGGCTCGAGACCGACGTCCATCACGACGAACGTCTTGCTGCCCGTGTTCTCCGGCCGGGTGCGCCAGCCGATCGAGCCCCAGTCGACGTGGTCGGTGTGCATCTCGGACTGCATGACGAATGTGCTCATCGCGCTCTCCTACGGGTTGAAGGTGAGTTCCTTGAAGCGGCGCATGTTCTCGGTCATCGCGATCTCGGTCGGGAGCCGCTCCATGCTCGAGGCGCCGAAGAAACCCTTGATGCCGCTCGTCCGCTCGAGCACGTAGCGCGCGTCCTCGGGCTCGGCGATCGGGCCGCCGTGGCAGAGCACGATCACGTCGGGGTTGATCGCGACCGCCGCGTCGTGCATCGCCTGGATCAGCGTGACCGACTCGTCCAGGGTCTTGGCGGTGCTCGCGCCGATCGTGCCCTTCGTGGTGAGGCCCATGTGCGGCACGAGCACGTCGGCGCCCGCCTTCGCCATCGCGACGGCGCTCTCGACGTCGAACACGTACGGGGCGGTCAGCATGTCCTTCTCGTGCGCGATCCGGATGGCGTCGACCTCGAGGTCGTAGCCCATCCCCGTCTCCTCGAGGTTGATCCGGAACATGCCGTCGAGCAGCCCGACGGTCGGGAAGTTCTGGACGCCGGAGAAGCCGATGCGGATCAGCTCGTCGACGAACACGTCCATCAGCCGGAAGGGATCCGTGCCGCACACGCCCGCCAGCACCGGGACGTCGCGCACGACCGGAAGCACCTCGCGCGCCATGTCCACGACGATGGCG
This sequence comes from uncultured Actinomycetes bacterium, assembly GCA_963705965.1. Taxonomy (GTDB): domain Bacteria; phylum Actinomycetota; class Thermoleophilia; order Gaiellales; family JALYLC01; genus JALYLC01. The sequence continues at coordinate 154,933 of CAVPLI010000009.1, read as the reverse complement.
TTGGCGTCGCCGTAGGGCATCATCCCCGAGAGCGATCCGCGGCCGGCCATGCGATAGCGGCCCGAGTTGTAGATGATGATCAGGTCGGCGCCGCCCGCCTCCGCGCATTTCGCGGAGAGACCGGTGCCCGCACCCGCGCCGATCACCGCACGGCCGCTCGCGATCGTCGCGTGCAGCTTTGCGAGCGCCTCGGCCCGCTTCACGCGGCACCGCCGACGAAGCTGTGGAGCTTGGCGACCATTGCGTCGGCGAAGGCCGGGTCGTTGATGTCCGTTTCCATCTCGATCAACTCCACATCGGGTCCTGCGTTTGCGCGCACGGCGGCGAACAGCGCCTCGTCGGCCGCCGCGTCATGGAAGGGGCCGCCCGGCGTTGCGATCATCGAGATGCCGCCGAGCGGGACGAACAGCGCTACGGGCCCCTTCGCAGCCGAGAGCTTGCGGGCGATCTCCTCGCCGAGCTTCGCGCACTCCTCGGGCGTGGTGCGCATCAGCGTCACCTGGGCGTTGTGGACGTAGAGGTTGCGATCCTCGAACTGCGCCGGGACCGTCTCGCGCGGGCCGAAGTTGACCATGTCGAGCGCGCCCAGCGACACCACCTGCGGCACTCCGGCGCGCCCGGCCGCCGTGAGGCGATCGGGCCCTGCGCTGAGCACGCCGCCGACGAGCTCGTCGCACAGCTCCGTGGTCGTGGCGTCGAGCACGCCGGCGATGAAGCCCCCGTCGATGAGCGCCTCCATCGAGCGCCCGCCCGTGCCGGTCATGTGGAACGTCAGCACCTCGTAGCCGAGCCCGTCCAGCACCTCGGCCGCGTGCGTGACGCACGGCGTGGTGACGCCGAACATCGACGCGGCGATCAGCGGGCGGCTCTCCCCCAGCTCGAGCGGCGCGGCCTGGACCATCCCGGCCATGGCCGCGGCGGCGTTCGCGAGAATGCGCGCCGAGACCGAGTTGATGCCCGCGACGTCGACGACCGAGGCCGCCAGCAGCATGTCGCTCGCGCCGACGATCGGCCGCGTGTCGCCGGCGGCGATCGTCGAGACGATCAGCTTCGGCACGCCGACCGGCAGTGCCTGCATGGCCTCGGCGGCGATCGACGTGTTGCCCGAGCCGCCGGCCGCGAGCACGCCGTCGCAGCGGCCCTCGGCGTACAGCCGGGCGACGATGGCGGTCGCGCCCCGGGCCATCGTCAGCACGGCCTGGCCGCGGTCGCCGGCCGCGCGCAGCGCCTCGACGTCTGCGCCCGCGGCCCGTGCCACCTCCTCGCGGCTCACGTCGGGCTCGACCAGCGGCGGGCCCATGATGCCCGCGTCCACGAGCACGGTGCCGACTCCCGCAGCGTGCAGGCGATCGCGCAGGAACGCGTACTCGCGGCCCTTCGTGTCGAGCGTTCCTACGAGTACGACGGTCGTGTCAGCCACCGGCTCCTCCTCCGCATTTCAGGCGCGACGGTACAGGACTGTTGCAGACGGCACGCCGTCCTCTCATGCCGTGTGCCGGGCTGCTCGCACGACGGGCGCTCACGCCCCGGGCCGGTCCGGCTCGCGCAGCAGCAGGATCGACCGCGCGGCCACGTGCGCGGAGCCGCGCGCCGTCAGCAGCGTCGCCGGTGCGTCGGGATAGGCGGTCGACAGCTCGACCTGCCAGCGCGGGCCGAAGCGGCGCGACGGCAGCGAGAACACGATGTCCTCGTGGTGGGCGTTGAGGAGCAGGAGGAATGAGCGGTCGACGATCGGCTCGCCGTGCGCGTCGACGCTGCCGAGCCCCTTGCCGTTGAGGAACACGCCGAGCGAGCGCGCGTTCCCGTCGTTCCAGTTGGCGGCCGTCATGCGCCGGCCGTCGGGCCGGAACCACCAGGCGTCCGGCAGGCCCGGCGGCGATCCCTTGCCGTCGAGGAACTTCGTGCGGTGGAAGATCGGGTGCTCGCGGCGCAGCTTCAGCAGCCGGCGCGTGAACTCGAGCAACTCCGTCGCGCCGGTCGTCGAGCTCCCAGTCGATCCACGAGATCTCGTTGTCCTGGCACCACGCGTTGTTGTTGCCGTGCTGCGTGCGCCCGATCTCGTCGCCCGCCGTGATCATCGGGACGCCCTGCGAGAGCAGCAGCGTCGTGAGGAAGTTGCGCTGCTGGCGCTCGCGCAGCGCGTTGACCTCCGGGTCGTCCGTCGGCCCCTCGACGCCGCAGTTCCAGGAGCGGTTGTCGTCCGTGCCGTCCTGGTTGTCCTCGTCGTTCGCCTCGTTGTGCTTCTCGTTGTACGAGACGAGATCGGCCAGCGTGAAGCCGTCGTGCGCCGTGACGAAGTTGATCGAGGCGGACGGGTAGCGGCCGTCGGACTCGTAGAGGTCGCTCGAGCCGGTGAAGCGCGAGGCGAACGCCGCGACGTTGGTGTGCCCGCGCCAGACGTCGCGCATCGTGTCGCGGTACATGCCGTTCCACTCGGTCCAGAGCACGGGGAAGTTCCCCACCTGGTAGCCGCCGGGGCCGAGATCCCAGGGCTCGGCGATCAACTTGACCTGCGACAGCACCGGGTCCTGGTGGATCACGTCGAAGAACGCCGAGAGGCGGTCGACGTCGTAGAGCTCGCGCGCGAGCGCCGAGGCGAGGTCGAAGCGGAAGCCGTCGACGTGGCACTCCGTGACCCAGTAGCGCAGCGAGTCCATGATCAGCCGGAGCACGCTCGGATGCACGGGGTTGAGGCTGTTGCCGGTGCCCGTGAAGTCCATGTAGAGACTCGGGTCGTCGGGCATCAGGCGGTAGTACGAGGCGTTGTCGATGCCCTTGAACGAGAGCATCGGGCCGAGGTGGTTGCCCTCCGCCGTGTGGTTGTAGACCACGTCGAGGATCACCTCGATGCCGGCGCGGTGCAGCGCCTTCACCATCCCCTTGAACTCCTTGATCTGCTCGCCCTGGACGCCCGTCGCGGCATAGCCGGCGTGCGGCGCGAGGAACCCGATCGAGGAGTACCCCCAGTAGTTCGTGAGCCCGCGCTCGTGCAGGAAGCTCTCGTCGACGATGTGGTGCACCGGGAGCAGCTCGACCGCCGTGACGCCGAGCGACGTGAAGTGGGCGATCGCCTCGTCCGAGGCGAGTCCCGCGTAGGTGCCGCGCAGATCCTCGCGCACGCCGGGGTGCAGCTTCGTGAAGCCGCGCACGTGCAGCTCGTAGATCACCGTCTCGTGCCACGGCGTCTCGAGCTGGCGGTCGCCCTCCCAGTCGAACCCCGGGTCGATGACGACGCACCGCGGCATCGCCGCCGCGTCGTCGGTCGGATCGGCGACGGTCTCGTCGCCGGGGACGTACGGATGCACGTTCGCGACGTCCCAGCGCACGCCGCCGTCGATCACCTTGGCGTAGGGATCGAGCAGGAGCTTCGCGGAGTTGAAGCGATGTCCGTCCTCGGGTGCGTACGGGCCGTGGACGCGGTACGCATAGCTCTGGCCAGGGCCTACCCCGTGCAGATAGCCGTGCCAGTTGAACGCGGTGCGCTGGGTCAGCTCGTAGCGCTGCTCCGCGCCGGCAGCGTCGAACAGACAGAGCTCGACGCGCTCTGCGTTCTCCGAGAAGACGGAGAAATTCGTCCCGTTCCCGTCCCAGGTCGCGCCGAGCGGGAACGGCCGTCCCGGCCAGACCTCCAAGCGGCGCAGGATATCCGGCCTCGGGGGGATCAGGTCACCGGCGCGAGCCAGACGACGCCCAGCGGAGGCAGCTCGAGCTCCGCCGACCACTGCTGCCCGTGCCAGGCGGTCTCCTCGGCCTCGATCGCCCCGGCGTTGACGACGCCCGAGCCGCCGTAGGCGGCCGCGTCCGTGTTGAGCACCTCGCGCCACTCGCCCGCCCGCGGCAGGCCGACGCGATAGCCGGGGCGCACCACCGGCGAGAAGTTGCAGACGCAGACCATGACCCGGTCGCCCGCGGTCGAGAAGCGCGCGAAGGCGATGACGTTGGCGGCTGCGTCGTTGAGCTCGAGCCACGCGAATCCGGCGGGCTCGCCGTCGAGCTCCCACATCGCCGGCTCGTCGCGGTAGACGCGGTTGAGGTCGCCGACGAGCGACTGCACGCCGCGATGATCGGGGCGCTCCAGCAGGTGCCAGTCGAGGCTGCGCTCGTGGCTCCACTCGCGCTCCTGCGCGAACTCCCCGCCCATGAACAGCAGCTTCTTGCCGGGGTGCGCCCACATGTAGCCGTAGAGCGCGCGCAGGTTGGCGAGCTGCTGCCAGCGATCGCCCGGCATCTTGTCGAGCAGCGAGCCCTTGCCGTGCACGACCTCGTCGTGCGAGAGCGGCAGCACGAAGTTCTCGGTGAAGGCGTACATCAGGCTGAACGTCAGCTCGCCGTGATGGTGGAAGCGGTACGCCGGGTCGCGCCGGAAGTACTCGAGCGTGTCGTGCATCCAGCCCATGTTCCACTTGAAGCTGAAGCCGAGCCCGCCGAGGTAGGTCGGCCGCGAGACGCCGGGCCAGGCCGTCGACTCCTCCGCGGCGACGATCGCGCCGGGCTCGTTGCCGTGCACCACGACGTTGAGCTGCTCGAGGAACGCGATCGCCTCGAGATCCTCGCGGCCGCCGTACTGGTTCGGGATCCACTCCCCCGCCTTGCGCGAGTAGTCGCGGTAGAGCATCGAGGCGACGGCGTCGACGCGCAGGCCGTCGGCGTGGTACTGGGACAGCCAGAAGAGCGCGTTCGCGACGAGGAAGTTGCGCACCTCGGTGCGCCCGTAGTTGAAGACGAGCGTGCCCCAGTCCGGATGCGCGCCACGGCGCGGATCCTCGTGCTCGTAGAGCGCGGTGCCGTCGAAGCGCTCGAGCGCGAAGGCGTCGCGCGGGAAGTGCGCGGGCACCCAGTCGAGGATCACGCCGAGGCCGCGCGCGTGCAGCCGGTCGACGAACTCGCGGAACTCGTCCGGCGTCCCGTAGCGCGAGGTCGGTGCGTAGTAGCCGGTCACCTGGTAGCCCCAGGAGCCGGTGAACGGGTGCTCCATCACGGGCATCAGCTCGACGTGCGTGAAGCCGAGCTCGATCGCGTAGTCGGCGAGCTCGTCGGCCAGCTCGCCGTACGTCAGCGAGCGGTTCCCCTCGAGCGGGTTCAGGCGCCACGAGCCGAGGTGCACCTCGTAGACGGACATCGGCCCGGCGTGCGGCTCGGAGGCGCGCCGGCTCTCGATCCACGCGTCGTCCAGCCAGGAATGGCGCGGCTCGTGCACGACCGAGCCGGTCTTCGGCGGCAGCTCGGCGCGCTTCGCGAGCGGGTCGGCCTTGAGCCGCACGACGTCGTCGGCTCCGCGGATCGCGAACTTGTAGGCGTGGCCCTCGGCGGCCTCGGGGACGAACAGCTCCCAGACGCCGGCGGAGCCGAGCGTGCGCATGGGGTGCGCACGCTCGTTCCAGAGGTTGAAGTCGCCGACGACGTGCACGGCGCGCGCACCGGGCGCCCACACGGCGAACGCGGTGCCCTTCGTCCCGTCGATCGTCCGGACGTGCGCACCGAGCGCGTCCCAGAGCCGCTCGTGGCGGCCCTCGGTGATGAGGTGGAGATCGAGCTCGCCGAGCGTCGGGAGGAACGAGTACGGGTCGCGCAGGACGACCGGCGCGCCGCCGGGGTAGCCGGCCTCGAGGCGATAGCGCGGCAGCGTGCGCCTGCGCGGCAGGACGCCCTCGAACGCTCCGGCCTCGTGCACGAGCGCGAGATCGACGGGCTCGCCCTTCTGCGGCAGCACGCGCAGCGACGCCGCGCCGGGCCGGAACGCGCGCACGACGATGCCGCCCTCGCCCGGATGCGCCCCGAGAACGCTGTGGGGATCGGGGTGCTCGCCCGCGACGACGCGCTCGATCTCGTGTGCGGGCGTCATGCGCTGCGCCCGCTGCGGGGCGACCCGGCGAGTAGCGTGCGACGACGTGAGAGAGAGGGCATCGGCATCGTGAATCTTCCCCGTTCCAGCGGAGTCCTGCTCCACGTTACGTCCCTTCCCGGTGGGCGGCTGGGTACACATGCGTTCGCGTTCGTCGATTGGCTCGCCGCCGCGGGCCAGACCTGGTGGCAGGTGCTCCCGCTCGCACCGCCCGACCGCTCGGGCTCGCCCTACACGTCCACCTCGGCATTCGCGGGCTGGCCGGGGCTGCTCGCCGACCCGGCGGCGGCCGTGAGCGACGCCGAGATCGCCGCCTTCCGCGACGCGCACTCCTACTGGATCGGCGACTGGGAGCGCTTTGCCGGGGAGGGCGCCGTCGCCGACCAGGTGCGCTTCGAGCGCGAGTGGAGTGCGTTGCGGCGCTACGCGGGCGAGCGCGGCGTCCGCCTGATCGGCGACATCCCGCTCTACGTCGGCGCCGGCAGCGCCGACCACCGCGCGCACCCCGAGCTCTTCCAGCGCGACTTCGTCGCGGGAGCCCCGCCGGACGCGCTCGGCTCCGCCGGCCAGCTCTGGGGCAATCCGCTCTACGACTGGCCCGAGCTGCGCCGCCAGGGCTATCGCTGGTGGATCGAGCGGCTGCGGCGCGCGTCCGACCTCGCCGACCTGGCGCGCATCGACCACTTCCGCGGCTTCGTCGCGTACTGGTCGATCCCCGCGCGGACGGCAGATGCCCGCAAGGGCCGCTGGCGGCGCGGGCCGGGCGGCGCGGTGTTCGCCGCCGCAGAGCGCGAGCTCGGCGAGCTCGCCGTGATCGCCGAGGACCTCGGCGTGATCACGCCGCCGGTCGAGCAGCTGCGCCTGGAGCTCGGCTTCCCGGGCATGGCCGTGCTGATCTTCGGCTTCCGCGGCGGGCGTCGTGAACCCGCACCGGCCCGGGAATCACAGCGAGCTCCTCGTCGTCTACACGGGCACGCACGACACGCACACGGCGGTCGGCTGGTGGAACACGCTCACGGCCCGGGAGCAGACGGCGACCGGGCTCGATCCGTCGGAGCCGCACTGGTCGCTGATCGAGCTCGCACTCGAATCCCCCGCGGTGCTCTCGATCCTTCCCGCGCAGGACATCCTCGGGCTCGGCGACGACGCGCGCATGAACCGCCCGGGCACGACCGTGGACAACTGGATCTGGCGCCTCGAGGAGGGCCAGCTGACGGCCGGGCTCGCCGCTCGCCTGCGCGCCGCCACGGAGCGCAGCGGCCGCTAGTCACGGTCATCAGCGCCGCACGACGAACGACCGCTTCAGCTTGGCGGACTTGACGAGCGCCGAGGAGCCGCTGAGCGAGAGCTCGACCGTCGCCCTGTTCACGCCGCGCAGCCGCAGCTTCGCCTTCGGCGTCAGCTCGAGCCGCAGCCGGACGGTGCCCGCCTTCGCCTGGACGGTCGTCGATGCGAGCACGATCCTGACCGTGCCGGTGCCGGAGGGCTTCGGGATGCGCGCGGCCAGCGTCACGATCAACCGCGTCGACTTCACCGCCACGCGCGTCGTCACGACCAGGCCGGCGGACGAGAGCTTGCCGAGCTCGAGACCGCTCTTCGCGATCGTGAGCGCCGAGATCGCGTCCGGCTTCGTGACCCTGTAGGTCAGCGTGCTCGCAGTCGTCGCCCCCGCGCCGTTCGTCGCGACCGCCCTCAGCACGTGCGTCCCCGGTACCGCCGCGTAGCCCGTGACGGCGCAGCTCGCGATTCCCGACACCGTGTCGGTCGCTCTGCAGGCGATCGCGCGTGCCGCGGGCACGCCCGTGGACGCATACGGTCTTCGCCTGGATGCCGGAGATCACCGGCACGGTGGGCGCGGTCGTATCGCGTTTCAGCGCGAGCGGGACCGACGTCGTGCCGCCCGCGCTCGTGGCGCTGCACGTGAGCGCGGCGGCGCCCTCGCCCGGCGCCGCCGCCGAGCACCCGGGCGCCACGTCGACGACCGGCGATTCGGGGTCCGAGACGCTCCACGCGACATTGCGCCGGAGTGCGGTACCAGCCGTTCGCGCCGTCCGGCGCCGCGGGCGTGACGACCGGGGTGATGACCGGCGGCGTGGGATCGAGCGCCATCGCGAGCGCGCGATCGGCGAGGACGAAGCCGACGCCGCAGGCCACGTCGGGATTGCCCGGCGCGACCGGGCAGTCGAGCGCGTTCGCGGGCGCGGTCATGATCGCGTACAGCTCGTTGACGCTCATCGCGGGCTTCGCCGAGAGGATCAGCGCTGCGATGCCGGCCGCGGACGGGGCCGCGGCGCTCGTGCCGTAGAACGGCGAGAAGCTGCCCCCGACGCTCGTGCTCACGCCGTCGGCGGAGGCCAGGTTCGGCTTCTGCCGCACCTGTGGCTGCGCCAGGGCCGCGCCGTTCACGTCGAACAGGTGCGTGACGGGCCCGCGCGAGCTGAACGTCTCGGGCGTCGTCGGCGTCCCGTACGGCCGAGGCGGCGACCGTGAGCGCGCCGTTCGCCGCCGCCGCGTCCGGGGCGATCGCGCTCGAGTTCGTCGGGAAGCTGGATGTCGGCAGTGATGGCACCGAGGAGGATGTACTTCAGGAACGGCGCGCCGCCGCCCGCGACGCGGCGGATGGCGATCCCGACCGTGACGGCGCTGCCGCCGCTGTTGGAGATCACCGCGAACTCGCTCGGCAGCCCGGAGACGAGATTGTTCGTGTCGGTGGTGAACGCGAACGTCGGCGTGCCCCCCGAGATGGTGTACACGTCGATTGCGAAGTCGGACGTCGCGTGGCCCCACGGCTCGGCCCACTGCAGATCGATCTGGCCGGAGCTCATCGCGGCGATCGTGCCGATCGTCTGGACGGTATCGGCTCCCGCTCCCGGGTCGAAGTCCTGTGTGGCGCCGCCGCTGTAGGTGCCCTCCCAGCTGTCGCGTGCCATAGTTGCCGGCGGACGTGAAGTACGCGACGCCCGCGGCCTTGGCGCGGTCGACGGCCTGCGTGATGATCCCGTCCTGGAAGAACGGCTGGTCGAACCAGGCGATGTCGTCGGCGATCACGCTTCGCGCCGGCGGCCACGAGATTGTCGATCGAGGCGGCCTTGGCGGCGCTGCCGGTCGTGCCCGAGGAGAACGCGATGCCGCGGATGCCCGGCGCCTCGTCGTAGACGATCTCGGCCATGGCGCGGCCCTCGTCGGTCGCCGCCGGGCTGGTCGAGCAGGTTCTGCACGTTGGCGGGCAGGTTTCCGGTGCCCTGCGAGCCCGCGATGCCGGATCCGACCTGGTTGATCGAATCCGAGATGATCCCGACGAGCACGCCGCTGCCATTCGGGCCCAGCGCACGCGCCTGCGGACCGTGAATCGCCGCGTCGCCCTCCGAGCCGACCGTGCCGGTGTTCGCGTCCATCACGGGCGTGACGATCGCGCGCGTCTCATCGAGCGCGGCGGCCGCCGGCAGCGCATCCGCCGGGATGCGACCCTCGACGAGCCGCTGTGGTGCACGGTCGCTGATCGCACTCACGTCCATACCGATCGCCCGCAGTCGCTCCGCGGCACGACCGACGTCGCCGCGCACGTACACGTCGACGAGAGTGTCGCCACTCGCCGACACGGCGACACCCTCGCGCAGTGCGGCGGCGCGCATCTCGCCGGCCGGCGGACTGGCGGCCACGTCCTGCAAGTGGCCGTCGAGCTTCTGCAGGAAGTCGTAGCGGCCCGCCTGCCGGGATGCGCCACGGCCCCCCACCGCCTGCGCCAGGCGCTCGAACGTCACGGACGGAGCCGGCGGCGTCACGAGCGCGCCCGGTCGCTCGCCCGCCGCCGGGGATCCACCGGCAGCGACCAACAGCATCAGTCCCGACGCCGCGATCGCCGCCAGAATCCTTGTCACGTGAAAATCTCCCTGTAAAACGCGGTACGTCCGAAGCGCAGCGGCCGGGCGCTGGTACAGACACATACGCTCAGGGCGAGAGAAAGATTGTCACGACGACAAGCCGGCGCCCGGTTCCCGCGCCGTGTCAGCCGTGCATCGGCTTCCCGGTCTCCAGCAAGGTCTTGAGACCGCTGAGCACGTGCATCCAGCCCTCGCCCGAGACGCTCGAGGCGGTCTTCGGCGAGCGCTCGAGCTGGTCGTGCACGACCGTGACCAGGCAGACGCCGTCCTCGCGCGGCTCGATCTCCCAGGTCACGCGGCTGCGCTCCTCCGCCGCCAGCTCCTCGTCGTAGAGCGAGCGCCATCCGACCACGAGCCTGCGCGGCGGATCCGATTCCTGGATGAGCTCGTCGCCCCACAGCGTGACGCCGTCGGGCGCGTACATGCGCAGCGGCGTGCCCGCCTCGCCCGTCGTCTGGACGGCCGCGCCGTGGAAGTACTTGGTCGTGAACTCCGGCTTGACGATCGCTTCCCAGATCGCCTCGGGAGTCGCCCTGATGAACACCTGATAGACCTGCGTCGCAAGCGCAGTGGCCGTCGTGCTGGTCATGACGTCTGCTCCAGTTCGTGCTTGAGGTCGGCGAGCGCCGACACCCGGCGCTCCGTGTACTTGTCGATCCAGCGGTCGTGGATCAGCCGGATCGGCACCGGGTTCAGGTAATGCAGCTTCTCCCTGCCCCGGCGGCGCGTGACGACGAGTCCCGCCTCCTCCAGCACCCGCAGGTGCTTCATCACCCCGAAGCGCGTCATCTCCAGCTCCGACTCGAGCTCGGTGAGCGTACGGCCGTCACGCTCGAAGAGCCGGTCGAGCAGGTGCCGCCGAGTCGCATCGGCGAGCGCCTTGAACACGGGATCGTCGTCCACGCCGAAACCATACGTGACTATTTAGTCACGTGTCAAGCGCAACAACGGGGTCTGGCCCGCACGATGCGGGCCTGACCCCGAACGTTGCGGACCTGTCCCCGACCGTTGCGGACCGACCTCAATCCCTGCAGGCATACGGAAGTCGGCGCCCCGCGTATGTACCGCCGAGTGGTCACTCGCAGCGCCGGTGCAAGCGAAGCGCAAGGTCGCGCGGATCGGGAACCGCATGGTTGAGCGGCTGCAAGGTCGGGGTCAGGTCCGCAACGTCGGGGTCAGGCCCGCACGTTGCGGGCCAGACCCCGTTCTTGCGGTTTACGGCTCTTCCGTCAGCGCGTTGTCGAGCGAGAGGACGTAGGCGTCCACGACCGCTCCGGGCTGGTGGGACGCGATCTCCTCGGGGAGGTCCGGCGCCAGGAAGCCGGCCGTGCCGCCGTGGGCGCGGAGGTCGTCGGCGTACGTGTCGAGCCAGGCGCGTTCGTAGTCGCCCCAGGCGACGCTGAGGAGCTGGTCGATCGCGAAGGGCTCCACGCCGCAATAGCCCTCGACGAGGCTGCCCATCGGAATCCACACGCTGGGCTCGTTCTCGCCGAAGGTGGTCTCGTAGGGCTTCTTGTAGAGATGGCCGCCGCCGCACCAGCAGAGCACCCGCGCCGAGCGCTGCAGGCCGTTCACGACGGCGCCGAGGTTGCGGGCCTGTTGGTCCTCGCGCCAGTTGATCGCCTCCTGGCCACCCCAGTTCTCGGCGTAGGGTCCTGCGCCGATGTTCGCCTCGTAGGCGTGGAGCGTCCAGCCGAGATCGAGAGCCGCGGAAACGAGCTCTCGCATCTCGGGCTGGCCGAGATACCCGCCGAGATCCTCCTCGAGCACGCGTGCCCTGTTCGCGCGCTCGGCGACGCCCGGATCCCAGAGCGCCTCCATCGCGAGGTGGCGGATCCCGAGACGGTGCGCGACGGGCAGCAGGGCCAGCCCGACCTCTCGCGTTCGCAGGCAGCGACGCAGGCCGTCGTGCGCCTCGTTCATCAGCACCAGCCGCGACTCGCCGAGCGCGTGCTCGAGCAGCTCGGCGGGCGAGCGCCAGGACGATCAGGGCGAGCGCTCCAGCAGCCGCTCGTAGAGGGCGACCGTCTCGGCCGCGATCGCGGGCCAGCCGAAGTGCTCGATCGCGCGCCGCCTGCCCGCCTCCCCCATGCGCCGCGCGCGCGCCGGATCGGCCAGCAGCTCGTTCACGCGCTCGGCGATGTCGCTCGCGAAGCGCTCCGGGTCGACGGGGTCGCGCGAGCCGTCGGCGCGCGGCTCGAACGGGACGAGGAGTCCCGTGGCGCCGTCCTCGACGACCTCGGGGATGCCGCCGGTCGCGGTCGCGACGACGGCCGTCTCGCAGGCCATCGCCTCGAGGTTGACGATGCCGAGCGGCTCGTAGATCGACGGGCAGAGGAAGACGCTCGCGTGGCTCACGATCTGCACGACCTCGGCGCGCGGCAGCATGCTGTCGATCCACACGATGTCGCCGCGCTCCTCGCGCACGCGCGCCACCCTGGAGGAGATCTCGGCCGCGATCTCCGGCGTGTCCGGCGCACCGGCGCAGAGCACGAACTGCGCGCCCGGGGCGAAGCGCAGCGCGGCGTCGAGCGCGTACGCCACGCCCTTCTGGCGCGTGATGCGGCCCACGAACACGACCGACGGGCGCTCCGGGTCGATGCCGTGGCGCAGCAGGACGTCCGTGCCCGGGTCGGGCCGGTACTGATCGGTGTCGATGCCGTTGTAGATCACGCTGATGCGCGCGGGGTCGATCGCGGGATAGCACGCGAGCACGTCGCGCGCCTGCTCGCGCGAGACCGCGACGATCGCGTCGGCCGCCTCGAGCGCCGTCCGCTCGCAGAAGCTGGAGACGGCATAGCCGCCGCCGAGCTGCTCCTCCTTCCACGGCCGCATCGGCTCCAGGCTGTGCACCGTCGCGACGTGCGGGATCCCGTACAGCAGCTTCGCCAGATGGCCGGCGAGATTGGCGTACCAGGTGTGGCTGTGCACGAGGGACGAGCCCTCGGCGCCGCGGGCCATCGCGAGATCGATCGAGACCGCCTCGAGCGCCGCCGCCGACCCGCCGGGGCCGGCCAGGGCCTCCCAGGGCCGGTAGGCCCGGACAGCGGGGCCGCCCTCGGCCGGCTCGCGCTCGTCGCCCCAGCAGTGCACGGTGAGATCGACGAGCCCGGCGAGCTCGCGCGCGAGGTACTCGACATGCACGCCGGCGCCGCCGTAGACCTCGGGCGGGTACTCCCGCGTGAGCAGCCCGACGTTCAGCGCGCCTCGACCTTCTCGCCCTTCCCGATCACGACGATGCCGCCCGGCGAGACGGTGAAGCGCTCGCGGTCGGCCTCCGGGTCGACGCCGATCTGCACGCCCTCGCCGATCTGCACGTGCTTGTCGAGGATCGCGTTGCGCACGACGGCGTTGCGGCCGATCGCGACGCCGTGCAGCAGCACCGAGGAGTCGACCTCGGCGTAGGAGTGCACGCGCACGCCGGGCGAGAGGATCGAGCGCCGCACGCGGCCGCCCGAGACGATCACGCCGGCGCACACGAGCGAGTCGACCGCCACGCCCGTGCGCCCCTCCTCCTCGAACACGAACTTGGCCGGCGGCAGCGGATCGGGCCAGCTCAGGATCGGCCAGCGGGCGTTGTAGAGGCTGAACGCCGGGATGACGGACGTCAGGTCCATGTGCGCGTCGTGGTAGGCGTCGAGCGTCCCGACGTCGCGCCAGTAGCCGCGGTCGCGCTCGTTGTCGCCCGGCACCTCGTTCTGGGTGAAGTCGTAGACGTAGGCCTCGCCGCGCTCGACCAGCATCGGGATGATGTCGCCGCCGAGGTCGTGCCGTGAGGCGTCGTTGCGCGCGTCGCGCGTGACGGCGTCGATCAGCGCCTCGGTCGTGAACACGTAGTTGCCCATCGACGCGAGCACCTGGCCCGGCATCTTGGGATCCTCCTGGGCGTCCTGCGGCTTCTCGCGGAAGGCGGCGATGCGCTCGCCCGACGCCGCGCGCTCGATCACGCCCGAGCGGCTCGCCTCGGCCAGCGGGACGTGCAGCGCGGCGACCGTGACGGCGGCGCCGGTCGCGATGTGCTGGCGCGACCATCTGCGCCGGATCCATGCGGTAGATGTGGTCGGCGCCGAACACGCACACGTACTCGGGGCGCTCGTCGTAGATCAGGTTGAGGCTCTGGTAGATCGCGTCCGCGGAGCCCGAGAACCAGTGCGGCCCGCGCCGCTGCTGGGCCGGCACCGGCGTGACGTAGTTGCCGAGCAGCGGCGACAGCCGCCACGTCGTCGTGATGTGGCGGTCGAGGCTGTGGCTCTTGTACTGCGTCAGCACGGCGATCTTGAGATAGCCGGCGTTGACGAGATTCGAGAGCGCGAAGTCGACGAGCCGGTAGTTGCCGCCGAACGGCACCGCGGGCTTGGCGCGGTCGATGGTCAGCGGGAGGAGGCGCTTGCCCTCACCGCCGGCGAGGACGATGCCGAAGATCCCTGCGACTGCCACCCGTCAACACTACTCCGCGAACGGCTCTGCAAGCAGACGCTCGATCGCGGCGACGGGAATCGAGACCCAGTCCGGCCGCACCTCGAGCTCGTGGCGCAACTCGTCGACCGCCTTCTCGAGCTCGAAGATCTCGAGCAGCTGCTCGGCGCCGGCCGCACCGCCGGGCACGAACGCGCTCGACTCGGCCACGGAGAACCAGCCGCGCAGGAAGCTCTCCCGCGCCTGCTCCTCCCACCCGTCCGGCGGCGGGCTGCCGCCGGCGAGCACCGCCGCGGAGGCGGCGTAGGCGAACGACCTCAGCATGCCGGCGACGTCGCGCAGCGGCGAGCGCTTGCGGCGGCGCTCCGGGACGCTGCGCTCGGGCGGGCCCTCGAAGTCGAGCACGAGCCAGTCGGACCCCGTCCACAGCAGATCGCCCAGATGGAGGTTGCCGTGGATGCGGATCACACGGCTCCGGCTCGTCATGCTCGCGAGCACGCGCAGGCGCTCGCGCACGTCCTCGCCGCGGCCGGCGATCGGCTCCAGCACCTCGTTCTCGGGCAGGTGCGCGAAGACGGCCTCGATCTCCTCGTCGAGGGTGGCCGCGACGAGCGCGAGCGACTCGGCGCTCGGTTCCTCGGCGGCGAAGCTCGGATCGCTGGAGTCGGAGGCGAGCAGGACGTGCATCGAGCCGATGACCTCGCCCAGGCGCTCGAGCGTCGCGAGGAACTGCGAGGGATCGCCGGCCAGCGACGCGAGTGCGAACGACCAGCCGTCGCGGTCGGCGGGCACGAACTCCGTGACGATGCCGAGCGTCGAGTCGATCAGGCGGCCCGAGTGCTCGTAGGAGCCGAGCAGCTCGGGCGTGTTCGCGAAGCCGTGCTCGCGCAGGTAGCGCAGCAGCTCGACCTCCGGGTTGTCGCCCGCGGTGAGCAGCCGGTAGACCTTGAGCACGAGCTCCTCGCCGATCACGACGGACGTGTTCAGGTGACCCTCGCCGACCGCGCGCAGGCTCCCGGAGCCCGGCACCGGGACGGCGTCGGGCCCCTCGACGGGCCGGAAGTCGATCGTCGAGACGTCGCTGCGCACGGTCGCCCGCATCGCGCACGAGGTCGACCAGCGCGCCGGCCAGCTCGGGATCGGCGAGCGCGTCGTAGGCGGTCCAGCCGTCGAGCGTCGCGATCGGCGCCACGTGGCCGGCCTCGCCCTCGGGGCGCAGGCCGATCGGCAGCTGGTAGATCTCGTTCAGGCCGCGCTCCGTCGCGACCTCGACGAGCGCGATCGCGAGCAGCGGCGCGACCGTGTGGACGTACGTGGCCTCGACCACGCGCATGGCCGCGCCCTCGCTGCGGTGCGCGCGGAACCACGGCTGCCGCGCGACGAACGCGCTCAGCTCGGCCTCGGGGAGGCGGGTGAGGTCAAGCATCGGGCCGCCGCAGCTGGAGCCAGTAGAACCCGCGTGCTCCGAGCGTGAGGAGGTAGGGCTCGCGGGTGACGGTGGGAAAGGCAGCACCGCCGAGGAGTTCCTCGGGGACGGAGCCGTCAAACTCCGAGAGGTCGAGCGTCACCGCCTGCGCACTGCGGGCGAGGTTGTGCACGCACAGCACGACGTCCTCCTCGTAGCGGCGCACGTGGGCGAAGATGCGCGGATTGTCGGGCATCAGCGGCTCGTAGGTGCCGAGACCGAAGACGGGATGCTCCTTGCGCAGCGCGATGAAGCGGTGCAGCCAGCGCAGCAGCGAGGTCGGCGTGCGCAGCTGGGCCTCGACGTTGACGGCCTGGTACCCCGTCACGGGATCCATCAGCGGCGGCAGGTAGAGCTGGGCGAAGTCGGCGCGCGAGAAGCCCGCGTTGCGGTCGCCCGTCCAGTGCATCGGCGTGCGCACGCCGTCGCGGTCGCCGAGATGGACGTTGTCGCCCATGCCGATCTCGTCGCCGTAGTAGAGGACGGGGCTGCCCGGGAGCGAGAACAGGATCGCGTGCACGAGCTCGATCTCGTCGCGCCCGTTGTCGAGCAGCGGCGCGAGCCGGCGGCGGATGCCGACGTTGATCCGCATGCGCGGATCCTTGGCGTACTCCGCGTACATGTAGTCGCGCTCCTCGTCGGACACCATCTCGAGCGTGAGCTCGTCGTGGTTGCGCAGGAAGAGGCCCCACTGGCAGTTGTCGGGGATCGCCGGCGTCTGGGCGAGGATCTCGTAGATCGGCCGCGCCTCCTCGCGCCGCAGCGACATGAACATGCGCGGCATCACCGGGAAGTGGAACGCCATGTGGCACTCGTCGCCGTCGCCGAAGTACTCGACGACGTCGGCCGGCCACTGGTTCGCCTCGGCCAGCAGCAGCGTGTCCGGATGGGACTCCTCGATGTGCGCGCGCACGCGCCGCAGGAAGGCGTGCGTCTCGGGCAGGTTCTCGCAGTTCGTCCCGTCGCGCTCGTAGAGGTACGGGACGGCGTCGAGGCGGAACCCGTCGAGCCCGAGGTCGAGCCAGAAGCGCAGGGCCGAGAGCATCGCCTCCCCCACCTCGGGATTGTCGTAGTTGAGGTCGGGCTGGTGGTGGAAGAAGCGGTGCCAGTAGTACGCGCCGGCGACCGGGTCCCACGTCCAGTTCGACACCTCGGTGTCGGTGAAGATGATGCGCGCGTCCCGGTAGCAGCTGATCGGTGTCCGACCACACGTACCAGTCGCGCTTGGGCGAGTCCGGGCTCGAGCGCGACTCCTGGAACCACGGATGGTCGCTCGAGGTGTGGTTCATGACGAAGTCGGCGATCACGCGCATGCCGAGCTGATGCGCCTGGTCGACGAAGCGCGTGAAGTCCTCGAGCACGCCGTAGTCGGGATGCACGCTGAGGAAGTCCGCGACGTCGTAGCCGCCGTCCTTGAGCGGCGAGGGATACATCGGCAGCAGCCAGATGCAGTCGATCCCGAGCCACTTGAGGTACTCGAGCTTCTCGGTCAGCCCGCGCAGGTCGCCCGAGCCGTCGCCGTTGCCGTCGAAGAACCCGCGCAGGTGGATCTCGTAGAAGACGGCGCGCTTGAACCACAGCGGGTCGGCCTGAAACCAGTGGCCCGGCTGGCGCGGGCGGCTCTGCTCCGGTGTCCTCCACTCTCATTTCACGGAGCCGGCGAGCAGCCCCTGCACGAAGTAGCGCTGGAAGGCGAGGAAGACGGCCAGCGGGATCGCGAGCGAGAAGAACGCGGCCGGGGCGATCAGCTCGATGTTGGAGCCGAACTGGCGCAGGTTGGAGAAGATCGCCACCGTCAGGGGCTGCGTGTTGCGCGCCATGGTCAGCGCCACGAGCAGGTCGTTCCAGGTCCAGAGGAACTGGAAGATCGCGAGCGAGGCGATCGCCGGCAGGCCGAGCGGCAGGATCAGGCGGAAGAAGATCCTGAACTCGGACGCGCCGTCGATGCGCGCCGACTCGAGGATGTCCTTGGGTATCCCGAGGAAGAAGTTGCGCAACAGGAAGATCGCGAACGGCAGGCCGAACGCCGTGTGGAAGAGGACGAGCCCGATCACCGTGTCGAACAGATGCAGGTGGTTGTAGAGCGAGAAGATCGGGATCAGTGCCATCTGGATGGGCACCACGAGCATGGCGATCACGATGATGAACAACCAGTCGCGGCCCGGGAAGTCGAGCCATGCGAAGGCATAGCCCGCGAGCGCGGCGATCATGATCGGCAGGATCGTGCCGCCGATGGCGATCTGCATCGTGACCCACAGCGACGACGGGATGCTGGTGTCGTTGATGAGCGTCGAGTAGTTGTCCCACGTCGCGATGTGCGGATGCGAGATGACCTTCCACCAGCCCTCGCTCGCGAAGTCGTTCGCCGACATCAGCGAGGTGAGCGCGAGCCCGATCGTCGGCACGAGCCACAAGGCCGCGACGATGATGAGCAGGATGTTCACCGGCGCCTTCGCGACGATGCGCAGGATCCGGGCAGCGACGGATTCGCGCTGTGCGGGGACGTCGGGGTCTGCGTCGGAGACGGCAGTAGCCATTAGACCTCCCTCCGGAAGCGGCGGATGTTGAGTGCGAGCACGGGGATCACGAGCAGGAACAGGAACACGGCGATCGCGGAGCCGAGACCGAAGTCGTTGACGCCGCCGAACGACGTGCGCCACATCGAGAGCGCGATCACGTTCGCGTCGGCCTGCACCGAGGCCGGCGCGACCGCCAGCACGATGTCGAAGACCTTGAGGACGTTTATCAGCATCGTGATGAAGACGACGCTCAGGACCGGCGCGAGCAGCGGGACCGTGACGCGCCGGAAGACCTGCCACTCGGTGGAGCCGTCCGTGCGGGCGGCCTCGAGCACATCGCGTGGGATCGCAGCGAGGCCGGCGGCGATCACCACCATGGCGAAGCCCGCCCAGACCCAGATGTAGGCGATCATGATCGAGGGCGTGATGAGTTTCGCGCCCAGCCACGAGACCCCGCCGTACGGCTGCCTGAACGTGTCCGAGCCGATCGCCGTGCGGTAGGTGCCGGCGTCGACGCCGGTGAACGCGAAGTCCCCTCGCTCGTCCGTCTTGGTGGTCGAGACGTTCTTCTCCGGACGAGTCGCGCAGCTCCACGGTCACGCCGCCGAGGCCGACCTCGCCGCTCTCGAGCTTGCCCGGCGTGCCGCCGCCGGGCTTGAAGTCGCGCCACACGACGCCCGCGGATCTCGCCCGAGGCGCCCTTCACCAGCACGGCCTGCTTCGATCCCGCCGGCACCTGGTCGGGCGGGATGCCGGTCAGCGGCAGCAGTGCGACGCGAGCCCGGCCGCACCGGCGTCTTGAGCACGATGCCCGGTGGACGGCGTGCCGGTCAGGTTGTCGCCCGACGGCAGCGCGTCGGAGAGCGGGCCCGGCGGCACGAAGTGGTCGTGCACCGTCGCGATGACGGCGTTGACCGCGCCCCGGCTCGGCTCCTGCTGATCCATGATGCGCCAGATCACGCCGGCCGCGAAGAGCGAGATCGCCATGGGCATGAACACGGCGATCTTGAACGCGACCGACCAGCGGATGCGCTCCGTGAGCACCGCGAAGACGAGGCCGACCGCGGTCACGAGGGCCGGGACGACGGCGACCCAGATCGCGTTGTTCTTGATCGCCGTCCGCGTCGTGTCGGTCGAGAAGAGCGTCTGGTAGTTGTCGAGCCAGATGAAGTTGTCGCCCGAGCGGTCGTACAGGCTGCGCCACATCGTGTAGACGACGGGGTAGAGGATCCAGAGGATCAGCAGGATCAGCGCAGGCGCGAGGAAGACGGCCGTGACCAGGTACGACCTCAAGCGCCGCCCCGGCTCGTCGCCATCCGGCGGAGCCCCCGCGAACGGGGGCTCCGCACCGATGCTCGGACTACTCACGTCGGTGCTACTTGTAGGCCGCCGCGGCCGCCGTCTCGAGCTTCGAGGCGGTGCCGTTGACGTCCTTCGGGTTCTTGAGGAAGTTCTGCAGGATCTGCCACTCGCCCTGGCCCGGCGTGCCGCCGAAGGCCGCCGGCGCGAGATCCGACATGTCGAAGCGGAAGATCTTGGCCCGGGCGAGCGCCGTCGCCGTCGCGCGCGTCAGCGCATCCGGATACGCGCTCGCCTTCACGCCCTTGTTGGGCGACGAGAAGCCGCCCTTCTTGGCCCAGATCGTCGCCGCCTCGGGGGTCGCGAGGTACGTCACGAGCGCGCGCGCCGCGGGCGTGTCCTTGAACATCACGACGGTGTCGCCGCCGCCGACGACGGACGGCGCGCCGCTCCCGACCGACGGGAACGCGAACTCGTTGTAGTCCGTGACCGCCTTGGCCTTGGTGGTGGACGCGCCGGGCACGAAGTCGCCCTCCATCACCATCGCGGCCTTCGGCGGGAGGCTGAAGACGTTGTTGACCGAGGTCGGGAAGTCGGTCTGCAGCGCGCCGCTCGTGCCGCCGAAGATGTTGCCGGTGTCGCTGAAGATCTGCGCCATCGACTTGAGCGCGGTCTTGACCGACGGATCCGTCCACTTGATCGTGTGCGCGGCCAGCTTGTCGTACTTGAGCGGGCCGGCCTGGCGCAGGTAGATGTTCTCGAACAGGTCGGTCAGCGTCCAGCCGTCGGCGCCGGCGATCGAGTACGCCTTCGTGCCGGATGCGCGCAGCGTCTTGGCCGCCGTCAGCAGCTGGGGCCAGGTCTTCGGCGGCTTGACGCCGGCGTTCTTGAACGCCGAGGTCGAGTACCACACCGTCGACTTGTTGGCGCCCTTGAAGACCATGCCGTAGAGCTTCCCCGAGTACGTGCCGAGCGTGACCCACGAGGCCGCGTAGTTCTTGGACATGATCGGCTTGACGAACGTCGAGCGGCTTGATCGCCTTGCGGCCGGCGAACTGCTTGACGAGGCCGGGCTGGCCGACCGCCGCGAGATCGGGCGGATTGCCGCCGGCGATCGCGGTGGACAGGATCGTGGGCGTGTTGTCGCCGCCCGAGGTGTACTTGACGGAGACGTCCGGGAACTTCTTCTTGAAGCCGTCGAGGACGAGCTGGAAGTTCTTCTGCTCCGGCCCGGTCCAGATGCCGACGAACGCGAGATTGCCGCTCACGGCCGACTTCGAGTGGGATGCGCCGCTGGCCGTCGTGGCGAGGGCGGTGAGTGCAACGATCGCGGCGCCGAGAGCGAGCACGGAGGTGCGCAGCTTGCTCATAGTGGGCTCCTTTCAGGAGGGTTTGTCGTAGATCCCGAGAGCGGTCTCGGGATCGAAGAAGTGGAGCGTGCGCGTATCGACGGCGACTTCGATCGCATCGCCGTCCTTCACGCGCGAGCGTGGGCTGAAACGGCCCACGAGGACTGCGCTGCCTTCCGGGGCGCCGATCGCGCTGCCGGGAGCGCGATCCTCGCCGATGTCGGCCTGGAGCTCGTGCACGTCGTCGGTGACGGCGTGCGACGCGTCGACGGCGAAATGCACCATCACCTCGGAGCCCAGAGCTTCCGTGAGCTCCACCTTCCCCTTGAGCCGCCGGTCGGGCGATGCGTCGGTCGCGAGCGTCGCGTCCTCGAGGTCCTCGGGACGGATGCCGAGGATGATGTCGCGCCCGATGTAGTCGTTCGAGCGCCGGATGCGACGTGACGCGCCTCCGCGTCGAGCGCGAGGGTCTGCGAGCCGACGCGCACGTCGTAGCCGTCGCCGCTCTGCTCGAGCGTGCGCCTCGAGCATGTTCATCGCCGGGGCTTCCGATGAAGCCGGCGACGAAGAGGTTGAGCGGACGGTCGTAGAGCTCCTGCGGGCTGTCGACCTGCTGCAGCTGCCCCTTGCGCATGACCGCGACGCGGTCGCCCATCGTGAGCGCCTCGACCTGGTCGTGCGTGACGTAGATCGTCGTCACGCCGAGGTCGTGCTGCAGCTTGGCGATCTCGGCGCGCGTCTGGACGCGCAGCTTCGCGTCGAGGTTCGAGAGCGGCTCGTCCATGAGGAAGGCCTGCGGGTGGCGCACGATCGCGCGGCCCATGGCGACGCGCTGACGCTGGCCGCCGGAGAGCGCACGCGGCTTGCGGTCGAGCAGCGCCTCGAGGTCGAGGATGCGCGCCGCGTCCTTGACGCGCGTGTCGATCTCGGCCTTCGGCACCTTCTTGACGCGCAGGCCGAAGGCGATGTTCTCGTAGACGTTGAGGTGCGGATAGAGCGCGTAGCTCTGGAACACCATGGCGATGTCGCGGTCGCGCGACGGCACGTGGTTCACCACGCGGTCGCCGATCACGACGCGGCCCTCGCTGATGTCCTCGAGTCCGGCCAGCATGCGCAGCGCCGTCGTCTTGCCGCAGCCCGAAGGACCGACGAGCACCATGAACTCGCCGTCCTTGATGTCGAGGTTCATGCGGTCGACGGCACGCGTGCCATCCGGGTAGACCTTCGAAACGCCGTCGAACGTCACTCCGGCCATCGCACCCCTCGTTTCAAGACCCGGATCAGCCCGGGCGCCGATATCCTTCTCCCCGGCTTCCCGCGCGTCGAAACAAGGGTTTGGGCATCGGGCGCGCGGCGTACTCTGCGGGGGTGGCGGCAACACTACTCCACTACCACCCCACCCGTTGTCCGCGGGAGGCGCGCGCATGACGTGCGCCGGCCCGGAGGCCCGCGCGCATCCGCATCGAGCGCATCTGGCCCGCAGCTCGACGGCGGTCTGCTATCCGGTCAAGCGCGCGGTCGGCGACCCCGCCGAGGTGTGGGCGACGATCGTGCGCGACGGCCACGAGGTGCTCGGCGCGGCGCTGCGCTACCGGCCGCCCGGGGCGCGCCGCTGGCGCGAGGCGCCGATGCGCCGCGTTCCCGCAGGATCCCGATCGCTGGCACGGCTCGTTCACGCCGGATGCGCTCGGGCGCTGGCAGTTCGGCGTCGTCGCGTGGGTCGATCGCGTCGCGTCGTGGAAGCGCGAGCTCGAGCGCAAGGTCGCGGCCGGGCAGAGCGATCTCGCGAGCGAGCTGTCCGAGGGCGCCGCGCTGCTCGGGGTGCCGGCGCTGACCGTCGAGGAGGGCCTCGCCGCGAAGGCCGGCGACCGCTCCGAGCAGACCGTGAGCGACGGCGCCCTCGAGATCACGGCCGACAGCGAGCGCGCCACGTTCGGCTCCTGGTACGAGCTCTTCCCGCGCTCGTGGGGCGGCTTCGCCGGCGTCGAGAAGCTGCTGCCCGAGTTCGCGAAGCTCGGCTTCGACGTGCTCTACCTGCCGCCCGTGCACCCGATCGGGCGCACGCACCGCAAGGGCCGCAACAACGCGCCCACCGCGCGCCGCTCCGACCCGGGCAGCCCGTGGGCGATCGGCAGCGAGGCCGGCGGGCACACCGCGCTGCATCCCGACCTCGGGGGCGAGGCGGAGTTCGCGAGCCTGACCGCGCGCGCGTCCGAGCTCGGCATCGCGATCGCGCTCGACTTCGCGCTCAACTGCTCGCCCGACCACCCCTGGCTGCTCGAGCATCCGGACTGGTTCCACCGCCGCCCGGACGGCACGCTCAAGTACGCCGAGAACCCGCCCAAGCGCTACCAGGACATCTACAACCTGAACTTCGACAGCGAGGACTGGCAGGCGCTCTGGGAGGCGCTGCGCGACGTCATCCTGCACTGGGTCGCCCGCGGCGTCACCGTGTTCCGCGTCGACAACCCGCACACGAAGCCGATCGGATTCTGGGAGTGGCTGATCGCCGATGTCCAGAAGCGGCACCCGGAGACGGTGTTCCTGGCCGAGGCGTTCACGCGCCCGGCGCTCATGGCGATGCTCGCGAAGGTCGGCTTCAGCCAGTCCTACACCTACTTCACGTGGCGCAACACGAAGGCCGAGCTCGTCGAGTACATGACCCAGCTCACGCGCTCCGAGCTGCCGCAGTTCTTCCGCCCGAACTTCTTCGCCAACACGCCCGACATCCTGCACGCCTACCTCGTCCAGGGCGGGCGCCCGGCGTTCGAGGCGAGGCTCGTGCTGGCGGCCACGCTCTCGCCGTCCTACGGCATCTACTCGGGCTTCGAGCGCTGCGAGAACGTGCCGCTCACCGAGGCCAGCGAGGAGTACCTCGACTCCGAGAAGTACGAGATCAAGAAGCGCAAGCTCGACGGGCCGCTGCTCCCGCTGATCGGCCGCCTCAACGCGGTGCGGCGCGCCAACCCGGCGCTCCAGCGGATCGACAACCTGACGTTCCTCGAGACCGAGAACGAGCATCTCATCGCGTACATCAAGCGCACGGGCGACAACGCCGTGATCGCGTGCGTGAACCTGGATCCGGTCGGGGCGCGCGAGGGCGTCGTCACGATTCCGCCCGAGCTCGGGCTGCCGGCGGCCTTCGACGTCACCGACCTGCTCGGCGACGGCGCCTTCACCTGGCGCGCCGGACGCAACTACGTGCGCCTCGAGCCGGGCCTGCAACAGGCTCACCTGCTGCACGTCGAGCTGTGACCGGCGACGCCGCCCTGACCGAGTTCGTCGGCGCGCAGCGCTGGTTCGGCATCCAAGTCGCGCAGCCTCGCCGGCGGACGCGTGGTCGACTCCGCGGAGCTTGCCCCGGGCTGCGCCCTGGCGCTCTACGAGGCCGCGTTCGCCGACGGCGGGGACGAGCTGTACCAGCTGCCGATGCGCCTGACCGAGAGCGGGGCGATCGAGCTCTCGGCGGCCGACCCGGCGCTCGCCCACGCGCTGCTGGCGGCGCTGCGGCGCGGGCAGCCGCTCGCGACGCCTGCCGGAGAGGTCGAGTTCGCCGTCACCGGCCCGCTCCCCGACGCGACCGCGCTCGTGGCGGTGCGGCCGGTCGGCGGCGAGCAGTCGAACAGCTCGGTGGTGTTCGGCGAGCAGGTGATCCTCAAGCTCTACCGGCGCCTCGCAGCGACGGCGAGAGCACGGAGCTCGAGCTGCTGCGCTTCCTCGACGTCCACGGCTTCGAGCACATGCCGCGCCTGCTCGGCTGGTACCGCTACGCGGGCACCCCGATCAGCGCGACGCTCGGCGTCCTGCAGGCGTTCGTGCCGGGTGCGCGCGACGGCTGGGAGCTCGCGCTCGAGTCGTTCGCCGACCCCGGGCCGTTTCTCGCGCGCGTGCGCCGGCTGGGCGAGGTCACCGCGCGCATGCACACCGTGCTCGCCTCGGACGCCGGCGACCCGGCGTTCCGGCCCGAGAACCCGGGCACAGGCGCCGCCGAGAGCGCGGAGGCCGAGGCACGTGACGTGCTGGACGGCCTCGAGCCCGGAGGCGCCGCCGAGGCCGTCCGGGCGCGGGCGGCCGACGTGCTCGAGCGGCTGCGCGCGCTGCACCGCGCGGGCACCGGCGGCCAGGCGATCCGCCAGCACGGCGACTACCACCTCGGGCAGGTGCTGTGGGCCGACGGCGATTGGCTCGTGCTCGACTTCGAGGGCGAGCCGGCGCGCCCGCTCGCCGAGCGCCGCCGCAAGAGCTCGCCCCTGCGCGACGTCGCCGGCGCCCTCCGGTCGTTCGCCTACGCGGCCGAGACCGCGCGCGGCCAGGGCCGGTCTCCGGGCGACTGGGAGCGCGACGCCCGCGCGGCGTTCCTCGCCGGCTACGACGGAGCGATCGATCAGTCCCTCCTGCCCGAGCCCGGCGTCGCACGCGAATCCCTGCTGGCCGCCTGCGAGCTGGAGAAGGCGCTCTACGAGCTGCGCTACGAGCTGAACAACCGCCCCGGCTGGGTCCACGTCCCGGCCGCGGGCATCCTGCGCCTGCTGGACGAGAGCCCCTAGCCGTCCGCGCACGTTTGGGGCCAGACCCCAATGTGCGGTCGTTAGCTCACGTACGACCGCACGTTTGGGGCCAGCCCCAGATGTGCGGTGCCCAATCGGGGCCTGGCGCCATTCGAGCAGTGGCTAGGCGTCTTCCTCGGGCCTCAGCACCGCCTTCTCGTCGGGGCGGTGGCGCAGGACCTCGTCGATGTACGAGTCGACGGCCGCCGGCATGCCGACGTCGCGCTGCGCCGCTTCCGAGAGGAACCAGCGGTGCTCGAGGATCTCGTGGAACAGCTCCGCGGCCTCGCGCTTGCCGCGCAGGTCGGCCGGCACCGATGCGATCGAGGGCTCGAAGCACTCGGTCAGCCAGCGGTAGGCGACGACGGACTCGGGCGCGGCGGAGCGGCCGCCCGTGGCGCGGAACGTGGCGAGGTCGTTGAGCAGGCGGCGGGCCTGGTTCTCCTGGACGTCCAGACCGGTGAGCGTGTGCAGCCGGCGGCGGTGGTGCCCGGGCTCGACGACCTGGGGGTTCAGGCGCAGCGTCTGGCCGCCGGCATCGCCCACGAGCTGCACCTCCTCGACGTCGAAGCCGAGGCCGTTCAGGCGGCGCAGGCGCTCGTCGATGCGGTACGTCTCGTCCGGTCCGAACACGTCCTCGCGGGTCAGCTCCGACCACAGCGCCTCGTAGCGGCGCGGCACCTCCGCGGCCGTCTCGAGCGGATCGAGGCCCGAGGGCAGGCCGATCTGCGCGGCCTCGAGGTCGAGCAGCTCGCCGGCGACGTTCTCCTCGGCGATCTGCAGGTCGTGCGAACGCTGCCCGGTGCTCAGCTGCGGATGGAGATCGCCGGTCTCCGCATCGACCAGGTAGGCCGAGAGCGTTCCGGCGTCGCGCCGGAAGAGCGTGTTGGAGAGCGAGCAGTCGCCCCAGAAGAAGCCCGCGAGGTGGATGCGCACGAGCAACTCGGCGAGCGCGTCGAGCAGGCTGTTGCGGAGGTCGGCGACGCCCGGCCCGCTGAAGAGCAGGCGGTACGGCAGCGAGAAGTCGAGGTGCCGCGTGATGAGCACGGCCTCCGGCTCCTGGCGGTCCTCGCCCGGCGTGCGCGTGACGACGCCGACAGCCTCGACCACCGGCACGATCTCGTCGGCCAGCGCGCGCAGCAGCCGGTACTCGTGGCGCGCGACGCGCGGCGGCAGCGCCTTGAGCGCGTAGAGACGGTCGCCGTAGCTGACGAAACGCACGACGTGGCGGTGGATGCCGCGCGTCACCTCGACGATGCGCTCGCTCTCCCACTCGACCAGCGGATCGCGCCACGGGAGGTCGAGGAAGTCGGGGTTCCCCGGGCGCACGAGCATCTGGAAGCGCGGCGCCTCGCTCACGCTAGGCTTCGTTTCACGGCCTGGGAGTCCAGATGTCGACGATGACCTGGACGCTAGCCGTGGTAGCTGTGCGTGTCGAGCGACGGTGCTCGGCGGGCGCGACGCGCGGCCCTCGCTCCCGCCGCCGAACGACGTATTCCGGAGACTCGACATGGCCACGCCGGCCGATCCCAGCAACGCCCTCACCCTGCCCGATCGCCTCCGCCCGCTCGAACGCCTCGCCCGCAACCTGCTCTGGACGTGGGACGAGGAGATCGCAGGCGTGCTCGCCGAGGTCGATCCCGGCGGCCTCGCCCGCGCATCCGGCAACCCGGTCGCGATGCTCGCGGCGGCAGCGCCCGCCCGGCTCGAGCAGCTCGCGGCCGACGACGGCTTCCGCGCCCGCCTGACCCGTGCCGAGGCCCGGCTGGACGCGCACCTCGAAAGCGCAGGCTGGTACCAGACGCCTGTCCGGCGCGCCCGCGGCGATCGCCTACTTCTCCCCCGAGTTCGGGCTCAGCGAGGCGCTGCCGCAGTACTCCGGCGGGCTCGGGATCCTCGCCGGCGACCACCTCAAGGCGGCCAGCGACCTCGGCGTCCCGATCGTCGGCGTCGGCCTCTTCTACCGCAGCGGCTACTTCCGCCAGGTGCTCACGCCGAGCGGCGCGCAGGAGGAGCAGTTCGCCGACCTCGACCCGGCGCTGCTGCCGCTGACGCCGGTGCTCGCCGCCGACGGCGCCCCGCTGCAGATCGCGATCGCGCTCCCGGGCGCCGCGCTGCACGCGCGCATCTGGCGCGTCGACGTCGGCCGCGTTCCGCTGCTCCTGCTCGACGCCGACGTGCCGGACAACGCGCCCGCCGAGCGCGCCGTCACCGATCGCCTCTACGGCGGCGACAGCGAGCACCGCCTGCGCCAGGAGATCCTGCTCGGAATGGGCGGGGTGAAGGCGCTTGCCGCCTGCGGCTACGAGCCGGACGTCTTCCACATGAACGAGGGTCACGCCGGCTTCCTCGGCATCGAGCGCGTGCGCGATCTCGTCGACGGCGGCGCCGATCCCGAGCACGCGCTGCAGGTCGTGCGCGCGCGCACCGCCTTCACGACGCACACGCCCGTGCCCGCCGGCATCGACCGCTTCACCCATGACCTGATGGCGCGCTACTTCGGCCCGGACGGCGTCCCCACGGGACTGCCGCTGGAGCGCCTGCTGGCGCTCGGATCCGAGGCCGGCGGCGATCCGGGCGTCTTCAACATGGCTGCGCTCGGCATCCGCCTGGCGGCGCGCGTGAACGGCGTGAGCCGCCTGCACGGCGAGGTGGCGCGCGCGATGTTCGCGCCGCTCTGGCCCGGGCTGCCCGTCGACGACGTGCCGATCACGCACGTCACCAACGGCGTCCACGCCGAGACCTGGGTCGGTCCCGAGTTCGCGGCGCTCTACCGCGCGCGCCTCGGCGCCGGCTACGGCGCGCGACAGACGGGCTGGGAGCGGCTCGCGGAGGTCTCCGACGGCGAGCTCTTCGAGGCGCGCGCGGACGCCCGGCTGCGGCTCGTCGACGAGGTGCGCCGGCGGCTCGCCGCGCAGGCGACGGAGCGCGGCGACGACCCGGCCGACCGCGCCTGGCTCGCCGAGCGTGCTCGATCCGCAGGCGCTCACGCTCGGCTTCGCGCGGCGCGTCCCCACGTACAAGCGGCTCACGCTGCTGCTGAGCCAGCGCGAGCGCTTCGCCCGGATGCTCACGAGCAGCGAGCGCCCGGTGCAGCTGCTCGTGGCGGGCAAGGCGCACCCGCACGACGGCGACGGCAAGCGCCTGATCGAGGAGTTCGGCGCGTTCGCCGCCGGCCACGACGTGCGGCACCGCGTGATCATGCTCGCCGACTACGACATCGCGCTCGCGCGCGCCCTCGTGTCCGGCGTCGACGTGTGGCTGAACACGCCGCTGCGCCCGCTCGAGGCCTGCGGGACGAGTGGCATGAAGGCCGCGCTCAACGGCGTGCTCAACCTCTCGATCCTCGACGGCTGGTGGGACGAGTGCTACGGATCCGCGTTCGGCTGGGCGATCCCCTCGGCCGAGGAGGACGGCATCGATCCCGGCGAGCGCGACGCGCGCGAGGCGGCCTCGATCCTCGACCTGATCGAGCACGAGCTCGCGCCGCGCTTCTACGAGCGCGCCGGCGGCCTCCCCCACGCCTGGCTCGGCATGATCCGGAGCACGGTCAGCACGCTCGCACCGCAACTGCTCGCGACGCGCATGGTGCGCGACTACGTCGAGCAGATCTACCTCCCGACGGCGGCCGGCGCGGCCGTACCGGTCGCAAGCTGACCGAGCTCGCCGCAGCCGCCGCCCGGGTGGGGGACCGCCGGCGCTGGATCGCGCTCTGCGTCGTCTGCCTGGCGATGTTCATGAACACGATCGACGGATCGGTCGTGAACGTCGCGCTGCCGGCGATCCAGACCGACCTCGGCATCGCCCAGTCCGACCTGACCTGGGTCATCAACGCCTACCTGATCTCGTTCGGCAGCTTCCTGCTGCTCGCAGGGCGGCTCGGCGACCTCGTGGGCCGCAAGCGCGTGTTCCTGAGCGGCGTGACGCTGTTCACCCTGGCCTCGGTGCTGTGCGGGCTCGCGCAGGACGAGAAGCTGCTGATCGCCGCGCGCTTCGTGCAGGGCCTCGGCGGCGCGGTCTCGTCGTCGGTGATCATCGCGATGATCGTCTCCGAGTTCCCGGAGCCGGGCGAGCGCGCCAAGGCCATGAGCGCCTACATCTTCGTGGCCGTGGGCGGCGGCTCCGTGGGCCTGCTCGTCGGCGGCCTCGTCACGCAGGCCATCGACTGGCACTGGATCTTCTTCATCAACATCCCGATCGGCGCGGTGACGCTGCTGCTCGGCCGCGCGCTGCTGGAGGAGAGCGAGCCGCTCGGGCTCGACAAGGGCGTCGACTGGCTCGGCTCGATCGCCGTCACGGCGGCGTTGATGCTCGGCATCTACGCCATCGTGACGACCCCCGACCACGGCTGGGTGTCGGCGCACACGCTCGCCTTCGGCGGCGCCGCGATCCTCCTGATGATCTTCTTCTTCTGGCTCCAGGCGCACATCGCGAACCCGATCATGCCGTTGCGGATCCTGCGCGTTCACGGCCTCGCCGGCACGAGCCTCGTGCGCGGCCTGCTCGCCAGCGGACTGTTCTCGACGTTCTTCCTCGGCGCGCTCTACCTCGAGCGGGTGCGCGGCTACAGCGCGCTGCGCACGGGCGTCGCGTTCCTGCCGCTCTCGCTCGCGGTCGGCGTGCTCTCGGCCGGCATCACCGCGCGCCTGATGGGCCGCTTCGGCGCACGCCGCGTGATGCTCCCGGGCCTCGTGCTCACGGCGGTCGGCCTGCTGCTGATGGCGCGCCTGGACGAGCACACGAGCTACTTCCCCACCATGTTCGCCGCGCTCCTGATCCTCGGCATCGGCGCCGGCACCGCGTTCATCCCCCTGCTCGCCCTCGCGATGGCCCACGTCCCGCCCGCCGACGCGGGCCTCGCCTCGGGCATCGTCAACGTCTCGCTGCAGATGTCCGGCGCGATCGGCCTGGCCGTGCTCGGCACGATCTCGACCGACCACGCGCGCTCGCTCGTCGCCGACGGCCACTCGCTGCCGAGCGCGCTCACGAGCGGCTACCAGCTGGCCTTCCTCTTCGGCGCGTCGTGCGTCGCCCTGGGAGCGGTGCTGGGATACGTGATGCTGCGAGCGCCGGCGCCCGCGAGGGCACCGGGCCCGGCGAGCGCCGAGCCCTCGTAGCGGCCGTTTACCGATAGATTCGGGCGGGCACACCGCCCTGCGCCTCGCTCATGCCGACAAGGAGACCGTCGATGGCCGTCCCACCGATCCCGGGAATCTGGAACTGGCCGAATCCGCTTCCGGACTCGGAATTCGCAGACGGCGAGCTCGAGTTCCCCGACTACGCGGGCTACAAGGTCGTCGCGAACGACGGCGAGATCGGCCACATCGACTCCTTCGCGATCGCGCCGGACGAGGCGCATCTCGTCATCGACACCGGCGGCTGGCTGTTCGGGCGCATGTCCCTGATCCCCGCGGCCGCGGTGCGCGTCGTCAACCACGACTCCAAGACCCTCCAGGTCGACCTCACCAAGCAGCAGATCAAGGACGCGCCCGAGTTCGACCACTCCGCCGGCTACGGCCCCTACCGCGACTCCGCGACCGACTACTACGGCCCGATGATGTAGCCGCGGTCGGCCGCCGCGAACTGGCGCAGCCCCTCGTAGACCGCGGCGCACACGGCGTTCGCGAGGTTGAGGCTGCGCGCGGCCGGGTCGTCGATCATCGGCAGGGTCACGCTGCGCGCCTCGCCGGCCCAGCGCTTGACCGCCTCCGGCGGGCCCGTCGTCTCGCAGCCGAACAGCAGGTAGTCGCCCGGCTCGAACGACACCTCCCAGTGCGGCCGCGGCGAGCTCGTCGTGTAGAGCCAGATGCGCGCGCCGCTCGCGGCCAGGCCCTCGCGCTCCACGAACGCAGCCCAGCTCTCGTGCTCGACGCAGTCGACGAGATGCCAGTAGTCGAGACCCGCACGCCGGCGGGCGCGCTCGCCCATGTCGAAGCCGATCGGATGGACGACGTGCAGGCGGCAGCCGGTGGCCGCCGCCGTGCGCCCGATCGCGCCCGTGTTGTTGGGGATCTCCGGATGCAGCAGCACGATGTTCAGGCGCGGCTCGGCCAGGATCGGCATGCGGCCCGTGACGGTCACGCGGGAAGTATCGTCGCCAGCGGATGGCGCACGACACCGAGAACCCCACGCTCGTCTTCCCCGCTCCCGGCGCCGTGGAGCTCGAGGGGCGACCGGTGCCGAGCCCGGGCCCGGGCGAGGTGCTGCTGCGCACGCGCCGCACGCTGATCAGCCCGGGCACCGAGCTGACGATCCTGTCCGGCGAGTTCCCGCCGGGCTCGGCCTGGGACCGGTACGGGCAATTCCCGTTCGTGGCGGGCTACAGCGCCGCGGCGGAGGTCACCGAGCTGGGCGAGGGCGTCGAGAGCGTCCAGGTCGGCGACCTCGTGGCCGCCGGTACGCCCCACGCCCGCTGGGCGACCGCCTCCGAGCACGCGGTCTACCCGCTGCGCGGCGCCGACGTCCCGCTCGAGCTCATGCCGTTCGCGACCCTGGCCGCGACCGTGATGAACGGCGTCCGCCGCAGCGGGACCGGCTGGGGCGAGTCGGTCGTCGTCTTCGGCCTCGGCCTGCTCGGCCAGCTGGCCGTCCGCTACTGCCGCCTGTGCGGCGCACGGCCGGTGATCGGCGTCGACCCGATCGACGCGCGCCTCGGCTTGCTGCCGCCGGACGTGATCGGCGTGCACCCCGAGCGGCTCTCCGTGCGCGACATCGTGGCGTCGGCGACGCGACGGCGCATGGCGGACGTCGTCTTCGAGGCCACCGGGCACGCGCGGCTGATCCCCGGGCAGTTCGACGTCCTGCGGCGCCAGCAGGGCCGCTTCGTCGTCCTCTCGAGTCCGCGCGGCGAGCCCGCGCCGTTCGACTTCCACGATCTCGCCAACGCCCCGAGCCACACGATCATCGGCGCGCACGTCAGCTCGCACCCACCGGTCGAGACGCCGCAGACGCCCTGGACGATGGCGCGCAACGCCGAGCTGTTCTTCGACCTCGTGAGTGACGGGGAGCTCGACCTCGCGCCCCTGATCACCCATCGGCTGGGCTTCGAGGAGGCGCCCGCCGCCTACCTGTCGCTGCTGGAGGATCGCTCGCAGTCGCTCGCCGTCGTGCTGGAGTGGGACACGGCCTAGGGAGACGTAGGATCCGGGCAGACGTGACCAACGCCCAGATCCAGCCGCTGCCCGACCTGCCCTACGCAGCCTGGCGCGAGACGCGGGACACGCTGCACCTGTGGGCGCAGATGGCGGGCAAGGTGCGGCTCGCCTCGACGCCCCCGCAGAACCACTGGTGGAACGTGCCGCTCTACGTCGACGCCCGCGGGCTGACGACCCGCCGCCTGCGCGCGCCCGGCACCGACTTCGACATCGCGTTCGATTTCGTGGACCACCGGCTCGTCGTGCGGACGAGCCGCGGTGAGACCGAGTCGTTCGCACTCGTGGACGGGCTCTCGGTCGCGGCGTTCCACGAGCGCCTCTTCGGCGCCCTCGGCGGTCTCGGCATCGATGTCGCGATCAAGGCCGTGCCCTTCGGCGTCCCGGTCACGACGCCGTTTGCCGAGGACACCGCGCACCACTCCTACGACGCCGAGTTCGTCGAGCGCTACTGGACGGCGCTGCGCTGGATCGACTGGGTCTTCCAGGAGTTCGCGGGCTGGTACTGCGGCAAGACGAGTCCGGTCCATCTCTTCTGGCACAGCTTCGACCTCGCACTGACGCGCTTCTCCGGACGCCGCGCGCCCGCGAGTCCCGGCGCCGACCGCGTGACGCAGGAGGCCTACTCGCACGAGGCGATCAGCTTCGGCTTCTGGCCGGGCGATCAGAACACGCCGCAGGCCGCGTTCTACTCCTACACCGCGCCCGAGCCCGAAGGACTCACCGGGCACCCGCTCGCCGGGGGAGCCGAGTGGACGGCCGCGGGATCGGGGTCGCTGGCGCTGCTGCCGTACGACACCGTGCGCGCCGCCGCGGATCCGCGCGCGACCCTGCTCGCGTTCCTCGAGAGCGCGTACGAGGCCGGCACCGCAGCGGCCGGCTGGCCCGCCGGCGAGCTGCGCTCGTCGTGGTGCCCGCCCGGCGTCGGCTCCCGCTGACCGCCGCCGCGTCAAACGCCGCGGCAGCGCTCAATTGGGGCCTGGCCCCATTCGTGCGGCCGGATTTCGATGTTTCACACGCTAGTTAACGCAAACCGCCACTAGCGTCTGAGTGAGGGCGCAAACCCAGCCACGAACTCGAGACCCCAGCGGATGGGAGCGGAAACGTGAAGACGACGAGACTTGCGACGATCCTGATCGGCGCGGCGTGCGCAGCCACGGCAGTGACGGCGCTGGCGAGCACGACGTCCGCGCAGACGGCGCGCGGGGACGGCCAGGCCGCCCGCGGTGGCACCTATCGCGTCGACTGGGAGTCGTCGTTCGACTTCACGTCCGATTTCGACCCCACGGGCGAGTACTCCGTCCAGGCGTTCGGGCTCTACTCCAACCTGCTCGTGCGCACGCTCGTGGGCTACAACCACGTCGCCGGGCCGGCCGGCAACCTGATCGTCCCGGATCTCGCGACGAGCACCGGCACGATCGGCAACGGCGGGCGCACCTACACGTTCCGGCTCAAGGACGGCATCCGCTTCGGTCCGCCCCTGAACCGCGAGATCACGTCGAAGGACGTCGCGTTCGCGTTCGAGCGCATCGCGACCAAGTCGGTGGGCGCGCAGTACGGCTTCTACTACGACGTGATCAAGGGCATGGCGGCCTACTCACAGGGCGAGGCCAAGACGATCACGGGCATCAAGACGCCGAATCCGCGCACCGTCGTCTTCGACCTCACGGCCCCGACGGGCGACTTCCGCTACCGCCTCGCGATGCCGGCGGCAGGCCCGATGCCGCGCGAGGTCGCAGGCTGCTTCACGAAGGCCGGAGCGTACGGCCGCTACCTGATCTCCTCCGGCCCGTACATGCTCGCGGGCTCCGACAAGCTGAACGCCGCGAGTTGCGCGACGGTCAAGGCGTCCGGTCCGATCTCCGGCTTCGACGGCGAGCGCACGCTCGACCTCGTGCGGAATCCCGCCTACGCGGCCGGGACGGACAGCCCCAGGGCGCGCGAGAACTTCCCGGACCGGTTCCTCTTCAACGTCAACTCGAACACCGACGACATCTACGCGCGCGTCGCGCGCGGGGACATCGAGGACGAGGTCGCCCAGGAGCCGCCGACGGTCCTGCGCAGCTACAGCGGCTCGCCGCAGCTGCACACGAACGCGAGCGACTTCACCGGCTACCTCACGATGAACCTGACGCAGCGGCCGTTCGACGACGTCCACGTACGCCGCGCCGTCAACTTCGTCGTCGATCGCAATGCACTGCGCAAGGCGCGCGGCGGCGTCTCCGCAGGCTCGATCGCGACCCACATCGCGCCCAACGGCATGCTGCTCGACAAGCTCAAGGGCTACGCGCCGTACGGCGCGTACGGCCGGGGCGACGTGGGCAAGGCGCGGGCCGAGATGAAGCTCTCGCGCTACGACAGGAACCACGACGGCGTCTGCGATGCGAAGGTCTGTGGGGGCGTCTACACCGTCGTGGGAGCCAATCCCGTCGAGCAGGCGATGCTCCCCACGCTCGAGGCGAACCTGAAGTCGATCGGGATCACGCTGAAGACGCGCGTCGTCAAGGACGCGAACACGCCGCTCGCGACTCCGAGCCTGAACGTCGCCTTCTCGACGCACCCCGGCTGGGGCAAGGACTACGCGGACGCGCTGACGTTCTTCAGCCCGCTCTTCGACGGCCGCACCATCTACCCGCAGGGCAACTCGAACTACTCGCTCGTCGGGCTCACGCCGACGACGGCCAAGAAGGTGGGCGCCAAGGGCGCCATCGTGCGCGTGCCCAGCGTCGACGCCGACCTCGACCGCTGCGGCGCTCTCGTCGGCAACCCGCGGGTGAGCTGCTACGCGGCGCTCGACCGGAAGCTCACGACGAAGATCGTCCCGTGGGTTCCCTACCTGTGGGCCTCGACGCACAACGTGACGAGCAAGAACGTCACGAAGTGGGGCTTCGACCAGTTCGGCGCGAGCATCGCGTACGCGCACGTCGCGGTGAAGTAGACCGCGCTACCAGCGTGCGTGCACGGACGGGCGGATCAGCTCGTCGTAGACCGCCCGCACGGCCGCGAGGTCGTCGGGCGAGAGCGGCGCAAGCCCCGCTGCGGCCGCGTTCGCGCGGGCCTGCTCCGGATTGCGGGCGCCCGGGATCACGACGGAGACACCGGGCTGGTCCAGCACCCAGCGCAGCGCCCACTGCGCCATCGTCGCGCCCGGCGGAACGAGCGGGGCCAGCCGGCGAACGGCCTCGAGCCCGGTCTCGAAGTCGACGCCCGCGAACGTCTCGCCGGCGTCGAAGGCCTCGCCGTGGCGGTTGTAGGTGCGGTGATCGTCGGCGCCGAACGTCGTTGCGCTGGTGTAGCGGCCGGAGAGCAGCCCGCTCGCCAGCGGGACGCGAGCGATGATGCCCACCCCCGCCTGGCGTGCGGCCGGCAGCACGTGCTCGAGCGGCTTCAGGCGGAAGGCGTTGAGGACGATCTGCACGGTCGCGACGCCGGGGCGCGCAATCGCCGTGAGCGCCTGGTCGGACGTCTCGACCGAGACGCCGTAGGCGGCGACGCGCCCCTCTGCGACGAACTCGTCGAGCACGTCGAAGAGCGCGTCGTCCTCGATCACCGCGGTGGGCGGGGAGTGCAACTGCACGAGATCGAGCGTCTCGACTCCGAGGTTCGCGCGCGACCGGTCGTTCCATTCGCGAAAGCGCTGCGGGCGTGTACTCGGCATGCTCCTGCGGCACGCGGCGGCCCATCTTCGTGGCCACGAACGGCCGCTCGCCGCTGTGCGTCGCGAGCACGCGGCCGATCAGCCTCTCGCTGCGACCGTCGCCGTAGGCGTCGGCCGTGTCGATGAACGTGACCCCCTCCGCGAGCGCGGCCTCGACCGCGGCGATGCCGGTCGCCTCCGGGACGTCGCCCCAGTCGGCGCCGAGCTGCCAGCCGCCGAAGCCGACGCACGAGACCGACCGGCCGAGACGCGGGATGTCGCGCTGCTCCACGGCGGTCAATGTAGCCGCCGGGCGGCGGCGGCCATCACGCCTCGGCGATCGGCCTGCCCACGACGAGCGCCTCCTGCACGTCGGCCGGCAGATCGCGGTAGCTCGCGTCGGCGAGCATGCCGAGCGCGTCGAGCGTCTTCGAGAAGAAGCAGCGCACCGACGCGGCGTAGACGACGTCCGCGATGTCGGCCTCCGACAGCCCGAGATCGCGCAGCCGCCGCAGATCGGCATCCTCGATCGAGGTCGCGTCCTCCACGACGCGCTCGGCGAGCTCCATCACCGCCAGGTCCACCTCGCTGAGATTCGCGGCGCGGCGGTCGCGCACGATCTCGGCGACGGGCTCGCCGAAGCGCTCCAGCAGGATGCGCCCGTGCGCCAGGCAGCAGTAGCTCGAGCGGAGCTTCAGCGCCGCGGCGAGCGTGACCAGCTCGTAGCGCCGCAGATCCATGCGCTCCTTGATCGCGGTGTTGAGCTGGACCCACGCGGCGAAGACCTCGGGCCGATCGGTGAACGCGCGCTCCAAGTTGATCTTCATCGCCGGATTGTGCAGCACCGTCCGATGATTCCCCCGGCGCGGCTCGGTCATATCCCTGCGAACACGCAAACGCCCGGGAAGGACGAACAGCCATGCCCGCCATCACGCCCAACCTCTGGTTCGACACGCAGGGCCAGGAGGCCGCCGAGTTCTACGTCTCGGTGTTCCCGAACTCCGAGATCAGGCACATCCTCCACTACGGCGAGGCCGGCCCGCGGGAGGCCGGAGCAGTCCTGACCGTGGACTTCGTGCTCGACGGCCAGGCCTTCACCGCCATCAACGGCGGCCCGCATTTCACGTTCAACGAGGCGATCTCGCTGTCCATCGACTGCGCCGACCAGGCCGAGGTCGACTACTACTGGACGAAGCTCACCGACGGCGGCGAGGAAGGTCCGTGCGGATGGCTGAAGGATCGCTACGGGCTGTCGTGGCAGGTCGTGCCCGCCGCGCTGCCGGAGCTCTTGCGGGACGCGGACGAGGCACGCGCGCAGCGCGCGATGGCCGCGATGCTGAAGATGGGCAAGATCGACGTCGCGGCGCTCTACGCCGCCGCCGATCAGACCTAGCTCCGGGTCAGGCGGCCTATCGCGTCGCCAGGCGGCGGTCGAGCGAGCGTGGCCCGCTCCCCACCAGGGCGAGCGAGACGAGCACGGCGATCAGGGCGGGCGCAACGCCGAGGTGAACGGCGCCTCCGTCGATGCGCCCCGCAGTGGCCACTGCGACGAGCAGATTCGCCGCCAGAGCGAGCGCGACCGGCCGCACCAGGAATCCCGCGATCAAGGCGATCCCACCGAGGATCTCGAGCGTGCCCACGGCGTAGGTCGCGACGTCGGGAAACGGCACGCCGTAACGTGCGAAGGCGGACGCCTCGGCCGCGTGATGCAGGAATTTGCCCGGCCCGAAGCCCAGAAAGACCAAGTCCGGCCGCCACCCGCGCGACGCCGGCTGCCGGATGGACAGTGCCAGGATCCCGCGCCCAGCCGACCAGCCGCGACAGGCGCGATCGCGCGGCCGCCGTACGCTGCAGCGGATGGGGACGGACGTGGCTCATGCCCCGCGGTCCCGCTGAGCGCCTGCGCGTTACAGGGCTACCTCACAGGCGCGTCCGTCAGAGCGCTCGAACGCGCCGGCGCGTCAGTGCGCGCACGACGCTGCGGAGACCCGGGCGGCCCTGGGCGCGCGCCCGCGAATCGCCGGCACTCGTCGTGGCGCGCAGCGTGCGGACGATCGTCTCCTCGCTGGCGCCGTCGCGCAGCATCGACTCGACCATGCAGCGCAGGCCGAAGTCCTCGGAGTCGCGCTGGGCGAGACGGGTACGGACCGCCGAGAGCAGGCCGTGCTCGCTGAACGGCTTGAGCACCAGCCCGCTCGTTCCCGCGGCCTCGGCGCGCTGGAGCAGCTCCGAGTCGCCATACCCCGTGAGCACGAGGATCGGCGCGTCGGACTCCTCGCGGATCAGGCTCGCGGCCTCGACCCCGTCCATGCGCGGCAGCTTCAGGTCGAGCAGGATCAGGTCGGGCTCGTACTGGCGCACGTGCTCGACGGCCTGCTCGCCATCGCGCGCGTCCGGGCACACGTCGTACCCGGCGCCTTCGAGGATCGCGCGCACGTCGGCACTGACGATCGCGTTGTCGTCGACGGTGAGGATCTTCTTGGGCGGGGCAAGCGTGGGCATCCGGGGCGGCTCCTTCGATAGAACGCTACGTTGCGTATCGTAACATCCCGGCCTCCGCGAGCCGACCGAGCGCGATGACACCCGGGCTCAGCCCGGCCCGAGCAGATCCCAGCGATTCCCGGCGATGTCGGTGAACACGACCACGCGGCCGTACTCCTCGGTCCGGGGCTCCCCGGCGAACTCGACCCCGTGCGCGACCATGCGCTCGTACGTCGCGTCGAAGTCGTCGACGCGCAGGAAGAGCCCGACACGGCCGGCGAACTGGTTCCCGACGG
Source organism: uncultured Actinomycetes bacterium (assembly GCA_963705965.1). Lineage (GTDB taxonomy): Bacteria > Actinomycetota > Thermoleophilia > Gaiellales > JALYLC01 > JALYLC01. The sequence continues at coordinate 116,050 of CAVPLI010000009.1, read as the reverse complement.
CACCCGCCTGCCGGTCGCCATCGGCGCGCGCCAGCAGGAGACCCGTCTGGGCGCCCGGAGGGCGGACCACGACCCAGCGCTTCGGCCGTCCGTCGTTGGTCAGCGACGGCGAGTCCTCGACGAGCTCGAAGCCCAGCGTCTTCACGAAGAACTCGATCGCCGGGTCATACTCGTCGACGACGATCGCCATCAGCTCGAGTTGCATGGCGCCAGCATGACATCCGCGTCAGCCGGCCAGGCACACGTCTCACGCGCCCAGCGCGGGATCCAGCAGCACCTTGACCCGCCGGTTGCCGGGCGCGACGAGCGACTGGAACGTCGCCTCGGCGGCCTCGAAGCCGATCACGTCGTCGATCAGCGCGTCGCTCGGGATCTTTCCGCCGGCCAGCAGCTCGATCGCGGCGTCGAAGTCCGCGCGGCGATAGATGATCGCGCCGCGGATGTCGACCTCCTTGAAGACGAGCGGGAGCGGCTCGATCGGGAGCGCCTCGGGCGCGATGCCGACCACGACCAGGCGACCGAGCGGGGCGACGAGCTCGAGCGCCAGCGCGGCGGCGGACGCCGTACCCGCGCACTCCATCACGATCGCGGGCGGGCGCGCCGCGAACGCCGCGGACGAGTCGTCCGGTGCGACCGTTCGCAGCCCGAGCCTCTCGGCGCTCTGCGCGCGGCCCGGATTGCGCGAGACGATCGTCACGTCGGCACCCTGCTCGCGGGCGACCACCCCCGTCAGCAGGCCGATCGGCCCCGCCCCGATGACCGCGAGCCGCTCCCCCGCCCGCACCTGCGCGCGCCAGAGCGCATGCACCGCGACCGCCGTCGGCTCGACCAGCGTGCCGGCGCGATCGTCGACCGAGTCCGGCAGCGCGAACAGCATCTGCGCATCGACGATGACGCGTTCGGAGTACCCGCCGGGGCGCCCCGTTCCGAGGCCGACGCCGTTCGCGACGGCGGAGCCGCAGACCTGCTCGGTGCCCGCCCGGCAGGCGTCGCACTCCCCGCACTGCGCGAACGGCAGCACGCTCACGCGATCGCCGGCGCTCCAGCCCGTCACGCCCTCCCCCACGGCGCCGATCGAGCCGGACATCTCGTGTCCCGGCACGGTCCCCGCCGGGAACAGCGCCGGGATGTCGCGAAAGTGCAGATCCGAGCCGCAGATCCCGCAGTAGGCGATGTCGAGGGCGACCTGCCCGGGGCCGGGCTCGGGCGACGGCCGCTCGACGATCACGAGCGATCGGTCCTCTGCGATCTCGATCGTGCGCACGGTGCGGGCGAGTCTACGCGCCACGCCGCGCCCGGGCCCGGCCGCTCTTGCGGGCAATCCGCACTCGCGCTCCGCGCGGGTCCCGATGCCGGCCCGCTCGGCTCTCGGCGAGACTCCGGGCGGAATGGCACCGACCGGACGCCGCAGCGGTCGACCTGTACTGGATACCGCTCGGCGCGGGCGGTCACTCCGTGCGCTTCAACGGCCGCGTCTTCGAGGCCGTCGCAGCCATGCGACAGCGCCGGCCGCGCTGCGATCTCTACCACGCGGCCCTCGTCGTCGCGTCCGACGGCGATCGCTTCACGATCGAGATCGCGCCCTCGCCGGATGCCGACGAGGCGAGCCGGGGCGTCGTCGCCACCGGCCCCGTCGGGAGCCGCCACATCGGCCGCTGGCGCCTCTTCCGCTACGAGGTGCGGTGCTGGCGCGGCGGCACGGTGCCGGATCTCCCCGCGGCGGTCGGCGGGCCCGGCCGGGTCACCGACCGGCCAGAGATCGCCCGGCGGCTGCTCGACCTGGTTGCGACCGTGCCCACGCCGGTCTGGGGGCGCGACGAGTTGCACGCGGGCGAGATGTGGAACTCGAACTCCGTGATCGCGTGGCTGCTCGCGACCTCCGGGCTCCCGACGGATCGCCTGCATCCGCCGGCGCGCGGTCGCGCGCCCGGCTGGGACGCGGGCCTCGTCGTGGCTCACCGCGGCGGTGCCTGACGAAGGCGCCCGGCTCAGGCCTGGCGGTCGTCCTGTTCCTCGCGCGCGAGCCACTCGGCCGCGCGTGCCCAGTCGGCCCGCTGCCGGCGGCTGTCGAGCCAGCGCACCATGCAGTAGCCGCCGAGCGCTCCGATCGTCCCGCCGATGATCACGATGAAGGCGAGGACCCGCAGGATCACCGCGTCGTCTCCCTGATCCGTTCTGCCGGCATTTCGACCCGATCCTATCGCCGACGGGCAGAAAATCCTCGCAGAGCCCTCCGCGAGTGATCGGGAGAGCCGCTAACTCGTGCGCAATTGCGGCCCGAGCGGGCGGCGCCCGGACGGCCTTGCCGGCCGAGGAGGACGGCGCAACACCAAAGGTCCTGCGGCGAATGACCGCAGTGGTGAAGAGATGCGTGAGCGTGGACGTTCCGAGGCCGCGGTGCGCGGCGAGCGGCGATTGGGGTCGGGTGTGGTTCAACATGGCCTCACGATCGCAAGTGACGAGCCCACGGCGAGGCTCGGCCTCCACGTGTCTCGGGGTGCGGCTAGCCTCACGGCCCGCCTCGCCCCTCCGCCCACCCGAACCAGCGCGCCGCCACGTCCGAATGCCGGACGTTCGGGCAACGGCGGAGGGGTCGGAAAATGGCGAGGCGATCGACGGTCTTGGCGCTGGCAGCGGCGATCGCGGCGCTCTCGCCGGTGGGCGCGCACGCGGCGACCGCGCCGGCGAGCCCGCCCGTTCTCACGAGCGCGCCGTTCGTGCGCCCGGCGACGTTCCACTGGACGCCGGCGAGCGACCCGGCGAACGTCTCGCAGGGCGTGTACCGGTCGTCGGGCGTGTGCGCACAGCCGCAGGCCCTGGGCGGGCCCATCGTCACCGGGCTCCCGCCCGGCCAGACCGACTTCTCCGCGGGGCCGGTCGACGGGATCTACTGCTACCACATCAGGACCACGGATCTTCTCGGCGGGACGGCGGAGGGTCCCGGCCTGACGGTCGCCGTCGACACGACGGCCCCGACGGCGTCCGTGGCGATCGCGGGTCAGGCCCCCGGAGCAACCGTCGGCGGCACCGTCGGCGTCGTCGGGACGAGCGCGGACGCCGTCTCGGGCGTCGCCTCGAGCACGCTGCACGCCGGAGCGGTCGGAGCGTGCCCCGCCGGCCCGGTGCTGGGCGCGACGTGGGACACGACCGGCTACGCGAACGGCGTCTACGAGGTCTGCAACGTCGTCGCGGACGCGGCGGGGCACGTCGCGACGGCGAGGACGACCGTGACCGTGTCCAATGCCGTCCAGCCCGCCGGCGTCACGCCGGTGCCGGGCGCGGGCGGCACGCCGGTCGTCTCCCCGAGTGCCGGGATCCCGGCCGCCGGCACGACGGTGCCCCCGGCCCCGACGAGTCTGACCCTCGTCATCCCGCGGACGAAGCCGGGCGCGACCGCGATCCCGCTGACGCTCCGCTGGACGAACCCGGCGATCGCCGGCCTCGCGCGCGTGTCGGTCGTGCTGAACCTGAGGCATGCGCCGCGCACCCCGTCCGACGGGCGGCTCGTCTACAGCGGCCTGCGCCCGTCGGCGGACTTCACGCTGCGAGCCGGGCAGAAGGGCTACCTCGCGCTGTTCGCCTACGACCGCGGCGGCGCGCATTCGAGCGCCGCCAGGAGAGTCGTCTCGCTGGCACCGCTGCTGCCGCTCCGCCCGGTCACGGGCAGCGTCGTCGAGAGCGCCCCGCGCCTGACCTGGAAGCCGCGCGCCCGCTCCGAGTACTACAACGTCCAGCTCTTCCGCAAGGGCACCCGCGTGCTCGTCCGCTGGCCGGCGCGCCCGTCGCTCTCGCTCGCCGCCGTCAAGCTGCCGCCCGGCACCTACGTCTGGTACGTGTGGCCGGCGATCCGGCACGCGGGCAAGGCGCCGACGTTCGGGGACCTGATCGGGCGCGCGACGTTCGTGCTCGAGTGACCGATGAGTCCTCCGCGCTCCGGCAGTCTTCACTGCATGAGGAAGATCATCTGGATGATGTCGGTCTCGCTCGACGGCTTCATGGAAGGGCCGGACCGCGAGCTCGACTGGCACCTCGTCGACGACGAGCTGCACCGCCACTTCAACGAGCAGCTCGGCGCGATGGGCGCCTTCCTGGGCGGGCGCGTGACGCACGAGCTCATGGCCGCCTACTGGCCGACGGCGGACGATGACCCCGCGTGCGGCGAGGTGGAGGCCGAGTTCGCCCGCATCTGGCGCGAGAAGCCCAAGATCGTCTACTCGAGGACGCTCGAGCGGGCCGACTGGAACACCTCCATCGTCCGTGAGGTCGTCCCGGAGGAGGTGCTGGCGCTCAAGGCGGAGCCCGGTGGCGACCTCGTGGTCGGCGGCGCCGATCTCGGCGGGACGTTCATGCGACTCGGCCTGATCGACGAGTACCGCCTCTACGTCCATCCGGTCGCCATCGGGCGGGGCAAGCCGATGTTCCCGCCGTCGGACGCCAGGACGCCACTCCGGCTCGCCGAGACGAGGACGTTCGGCAACGGGGTCGTGCTGCTCCGGTACGAGTGCTAGTCCTGCGAGACGAGCTTCCCGCCCCACTCCTCGGGAGCGACGTCGGCGAGCGTCTCGGAGAACGTCCACTGGTGGCCCGCGAAGTCCTCGGCCGCGTATTGCCGCTCGCCGTACTCCCAGTCGTGCGGCTCCTCGAAGATGCGCGCGCCGTGCGCCCGGGCGCGCTCGCAGTGCGCGTGCGCGTCCTCGACGCGCACCAGCACCGAGTGCGTGACCTCGCCGGGGCGCGGTGGCCGGCGGTCGCGACGGACGTCGGCGACGATCACCGCACCGTCTCCGACCTGCAGCTGCGAGCGGTGGTCCTCGCCGATCTGGACGCGCTCGGCGAAGCCGAACGCCGCGCTCAGCCAGGCGACCGCCGCGCGCACGTCCGGGTAGATGAGGACGGGGACGACGGTGCTTCGCGGGATCGAGCGGTTCGTTTTCACGCCTCCGAGCCTACCGCGTCGCCGGCCCGCGTAGGCTTCGCGAACCTTCGGCGAGCGAGATCAGGAGAGACCGATGGCGGGCGTGCGGCCGTACCGAACCGAGTTGTCGCCGGTGAGCTTCCTGCGCCGGAGCGCGTATGCCTTCCCCGGCAAGGTCGCGGTCGTCCACGGCGCGCGGCACACGACCTATCGCGAGCTCGACGAGCGGGCGAACCGGCTGGCCTCCGCGCTGTCCGCCGCCGGCATCGAGCGCGGCGATCGCGTCGCGTTCCTGGCCCCGAACATCCCGGCGATGCTCGAGGCGCACTTCGGCGTCCCGGCCGCCGGCGCCGTGCTCGTCTCCATCAACACGCGCCTGGGCCGCGACGAGATCGCGCACATCCTCGAGCACTCCGGGGCGCGCATGGTCTTCGCCGATCACGAGCTCGCCCACCTCGTCGAGGGCGCGGGCCTGCCGACGATCCGGATCGACGACACCGGCGAGCCCGGCGACCCGTACGAGGACTTCCTCGCCGGCGGCTCGCCCGAGCATTTCGAGCTGCCCGTCCTCGACGAGGAGGACACGATCTCGATCAACTACACCTCGGGGACGACCGGGCAGCCGAAGGGCGTCATGTACAGCTACCGCGGCGCCTACCTGAACGCCCTGGTCGAGGCACTGCACTCGAACCTCCGGCCCGAATCGGTGCAGCTGTGGGTCGTGCCGATGTTCCACTGCAACGGCTGGTGCTTCACCTGGGCCGTGACCGCCATGGGCGCGCGCCACGTCTGCCTGCGCAAGGTCGATCACGGCGCGATGTGGGAGTTGTTCGAGCGCGAGGGCATCACGCACTACAACGCGGCGCCGACGGTGCACCTCGGCGTCGTCTCGCATCCCGCCGCGCACCGGGTCGAGCGCGGGCTCATCGTCACGACCGGCGGCGCCCCGCCCTCGCCCACCCTGCTCGCGCGGATGGAGGAGCTGAACTTCCGCCTCGTGCACGTCTACGGCCTGACCGAGACGTACGCGCCGTACACGGTCTGCGAGTTGCAGGAGTCCTGGGCGGAGCTCCCCGCGGACGAGCGCGCGCTCCTGGCGGGCCGTCAGGGCGTCCACAACATCGTCTCCGACCCGATCCGCGTCGTCGATCCCGAGATGAACGACGTCCCCGCCGACGGCGAGACGATGGGCGAGGTCGTGATGCGCGGCAACAACGTCATGAAGGGCTACTTCGCCGACCCCGAGGCGACGGCGACGGCGTTCGCGGGCGGGTGGTTCCACTCCGGCGACATCGGCGTCATGCACCCGGACGGCTACATCGAGCTCCGCGACCGCAAGAAGGACATCATCATCTCGGGCGGCGAGAACATCTCGACGATCGAGGTCGAGCACACGATCGCGCGCCACCCAGCGGTGCACGAGTGCGCGGTCGTCGCGATCCCCGATGACACGTGGGGCGAGCGCCCCAAGGCGTTCGTCACGCTCGCGCCGGGCTCCGAGGCGACCGAACGCGAGATCATCGACTTCTGCCGCGAGCACCTCGCCCATTTCAAGGCACCGGTCGCGGTCGAGTTCGGCGAGCTCCCGAAGACCTCGACGGGCAAGGTGCAGAAGTACGTCCTGCGCGAGAAGGAGTGGGCGGGCCGCGAGAAGCGCGTCAACTGAGAGGGCTCAGCTGAGTCCGCGCGCGAACCTCCGCGAGAGCCTCCGGGACCTCCCGCGCTCGCTCATACCCTCGACGTGGATCGGCGCGCTCGCCGCGGCGCTGATCTCGTTCAGCGCGCCGGTGGTGATCCTCCAGCAGGCCAGCGATGCGGCGGGCATCGGCGTCGAGGGATTCGGCTCCTGGCTCGCGGCCGTCGCGATCGGCGGAGGCGTGGCCTCGATCGCGCTCTCGCTCGTCTACCGCATGCCGATCATGTGCGCCTGGTCGACCCCGGGCGCAGCGCTGCTCGTGACGTCGATCGCCGACTACCCCTACTCCGCCGTGATCGGCGCGTACGTCGCCGCGGCCCTCGTCACGCTGCTCGTGGGCGTGACCGGCGTCTTCCGCAGGCTCATGGCGCTCGTTCCCGAGCCGGTCGTGATGGGCGTGCTCGCCGGCGTGCTCTTCCGCTTCGGCGTCGGCCTCGTCACCGCGGTGCCGGATGCGCCCGAGATCGTGGTGCCGATGATCGCCGCCTACCTGCTCACGAGCCGGCTGGGCTACCGGGCGCCCGCCATCGTCGCGATCGCGATCGGCGTCTTCATCGCCGCGGTGCTCGGCCGCATCGCGCCGGAGACCGTGCACGCCGGGCTCAGCGATCCGGTGTTCACGCGCCCGACGTTCGCGCTCGACGCGATCGTCGGCATCGGCCTGCCGCTGTTCGTGCTGACGATGGCCGCGCAGAACGCGACCGGCTTCGGCGTCCTGCGCGCGAGCGGCTACTCGGACCCGCCGATCGACGGCGTGATCGCGACGACCGGTCTCGCGTCGCTGCTGACCGCGCCCTTCGGCGCGAACCTGATCAACCTCTCGGTGCTGACCGCGAGCTACGTCACGCTGCCCGCGGCCCATCCCGACCCGCGCCGGCGCTACGCCGCGGGCGTCGCCGCCGGCGTGATCTTCGTCGTGGTGGGTCTCGCGGCGACCGCGATCGCGACGCTCTTCGCGGGCCTCCCCTCCGAGCTCGTCGCCGCGATGGGCGGACTCGGGATGCTCGGCATCCTCGTGTCGGCGACGGGCGGCGCCGTCGCGGCCGACCGCTATCGCGAGGCCGGCGTCGTCGCGCTGCTCGTGACCGCGTCGGACGTCACGATCGCGGGAATCGGCTCGCCGTTCTGGGGGCTCGTCGCCGGCGCCGTGATCGCCCGGCTCGCGCCCAGCACTCCGCGCGGCGCCGGTGAGGCCCCACCCGCCTGAATCGATCGAGTGCCCGCGGTAGGCTGCGCGCCGGTGAGCAAGGTGGCTGGAGGACGGTTCGACGCTGCGACCGATCCCCTGCGGCCGTTCGTGCCGAGGATGGCCGTGGACTGGCTGCGCGACACGCCGTCGGAGCGCGCCCAGTGCTTCGAGGGGACGCTCGTCTTCGCCGACATCTCGGGCTTCACCGATCTGACGGAAGCGCTTGCGAAGCGCGGCCGCGAGGGCGCCGAGGAGATCGCAGGCGTGGTCGACGCCGCGTTCGGAGAGCTGATCCGGCGGGCCTACGCGCATCACGCCGACCTGCTCAAGTTCGGCGGCGACGCCATCCTGCTGCTCTTCCGCGGCGACGGCCACCCGCAGCGCGCGGCCGCGGCCGCGGTCGGGATGCGGGAGGCGCTGGCCGGGATGCGGCGGCGCTCGACCTCGGCCGGGCCGGTCCGCCTGCAGATGTCGATCGGCGTGCACAGCGGCGCGTTCCACTTCTTCCTGGTCGGCGGGATCCACCGCGAGCTGATCGTCGCCGGCGCGGACGCCACCGCGTGCGTCGAGACGGAGGCGATCGCGCAGGCGGGCGAGATCGCACTCAGCGCCGAGACGGCCCGTCTGTTCGATTCGCGCTTGCTCGGCGAGAGCCGCGACGGCGCCGTGCTGCTCGCGCACAGCCCCGACGTGCCCGAGGTCGTCCCGCCGTTCTTCGATCACTCGGGCGTCGATCTCTCCCAGCTGCTGCCCGCCGCGTACACGCGCGAGCTGCGCGGCGAGGCGGCCGATCCGGAGCACCGGCACGTCGCGATCGCATTCGTGGAGCTGCGCGGAACGGACGAGCTGCTCGAGCGCGAAGGCCCGCAGGCGCTCGCGGCCGCGCTCGAGCGAGAGCATCACGGCGATTCAGGAGAGCTGCCTGCGCTACGACGTCACGTTCGCGCAGACGGACGTGAGCAAGGCGGCCGTGAAGGCGATCCTCCTCGCGGGCGCGCCGCGCACCTCGGGCGGCGAGGAAGAGGAGCTGATGCTGCGCGCGACGCGCGCGATCGTCGAGCGGCCGGGAGCGCTGCCCGTGCGCGTCGGCGTCAACACCGGGCGCGTGTTCGCCGGGATCGTCGGCACGCTGACGCGCCGGACGTACACGTTCTACGGCGATGCCATCAACACCGCCGCCCGCATCATGGTGCGCGCGGCCGACGGACAGCTGCTGGCACGGGAAGACGTGCTCGAGCGCGCGCGCACGACCTACGCCGCGACGCCGATCGAGCCGTTCGCGGCCAAGGGCAAGGCGGAGCTCGTCCGCGCATCGGACGTCGGCGACGGCCGTCGGAGAGCGCGAGCAGGCGGCGATCGGCCCGTTCGTCGGGCGGGAGGCCGAGCTCGACACGCTGCTCGCGGCGCTGACGCAGGCGGGCGCGGGGCCGGGCGCGCTCGCGATCGTGACCGGGGCCGCGGGACTCGGCAAGACGCGGCTGCTGGGCGAGCTGTGCGCACAGGCGGCGGGTGTCAGGACGCTGCGCGTGCAGTGTGCGCAGACGGGAGCGAGCCACCCCTACTCGGCCGCAGGGGCGTCTCCTGCTGCGCGCGCTCGAGCTCGACCTCCACACTCCGGCGCCCGCCGTCGAGCGCCGCCTCCGCGCCACGGTCACCGCAGCGCATCCCCTCGCCTCGAGCCGTGGCTCCCGCTGCTCGGGCTCGTCGTGGGACTCGGCCTTCCGGCGACGCCCGAGACCGTTGGCCCTCGAGGAGAGCTTCGTCTCCGAGCGCATCGCGGCGGCCGTCGAGGCGCTGCTCGACTGCCTCGCCCCGGATGCGGCGCTGATCGTCGTCGACGACGCGCAGTTCATGGACGAGGCGTCGGCGGCACTGCTCGGCGCCATCGCCGCCGGCGTCCCGGAGCGGCGCTGGCTGCTCGTCGTCGCGCACCGCGCGGGCGACGACGGATTCGCCGCGCCCGAGGGCATCGAGGCGCTGGACGTGCCGCTGGCGCCGCTCGAGCAGTCTGCCGCGCAGCTGCTCGTCGTGCAGCTGACCGATGACGCGCCGCTGCCCGCGCACGTCGCCGCGGCGATCGCGCAGCGCTCCGACGGCAGCCCGCTGTTCGTCACCGAGATGGTTCGCGCCATGCGCGAAGGGGCCGACCACGACACGCTGCCCGAGTCGGTCGAGGACTTGATGGCGCTGCAGATCGACGAGCTCGCGAGCGCCGATCGCGGCGTGCTGCGGCAGGCCTCGGTGATCGGCGTCGCGCTTCACGCGCGCCGACCTCATGGCGACGCTGGAGCTCGACGACGCCGAGGCCGACGCGCGTGCTGCGAGCGCCTCGAAGGCTTCCTCGTGGCCGGCGGACGACGGAGTCCTCGCGTTCCGCCACGGCTTGCTGCGCGACGCCGCCTACCACGGCCTGTCGTTCCGGCGCCGCCGCTTGCTGCACCGCCGCGTCGGCGAGTCGCTCGAGCTCGGCGCGGGCACCGACGTCGCGGGCGTCGCCGCCGATCTCACGCACCACTTCTTCGAGGCAGGCCTGTGGGAGAAGTCGCTCCGCTACGGCCTGATCGCCGGTTCAGCGGCGCGTTCCGTGTACGCGAACGTCGATGCGGCCGCGGTGCTCGACCGCGCCGTCGCGGCCGGGACGAGATGGCGGGGCGCCCGCCCCGAGGCCGTGATGCGCGCTGCCGAGGCGCTCGGCGACGTGCGGCTCTCGCTCGGTGAGTTCGACCGGGCGCGCGCGGCCTTCGCGATCGCGCGCGCGCCGCGTGCGCGGCGACGCCGTCGAGCGTGCACGGCTGCTTGCGCAAGGAGGCGGTCGTCGCCTACCGGCTCGGCGCGTACTCGCGCGCGCAGCGCATTCTCAAGGTCGCGCTCGCGATGCTGGAGGGCGCGAGCAGCGTGCCCGCGACGGCGCAGCGCGCCCGCATCGAGGCCTGGCTCGGGATCATCACGCTCTGGCGCGGCCACCCGCGCGAGTCGGTCGAGCTGCTGAAGCGTGCGATCGCCGACGCCGAGTCGGTCGACGCCAAGGAGGCCCTCGCACACGCGCTCGCCGGCCTCGACGTGGCCTACAACGCGCTCGGCGACTCGCGGCGCGCGACCAACAGCGCCCGGGCGCTCGAGCTCTACCGGGAGCTCGGAGATCTCGTCCGCCAGGGCGGCGTGCTCAACAACCTCGGCGCGATCGCCTACTTCGCGGGCCGCTGGAACGAGGCGCTCGACCTCTACCGCCAGGCCGTCGCGGCCTGGGATCAGGCGGGCGACACGCGCAGCGTGTCGATGGCGAGCTTCAACATCGGCGAGATCCTCTCGGCCCAGGGCAGGCTCGACGAGGCCGAGCCGCTGCTGCGCGAGGCCGAGCGGGCCAGCCGGGCGGCCGGCGGCATGACCGACATCGCCGAGTCGGTCATGGAGACCGCCCTGCTCGAAGTCCGCCGCGGCAACCTCGAGCGCGCGCTCGCGCAACTCGAGGAGGCGCGGGCGCTGCACGAGAAGACCGGCAACCGGTCGGCGTCGCTGCTGATCGACGCGCGCGTCGCGGAGGCGCTCGAGCTCGGCGGAGAGCACGATCGCGCCGCGGAGCTGGCGGCTCGCACGCTCGCGCGCGCGCGCGAGCGACGAGGGCGAGCGCGCTCGTGCTCCCGGTGCTCAACCGGGTGCTCGGCCAGGCCCACCTCGTCGCGGGGCGGCTCGAAGCCGCGCGCGAGGCGCTCGAGCTCGCGATCGCCGAGGCCAACCGCGTCGAGCACCGCTACGAGGAAGCGCTCGCGCTCGCCGCGCTGCAACCGGCTCGGCGACGCCCCGGCCGAGGCCGCGCTGCGCAGGGACGGCCTCTTCGAGCAGCTCGGGATCGTCGCGCTCCCGGCCGGCTGGGCCACGCCGCCGTAGTGCTCGATCGGGGCCTGGCCCCGATCGAGCACTCCAGCGTTCATAGACGCCTCAGCCGCCCCAGGCCTTGGGGTCGTACCCGGCCTTGCCGTCCGTCGTCAGTCCCGTCGAGTTCGAGACGAACGGCACGCGGAACGTGATGATCGCGTTGCCGGCCGAGTCCCGCGACCGGCTCGTGATGTACGGCCCGAGCACGAAGCCGCGACCCGGGAACCAGGCGATGCGCGGGATGCTCGGCAGCAGACCCCACCAGCGACCGGGCACCGAGCCGCCGGGACGAACGTCGCGTCCGGGAAGAGGTTCGCGAGCGACGAGATCGCCGTGATGAACCGCAGGTTGGTGCCGAGGCACACGTTGGTCTGGAACCACTGCGCGGGTCCCGAGCGACGCCTGCGGGATCACCATGCGGAACGTCGCGTCCGTCGTCAGCGGCCGGATGTCGAACTCCGCCCCCTGCGTGCGCGAGAGCGAAGCCCGGGCACACCCCGGCGGGCGGCGTTCGGGGTGTTCAGCGAGAAGAGCGTGACCTGCGTGCCGGCCGGCGGGCTGCCCGCGTTGACCGTGTACTGCACGCCGCCCTGCGGTGGCGCTGGTGTTGCACGCGGTGCCCGTGCACGTCGTCGTGGCGAGCGGCGTGCCGCCGCACGGCAGGACGTCGATGGAGATCGCGGCCGGCGGCGTGACGCTGGCCGTGCCGCCGCTGACGGCGAGCCCCAGCGTGCTCACGACCTCGTTCGTCGACGCGAACACGTCGCTGCCGTTGCGCGTCGCGCGGTAGTCCAGCGTGGCACTCCCGTTGCCGGCGATCGTGGCCGTCCACGTGCAGGCTGCCCGGGCCGGTCGTGACCGTCCCGATCGGCGAGCCCAGCGCGGCGGCGGAGAAGTTCGCCCCGAGCGTCTCGGTGACGGTGAAGGTCGTCGGAACCGCCACGAGCGCGTCGAGATCGGTGATGAGCTTCGCCTTGTTGATCGGGCCCGAAGCGTTCTGGTAGTAGCTGCTCTGCGACGCCCAGCCCTGGAGGATCGCCGTGTTCGGCGAGCCGACGCCGAACGGGACGATGCGGACGCCGTTCGCCTTCGCGGCATTCGCAGCGGCGGTCGCGTTCGAGATCTCCGTGGCGCCGGCCTGGCCGTCGGTGATCAGCACGAGCGACTTGGTGAATCCGGCGCCACCGGCCGCGAGCGACGAGTCGGCGAGGGCGATGCCGGCGGCGTGCGGGCTCCCCGTCGAGGACGCCGGCAGGCCGTTGACGGCGGCGACGAGGGCGCTGTAGGAGGATCCGAGCGCGGCCCTGGTCGTTGCCGTGGTGCCCTGGTAGGAGATGATGCCGGCGCGGTTGCCGGCGATCGAGCTGTCGGTCGCCCCGTCGGCGGCGTCGAGCGCATTCAGCGTGTCGAGGGCGGCGGCCTTCTCGGCGGCGACCTGGGCACGCCGTGCTGCTGGAGAGGTCGAGCGCGAGGATGACGTTCGTCGCGTTGCCGGTGCTGCCCGCCGTCGCGTTGACGGTGACCCGCGCGTCGACCGCGCCTCCGCACGCGATCGCGCTCGGCGACCCGCTTGCCAATGCCTGCGAACCGGTCGCGGATGGACTCACGGCGGCAGGTGCCACGCCGCTCGATGCCGCCACGAAGACGGTCGCAGTAAGCGCCATGAACGCGCCGAGTTGAAAACGTCTCACCTTGCAGCCTCCGCCTCAGGGGTCCCAGGATCCGGCATCCGGGTAGCGGCCGATGATACGGGAGTGCCCGGGGGCAGATCAAATCGGCGATCCACCGGTGTCCGATGAATTCTGCGGTGGACGCGAGTCTCCAGTGCTGACCGGACGAGATGAAAGAGGCCTGGAATGAGCGCTGGTGGATTGTCGGAGGCACGGCTGCGACGGATGGGCGACGTCATGGCAGGGCATGTCGAGCGCGGCGTGCCCGGGCTCGTCTGGCTGGTGAGCCGCCGCGGCGAGGTGCACGCCGAAGCGCTCGGCTCCGCGACGCTCGCGTCGGCGGAACATGACGCCGTGCCCATGCGGCGGGACACGATCTTCCGCTTCGCCTCGCTGATCAAGCCCGTCACGGCAGCGGCCGCGATGATCCTCGTGGAGGAGTGCCGGTTGCGCCTCGACGACCCGGTCGACCCCTGGCTGCCCGAGCTCGCCGATCGCCGGGTGCTGACCCGCATCGACGCCGAGCTCGGCGACACGGTGCCCGCTCGTCGTCCGATCACCACCCGCGACCTGCTCACGTTCACCATGGGGTTCGGCTCCGTGATGGCGGCACCCGGCACCTATCCGATCCAGGTCGCGATGCGCGAGGGGCAGATCGGCGGGGACGGGCCGCCGCGACCCGCCGAGGCCCCTCCGGCCGACGAGTGGATCCGCCGCCTCGGAGCGCTTCCGCTGATGTGCCAGCCGGGCGAGAGCTGGCGCTACAACACCGGCAGCGACGTGCTCGGGATCCTGATCGCGCGCGTCTCCGGTCAGTCGTTCGACGCCTTCCTCCGGGAGCGCCTGTTCGATCCGCTCGGTATGCGCGACTCCGGATTCAGCGTGCCTCCGGAGAAGATCGACCGTCTCGCGACGAGCTATGCCGACTTCGGCTCCGGCATCGAGGTGTGGGACGAGCCCGCAGGCGGCGGCTACAGCTCGCCGCCGGCGTTCGCATCCGGCGCCGGCGGCCTCGTCTCGACGGCCGACGACTATCTCGCGTTCTGCCGGATGCTGCTGGACCGGGGTTCATACGGGGGCGAGCGGATCCTCTCGCGACCCGCGGTCGAGTTGATGACGAGCGATCAGCTGACGCCCGAGCAGCGCATCGGCGCGGAGCCGTTCTTCGGGGGCAACAGCAGCTGGGGCTTCGGGATGGCCGTCAACATCCGGCGCGACGATCTCTCCGTCGTCCCGGGCCGGTTCGGCTGGACCGGAGGCCTGGGCACGACGGCGTGCACCGATCCGGCCGAGGAGCTCATCGGCCTGCTGCTGACCCAGCAGATGATGACCTCCCCCACCTCGCCGCCCGTCTTCCAGGATTTCTGGACGACGGCGTACGCGGCGATCGACGACTGAGTCCCGACCTCCCCGGGATCCCTACGCTGGCCGTCCGAGGCGAATCCGGACGACAGGGAGGCGGAATGGCGAAGGTCGCGATCGTCGGCTGCGGAGCGATGGGCTCCGTCTACGCCGCGTTGATGGTCGACGCGGGCCACGACGTCCACGCCGTCACGCTGTGGGCCGATCACGCCGAGGCGATGCGCTCGCGGGGTCTCCGCTGCGAGGGTGCGAGCGGCGACCGGACGGTCCCGGTCCAGGCCTCCACGACGACGGACGGCATCGGGATCTGCGACCTCGTGATCATCGCGACCAAGGCGTTCGACGTCGAGGCGGCGGCACGCTCGTGCGCGCCGCTCCTCGGGGACGAGACGGTCGTGCAGACGATCCAGAACGGCCTCGGGTCACCCGAGATCGCCGCTCCGATCCTCGGGCCGGATCGCGTCGCGGTCGGTGTCGTCGGCGGGTTCGGTGCATCGCTGCGCGGACCGGGCCACGCCCATCACAACGGCATGGAGATGATCCGCTTCGGCCCGTACGCGGGACTGCCCGCCGGGCCGCTGCGCGACGCCGCGGCGATCTGGGAGTCGGCCGGCTTCAAGGTCGCGCTCTTCGACGACATCCAGCAGATGGTCTGGGAGAAGCTGATCATGAACGTCGCCTTCTCCGGATCCTCGTGTGCGACCGGCCTGACGATCGGCGCGATCCTGGCCGATCCGGACGCCTGGAGCGTCGCACGCGGGTGCGCCGAGGAGGCCGTCGCGGTCGCGAGCGCCGCGGGCGTACGGCTGGACGTGGGCGATCCGATCGAGCACGTGCGGCGGCTCGGCGGCAAGATCGGCGGCGCCAAGCCGTCGATGCTGCTCGACTTCGAGGCGGGCCGGCGCTGCGAGATCGACGCCATCAACGGATCGATTCCCCGCCTCGGCCGCCCGCTGGGCGTGCCCACTCCCGTCAACGACACCGTCGTCGGGCTCGTCCGCTCGCGCGAGCGCGCGCTGCTCGCCCAGCCACCCGCTCCCGGCCGATTCGCGGAGCCCACCTCATAAGGTTGCGGGATGACGCCGACCTTCGGGATTTTCGACCACATCGAGGACATTCCCGGCACGTCCACGCAGCAGATACTGCAGGACCGCCTCGCGCTCGTGAAGGACGCGGACGCAGCCGGGTTCACGAGCTTCCACCTGGCAGAGCACCACGGCTCGGGCCTCTGCCTGGCACCGACGCAGGAGATCTTCATCGCCGCCGCGTCGCAGATCACGAAGACGATCCGCTTCGGGCCGATGGTGAAGCTGCTGCCGCTCCACCATCCGCTCCGGATCCTCGAGGACATGTGCGTCACCGATCAGCTGACCGGCGGCCGCCTCGACTTCGGCGTCGGCCGCGGAGTGGCGCCGATCGAGCATGCCTGGTTCGGCAGTCGCTGGACGGAGTCGAAGGAGCGCTTCGAGGACACGCTGGGCATCATCTGCAACGCCTTCGCCACGGGCGAGATCTCGAGCGAGGGCAGCGCCTACTACGACTTCCCGGCCGTCCCGCTCGCCACGAAGCCCCTTCAGAGCCCGATTCCGTTCTGGTACCCGGGAAATCCGATCGTGGCGGGCCGTCACGGCATGAGCCTGATGTGCGCGGGCCCCGTTCCACGGGCCACCTATGACGCGTATCTCGAGAGCTGGGAGAAGCACAGGGGCGGCACGCTCCGGCTCGACGGCCCGGACAGCCGGCCGCGCGTCGGCTCGGCGATGATCGTCGCGATCGCCCCGACCGAGAAGGAGGCGCTCGAGATCTCGCGCCGCGGCGTCGACGGGCTGATGCGGCGGACCAAGCACGTCCACACCTACGACCGCCTCGTGCTCTCGGCAGCCGAGTGCGAGCAGGCGATCAAGCCGCTGAACCACATCCTCGCCTCGATCGAGGAGGCGATCACCGCCGGCGCCGGGGTGCCCGAGCAGATCGCCGAGCGCTTCGCCGGCGTGCTCGAGCCGGGCTACGTCGACCACATCGCGCTCCAGGTGCCGACCGGCGACATGACCTACGACGAGGCGCGGCGCACGGTGGACCTGTTCGGCGCCGAAGTCATGCCGGTGCTCGAGAAGCAGTTCGCCGGCTAGTTCGCCGGCCGAGCGCACGCGCCGGTCCGGCGCGTCGGCAGGCCGACGATGACCCGGGCGAATGCCCCGCAAACGACGCACATTGGTGGCCTCGCTCCACCTAGCTTGGGGGGCTGTTGTCGGTCGGCGCTCAGGGGGCTGGCGTTGCGCCTCTCGCGCGGGGTAGGCTGGATCGGCTGTGGCATGCGTCCGCGGCAGCCGGCGTCCCATAGCACGCCGGCGCGTCATGCAAAACGG
Organism: uncultured Actinomycetes bacterium; assembly: GCA_963705965.1. Lineage (GTDB taxonomy): Bacteria > Actinomycetota > Thermoleophilia > Gaiellales > JALYLC01 > JALYLC01. The sequence goes on along the minus strand of CAVPLI010000009.1, from coordinate 98,979 downwards.
ACAGTCACGGAGCGTCGTGGAAAGCCTTTACGTCATTGGGGGTCAACAGCGCACCCCGCGCGGCATGCTTGTCGATGAGGATGTCTGGTACGAGTACGGCAAGGGCGTGATCATGCGCGTCGACCCGTCCTCGGGGACGGTCACGCCGTTGCTCGAGTACATCTCCCCCCCGCATGCCTGCGCCGAGCACGAGCCGCAGGTCCTGTTCAAGTCGGCGACGGTCCACGACGACCGTCTGTACGCGTGTACGCAGACCGAGGTCATCGTCTACTCGCTGCCCGAACTCGAGCAGCTCGTCTACATCTCGCTGCCGTGCTTCAACGATCTCCATCATGTGCGGCCGACGCCGGAAGGGAACCTGCTGATCGCGAACTCGGGTCTCGACATGGTGCTCGTGATCAGCCACGAGGGCGAGGTGCTGCGCGAGTGGAGCACGCTCGGCGAGGACCCCTGGAGCCGCTTCTCCCGCGACATCGACTATCGCAAGGGCGTCAACACCAAGCCCCACAAGTCGCACCCCAACTACGTCTTCTACGTCGGCGACGAGCCGTGGGCGACGCGGTTCCAGCAGCGCGACGCGATCTCGCTCACGAATCCCGAGCGCCGCATCGAGGTCGGGCTTGAACGCATGCACGACGGCGTCGTCTCGAACGGCCACGTCTACTTCACCACCGTCGACGGCAAGGTCGTCGTCGCCGACCACGAGCGGCTCTTGGTCGAGGAGGTCATCGACCTGGGTGCGATGCACGACGACGATGCGCTGCTCGGATGGTGCCGCAGCCTTCATCTCGACGGCGATCACGCGTGGGTCGGCTTCTCGCGCATGCGCCCCACGAAGTTCCGCGAGAACGTCAGCTGGGTCGTGCACCGCTTCCGGCGCTTGCAGCCGACGCACATCGCGTGCTACGACCTCGTGGGAGGCCGGCTGATCAAGGAGATCGACCTCGAGGCGCACGGCCTGAGCGCGGTGTTCAGCATCCTGCCCGGGCCGGCATCGGCGAAGCCCGGGCCGGCATCGGTGAACGGGGCCGCGCACGCACATGGGACGCGAGAGGGGGCGAGCCGGCCGTGAGCACGGAGACCACAAGCAAGTCGCTCAGCGGCAAGGGACTCATGCAGTCGGTGGGCGAGTGGTCTGCGCGCAACGACGCGCTCTCCGCGGCACTCAGCGAGCTCGTGCGCACGCACGGGCCCGCGAACGGCGGCCTCGGGCTCGACGTCGGCTGCCAGAACGGCGCGCTGACCGACGCGTGGGAGCGTCTCACCGACCTGCACTGGACGGGGATCGATCCGGGCATCGCCGAGCCGCGACAGTCCGAGGCCGGACTCGACCTGCATCCCGGGTGGGCCCATCAGCTGCCATTCGCCGATGCGCATTTCGACTGCGCCATCTTCGCGAACGTGTACGAGCACGTCGCGCCGGAGCTGCGCGAGCCCTCACTCCGCGAGATGCTGCGCGTGCTCAAGCCAGGCGGCATCCTCGTCGGGCAGCTCCCGAATCCCTACTTCCCGATCGAGTCGCACAGCCGGCTGCCGTTCATGGGCTGCCTGCCGCGACGGCTGCAGCTCGTGTACTGGAAGCTCTCCCCCGTTCCGTGGGAGCACGACTTCTACTCGGTGACGATCCGCGATCTGCGCAGCCGCGCCGTCGCCATCGGTTACGAGCCGATCGAGCAACGTAACTTCAACTACCCGTCCGCGGTCATCCCGCAGCGCGTGCGCTGGGCGGCGCGTTTGCTTGAGCCTCCCATGCGGGTCGTGCCATGGGCGTGGCAGTTCGCTCTGCGGCGCCCTCTCTGACCCGAGCGAGGCAGGAGCGGGTCTACCCGCCGCTCGCCCTAGCGTGCCCCTCGGCCGCGGGCACACGGCGGTGCGATGAGAGCGGACTCGCCGGCCGAGAGCCGGGCGACGCGCGTGGGAGGCGGCCGATCGGGCGGAGGTCCCGACGACGAATCCTCGATGCGGGAATCCACGAGCAGGGCGACCGCACTCATCAGCAGGATGCAGACGATGCACGCGTGCACGACCCAGCGCCCGTACCACGCGTCTTCGGGACGATCGAAGGTATTCACCGGCCGACCGCCTGCCAGACCTCGGCTGAGCGACCTGCCCACGCGCTCCATGCCGTGGCTCGCGGCGATGTCGAGGCGCGCGGCGGCGCCGAGGACGCGGCGCGCCGCCTCGCCTCGTTCCGCGGCGGCGGCGATGCACGCCGCGAGGCTCGGGGCATCCTCGAACGTCAGGCCGGTCTCCTCGTGCCGCACGATCCCGGAACGGTTGGCCGCGGGCGAGACGGCCACGACCGCCTCGCACGCCATCGCCTCGAGGAGCGTCAGCGGCGGCTCGACCGCGACCGCCGCGGCGAAGGGCAGGATGACGAGATCGGCGGCCGAGAAGACCTCGGTCTTGCCGCCGTCGTCGAGATCCTGGAGATGGATGTGGACGGGCACCGCCGATCCGCGCGCCGCCGACGCCAGATGGCCGCCGGCGAATTCGAGGTTGTACTCGTGGGTGCGCACGGGGGCGAAGACGTCGAGGCGCAGGCCCGGCGTGCCGCGGCCCCGCTTCCGTCGAGCGCCCGGACGATCATCTCCGCGGGGAAGCGCAGCGGCGAGACGGTGCCCATGTAGGCGACGGCAGAACGCGTCTCGGAGCAATGCCGAGCGACGCGCGCGCCGCGGCTCGATCGACCGGCTTGAAGGTGTCGAGTGAGAGCGGCGGCGGCACGACGTGCAGCTTGCGCTCGCTCAGGCCCTGCTCGCGCGAGCGCCTCCCGCACCCACGGCGAGGTTGCGGCGTAGGCGTCGATCCACGGGTCGAACAGCCGCCAGCCCGCGGCGGCTCGCATGCGCTCGAGGCGCGTCGGCGTAGACGTGCTCGGAGAGCGTCACGTGCACGACGATGCGAGGCCCGCGCGCCCGCAGCCAGGGAGCGAGCGCGAGCGGGAGGCTGACGATGATGGGCGACCCCGACACCGGCTCCCGCAACGACGCGCCGTCCGCGCGCCGCCACGCCCGGCAGCGAGAGCCAGTCGGACGCCGCGCCGTAGCCGAGGCGCGACCGCGACGTGCTCGATCGGCGCTGCGGCGTCCTGCTCGCCGGTATCGAAGATCGGGCGCGTCAGCGAGATCACGCGTGTCGGTCGCAGGTCGCCGGCGGCCTCGGCGAGGTTGCGCGCGATCATGCGATTCCCCTCGTTCCACGGCGGGTGCATGGCACGGCCGAGGATCAGGACGCTCTGAGACCCTGCGACGTCATCCGGCGAATGCTCCCGCGACGCGTACCGGCTTCCGCGCGCTGGCCCGCGCGCTCCCAGTAGATCGCCTCGAGCCGCTCGACCACGGCGTCCACGCCGAAGCGCTCGGCCCGCCCTTCGGCGGTCGCCCCCATGCTCCGGCGGAGCTCGCCGTCTCCGAGCAGCCGCTGCAGGGCGGCGCTCGAGCTCGTCGGCGTCGCCGGGAGTGACGAGCACCCCCGTCTCGCCGTCGGCCACGATCTCCGGAAGCCGCCGATGCGGCTCGCCACGAGTGGCGTGCCGCTCGCCGCGGCCTCGAGTGCGGTCGTCGGGCAGGGCTCGCCCCAGACCGACGGCACGACGCCGACGGTCGCGCCCAGCCAGGCGTGCATGACGACGTCGTGCGCCACGTTGTGCTCGACGATCGATGCCCGTGCGCGCGAGGACGAGCGACATGGTCGGGCTCGGCGTGCCGATCAGGACGAGCGGCGGCGGATCGGCGAGCCGCTCGTAGCGCGCGCAGGAGCATGTCCACGCCCTTGTTCACCCCGAGCTCGCCCACGTAGAGGATGTACGTCGCCGGCGGGCAGCCAGGCGGGACGCGCGGCGCGGACGCCGGATGCCACGGCGCCCGGGCGGAGGAAGTTCGGCACCACCTCGACCGGCCGCCGCAGCGACGAGCACGCGCGTGCGACGGCCCCGCTCACCGCGATCAGGGCATCGATGGCGCCGAGCGCGGGCCGCGCGGCCCGCAGCCCGTCGCGAGTACGGCGCCTCTGAGCCGCTCCGTACGCCTGCCCGCGCACATGCGTTGCACTTGAGCAGCCCCGGGCCGCTGCACGGCGACCCCGTCGCGCATGAGGACGCGGACGGCGCAGATCGCGCCGTAGTCGTGCATGGTCAGGACGAGCCGCGCGCGAGAGAGGCGCTTGAGCGGGATGAACGAATGGACGATCGGCGAGTGCGCGTGCACCACGTCGGGGCGTTCCCGTTCGCACGATCGCGCCAGAGCGCGCGCGTCACGAGCGGATCCGGGAACGGCGGGTGGAACGGCCGGCCGGAGCTCTCGTGCACGCCGGCGCGCTGCACCAGACCGCGCACGCGGTGGATCCTCACGCCGTCGTCGAGCTCGAACGGCGGCGTGCCCGGCACCTGGGCCGTCGCGACGCTGACGGTAGTGGCCGCGATCGGCGAGCGCCCGCGCGAGGCCGCCGACATGCCCCTTCGTGCCCGCCGATCACGGGCGCGTACAGATCGGAGAGCAGGAGGATCCGGCGCCCGCTCACGCCGTGCATCTTCCCGGGCAGCTTCGTCCCGTTCTGGAACCACAGCGTCACGGAGCCGACCGGGGCGGGCGCGCCGGTCTCGTGCACGGACACGAGGAGACGGTGAAGGCAACCGCCCTTCGGGATCGTCCCGCTCACGCTGCCGCGCCAGCTTGTCACCCGCAGCCAGCTCGAAGCGTGCGCGTGCCCCAGCGCGCATCGCGCATGGCCGGCACCACCCGATACGTCTTGGGCGCGCTGCGTATGGTTCGGCCACGGAGATCTCGACCGAGACCCGCGGCCTGGATCGCCTTGACCGCTACCGACCGATTGGACGCCCGCCCACTGCCCGGCGAGGGCGACCTCGCGTGTAGGGCTGCGGTGTGACGGCTCCGGCGCGCTGAGCTCGACCGCGTGGCGCCGGCCACGATCCCGACGACCGGCGAGGATGGCAAGCGCAGAACGTCAGGAGCTGCACGGCGGGCACGCGGCCGACGGTCGCTGCCGACGAGCGTCGAGAGCGGCGCAGCCTGGCGCGACGGCACACGGCGGCCGCCGAGCGACGACGATGAGGTTGGCGCCGATGATGACGCGCCGTCGTCGTGAAGGGCTGCGCGAGCACGTAGCACGTCAGCGCGATCAGGATCCAGGCTGCGAAGGAGAGGACGACCGCGAGGCCCACGTCGGTCGCCGGGCGTGCCGGGCGACGACCTCGAGCGGCGGCCAGGACGCTCGCCCCGGGCAGCAGCAGCGCGAGCGGCAGCTCGATCGCCGCGCGCAGCGGCCCGTCCACGGCGAGCCCGCCGTCATGACGCGCGGCACCTGCGAGCAGCGGCAGCGCGGCACCGCCGCGGTATCCGAGCCGGCGCGTGAGCGACATGGCTGGGGCTGCTCATGGCGCACTTCCTGCAGTCGGGCCCGCCGAAGGCCCTGCGCGGCACGTCCGAGCATGCGTCGAGTACGCTTGAGATCGAGCCGGTAGATGCGGTAGTGGTCGGACGCGTAGATCTGGATCGCCCACGGCATGAGCGCGTACTTGGCGAGGGCCTTGCGCGGGAACCGGCGCGGTGTACGCTCGCGCCCGGGCTCGTCTGGCGCGAAGTACACGCCGGTCATCGGCAGCTGCTCCGCCATGCGAGTCGTCGACGATCGAGGTACGCGCGGCGCGCCTTGCCGCATGCCGTCGAGCAGGGCCGGCGCTCGGCTGCTTCACGTTGCAGATAGAACTCCCACAGCGGAAAGCCCTGCCACGCTTCTCGATCCACTGCGCGCCGAGTGATGCCGAACGCCAGGCCGGTGTCGCGGTCGGCGATCGTCCGGTTGCCCGGTCCCGCCGTCGTCTCCAGCCAATCCGACCGCCCCGCGCGTCTCCTCCGACACCGTTCGCGCGTCGGAGCCGTACGAGAACGCGCCGGGGAAGCGGTACTGGACGCTGACGCCGCTCGCGACGTTGCCGATGGCGATGACGGCCGACGCGCCGCGGTGAGCGCGCGAGGCCGCCGCGACGCGGGAGCCGCTCCACCTCCGCCGCCGCGCCCAGTCGGCCGCGGCGACGAGCCCTGCCGCCACCGCGAGGCAGAGGCCGAGCGACGTGAAGGCCCAGCTCCGCCGAGCGCCCTCTGCGCCGCCCGCGGTGAGGATGAACGGCAATGAGACGAAGTACAGCGCTCCGAAGAGCGCCATCCCGAGCAGCGCCGCATCCTGGAACAGGCGGCGCCGTATCGCCCAGATGCCCGTCGCTGCGAGCGCGAATGCGAACAGCCGGCGCGAGGAACCCCGCGCGCTGCTCGTACGCCGGCGTCGTGCTCCGTGCGAAGAGCCGGCGAGGGCCACTCGAGCCCTGCGCCATTCCGGCGACCTGCTCGACCCCGCGGTGGATCGCCGGGGCGAAGTAGCTCGACGATGTCGGGCGTGACCACGGCGACCCAGACGGCTGCGCCGCCCGCGACCGTGAGCGTGATGCATCCGATGGTGGCGAGCACCTGCCGCGCGTCGCGCCCGCGCAACGGCGATGGCGACCGCGGCGAGCGTCATGCACACGAGCGCGACGACGAGGTAGTAGGACGTCAGATGGTGCGTGACGACGCACGCGGTACCGGAAGCGAGCGCGGCGGCGACCCAGCCGAGCCGCGCCGCGCCGGGGCGCAGCGCGAGCGCCTCGGCCGCACACACGACCGTCCAGATGAAGAAGAGGAACGCCAGCGACTCGTAGGAGTACTGCGAGTCGAAGAACATGAAGCTCGAGTTGAGGCCGTAGACGAGCGCCGCGAGCGCTCCCAGGCGCGCCGAGCCCAGCACGCGCTCGCCGAGGCGGAACACGCCGAGCAGGGCGGCCACGTGAACGACGGCCAGCATCGCCGTCGCGGACGCGAACGTCGAGAGGCCCGTCAGCCGGTGGAGCGCGACGTCGACGCTGTCCAGCCCCGGGAAGAACTGGGCGAAGTGCACGATCGAGTTGGGCGTGAACAGCTGGCCCGTAGCTGCTCAGGTTCTCGCTCTGCCGCCAGTGCGCGAGCTCGTCGAAGTAGATCGGCCCGTTGGGGTCGCGCAGCACCTTGGGAATGAAGAGGAAGGCTCCCGTCGCGGCGACCAGGGCGATCCGCTCACCGCGCGAGGCCGCCAGGCCGAGCAGCCGGTAGGTCGTCGGCACGAGGAAGAGCAGGATTCCCGAGCCAGAACAGGTGGAGCGTGCGGAGGCCAGTTTCCCCGGACGCGCCTTTGTACGACCGAGATCAGGAAGAGCGTTCCCGCCAGCGAGCCGGCGTAGGGCGCGGCGACCAGCAACGCCGTCGACACGGCGTGCCGCCTCACGAGTCGAGGGCTGACCCCGTCGATTGCGACGCGCGGCGCCTCGGTGGCATGCATCGGAGGTCTACTCCGTGCCGCGCTGCGCGAGGCAGCGCTGGTAGACATCCAGCGTCGACTCGGCGACTTCATCCCAGGCCGGCATCGGCCCGACCACGCTGCGCTCTCCCGCTGCCGCATCGGCCATCGCACGTGCCACCGCTGCCGGCGGCGCTCCGAGGGGAATGAGCCGTACGTTGCTGCACGACGCCAGGACCTCGCGGTGCGCCGGAATGTCCGACGCCACGACGGGCGTTCCCGCCATCGCCGCCTCGAGCACTCCGAGACCGAAGGCTTCGTGGCGCGACAGCGTGACGTAGACGGAAGCGGTCTGGTGCCACCGCTGCAGCGTCTCGTCATCGACCTGTCCGAGCAGCTCGAAGCGATGATCGACGCCGAGCGCATGGGCGCGATGCGCGAGCGCGGCGCCCTGATGTCCCCCGCCGACCACCCGCAGTACGAACTGCTCGGGGAGGTGCGGCAATGCCTCGACCATCTGCATCGACGCCTTTGTACGGCTCGAATCGCCCGACCGTCAAGGCCACGATTCCCGGCACCGCCATCGGAGCGGCAGCGACCCGGGGCTGCAGCTCGATCCCGTTCGGTATCACGACGACGCGATCGTCGGGAAGGCGGAACGTCCGCCGCACGAGCTCGGCCTCCGACTCGGACACGCAGATGACGGTGGAGGCCCGGCGCACGACACGCGCGCCGAGCGGCCCGTAGAACCGGTGCAGGAGGCCGGCGAGCCGCGTGTGGCCCGTCCCGTGGTAATGCGGCGTGAAGACCGTGGGCACCCGCCGCTGGAGCAGCGTCCCGAGCGCCGGCAGTGCGTGGTAGCTGTGGCTGTGGACGATGTCGTAGCCGCGGTTCGCCGCCAGGTGCGCGAAGAGCCCGGGTGCGAACGGATAGGTCTCGCTCGGAGGGCGCGTCGTGAAGCGCCGCACGAGCACGCGACCGATGCGCTCGCAGCTCGGGAGCGGCGCCGGCCCGCTGCTGTGTGAGGACCTCGACCTCGGCGCCGGCCGCCGCCATCCGCGTCGCGATCCGCTCGACGTGGCGCTCGATGCCACCGAGATGCGGCGCGTAGTACGGGCAGACGTACGCGATCTTCAGCCCTCGTGCACCGGCCAGCGCGACCGCGCGCATGCAGCGGCGTGACTCGGCTGCGGCAGGTCGCCGGGCTCGGATGCGGCCCGCTCTCTGGTTCCGGCGTGCCGACGACATGGCCGGCTTCAGAGATCCGCCATGACGACGGGAGATTCGTCGCCGAGTTGTCCCTCGTAGGCCCCGAGGTGGGCGTTGGCGCCGCGTCCGGCGACTTGCCGCCGAAGCGCTCGCGCATGATCGTCCGCTGCACGCGCCAGCCGTCGCGGAACGGCCGCAGGTTGCTCTGCCCGTGGATGCGGCGCTCCTCGAAGCTCGGCACCTCGGCCACCCGCAGGCCGGCCTTGGCGATCCGGATGTTGATCAGGGTCTCGACCTCGAAGCCGTCGCAATCGACCTGGAGATACGGCAGGCAGTGACGCCAGAACGCGTTGTAGCCGTAACAGAGGTCGGTGTAGCTCGTGCCGTAGAGCAGGTTGACGAGCGCCGTCAGGCCGACGTTCCCGAAGCGCCGCACGACCGTGAGATCGGCGCTCCCGCCGCCCGCCAGGTAGCGCGAGCCCTTCGCGAAATCCGCTCCGGACACGAGCGCCTCGACGAAGCGCGGGATCTCGGCCGGATCGGCCGAGCCGTCGGCGTCGAGCATCACGATGATGTCGCCGGTCGCCGCGCCGAACCCGGCCTGCAGGCCGGCGCCCTTGCCGCGACGCTCCTCGTGCACGACGACGATCTCCGGCATCAGCGCACGGGCGACGTCGATCGTGTTGTCGGTCGATCGCCCGTCCGAGAGGATGACCTCGTGGATGTCCCGGGGGATGCGCGAGAACACGTGCGGCAGGTTTCGCGCCTCGTTGAGCGTCGGGATGACCGACGCTCACCGTCGGCGCGGACGCGACTCGCCGCCACCGCCGGCGCGCCGTTCGCCGCTCGGCGGCGCAAGGCTCACAACGGTGTCTCGATCCCCCAAGTGCTGCGTTCCGTCGATCGCAGTCACGCAGCTCGCCTCCCCAGACATCGAATTCCGATGAGCGCAACCAATTGCGCTCCTCCGGTTCCACCGGAATTCATCAAGTTCGGCGTAGCCTCTCCAGCGGCCGGAACTGTGTCAAGGAGGTGAAGATTATTCACCCCACGGCATATTCGCCTGCTAGGCGGACTGTCGCCGAGGGCCTTCTGCGGCTGAAAGTTCCTGCATACGCCGCAATTCGTCGCTGAGCTCGCGATTCACCGCCACGAGTTGGGCGATCCAGTCCTCGGGACGCGCCCGGTCGTACAGCTCGAGCACGGAGATCACGGCAGGATGCGGCACCTGGCGGCCCGCCTCGGCCAAATCAGCGCGCAAATCGCACGGAATTCGCACCCAACGGCCCGTCTCTTCCGCCATGCGAGCAGCATAGCCCGGCGGGGGCGGAATGCCACCAGTCCCTGGGGGGCTGTCGATCAACCCTTGCACCGACCCTGCATATCCGATCAGACTTCCGCGGTCTTCACCAGTTTCACCGGTGGCCGCCGAAGTGTCGCGCGGCCCCGCCCCCGGAGGTGATTCCGGCCGGAGATCCGGCCGGATTTCTCCGGGCCACCGCCGTCTCGCCAGAGCACACCGCTCGCCAAGAGGAGAACCGCCGTGCCGCGCACTTCGAGGTTCCTGATCAGTATGTCGCTCGTGCTCGGCGTTGCGGTTGTCGGCTCGCAGGCGGCCGTCGCAGCCCCGCGCGCGCCCGCGCCCGGGCACCCGGTCACGGTGACCGCATCGGTGCCCGAGAAGGCGTCGCTCAACCACTCCTTCTCGATCGACGTCGCGGTCTCCGGCCCCATCGCCGGGCTCCAGGCGCAGGTCATGCTCGACCAGAAGGCCGCCGAGGTCGGCGGCGTGATGCCGTCGGCACGCGGCAGCAAGGGCCTCAACCCGGTCATGAACCACGGCGGCGCGCGCATCGGCGCCTACGGCGCGAAGGCGTTCAGCGGCGGCAAGTTCCTGCGGATCGCGATCTTCCCGCGCAAGGCCGGCCGGCTGTCGATCCACCTCGGCCGCATCGCGGCCGTCACGGAATCGGGACGCCGCGTCCAGATCCGCCTCGCGCGCAGCGACTTCTCGCGTGCAGATCGGGACGAGCAAGCGCGTCTTCCGCGCCGCGACCGTCACGGCCGCTCTGCCCGGTCGCATCGCGCGCGGCGCACATCCAGGCCGACTCGGACCGCAACGGGATCGTCACGCGCCAGGACCTCTTCAACGTCGCGTACGGCTGGAGCGCCGGCAACGGCGACGGCGACGTCGACCACAACGGCCGCGTCGACGTCTCCGACCTGCAGACGGTGCTCTCGCTGGTGAAGCCGGAGCCCAAGGTGCTGCGCACCGCGGCGACGCTCCCGCTCACGTTCGCGGTCAACACCGGCGACGGACGCGCGCCGACGCGACGCCGGGCGACCGGATCTGCGCGAGTGCCGCGGGCCTCTGCACGCTGCGCGCCGCGATCGACGAGGGCAACCGCCACTCGGGTCCCGACACCGTCGCCTTCGCGCTTCCCGGCACGGCTCCCCAGGTGATCCAGCTCTCGCTCGGAAAGATCGTCATCAACGGCAGCCGGGCATCACCATCGACGGCTACACGCAGCCCGGCGCGGTGCAGAACACCGACCCGATCAACGACAACGCCCTTCCGGGCGTCGAGATCCGCGGCAACGGCGACGCCGCCAAGGAAGTCGATCTTCATCACGAACCACCGACACGACGATCCGCGGCCTCGCCCTCAACCGGATGTGGAAGACCATCTGGATGTCGACCGGCGTCGTCGGCAACACGACCATCGCCGGCAACTTCATCGGCATGACGCGCGCACGGGCGCGAACACCGGCTACAGCGGCGTCGCCGGCGTGCTGCATGGACGGCGGCTCGCACGACAACCTGATCGGCCTGCCGACGCTCGGCCGGCCGCAACGTGATCGCGAACGTCAACGAGGGCGTCGACCTGTACGCCACGCGGCACCGATCGCAACCTGGTTCGCAACAACATCGTCGGCCTCTCGCCGAACGGCGCGTCGGTCTACACGATCCGCGACAACGGCTTCGACCAGAACTTCGGGCCCAAGAACAACATCGTCGGCGGCTTCGGCCCGCTCGAGCGCAACGTCTTCTCGGGCGCGAACAACGACGGCGTCGAGTTCTCCCACGGCTGGAATCCGGCCTGTCCGCCGCGCGCCGACACGTCCCTGCCGTACCAGATCAACGACAACCAGGTGCTCGGGAACTACATCGGCTTCGGCACCGCCGGCAACTACACCTTCGCGTTCGCCAACGGCCACTGCTTCCCGGGGTGCGAGGCCAACGACAACGGCCAGGGCGTCAACCTGATCGACGGCACGAACCGCACGATCGTCGACGGCAACTGGATCGAGGGCCTCCGCAGCGGCGTCGCGGTCAACGCGCCGGTGTCCAAGGGCAACATCATCCGCAACAACTTCATCGGCATCGCCCCCAACGGCGGCGCCGGCGTCATCAACCGCTACGGGGTCTTGCTCACCTGGCAGACCAGCGGGCAATGTGGTGACGAACAACAAGATCGCCAACACGGGCTGGGCCGGCATCGGCCTGGATCAGTCCTCCGTCGTGCGACAACCTGATCTCGATGAACACCCTCAAGAACGTCGGCTACCCCGGCATCGACATGTACCCGATGCAGCAGGTCAACATCAACGGGACGCAGCCGCTCGGCGCCGATCACGCCGTCTTCTACCCGGTGATCACGACGGCGTCGACGAGCTCGGTCGCCGGCACCGCCCCGAAGAACGCCATCGTCGAGGTCTTCCGCACGACCAACGATCCGGGCCTCTACGGCCCCGGCGAGTCCTTCGTCGGCAGCACGGTCGCGGACTCCGTCGGCAACTGGTCGCTCACCGCGACGCTGCCCGCCGGTGCGATCGTGACCGCCACCGCGACCGCGCTCGGGAACATCAACACGAGCGAGTACGGCGCAGAACGTCGCGGTCCCCGGGGCGGCCCCGGACGTCCGCGGCGTGACGTTCTCGAGCTGGACGGGCTTCTCCGGCACCTCGATGACGAGCATCCCGGTCGGCACGGTGGCGGCATCGTCGTCGCGGGTCTCGAGCATGCGCGCGCCCTCGGATCGCGGCGACAACCTCGGCACCCGCCTGCAGGCGCTCCTGACGGCGCCCGCGACCGGCAGCTACACGTTCTGGATCGCGAGTGACGACAACGGCCGGCTGCTGCTGTCCAACAGCTCCGATCCCGCCGGCCGTGCGCTCATCGCGCGCGTCGACTCGTGGACGGCGGCCGACGCGTTCGACACCTTCGCGTCGCAGATGAGCGCGCCGGTGAACCTCGTGGCCGGTCAGCAGTACTACATCGAGGCCTTCGCGAAGGAGGGCACCGGCGGGGACAACCTCTCGGTCGCCTGGAGCGGTCCGAGCTTCTCCCGCCAGGTGATCCCCAGTGACGCCCTGACGCCGACGACCACCGGGTGCGCGGGCTGGTGCCCGAACGGCGCCGGCGGCACCGACCAACGCGATGCTGCAGACGTTCACCGCCGGCAAGTGCCTCGACGTGAGCGGCGCCAGCACGACGCCGGGCACGGCCGTCATGCAGTACGACTGCCACGGCAACGCGAACCAGCGCTGGACGCTCACCGCGGGCGGCGCCATGCAGGTCTACGGCAACCGCTGCCTGTCGCCGGCGGGCGGTGTGATCGCCGCCGGGACCCCGGTCGTGATCGCCCTCTGCACGGGCTCCGCAGCGCAGACCTGGTCGTACGCGGCCGGCACGAAGCAGCTGACGGTCGGCGGCCTCTGCCTCGAGGTGACCGGCGCGAATCCGAACAACAGCGCGCCGACGCAGATCGCAACGTGCAACGGGCAGCCCGCACAGACCTGGACCTGGGCGGCCTGAACCACCTGCCACGGCACAGCAGCATGACGCCCGCGGAGCCACGACCGGCTCCGCGGGCGTTGTCGCGCTCGGGGCGAATTCGCTCGCTCTCGCTCCCGGGCTCGTCGCTCGCGCGCAACAGCACGCACCTCATGCTGGCGACGGGGGTGAACCTCGCGCTCGGCTACGTCTACTGGGTCGTCGCCGCGCGTCTCTACACGGCGAACGACGTCGGCGTCGCCGCGGTGCTGGTCGCGGCGTTCTCGCTCGCGTGGGTCGTCTCGAGCCTCGGCATCGGGAACTTCGTCGTGCAGACGATGTCGCGCAGGGTCTCGGGGCAGGAGTGGTCGTCGACGCTGAACGCCGCCGTGATCGCCGCGGTCATCACGGGGCTCCTCGCGGGCGCCGTGCCTGATCGCGGCCGGCCTCGTGCTGGGCGACCGCGTCGGGCCTGCCGGCTCGCGACCCGCGCTACATCGCCGTGTTCCTCGTCGGGCTCGTCGCGACCATCGCGACCGACGTCACCGACAAGGCCTTCATCGGCGAGCGGCGCAGCGAGCGGCTGCTGATCCGCAATCTCGTCTTCTCGGCCGGCAAGGTGCTGCTGCTCGCCGTCCCGATCTTCACATCGGCGCGCGCGCTCGGCCTGGCGTGGTCGTGGGTGCTCGCCTGCCTCGCGAGCATGCTCGTCTCGGTCTGGCTCCTGCGCGGCCTCGAGCGCGGCTACCGCGTGTCGCCGCGCGGTACGCGCGTCCTGCTCGGCCCGGTGCTGCGCCGGGCGTTCGGCCACCACCTCGTGAGCGTGGGAAACCTCGCGCCGGGCTACGTTCTCCCGCTGCTGGTCGCCGCCATGCTCTCGGCCACGCAGAGCGCGTACTTCTACACCACGTGGCGCGTCGGCAGCGTGTTCTTCATCATCTCCGCCGCGGTGGGCACGTCGCTGTTCGCCGATGCATCGCGCGCCGACGGCGATCTCGCGCGGGCCGTGCGCTCGAGCGTCAAGCTGATCGCCGTCCTGCTCGTTCCCGCGATCGTCTTCTGCGCGATCGCCGGCAAGTCGATCCTCGGCATCCTCGGACACGAGTACGCCGTGCACGGCTTCACCCTCCTCATCATCATGGTGATCGCCGCCGTGCCGATGCCGTCACGAACGTCTACGTCGCCGTCCTCCGCGTCCGCCACCGGCTGCGCTTCGCCGCCTGCCTCACGAACGGGATGGCAGTCGCGTCCGTGGTGTTCGCGGTGCTGCTCATGGACGAGCACGGCATCGCGGGCGCCGGTGCGGGCTGGCTGATCGCCCAGACGCTCGGCGCACTCGTCGTCGGCGTCGACGTCCTCTGGCAGAGGCGGATGCCGCACGGCGAGACACCTGCGGTGCACGCGGCGCCGGACGCCGCCACTGCGGCCGTCCTGGCAACGCGGTCCGGACTCGTCGCTACCGGCGGCGGCTCCGCCGTCGCCACCTCGAACCGGATCGCGAACGAACCCTAGACTCGGGCCGGCCAGCCGCGTTCGGCCATCCGACGGCACGACGACGCCGGGCGTGTGGAAGCGCTCAGCGCCGCTTTGCGGCCGCTGTCGAGACCAGCCGATCGGCGATCTCGACATAGCGCTGCGCCGTGGTGTCCCATGTGTGCCCTCCCGCGAAGCGCTGCGAGCGAAGGCGCGCCGCCGCCTCGATGCCCGCCAGGAGCGCGCGCGGTTCACGCGGCTCCACGAGGATCGCGCCTTCGTAGCCCGCCGTCGCCTCGATCAGGCCCCCGACCGCGGTCGTGACGACAGGCAGTCCGTGCGCCATCGCGATCTGGAGCGGCCCGCTCTGCGATGAGCGGTGGTAGGGCAGCACGGCGACATCTGCACGCGCAAAGGCGTCCGCGACCTCGGAGTCGGTGACGTAGCGGTTGACGAACCTGATGCGTGCGCGGTGACGGCTGCGAGCGATCAGCTCCGCCGGCTCGTGATGGCCCTCCCATGTCTCCCCGACGATCGTCAGCTCGTAGCGCTCCGCGTCGATCGTCGCTCAGCAGGTCGAAGGCGCGCACCAGATCCTCGACACCCTTGAACGGCCGGATGACGCCGAGGTAGAGCAGCCGGCACACGCCATCGGTGCCGCGCTCCCCAGTCGAGCCGCGGTGGTGCTCGTAGAGCGCGTGCGGGATCGTCTCGATTCGAGACTCCGGGATGCCGAAGCGACCCGTTACGAGCTCGCGGTCGTGGGCGGAATGGACGATGAAGCGATCCGCGAGCGCGAACAGGCGCGGGGCCAGCGCTCCGACGTATGCGCGCGCCAGGGCACGCTCGCCCTCGCCGACGTCCTGCGTCTCATGGAACTCGATCATCACCCGCGCACCGACCGCGCGGGCGGCTCCGGCGAGGGCGACGTAGTTGTGCAGGACGGCGCCTGTCCACCACTGGAAGACGACCGTCTCCGGCCGCGTCCTGCGCAGGAACGCGAGTGCGCCCGCGAGCGACGGAACCGAGTACCAGTCCACGCCGTCCAGCACCGGGATGCCCGGGTTGAGCCGGAGCTCGCTCAGATCGGCGCCGACTCGCGTGCGGCCGGGATAGAGGCGCCGCGGCAGCAGGCGCCGCATGAGCAGTGCCGACGGCTCGCAGCGCGCGTCGAGGGCATTCACGAGCGAGAACGTGTAATAGGTGATCCCGCTGAGGAACATCGTGCCCGGGCCCACCACGCAGATACGGCGGCTACCTGTTGCTCCCGCTGACGCGCGCGCCGACGATGCGGGCGCGCTCTGCGCCTGCGCTCCGTCCGATTCGCGCTGCGTGTCGTCGATCGCAGTCACGCAGCCACTCTCCCTCTCATGATCCGCGTCGCACGGCGACGCGCATTCCGATTCCCGCCGCAATTCGGCACTTTCGGACTAGCGTCGCCCAGCGCGCGCGCATCTGTCAAGGCGGCGAAGATTTTTCACCCCATGCCGGAGGTGCCCCGCAGACCGCACGCACGGGGGCCGAGCCAGCTTGCAGAAACCATCCGGCGCGCCGACCCATGTGCTCTACCGCGCTCCGTCGAGCGAGCACATCGGTACCTAAACGAGCACTTTTCGGTAATACTCTCTATTAGAGAATGTAAGCCGTTTGACGTACTACGCCAGACGCTCTCAGCAACACAAGTTTGCCCAGGCGTTTATGTAGTTTTCGATATTCGCCGTCAGACAGCGCCTCGCATCTCGCTTAAGGTATTTCGAGTTGACGCGGAGGGCGTCCGGTGGGCTGCGGCATGTGCCAGAAACTGGCGGGGCGCCGTGGGGCCGGCGTCGCCGCGCCGCCGCATGCCGTCGCCGCGCCGCCGCAATCTGACCGAGGAGAGAATCCATGCTGGGAAGTCACCCCTGGGCCCGCCGTGGCCTCGAACGAGTCGCACGCAAGGCGCTGCTCGGCGCACTGACCGTAGCCGCCCTGCTCGCATTCACGAGCGTGGCCGCCGCAGCCCCGAGGACGTTCTACGTCGACTGCACCGGCGGGAGTGACGCTTCTGCGGGCCTCGGCACCGGAAGTCAGGCGTGGCGCTCGCTCGGCAAGGCCAGCGCCGCCGCACTCGCGCCCGGCGACAAGCTGCTGCTCAAGCGCACCTGCGCGTGGACGGGTCCGCTCACCCTGCGGTCGAAGGGCACCGCCGCCAGCCCGATCGCCGTCGGGGCGTACGGCACCGGCGCAGCGCCGGTGATCCAGAACTACTACAACAACGTCGAGATCTACGGCTCGTACCTCATCATCGAGGACATCGTCACGCGCGCCGACGTGCCGATGTACGACCCGACGTGCGGCAATGCGCCGGCCGGCTGGCGGGTCGGCTTCCGCTTCTACAACGGCTCGGCCTACAACACGCTGCGGTGGTCCACCGCGACAGGTCTTTACAACGGCATCCGCGTCGAGCAGGGCTCGCACCACAACAAGATCACCGGCAACCATCTGATCAAGAACAACATGAAGGACGAGCATCAGGGCTCCGACGCGGGCGTGATCGGCATCGCGTTGTTCGGCGATGACAACGACGTGTCGTACAACGACATCTCGGGCTCCGACGCCTGCTCGCAGCTGTACCAGCGCGACGGCGACGCGGTGACGATCTTCGGCGGCCAGCGCAACGTGATCCATCACAACACCGCCGTGGACAACAACGACTTCATCGAGCTGGGCAATCCCCGCAGCTCGAACACGACGATCGCGTACAACAAGGTGTACTCGTCGCTGAAGATCGCGAACTTCCTCGTCACCCGGGGCGCCGGCGACAAGGCCTGGGGGCCGATCTACGGAACCAAGGCCTACAACAACTCCGTGTACCTGACGGGCGCGCAGTCCTACGCGGTCCAGTGCACGGGCGGTTGCAACGCAAGCGTCCTCAGCCTGCGCAACAACATCATCGTCTCGCAGGACCGGATCGGCTATGCGGACGGGCCGTTCGACGAGGGCAACAACATCTTCTGGCAGCCCCAGGGGAACCCGAAGGTGTACTGGACGATGAGCTCGACGTCGCGGAAGATCAACCCCGGCTGGGTCAACATGGCCACGCGCGACTTCCACCTCGCAGCCGGCAGCCCGGCGATCGACAAGGCATCGATGGTCGCCTACAACGCGGGCTTCCGGAGTCGACCTCTCCGGCGTCGCCGTGCCGCGCGGGGCGGCGCCTGACATCGGCGCCTACGAGCGCTAGAAGAACGACCGCGTGGGGCCGGCGCCGGCACACGGCGCCGGCCCCGCGGCGATATCCAATCGCCCGACGGCGGCCGTCTCAGGCAGGCCGCTACGATCGTCGCGTGACCGAGGAGCTCCCGCTGCCGGTTCGCGCGACGCTACGGGATCGGTGGCACGCCTGATGCTCGTCGTCGAGCGTGTGGCCGCGCTCCATCGCGTCGAGCTGTTCGCGGGCATTCCGGGGCGTACGCTCGCCGCCGTCGCGGCGACCGCCGACGAAGTCGCGGTCGAGCCCGGCTCGACGTTCATCGAGCACGGCGCCGTCGAGGACTGCCTCTACGTCGTCGTCAGCGGGCGCGTGCGGGTGCACCTGGGTGAGCGAACACTCGTCGAGCAGGGCGCCGGCTCCGTGGTCGGAGAGCTCGCCGTGCTCGTGCCCGAGCCGCGCTCGGCATCGGTGACGGCGGTCGAGGAGACGCTGCTGCTGCGCGTGCGCAAGGTCGTTCTGGACGAGCTTCTGTCCGACCGTCCCGAGCTGGCGAGCGCCGTCATCGGTGTGCTCGTCGCTCGTCTCCGGTCGGGCGCCGAGCGCGCCGGACCCGCCGCATCCCCACGCGAATGAGCGCTCCGGCCCCGCGGAGCGTGACGGCGCTGCTGGCGAGCCAGGCGTTCGCGTTCGGCCTCGGCGAATCGCTCCTCCTGATCGTCGCCAACGCGATCTTCCTCGACGCGTACGGCTCGAAGTGGCTCCCGCTCACCTACGTCGGGATCGCCGCGGCCGGGGCGCTGGCGGCGGCCGGAGTCGCGCGAACACTGCGCCGCCGGCCCTTGCAGCGCGTCGCGATCCTCGCCGAGGCCTCGGTCGGGCTCGTGTTCGTCGCGGCGTGGGCGGTGCTCACGTCGTCGGGCGGAGTGTGGGTGTCGGCGCCATTGCTCGTCCTGTTCCCGGTGCTGCTCCAGATCGGCTTCATCTTCGTCGGCGCGCCAGGCCGGGCGACTCCTGGACGTGCAGGAGATCAAGAGCGGCTTCCCACGCATCGTCCTGGGCTTCGCGATCGGCTTCCTCGCGGGCGGCCTCGCCGGCAGGCCGTTGCTCGCCCTCCTGGGCAGCCCCGATCACCTGTTGCTCGTCGCAGCCGCCGCGCAGGCCGCCTTCGTCGCCCTGCTCGCCGTCGCCGGGACGCGGTTCGCCGACCGGCTCGCGCACGCCGAGACCGCGCCGATCGGACTCCCGCGGCCGCCGCTGCGCCGGGTGCTCGCGACCCGCTTCGCCCTGCTCCTCATCGGCTACCAGGTCATCGCGGCGGCCGGCACCTACCTGATCGAGTTCGTCCTCTTCGATCGTGCAGCCGCGCGCTACGACGACGCCGCGAGCCTGACCCGCTTCCTCTCGACGTACACGGCGCTCCTCAACCTCGTCGACATCCTCTTCCTCGTGCTGCTCGCAGGGGTGTTGCTGCGGCGCTTCGGTCTCCGCCTCGGAATCGCCGCGAACCCCGCGCTCGTGACTCTGCTCGGCGTGGCGATGCTCGTCTCGGCGATCGTCTCCGGCGGCGGCGCGCTCGCCCTGTTCGTCCTCGTCGCGGCCGCGCGCGTCGTCGACATCACGCTGAAGGACGGTCTGACGCGCACGTCCGTCAACACCGCCTACCAGCTGCTGCCCGCCGAGGAGCGCGCGGTCGTCCAGGCGACCGTCGACGGCGCCGGCGTGCCCGTCGCGATCGGCGCGACGGGGGTGGCGCTGTTCGCGCTGCGCGCGCTGGATGCGCCCGTCAGCCTCATCGTGGGCATCACCGTCGCGGTCTGCGTCGTCTGGACGCTGTGCGCCGCCCTGCTCTACAGCGACTACGCACGAGCGCTCGCGGGCGCCCTGAAGCGGCAGATGCTGCCCGACGCGACGCCCGACCTCGGCGACTCCGAGACGGCCGCTGCTCTCCACCGGATGCTCGCGAGCGACGACGCCCGCGAGGTGCGGCTGGGGCTCGACCTCCTGGTCGCAACCTCGTCACCGGCCGCCCAGACCGAGCTGGCGCGGCTCTCGCGCGATCCGCGCGCCGATGTGCGGATGCCCGCCCTCGCGCGCCTCGCCGTCGACGGCAATGCGCGCGCCGCCGCGCTGCTCGAGTCCGACATCGCCGGGCTGTCGACCTCGCGAGACGTCGCCGACCGGCGGATCGCCGCCCAGTGCCTGGCAGTGCCGACCGGCGTCGACCGCGCGCCGCTCACCGCTCTGCTCCGCGATCCGGAGCCGGCCGTGCGCGCCGACGGGCTGGCCGCCGTGGGCGTGGGCGACGCCGGACACGTCGAGGACGTCGTCGCCGCGCTCGAGGATCCCGCGACGTGCGGGGCCGCGGTCGCCGCAGTGGGCAGACTCGGCGACGCCGTCCTGCCCAGCGTGGCGAACGCGCTCGCGGCCACGGCGGTGCCGGTTCCCGCGGCGACCGTGCGCCTCGCGCGCGGGGTGCGGAACGCCTCGCCGGAGGCGGTGGTGGACTGCCTCGGCCCGCACGTCGAGCATCCGGACCGCGAGCTCGGTCTCGCCGTCCGCTCGGCCCTCGCGGCCGCCGGAGTGGAAGCGGCGCCACTGGCGGCGGACATCGAGCCGGCTCTGCGGGCCGACGCCGAGCATGCCGCGCGCTGCCTCGCCGCGCTCGCCGCCGTCACGCCCGCGCCCCTCCTCGAGCGCGCGCTCCGCGACGAGCTGGTGCTGCTGCGCGAGCGCGTTCTCGCGCTCCTGGGGGTGCGCCACGGCGCCGAGGCGATCCACCTCGTGGCACTCGGACTGGCAAGCGGCGCCGAGAGCCGCCGCAGCCTCGCGATCGAGATGCTGGACGTGACGCTCGCGCGAGGCGAGGTGACACTCGCCTCACCGGTGGTGCGGACGGACCTGCCCGACCGCGCTCGCCTGCTGCAGCTCGCAGAGCTCGCTCCGGATGCCCCGCGCGATCGAGCCGCAGCGCTCGCCGACCTCATCGACGACCCCGAAGGGCAGTGGCGATCGCCCTGGCTGGGGGCGTGCGCGGTCTACGAGGCGCGCAAGGCCGGATCGTTCGCTGCACCTCGGCGGGCCGCCGAGGCCGCCGATCCGGTGCTTCGCGAGACCCTGGAATGGGCCGCGCGCAGCGCCGCGGAGTAAAGGCTTTGCGCCGCCTGCCCGATACCTGAGCCATGCGACGGCGCACGTCCTCGCGGAGCTGGATCTCCGACCTCACCCGTTCGTGGTCGACACGAACCGGGGATGGCCGAATGGTGGTGGCGCTCGCACTGGTGCTGACGCTCGCCGTCGGGGCGCTGCGCGTGCTCGCCCCGAACGGCGCGGACGCTCCGGGCGTGCTGCTGATCGTGCCGGTGGCGATCTGCGCGATGCGCTTCGGGATCAGGGGCGGCATCGGTGCCGCGTGCGTGGGCATGGCGCTCGCCGTGGCCACGAACCTGACCATGGACACCAACCAGTTCACCTGGCTCGGGTATGGGACGCGGGCGGCGGCACTGTTCCTCGTCGGCGCGCTCGTCGGGTCGTTCGTCGACCGCGGCCGCGAGCTCGAGAGCGAGCTCGCCCCGCACCGGAACCTCTCGCTCGATCTGATCGCGACCGCCGATTTCGACGGCCGCTTCACGTCGGTCAACGGCGCCTGGGGCACCACGCTCGGCTACTCCCGGGACGAGCTGCTCGGGCGGCCGCTGATCGACCTCGTCCACCCCGACGATCGCGAGGCGACCATCGCCGAGGAGCGGAAGCTCGCCCTGCTCGGCGAGGACACGCTCAACTTCCACAACCGCTGTCGCCACCGCGACGGGTCGTACCGCTGGCTGGAGTGGATGATCCGCCCCGACGTGCGCACGGCCTCGTTCTATGCCATCGCGCGCGACGTGACGACACGGAAGGAGGCCGAGGAGTCGTTGCGCCAGCTCCTCGAGCAGCTCGCGATCATCCAGCGCGCGATCGCCGAGCGCTCGCGCCTCGACGAGATTCTCGACACCATCGTCAAGGCCGCGGCGAAGGTGCTCGCGACCGAGATCGTCGGCCTGCGCCTGATCGACGAGAACGACCCGTCGTACCTCGTGCTGGCTGCGAGCACCGGTGTCGACGACCGCTCGGCGCGGGTGCTGCGGCGCGGGCCGGTGACAGAGGGTCTCGGCGGCCGGGCCATCGTCGAGGAGCGCCTGCTGATCTCGAACACCTACGGCCGCCGCGAGGGCGACATCAAGATGCTCGCCGCCGACGGCCTGCGGGCGGCCATGGCGGCTCCCGTCTACGGCCATGGCGAGATCGTCGGCAGCCTCGTCGTCGCGACGCACAGCGACCACCAGTTCACGGAGGCGGAGGCCGACACGCTCGGATTCTTCGCGGAGTACGCCGGGGTGGCGCTCTCGACGGCGCGAGCGGCCGACGCGGTGCGCCAGGCCCTGACCGATCCGCTCACGGGACTGCCGAACCGCGCGTTGTTCATCGACCGGCTGGATCACGCGCTCGCGCGCGCGGAGCGAGCCGACGGCGAGGTGTCGGTGCTCTTCCTCGACGTCGACGAGTTCAAGCTCGTCAACGACAGCCTCGGTCACCTCGCCGGCGACCGGCTGCTCGTCGAGGCGGCCAAGCGCATCCGCAAGTGCCTGCGCCATTCGGAGACGGCCGCCCGGCTCGGCGGCGACGAGTTCGCGATCCTGATCGCGCACGAGAACGACCCGGTGCCGGAGATCCTCGGCGCGCGCATCATCGAAGCACTGTCCGCGCCGCTCGACGTCGACGGGCACGAACTGCGCATCCGCGCGAGCATCGGCATCGCGACGGGACGCACCGATCCGGAAAGCCTGCTGCGCGACGCCGACACGGCGATGTACCGCGCCAAGGCCACGAAGCGCGGCGGCGTCTGCGTCTTCGAGCCGGGCATGCAGGCCGACAGCGTGCGCGAGCTCGAGCTCCGCCACGAGCTCCTGCGCGCCGTCGCGTGCAAGGAGATCACCGCCGTGTATCAGCCGATCGTCGCGCTCTCCGACGGCAGCATCCGCGCGCTCGAGGTGCTCGCGCGCTGGAACCACCCCACGCGCGGCCCGATTCCGCCCGACGTCTTCATCCCCCTCGCCCAGAGCGCCGGGGTCATCCATGAGATCGGCTCGTCGATCCTTCGCGACGCGTGCACCCAGCTGGCCGGCTGGCGTGCCAGGCACCCCGGGTGCGAGCACTTGCAGGTGACCGTCAACGTCTCGCCCGAGCAACTGGGCAATGCGCTCCTCCGCGACATCGCGGAGGCGCTCGACGTGAACGGACTCCCCGCGACCTCGCTGGTGCTCGAGCTGACCGAGACGAGCCTGCTGCACGACTCCGAGTCGGCTCTCGCCCTGCTCGCGCAGCTGCGCAGCCTCGGCATCCAGATCGCGATCGACGACTTCGGCACCGGGTACTCCTCGCTTCGCTACCTCCGGCGCTTCCCGGTCGACATCCTCAAGATCGCAAAGCCGTTCATCGACGGGATCGAGCAGGAGGACGGCCAGGAATGGGCGTTCGCACGGCTGATCACCGATCTGGCCACGACGCTCGGGCTCATCACCGTGGCGGAGGGCATCGAGGTCGCCGGGCAGCACGACCGCCTCGTCGAGCTCGGCTGCACCTACGGGCAGGGCCACCTCTACGCCCATCCCGTCGTCGCGGCCGACATCGACGTCCTGCTCGCGGCCGACCGCGCGCGGCGTCAGCTGCGCCGCGCGGCCGCCTGACGCATCAAGCCTCCAGCAGGTCGCGCACCCTCACCTGCTCGGTGAGCAGCTGCCGGAAGCGCTCCGGATCGCGCCCGGCGTATGCGCGGCAGAGGTCCTGTCCCGCGGCGTAGGTGAGGATGTAGCTCCGCGACGTCGGCTCGGTCATGAAGCGGATCAGGTGCGCGGCGAGCTTCGGGGTCATGAGGCCCCAGCGCTCGAGATACGCCTGTGTCTCGGCCTCGCTCGCCCCCGCGTCGTGCAACATCAGCGCCGCGTTGATCTGCGCCCACCGCAGCGGCTCGGAGGCTCGCCCGACGGCGAGCGCGTGCGCCAGATCGAAGTCGATGCCCGCGTCGTGCACCACCGCGGCGAGCGAGTCGCCGGCGTCGCCCTCGAGCAGCAACAGGGGCGCCAGCTCGGCGATGCCCTCGGCGATGAGCGACTGCGGCGTGGGCACGAGCACGATCGTCTCCTCGAGCAGGCCGCGGCCGCGCACGAGCACGTGCTCCTTGATCGCGCGCTCCGCATGGTGGCCCGGGTAGGTCTCGTGGATCGCCAGCCGGAGCAGGTCGACGGCCGAGATCGGGAGGTCGACGTTGACCTCGATCCGGCTGCGGAGGTCGCCGCGGTAGTCGTTGAACGCCAGCCAGGGCTCGTCGTGCACGATCTCGACGAACACGCCCTCGCCGTCCGGCAGATCGACGAGGGCGCGTGTGTGGGCTCGCGCCTCCTCGATGACGGCCGTCACCGTTCGCTCGACCCGC
This sequence comes from uncultured Actinomycetes bacterium, assembly GCA_963705965.1. Lineage (GTDB taxonomy): Bacteria > Actinomycetota > Thermoleophilia > Gaiellales > JALYLC01 > JALYLC01. The sequence goes on along the minus strand of CAVPLI010000009.1, from coordinate 74,536 downwards.
TCGGTGGGCACGAGCATCGCCTGGCGCCAGCGCTCGTGACGCTCGGCCAGCGACCCGTCCCCGGGCAGCAACTCCTCGAGCTGTGCGTGGGCGGCGGCGAACACCGCCTCGTCGGTGACGACGGGCCGCACGCCGTAGCACCCCTCCACCTCGTCCGCATACGAAAGGGACTCGCCGGCCAGAACCCCGGCGTACGTGCGCAATCCGCCGACCTGGTCGCGCAGCCAGCCGTCGTCGAGCTCGTCGAGCAGAGCCTCGGCCGCTGCAACCAGCGTTCGCGGCTCGGCCGGAGGAGCGCCGCCGATCTCGGCCGCCGGCTCCGGTGGCCCGAAGTAGGCGTCGACGATCCCGTCGACGTGCCGGCCGAGCTGCAGCCCGAGCCGGAGATAGCGCTCCGCGGCCGACTGTGTCACGCCACGAGCCTACGCCGTCCAGGCAGGTGATACCCCCGGCGCCGGTCCGCCGGGTTGATCGAGGCAGGCCTCCGCGGCACCATTCCGTCGCATGCGGGCGTACCCGGGATCCGGGAGATGACGTGAGCACGCCGGACGCTGCCAGGGCGGCGGCAGCCACGACGTACAACGCCGCCGCCGACAGCTACGACGATCCCGCCAACTCGTTCTGGGAGCGGTTCGGCGCCGAGACCGTCGAGCGACTCGACCTGCAGCCCGGCGAGCGGGTCCTCGACGTCTGTTGCGGCAGCGGGGCATCGGCACTCGCTGCGGCGCGCCAGGTCGGGCCGGCGGGATCGGTGCTCGGCGTCGACCTGGCCGAGCGGCTGCTCGAGCGAGCCCGTGCGAAGGCTGCCGCACGGGAGTTGCCACAGGTCGAGTTCCGCCTCGGCGACATGCTCGATCTCCGCCTGCCGCCGGACCACTTCGATGCCGTCGTCTGCGTCTTCGGCATCTTCTTCGTCCCCGACATGTCCGCCGCCGTGCGCGCGCTCTGGCAGGTGACACGGCCGGGCGGCCGGCTCGCGATCACGACCTGGGGCCCGCGCTTCCTGGAACCCGCCACGACCGCCTTCTGGGACGCGATCCGCGACGTGAGGCCCGATCTCTACAAGGGCTTCAATCCCTGGGATCGCATCTCGGATCCTCCGGCTCTGCGCGCGCTCCTGCGAGAGTCCGGCATCGAGGCCGCCGAAGTCGTCGCACGGCCCGGGACGCATGCGATCCCCACCGCCGACGACTGGTGGTCGGCCGTTCTGGGCACGGGCTATCGCGGGACACTCGAGCAACTCGACGCCGCCTCGCGCGAGCGCGTACGCGCTGCCAACTACGACTCCATCGCCAGATCGGCGATCCGCGAGGTCGAGGTCAACGTCGTCTTCGCCGTCGCGACGAAGACATGACGCGGACGCGAGGACGACTGCGCTCAGCTTTCGTGCGCGGGCGACCGGAACGCCTGCCGCGCCGGCGAGCGCTCGTTGCGCTCGATCTCCGCGATCAGGTCGTTGAGGGCCTGCAACTCGTGGCGCAGCGCAGTGCGTCCCTTGCGCGTGACCTGAAGCCACGTCCGAGGACGCCCATTCTCCGTGGTCTTGTCGATCGTGATCAGGCCGCTCCCCTCGAGCACCTGCAGATGCCTGCCGAGATTGCCGTCGGTGACCTGGAGCGTGGTCTTGAGATGCGCGAAGTCGGCTTTGGCGACACTCGTGAGGACGGCGAGGATGCCGAGCCGTACGCGCTGATGCACGTCGTCGTCGAGGCGGTGAATCGGATGGGAGCTCACGCGGGTGCCGTTCGCATCGTGACGAGACGGGAGGCTACGAGCAGCACCGTCCCGTAGACCGCGAACTGGAGTGCCACGGCGACGTCACCGGTAGCCACGGAACCGATCAGGAGCGACGCGACGACCATGACGCCGGCGGCGGCGCGGAGCTCGTCGCTGCCGGCCCAGCGCCCGAAGAGCCAGAGGCCTGCGGCTTGCGCGAGGAACGGGCCGACTGCACTGATGACCGCGATGTCGAGCAGGACTCCGGCCCGCGACGCCCCCATGGCGCCGAGACAGAGCGCCGCTGCCGTCAGCGCCCACGGCCGAATCGCGACCTGCACACCCTCCGTGCGCGCCTGTCGCGCAAACACACGCGCCGACACCCACACGGCGAGGGTGAAAGCAGGGATGCCGTAGAGCGCGAGGTGGAAGCGCCCGAGCAGGATCGTTGCCACGACGCCACCGAGATTCACGAGCGCGAACGCCACGAGTGGCGTCGGCACGGTGACCGACCGGCGTCTCTCCGCTGCCCTGATGGCCACGACCGAGGCCACCGTCACGTCGGCTGCATACCGGCTCATCCGCTCCGTCCCATGGACAGCTTGACAGGCATCAACTCTGTAGTGCAGAGTTCACTCATCTACTCTGCAGCGCAGAGTAGATGGTTCCGGGTTGGCTCGCAAGCGTCTCGATCGGAGGTCACGAATGTTCGCGCTGTTGCCACTCGTCGGCGGGCTCCTGCTCGGCTGGCTCGCTCCCCGCAGGACCGCGGTCGCGCTGGAGGTCGTCTTCTACATCGTCGCGGTGACGATCTTGACGAGCACCGCTCCCGACCACGGCGGTGAGTACCGCGACATCGCGTGGATCGCACCCGCACTCGCCATCGCGTCTGCCGGTGCGCTCCTGCTCGGCATGCGGTTCGGGCGCGCGGGACGCCGCCACGCCGCCGCCCACCGGTGAAATGCCGGCGTGCGAGGGCCGGCGGGCAGAGGCTCGCCGGCCCTCGCACCCGCAGCGCTCAGCCCGGCAGCGGCGCGCCGTTCTCGGTGAACGCCGGCGCCACGTAGGGCTGTCCCGGCGTTCCGCCGATGGCCAGCAGTTGCACCGGCTGGTCGCCGGTCGTGATGCGCCGCGTGACGCCGGGGCCCACGCGCGCGAACGTCCCCGGGACGATCTCGTAGCGCTCGCCGCCCGCATGCAATGTCGCGGCGCCGGAGAGGGCCGTGTAGACCTCTTCCTGCCCGTCCGCGGTGTGGTCGTGCTCGGGGAAGTGCTCGAAGTTCGGCGGGAAGTGCTCGACCTGCATGCCGAACGCGCTCACGCCGAGTCCGGCGCGAGCCCGGCAGAATCCGCCCCCGTTGGGCGAGTCGAACTGCTCCACGCTCTTGACCGTGATGTCGGGCATCTCGTTCCTTCCTGTCGTAGTCGTTCGAGACCGTTTCGCCCTGAAGACGAATGGCCCGCGGGCGAATCGACAGGCGTCGCACCCGACGTCGAGATCTCCCCGGTCTCGCGCGTACGCTGGTCCCGTGAATGCGAACCGCTCCGATCGCACGCGGAGTCACGCCGAGCGGCTTGCGAGCCGGGACGGGTACTTCGCTCCCGAGAGCGTCATCCGCCGCGTCGGGAACACGCCGGTCACGCCCTTCCTGGGCGGCGGCACCGCGGTGCTCCTGCAGGTCGCGCATCCACTCGTCGCCGCGGGCGTCGCCGCCCACTCGAGCTACGACCGGGACATCTGGCGACGGCTCGTCGGGACGCTGCGCGCCCTCTACCTCATCACCTACGGCAGCAAGGCGGAAGCGGAGCGGGCGGCCGATGCCGTCAAGGCGGCACACACCCGCGTCAACGGCCGGACGGCCACGCGGCTGGGCGTGTTCCCGGCCGGCACCGCGTACTCGGCCGAGGATCCCGAGTTGATGCTGTGGGTGCACGCAACGCTCGTCTACGCCTCCCTCGTCTCCTACCAGCGCTTCGAGCACGCGCTCTCGGACGCCGACCAGGAGCGCTACTACCGGGACATGGCGGTCGTCGCGGAGCTCTTCGGCACGCCCTCCGGCGTCATCCCGGCGACGCTTGCCGACATGCGCGCCTACTTCGCAGCTCAGATCGACGGCGAGACGATCAGCGTGACCGAGCCCGCGCGCACGATCGCCGGTGCCGTGCTCCGCGCGCGGCTGCCGGGACCGATGCGCATCCTCAACCCCGCACACCGGCTCGCGACGACGGCGCTGCTCCCGCCGCGCATCCGCAGCGAATACGGACTCCACCCGCCGGCCCTGCAGCGCCCGCTGCTCACGGCGGCCGGCCACTCGCTGCGATTCGGCGCGTGGCCCGTCATCCGCATCGCCTCTCGCATACGCCCGTCGACCAGGATCTTGCCGACCTGAGCCGAGGTCGTATGGTGCCGTTTCGTGGCCAAGGCGGATCACCGAGAAGCCACCGAGCAGCGGCAGCACGCCGAGGCGGAGCACGCCGCGCTGCGGCGCGTGGCAACGCTCGTGGCCCGCGACGTGCCGCCCGAGGACGTGTTCCAGAACGTGACCGAGGAGGTCTGCGCCCTGCTCGGGCTGCGAACCGCGGTGCTGCACCGCTTCGAGGACGCGCGGACGTCCACGATCGTCGGGAAGTTCGGCGAGCCGACGGGGCATTTCGCGCCCGGCAACGTCATCGAGCTCGAGGAGGGCACGGCGCTCCACGTGCTCCAGACGGGGGCTCCCGCCCGGTCGAGCTACGTGGGACTGCCTGGCAAGGGAGCTGCGGAATTGCGCGCGCTCGGCTTTCGCGCCGGAGTGGGCGTGCCGATCAGCGTCGCGGGAACGACCTGGGGCGCGCTCATCGTCGCCCTGCGCGAAGGCGAGTCCCTGCCGCCCGAGACCGAACGCCGGCTGCAGGGCTTCGCCGAGCTCGTCGCGCTTGCTGTCGCGAGCGCGCAGGCCCGCAACGAGCTCGCAGCCTCGCGCCTGCGCATCGTCGAGGCGAGCGATGCCGAGCGACGGCGCATCGAGCGGAACCTCCACGACGGAGCCCAGCAGCGGCTCGTCGCGATGTCGGTCGGCCTGCGTCTGGCGCGCTCCAAGATCCGCAGCGCCCCCGACGAGGCCGAGGAGCTCATCGCGGTCGCGTCCGAGGAGCTGACGCAGGCGCTCGAGGAGCTGCGTGAGCTCGCCCGCGGCATCCATCCCGCCGTGCTCACCGACCGCGGACTGACCGCAGCGCTCGAGGTGCTCGCCGTGCGCGCGCCGCTTCCGGTCACCGTCGAGACGCACCTGCCGGAACGGCTGCCGGAGCCGGTCGAGGCCGCCGCGTACTACGTCGTCTCCGAGGCGCTCGCGAACATCGCCAAGCACGCGAGCGCCGGAGCCGCGTGCGTGCGCGTCACCCGCACGACCGAGGGCGCGCGCATCGTCGTCGAGGACGACGGGGCGGGCGGCGCCGATCCGGATCGGGGGTCGGGACTCAGCGGACTTCGCGACCGGGTCGAGGCGCTCGCGGGCGTGCTCGCTATCGAGAGCGTGCCCGGTCAGGGCACCCGTCTGTGCGCGGACCTTCCCCTGCGCTGAGCGTCGACTTTCACACGCTCGCCGCGAAGCGCGCGTGGTGCCGCAACGTCTGTCGCAGCGACGCCACGAGCTCACGCTGGATCACGTCCAGGAAGACGCGGGAGACGGCGTCCTCGCCGTTGAAGAGCTTCCCGAACGGCTCGCGCGGCAGGACGAGCAAGAGCGTCCGCTCGCGCGTGATCGCGGTGAAGGGAGATGGGCGACCGTCGATGAGGCCCTCGTAGCCGAACGTCTTCCCCGGCCCCGCGAGCCCGACGCGGATGCGCCGCTCCCCGCGCAGCAGCACCTTCTCGACCGCGCCGTTCATCGTGAGGTAGCACGCCGTCGACTGCGCCCCCTCGGCGAGCAGCGTGCGCCCCGGCGGGCACTGCGCGTAGCTTCCCGACGTCAGGAAGCCCCAGAGCGCGAGCGAGTCGAAGTCGTGGAACGTCCCCATGCGACGCACGTACTTGCTGTCGGGCGGGCCGCAGGGCGCCAGCTCGGCGTACGTGCGAGCGGCATCGTCGGCTCCGGGGCCGGTGGAGGCGTCGCCGAGCGACTGAGCGAGCCGCTCGAGCTGGTGGCGAAGGCGTGAGATGAAGAGCGACGCCAGGCCGCGCTTCAGCCTGAACGCCGATGGATGCTGGCGCGCCAGCAACGCCGCGAACTCCAGCCGGCCGAGCGCGAGAACGGTTGCGGTCTCGGCCACGTGGACGCTCATGGTGTGCCCGTTGCCGTCGAGCAGCGCGATCTCCCCCACCGCTTCCCCACGACCTGCCCTCCAGATCTCCACCATGCGATCCCCGGGCAGGCGCAGGGAAGCCGAGAGTGCGCCGTCGAGCACGAACAGCAGCTCCCTCCCCTCCTCCCCCTGGCGCCAGAGGGTCTCGCCCGCGCGCACCGTCCGCCGCCGCACGGCCCGTGCGAGCCCGGCGAGGTCCGCTTCCTCGAGGCCTGCGAGGAGCGGGACGCCTGCCAGGAATTCGACGGTCTCGCCGTCAGACATCGAGGTCACGCGTCTCGAAATCGACGCCGTCCGGCGTGAGCTCGGCCGTCAGCATCGAGTACTCCGGCACCTCGAACCAGGTCGAGGAGTCGGTCGTGAGCGGCTCGGAGGCGATGATCACCGAGCGTGGCGTGTCGCTCGCGGTCATCTGCCAGTCGCCGTCGCGCTCGACGTACTCGCCCCCGACCGCGCACCACAGGCTCACGAACGGGAGGTCGGTCTCGAGCATCTCGTCCTCCGGCGGATACCAGCCGTAGTCGAACGACAGCCGGGTCGCGACCACCGAGCGCCCCGTGGTGATGCAGAGGTTGACCGGCGACGAGGTGTCGATACCGTGCGCGGCGCGAACGGTGCGCAGGATGCGGAGGGCCCTCGCGGTGGCGTCCGCGAGCTCGCGGGTCTCGGGGACTCCGCAGGGATCGGCGAGCTGCGAGAGGACGAGGGCGTAGATCCACTCGGAATCGGTCGTGCCCTCGATGCACTCGGCAAGCTCCGGCCGCACGTGCTCGAGCAGCGAGTAGCGCATGCGCGAGAACTGCCGCAGGTGCCCGTTGTGCGCGAGGACGACGCGCGCGCCCGGGAAGTGAAACGGGTGCAGGTTCGTCTCGGCGACGACCGCTTCGCCCGAGTAGGTGGTCCCGCGGACGTGCGCGACCAGACACGTCGGCGCGAGCTTCGACGAGATGGCGCGGAGGTTGCGATCGAACGACGGCAGGGTCGTCGCGCGATACGTGAACGGGTCCTCGGGCCTCAGCGAGGTCGGATCCCACGCCTTCATCCCGAACCCCGCGAGGTTCAGGAACGTGTTCATCATGCGCGGGCTGTACGACTGCCGGACGAGGCTGTTGTCGGTGTCGAACAGCAGACTCTGCACCGAGAGCGGCTCACCGAGGTAGGCCAGGATCCGGCACACCGGCCGATCGTACTCGCGCTCGGGTACCTCGGCGCGCCGTCAGCCGCGGCACTCCGGGCGGTCTACTATTGGCCGCGCCAACCGACGATCAGGAGCCTTCGATGAAGCAATTCAAGTGCGGGGATGTCGTACCGGGCTGCCAGTGGGTAACGCGGAACGAGGACGAGACCGCGTTGTTCGAGGAAATCCACTCCCACGCGCGCGAGGCTCACGGGATGGACGAGGTACCGCCGGAGGTCGTGGTCGCGATCAAGGACGTGATCACCGAGGTCTAGGTCGCAGGCTCGGGCCACGGGAACGCGCCCGACTCGAGGAACCGCTCCACCGCTGCTCTCTGGGGCGCGAGATCGAGCCCCTGATCGGCGACCCAGGCGTCGCTGTAGTACGTGCCGGCGTAGCGGTCCCCGCCGTCGCAGATCAGGGTCACGACACTCCCACGCTCGCCACGCGCGAGCATCTCGGCGATCAGCTGGAACGCCCCCCAGACGTTGGTCCCGGTCGACCCGCCGACGCTGCGTCCCGTGCGCTCGCTCACGAGGCGCATCGTGGCGATCGACGCCGCGTCCGGAACCTGGATCATGCGGTCGACGATGTCCGGCAGGAACGACGCCTCGAGGCGCTGCCGTCCGATGCCCTCGATGCGCGACTGCCGGCCGGTGAACGCCGCGGGGTCGCCGCTCCAGGCCGAGTAGAAGATCGAGTCCTCCGGGTCGACGACGCACATCTGCGTCCGGTAGCGGCCGAAGCGGGCATAGCGGCCGATCGTCGCGCTCGTGCCGCCGGTGCCGGCCCCCACCACGATCCAGGCGGGAACCGGATGCCGCTCCAGCGCCATCTGGCTGAAGATCGACTCCGCGATGTTGTTGTTGCCGCGCCAGTCGGTCGCTCGCTCGGCGAACGTGAACTGGTCGAGGAAGTACCCGCCGCACTCGTCCGCGAGCCGGTGAGCCTCGTCGTACACGGTCGTCGCGTCGTCGACGAGGTGACACGTCGCCCCCTCGGCCTCGATCAGCGCGATCTTCTCGGGGCTGATCGAGGCGGGCATGACGGCGACGAACGGCAGGCCGAGGAAGCGCGCGAAGTACGCCTCCGAGACGGCAGTCGAGCCGGTCGAGGCCTCGACGATCGTCGTCCCGTCGACGATCCAGCCATTGCAGATGCCGTACAGGAACAGCGAGCGCGCGAGCCGGTGCTTGAGCGATCCCGTCGGGTGGACCGACTCGTCCTTCAGGTACAGATCGATGTCCCAGTGCTCGGGCAGCGGAAAGGCGTGCAGATGCGTGTCGGCCGACCGGTTGGCATCGGCTTCGATTCGCCGGACGGCGTCGTCCGCCCACGTTCTCGAAGCGAGACCCTCGCGGCCGTTCCGGGACGTCGTCACGTGAGGAGTCTCCCCGATTCCGGCGCTCGGCGGGCGCAAGCGCCGCGCGCCGCGCCAGTGCTCGCGGCATGCGCGGCATCGCCATGAACCGGCTCACCGGGCACGGCCGTCGGCTTGACTCTCCCCGTGGCCCACTACCGCCAGGCGCTCACCGCCCTCCGAGTCGCGGCTGAGAACGCCGACATCCGGCGCAGCGAGCTGGCCTGGGGCGCGGCCATCGTCGCCGAATGGGCGCACTTCGTCGCCCTCGGCGTGTTCGCCTACAGCCACGGCGGATCCACGGCGGTCGGGATCGCCGGCCTCGCACGCCTGCTCCCGGCGGCCGCGATCGCGCCGTTCGCATCGTCCCTCGGCGATCGCTTCCGGCGCGAGCGGTTCCTGCTGGGAATCGTGACGCTCGGAGCGGCCGCGCTCGTCGTCTCGGCCGCGGGAGCCCTGATGGACGACCGGGTCATGGTCTTCGCGGCCGGGTCTGCGGTCGGCGTCTGCACGACGCTGTTCCGGCCGGCTCTCATCTCGCTGCTCCCATCGCTCGCGCGCACGGCCCGGGAGCTGATCGCTGCGAACGGAGCGACCTCGACGATCGAGAGCCTCGGCACGCTGCTCGGCCCACTCGGCGCCGGCGTCCTGGTCGCGTTCGCCGACGTCGCGGCGGTGTTCGCGGCGAGCGCAGCGGCGCTGGTCGTCTCGGCCGCGCTGCTCGCGTTCGTGTCCGTCCCGGGCGGCCTCCCGGCGACTGCGCGTGGCTCGCGCATCGAGGTCTTGCAGGGGTTCAAGGCGATCGGGGAGGTTCCGCGCGCGCGGCTCCTCGTGGGCCTCATCGCCTCGCAGACATTCGTGCGCGGGTGCCTGAACGTGCTGATCGTCGTCGCCGCGTACCAGGTGCTCCACAAGGGCGCCACCGAGGTCGGCTACCTGGCGGCCGCGATCGGAGCCGGCGGCCTGGTCGGCGCACTCGGCGCCGTCTCGCTTCGCGGCGAGCGGCTCGCGCCGCCGTTCGCCTGGGCCCTCGTCTTCTGGGGCGTCCCGATCATGCTGATGGCGCCGCTGCCGTACTTCGCGCCGGTGATCATCCTGCTCGCGGTGGTCGGTGCCGCCAACAGCGTCGTCGACGTCTCGGGGTTCACCCTGCTCCAGCGCACCGTCCCGGACGACGTGCTCACCCGGGTGCTCGGCGTGACCTGGGGCCTCGCGATGGGAACGGCGGCGATCGGCTCGTTCGCCGCGCCCGCCGTCATCAGCGTGCTCGGACTCAAGCCGGCGTTCCTCGCGGTCGGCGCGATTCTCCCCGTGCTCGTCCTCGTCACGCATCGGCGGCATCCTCGAGATCGACGCCGAGGTCGCCCCTGCCTCGCAAATCGCACTGATCGAGCGCGTCGCGCTCTTCGCCCCGCTCTCGCTCGTCGCCAAGGAGCGGATCGCCTCGCACCTCGTCCAGGTCGACGTCAGGGCCGGCGATGTCGTGATTCGCACCGGCGAGGTCGGCGACCGCTTCTACGTCGTCGGGGAGGGCGCGATGACGATCGACGCGGGCTCCCAGATCATCCAGGTCGGACCCGGCGATTTCTTCGGCGAGATCGCACTGCTCCAGGGGGTGCCGCGGACGGCGACCGTGTCCGCGCCACCGATGCCCGCCTGTATGCGCTCGAGCGCGACGACTTCCTCGCCATCGTCACGGGCAATTCACTGGCGCGCACCGAGGCAGACGTCGTGGCGACGACGCGCCTGGAGGAGAACGCGGCGGCGGCCGAGCGATCGGCGGAGCTCTGATCTCATCCCGCGTCGAGGAACTCGCGGATCACCGGGTTGACGAGGTCGGGTCGGGTCACCGGCGCCATGTGGCCGCCGGCGGGGATGTCGCGGAACGTCCACGCCGGACACGCCTGCTCGAGGATCGCCGCAATCGCGCGGATCGGCCTCCGCGTCGCGGGGTCGCTCATGACCAGCGTCCGGCATTCCAGGACGGCCAGGTGCTCGACCGTGGTCGTCTCGCCCATCGCGGCGTCCCACTCGTGGAAGTTCGGCGGCAGCAGGTCGGTGAAGGCAGCGCGGCGGGCCTCGGGCATCGCGCTCCAGGTCCCGTCACCCACCCAGTAGTCGGCGAAGCGCTCCGCGACCGCCTCCCAATCGCCGAGGGCGCCGAAGTGCTTGACGTGGTCGCGGAGGGCGCGCACCTCTGCGAACTCCTCGTCACGCCCGCCCTGCGCGAGCAGGTAGACGGGATTCGGCTCGATCAGCACCATGCTGCCGACGCGCGGGCCGAGCAGCGTGGCGGCCTTGAGCGCGACCGTGCCCGCCGAAGGAGTGCCCGACGAGCGACACGGTGTCGCCGAGCCCGTCGCACGCGGCGACGACGATGCGGGCCTGCGCCTCGAGGGTCTGCGTCTCCCCCTCGGGCCACGGCGTCGTCTCGCCGTAGCCGTAGAGGTTGAGCGCACGCACGCGGTAGCGATCCGAGAGCACCTCGGTCAGCGAGCGCCACTGGCGGATGCCGCTGACCGAGCAGTGGATGAGCACCACCGCGGGGCCGTCACCGGCGTCGCTGTACTCGATCTCGAGACGGCCGTGCGAGAGCACCGGCATCCAGGGCTCCTCGGTCGCCTGCAATCGCCCGCCGCAGCTTAGATCGCCCGCGTGCCGGCTACCCGAAGGTGAATGAGTAGGCCTCGGCGCCGGGCTCGTCGAACGTGATCTCGAGCGTCCGCTCGCGCACGGTGTCATGTGCGCGGACGAGTTGGTAGAGGCGGCCCTCTCGGAGCACGCCATTGCCGTTCTCGTCGACGTCGCCACCGTGTGAAGCGCCCGGAGCCTCCCCGTCGAGGAGCACGCGGAAGGGGATCGCATCGCGCGCGCCGGCTGAGAGCACCAGGTGCGCGTCGCGCGCGTGGAAGCGGTAGGCGATGCTCCCGCCGGCCTCGTCGAGCACGACGTTCTCGGCCCCGATCGTCCACTCGCCCGCGAGCGCCCACTGGTTGAGCCGCAGGTGCTCCGGCAGCCGGTAGCTGCGCCGTTGGCCGAACCCCGCGCCTTCGGGTGAGGCGAAGTGCTCGCTGCGTTCGTAACCGACATAGGTCTCGGGCGTGCGCAGGTGGTCCCAGTCCGCCTCCGCCTCCGGACCGACCCCTTCGACGGCGACGGGTTCGCGCTCGACGCCGAGCAGCCGCTGGATCTCGCGCTCCGATTTCTCGTAGCGACCTTCGCCGAAGTGCCGATCGCGGATGACACCCTCGGCGTCGACGAAGTACAGCGCCGGCCAGTAGTGATTGTCGAAAGCTCGCCAGACCCCGTAGTCGTTGTCGAGCGCGACGGGATAGTCGATCGATCGGTCCTGGATCGCCTGCCGCACGCCGTCGATGTCATGCTCGAACGAGAACTCCGGCGTGTGGACGCCGATCACGAGCAGCCCGTCGTCCCGATACGCCTGCGACCAGGCGCGGACATACGGCTCCTGCCGCAGCCAGTTGATGCACGTCAGCGTCCAGAAGTTGACGACGACGACACGGCCGTCCAGCTCGGCGGTGCCGAGGGGCTCGGAGTTGAGCCACCCGGTCGCCCCGCCGAACGACGGCAGGTGTCCATGCCCGAACATCGTCGCCTACCGTACCGATCCGGCTTCCGGCCTGCAGGCGGAGCCTTCCGGGGTGGGCGCCGCGAATTCGGATTCGAGCTTGGCAGCTGCCGCTGCCCAGCTCTGCCCCCGCCACCACAAACTGCTCCACGACCACCACATCCACGCCGGCGGCAACGCCGAGCAGCCGCTGTTCACAGACGCATCGGGCGTGGGATCACCACCAACCAGCCACACGCGCCACCTCCGATAATCGAGCGCAATCGGAATACAATCGCCGGGCAAGGAGCTCTTGCGTAGGGGAGGGCCGCCGGGTGAAGCTCCTGGGACGTCGTGCCGAGTGTGAAGAGCTCGACCGGCTGCTGACCGACGCGCGCGCCGGTCACAGTCGAGTCATCGTCCTGCGCGGAGAGGCCGGCGTCGGCAAGAGCGCGCTGCTGGGCTACCTCTCCGGCCGTGTCGACGACTGGCATGTCGCGCGGGCCGTCGGGATCGAGTCGGAGATGGAACTGGCCTACAGCGGGCTGCATCAGCTTTGCGCGCCCATGCTGGATTGCCTCGAGCGACTGCCCGAGCCGCAGCGCGAGGCGCTCGCAACGGTGTTCGGCCGCAGCGCCGGCCCGGCACCGGACCGCTTCTTCGTCAGCCTCGCCACCCTCACGCTCTTCGCCGAGGTCGCCGAGGGACAGCCGCTCGTTTGCATCGTCGACGACGCGCAGTGGCTCGACCACGCCTCCGCGCAGATCCTCGGCTTCGTCGCCCGCCGCCTGCTCGCCGAGCGCGTCGCGATCGTCTGCGCCGTTCGCACCAGCGCCGACGAGGACTTCCTCACCGGCCTGCCCGAATTGCCGATCCGCGGACTCGGCGACAACGACGCGCGCGCGCTCCTGCTCGAGAACATGTACGGCCCGCTGGATGCCGCGGTGCGCGACCAGATCATCAAGGAGAGCCACGGCAACCCGCTCGCGCTGATCGAGCTCCCACGCGCGTGGAGAGCCGCCGGCGTCGCTGCGGGGTTCGGCCACCCTGGCGCCCAACCGGTCATGAGCAAGATCGAGGCGAGCTATGCCCGGCGCCTCCTCCTGCTCCCGGCCGACACGCTCCTGCTCGTCCTCGCCGCGGCCGCAGAGCCACTCGGCGACCCGGTACTGCTCCACCGCGCTGCCATGGCCCTCGACCTCGAGCCGACCGCAGCCGAGCCGGCAGTGGATGCCGGCCTGCTGACCATCGGCGGGCGAGTCGAGTTCGCGCACCCACTCGTCCGATCGGCCGCTTACCGGGCGGCGGGCGCCGCCGACCGCCTCCGCGTGCATCACGCGCTCGCCGAGGCGACCGATGCCGAGACCGACCCGGATCGTCGTGCCTGGCACCGCGCCCGAGCTACGCCGGCGTCCGATGAGGCAGTCGCGGCCGAGCTCGAGCGCTCCGCAAGCCGAGCGCAGGCGCGCGGTGGAGTCGCCGCCGCAGCGGCGTTCCTGGGGCGCGCCGTCGAGCTCACACCCGACCCCTCCCGGCGAGCGATTCGCGCCCTGGCTGCAGCACAGGCAACGTCCACGGCAGGCGATCCCGATGCCGCGGAAGCGCTGCTCGCATTCGCGGACGCCGGTCCTCTCGACGACCTCTCTCAGGCGCGCTCACAACGGCTGCGGGCCGAGCTGGCGTTCGACCTACGGCGCGGAAGGGATGCTCCGCCGCTGCTCCTGGGAGCCGCGCGGCGACTCGTGACACTGGACGCCGAGCTCGCGTGCGAGACCTACCTCGAGGCGCTCGTGGCCGCGCTCTACGCAGGTCGTCACGCGGTCGGCTACGACATCACCGATATCGCCCACGCGGCGCTTGCCACGCCCTTCGGCCTCAAGCCGAGGTCGGCCAAGGAGCTCTTGCTGGTGGGGTTGGCGACGCGCTTCACGGATGGCTATGCGGCCGCCGCGCCCACGCTCAAGAAGGCTCTCCGGATGTATCGCGGCGAAGCCACGCGACTCGAGTGGTCGTGCCTTGCCTTCAACGTCGCCGCAATGGACTTGTGGGACGACGAGGCATGGCTCGAGCTCGTGTCCGCACAGGCGCGGCAAGCACGCGCAACCGGAACGCTGAGCTACATGGCCTTCGCGCTCAGCTACCTGGCCGGGCATCACACGCTCGCCGGCGATCTTTCCCAGGCGGCCGGGCTCCTGGCCGAATCGCAGCGTCTGGATCTGGACACGGGAAACAGGCAAAAGAACGTGCCGTACGGCTCACTCCAGCTCGCAGCCTGGCGCGGCGAGGAGGCCGCAGCGCTGGGCTTCCGCGAGGTACTGACGCGGGGCGCCGAAGAACGCGGCGAGGGCGCCGCGGCGACCGTCGCCGAGTACGCCACCGCAGTCCTCTACAACGGGCTCGGTCAGTACGACCTCGCGAAAGAGGCGGCGCTCGATGCAGCCGCGACGGACGAGATCAGCACGTCGTCCTGGGCGTTGTGGGAACTCGTCGAGGCTGCGGCGCGAAGCGAGGCGCCGGAGGTCGCGACCGCCGCCCTCGACCGCCTCGTGGAGCGGACCGGCGCGAGCGGCACCGACTGGGCGCAAGGCGTCGAGGCGCGCTCGCGCGCACTCCTCGCCGAGGGCAAGGCAGCCGAAGGTCTCCATCTCCAGGCGATCGACCATCTCGGCCGGTGTCGCATCGGCCTGCACCTGACGAGAGCCCGGCTGAGCTACGGCGAGTGGCTGCGTCGAGAGAACAGGCGCGTCGACGCGCGCCAGCAGCTCAGTCGCGCGTTCGACTCCTTCACCTCGATGGGCGCCTTCGGCTTCGCCGAACGGGCTCGCCGCGAGCTGGTCGCCACCGGCGTGAAGGTGCGCAAGCGGAGCGACGAAACGCGCGACGACCTCACGCCGCAGGAAGAGCAGATCGCCCGGCTCGCCCGGGACGGCCTCTCGAACGCGGAAATCGGCGCGCAGCTCTTCATCAGCGCCCGTACCGTCGAGTGGCACCTGCACAAGGTCTTCGCCAAGCTGGGAATCACCTCGCGGCAAGGCCCTCGCGGTCGCCCTCCCGAGACTCGAGCGCGAAGCGACGCTCGCATGACCTCCAACCAGCCACACGCCCCACCCGGGAACCGAGCGCGTCGGATTGCCCATCCCGCTTGCCGGCGCCGGAGGATCAGGGTGGCCCGCTGAGCCTACGCCTGCGCCTCGCGGAGCCGCTGGGCGAGCGTCGTCATGATCGCGAGCGCGACTTTCGGCTCGGCCATGAGGAGCGCGAGGAATCTTCGCGCGCGGAATCACGAGCACCACGATGTCCGTGACCGCAGACACGGTCGCGGAACGCGGCGCGCCATCGATGATCGCCATCTCGCCGAAGAAGGTGCCCGCACCGAGAGCGACAGGGCCGCCCGGCAGTTCCACCTGGGCCTCGCCGTCGAGGATGACGTAGACCGCATCACCCGGCGTGCCGACGCGCACGAGCGCGGAGTTCGCGAGGCAGTGCTTGTGCTCCGCCACCGCCGCAACCCTGCCGAGTTGGCGTCGCGACAGGCCGCTGAACAGCGGCACCTGCGCAAGCAAGGTCTCGGCCTCCTGCTGAATCTCGCGCCGGCTGACCGGGGCATCCCAGACGCCGAGCGCCGAGCCGACCATCAACCTTCCAAGCTCTTCCTCC
Organism: uncultured Actinomycetes bacterium; assembly: GCA_963705965.1. GTDB lineage: Bacteria > Actinomycetota > Thermoleophilia > Gaiellales > JALYLC01 > JALYLC01. Next base: position 58,774 of record CAVPLI010000009.1, on the reverse strand, counting down.
ACGTGGCACCTCCGCGGCGAGTAAACCACACGGGTCGCTCGTCGTGAGGCGAGAGTCGCCACGCCCGCTCGCGGGCGACGCGTGCGCCTGGATGGAAGGGCTGCCGTGCCGTACAGTCGGCATGTGCTGGAGGCGTTCGGATGGGGATTCCTGGCGCAATCGTCGTTGCTCGTCGCGGGGCTGCTTGTCTGCTGGGTGACGGTGCCGACCCGGTCGTCGGCATCCTCGGCGGGTTCGGCGCCGGAGCGATGACGGCTTTCCGCTTCTGCCTCTCGGTGCTGAACAGCTGACGGCGGGCGATGCGAGGATTCCATCGGCGCCTGGCCGGCCCAGTGGGCCGCGAAACTCGTAGAGTCGCGCAATGCGCAAGTGGCTCCCGCTGATGATCCTTGCTTCGGCGCAGTTCATCATGGTGCTGGATTCGAGCGTGATGAACGTCTCGATCTCGCGGATCGTGGATGACCTGGACACGACGGTCACCGGCGTTCAGAGCGCGATCACGATGTACACGCTCGTGATGGCGGCGTTCATGCTCGTCGGTGCGAAGCTCGGCGACATCCTTGGTCGTGACCATGCCTTCGCACTCGGCCTCGCCGATCTATGGGCTGGGCTCGCTGATCACGTCGCTCAGCCCGAACCTCACGGTGTCTGCTCATCGGCTGGTCGGGGATCGAGGGGCTCGGCGCGGTGCTGGTGATCCCGGCGATCGCGGCGCTGACCGCCGCCAACTACGAGGGCAAGGACCGCGCATTCGCGTACGGGATGATCGGCGGCGCCGCGGGAGCGGCCATCGCGGCCGGCCCGCTGATCGGCGGCTACGTCACGACGACCTGGACCTGGCGCTACGTCTTCGTCGGCGAGGTGGTGGTGGTAATCGCGGTGCTGCTCGTCCACCGTCGCATGAAGCGCGCCCCCAAGCCCGCCGAGCCGCCGAAGCTGGACTACGTCGGTGCCGCCCTCTCGGCGATCGCGCTCGGGCTGATCGTGTTCGGGATCCTGAAGAGCAGCACCTGGGGCTGGATCAAGCCGATCGCCGCACCCTCGATCGGCGGGCACGAGATCACACCGCTCGGATTTTCGCTGGTCCCGTTCCTGATCGTCGGCGGCATCATTGCCGTCGGGTGCTTCCTGGCGTGGGAGGAGCGTCGCGAACGGCTCGGCAAGACGACGCTCCTCAACCGTGCGCTGCTCAAGATCGAGACGCTTCGCGGCGGGCTGTCGGCGCTGTGCGCCCAGCAGTTGATCGTGATGGGCATGTTCTTCGTCCTGCCGGTCTACCTCCAGGTGGTGCTCGGCTTCGACGCGTTCGAGACGGGCAAGCGACTCTTCCCGATGTCGGTCTCGATGCTCGCCGCCGCGCTCCTGGGACCGAAGGTGGCAGTGCGGCTCGGGCCTCGGATCGTCGTCCAGATCGGCCTCGGGGCCATGGCGATCGCTGCGCTCGTGCTCGTCGAGACGATCGACGTGACCCTGCACGGGACGGCGTTCGCCGTGTCGCTCATCTTCTTCGGGATCGGCGCAGGGCTCCTGATGTCACAGCTCGGCAACGTCATCATGTCCTCGGTCTCCGCGGAGCAGACGAACGAGGCCGGTGGACTCCAGGGAACCGCGCAGAACCTCGGCGCGTCCCTCGGCACCGCGCTGATCGGCGCCGTGCTCCTCCTCGGCCTGCTGAACGGGTTCAACGACCGAATCCAGAACAACCCGGCGGTGCCTGCCGACGTCAAGACGCAGCTCGCGGAGGCCACCCAGGAAGGCATCGCCATCGTCACGGTCGACGATGCACGCCAGAAACTGCTCGCCGCCGGACTCACACCGGCCGAAGCGGACGCCGTCACGAGCGACTACAGCGACGCCCAGCTCAACGCGCTGAAAACGTCGATGCTCGCCGTCACGTTCCTCACCGTGCTGTCGTTCTGGTTCACGCGGCGTCTGCCGGGCAGGCCCGAAGAGTCGCGCCCGGGATCCGGGCTCCTCACCGAGACCCGACCCTTAGGCGGCCGATGCCGAGCGGCGATGAGATCCGGAACGCGCAGCGTGCGACGTGGGCCGGGCTGTCTGCGAGCTGGGAGAAGTGGGACTCGGTCATCATGGATCAGCTGGGCCCGGTCGGCACGGCGATGATCGAGCGTCTCGGCATCGCCGATGATCAGCAGCATCTCGACATCGCCGCGGGTACCGGTGAGCCGGGGCTCAGCGTCGCTGCGCTCGCGCCGAGGGGACATGTCGTTCTGACCGACCTCTCGGCCGAGATGCTCGACATCGCGACGCGACGAGCGAACGCGCAGGGGATCACGAACGTCGAGACCACGGTGTGCAGCGCCGACGACCTGCCATTCGGCGACGCGACGTTCGACAGCATCTCGGTGCGGTTCGGATACATGTTCTTTCCCGACGTCGCCAGAGCGACCGCCGAGTTCGCGCGTGTCCTCGAGCCGGGCGGACGTCTCTGCTCGTCGGTCTGGGTCGAGCCCGAGGAAAACCCGTGGACGACGATCGCCATGCAGGCCATCGCGACGGAGGCGGTGCTGCCGCCACCCGACCCGGACGGGCCGAGCATGTTCCGCTGCGCTGCCCCGGGATATGTCAGTGCCCTCTACGAGGCGGCGGGGCTGCGCGACGTTGCCGAGTGGAACGTCGACGTCGAACTCGTGACGCAATCGCCCGCGCAGTACTGGGAGATGATCAGCGAGCACGTCTCGCTCGCAGCTGCGGCGCTTCAGCAGGTCGGCGAACCGGCGCGGCGAGCGGATCGCGGAGGCCGTCATCGCCAGGGCCGGCGCCTACGAAGAAGGCGGGAAGGTGAGGATTCCGGGCGTGGCCCGCTGCATCGTCGGCACGAAGTAACCGCGTGCGGCTTGCCGCGACCTTCGTGACGGTGGATATGCTGGCGGCCCCGGTCGGCGAAGGATGGGAGTGCTCATGCCGCTCTATCTGTCGAAGTTCAGCTATACGCCCGAGACGTGGGCCAGGCTGATCGCCAACCCCGAAGATCGCCGCGAGGCCGCTCAGGCGTACATCGAGTCGGTCGGCGGCAAGCTCCACGGCTTCTGGTACGCCTTCGGCACCCACGACGGCTACAACCTGTGGGAGGCTCCGGACAACGTGTCGATGGCCGCCGTCGCGCTCGCGATCGGTGGCGGCGGTGCGCTCAGCTCACTCGAGACGACGGTGCTGATGACCGTCGACGAAACGCTGGAAGCCCTGGGCAAGGCCGGTCAGATCAAGTACCAAGCGCCCGGCGCATAGGGCCTGCGTGCTCGTACAGCGCGATTCGGGCGGTGGCTTCACCTCCGTAGACTGCGCCGGTGTCGGCCTGCCCCTCCTGCGGCAAAGAGTTGCCCGGCGAGTTCCCGTTCTGCCCATTCTGTGCGGCGCCGTTGACCGCCGCGCGGCCGGTGGCGGCGGTGCGCGAGGAGCGCAAGGTCGTGACCGTCCTCTTCTGCGACCTGGTTGGCTTCACCGCCGCCTCGGAGGCGGCCGACCCCGAGGATGTCCGCGCTCGTATCCGGCCGTACCATGCTCGTTTGCGGCTGGAGATCGAGCGGTACGGCGGAACCGTGGAGAAGTTCATCGGTGACGCGGTGATGGCGGTGTTCGGGGCGCCGATCGCGCACGAGGATGACGCGGAGCGTGCCGTCCGCGCGGGGCTTCGCATCCTGGAGGCGATCGCGGAGCTGAACGAAGCGGATCCGGCGCTCTCGCTGCAGGTGCGGATCGGCATCGGCACGGGCGAGGCGGTCGTGGCGCTCGGCGCTCGCCCCGAGGAAGGCGAGGGGATCGTCACGGGCGACGTCGTCAACACGGCCTCGCGCCTGCAGGGGGCGGCACCGGTGAACGGCGTCGCCTGCTCGGAGGGGACGTATCGGCAGACGGAGCGCGTCTTCGACTACGAGGAACTCGAGCCGGTGGCGGTGAAGGGCAAGCAGGAGCGGGTCGCGCTCTTCCGTCCGCTTCGGCCGCGAGCGCGTTTTGGCTCGGACGTGACCCGTAAGCACACGACGGCTCTCGTGGGCCGCGAGCTCGAGAAGACGCTTCTGGTGGGGACGTTCGAGCGCTCGGCCCAGCAGCGCTCCTGCCAGCTGGTGACGATCATCGGCGAGCCGGGCGTGGGCAAGAGCCGGCTCTGCGCCGAGCTCTTCCAGCACATCGATCAGCACCCCGAGCTCGTGACGTGGCGCCAGGGCCGCTGTCTGCCCTACGGCGAGGGGATCGCCTTCTGGGCGCTCGGGGAGATCGTCAAGGCGGAGTGCGGCATCCTCGAGTCCGATTCTCCCGAGGAAGCCGCCGCCAAGCTCGAGCGTGCTCTTCCGGAGGACGAGCAGGACCGGGCCTGGCTGACCGCGCGGCTGGCTCCGCTCGTGGGGGCGCCCGCAGAGCCTGCCTCGCAGGAGGAGTCGTTCACGGCCTGGCGGCGTTTCCTGGAGGGGCTGGCGTCACAGGGCTCGACGGTGCTCGTGTTCGAGGACCTGCACTGGGCCGATGATGCCTTGCTGTCGTTCCTCGAGCATCTCGCCGACTGGTCGCAGGGCGTGCCGCTGCTCGTGCTCTGTGCGGCGCGTCCGGAGTTGCAGGAGCAGCATCCGACCTGGGCGGCAGGGCTGCGCAACGCGACGACCATCAACCTCGCCCCGCTGACCGACGAGGAGACCGCGCGGCTGATCGCCTCGCTGCTCGAGCGCGCGGTGCTGCCGGCGGAGACGCAGCGGGCGCTGCTGGAGCGGGCGGGAGGCAACCCCCTTTTCCGCGGAGGAGTTCGTGCGCCTGCTGGCCGACCGCGGGCAGGTGGTCGAGGAGGTGCCGGACTCCGTCCAGGCGCTGATTGCCGCCCGGCTGGACACCCTCTCGCAGGAGCGCAAGAGCCTGCTCCAGGACGCCGCCGTGGTCGGCAAGGTGTTCTGGGGCGGTGCCCTGGCCGAGATGGGCGAGCGTGACCCGCGCGACGTCGAGCAGGCGCTGCACGAGCTCTCGCGCAAGGAGCTCGTGCGTCGCTCGTCCACCTCCTCGATGCAGGACGAGGGCGAGTACGGCTTCTGGCACCTGCTGGTCAGAGACGTCTGCTACGCCCAGATCCCCCGCGCCGCTCGCGCCGCTCGCCACCGCGCGGCCGCCGCCTGGCTCGAGCGTCGGGCGGGCGAGCGCTCCGACGACCTCGCCGACGTGCTCGCCTACCACTACCTGCAGGCGCTCGAGCTCGTGCGCGCCTCCGGCCAAGCCGAGCAGGCGAACGAGCTGGAGGCGAACGCAATCCGCTATCTGGCGCTCGCCGGCGAGCGCGCGCTCGCGCTGGATGTCGAGCGTGCCGAGGCGAGTCTGGCCAAGGCGCTCGGGCTCGCCCCCGCCGGCCACCCCGAGCGCCCCATGCTGCTCGAGCGCTGGGCGGAGGCGGCACAGCAGCAAAACCGGCTTCAGGAAACACGAGCCGCGCTCGAGGAAGCGCTCGATCTCTACCGCCGGCAGGACGCGAGCATCGCCGCCGGGCGCGTGCTGACCGCTCTCTGGGAGTGCTGCAGCGACTAGCCGACCCGCGCGCAGCGGAGTCGATCGGTGAGGCTCTGGCGCTGCTCGAGGCGCAGCCGCCCGGCCCCGAGCTCGTCGCCGCCTACGGGGAGTTGGCGGGCGGTACACGTCGTCGGCAGTGCCTGCGGGAGAGTCGATTGCGCCCGCCCAGCAGGCGCTCGAGCTGGCCGCACAGCTCGGGCTGCCCGAGCCGGCCCAGGCGCTCGGCATGCGCGGCACGGCCCGCGCCTCGCTGGGAGATCCGCAAGGACTCGAGGACATGCGCCGGGCGCTGGCGCTCGCGCTCGGACGCGGTCAGGGTCTCGCGCCGCGGCCGTCCTCCACAACAACCTCGCGCTCGACAGCTGGCAGTACGAGGGGCCGCGAGCGGCACTGGATGCCTGCCGGGAGGGAATCGACTTCTGCCGGCGTCGCGGCATCACCGAGTTCGCGCTCGGGATCGCCAGCATGAGCACCACGTTCCTCGCAGAGCTCGGCCGGGCCGAGCAGGCGCTTGCCGAAGCCGTGCCGCTTGCAGACCGACTGGAAGCAGCCGGCGATGCGGTCCTCCGCTCGAGCCGCGCGCCGTGCAGCTGCGCCTGCTCGCCGAGCGCGGCGCGCACGAGCACGCCCCTGCCGCCGGGGAGCTGCTCGCGAGAGCCCGTGAGAGCCGCCCAGCCCCAGCACCACGCGACGGTGTTCACGGCCGCCGCGCGGCTGCTGCTCGCCCAGGGGCATCGACAGCAGGCCGGCGTGCTGCTGGACGAGCTCGCGCAGGTTCCGGACATCCACACCGACCCGTACGTACTCCGCCGCCTTGCCCGCGCTCGTGCGCACCGCGCTCGCCCTCGCCCGGCCCGATCTCGCCAGCCGGCTCGCCGACGGAGTCGAGCCCCGCTCGCCACTCGCCGAGCACGCGCTCCGCGCCGCCCGCGCCCAGCTCGCCGAAGCCGCCCAACAGTACAGCGAGGCCGCCGCCCAGTACGCGCCGCAGTCGAGCGCTGGCGCCAGTTCGGCAACGTCCCCCGAGCGCGCTTACGCGCTCCTGGGCCAGGCGCGCTGCCTGCGCGCCGACGGCGACACGCAGCGCGGCACACCCGCTGCTCGAGGCCCGCCGAGCTCTTCGCATCAATGGGCTTCACCCCCGCAGTCGTCGGAGATAGACGCCTACCTCGGGCCGGCCGAGGCGGCGACGCCGTAGCGTCTTCAGAGCGGCGTCGTCCTCCGCCTGCCGGGTGCCGGGCGGCGCGGCCTCGATCGGCAGTCCTGCTGCGGCCCACGCCTCGAAGCCTCCTGCGAGGTCGGTCGCGCGGGTGAATCCCATCTCGTGCAGATTCGCGGCGGCGAGACTGGACTGGTATCCCTGCTGGCACGATCACCAGCAGCAGGGCCGCGATCGGCGATACGCGGGTCGCACGCGCCACGCACGCGGGGTCGGCGCGCCACTCGAGCACGTTGCGGGGGATGCGAATGGCGCCGGGAATGCCGCCGTGATCGCGTATCTGGTCGTCGCCGCGGACGTCCACCAGCACGGCGCCGGCGGTCTGGGCCGCAAGTGCTTCCTCCGGGCCGAGGCGAACGAGTCGGGCGCGTGCGTCGGCCAGAAGGTCATCGACGGTACGACGGCCGGAGGCCGCGCTGGTTCATGGCTGCGCTACGGCCGCGGCCGTGCGCGGTACGGGTTTGACCGGGCCCGTCCAGCGGGTTGCGGCGACTACGAGGCCGCTGCCGGCGGTGAGGACGGCGACAGCTGCGATCGCGGCGTCGGCCGAAACGAGGTCGGTGAGAATTCCGGCGGCGAGAGCGCCGAGGGCGAAGCCGAAGTCGCGCCAGAAGCGGTAGACACCGACGATGCGAGCGCGGTCGCGCGGTTGGGCGACGTCGGAGACGGCGGCGATCAGGGTCGGATAGACCATGGCGGTGCCGATGCCGAGCAGGATGGCGGCGAGGAGCGCAGTGGTGAAGCTGCCGCCACCGCCGACCAGGATGCCGAGCGCGACGGCCTGCACGAGCATGCCTCCGGTGATCAGTGGCTTGCGACCGATGGAGTCCGAGAGCCACCCGGTCAGGAGCTGCCCGAGCCCCCAGACGAGCGGGTACGTCGCGGCGACGATCGCAATCTCATGCACGCTCGCGCCGTGTGCGGCCAGGTAGAGCGGGGTCAGACCCCAGGCCGAGGGCGTCGTTGAGGTTGTCGACCATCCCGGCCTGGTTGCACGCGGAAGCACCGGCTGTTCAAGCGTCCGCGATCCGGAACGCCCGGCAAGTCCCGGGGAGCGGCTCCGCGCCGCCGCATGTGCGCGCTGCTCGACCGCGACGTGGGCGGCGGTGTCACGCACGAAGACGACCGCGATGAGGAGTCCTGTCGCAGCGATCAGTGCCGCGCCGACCCAGACGATGGGGCGCTGGCGCGTAGGTCGCGGCGAGCGCGCCGGTTGCCAGCGCGCGTGGTGGCGACGCCCAGGTAGCCGGCGGCTTCATTGAGTCCGAGCGCCAAGCCGCGGCGGGCGGGGCCGGCGAGGTCGATCTTCATCACGACGGTCATTGACCAGGCGAGGCCCTGATCGATGCCGAGCAGGATGTCGGCTGCGACGACGAAGCCCCACCACGGTGCGAGTCCGACGAGCAGCGGCACCGGCAGCGCCACCAGCCAGCCTAGTACCAGCAGGCGCTTGCGCCCGACACGGTCGGCGAGCGCGCCCCCGGCGAGGTTCGTGATCGCCTTGGCGAGGCCGAAGGCGACCACGAACGCGAGGATCGCCGCGGTCGATGTGAGCTTGAGAGTCCCGTTCGCCCACGAGCGGCAGGACACTGCGTCGAGGCCGACCATGCCGCCGACGAGCGCGTTGAAGTGCGACCAGGAAGCGAGAACTGGCGCCGCGTTCGCTCCCGAAGGCCGAGCGACGGCGCGTTACTCCACCCACGTGTAGGAGCGGCGCCGCTGGCGGTTGAAGCGCCCCACGATCGCCTGTTGCTCGGGGGACGCGGCGGCGTGTCCCGGGATGCCTCCGCGAACGCGCTCGGCCTCGGCGAGACGCAGAGCATCGCATTCTGCCGACGCTCGAAGCCGATCGAGGAGAACGGGTTGGCCGAGAGCGCTCGACCGGCAGACCGAGCCGGCGTAGTGGCTCGGCAGGACCACCACTCCGTCGGCCAGCTCGAGCAGTCGCGCGAGCGAGCCGTGCACAAGGCGTGCCTGCCCCGCGGCGTCACCCGCCACGTGCAGATCGGGCCGCCCCACGTCGCCGATCAGAAGCGAGTCCCCGGTGAAGGCGAGCCAGGGCTCCCGCGCGCCGCGCCGGATGTCTCGACACCAGGTACGCATGGTGCGCAGGGGCGTGCCCGGGTCTCGAGAGCGCACGCACGATCGTGTTGCCCATCTCCACCTCCTCGCCGTCGGCGAGAGGGTGATGCGCGAATTCGACACCTGCCTCTGCCGGAAGGTACGCCTTGGCGCCGGTGCGCTCTACGAGCGCGGGAAGGCCGGACACGTGATCGGCCTGGACGTGCGTCTCGAACACGGCCGTGATCGGCGATCCGATGGCGGCCGCGCTGTCGAGGTACTGATCCACGAGGTCGGCGTGTGGATCGACGACCGCGAGCTGGCTGTGCGTGAGGCATCCTCGAAGGTCGTGCCGCGCTCGTCGGCCTCGAAGCGCACCGTGGCGCGCGTCATCTCCGTGAGCATCGGGCCGGGACAGATCGCGTTGACGGTGATCCCATGGCCGGCAAGCTCGAGCACCTGGGCCTGCGTGGCTGCTACGACGGCCGCCTTCGAGGCGCAGTAGACGGCCCAGTTCGCGACGCCGCACTTCCCGGCCTGCGAGGCGATGTTGATGATCCGCCCCGAGCCCTGTCGGAGCATGAGGCGGGCGGCGGCGCGCGCGCAGTACAGCACGCCTTTCACGTTCACCGCCAGCAGCCGGTCGACGAGGTCGTCCGACGTGTCCACGAGCGGCGTCGGCTGCTGGGAGAGGCCGGCGTTGTTGACGAGGATGTCGAGCCGCCCGTGCTCGCCGCCGAGTTGCGCGACGATCCGCTCGACCGCGCGCGAGTCGGTCACGTCGAGCGCGACTGCGCTGCCTCGCCCGCCCGGGAGCGCCGCCACGACGTCCGCGCAGTCCCGGATGTCCCCGCACACGACGGTCGCGCCGCGCTCGGCGAGTGCCGCCGCGATGCCCGGCCCAGATCGCCCGCGGCTCCCGTCACCAGCGCCACGCGCCCTTCGAGGGGAGCCGCGGCGCCAGCGCGGCTGTGGCGGCTCAGAGGTGTCGACACAGCAGGCGGCGGCCGGGCTCTAGACGCCGGGCGCCGGGTCGCGGTAGCCGAGCGTCGCCCAGACCGGCTCAGGCACCGCGAACTGGATTCCGCCGATTCCGGGCAGGGACTCCTGGCCCCGCGGCCATGGCGGATCGGCCGGTCGATGGCACAACTCGACGCGCTTGCCGAGCTTGTCGGCGAGCGACTGCGCCCACGCGAACGCTTCGCTGAGGTCGCTCAACCCATCCATGTCGTCGAGCCCGTTGAGCGTGCCGTCGTCGTTCTCGTAGATCAGGCGGAAGGGCCCGCCGATGGCCTCCTCCGGGATGTGCGCCACGTTCTCTCCTCCCCGCTGACCGGTACCAGGCGACGGTACCAAGTCGCGGCTCCGGGGTCGCCATTCCGCATGGATAAAGCAACCAGCTACCGCCGCCGCAGGGCCGGCGCGAGCACCTGGTCCCCGTAGCTGGTGTCGGCGACGTTGAGGTTGACACCTGGGCGGACGATCTCGTCGATGCGGTCGAGCTGCTCCGGCGAGAGCGTCACATCCGCGGCGGGCAGCTGACTCTCGAGCAAGCTGCTCCATCGTGCGCGGCCCGATGATAGCCGAGGTCACCGCCGGGTGGTTGACGACGAAGGCGATCGCGAGCTCGATCAGCGAGATGCCGGCATCGTCGGCGAGCTTCGCGAGCGCCTGGGTCGCTTCGAGCTTGCGCTGGTTCTCGGCGAGCGACATGTCGAACCGCGCCACCAGCCGCTGCCGGGCCGGGGACGTGGGCGTGGCATCTGCGCTCCAGCGACCCGAGAGCCAGCCGCCGGCCAGCGGGCTGTAGGTGAGAATCCCCATGCCGTGACGCTGCGCGATCGGCAGGACGTCGACCTCGATGCCGCGCACCAGCAGCGAGTACGGCGGCTGCTCCGTGCGGAAGCGCTGGAGGTTCCGCTCCCGCGCCATCCACTGCGCCTCGACGATCTCGCCTCCGGAGAACGACGACGAGCCGATGTAGCGGATCTTGCCCTGCTGCACGAGGTCGGTGAGCGCACCGAGCGTCTCGTCGATGTCCGTTCCGGGCACGGGGCGATGTAGCTGGTAGAGGTCGATCCAGTCCGTGCCGAGCCGGCGCAGCGAGTGCTCGACCTCCTCGATGATCCAGCGCCGCGACGCACCGCCCAGGTTCGGCCCTGCGCCCATCGGCGCCCAGAACTTCGTCGCCAGCACCACGTCGTCGCGGCGGCCGCCCGCGAGCGCCTTGCCGACGATCACCTCCGACTCACCATCCGAGTAGACATCGGCGCTGTCGACGAAGTTGACCCCGGCATCGAGCGCGCGATGGATGATCCGCACCGAGTCGTCGTGATCGGCGTTGCCCCATGCCCGAACATCATCGTGCCGAGACACAGCTTCGAGACCTGGACGCCGGTGCGTCCAGGTGGGCGATATTCCATGGTGTTCCTGTCGTCGTTCGATGGATGGATGGATGGCGTTCGATCCCGTGCATCTGCGCGCGGCGCAGGTGGTGCTGCCGCCGGTGGGCTAGGAGTTGTCGACGACCTTCGGGTGCGTCTCGCGGTTGAGCTTCTCGGGATCGGGGCCGCCGCGCACGCCCTTGTCGAGCGCGTCGATCGCCGCGACCTCATCCGCGGTCAGGGAGAAGTCGAAGACGTCGAAGTTCTCGGCGATGCGGTGCGGCTTGACCGACTTGGGGATCGCGCTGACCCCGTGCTCGATATGCCAGCGCAACACGACCTGCGCGGGGGTCTTGCCGTACCTGGAGGCAATTGCGGTGATGACCGGGTCCGTCAGCGGCCCGTGGCCCTCGTCGCTTCCCGGCACGTAGACGAGGATGCCGCCGATGGGCGACCAGGCCTGCGTGAGGATCCCAAGGTCGGCATGAAAGGCGCGCAGTGCGGGCTGCGAGAAGTACGGATGGATCTCGACCTGGTTGACCGCCGGCACCACGTCGGTGCGATCGATCAGCGTGCGCAGGTGCTCCGCGCTGAAGTTCGAGACGCCGATGGCACGCGCCCGGCCCTCGGCCAGGAACGACTCTGCCGCCTTGTACGCGGCGATCGTGTTCTCGAAGTCCGACGGCACCGGCTGGTGTAGGAGATAGAGGTCGACATAGTCGACATCGAGCCGGCGCAGGCTGGCCGCGAAGCCGACCTTCGCGGCCTCGAAGCCGTAGTCACTGATCCAGAGCTTGGTGGTGACGAAGACGTCATCGCGCGGGACGCCGGAGCGGCGGATGCCCTCGGCCACCTCGCGTTCGTTGCCGTACGCGGCGGCGGTGTCGATCAGGCGGTAGCCGATGCGCAGGGCGACCTCGACGGCAGCGGTCGTTTCCTCAGGGGGGCTCTGGAAGACGCCAAGGCCGATCGCGGGAATGGTGACGTCGTTGTTGAGTCTCAGGGCGGTGGCGGTCGCAGGGCTCATGGTCCTGTTGTCCTCTCAGTCGCGTCGTTGCAGGGCGGCGTCGCCGGCGGCGTCGGTGAGGCGCGTCAGGGCTCGCGTGAATCGCCGCGCAGGCGTCTCTCGGCCATTTCCGGCGTGGCCGTCCAGCTGGCCAGCAGGTCGAGGGCCTGCTGGGAGGCCGACTCCGGCTCGGCGGTATACAGCGCCATGCGCAGGCCGTCATCGGCGTCGAGCGTCATCGTCTCGTAGCTCAGCTCCAGCTCGCCGACGACCGGATGGTGCAGGCGCTTCGTGCCCGAGCGGTGGAACCGGACATCGTGCGCCGCCCAGCGGACGCGGAACGCATCACTGCGCGTGGACAGCTCGCCGATGAGGTCGTGGAGTGCACGGTCGTGCGGGTGGCGTCCGGCGTGCGAGCGCAGTGCCGCGACGAGCTCTGAGGCCAGGCGATCCCACTCCGGATAGAAGTCGGGCGCCGCCGGATCGAGGAACGTGAAGCGCGCACTGTTCGCCGGCTGCTCAGGGCTCTCGAACACCGGCGCGTAGAGGGCTCTGCCGAGCGCGTTGGCGGCCAGGTAGTCACCCTGGACATCGCTGATGATCGCAGCCGCCTCGATCTGATCGAGAAGGCGCTGCACGATCGGGTCGAATCCGCTTCCTGGCCGGGCGCGAGCGCTCGGCGCGAGCGGGCTCGCGGCACGAGCGAGATCGAAGAGGTGCGCGCGCTCCGCCTCGTCGAGCTGAAGCGCCCGCCCCAGCGACTCGAGGACCAGCTCCGAGACACCACTGACATGGCCGCGCTCCAGGCGCCGGTAATAGTCCGCGCTGACGCCTGCAAGGGACGCGACCTCCTCTCGCCGCAACCCGGCGACACGGCGCTTCCCGTAGCTCGGCAGACCGGCCTGGTCGGGCGTGACCCTCGCCCGGCGGCTGGTGAGAAACTCGGCGATGTCGTTGGCGGCGTCCACGTTGATCTTCCCTGCTCGGTCGCGCCTGGCGGCGACGGTCGAACCGACAATAGACCGTCTGGATGGCCGTTCAGGGGCCCTCCTGGTACCCCTCTCACAGGCCCCCTCACCGCACTCAATCGTCGGGCATCCTGGTTCGTGCGACGAGCTGCTGAGAGAAGCCAAGCTTGCCGCCAGCACGTCCGAACCCGGAATTCGTATGAGGAGATCCGCATGAGCAGGGAGTTGGAACATGGCCGTGTAGCCGTCATCACGGGCGCCTCGTCCGGCATCGGCGCAGCCACGGCCTGGGCGCTCGCCGACGAGGGCTATCGCGTCGCGCTGCTCGCCCGTCGGCGCTTCGAGCGCCCATCGATCCAGCCGAAGCACAGCGCCACCTGGACGGCGCCGCCCAGTCGAGGACGCGACACCGGTGTGCTTCTTGGCCATCCGGACGAGCACCTCGTCGGCGACGGCACCGTTGGCCTCCAGCCAGGCCTCGAACTCGCGGCGGATCGCGAAGAACTCCGCCTCCATCCCACCGCGTTCAACGGCCAGCCGGTCGAGTCCTGCCGTCGGCCGCCATCCGCCCAGGTGGTCGGTTCGAGCCCCCGCCGCACCGCCGCGGGGGCTCGCCGCAGGTACGGACGGCCGTTCAGGCGGGCCGCTAGACCGAGCCGTCAGAGCTCGCGTCGCCACGGCCGCCGCGGCCGTAATACGTCCCGAGCTCGTCGCGGTAGCCGGAATCGGACAGCAGCGCCTCGTCGTACTCCGGTGCGTTCTTGATCTGATCCTTCGTCCGATCGACCCAGACCTTCTCTTCGTCGTCGTCGACGCGCAGGATCACGCCGGCGGGCAGCATCACCTTCTTCCCGAGAATCCACGGGCCGGTGTCGACGATGATGTAGCTCTGTCCGACTTCGTTGCTCGCCTCGTCGATCTTGCCGATCGACCCATCGACCGCTTCGACGCGGTACCCGGTGAGATCCCGCCCGGCGGCGGGGTCGTACCCCAGGTCGGGATCCGCTCGAAAGACCCAGATGTCATAGGTCTCCATGGTCACTCCTCCTGATGTCGGGGCCCCCCTTACCCTGGGCGCGTCCACCAAACCGCGACGTTCAAACAGGCTGAGGATCCACGACTACGCTCGTTCGCTCGGCCTGAGGTCGGTGTCCAGGGCTGAAGGCCGGGGATGCCTCGGCGCACACGCCGCCGGCGGCCCGTCCTCGCCGATGCGCCGGCAGCGTGCACTGCTCCCTTTCCCGATTTGCGACGGTCGAACCCTCTCGGGCCCTGCCGAGGGCGGGCGGCCGGGCTAGTGCGTGGCGACCCCGAGCTTCGTCAGCAGCCAGGTGAACGCCTCGTCATACGCGCGCGCATTCAAGGCGTGGCCGGCGGGGTACCAGCGAACGACCGTCTTCGGCGGCGCGGCATGGATCATGTTCTTCCGTGCCTTGCGCGGGACGACCTCGTCACGGGTGCCGTCCTCGAGCAGCAGCGTGCCGGGGTGCGCCAGCGCGGCGTAGCAAAGGGGGTCGACGGCGCCGAGCTCGCGCCGGACGAGAGGCCGTGAGGCCTTCGGCGCCGCCTGGACGAACTCCGAGAGGGTGTCGGCACCCGCCGAGAGCAGGGCGAGTGCGCGGAAGCGCGCATCCGACGCCGCGACAAACATCCCGGTTTTCGCGCCGGCGCTCCAACCCAGATAGCCGAGCCGCCGGGCGTCGACCGCCGGGCGGGCCGCGAGGACATCCGCCGCGCGCCGAACGGCGATAGCATCGCGCCGCGTGACGGACGTGGTCCCGGCGAGGAGCTGGGCCAGCGTCGTCGGCGACGGCGGCGGATGCGAAGTCGACGGCTGGGTGATTGTCAGGGCGACGACGCCACGGCGAGCCAGGCCGATTGCGTGGGCGAGAAACTGGCGGCGGTCGCCGCCCGATCCGTGCACGAGGACCACCGCCGGTAGACGCTTGGACGCCATCGGCTGGACAAGGTATCCCCTCGACCGTATCGCCGCCGGCTCTGAAGACGACGTCGTGGCACGGAGATCGAGCCATGCCGCTCGCTGACGCCGCGGTCGACGAAGCCGAGAGGCCGGGCGAGGTCGTACGCGAAGCTCAGGCGGGGTCCGACTCGAGCATCGGCCGCGGGCCGTGCGGTCGTCGCCCGCTGAGCAGTCGTCGCCTGCCGCGTTCGCTCACCGCAGGCGACGAGTGCCAGGACCACCGTCACAGCCGAGCACCAGCCCGAGTACCAAGGAACACCAAGCGATCTGCCTTCCACCTCTCGTCCCGTCGCCTTCGTGGCGGCGTACTGAAACCTCGCAGCGCCGCTGGGCCGGAGCCCGACGGGAGCACGCCTCGGCGGATTCCTGGCTCGACACGCGATCGAGCTCAGTGCTCGCGAGTCGCGCGACCCTCGCTGTGGGGCGCCGATTCCAGCAATCGGGCCAGGAGCGAACGACGAGGCCCCGTGCCCCACCGGCACGGGGCCTCTGTCAGACCTCGCGACAAGTGCCGTCGCCGCACATGTCGTTTGCGCTACGAGGCTGGGCTGCCGACGTTGCCGCGCCAGGCGCCGCTGGGCTGGCCGCCGCGCTTCTCGATCAGCTCACGGAAGCGCTCGAGGTCGCCCTTGACGCGTCGCTCGGGGAGCCCGATCGCGGCACCGACGAGCTCGGCGACGCCGTTGGGCTCGAACGCCATCTCGACCTCGACGCGCGTGGTGTCGTTCCCGAGAGACTCGAAGCGAACGATGCCGTCGTTGCGCTTGCCGCTCGTGGCCTGCCACGCGATCCGCTGGTCGGGCACCTGCTCGGTGATCGTGGCGTCCCAGTCGCGCACCTTCCCCGCGACCTTACCCCTCCAGTGCAGATGGCGGTCATCGAGCTGCTGCACCTGCTCGACGCCGCTCATGAAGGACGGGAACTCCTCGAACTCCGTCCCACTGGTCATACGCCGAGCGGACCGGCACCTTGACGACGGTGCTCTGGCGGATCGCCCCGGGCGCTGCGGAACGTCGCTTGCGCAGGACATACCCCGCGCCCGCCAGCGGGACGACGACCAGCGCGACCCGGGCAAACTGCGACCCGGCTCCGCGACGGCGAGGTTTGGAGATCTCCTGCAGCAGCTTGCCGCTTTTGCGAGGCGGAAGGTGCCGAGCGATGTCGGCCGCGCTGACCATTCCGACGAGGCCGTGACCGTCGATCACCGGCAGCCGCCGAACCTGGTGCGAGTCCATGGTCCGCAGGAGCGTCTCGCGTCGTCGTCAGCGCCGATCGTGACCGGCTTACCCTCGGCCAACTCGGCGACGGTGCGGCCACGTCCGTTGCGGCCCGGCCACCGCCCTCACGACGATGTCGCGGTCCGTCAGCATCCCCGTGAGCCGATCGTCGTCGCCGCAGATCGGCATCGATCCGACGCCTTCCTTTGCCAGGCGGCGTGCCGCTGCTTCGAGCGTATCGCTGGCCGCCACGCACTCGGTGCCGCTGGACATGATGTCTCGTGCCTTCATCACTGGTACCGCCTTCACTCGTCGGACATCGCAGTGCGGAGATTCCTCCGCAGACAGCGCTTGCCCCTCCCGCGTGCGTTCAAACGCGATCCGTGCAATTCCGGCGCAGGAGCGCGGAATCGCTCGGACTCCGCATCGGTGCTCTCATCTGCAACTCAATGCCGGCGTGACGGATGCCGATGGCGGTGCTCGCCCGCCGGCACGCTCTCCATGACTGGCAGCGCGTCGCGGCCGTGTGAAGCGAACCAGGCGGCGTAGCAGCACGCGAGAGGAGCTGCGGTCAGGCCGTGCGCGAGGACGGAGAGGCCGACCGTGGCGTAGGTCGTCAGCACGATCGTGCCGGCGTGTGGGAGGTCGGCTTCCTGTACGACGATCAGGGCGAACACGATCGAGGCGAGGCCGCGCGGGCCGAACCAGCCAAGGAACGCGACTGTCGGGCGTCGGGCCCCGGTACCCATCATCGCGACCGCCACGGGGAGCATGCGGATGAGGGTCAGGCTTGCGACGGCGTAGAGGGCGACACGCCAGTCGAGATCGCTGAGCGCGGGCAGGACTGCTCCGAACACGAGCAACGTCACGCCGTTTAGCAGTTCACCGAGCTCGTCGGTGAGGAACGTCAGCTCGGCGTCGTCGGTGGGGCGACGGAGGGCCGCGAAGGTCATGCCCGCGACGAATGCGGCGATGAAGCCGGAGCCGCCGAGCGGTGCGGCGATGCCATACGAGAGTGCGGCTCCTGCGACGGGAAGGATTTGCAGCCAGGCCGACTCGATCAGATCGTGGCGGCTTCCGTAGACAACCGCTGCTGCTGCCACGAGGCCGGCGAGCACTCCACCGACGATCCCCCAGCCGACCTCCTCCACTACCAACCGGACGGCGTGCGCCCGGCGAACCTCGCCGGCGTCCGTCTCCCGAGGCAAGCACGATGAAGAGCAGCGGCACGCAGATGCCGTCGTTGAGGCCGCTCTCGACATTCAGGCCCTGGCGGATGCGAGACGGAAGCGTCGGCTCGGTCACAACCGCCTGACCCAGGGCCGCGTCAGTCGGGGCGAGCAGCACCGCGAGGACGAGCGCCTCCGGGACGGACAGCGCGCCGAAGAGCGCCGCGGCGAGCAGCGCTCCCATCGCGATCGTCAGCGGGAGACCGAAGCCGAGCAGACGTGCAGGGACGCCGTACTCGCGTCGAAGCGTCCGCAGATCGATACGCGAAGCGTCCGCGAACAAGATGACCGTGAGCGTCGCCTCCGCCAGGAGCTTGATGGCTTCCCCGGTCGGGGACACGTCGACCAGGTCGAGCGCCTGCGTCCCGACCAGCAGCCCGATTCCGACGAAGATCATCGCAGGCGTGACGATCGTGCCATCCACCCGGCGCGACACCACGCCGAAGCCGATCAACGCAAGCGAAACCACGGCGAGAGCCCATTCCATACGACGTCCTAGTCAGGACCCTCTCCCCGGTTGAGGGAGAGGGTGGGAGACATTCGCGGCGTCAGATCCTCCGGCGGCGGCCGCGCCCGGGGGTCACAGCCGCCGCAACGACTGCGGTCTTCGCCACAGGCGAGGGGCCCGGGGAGACGGCCTTTGCCACGACCGCCGTCTTGGCCACCGGATGGCCGATGACTCCGACTCGTCCTACGCGTCGCGGACCGAGTGGCATCTTCAGACTCCTTCTGTCGCGCGCGCCTCATCGGCCTCGATCGAGGCGATGATGGCCTGAATGGGAATGCGGCCGTTGGCGATCAACTGGCCGCCCGAGCGCCGCGCCGCGGAGGCGAACGGCGCCGCCCAGACGTTCTCGTAGATCAGTACGCCGGCGGTGCTGCCCGGCTCCATCGCGGCTGCGAGATGGACGACGTCATCCTCCGCCAGGAGCTCCGCGAGTTGTGCCTCGAGCACTTGCAGCGGTCCGAGCTCTTCGATGTCGGACAATTCCATCGCTTCGATGGAGCCGTCCTTGTCCTTCTGGAGGATCAGCACGTCTATGACGCGGATCGTGCCGGCATCGACCAGCGCCAGAAGCTCCTTCGCCATCTCACCGGTGAAGTTGCTTGCACCGGCCGGGAACTCGACGATGATGTAGTCGACCGGGCCGAGCTCATCCAGCGGCGTGTTCGATTCGAGTGCTTCGCCTGTCATCGGCTTCCTTTCGTCGTGGCGAGGAGCGCGTCGGCAGAGGGTGGCGCCGCTTCGCCCCAGCGAGGCCATCCACGGTCATGGAACACGCGAGGTCCACTTGCCGCCTCATCCGCTCAGGGTGACTCACCGTCACGTCACGGCTGCCTCCCCGTCAGCTCGCTCGGCGCGCGATGCGGATGCTCGCCTCCCCTCCTCGTCAATCGCGAGCGTCCGGCGCTGCGGAGTGCTCTCGCGTCGATTCCGCGCCCGTCTACACTCGGCCTGATGGCGATGGACGTTGTGGCACAGCGGCTCGAGATGGGCGATGTCATTCTGCTCGGGTCACGCGAGCACGGCCAGGTCGAGGCGCGAATCGTTCGCCCGCCTCACCGAACCGACTCCACCGTGCAAGCGACGCTGCGCGTAGCGGGCCGTGACGACTTCGTCGAGGAGTGGCCGCTCGGCACGCTGGTCACGGTCGTACGGGGCCCGTAGGAAGCGCCGCGTCCGCGCGATGCGAATCGTGGCTCTGGGCGCCGGGTGCGGGTCGAGGTATCCGAGCGTCGTCCAGACCGGCGCAGGCACTGACGGTACCAAGCACGATGGGCGTCGGCGAGCTCACACCGCCGGTCACGCGGTCTCGCGGTGTGGCAGCTTCCATCCCGGCCGCGGGAAGTGGCAGTTGTAGCCGTTCGGGTAGCGGAGGAGGTAGTCCTGGTGCTCGGCCTCGGCCGTCCCAGAAGGGGACGGCCTCGCTGATCACGGTCACCACGTTGCCGGGCCACAGGCCTGAGGCGTCGACGTCGGCGATCGTGTCCTCGGCGACCTGGCGCTGCTGCTCGCTCGTGTAGAAGATCTCGGAGCGGTAGTCGGAGCCGATGTCGTTGCCCTGGCGGTCCATGGTCGTCGGGTCGTGGATCTGGAAGAAGAACTCGAGGATGTCCCGGTAGGAGATGCGCTCGGGGTCGAAGATCACCTCGACTGCCTCGGCGTGACCCGGATGATTCCGGTAGGTCGGGTTGTCGTTCTTCCCGCCGGTGTATCCGACCCGGGTGGAGATGACTCCATCGCGGCGGCGCAGCAGCTCCTGAACGCCCCAGAAGCAGCCTCCCGCGAGGATGGCGGTCTCGGTGTCGTCGCTCATCGTGATCTCCTTGCTGTGGTCGCGGTCGTACATCATCGCTCTTATCCGAACGTGAAGGCGTACGCCTCGGCGCCGGCCTCGAAAAACGCGATCTCGAGCGTCCGCGGGCGGACGGGTCGCGCTGGCGCACGAGCTGGTACATGCGGCCGTCCCGGAGGACGCCGTTGCGTCGCCGTCAACGTCGACTCCCGCCGACGGGCCGGGAGCCTCGCCATCGAGGCGCACGCTGAAGGGAATCGGCTCTCGCCCCGCTTGGGACAGCACGAGGTGCGCGTCGCGCGAGAAGGCGTTCGCGTCGCGCATCCAACAAAACCCGCCCCGCCAGCGTCCGTTATCAACGACTCCACCGCCTCGACTGGGGCGAGCGGCGAGTCGCCGCACGGACGCAGCGCTCAGCGGGGCGCTGCTCCCTCGGCTTGTGTCGCGTAAGCCTGGTCGCAAGGAGGAAGGTCTGGATGGCTAGCCCGATCTACGAGTGTTCGCACTCGGACGTTGAGCTTCTCACCGCGAGGCTGGCGATGTCGGCCGAGTGGCTGGCGGATGCAGGCGTGTCGGTCGACTGCGAGGAGCTCGAGGCGGGTTGGTGCCGCGAGTGCGGGCGATATCTCTGGCGAGAGACGGACAGGACTGCGTGGACTCGCATCACCGTGCCGCCCTCCCACATGTGACGGGGCCACCCCTCAGTAGGCGGCACACCCCCGCGAACGGAGATGCGTAGTGACAGGCGTCTCGTAGCGCACTGGGACGGGCGCTCAGCGCAGCTGCGGCGCGAGCCACTCGAGCGCGCGATCCGGCGACATCCCGAGCGTCATGTGCCCCTCCTCGGGGTGGAACTCGAGCGTGGCGTCCGGGATGACGGCCGCCATGCCGCGCGCGTGCGCCTCGGGCACCATCAGATCCTGCCCGCCCTGCACCAGCAGGACCGGCGCCTCGATCGCGGCGAGATCGAAGCCCCACGGCCCCATCGTCGCGATGCCGTCGTCGAGCCAGCCGTAGATGCCGCGGGCGAGCGAGTCCGTGCGGTCGGATGCGAAGTACTCGTCGTAGCGGCCGCTCTCCATGAGCGCGCGATCGACCGGCGAGAGGACGGCGTCGAAGCCCTCGTCGATGCCGTCCTCGGCCTCGTACATCGCCGCGATGGCCCGGAGCACGTACGGCAGGTACACCTTGATGCCCTGCGCTGCCAGCGGAAACTCCACCACGCTGCTCTCGCCCATGCCAGCGGTGAAGTCGAGACCGGGCAGGTCGGGAGGCGCGACGCCGGCGACCAGCGCCGCGGCCACCGTGCGCCCCGGGAGGCAGCGCGGCGCAGGCGAGGGCATGCGGCCCGCCGCCGGAGACGCCCCACACTCCGAACCGCTCGGCTCCGACGGCGTCGGCGATCGCAGCGGTGTCGGCCGCCACGCTCCCGATCGTGCGCCCCTCGTCGCGTGACGAATGGCCGTAGCCGGCACGGTCGAACGAGACGAGGTTGATGCCGTGCTGCTCGGCCGACTCCGACCGTCGGGCGGCATCCGGCGCGAGCCGGGCCAGCCGTGATGGAAGATCACCGTCGCGCCGTCGGCGGCCCCGCAGAGCGAGACGCGCAGATCGCGGCCGTCCTCCGTGCGCACCGTGATGTCGTCGGTCGTGGCTGCCATGCTGTCCTTTCGCGAGACCGCCAAGTCAGCCTGGCAGTCACCTGTCGCGGGTCTGGACAGCGGATCTGTACGTGGCGCAGCACCGGCCGAGGGTCACGCCTGCCGTCCTTTCGGAGATCTCCGCGGAGACCCTAGCGAGCGCGGGTCGGCCGCCGCTGCCAGGTGCGGTCTAGAATCGACCGGGCAGGCGACGGATTCGCAGGCAGCGCACCTCTCCCACAGCGAGCGAAATTGGAGACGGCATGCATGAGTTCCAGCGATTCCGGCTGGACGGCCGCGTTCGCCGATCGGCCTCGCCGGCGGGCTCGCCCATGCGCCGGGCGTGACCGGGGTGCTCACGCTCGATGGCGACCTCAGGCCACGCAGTAGCGGCCGGGCCGCGTGCGCACCGTCCTGATCACCGACGAGGTCGCCGCCGGCGTCGCCGACGCCGTCGCGTTCGCGCGCGACCACGGCATCGACGAGATCGGCATCCGCGGCGTCGGCGACGAGAATATCGTCGCGCTCGACGACGCCGCCATCACCGCGCTCCGACTCGAGGTCGAGCGAGCTGGGCGTGCGCGTGGCCTCCGTGCTCTCGCCGCTCTACAAGGCCTACCTGCCGGGCCGGGCGGGTCCGGGGCTCGACGATCCGAACGTGCCGTCCTTCTCGCTCGACGGCGCGTTCCACCTCGCGCTGCGCCATCGCCTGCCCGAGCTCGGCGTCGCGCTTCGGCGCCGAATGCGTGCGTGTGTTCTCGTTCCTCACGGAGCCGGGCCTCGACGTCGGTCACCGGGACGAGGCCCGCGATCTCATGACGAACCTCGAGCTGTCGTATCCCGGTATCTTCGCGGTCGAGAACGAGGACGTGTGCTTCATCCAGACCGTCGAGGATCTCGATCGCTGCACGGCCGAGACCGGCCTGCGCGGCATCCTCGATCCGGCCAACGACTGGTACGTCACGCGCGAGCCCGTCGCGCCGCGCATCAGCGAGGCGCTCGTCGACCGGCTCGCCGACGTGCACGTCAAGGATCTGGCCGGCGACGACTGCGTGCCCTTCGGCGAGGGCGAGGTCGACTGGCCGGCGATCCTCGACCGCCTGGGCGAGCTCGGCTACACCGGGACGCTCACCCACGAGCCGCACATCGGGCGCGATCGCGACGGCGTGAGCCGTGCGATCGAGGCGCTCCAGCGGCTCACCGATTGACGCAGCACTTCCCGCCGGCCGTGGCCTTGCGGCCACGGCCGGCGGGGAGTGCGTGCCGGTGCTGCTAGACGGCGGTGAAGGAGTACGCGAGCCGGTGGCCGTCAGGGCGGATCGTGGGCTTGACCTTGGTCGAGCCGGCCGAGAAGTAGGTCGGGTAGGCAATCCACACCATGCCCGCCTCCTTGTCCCACAGCTTCTGCATCGTGACGTACATCGCCTGCCGCTTGGCGTCGTCCGTCTCCCTGAGCGCGCGGTTGTGGAGCGAGGAGAACGGCTTCGAGCACCAGTTGTCCCAGTTCCACTCGCCCATCTGCGCGCACGTCCACCACACCGTCGACCACGACGGGTCGGGCTGGCTGACGTAGTTGCCGTAGATCATCTGGCGCTTCTTGCCGTCGCCGCCACCGCCCGGAATGGCGAACAGCGTCGCGGAGTCCTGCACGATGATGTCGACGGTGATGCCGATGTCCTTGAGGTTGCTCTGGATGACCTGGGCCGCGGTCTTGTCGGCCTGGGCATCGAGAACGGCGAGACGCAGGTGGATGCCGTCGGCACCGGCCGCGGCGACCAGCTTCTTGGCGGCATCGACGTCGCGCTTGTACTTCGGCGCGTCCTTCCAGTAGCCGAGGCCCATGCTCTTCGGGATGATCCCGTAGGCCTGCTCCCACTTGTCGTCGTAGGCCGCAGCGATGATGCTGGGCACGTCGACCGCGAGGCGGATCGCCTGACGCAGGCGGATGTCTTTCAGCACCTTGTCCTGCACGTTCATGGTGATGAAGTAGTAGTCCAGCGAGGCGTTCTCGTACATCTTCATGTTCGAGATCTTCTTGAAGCGTTCGACCGAGGCGTTCGCGATGCGCGAGAAGTCGATGTCGCCCGCCCGCAGGCCCGTCTCGGCCGCACTGTCATCCGTGATCGGCAGGAATTCGATGGTGTCGTAGGTCTTGCCCTTGACGTACGCCTTGTTGCTGCCCGCGTAGTCGGCGAACTTCGTCACGGTGATCTTCTGCTTGGGCGTCCACTTCACGAACTCGTAGGGCCCGGTGCCGATCGGATGGACGGCGATGCCCTTGTTGCCGAGCTTGAGCAGCGCCTTCTTGCTGAGCACGAGGCCGCTGCCGGCCGGGAGGGTGCTATGCAGGAGCGGTGAGAACTTTTCCTTGAGGATGATCGTTCCGGTGTACTTGCCGGTGATCTTGACCTGCTTGAGCGTCGACCAGTCGCCCGCGTAGACCGCGTGAATGTTCGGCTTGGTGAGGCCGGCGATGCGCTCGTAGGAGTACTTGACATCCGCGGAGGTGACCTCGCCGTAGCCCTTGTGGAACGTCACGCCTTCTTTGAGTTTGAAGTTGAACCTCAACCCGTCCTTCGAAGGCTCGAAGGTCTCGGCGAGGCAGTTGACGACGTCGAACGAGCCGGGGCGGAACGTGACGAGTCCCTCGTGGATGCATCCGGTCACCACCTCGTCGGCCTCGGTCGGGAAGAACGCAGGGTCGAGGTTGGTGATGTCGGTCTCGAGCCGGAAGCGGAGCGTGCCGCCACCACCTGCTGCATGCTTCGCTTCCTCAGCGAACGCCGCGGGCGTCAGCGCGTCAGCGAACGCCGTGGCCGCGGCGCCCGTGAGTCCGAGCGCTGCGGCTCGGGCAAGGAGCGATTGACGGTCGAACTGACGGGAACTGCTGGGGGGGACGCCTGCCGGCGTCCAGTACTCGTCTTCGCGCATGGGGGTCTCCGTCCGGTCTGCCGATCGTTACGGGCCCGGTGGAACCAGCCTCGAGTTCGCAGTCACGGGGACGCCCGCTGTACGATCGGCGCCGGTAACACCGAGAGGCGATGCTAAGCACGGTTTCACCACCCGTCAAGCAGACGAGGCAACGATGAGCACCCCCCAGAACCCCCCGCGAAGGTCTGTGCGCACGTGACGCTGGCAGCGGATCTCGATGGCGCACCGCCGCTCGGAGTGAGTGACCTCGCCCTCGTCGGCGGGCGCCTCATCGACGGAACCGGAGGGCCTCCGCGCGAGCGCGCGACCGTGCTGATCCGCGACGGAGTCGTCACCGAGGTGATCGACGGCGACGTGACCCCGGATGGCTACCGCGTCATCGACGCCCGTGGGCGCACGGTCATGCCGGGCCTGATCGACGCCCACGTCCACCTCAGCAGCTTGACGCTCCCGCCCCCGCCCCGCGGCGAGCTTGCGTACGAGGCGAATGTACGGCCCTACGCGCAGGCGGCCGCATCCCGGGCCATGCTCGCGGGCGGCATCACGACTGCGCGCGACCTCGGCAGCAACGGCCGCGAGCTGTTCGCGCTGCGCCAGGCGATAGGAGCGCAGCTGTGCCCCGGCCCGCGGCTGCTGCTATGCGGCCAGATCGTATCCCCCACCTCGCCCGGCGGGCGCCTGTTCTCGGCGATGTACCGCCAGGCGGACGGACCCGACGAGGTGCGCAAGGCCGTGCGCGAGCAGATCCAGCAGGGCGCCGACCTGATCAAGATCATGACGACCGGCGCCCTCACCGTGCCCCGCGAGGCGGTGGAGCCCGCTCAGATGACGCGACCCGAGATCGAGGCGATCGTCGAGGAGTCGCACCGGCAGGGCTTCCGCGTCGCGTCGCACGCCGAAGGCCTCCCCGGCATCGAGCTGTCGGTGGATGCGGGCGTCGACACGATCGAGCACGGCGAGGCGCTCCACCGCGCTCCGGCGGTGCTCCACTGCATGGCGGAGCGCGGGATCGTGCTCGTGCCGACGCTCAGCGTCTTCGAGCTCGTCGCCGAAGTGCAGTCGTGCTGCTTCACGCCGAAGCTCGTCGAGCAGGCGCAGCGGCTGCGCGAGGATGCCTTCAAGACCGTTGCGGCGGCGCGCGCGGCGGGGGTCACGATGGTGATGGGCTATGACTCGCATCCGCATGGCGCCAACGCGACCGAGCTCGTGCGGCTCGTCCAGGCCGGCATGACCGCCACGGAGACGGTCGTCGCCGGCACGAGCGGCGCCGCCGCAGCGTGCGGGCTCGAGGACGTGGGCGTCGTGGCCCAGGGGCAGCTCGCCGACCTACTTGTCGTCGACGGAGACCCATTGGCCGACATCGGCGTGCTCGCCGACGACACGAGGCGCTGGATGGTGCTGCTCGCGGGGTGCCCCGTCGCGGGCCGCGCACTCGATGCGAACGATCCGACTCGGGAGGTGCTCCGTGGGTGAGCTGGACGGCAAGACCGCTCTCATCACCGGCGGCGCGCGCGGCTACGGCCGTGCCGTGGCGCGGCTGTTCGCGCGCGAGGGCGCCGACGTCGCGATCGCCGACCTCGGATCCAAGACGAGCGCCTCGCCCTACGGCATGGCCGGCCGGGAGCAGCTCGACGCGACCGTCGAGGAGCTGCGCGGCACGGGCCGCCGGAGCGCCGGGATCGAGGCCGACGTGACGAGCGCGGCCGACTGCGAGCGCATGGCCGCCGAGGCCATCGCAGCGCTCGGACACATCGACATCCTCGTCGCCAACGCCGGCGGCGCGACGCTCGCACGCGCGTGGGAGATCACCGAGCAGGAATGGGATTTCGTCAACGATGTGTGCCTGAAGGGCGTGTGGCTGACGACCAAGTACGTCGTCCCGCACATGATCGAGCGCGGCAGCGGCAAGATCGTCGTCACGTCCTCGCGCAACGGACTGCGCGCCGAGCACGGCTATGCGCACTACAACGCGGCCAAGGCGGGGGCGATCCACTACGCCAAGTCGCTTGCGCTCGAACTTGGGCCGTACGGGATCAACGTCAACGTCGTGTGCCCGACGCAGATGGCCGACCGCCACGAGCAGCGGGAGGTGTCCGCCGGCCTCCAGAGCTACATGGATCAGGTCACGGGCCACGCGAACTCGACCTACGAGGAGTTCGACGCGGCTTCGGGCCGCGACAACCTCTTTGAGGATCGCGGGCAACCCGACTTCTCCGAGGTGGCCGAGGGCGCGCTCTGGCTGGCGAGCGAGCGGGCTGGGCTGGTCACGGGTCTCGCGCTGCCGATGGACGCCGGCTGGATCGTCAAACGCGGCGGGTGACCGCGGACGTCGAGTCGCGCGCGTTTCCGGTCAGGCTCCGAACGCGCATCTACCAGGTACTGCCGAGGGCGACGCGGATGGCCTCGCCGCTGATGCCGGCTGCCGCGTCGCTCGCGAGATAGGCGACAAGCGAGGCGACCTCGTCGATCGTGACGACGCGCCCGCCGGGGTACGTTGCCGCGCGCTCGGCCCAGACCTCCTCGGTGTCTTCCGTGAGGCCGGTGCGCACCCAACCGGGGCAGACCGCGTTGCACGTCACGCCGCCGGCGCCCGCGTCGATCGCAACGGCGCGCGTGAGGCCGACGAGGCCGTGCTTCGAGGCGACGAACGCCGTCATGTCGGCGCCCGCCACAAGGCCTGCGGTCGAGGCGACATTGACGATGCGCCCCGTTTGGGCCGCCAGCATCTCGGGCAGGACGAGGCGCGTCAGGTAGAACGGCGCGTCGAGGTTGACGGCGAGCTTGAGGCGCCAATCGGCCGCCTCGACCTCCCAGGCGGGGCCGTCGGAGGCATCCGCGTCGCCGGCGTTGTTGACAAGGATCTCGACAGGCCCGAGCCGGCCGCGCGTCTCCTCGACGGCGCGGCGGCAGCCGGCCTCGTCGGCGACCGAGGCGACGCAGTACTCGCCGCCGATCCCGGCCTGCAAGGAGGCGAGCTCGGATTCGGTACGCGACACCGCCATGACGCGGGCGCCCGCGGCCGCGAGCGCGACGGCGATGCCGCGCCCGATGCCGCGGCCCGCCCCGGTCACGAGCGCGACGCGCCCTTCGAGAGAATGCGCGCGGGCGGGAATGGGAAGAGAAGCCATGACCGGGAGGCTAGGCGACAGCCCGACGAGGGCCATTTGCTTCTTCCGTAGCTTGCAGATGCAGGCCCATCGGCATAGGCTCTCCCGACCCGGAAGGGCGCTCGTCGTCCACTCGGCGGATGGGTCGACGCTGGCCGGATCCTCGACACGCTCACCCCCCCAGGGAGTTTGTTCTGCTGGCCTACCTCCTCAAGCGACTCGCGATGACGGCGCTGGTCGTTCTGGTCGTCATGGTGTTCATGGCGTCGCTCGTGCACCTCATCCCCGGGGATCCGGTGACGACGATTCTCGGCCCGCGCGCGGATCCAGAGCTGTCGAAGATCGTCCGGCACGACATGCAACTCGACCTGTCGGTGCCCCATCAGGTCTGGAACTTCGTCTCGGGCGCGCTGCACGGGGATCTCGGCGTCGATTTCACGAGCAACGAGGAAGTCACGACGCTCGTGTTCAGCGCGCTGCCGCACACGATCATCCTCGCGTGTGCGAGCCTGATGCTGGCGGTGATGATCGGCGTCCCGCTCGGCATCTACGCCGCGACGCACCCAAACACGGTGATCGACCGGATCACCGGCGTCGTCGCCGTCTCGCTGATCACGATCCCGCCGTATCTCGCCGGCCTCTTCCTGCTGCTGCTGTTCGCCGTGCGCTTCCCCGTGCTACCCGCGATCGGGGCAGGTGAGCTGAGCGATCCGCTCGACTATCTACGCCACCTCATCCTGCCCGCCGTGGCACTCGCGATCACGTGGATCGGCTACCTGGCGCGGCTCGTGCGGGCGAGCATGCTCGAGGTGCTGAATGCCAACTACATCCGCACCGCGCACGCCTTCGGGATCAAGGAGCGGATGATCTTCTACCGCTACGCGCTCAAGAACGCGATCATTCCGACGATCGCCGTGCTCGGCGTCGGCCTCGGCTCGCTCATGGGCGGCGCGATCTTCGTCGAGGTGATCTTCGCGCGGCCGGGCCTCGGGACGCTGATCTACGACGCCATCCAGTCGCGCAACTACCCGATCGTGCGCGGCGGAGTGCTTGTGGTGGCGATCCTGTTCGTGCTCGCAAATCTGCTCGCCGACCTGAGCTACCGCGTCCTGGATCCGCGCATCCGCGACGAGGCGGCGCGCTGATGGCGACCGTCGGCGTCGCCGAGACCCCGTCCGCCGGGCTCCGGCCCGCGGGCCGACTTGCACTCCTGAAGGAGGTCGTGCACCGCCCGTCGGGGCTGTTCGGCCTCGTCGTGGTCAGCATCCTGCTGATCGTCGCGGCCTTCCCGAGCTTCTTCGCACCGTACGCCGTCGACGAGCAGGACATCCCGTCGCGCCTCCAGGGTCCGTCCTGGGATCACCTGCTCGGCACGGACGAGATCGGACGAGATCTGCTGTCGCGCGTGATCTTCAGCACCCGCATCGAGCTCGGCGTCGCCGTGCCCTCCGTGCTCGGCGCACTCATCATCGGCCTCGTCCTGGGCGTGATCGCCGGCTACCGCGGCGGCATGCTCGACAACGCGCTGATCGTCGTCATGGACTCGCTGCAAGCGTTCCCGGCCGTGATCCTCGCACTCGTGCTGCTCGCGTTGCTCGGCTCGTCGCTGCAGAACGTCATCATCGTCATCACGGTCGCATTCATTCCCAACTACGCCCGCGTGAGCCGCGCGCTGGTGCTCGCACTCAAGAACAACCAGTTCGTCGAGGCGGAGCGTTCGCTCGGGGCGAGCCCGCTGGCGGCTCGTCGTCTGCCACATCGTCCCGAACATCCTCGCGCCGCTCTTCATCCTGCTCGCGATGGACATCCCGAGCGCGATCGCGGTCGAGGCAGGCCTCTCGTTCCTCGGCCTCGGCGTCCAGCCGCCCACGGCCTCGTGGGGCGTGATGCTCGCGGACGGTTTCGCCCGCGTCGAGGACTCGCCGTGGGGCGTGATCGCGCCGGGCCTCGCGCTGATGATCACCACGCTCGCGTTCACGCTGCTCGGCGAGACGCTGCGTGACGTGTTCGATCCGAGGCTCTCGGGCGTGCGCCGCTGGAGGCGCCGGTGAGCGCCGAGGCGCGCCGGAGTGCCGCGGACGCGCCGAGCCGCTGCTCGAGGTCGAGGGCCTCGGCATCAGCTACCACGTGCGCGGCGGCGACCTGCAGGCGCTCAACGACGTCTCCTTCGCGGTCGCGCCGGGCGAGATCGTCGGCGTCGTGGGCGAGTCGGGCTGCGGCAAGTCGACGCTGTCCTCCGCGCTGATGCAGCTGCTGCCGCCGAACGGCGACATCTCGAGCGGCAGCGTCGCGCTGCGCGGCCGCGACCTGAGCTCGCTCTCGAGCGACGAGATGCGCGACCTGCGCGGGCGCGAGATCGCGATGATCTTCCAGGATCCGCTCACCAGCCTGAACCCGGTGTTCACGATCGGGCGGCAGATGGTCGACGTGCAGCGCGCCCACCGCCGCGACGCGAGCCGCGGCGACCTCCGCGAGCGCGCGATCGAGCTGCTCGGCGACGTCGGCATCCCGGACGCCGCCGACCGCGCTCGGCGACTACCCGCACCAGTTCTCGGGCGGCATGC
This sequence comes from uncultured Actinomycetes bacterium, assembly GCA_963705965.1. Lineage (GTDB taxonomy): Bacteria > Actinomycetota > Thermoleophilia > Gaiellales > JALYLC01 > JALYLC01. Next base: position 28,668 of record CAVPLI010000009.1, on the reverse strand, counting down.
GGCAGCGGATCATGATCGCGATGGCGCTGCTGCTGGAGCCCGCGCTGCTGATCGCCGACGAGCCCACGAGCGCGCTCGACGTCACGCTCGAGGCGCAGATCGTCGAGCTCCTGCGGCGCCTGCGCGAGAGCCACGGCACCGCGATCCTGTTCGTCTCGCACGACCTCGGCGTGGTCTCGCACCTCTGCGATCGCGTGATGGTGATGTACGCCGGGCGCGCCGTCGAGCAGGGCACGGCCGAGCAGATCTTCGGCCGGCCGCGGCATCCGTACACCCAGGCCCTGCTCGCCGCCGTGCCGTCGCCGCGGCTGCGCGGCGGGCGCCTCGCGACGATCCCCGGGCGCGTGCCGAGCCTCTCGGCGCTGCCCTCCGGGCTGCCCGTTCCATCCGCGCTGCCCGCTCGCGCAGGAGGCATGCCGCACGGAGATCCCGCGCGACCTGACGCTCGACGACGGCGCGCGCGTGATGTGCCACATCTACGACCCCGAGAGCTCGTACCGCAGCGAGGCGGTCGTGGGCACCGAGGAGGCCGGCGACGTCGCGGCGGCCGAGGCCGTCGCCGCGCTCACGCACGCCGCCGTCGGCGCCGACGAGGCCGCCGCCGCGACCGAGACCTCCGGCGAGGTGCTGGTGCGCGTCGAGGGGCTCTCGACCCACTTCGGCGGTCGCCGCGGCGCGATCGCCCGGCTCGACCGGCACGAAGGGGCAGAACGCGGTGCGCGCGGTCGACAACGTGACGCTCGAACTGCGGCGCGGCGAGGTGCTCGGCCTCGTCGGCGAGTCAGGCTCGGGAAAGACCACGCTCGGGCGCACGATCCTCGGGCTCGAGGCGGCCACCAGGGGCAGCATCATCTTCGACGGGCGGCCGATAACCGAGCTCTCGCGCGGCGAGTTCCGGCGCCTGCGCCGGCGCGCGCAGATGATCTTCCAGGACCCGTACTCGAGCCTCAGTCCGCGGCTGCGCGTCTCGTACCTGCTGACCGAGCCGTATCGAATCAACGACATCCCCGAGGATCAGCGCCACGAGGTCGACGAGCTGCTGCAGATGGTCGAGCTCTCGTCCGAGCAGGCCGAGAAGTACCCGCACGAGCTCTCCGGCGGGCAGGCGCGGCGCGTCGGCATCGCACGCGCGCTCGCGCTGAATCCCGAGTTCCTGGTCGCCGACGAGCCCACCAGCGGTCTCGACGTCTCGGCCGCCGCCGCCGTGCTCAACCTCATGAAGGACCTCGGCCGGCGGCTCGACCTGACGTACCTGATCATCACGCACAACCTCAACGTCGTCGGCTACATCGCCGACCGCATCGCCGTGATGTACCTCGGGCAGATCGTCGAGGTCGGGCCGGGTGAGCGCGTGCTCAACGCTCCGCTGCACCCGTACACGGTGGGACTCCTCTCGGCCATCTCGGAGCCCGACCCGACGCGCCGCGACCGCCGCAAGCTGCTCGTGCCGGGCGAGATCCCGAGCCCGCGCAACCCGCCGCCCGCCTGCCGCTTCCACACGCGCTGCCCGCTGGCGACGCAGATCTGCAAGACCGAGACGCCGCCGCTCGCGCCGATCGAGGCCGGCCACGCCGTCGCCTGCCACCACTGGGAGCAGGTGCGCGCGGGCGCGCTGGCACCGACCGCAGAGGCGAACGCGCGCGTCGAATGAGCACCCTGACCGCAAGCGACCCCAACCCCGGAGGAGCGGCATGCCCAGCGTGACCGTCGGCGATACCGACATCGTCTATTACCAGTCCGGCGAGGGCCCGGACATCGTCTGGGTCGCCGGCGGCGGCGACAACGGATCGCCGTGGCGAAAGTGGAACACTCCGGCATTCGACGACGCCTTCCGCAGCACGAGCTTCGCGAACCGCGGCGTCGGCGAAACCGTGTGCCGCGCGCCCGAGCCTTGGACGATCGCCGACCTCGCGGCCGACGCCGCCGGGCTGATCGAGGCCGTCTGCAACCCGCCCGTCGCGGTCGTCGGACTCTCGATGGGCGCGCTCACGGTGCTCCAACTCGCGCTCGACCGGCCCGACCTGATGACTGTCGGCGTGGCCATGGGCTGCGCTGCCTCGGGCTCGGAGGGCTGGCTCGGCTACTACATGCAGGCCGAGGTCGACTACCGCCGCGCCGGTGGCCGCCTCTCGGGGCGCATGTCCACCCTGCACTACGCGTCGATGCTCTACCCCGCGCAGGTGCTGGGCGATCCCGCGATGTTCCCGATCATCGAGGAGATGCTCGGCGGCGAGTTCGAGGAGGACAACGAGGTCTCGCTGATCGGGCAGTGGCAGGCCTGCATCGACTTCGACGTCACCGACCGCCTGCCGAGCTGCACCGCGCCGCTGCACATCTTCGCCTTCGAGCAGGACGTGCAGGCGCCGCCGCAATTCGGGCGCAAGGTCGCCGAGATCACGCCCACGGCGACGCTGCACGAGTTCGCCGGCATGGGCCACTGCTCGATCTACGGCCACCGCCACGAGACGCTCAACGCCGAGATCCGCGAGATCGTGGAGGCCGCCTGATGCCCACGGTCACCGTGGGTGACACCGACATCGTCTACCACCAGTCGGGCGAGGGGCCGGACATCGTCTGGATCTCGGGCGGCGGCGGCAACGGCTCGTCCTGGCGCATCTTCCAGACGCCGGCGTTCGACGACGCCTACCGCAGCACCTCGTTCGCCAACCGCGGCGTCGGCGAGACCGTCTGCCGCGCGCCGCTGCCGTGGACGGTCGAGGACCTCGCCAAGGACACCGCAGCGCTGATCGAGGCCGTGTGCGACCCGCCGGTCGTGATCGTCGGGCTCTCGATGGGCGGCTTCACGGTGCTGCAGCTCGCTCTCGACCGGCCCGAGTTGATCAGGGTCGCCGTCGCGATGGGCTGCGCGGCCTCGGGCCACGAGGGCTGGCTCGGCGACTACATGGGCGCCGAGGTCGAGTACCGCCGCAACGGCGGCCGGCTCGACGGGCTGATGTCCACGATCCACTACGCCACGCAGCTGTATCCGGCCGCTGCGCTCGGCGATCCCGAGCTCTGGCCCGTCATCCGCGAGCGCCTCGGCGCCGCGTGGGAGGAGGACAACGAGAAGTCGCTGATCGGGCAGTGGCAGGCCTGCATCGACTTCGACGTCACCGACCGCCTCCCCGGATGCACGACGCCTCTGCACGTGTTCGTGTTCGAGGAGGACGTGCAGGCGCCGCCGCGCTACGGGCGCAAGGTCGCCGAGCTCGTGCCCGGCGCCCGGCTCCACAGCTTCGCGGGCATGGGCCACTGCTCGCTCTACGCCCATAAGCCCGATGTCGTCAACGCCGAGATCCGCAAGATCGTCGAGGCCCTCTGATGCAGATCCGCACCGAGTTCCCCCGTCCGACCAGCACGATCGCGAACACGTTCATCCCGCTCGCCGACGGCACCCGCCTGGCCGCGCGCATCTGGCTGCCGAAGGACGCGGAGGCGGATCCCGTGCCGGCGATCCTCGAGTACATCCCATACCGCAAGGACGACGGCACCGCCGCGCGCGACGCGCTCATGCATCCGTGGTGGGCCGGCCATGGCTACGCCAACGTGCGTCTCGACCAGCGGGGCTCCGGCGACTCCGACGGGATCATCCTCGACGAGTACACCCAGCAGGAGCACGACGATGCCCTCGAGGTGCTCGCCTGGCTCGCCGCGCAGCCCTGGTGCACCGGCAAGGTCGGCATCATCGGCAAGTCGTGGGGCGGCTTCAACGGGCTGCAGATCGCCGCGCGGCGGCCGCCCGAGCTCGCCGGCGTGATCTCGGTGGCGTCGACCGACGACCGCTACGCGACCGACATCCACTACATCGGCGGCGCGCTGCACGGGTTCCAGAAGCAGTCCTGGGCATCGACGATGCTGGCCTACAACGCGCGCCCGCCGGACCCGCTGTTCGTGGGCGACCGCTGGCGCGAGATGTGGCTCGAGCGGCTCGACCAGACGCCGCCCTTCCTGCACGAGTGGGTCTCGCATCAGCGCCGCGACGACTTCTGGAAGCACGGCTCGGTGTGCGAGGACTACTCGGACATCGAGGTGCCGGTCTACATGGTCGGCGGCTGGCAGGACGGCTACACCGACGCCATCTTCCGCTTCATGGAGGGCTACGGCGGCGTCTCCAAGGGCCTCTGCGGGCCGTGGGGCCACGTCTATCCGCAGTCGGGGCTGCCGAAGCCCGCGATCGGCTTCCTGCAGGACTCTCTGCGCTTCTGGGATCGCACGCTCAAGGGCATCGACAACGGCATGCTCGAGCGAGCCGCCGGTGCACGCGTGGATCCAGGAGTGGGTCGAGCCGTCCGACGCGCCGCACGTCGAGCGGCCCGGCCGCTGGGTCGCCGAGTCCGCATGGCCGCCGGTCGACCGCCCCGAGCCGACGACGCTGCACCTGCGCGCCGACGGCACCCTGGCCGAGGACGCCGGGCCTGCCGGCGAGCTGCCGTTCGCCGGTCTCCAGCACACCGGCCTGGACGCCGGCGCGTGGACGGGCTGGGGCTTCGAGGGCGACGATCCGCCCGACCAGCGCGCCGAGGACGGGCGCTCGCTCTGCTTCACCTCCGCGCCGCTGCCCGAGCGCACCGAGATGCTGGGCTTCCCGGAGGCGCGGCTGACGCTGGCCTCGGACCGGCCGCTCGCGCTCGTCGCCGTGCGCGTCTGCGACGTCTCGCCGGAGGGCGTGTCGCTGCTCGTCAGCCGCGGCTTCCTGAACCTCACCCACCGTGACTCGCACGAGCACGCGGAGCCGCTCGAGCCCGGCCGCGCGTACGAGGTCGTCGTTCCGCCTGAACGCCCTGGGGCACGCCTTCCAGGCCGGGCACCGGATCCGCGTCGCGCTCTCCCCCACCTACTGGCCGTTCATGTGGCCCTCGCCCGAGCCGGTCACGCTCACGCTGCATGCGGGGGCCGCGAGCTCGCTTTCGTTCCCGGTGCGCCCGCCGCGCCCCGAGGACGACGCGCTGACGCCGTTCGAGGAGCCCGAGGTGGCGCAGCCGCTCGAGATCGAGCACCGCTCCGGCGGCGGCCCGGCGAGCCCCAAGCTCACGATCGACCGCGGCACCGGCAAGGCCACGCTCTCGATCGTGACGCACGACTCGGTCGACCGCCTGGTCGAGGCCGATCTCGTGGTCGAGGAGCACGCCGTCGACACGTACTCGATCGTCGAGGGCGACCCGCTCTCGGCCGAGACCCGCGCCGACTGGACGATCGGCCTCTCGCGCGGCGACTGGCGTACGAAGGTCAAGACCGCGAGCGTCATGACCTCCGACGCCGACTCCTTCCTCCTGACCGACTCGGTCGATGCCTACGAAGGCGACCGCCGGATCTTCTCGCGCAGCTGGACGAAGCGCATCCCGCGCGACCACATCTGACGCGCGTCGCACCGCCGAGCCGCGCGGCTGCACGTTGGGGTCTGACCCCGACAACGTGCAGCTACAGCAACCGGCGCGGGACCGACTCGACCCAGCGGCGGCTGAAGACGGGCGCTCCGTCCCGCTCCACCTCGACCGTCAGGACGATGTGGAAACGCTCGGCGGAAGCCTGGATCGAGAGGTCCGACGTGGACGTCGTCGAGCCGCTGGGCTGCTCGATCGTGGCGGCGTGGCGACCGAAGGCCGAGGCGCTCGCGGGGTCGTCGCGGTCGACGCGCATGATGCCGAGGAACTTCCGGCGCACCAGCGTCGAGGAGCTGACGCGCATGACGGCGTCGTCGGCCACCGTCACCTCGGCGCGGCCCGTGAGGCCGTCGCGCTTCACGCTCCACTCGGGCGGCACCGTGGCCTCGGCGTGGCGCTGGACGACGACCGGCGACGGCCGGAAGACCGGCGCCGTCGCGCTGCCCTCGGCCGGCACGAGCGGGAGCACGACGTGCGACGGCGCCGACGGGCCGCGGTGGACGCGGCTCGTCGCGGGCTGCGGGGTCGGCCAGACGTTGGGCCAGTCCGCGTTGGCCACGGAGACGCGCATGCGGTGGCCGGTTCGGAAGACCCAGCCGGTCGTGTCGAGCTCGACCTCGAGCACCGCGCGCTCGCCGGGCGGCAGCTCGGACGGGTCGGTCAGCGAGTCGCGCCGCGTGACATTGAGCATGCCCTTCGCGACGAGGTGCGAGGTGCCGTCGGGCAGCACGTCGCTGAGGCTCACGCAGAAGCCGATCACGCTCGCCGTGGAGTCGACGTGCAGCTGCGCCGTCGGACGGCCCAGCACGTACACGTCCTCGTCGAGCTGGGGCGAGGTGTAGGTCAGCGAGAGCGCCTCGTCGGGCCGCTGATCGCCCGGGAGCCCGAAATGCAGGCCACCCGACCAGAGCTGGCTGGTGACGCCCACGGTCGCGTCGTAGGTGAGCTCGTCGGCGCCGGCGGCGTCCGTCTGCGGGCCGAGCCGGCCGTCGTCGCGCAGGTACATGACGCTCTCGCTCGCGCCGGCGATCGGCCAAGACGTCTCGGCCCGCCAAGAGCCCTCCGACTCGAGCCGGTCGACGACCGGCGGCTCGCCCTCCTGCATGAACACGACGACCGGCGGCTCGGCCATGACGCCGTTGTCCTCCCCTCCGCACCAGTGGTCGAGCCAGCGCACCACCTCGTGCAGGTGGTCGATGCGCGGGCCGGGCACGGCGACGTCCGGCGGGCGGTGATCCCACGGCCCGATCAGCACCTTCTTGGGCACTCTGCAGCGCGTCGTAGAGACGCAGCGGCGGGTTCGGGTAGCCGTCGCGCCAGCCGCCGATCAGGAACGCGGGGCACCTGATGCGATCGGCGATGTGACCGACCGAACCGTTGCGCCAATACTCCGAGTCGGTCTGGTGGCGGAACCACTCGAGCAGGTACGGCTCGTTGCCGGCGAGGTGCTCCTCCCAGACCTCGCCCCAGTCCTCCGACCACTCCGGATAGGCCGGCAGCGCGTTCCAGGCGCACATCATGTTGCCGTACATGCTGACGTCGTAGTACTTGCGCATCAGCCCGCCGCGGAAGTGGCAGTCGTCCGTGTAGCGGTCGTCCGTGAAGAACATCGGGATGATCGACGTCAGGTGCTCGGGCGCGTGGCTCGCCACCTGCAGCGACGTGAAGCCGCCGTAGGAGATGCCCATCATGTTGACGTGGCCGGTGCACCACTCCTGGGCCGCGAACCACTCCACGGCGTCGACGCCGTCCTGCTGCTCCTGCGGCAGGTACTCGTCGGTGCTGACGCCGGGAGAGGCGCCGGTGCCGCGGATGTCGACGCGCGCGACCGCGTAGCCCTGCTGCGGCAGGTACTCGTAGAAGCGCGAGCCCGGGACGACCTCGTCCTTGCGGTACGGGATGTACTCCATCACGAGCGAGACCGGTCGGCCCGCCTCGAGCGCGGCTGTCGGCATGTAGACGTCGGCCGCCAGGCGCGTGCCGTCGCGCACCTCGACGCGCACGTTCTTCAGCAGCGTCACGCCATCCGCGACCTCGCCCACCGCCCGTCCGCCGTCAGCCCGGCGGCCGGCTCCCGTATCGGTCATGTCGTCGTCACTCCTCGCTCGCTTCGCTACACCAGGTCGCGCGGGATCGAGCGCGCCGTCGAGCGCTCGAACACGCGGTGTTCGCCTTCGTACGCCTCGACCTGGGTCGTCACCAGGAAGGCCTCCGCCGATGCCGTCATCGTGCTCGTGGCCTCGACGCGCGTGCGCCAGTCGCCGCGCCCGACGCGCGTCGTCGAGCAGCAGACCGCCATCGCCGACAGCGGATCGCCGTCGACGATCGAGTACGTGTCGTGCATCAGGTGCTCGACCTCGATGCCCGACTCGACGATGCGCTCGGCCGGGTTGTCGCGGTAGACGCGGGTCTCGGTGCGGCCCGTGGCGACCTCGCGCGAGCTCTCGATGCCCGCACGGTAGATGCCGGGCACGGCCTCGACCGGCAGCGGCGCGCCCGTCTCGGGCTCGGCGAACGGCGGCGGCGCGACCTCGCCGGCGACCTGCGGGCGCACCGGCAGCTCGAGACGGCTCTCACCGGCGGTGTGCAGCGTGAGCTCGACGGCCTCGGGCGAGGGCCAGATCCACGGCCAGTAGCCGGGCGCGATCGACAGCCGCAGCCGGTGGCCGGCGGGGATCGCCTGCCCGACGGCGCCGAGCTCCACGCGCACGGTCATGCGCTCGCCGACCGGCACGGGCTCGGGATGCTCGTGCGAGTCGCGGTGGGTGAGGTTGAGGAAGCCGCGTGCGAGCAGCAGCGACGAGCCGTCGGGTGCGACGTCGCAGAGCCGCACGGCGACCAGCGCGAGCGGCTTGTCGGCCGTCAGCTCGAGCACCGCGGCGGGGCGGCCCAGGAGCTCGAGGCGCTCGCTCAGCGGGTCGGAGTCGAGGCACAGCGTGCGCCCGTCCTCCTCGCGCTGGTCGGGCGGCTCGTCGGCGGTCGAGCCGTACGGACACCAGTTGCCGGCATCGGCGCCGTGCGCGTAGTGCGCGGCGCAGCGCAGGGCCGCATCGGCGGCGTCGGCGCGGCCGAGCCCGCGCGAGCCGATCGCGAGCGCTCCCACCTGGATCGCCGGCGACGGCCACGAGGGCTCCGTGATCCAGCGCCCGTCGCGGTGGGCGTGACGCGGCGACGGGGCCGCCCACTCCTGCATCCAGACACGCAGCTGCGGCTCGTCCATGATCCCCGTCTCGCGGTCGCGCAGCCAGTGGTCGAACCAGCGCAGCGTCTCCTGGAGGAAGCCGATCGCCGGGCCTGGTGTGCCGACCTCGGGATAGTTGTGCGACCACGGGCCGATCAGGCCCTTGCGCGGCCCGCCGTAGCCCTCGAGAAAGCGCGGGATCGCATTCGTGTAGGCGTCGTTCCAGCCGCCGACCATGTACACGGGCACCTGCAGCGCGTCGTAGTCGTCGCACACCGATCCCTGCTTCCAGAACGCGTCGCGGCGCTGGTGCGAGACCCAGTCCTCGATCCACGGCGGGGTCTCGTGCAGCCGCTGCAGCCACATCTCGCGCCAGCGGTCCTCGCCGACGATCTCGGGGTCCGGCGGGCGCGAGTTGTACGCGAGCATCGTCGACGCCCAGGCGAGCATGTCGATGCCGAGCAGCGCACCGCCCATGTAGTGGACGTCGTCGGCGTAGCGGTCGTCGGTCGAGCAGAGGCTGACGACGCAGCCGAGCTGCGGCGGGCGCCGCGCGGCGACCTGCAGGCCGTTGAAGCCGCCCCACGAGATGCCGATCATGCCGACGCGGCCGGTGCACCACGGCTGCTCGGCGAGCCAGGCGAGCACGTCCTCGGCGTCGTCCTGCTCCTGCGGCAGGTACTCGCCCATGAGGATGCCCTCGGAGTCGCCGCTGCCGCGCAGGTCGACGCGCACGCTCGCGTAGCCGTGGCCCGCCCAGTAGCGGTGGCGCGGCTCGTCGCCGGGGAGCGAGTGGTCGTCCTTGCGGTACGGGATGTACTCGAGGATGGCGGGAGCCGGTGTGTGCTCCGAGCTCTCGGGCAGCCACAGCCGCGCCGACAGGCGCACGCCGTCGCGCATCGGAATCCACACGTGGCGCACCACGCGCACGGCCTCCGGCAGCTCGCGGACGATCCTCATCTATCTCCCTCGCTCGATCTGGGGGCCGACGGGGCCAGGGGCGTCCATACTGGCAGATCTCGGCACGCGCGAACCCGTGAACGCGCGAGAAGGGAACCGCAGATGCTCCGTACGACCGTGAATACCGCTCGGGCGGCCGGAGGTCGGCCGTGAGAGCCGCCGTCCTCTACGAGTTCGGGCAGCCGCTCGTCGTGCAGGAGCTCGAGCTCGACACCCCGCGCGCCGGCGAGGTCCTGGTCCGCATGGTCGCGAGCGGCGTTTGCCACTCCGACCTGCACTCCGCGCAGGGGGTCCACCCCGGCCCGATGCCGGCCGTAATCGGTCACGAGGGCGCGGGCGTCGTCGAGCAGGTCGGGCCCGACGTCACGAACGTCGCGTCGGGCGACCACGTGATCCTCAGCTGGCTTCCCTACTGCGGCGCGTGCTGCCAGTGCCTGCGCGGCCGCGCGAACCTCTGCGAGCGCCTCGCCTGGTCGGACTCGGGGACGATGATGGACGGCACCGTGCGCCTTCATCGCAAGGGCCGGGACATCCACCACTACACGACGTCCTCGTTCGCCGAGTTGGCCGTCGTGCCGGCGCAGACCGCGATCAAGGTCGACGACGACCTCCCGTTGATGGAGCTCGCGCTGATGGGATGCGCGGTGATGACGGGCGTCGGCGCGGTGCTCAACACCGCGAAGGTGCGTCCCGGCGACAGCGTCGCCGTGGTCGGCTGCGGCGGCGTCGGCCTGAACATCGTGCAGGGGGCGGCGATTGCGGCGGCCAGCCGCATCATCGCGATCGACCTGGAGCCGGTGAAGCTCGATCTCGCGCGCGAGCTCGGTGCGACCGAGACCATCCTCGCCTCCGACGGCGACACGGTCGAGGCCGTGATCGAGCGCGGCGGCCTCGTCGACTACGCGTTCGAGGCGATCGGCCGGCCGCGCACGATCGAGCTGACCACCCAGCTCGTCCGGCCGGGCGGCGAGGCGATCCTCGTCGGCATGGCACCGCCGGACGCGCGGGTCTCCTACAACCCGCTCGATCTGACGCTCGGCGAGAAGGCGATCCGGGGCTGCTGGTATGGATCGTGCCGGCCGCCGATCGACTTCCCGATCCTGCTCGACCTCTACAAGGCGGGCAAGCTGCGGCTCGATCTGCTCGTCACCCCGTGCACGCTCGACGAGGTCAACGACGCGATGACCGCGATCGAGAACGGCAAGACCGCCCGCTCGGTCATCGTCTTCTAGACGTCCTCAATCTCCCAGCTCGCGCCGCCTCCGCGCGGCGTACTCGTGCAGCTCGGCACGGATGCCGTCGTCGATCGGCGGGGGCTCGTAGCTCTCGAGGGCCGCGCGCCAGAGGATGTCGGCGCGCGCGGTCATCTCGAGCGCGCCGTCGCGCGTCCAGCGCTCGAAGTTCGACGTCGTCGCGAGGATCGGCCGGTAGAAGCAGTCGCGGAAGCGCGTGAGCGTGTGCGCCGCGCCGAGGAAGTGGCCGCCGTGGCCGACCTCGAGGTGGGCGTCGAACGCGAGGCTGTCCTCGTCGATCGCGAACGGCGTGAACTCGGCGCGCAGGACGCGCAGGAGCTCGATGTCGATGACGAACTTCTCGAAGCTCGCGACGAGACCGCTCTCGAGCCAGCCGGCCGCGTGCAGCATCAGGTTGGCGCCCGAGAGGAAGGCCGCCTGATGCGTCACGAGCGCCTCGTAGGCCGCCTGGGCGTCGGGCCGCGGGCTCGACGTCAGCCCGCCGCCGCCCGCCCGCCACGGCAGGCCGAGGCGCCGCGCGATCTGGCCGGAGCAGAGCAGGCCGAGGCCCGATTCCGGGCCGCCGAAGCCCGGTGAGCCGGACTGCATGTCGGTGTGCGAGAGAAACGAGCCCATCACGACCGGCGCGCCCGGGCGGATGAGCTGCACGAGCACGACACCCGCGAGCGCCTCGACGGTCTGCTGCACGAGCGCCGCGGGGATCGTCACCGGCGACATCGCGCCCATCAGCAGGAACGGCGTGACGACGATCGCCTGGTTCGCCTCGGCGTAGGCGAACAGCACGTCGACCATCGCCGCGTCGTAGGTCAGCGGCGAGTTGACGTTGGCGATGCCGTAGGTCGCCGGTCCGCGCTCGAGCTCCTCCCGCCCGCCGAACGCGATCGCCGCCAGGGCGAGGCCGTCGCGCGCCTTCCAGCCCTCGAACAGTGCGCCCATGTGCGGCTTGTCCGAGAGCGTGATCGCCGCCACCTGCATGTCGAGGTGGCGCGAGTCGAACGGCAGGTCCGAGGGCTCGCACGGCAGACCGCCCTGCGAGTCGATCTCCGGGTAGACATGCGCGAGCTTCACGAAGCGCTCGAAGTCGCCCATCGTCGCGTCGCGCCTGCGTCCGTCCTCGTACACGAACGGCGGGCCCGCGACGTTCGTGAAGACCATGTGGTCTCCCCCGATCGTGACGCTGCGCCCCGCATCGCGGGCGCGCAGCTCGAAGCTCTCGGGCGCGAGCGCGATCTGCTCGAGCGCGAAGTCCGGATCGAGCCGCACGACGCCCGCGTCGTCCACCGACTGCCCCGCCTCGCGGAACAGCCGCTGCGCCTCGGGATGGTCGAAGCGCACGCCGACCTCGCTCATCAGCCGCCGCCAGCCGCGCTCGATCGTCGCCATCGCGTCCTCGGAGAGGATCTCGTAGCGCGGCATGCGGTTGACGAACCCGCCGGGCTGGAGTACCGCCGTCATGCGGCCCCGAGGACGCGGCGCACGTTGTCGGAAGCGTCGACCGCGGTCAATGCGGCGGTCTCCATCGAGACGAATTCGGACACCCAGTCGCCGGCCAGGAAGATGCGGTCGGCGATGCCGCGGTCGAGCGCCGCCTGCGCGCGCCAGCGCCCGGGCGCTGCGTATGGCCCGGCGTGATCCCAGACCTTGACCCAGGTCTCGGCGATGTGCCGCCGCACCTGGGGGTACATGAGGTCGAGGTCAGCCAGGAACGCGTCGCGGACGGCATCCTCCGATACCCCGAGCAGCGCCCGCGCGCGCCGGCCGCCGCCGTAGACCATGAGGACACTGCCCTGCTTCGGGCCCGCGCCGTGCATGAAGTTGGCGTGGTTGAAGAACATGTTGAAGCGCAGGTCGGGCGTGAGCACCGAGTAGAGGTCGTCCCACGGCATCGGCGCCGTCTCGTCCGTGCGGATGCTGAGCACGGCCATCGGCCCGAACGTGACGTCCCCGAGCGCCGAGCGGACATCCGGCGTGATCGAGTCACCGAGGACGCCAGGCAGGTGCGGAGCGGGCACGGCGGCGATGGCCGTGCGGGCACGAATCACGGCCGCGCCATCAGGGCCGGTGTAGGCGATGCGCACTCCTGCGCCGTCGAGGCTCATGGACGTCACCCGGGATCCGAGGCGGACGATCGGGCCGAGCGACGCGCCGAGGGCATCGGGCAGCAGACCCGAGCCGCCGCGCATGTTGCGGCCCAGGTCGCCGGTGTCCCAGACGTGCCCGAAGAGCGCCGACATGGCCGACTGCGAAATCTCGTCGGGGTCGGCGAGCGAGCGGTTCGAGAGAGCCTCGAAGATGCGGAATGCGTCGGGATGCAGCTTGCCGAGGAAGTCGAGGAACGTCTCGTCGCCGCGGTGCTTGAGCGCCCGCAGGCGGACATCGGCGTCGGTCTCCCCCGGCCCGCGGGTGAGCAGCTTCATGTAGATGTCGGCGTCGCGCTTGACCTTGAGCCCGGCGCGCGCGAAGGAGACGCGTCCGGCGGCAGAGAGCGGCAGGCGGAACGGCAGCAGCTCGGGCCGCACGTCGCGCACCATGCGCCCACCAAGGTGGATGTTGAGCATCGAGCCAGTGATCGGCCTGACCTCGAGGCCGAGCTCGGTCACGAGCTTGCCGACCACCGAATCGGGCGGCGGGAACATGTGCGCCCCCACGCTGAGCGCGAGGTCGCCGCGCTGCTGCGACCAGATGCGGCCGCCGACTCGATCCGCCGACTCGAGCACGACGGGGTCACGGTCGCGCAGGCGGTGCGCCGCCACGAGGCCGGCGATGCCACCCCCGACGATCACGACATCTCGCTCCTCAGCCACGGTCATCCCCCGTCGGTCATGTCGAGTGCGCGCGCCAACTGCTCGGCCGCGCTGCGGACGAGCGGCGCGATGGCGTCGAGCCGCTGCGTCGCTGAGGCGGACGTCAGGGCCGGTCACGGAGACGATCGCGACGGGCCGCCCGACCCCATCGCAGGCGGCGGCCGAGATGCCGTTGACGCCGAGCTCGTGATCGCCGATCGATGTCGCGATGCCGGTCTCCCGCACCTCGTCGAGCACTGCGCGGATCGCTGCTGGGTCGGTCAGGGTGAGCGGGGTACAGGCCTCGAGCGGCCGCGCCAAGAAGGCCGCGAGCTCGGTCTCGCTCATGCCGGCGAGCAGGAGCTTGCCCGGCGAGCTGCAGTGCAGCGGGTAGCTCCGACCGGTCCAGCGCACCGACAGCGAATGGATGCCGTCGGCCTGTTCGAGCGGCGCGAAGCTCGTGACTCCCGCGGCGCTGACGATCGCGCTCTCGCCGGTTGCGTCGCGCAGCACCTCGAGCAGCGGCCGTGCGTGCCTGCGGATGGCCTCCTCGATGCCGCCGGATGCGAGTAGCAGCGTCGCGACGCCGCGGCGGTAGCCGCCCCCACCCGGAACGCGCTCGATCAGGTCGTGGGCCTCGAGCGTGGCGAGTAGGCGGAACGACGTGCTCGGGTTCAGGCCCGCGAGGCGCGCCGCCTCGCTGCGGCTCAGCGGACGGGGGCTCTCCGCGATCAGCGTGAGCAGCCGCAGACCGCGGTCGAGCGCCTGGATCGTGCGCGCGGGCTCGGCGATGGCCGCATCGCCGGAAAGATTCGCCACCTCGCCCCCTTGACTCTCGACTGTCGCCATCGCGCAATCTTCGTTGCGCGATGGCGGAGATCCAGACTAGAGCAGACGCCTCGGGCGAAGTCAACGGTGCTCGCACCGTCGCGCACACGTGGATTTCGATGGCCGACGGCGCGCGGCTCTCGGCCAAGCTCTGGCTGCCCGATGCCGTGCCTGCCGGCGGTGTCCCGGCGATCCTCGAGTACGCGCCCTACCGCAAGGACGACGCCACGGCCGCGGGCGACGAGCGGATGTTCGGCTACTTCGCGGCCCACGGCTACGCCTGCGTGCGCGTGGACATCCGCGGATGCGGCGACTCCGACGGCATCCTCATGGGCGAGTACCTCGCGCAGGAGCAGGACGACGCGCTCGAGGTGCTGGAGTGGATCGCCGCCCAGCCCTGGTCGGACGGCGGCGCGGGGATGATCGGGCTCTCGTGGACGGGATTCAACGGCCTCCAGGTCGCCTATCGCCGCCCGCCGCAGCTGAAGGCCGTGATCAGCTGCTGCTCGACCGACGACCGCTACGGCAACGACATCCACTACATGGGCGGATGCGTGCTCGGCATCGACATGCTCTCGTGGGCAACCACGATGCTCGCGTACAACGCCCGGCCGCCGCAGCCCGACGTGGTCGGCGAGGCGTGGCGGGAGAGCTGGCTGAGGCGCATCGACGAGACGCCGCCGTTCGTCGAGGACTGGCTCGCCCACCAGCGGCGCGATGCGTTCTGGAAGCACGGATCGATCGGCGAGTCCTACGGCTCGATCGAGTGTCCACTGCTGATGGTCGGGGGCTGGGCGGACGCCTACAGGAGCACCGTCCTGCGCGTGCTCGAGGGCTACGACGGGCCGTGCAAGGGACTGATCGGCCCGTGGTCGCACCACTACGGCTTCAACGGCCTGCCGGGGCCGTCGATCGGCTTCCTCCAGGAGGCGCTGCGCTGGTGGGATCACTGGCTCAAGGGGCGCCCGACAGGCGTGCTCGACGAGCCCGCGCTGCGTGCCTGGATGCAGGAGTCGGTGCGCGCCGACTCCGACCCGGCCGCCGACCGCCCCGGCCGCTGGGTCGCCGAGCCCGAATGGCCCCCGAGCGACCGCCCGGCGGAGACGCTCACGCTGAGCGCCGGCGCGCTGGGCCGGGAACGGGCCGCCGACGGCGCGTCCGCGTCCATCACGGGCACGCTCGAGTGCGGCATCGACGCCGGCGATTGGCTCGGCTTCGGGCGCCGCGTCGACGTCGCGCTCGAGCAGCGCGCCGAGGACGGGCGCTCGCTCGTGTTCGACACGGAGCCGCTCGCCGAGGCGGTCGAGATCCTCGGGATCCCGCGTGCACGGCTCGCCGTCAGCGCCGATCGGCCGCAGGCGCTGGTCGCCGTGCGGCTCTGCGACGTCGCGCCCGACGGGACGTCGACGCTCGTGACGCGCGGCGTGCTCAACCTGACGCACCGCAACAGCCATGAGACGCCCGCGGCGCTCGTGCCGGGCGAGACGGTCGCCGTCACGGTCGAGCTCAACGCGATCGCGCACTCCTTCCCGCCCGCGCATCGCATGCGGCTCGCGGTCTCCCCCGCCTACTGGCCGTGGGCCTGGCCGTCGCCCGCCACGGCGCAGCTGACGTTCGCGCTGCCGCAGTGCTCGCTCGAGCTCCCGGTGCGTCCGCGCCCCGCGAGCGAGCCTGCGATCACGTTCGCCGAGCCCGTCTGGGCGCCGAGCGTCGAGGTCGTCTCGGCCGACGTCACGCCGAGCCGCCGGACGATCACCCGCGACGTCGGCAGCGGCCGCCTCACGATCGCGACCGACTTCTCCTACTTCGGCGAGCAGGCGTACCGCAACGGCTTCCACTACCGCGAGGACATGCGCGACGAGGGCACGGTCGTGTTGGGCGACCCGCTCTCGGCCGAGGTGCGCTGCGAGCGCACGATCCGCATGCGGCAGGGCGGGTGGAGCATCCGCGTCGAGGCCTGGGCGACGATGTCCTCGACCGCGAAGGCATTCATCGTCACGAACGGCATCGACGCCTACGAAGGCGAGGCGCGCGTCGCCGCAAAGCTGTGGACGCGCGAGTTCCCGCGCGATCTCGTCTGATCCGGAGGATGGCTTGATGAGGACGAAGAACCCGAACACCAGGGCCGCGCCGCTGACGGCGGAGGGCAAGATCGAGGTCGAGAGCGGCTTCCAGATCGCCTACCGGGTGTACGGCTCCGGCTCCCGCACGCTGCTCGGCCTGCACGGCGGACCCGGCGTGAGCGCGCGCTACCTCACGCGCCTCAACGAGGTGATCGGCCTGGACACGCAGCTCGTGCTCTACGACCAGCTGGGCGGCGGTGATTCCGACTGGCCCGACGACACGTTCGTGTGGGACATCCCGCGCTTCGTCGACGAGGTCGAGACCGTCCGTACCGCGCTCGATCTCGGCAACGTCACGCTCTACGGGCAGTCGTGGGGCGGCATGCTCGCCCCCGCCTATGCCCTCGCGCATCCGGCGAACGTCGATGCGCTGATCCTCTCGAACACGTGTGCGTGCGCGAAGGACTACCTGCTCGACATCTCCGACCACCGCGTCTCGCTCGGGCGCGACATGCACGCCGCGATGCTCAAGCACGAGCAGGACGGGACGATGGAGAGCGCCGAGTACCAGGACGCCGTCGCCGAGCTGTACGCGCGCTACCTCTACCGCTCCGCGCCGTACTCCTCGGTGCGCTCGCGCGAGGAGTTCGAGGCGATCGCGGCCGAGTACATGCCCGACATGGGCCCCGCCTACGCGCTCTGGGGCCCGCACGAGTTCATGGGCACGGGGCCCGAGGCGCACTTCGACATCTCCGACCGCCTCGGCGAGATCACGGTGCCGACGCTCGTGCTGTGCGGCTGGTACGACGAGCTCACACCCGACCGCTGCAGCCGCCCGCTCGCCGACGGCATCGCCGGCAGCGAGTTCGTCGTCTTCGGCAAGTCGAGCCACCTGACGATCTTCGAGAACGAGTCCGAGCCGTACCTCGCGGTGATCCGCGACTTCCTCGAGCGCCACGCCTGATCGCCATGGGGCCGGCACGCGCCGTGCGTGCCCGAGCCAGGTTGCCCATCAGGTCTGCAGCTCGGCCCGGGCGAACATCGGCTCGCCCTCGACGCGGTCGCCCTCAGGCACGCGCCAGAGGCCGAGGATGCGGTCGATCTCCATGTTCTGGAAGCGGTGCACCGACTCCTCGAAGCGGTAGCACATGCGCCCACCCTCGTAGACGGGGTTCGCGAGGCCGTCCTGCACGCGCTCGACGATCGCGATGTCCTCGCGATTGACGCTGTCCCAGAACCGCATGAGGTCGTCGACGTCCGATTCCTGCGCGCGTGCGCGCGAGGCCGGGTGGGTCAGGAGGTAGGCGGTCTCGAGCGTGAGCCCGGCGGCGGCGGGACGCACGAGCAGCAGAAAGAGGTGGTTCGGCATCACGTTCAGCGCGATGCTCGGATACAGCCACACGAAGCGCGCGCTGACGGCGTCCTCGTCCGAGAGGCCGTCGATCGCCGGCAGGCCGAGCCAGCCGCCGTCCTCGGTGTCCGCGGCGATCGGCGTCGTGCAGACGCCGACGTACTTGCCGGCGCCCTGCCAGCGGTGGTGGGCGTCCATCGGCGAGACCTTGACGAGCGACGGATGCACCCAGGGCAGGTGGTAGTACTCCATGAAGTTCTCGGCGACGAGCTTCCAGTTCGCGTGGATCTCGTACTCGGCGCGGCGTGCGAGGGTCCACTCGTCCATGCGGTACCCGGCGAGCCGCTCCGAGAGGTCGCCGAGCTCGTCGCGGAGCGGCGGCGCGGCGGCGTCGAGGCACACGAAGACGAGGCATCCCCAGCCCTCGCAGCGGACGCGGTGCAGCCCGTAGTCGGCCTTGTCGAACGCCTTGACGTCGCTCATGTCGAAGATCCCGCGCTGGTCCTCGGGAACCTCGGAGTCGGGCGTGAAGAGCGGCGTGCCGAGGCAGTTGCCGTCGAGGTCATAGGCCCACGCGTGGTACGGGCACCTGAAGAAGCGGTCGGCGTGGCCCGGGCCCGCATCGCACAGGCGCGCGCCCCGGTGGCGGCAGACGTTGTGGAACGCGCGCAGCTCGCCCGCCGGGTTGCGGCACACGATCACGGAGCGCCCGGCGACCTCGACGACGAGGAAGTCGCCCGGCCCGGGCAGCTCGTCGGTGACGCACACGGGCACCCACGACTGCGCGAAGACCTGCTCGCGCTCGAGCCTGAAGAAGCGCTCCTCGGTGTAGGCGTCGGGGATCAGCGTCGAGGCGAGATCGACCGGGAGGCGCGTCTCGCGGTAGGTCTCCTCGCGCGTGTACGCCTCTGGCGGCAGCGGGCGCTTCACGCGACGGTGACGGGGGCGTCTTCCTCGGGCCGCAGGAGCGGCTGCGAGGCCCACTCCGTCAGCGCCTCGGGCCGGGCGTAGCGGTCGGCGAAGCGCGCGGGCGAGAACACGGCGGGATCGATGAACGTGGACGTGCCGCCGTCGACGACGAGGTCGGCGAGCAGCCGTGCATAGCCCGGGCCGTGCGTGATGCCGGCCTCGTTGTCGCCGCCGATCACCCACAGTCCGTCGGCCTCAGGCACGCCGGTGACGACGCCGCGCAAGTCGGGCGTGTAGGTCGGCGCGCCCTGCGCGACGCGCGGGTTGCGGTAGCGAGTGAGCAGCGGCACCGCGGCCTCGGCCTCGGCGCCGATGCGCTCGGTCTCGAGGAAGCCCGCGAGCGGCAGGTGGTCGAAGCGATCGAACGGATCCTGCTCCAGGAAGATCGTGCGTGGCTCGACGCCATAGCCGGCGCCCCACAGGAGGCCCCCCTCCTCCTCGCGGATCCAGAGGCCGGTGAACTCGGGGAGCATGAGCGTCGGCATGGTCGCGGGGACGCCGAGCGGCTCGGTGATGATGCGCGTCGCGATCAGCGGCACCATCGGCATCCATGCGCCGAGCGGGCGCAGGAGCACGTTCGTCCATGCGCCGGCGGCGACGACGACGTTGTCGGCCGCGATCGTCCCTTCGGCCGTCTCCACGCCATGGATGCGCCCGCCCTCCGCCACCAGCCGGGTGACCGGTGTGCGCGTGCGGATCTGCCCGCCTGCCTCCTCGACGAGACGGGCGATCGCGGTCGTCGCCCGCGGCGCCTGCACCTGGCAGCCGTCGGGATGCAGCACGCCGCCGACCACGCCGGAGGCGAGGATGACCCCGCCCGTGACCTCCTCGACCTCGGCGGCGGAGAGCGTCTGCTTGTTCTCGACCTCCGCGTGCGTCGCGATGCGCTCGAGGAACGCATCCCAGGCCTCCGGCGTCGTGGCCGCCCACAGGCTCCCGTTGCGCTTGTAGCCGAACTCGAGGCCGTGATCCTCGGCCAGCGCGCGGTAGAAGTCGAGGGCGTAGGCCTCGAGCACGAGTTCCGGCGTGCCCCAGGCCGGCACGTAGCCGCCGCCCCACCGGCCGACGAAGCCGCCGCCCGCGTGGGAGGTGGCCTGCGCGAGTCCGTCGCGCTCGAGTACGAGCACGTCCTCGACGCCGCGCTCGAGCAGGTGCAGCGCCGTGACGCACCCGAAGATGCCGCCGCCGATGACGACGACGTCGGCCCGCTGGGGAAGGCTCATGCTCATCTCGCTTGTTCGGCTGGGATGGTCGAGCCCGTCAATCTACGCGGACTCGGCGAGCAGCGCACACACGTGGGCCACACCGTCAGTGGCAATCAGTCACTTTGGCCACACCGGCACTCCCTGTCGGGCGAGGCGTGCATCCTGGTACCGCCGACTATGTGGCGTCGCGCGGGATCTCCTTCGTCCAGCTCCCCGAGAAGATGCGGTCGTCGCCCTCGAAACCGTCAACGCTGTTGGTCACGCGGAAGGATCGTGCGTCGCAGCTGACGGCGCTCCGCGTTTCCGCTCGCGTCTGCCAGTCACCGCGGCCGAGGGTGATCGTCCACTCAGCGTCGGCGCGCGCCGACAGCGGATCGCCTTCGACGATACTGAAGGTGTCGCTGCCCTTCTCCGCGTAGGTGAGGGAGTCCGGGAGCGTTACCGAGCCGAAGCCCAGGCCGACGTTGATGGCCCAGGTGCCCGTCGCCGCGTCGTAGGTGATGCGGCGGTTGCCGGCACCCTCCGTCGACTGGTAGCTCTCCAGCGGCGCGGAGATCTCGGGTTCCAGGAACGGCGCCGGCTCGCTCTCGCCCTGCCGTGAGGAGCGGACCGGCAAGTCGAGGAGGCTCTCACCGCCGAGGTGGATCGTCAAGGTCGCCGCGGCCGGCGACGGCCACGCATACGGCCAGTACGTCGGCGAAAGCCCGAGCCGGATGCGATTGCCCGCGGCGATCGTCTGCCCAACAGCCTTGAACGGCACCGTGACCGTGTACTCCTGCCCCGGCTCCAGCGCCTCGGGGAACTCGTGGCTGTCGCGGTGCGTCAGGTTGAGGAAGCCGCGTGTCATCAGCGTCGAGGCGCCGGTCGGGTCGACGTCGCAGAGGCGCACGGTGATCAGCGCATCGGGCTGGTCGGACGACAGCTTCAGCGTCACCGTCGGAAAGCCGAGGATCTCCAGATCCTCCGTCAGCGGCTCCGTGTCGAAGCACAGCGACATGCCGTCCTCCGGGCGCTGATCCGGCGGGAGATCGCCCGGCCGTCCGAACGCCGACCACACGCCGCTCTGCAGCCCGGCCGCCTGCATGCCCCGGATCTGCTGCGTCTCCCCCGGCCCAGCCTTCGCACATAGCGCATGGCCCGACAGGAGCAAACGCCGGGACGACACGGCAGGCGTCGGCCACACCGCCTCCTCCACCCACCGCCCCGGCCGCTGTTCGTAATGCGTCGCCGGCGCGACGGACGTCTGCGTCCAGACGCGCAGCATCGGCTCGTCCATGATGGTCGTAGCGATGCCCTTCAGCCAGTGATCCCACCAGCGCAGGGCCTCCTGCAGGAATCCGATCGCCGGCCCGGGCACCGCGTTCTGCGGGTAGAGGTGGCCCCACGGGCCGATCAGACCCTTGCGCGGGCAGCTCAGCTTGTCGAGCAGGCGCAGGACGGGCGTCGTGTAGCCGTCCGTCCAGCCGCCGACGGCGTAGAGCGGCACCTCCACATCGTCATAGTTCTCGCAGATCGAGCCGTGCTTCCAGAACTCGTCACGGCGCTGGTGCGTCAGCCACGCCTCCATGAACGGCGGCGTCTCGTTCATGCGCTCGAGCCACATCTCGCGCCAGCGGTCGCCGACGCGCGCGGGGTCCGGCGGGCGCGCGTTGTAGGCGAGCATCACGGCGCCCCACGAGACGCCCTCCGGCAGCAGGCAGCCGCCGATGTAATGGACATCGTCGTTGTAGCGATCGTCGGTCGAGCAGACGGTGATCACGGCGCCCAGCTCGGGCGGCCTGCGCGCCGCGATCTGCAAGCCGTTGAAGCCGCCCCACGAGATGCCGATGATGCCGGTCTTGCCGGTGCACCACGGCTGCGCGGCGATCCACCGCAGCGCCTCGAGCGCGTCGTCCTGCTCCTGCTTCAGGTACTCGTCGTGGAGGATGCCATCGGAGTCGCCCGACCCGCGCATGTCGATGCGGATCGAGGCGTAGCCGAAGCCGGCGAAGTACGGGTGCATCTCGGCGTCGCCCGCCGCCGTCGCGTCGTTCTTGCGGTACGGGATGTACTCAACGATCGCGGGCACGGGGTCGGACTCGGCGTCCTCGGGCAGCCACACGCGCGCCGCCAGACGACAGCCGTCGGACAGCTCGATCCAGGCCGTGTCGATGACCCGGGTGGGCCGTGGAAACTCCGTGCGAACCTTCACTGGGGGACTCCATGCTCGCGAGACGAGCAGCGAGCATAGCCCCGGCGACACGGGGGAGGTGAGCACATTCGCGCGATCGCAAAAGGGGGGCCGTCGCGTTCGCTCCGAGTCCGAGCAGGACGGCGGGAAAGAACTCGCTACGGTCTCGGCGTGCGTCTCTACCACAGGCATGGGAGTCGCTCAGAGCGCGTGCGCTGGATGCTCGGAGAGCTCGGCGCCGCACACGAGTTGGCTGTCGTCACGCAGACCGAGCAGGCCAGCGCGGCCCATCGTCGCCGCCATCCGCTGGCCCGGGTACCGGTGCTTGACGACGGTGAGGGGCTGGTCCTCGAATCGGCGGCCATTTGCCTGCACCTCGCCGATCTCTATGCGGCGGCGCGACTCCTGCCGCCGGCAGGCAGTCACGAGCGGGGCCTGGTCTACCAATGGGCGTTCTTCGCGATGACGGAACTCGAGGCGCCGCTCGCGGACGTCTCCTACGGGACCGCGTCCGGCGACGGCCGCGGCAGCGACGCGCGCTACCCCCAGCCGAGCCCGGAGCAGGTCGCGGCCGCAGCGGCGCGTTTCGGCGCCGCCGCCCGTGTCGTCGAAGACGCACTGGGCGACGGCGACTATCTCGTCGCGGAGCGCTTCGGCGTGGCCGACCTGCTCATCGGATCCGTGCTCGCCTGGGCGGACGATGTCGGGCTGCTGGCTCACAACCATCCCAAGCTGACGAGGTATTTGACCGCCCTGCGCGCGCGACCCGCATACGCGTATTGACGTACGCCGAGGCTCGATGCGGGCGCAAGCTCGAGGCGGCGCATCGTCTTCCCGATCGGAAAGGGGGGTCGGCCGTGGGGATCGGCAACAACCCCCGGGACGGGCGCGTGAGATACGCATCGCAGCTCCTCACGGTCATCGAGCAGCAGACGAGCCGGAGGCCCGCGCAAGCGGGCCACACTCGTTTTCAGGGGCAGGCACACGGCGGCGCATGCGAGATCACCGCCGACGTGGACGCGCGATGAGGCCGCAGCTCGCGGGGAAGGACGAGCGCATCAGCCTGAAATCGCGATGATCGTGCGGATGAGGTCGTTTGCCTCGCGTGCACGCATCGGCGACCACAGCGAGCAGTGGCCGTGGCCTTCGAGGAGGTGGAAGTGGCCGGTGGGCGCGAGCTCGGCGACGAGCTCCCCGTACTGCGGCGGGGCCTGCACGTCCTCCGCGAACCCGACCACGTGCAGCGGCACGGTGCACCCCGGCAGGCGGTCGAGGACGTCGAAGGTGTCGCATGCGTCCCACTGGCCGATCAGCGAGCGCTCGTTCTCGCCCTCGAAGTTGGCGTACTGCTGCTTCAGCACCTCCCACGTCGCCTCGTCGCCGAGCTCGTCGGCCGGATGCAGCATCGCGGCGTAGTGGCAGATCCCCATGAGGCCCGTGAGCGAGCCGCCCGCCTTGCGGTAGTCGATCTCGGCGCGCATGTAGTCATGCACCCAGCCGGTACTCTTGCCGAGCGTGCCCATCGGGATCGCGAGCCGCACGAGGTCGGGCCGGTCGAGCACCAGCTGGGTCGCGATCAGGGCGCCCATCGACTTGCCGACCACGATCACCGGCGGCTGACGCAGACCTCCTCGATCAGGCTCGCGGTGTCGCGCGCGAAGTCCGCCATCGTCCACGGGAGCGCCTGGCGTGCAGCTGGTCTGGCCGATGCCTCGGTTGTGGAACACGGTGTTGCGGAAGTCGGGGAACTCCGGTACCTGGTACGCGTTCCAGGTGCGCTCGGGCACACCGCCGCCACCGCAGATCCAGACGATGTCGGGCCCCTCGCCGGATCTGCTCGTAGTGCGTGACGACATCGGCTCTGGTGATCGTGGGCATGGCGGTCCTCCTCGTATCAGGTCGGGAATCGGCCAATCGGAAATCGGAACCCGACTCGTAGCGCCGTGGCGGCTCATGCCGGTCTCGCTTGGGCGGCGCGCTCGCGGGCCTTGAATCGCGCGACGAGCGCCCGGACGTCGTCGTCGTTCCGCAGCGACACGAGCGAAGAACGAGCTAGAAACCAAATGAGAACCACGGGCCGCTCCGTGCGCACCGGAAACGGCTTGCCTCCAAGGGTGAGAGACGGGATTCGAACCCGCGACCTCCCGGATCACAACCTGACCGACCTAGGTAGCGTACGTTCTCTGACGCATGGTTGCGTGAGGCTGGGTGCGCTCAGTTCGCTCGGCTCAGGGCTAACCGGTCACAGCGGCTACTCCGTGCAAGGAGATGTCTCGCGACGGACAGGCCAGCGCGGAGAGAAGCTGCACTCGTAGGACGCCGGCTCCGGACGGGGTCACGGTCGCGGTAGCGCGGCCGCTCCCGTTCGTCCGCACTGTGGCTCTGATGCCGGGACCGAGCAGGACGACTCGGCCGCCGGAGACCGGCAAGCCGGAACGCCGGACGAGTAGCACGAGCGTGCCCGAGTCGCCGTCGGCGAACAGCGACGCTGGGGTCGCGGTGATGGTCGGGCAGGGCAACGCCGTTCCTGCAAGGAGGCGCGTGGTCGCGTCGCCGACGGCCGCGCAGACCGTCTGGGCGCCGCTCGCCGTGCATCCGGCGGTTGCGGTGTTGTGGATCTGGTCGCCTGCGCCGCCGCGGACGCCGACCAGCACCCGGACGGCGACGCTGTGCCCACCGTCGAGTGTCCCGAACCCGCAGTGCAGCTTCTGGCCGCGGTTCTGGATGGCGCACGTGCCCTGACTCGGCTTATGAACGATGAGCAGGAACCGGCTGTCGGCGGGCGCGGGATCGTCGAGGGTAGTGCCCGGCGCCGGATCGGTGCCGTTGTTGACGACGCGGATGTCGGTCGTCCACGCCGACAGCCCGATGCCGACGTAGGCCGTCGCGGGCTGTGTCTTGATCACCTCGAGGTCGACCTGGGGATCGCCGGTCGGATTCACCGGCGGCGCGGGCGGCGCCGGCAATGGCTGCGGCGTCTTGCCGACGGTGACAATCGCGCTGTCGGCGTCGATCGCACGGTTGCCCTCGTCGTCGGTACCGGAAGCTGTGATCGTGTCGGTGACGGTCTGGCTGACCGTGGCGCTGAACGTGCACCGCATGCTCTCGCCGACCGGGAGTGTGAAGGGCAGCGGCGCCGGATCGCCGCCGTAGTCGCAGGCCGCCTTGTTGGGGCCGTTGACGAGGTCGCCGTAGACGTTGTCGTCCAGTTGATCGACCCGCAGCGGATCGACCTTCGACGTGTTCGTGATCACGATCGTGTAATGCACGGGTCCGCTGTCCTGCACGGACGTCGGGTCGACAGATTTCTGCACGTCGATCGCCGGCAGCAGGTCGACGAAGCCGACGGTGGCATCGTCCGAGCTATCCACCGACTCGCCCGTCGCGTCGGCGAGCGTCACGGTGGCCGTGTCGCTGTGCGGACGGTCGCCGGCGAGCCCGTCACGCGACCGGTGAAAGCGCACGTGTACGTATCGGCCCCACCGGGCTTGCCGTCGAAGGCCGCGAGCTGCTGGCCCACGGTGCAGCCGGACGAGATCCAGGAGTGGTCCGCGGGCGGCGAGTTGGCGTCGAGGTTGCCGAAGACGTCGTCGCGCAGCGACGTGATCGTCGTCGGACCGTGCGACGTGTTGACGACGACGACGCCGAACTGGACTTGGGCCTCCCGTTCGGGAACCATCGCCGGCAGCACCGTCTTCGAGATGCTGCCGTTCAGGTCCTTGACATTGGTGAACGTGCACGTGACCGGCTGCCCCGCAATCGCCTGGACGCCACCGTCGACGACCGTCCCCTTGCCCTGGGCGACTGTGGTGGAACCAGCTACGCACACGTACGAGCTGTCGAAGAGCGCCTCGAAGTCCTGGTTGGCGAACTGCTCCGAGACTTGATGCAGTCCGGGGCGGACGCTCAGTTCGCCGGTGCTGAACGTCTCCGTGTTACCCGTCTTCTTGATCGTACTGTCGAGCAGCAGGTTGACCTTCACTGGCCCGCCCTTGAAGACCTTCACGATCGTGAGCGCGGCGGGTATCAGGCGATTGCGGAACGTGCAAGTCGTATCCTCGTTGACGGTCAGCCCGCCCACCGTCACGGAGACCGTGGACCCGGTTTGCCTTACGGCCGACGGCACGCCTGGCGCGCAGGCCGCCGAGAACAACTCGTAGCCCGGCTTCAGCGTCTCGTCGACCACGATCTCGCTCGTCAACGTGGTCGGCGCCGGTAACCAGATGAAATCGAGGCGTCCGTCGCTACCGCGTACCGTCGTCGTCGCGGCGCTGCGCGACGGGATTGCGGCCGGCGGCCCATCGACTCCACCCGGTGCCAACCATTTGAAGCTGTTTCCCGCCGCGCCGGAGACCGTCACCGTGCCCGTGAAGTTCCAGCCGTTGGCGGGCTGGTACCCATCACCATCGAGTTCATCGACTTGCTTGACCACGTGGACGCGCACTGAGCACAACGATGCTGCGATCGTGGCAAGGGCAGGCCCGAGATTGTCGAAATTGTCCACCAACGCGTAGTCCGAATCGGCCAGGGAACTGGCGCCGGTGAACTCGGTCGGGCCAGAGATCGCCTGCAGTCGGGTCAGGCTGCCCGCGTTGCTGACTGCCGCGCCTACGCCGAGGGCAAAGATACGCGTCTTCGCGGAATTGCCCTTGAGATCGTTGGCCGCGCTGAACGCCGGATTCATGACGAGGTAGGAGCCTTCGGGAAATCCCACCTCCTGCGTGCTCGACGTATTGCGCGCCGTCGGGTCACCGTCGGTGATGAAGACGACGAGCTCGGGCGCCGGGTTGAGAGCGGCCGTGTCCAGCAGGCCGTCCTGCCAGTTCGTGTACTGCGCATTGCCGGAGTAGTCCTTCGGGTTGTAGCGCGTGCTCGACGTGGTCCCTGGCCGTTGATATACGTCGCAAATGCACCATTTGCGTAGGCAGGGGTGATGTCGTTGTACGTCGAACCGGCAAGCGGCACCGTGCGCGCCGCCGTGTTGAACTCGATTATCGCGAGCCGGGAGCCGGTATCCGCCAGCCCGTTCACGAACGCCCTGGCTCCCTCACGAACGCTGTCGATTCCACCCTGCACCTGACCGATCGAACCCGACTCGTCCAGTACCAACACGACGCGACGCGCGCACTCCTGCGTCAGCGGGCCATTTTCGCTACGCGTGCCGATGGTCTGGGTGACGGACTTCGTGCTGCTCGGAGATCCACTGCAGTCGCTGTTGGGATAAAGCATGACCGTGGCGACGACCTGAGCGGTGCCAGCCGCCGGCAGCGTGAAGTTGTCGGGCGAGACAAACCGCCCATCGTCGCCGTCCCGGTTGGCGTTCTGACACTTTGACACCGCGCCAACGGTCCACTTCGTCGAACGCCAGCGATCGACGTTGTTGGAGCTGACCTCGACACTGAGCCTGACGACGCTTCCCGGCGCCGCCGCGCCCGAGACCTCGCTGTCCGTCTTCGACGCGTCGACCATCGCAACTGTCGCAATGGTCGAGGTGGCGGCGCCAATCGTCGCGAACATCCCGAGCGCCACGACAGCCACCACGCCCGCGATCAGGAACCGCCACGCCGAGCGCGCTCGCATGTTCGGGCTCACCATTGGTGCTCTCCCGTCGCTCGGCTCGGCGCTCTTGCCCGACCCGCCACAAGGAGAACGGCGAGCCCGACGCCGGATCGACCGGCAGCCTACCCCCGCTTCCTCGACGCCAAAATGGCCCGATCGAGTGACTTGGGCTCCGTTACGCATGGTTGGTACCAAAGCGGTACCGCCGTCCCACTGGCGACTACAGCGAATCCTGATGCACTGAGAACGCGACCCCGTGCTGATGAATGAACAGCGGGCGGTCCGGGTTCTCCTCCCAACGGTCCGACTTCACGAACTGCTCGGGTGCCAACTGGAACCATCCCGCGAGGTCGCCGTTGTCGGCTCGAAGGATGAAGTTGATGCTGCCATCGAGCACACCTTCGCGTCCGTCGACCGAGGACAAGCCCTCCGTCGCCATCGACAGCAGGCCGCGCATCGTTGCCGCGGGGAACTGCCCGTCGGCGCCGTGGACGATCACCGCGACGGCGACCCTCTCGCCGACGAAGCCCTGCATCGCAGCCAGCGTCTCCTCGAAATCCATGCCGCAGCGCGCTACGTCTTGACGTCGAGCAGGAGGGCCTCGCCGCCGCGTTCGGTACGTTCGGTCCGCTAGCGACCGGGCCTTCAAACCAGCCTTCATCGTCGAACTCCCACACGCGGTACGTCGTGCCGCGAACGCCCCTCTCGCCATGTCCGGTCTCCGCCTCGCCTGCGGCGACAGCCGCCTCGAGAGCGGTGTACCGGGGCCTTCGTCCGAGCTCGATCCTGCCGTCGAACCAGACCTCGTAGGTAGCCACCGTCATCCCTTCAGTCGGGGACGGCCGGCAAACGAGGCCCCGCCAGGCTTTAGGACGAGCCCTCGTGTTCGACCAACGATCCGCGGGATTCTCGGCGGCGCGTAAGGCCAGCTTGCTCCGAAGCACGGGGAGGCCCCGTGCCTCGCC
>CAVPLI010000008.1:0-694645 GCA_963705965.1 uncultured Actinomycetes bacterium | reverse complement strand
AGATGCACTCGGTCAGCGAGTGCGTAGAGGTCGCGTTCGACCACGCGGCCTCGACTGGACGAAGTACGTCAAGCACGACCAGGCGTTCGAGCGGCCGGCGGAGGTCGATCAGCTGTTCGGCGATGCGACCAAGGCGCGAGTCGAGCTCGGCTGGACGCCGAGGTGTCGTTCGACGAACTCGTGCGGATGATGGTCGACGCCGACCTCGCGCGGCTCTCCAGCCGCCAACGAGTCTCGACCGCGTGACCGCCATGGACGAGGCGGCCCGCGACGAGGCGGCACCCGCGGCGGACACCGATCCGGCTCGCGCCGCGCAGCCTTCCGGGCGCGCGACGTGGGCGCGCGTCCGCACCGTCGCACGGCGCCCGGTCATCTCCTACGTCATCGCGTTCCTGCTCGCGTTCGGCGTCTACCACCACTCGTACACCACGCTTTCCAAGCACGGCATGACCGGCGACGAGCCGTCGTACCTGCTCGACGCGTTCAGCATGGCGCGCGACCACGACCGCGACCTCGTCGGCCAGGATCCGGACACCCTCATCGGCCTCTTCGGCATCCCGGCGTTCCCGCACACCATCCACCTCACGAGTGCCGGCGATATCTCGATTCACGGCGCCGGACTGCCGTTCGCGCTCGTGCCCGCCGTCTGGATCGGCGACTGGCAGGACGACCCGATCCGCTGGGTGCGCCTCGAGGTCGTCCTCATCGACGCGCTCGCAGCACTCGCCCTGTTCGCCGTCATCCGGCGGACGGCCGAGCTACTGAAGATCCACCAGGCGTTCACGTGGGCCGCGTGGGCGAGCGCCGCGCTCAGCTTCTCGCTCGTCGCCTACTCCGACCAGCTCTACCCCGAGGTGCCGGCGCTGCTCTGCATCCTGATCGCCATCGTCGCGGCGATGAGACCGAGACCCGGGTGGCCCGCGATGGTCGCAGGCAGTGCGGCCGCCGGCTACCTCCCGTGGCTGCACGTCCGCTTCATCCCGATCTGCTTCGCGCTCCTGGCCGCGCTCGCGGTGCGGGGCTGGGCACGATCGCCGCCCGCGACCGGCACGCACCCGGGCAGCCGAGAAGCCGGATCGGAGAGCTGACCGCGGAGGCTCGCGGGCTTCTCCGCGCGGCAACCACACGCGCCGGCGTGATCGTCCTCGCGGCCGCGGCGCTGCCCGCGCTCGCGAGCTTCGTCATCATGGCGATCGAGTTCCAGCACTGGTACGGCACTCCCAAGTGGACGATCACGACCGGCACGGGCGCGGGCTTGAGCGGCGGCGGCGGCAACACGTGGTACCCGCTCGTCTTCGGCGGCATCTTCGGCACCGACTTCGGCTGGGTGCCGTGGGCGCCGATCGGCGTGCTTGCACTGGCGGCCACGGGGTGCCTGCTGCTCGAGGCGCCGCGCTGGGTGACGTATGCGCTGCTCGTGATCGCGGTGTACCAGCTCGAGCTCGCCGTCAGCGGCCTGCCCTCACCGGGCTTCGTGTTCGCGGGGCGCTACGAGATCATCTGCCTCCCGCTCTTCAGCGTCGCCCTCATGGTGGCGCTCGCACGCGTCCCGGTGACATGGCTCGCGTTCATACCGCTGATGCTGGCGACGATCGCGATCTCGTGGCAGGCCTCCGAACGCGCCGACGCGAACCTCCTCAACACGGGCGCCGTCGGCCTGGGGAACGCCGCGCGCCTCACGAGTGCCTTCCCGGACGTCGAGCCCAACCCGACGGCCCCGCAGTCGTTCACGGCCGAGCCGGCGACCCTGGCCGGCACGGTCGGCCGGCTCGCGCGCGGCGGGAAGGTGCGGCGGGCGCGGCCGGCGGACGGCATGGGCTACCTCGCCGCCGGCCCTCGCATCGGGCTCACCCCCGGCGTGTACGACGGGCATTTCACGGTGACGCAGACCGGCGGTAGCGGGCGCGAGCCGCTCGTCGAGGTCCAGATCTTTGCGCTCGGGCCCAACATCGTGCTCGCATCGAAGGGCCTCTCCGCGGAGGATCTCGCCGACGGCAAGCCGACGAAGGTCGACTTCCAGTTCTCGACTCCCGGCGGACAGGCGATCGAGACGCGCGCGTACGTCACCGGCCGCGCGACGGTCGACGTGGGCGAGACGAGCGTCACGCCGGTCGCGCTCGCTCCGCTGCCCGTCTTCGACCGCTATCCCGACGGAGCACTGATGGCCGCGTGGATCGGCGGCACCTTCTTCCTCGCTGTTCTGCTCGGCTACGCGTCGCACCTGAAACGCCGCCTCATCCGGCGCGAGGCGCTCGCGTAGCGACCCCGCAGGGCGCCCGATCCCTATCCTGAGAGGATCCCCGGCGGTCAGCGCCACCGGTGGAAACCGCCCATGCCGATCTACCTCGACGTCCAGGGAGCCCAGAGCCGCGACAGCGGCCACCGCGGCATCGGCCGCTACGTGCTCGAGCTTGCGGGCGCGATCGAGCGGAGCGAGCACGCGGCGGCGGTCGCCGGCTACGTCACGAACCCGGACCTGGCCATCCCGCCGGCGCTCGCGGCGGTCGTCCCGGCCGGCCGTCTGATCTCATCGGCCGACGTCGAGTTCCGCCCCGGCGACGTCTTCCACCTGACGTCGCCGTTCGAGGAAGTGGCTCTCGATCGCGTCTGGCCGCCGGCGGCGCGCGCCGCCGGCGTGCGGTTGGTCGTGACCGTCTACGACCTGATCCCGCTGATCTATCCCGAGCACTACCTGCCCGACCCGTCCTACCACGCGCGCTACAAGAACCGCGTCGAGCTGATCCGCCTCGCCGATCGCGCCTTCGCGATCTCGCACGCGACGGGGCGCGACCTCGTGTCGATGCTCGATCTGCCGGCCGAGGACGTGGCCGTGACCGGCACCGGCGTCTCGGCGCGCTTCCAGCCGCCGGCCCCGGGGAGCGATCCGCTGGACGCCGTGCGCGCCAACCTGCCGGCCGTGCGCCGCGGCTACATCCTCGACGCCGGCGCGCTGGACTTCCGCAAGAACGTCGACGCCCTGCTGATCGCCTATTCGCGGCTGCCGCGCGCCCTGCGCACCCAGCACCAGCTGGTGATCGTCTCCCGGCTCACGCCGCGCGAGCTCGACGCACTCGGCCCCCGCCTGCGCGCGCTCGACATCGAGCGCGACGTCGTGGTCGCGAGCGCGGTCGGCGACGACGACCTCGTGCCGCTCTACCAGGCCGCGCGCCTGTTCGTGTTCCCGTCGCTCTACGAGGGTTTCGGGCTGCCCGTTGCCGAGGCAATCGCCTGTGGAACGCCGACCATCGCGAGCGACGTGTCGTCGCTCGTCGAGATCGTCAGCGACCCGGCCGCGCGCTTCGATCCCGCCGATCCGGAGAGCCTGCGAGCGGCGATGGAGCGCGAGCTCTCAGACGACTCGCGCGCGCCCGCCGTCCTCGACCCGCGGCACACCTGGCCGTCGGTCGTCGAGCGGATGATCGAGGAGTGCGCGCGGCTGGATCAGATTCCCGCCGCGGAAGGCGACCGCCGTGCGTCGTCGATCGCAGCGCTGGCGGCGGGCGAGGACGCCCCGTGGCTCGAGAGCGGTCACGGCGCGGCCGCGAGCAGCCCGGCGCGGACGGCGGCGCGCACGATCCTGTGGCCCCTGAGGCGCTTCTTCGATCCGCGCTTCGCCGGCGTCGACACGCACGTCCTGACGATGCACGCCGACATCTCGGCGCGCATGGATCGCGCGTTCGGGCCCTGGGGGAGCCAGTCGCTGGCCGAGATCGAGCGCTCGATCCAGCGCGTCGGCGACCTCGTCTCGGCCCGGCGCGACGGCCCGGACGCCGCCTCCGGTGCGCGCTCACTCGGCCTCGCGCACGCGCTCGTCGCCGTCGGCCGGCTGCCCGTGGGGTCGCGCGTGCTCGATGCGAGCTCGCCGCCCAGCGGACTGAGCACCAGCCTCGCCGCGCTCGGCTACGAGGTGTCCGTCGTGGCATCCCTCCCGGCCGCCGCGCCGGCGTTCGACGCCGTCATCGCCGTCGCCGCGAACGCGGGGTTGCACGACCTCGCGCGCTTCGTCCGGCCCGGCGGGATGCTCATCGTCAGCCTGGAGTCGAGCGACGGCGATGCCCGCGCGCATCTGCCGGGCGTGCTCGGGTCGGTCGGCGGCGACGGAGGTCCGCGTGCTCCAGCGGGTGCGCGACGACATCTGGGAGCCCGTCCACACCCCCGGCGCCCTTCCCGGCGAGACGGTCGCACTGGTGGCGGCCACGGCGGGGGCGGCGCCGGGCGCGAGCCCGCAGGCGGTGGGCGTCAGGCGCGCGTCGGCGTGGCGTCCCCGAGCGACGAGTAGAGCCCGGCGACCTGGTTCGTGATCGCCGGCCAGCTGTGGCGGGCGAGCACGGCCTCGCGGCCCGCCGCGCCCAGGCGGGCGCGCTCGGCCGGATCCGCGAGCAACCGCTCGAGCGCGGCTGCGAGCTGTCGCGGGTCACCCGCCTCCACGAGCAGGCCGTCGGTCCCGTCCCGCACGACCGACGCCACGGCGCCGACGCGGCAGCCGACGATCGGCAGCCCCGCCGACCAGGCCTCGAGGAACGTGATGCCGAACGACTCGAACGCCGACGGCGATGCGAACACGTCGAACGTCGCGAAGAGCTCCGCCTTGCGCGCCTCCGGCACGTCGGTCTCGAGGCGCACGCGGGCCCGAAGCTCCGCCGGAAGCTCCTCGATCGCACCCTCGACCTGTGCCGTTCCGACGCGCCGCGCTCCCGCGATCACGAGGCGCGCGCTCGGGACGCGCTCCCACACGATGCGCATCGCGGCGAGCAGATCGAGCAGCCCCTTGTGGGCGGTCATCTGCCCGAAGAAGCCCACGACCGGCTCGGCGGCCGGGCGCCTCGGCGCGCGCCGCCCGGCCGAACGGCTCCGGGTCGACGCCCGGGGGCACGATGTGGACGCGCTCGGGGTCGAGGCCGAGCGAGACGACGTAGTCGGCCTCGTACTGCGTATACGCGGCGTAGGCCGTCGCCGACCGGATCGCGCGGCGGATGACATCCCGG
Organism: uncultured Actinomycetes bacterium; assembly: GCA_963705965.1. Classification (GTDB taxonomy): domain Bacteria; phylum Actinomycetota; class Thermoleophilia; order Gaiellales; family JALYLC01; genus JALYLC01. The sequence goes on along the minus strand of CAVPLI010000008.1, from coordinate 689,660 downwards.
TCGAACCCCCACCGGTCCTCGGGATGGAGCGCGCCGAAGAGGACGACGGGGATGCCGCGCACGCGCGCCGCGAGCGTCGCGAGGTGCATGTGCGCCAGCGGGAAGGCCGTCGCCGCGATCAGGTCGGCGGGCACGCGCGCGGCGTCGCGGGCCATGCCGGGCGAGAGCGGCCCCTCGTAGATCGTGCGGACGATGCCGTTGCCGGGCCAGCGCCTGCGGTACGCCTGCTCCTGCACGCGGTGCATGTGCGCACCGAGCACCTTCACGACGCGGTGGCGGCGCACGAGCACGCCGTCCTCCCAGCTCTCGCCGTGGGCGAGCTGGGGGGCGCCGGGATGGCGGAAGTCGGCCGTCGAGAGCGCCGTCGTCGTGCTCACCGTCACCGCTGTGGGAGTGCTCGGCGACGAGGCGCCGGGAGAGCTCGGCCATGAGCGTCTCCGAGCCGCCGACCGCCGGCGGGTAGCAGTGACAGAGATGAAGGACGCGCAGGACAGGACCTCTCAGGCCCGGTGGGCGAGCAGGTGCCACTGCAGGCTGTTGAACTCGCGCGTGGTGCCGAGCGTCAGGCGATCGAGGTAGCGGTCGTAGCGGCCCGTGAACTCCGGAGCGCGCACCCAGGCCACCTTCCAGCCCGCGCCGTCGACGAGCGCGACCAGGTCGCGCCGCGTGTACCAGCGCAGGTGGGTGGAGTCGCGGTGGCCCCACTCGCGATAGCCGAACGTGCCGCGCAGGACGAGGTCGACGACCAGGCTGAAGTGGCGGGCGTTCGGGATCGAGATGTGCAGGCGCCCGCCGGGCGCGGCGAGGTCGCGGAGCGCCACGAGCACGGCCTGCGGATCGGCGAGGTGCTCGAGGACGTCGTAGCAGCAGATCGTGTCGAACGGCCCGGGGAGGTCGCCGCTCGCGAGCGCGTCCTCGACCGAGCAGGCCATCACGCTGTCGAGCGACTCGCGCGCCTGGGCGGCAGCCGACTCGAGGATCTCCACCCCGTGCACCTCGGTCGCGCCGGCCGCGCGCAGGGCGCGCCCGACGCCGCCGGCGCCACAGCCGACGTCGAGCGCCCGGCCGATCGGCTCGCGGCAGCTCGGCGACGAGATCGGACCGCTCGAGCTGGTAGTAGCTCGCTGGTTTCTCGTGTGACTTCGCGTCCCACATCACATGCGCCGCGCGGTCGCGATGAGCCCCTGCGACAGACCCGGAAGCCAATCTCCGGTGCGGGCCAGCGCGGGCCAGCGTACGTCGTGCAGCAGCGCCTGCGGGACGAACGGCACCCAGTTGCCCGCGATCTGCTCGACCTCGAAGCCCGTGTCGCGCAGATGCGTCCGCAGCGTGCGCCGCGTATAGGCGCGAACATGTCCCTGGCCGCTCAGCTCGTACTCCAGCCATGCGGGATATACCCCGAAGAGCAGGCGGATACGGTTCTCGAAGCTAGCGAGATTGGGCGTCGTGACGACGAGCAACCCACCGGGCCGGAGGACACGGTGAAGCTCATCGAGGAAGCGGCGCGTATCCACGAGGTGTTCGATGATCTCACCGGCGAATACGGCCGCAAATCTAGCGTCCGCGAACGGCAGCGGACCACCGGAGAGATCGTGTTGGAGCGCCTCGCGAATCCCAGGCCGGGCGCGAATCTGATCGACCAGCTCCTGGCTGAGATCGAGTGCAGTGACAATCCAACCCTGCGCTGCGAGGGCCTCGGCGGCGAGTCCGCTGCCGGCCGCGACATCTAAGAGATCTCCGCGCGCCGGCTCGCGCTCGAACGCCGCGAACGCCTTCCGCAGACGTGACTCACGAGACTCGAAGACCCGCTCGGCGAAGACCGACTCGTTGAAGTCGGCGAGACTCTGGCGGTCATCATCCGGCACCTCGATGAGCCTACCTGACGCGCGAACGGCGGCATCCGGACAGGTTGGGCGCAAGAGACTCCCTGATATCCTCGCCGCCGTGGCCGCACCTCTGGAGCGCCCGGACGCGCTCGACGCGACCATCGTCGTCGTGAACTACAACGGGCGCGGCATCCTCGGCCCGTGCCTCGAGGGCTGTGTCCGCCAGACCGGCTGCAGCGTCGAGACGATCGTCGTGGACAACGACTCGCCCGACGGGTCGTGGGACGAGGCCGAGGGCATCGACGGCGTCCGCCTCGTCCGCAACGAGGAGAACCTCGGCTTCGGCCGCGCCTGCAACCAGGGCGCGGCGCTCGCGCGCGGACGCCACCTCCTGTTCCTCAACTTCGACTCGGTGCCCGAGCCCGACTGGGCCGCCCGGCTCGTCGCGGCCGCGGACGGCGATCCGAGCGCCGGGGCGGTCCAGGGGCTCATCCTGATCGACCCGCACGGCGAGGTGATGACGGCCGGCAACCGCGTGCACTACCTCGGGTTCTCGTGGGCGCCGATCGGGCTGCCCCCGCGCGAGCCCGGCGTGCACGAGATCACCACCGGCTGCGGGGCATCGCTGCTGGTTCCGCGCGCGCTCTTCGAGGCGGCCGGCGGGTTCTGGGACGGCCTCTTCCTCTACCACGAGGACCTCGACCTCTGCTGGCGGCTGCGCATGTGCGGGTACCGCGTGCTGTGCGAGCCCCGCGCGGTCACGCATCACCGCTACGAGTTCGCCCGCAACCCGACCAAGCACCTGCACATGGAGCGCGGCCGCTGGCTGACGCTGGCCGCGAACCTCGAGCTCGGGACGCTGCTGCGGCTCGCCCCGGCGCTCGTGGCGACCGAGCTCGGCCTGCTCGCCGTCTCGGCGCGCGACGGCTGGTTCAGGCAGAAGCTCGCCTCGGCCCGCTCGGCGATCGAAGCGACCCCGGCCATCGCTCGCCAGCGGCGGGCGGTGCAGACGGCGCGATCGGTGCCCGACCGGGAAGTGCTGCAGCACTTCGAGACGCGTCTCGGCAACGAGTTCGGCGTCGCCGCGGCGCGCGCGAGCGCGCCGCTGCTCTCGCTCTACGCGCGCCTGGCGGGCATTCCGTCGCGCTCGGGCCCGCCCGTGCCGCCGAGCGACTTCCACCTCGAGCGCCCTGGCGGCCAGTTCTGAGCAGCGGACGTGAAGGCGAGCAGCAGCACGTGAGTGAGACCGGACCCCCGCCGGCGGAGCCCGTCGTCCCCGACGGCGGCGCGGCGAGCGCGCAGGACGCGGGTGCACGCGCCGTACGCGGCGGCATGCTCCGCACCGCGGGCTACGGCTTCGGGTTCTTCCTCGGCATCCCGACCTCGGTGCTGCTCCTGCACCACCTCGGCGTCGAGGGCTTCGCGCAGTACGCCACGGTGGTGGCGCTGCTGGGCATCGTCAGCGGGATCACCGACGCCGGGCTGACCGCGGTCGGCGCGCGCGAGCTCGCCCTGCGCCCGCGCGGACCGGAGCGCGACCGGCTGCTCGCCACGATCCTCGGGCTGCGCCTCGTCGTCACGCCCATCGGCGTCGTCCTGGCGGTGGTCTTCGCAATTGCCGCCGGGTACTCGGACACGCTCGTGCTCGGGACCCTGGCCGGGGGCGTCGGCGTCGTCGCGATCTCCGTCCAGGCGACGCTGCTGATGCCGCTGCCGGTCGAGCTCCGCTTCGGCCAGGTCACGTTCATCGACGTCCTGCGCCAGGTGCTGACGCTGGCCGGCGTCGCGATCCTCGTGGCGCTCGGCGCGGGACTGCTGCCGCTGCTCGCGGTGCTGGCGCCGATCGGCATCCTCACGCTGCTCGCGACGATCGCTCTGACGTGGCGCGCCGGCAACCTGCGGCCGCGCTTCGAGCGCCGGCTCGCCTCGATGCTGCTGCGCGAGGCCCTGCCGATCGCGATCTCCCTGACGCTCGGCGTGATCTACCTGCGCGTGCTCGTGCTGCTCTGCGGCTTCCTCACGACGCAGACGGAGACGGGGTACTTCGGCACGTCGTTCCGGGCGTTCGAGGTGCTCTGGAGTCTGCCGACCCTGATGCTGTCGGCTGCCCTCCCGCTGCTCTCGGTGGCGGGCCGCGACGATCGCGCGCGGCTCGGCGGCGCCCTGCAGACGATGACCGAGGCGGCGCTGATCTTCGGGCTCTTCATCGCGATCGCGGTCTCGGTCGGCGCGCGGCCGCTGCTCATCGCGCTCGGCGGCGACGAGTTCAGCGACGCCGCGCCCACGTTGCAGATCCAGATCTTCGCGATCGTGCTCGTCTTCGTCGGGCAGGCCTGGCAGCTCGGCCTCGTGGCGCTGCGCCGCCAGCGCGCGCTGGCGGTCGCGAACGGCGTGGCGCTCGTCGTCGTGCTCGTCGCCGGCGTGATCCTGATCCCGCCGTTCGGCGCCGTCGGGGCGGCGATCGCCGCCGTCGCGGCCGAGGCGGCACTCGCGGGCTGGGTGCTGCTCTCGCTCGGGCGCCTCGAGCCAGGCCTCGTGCCGAGCATGCGCTTCGCGCCCCGCGTGCTCGTGATCGCCGCCGTCACCGGCCTCGGGGGCGCGCTGATTCCCGGTGACGTCCTCGGAGCCGTCGTCGGATCGCTAGCGTTCATCGCGCTGATGTTCGCCACGCGATCCATGCCGCCGGAGCTGTTGGCGGCGTTCACGTCCCGCCGCCGCGTGGCCTCGTCCGTCCCCGCGTCGTCCTGCTTCGCGGCTACAGCGCCAACCCGTGGGATCTCCGGCCGTGGCGCCTCCTGCAGGATCGTTTCGACGTGAGCTGCCTCGTGCCGGGCGCGAACGAATTCGACGCCGGCGCGATCGGGCTGCCCGTGGTCGATGTGCGCGCGACGCGCGACCGGCTGCCCGGCGGACGCGCCACGCGGGCGCTCTCGTATGCCGTCGGCGACCGCTACTTCGGGCTCGAGGAGCTGCTCGGCGGTGCGGCGATCGTGCACTCCGCGGATCTCGCGACCTGGTTCAGCGCGCAGGCTGCCGGGCTCAAGGAGCGCCTCGGCTTCCGGCTCGCGCTGACGGTGTGGGAGACCATCCCGTATCTCGCGACCTACCGCTGGCCGCGCGAGCGCGCCTGGCGGGCGCGCAGTCTCGCCGCGACCGACCTCTTCATCGCCGCCAGCGAGCGCGCCCGCACCTGCCTGCTGCTCGAGGGCGTCGCACCCGAGCGGATCGTCGTCTCCTATCCGGGCATCGACAGCGAGCACTTCGCGCCCTCGCCGACGCGTCCGCCGGTCGAGCCGGGCCTCGTGCTGTCGCCGGGCAGGCTGGTGTGGGAGAAGGGCCACCAGGACGTGATCCGGGCCGTGGCCGCGCTGCGCACGGGCATCGTTCCCGGCGCGCCCGAGGTGCGGCTGCTCGTGCTCGGATCCGGGCCCGAGGGCGAGAAGCTGCGCCGCTACGCCGACGAGCTCGGCGTGGGGAGCGCGGTCGAGATCCGCGGCGGCGTGGCCTACGACGACATGCCCGACGTCTACGCGAGGGCCTCGTGCATGGTGCTCGCGAGCCTCGCGCGCAAGAACTGGGAGGAGCAGTTCGGCATGGTCCTGGCCGAGGCGCTCGCGGCCGGCGTCCCGACCGTGGCCTCGTCGAGCGGCGCGATCCCCGAGGTCGTCGGCGACTCGGCGCGCTCGTTCGTGCCCGGGCGACTGGCTCGCGATCGCGCGCGGGATCGCGGAGGTCATGGCACAGCCCGCGTCGCGCGAGGTGCGCGACCCGGTGCGGGTCGAGACGTACTCGTCGGCCGCCGCCGCCGAGCGCATCGCGAGCGCCTACCAGAGCTTGCTCGCGCAATGACGACCGAGCGCCGCTGGGCGATCGTCGTGCTCTCCTGGAACGGCCGCGAGGACACGCTCGCCTGCCTGCGCTCGCTCGCCGAGGTCGACTGGCCCGCTCTCGACGTGATCTGCGTCGACAACGGCTCGGCCGACGGCTCCGCGGGCGCGGTCCGCGAGCAGTTCCCGGACGTGACCGTGATCGAGAACGGCAGCAACCTCGGCTACGCGGGCGGCAACAACGTCGGGATCAGGGCGGCGCTCGAGCGGGGCGCCGGCTGGGTGCTGCTCCTGAACAACGACGCCACGCTCGCACCGGACGCGATCCGCGAGCTCGACGCCGTCGCCGCCACCCGGCCGCGGGCGGGAATCCTCGGCGGGAAGGTGCTGTTCGCCGATCCGCCCGACCTGGTGTGGTTCGCCGGCCAGCGCTTCAACACGGCACTCGGCTACTCGGGCCGGCCGCGCGGCTACCGCAAGCCCGACGGGGAGCGCTACGGGCGCGTCGAGGCGGTCGACCGCGCCGTGGGCGCGTGCATGGCCGTCTCACGCGAGCTGACCGAGGCCATCGGGCTGCTCGACGAGGACCTCTTCGCCTACGTCGAGGACGTCGACTGGTCGCTGCGCGCCCGCGAGGCGGGCTTCGAGGTGCTGCTCGTGCCGAAGGCGCGCGCGTGGCACCGCGTCGCCGCCTCGAGCGGAGGCGCGACGGCGTCGACGCCGTCGTTCTACTACGGCGTGCGCAACACGATCGTCGTGTGCGAGCGCCACCGTCCGCTGCCGATCGGCCTGCGCGAGGCGCGCCAGGCGATCGTCGCCGGGACGTTCGCGGCGAGAGCGGCCCTGGGCGACACGCGCGGCCCGTTGCTGCGCGCCGTGCTGGACGGCGCCCGGGACGCGCGGCGCGGCCGGCTCGGTCAGCGCAGCACGCGCTCGTAGGCCCGCAGCGTCCCCTCGGCCGTCTTCTCCCACGTGAAGCGCGCGGCGTGCTCGCGGCCCTCGGCGCGCAGGCGCTCCCGCCCGGCGGCGTCGCCGAGCAGCTGCTCGAGAGCACGCGCGATCGAGGCCGGATCACGCGGGTCGAAGAACACCGCGAGATCGCCGGCGATCTCGCGCAGCGGCGCGATGTCGGAGCAGGCGACCGGCACGCCGCGCATCATCGCCTCGAGCACCGGCAGCCCGAACCCCTCCACGAGCGACGGCAGCGCGACGCACGCGGCGCCCGCGTAGGCCGCCTCGAGCGTCGCCGGGTCGAGCCAGCCGACGATGCGCACGTCGGCGGCCACGCCGAGGCGAGCGGCCTCGGTCGCGAGCTCGCCGGCGTCGCCGCCCGCGGTGAGCACGAGCAGCGGACGCCGCTCCCGTGGGATCTGCGCGAGGCCCGCGAGCAGGCGCGGCAGGTTCTTGTGGGGCAGGGAGAGCCCCGGGGCGAAGACGTACGGGCGCCCGTCGAGGCGGAGTGCCGCGCTCGCCTCCGCTGCGTCCAGCGGCGCGACGGGGGCGGCTCCGAGGCCGAGCGGCAGCACCTCGACGCGCGCCGGATCGACCCCCAGCAGCTCGATGGCATCGGCGCGCGTCGCGCCTGACGACGCGAGCACGAGGTGGGCCCGGCGCGCGGCGCCGCCGGTCAGCGCGCGATTCGCGATCCGGTTGGCGCGCGGCAGCAGCTCCGGCACCTTCATGAACATCAGGTCGTGGAGCGAGAGCACGCGGCGGAAGCGGCCGTACAGGGGCCCGAAGTTGGCGAGGCCGTGCACGAGATCGACGCGCGCGCGGCCGGCCGCGACGGGCACGAGCAACGCCTCGCCGAGCGCCCACGAGCTCCGCCGCCGGCTGTGCACGCGCAGCGGAGCGAGCGCGACCCGGTCGTCGAGCCGGAAGCCCGGAGAGCCGGCGAGCTCCTGGTTGACGAAGGCGGTGAAGCGGATGTCCGGGTCGAGCGCGAGCATCGCGCGGATGACCTCGACCGCGTAGGTCTCGCGGCCGCCGGTCTCGCCGGGGACGAGGAAGAGGAGGTCGAGGCCGACGTGCAGCGTGCGGTCGCTCACGCGGAGGCGGGGCGCTAGCCGCGGTCCACGATCGCGAACACGCGATTCGTCCACGGCGTCGGCGCGGTCAGGAGCGCGGTCTTGGGCCGGTACGGCAGGCGGAACGCGGCGAAGCGCGCGAGATCCGCGGGCCGGTGGCGCTTGCGCGCGAGCACGACCGTCCGGAACTGCTCCCCCGTCACGCGCGCATCGCCGTGGAAGCGGAACGTCACATCGGCTCCGGCGGCCTCGTAGAGCGCGCGGATGCTCTCGAGCGTCGGCAGGCCGTGCTCCAGGTGCTCGCGCAGCCAGGGATGGCCGTCACCCGTGAGCTCGCGGTACCAGTCGTCGATCTCGGCCTCGAGCGCGTCGTGCTCGGGCGATCCGAGCGGGCAGCAGAGCACCGAGCGGCGCTCCGTCACGCGCAGCATCTCGGCGACGAACGTCGCGCGGCTCGCGGGCGGCACGTGCTCGAGCACGTCGAGGCTCGTCGTCGCGGTGAACGAGGCATCGGCGAACGGCAGGTGATCCGGCGGGATGATCACGTCGGCCGGCGGCCTGACGTTCGCCGCGACGACCTCGCTCTCCGTCAGGAACCCCTCGAGCTGCCGCGGCAGACCGCCGAGGTCGAGCACGCGCGCCGGCTCCCCGAGCAGGTCGGCGACGATCAGGTGCCGCTCGAGCGTGTCGGGCGCGATGCGGACGCGATCGTCGGCCAGGCGCCGGAGGCGGGAGAGGACTTCCATCGGACGGCGTGCGCGGCCGCTCAGTTGCTGGTGCGACGCAGGCCGATGATCGAGACCAGGAAGGCCGAGAAGACGATCTGGATGCCGATGATGAAGAGCGTCGAGCCCAGGATCGCGAAGCGCTCCTCGCCGAGGCTGCCGAAGCCGCGGTCGGCCCAGACGACGGCGACGTAGACCATGGCCGCGAGGCCCAGGAGGATCACCGCCACGCCCGCGAGCAGGACGTCCTCGAGCTTGAAGCGCAGCCGGAAGCGGTCCAGCACGGGTGAGCGCTCGCCCATCAGGAAGTAGCCGTAGGCGCGCGCGCAGACGCCCATCCCGATCGTCTGCGTGCCGACGACCATCAGCAGCGAGCCCGCGATCAGCGTGTGCTCGCGGAACGTGTGCCCGAGCACATGGGCCTCCGCGAGCGCGAGGATCGTGATGACCGTGCCGATGGCCGCGAGCACGAAGCCCGGGATGATGAACAGGTGCGTCGGGCTGTGCACGAGCAGGAAGCGCAGGTGACGCCAGCCGTCGCTCCACGTCGAGAGCTTCGACTCGCCGACGCGGGGGTGGTACTCGATCGGGAACTGGCGGATGTCGAGCCGCTCCTTGGAGGCGCGGATCACCATCTCGGAGGCGAACTCCATGCCGGGCGAGCGCAGGTCGAGGCGCGGCAGGACGTCGCGCCGGATCCCGCGCATGCCGCAGTGGGCGTCGCTCACCCCGGTGCGGAAGAAGAGGTTGAGGATGCCCGTCAGGATCGGGTTGCCGACGTAGCGGTGCAGCCACGGCATCGCGCCCGGCTGGATGTTCGCCATGCGGTTGCCGATCACCATGTCGGCGCCGTCGTCGAGGCCCGCCACGAAGCGCGGGATCTCGGCGAAGTCGTACGTCAGGTCGGCGTCGGCCATCACGATGTACTTGCCGCGCGCCGCCCCGAAGCCGGCGAGGTAGGCGCTGCCGTAGCCGCGCTCGGGCTGGTGGATGACGCGCGCGCCGGCGGCCGCGGCCAGCTCGGCGCTGCCGTCGCTCGAGCCGTTGTCGGCGACGATGACCTCGCCCGGGATCCCGTTGTCGCTCAGCGCGGCGCGCGCCCTGCACGACGCACTCCTCGATCGTCTCGGCCTCGTTGAGGCACGGGATGACCGACGGAGACCAGGAGCGCACCGCCCTCGAGCGGTTCGGTCGCGGGGGCTGGGGTGTCGGTCGTGGATGCCATGGCCGGCGGGGCGTCCGCGGTCGCTTCGCGCGTTGGCCCTGGTCGATGATACCGCACGGCCGGGCCGCGGCTGTAGGCCCCGCGTTCCGGTCTTGTGAGCGAATTGTGAAGAGCCGGAAGGCGCTGTCTAGTAGGCCCCGCGGCCCCGCAGGACGGCCAGCGGCGTGCGCGCGATGACCTCGATGTCGAGCCAGATCGACCAGTTCTCGACGTAGAAGAAGTCGAGCCGCACGAGGTCGTCGAAGCCGAGCGCGGAGCGGCCTGAGACCTGCCAGAGCCCCGTGATCCCCGGCAGGACGCGGTAGCGCCCGCGGTGCCAGGCCTCGAGGCGCTCGTAGTCGCGCAGCGGCAGCGGCCGGGGCCCCACGAGGCTCATCTCGCCGCGCAGGACGTTCCAGAGCTGGGGCAGCTCGTCGATCGAGAAGCGCCGCAGGATGCGGCCGACCGGCGTGATGCGCGGGTCGTCCCGGATCTTGAAGATCGCGCCGTCGGCCTCGTTGAGGTCCTCGAGCTCGGCCTGCTGGTCGTCGGCGTCCTGGTACATCGAGCGGAACTTGAGCATCGGGAACTCGGCCTCGCCGACGCCGACGCGCGGGTTGCGGTAGATCGCCGGCCCCGGGCTCGTGAGCCGGATCAGGAGCGCGACGATCAGCCCCGGGATGGCGAGCAGGAGGATCAGGATCGCCGACACGACGATGTCGAACACGCGCTTGACCGCCCACTCGACGCCCGTCAGCACCGGCGGTCGCACCTCGAAGAGCGGCACCGACTGGCCGGGGACGAGCACCGCGCGCTCGAGCAGCAGCTCCGTCGTGGTCGGCACGACGCGCAGGCGGCAGCCGTGCGCGCGACAGGTGTCGACGAGCGAGATGAGCTCTGCCGTGGGCAGCTCGAACCCGGTCATGACGACGTCGTCGGGGCGGTGCTCGGCGACGACCTTCTCGAGGTCGGCGAGCGCGCCGAGGCTCGGGGAGTCGAGCAGCGCGAGTCCTCCGGAGTGCTCGCTGACGGTGCCGATCACGTCGAGGTCGGGCCCGCGCCCATCGCGGCGCAGCGTGCGCTCGAGCGCCGACAGCTCGCCGAACGGGCCGACGAGCACCGTCCGGCGCCGTACGCCGAACAGCCGCATCAGCTCGAGCGTGACGCTGTCGTAGCTCGCGCGCAGGAGCGTCACGAGCACCGCGGCGAGCACGAACGTGACCCAGAAGATGCCGTAGAAGCTGTGGAACGTCATGCCGGCGACCGCGACGGCGTAGAAGGCCGTGATGAACGTGACGAGCGCCAGCGAGCGGATCACCGCGTCGGCGCCGGGCCGCGCCTCGCGCTGGCGGTAGAGGCCCGCGCGCAGGAAGACGAGCACCAGCACGAGCGCGATGAACTGCAGCCACGTGGAGATCGCCGCCCACGGCAGCCCGAACAGCACCTCCTCGCCGCGATACGCGTTGCGCAGCACGAGTGCCGTGTAGAGCGCGAGCGTCACGCCGGTGAGATCGAGCAGCACCAGGACGAGCGCGGACAGCAGCCGGCGCCCCCGATGGAGGAGGACGAGCGCGTCGAGGCCGAAACGGCGGGCGCGGACGTCGTGCGCGGAGGATGCCACGTCGCATCTGATGGTACGCCTCCGCAGAGCACCGCGCGGCTGTCCCACGGGGCCGCTGCGCCGGAAGGCGGGAGTACACTCGGGCCGATGGGGCGCTGGCGCGAGGCCGCAACCGACGCGCTGGGCATCTTCACGGCCTCCCGCCTGCTCGTGCTGGCGGCCCTGCTGTGGCCGCCGTCGCAGGTGCACGCGTACCTCACGACCTGGGACGCGGGCTTCTACCTGACCATCGCGCGCTGCGGCTACGACCCCGCGTGCGGCCCTCCGGTCTCGGCCGAGCTGCCGGCGTTCTTCCCGCTCCAGCCGTTCATGGCGCGCGTCGCCGGGACGGCCGGGATCTCCGAGCCCTGGGGCGGCGCGGCGCTCGCGGCGCTCGCGAGCCTCGGCGCCCTGATCCTGCTCCACCGCCTCTGCAGCGAGCTGCGAGACCGCCGCACGGCGCGGCTCGCCTGCGCCGCGGTCGCGTTCTTCCCGTTCGCGTACGTGCTCAGCACGAACTACTCGGAGGGCCTCTTCCTGCTGGCCTCGATCGGGGCGTTCAGCGCGGCGCGCTCGCGGCATCCGGTGCTCGCGTTCCTGGCCGGCCTCGCCGCGGGACTCACGCGGCCGGCGGCGATCCCGCTCGCGCTCGGCCTCGCGACCGATGCGTACCTCTCGCCGGAGCGGCGGCGCGCCTCGCTCGCGGGGGCCGCGGGCGCGGTCGCCGGCGTGGCCATCGTGTTCGCCGACCTGAAGCGCCGCCGCGACGACTGGCTCGCGAGCCTGCACGCGCAGCAGCTCGGGTGGGACCGCTCGACGAGCGTCGTCGACGCGCCCGGCGAGCTCGCGCGCTACGTCTGGGACGCGATCACCCTCGGACACGCCCAGAACCTGCTCTACCTGACCGCGGTGCCGCTGGCGGTCGCCCGCTGATCGTGCTGTGGCGGAGCGGCATCCGCGACGGCATGTTCGCCTACGCGGTGATCGCCGTCGTCGCTCCGCTCGCCACCGGCAGCGCCATGTCCCTGCCGCGCTTCCTGATGGGCACCTTCCCGTACGCCGTGGCCGCGGGCATCCTGCTCGACCGCATGGACGTCCGCCTGCGGGCGCTGACGCTCGCGCTCGGCGCCGGCGGGCTCGTGTTCTGCATGTGGGCGACCTATCGCGGCGGCGGGCTTGCGCCGTAACCTCGCGATCGTCCTCGCCGTCGCGGCCCTCCACGCGGGCGCGGCGCTGGCCTACCACGGCGACGGCCAGGATCTGCCGGCGACCTACTTCTATCCGCAGGCACACGCCGTGGCGCACGGCACGGACGCCTACGGCGGGCTCGACTACGAGTACCCACCGGCGACGCTGCCGCTGCTCGTGGCCCCGCTCGCGGCCGGGGGCGACGATTCCGGGCAGGCATACCACCAGCGCACCATCTGGCTGTACGGGGCCCTGGACGTCGGCTGCGTCCTCCTGCTCGGCTACCTGCTGCGGCGCCGCGCGGCCGTCGAGCTCGCGCTGGCGCTCGGGCTCTACAGCGTCAGCGTGCTCGTACTCGGGCGGCTCGCGCTCACGCGCTTCGACCTCGCGGCGGGGATCGCGATCCTCCTGGCCGGCGCCTGCGCGCGCAGTCCGGGGCGCGCGGGGTTCTGGATCGGGGTCGCCGGGGCGCTCAAGGTCGTGCCGCTCGCAGCCGCGCCGGCGCTCACGCGGCGGGGCACGAGCGCGCGGGTGCTCGTCGCCGCGGCGGCCGTCCCCGTGATCGCCCAGATCGCGTACTCGCTCTGGAGCGGCGAGCTGGGACTCTCATGGATCGGCTACCACGCGGGACGCGACCCGGAGGTCGAGTCGTGGGCGGCGGTGCTCGCGGACGTCGCGCGCGGCTTCGGGGCGCACGCGGGCACGGCCTTCGACCACGGCAGCCAGAACGTCACGGGAGCGACGGCGCGCTGGCTGGGCCGCGTCTTCGCGCTGGCGTCGATCGCCGCGGCGCTGCTCGTGGCGCGGCGCGCACGGGCCGCCGACGCCGACCCGGCGCTCTCGCTCCTGACGGCCCTCGCCATGCTCGTGGCGCTGGCTCCCGTGCTCTCACCGCAGTACCTGCTCTGGCTCGCGCCGCTCTCGGCGTTCCTCGCCCCCCGCTATCCGCTGCAGGCCGCCCTGCTCGCGGTCGCGGCCGTGCTGACGCGCGCCGAGGTGCGCTGGGCGTTCGACGACCTGCCGCACTTCGACACGGGCGCCATCGCGCTCCTCAGCGTGCGGAACGCCGTGCTCTTGCTCTTCGCCGCCGTGCTCTGGCGGGCTATTGGGCGAGCGAGCGGAAGACCGACCAGGACGGCTTGAGCTTCCCGTTCGTGAACGCGAGGCCCGTCTGGAAGCCCGCCGCGAACGGCTTGCGCGCGATCTCGTCGCGGATCAGGAACCAGACCAGCATGTCGATGCGCGGATTCGCGCGCGCAGAGGCGACATTGCGGCGCAACTGCTGCGACTGCGTGGAGAGGCTGACGCCCTGGAACCCGTCCGGCGGATTCGTCTGCAGCCCGAACTCGGTGACCCAGAGCTTCAGGCGCTTGCGCGGGAAGGCCTTGTCCAGGCCCTGGATGAGCCGCGGCAGGTCGGCGAACGCGATGTCGTTCGGATTCGCGAGCTGACCCACCTTCCTGCCGGCGTCCGTGCGGTACGGATGGTGGGAGTAGACGTCGAGCGGCGGGTGGCGCTTGCCGAGCTCCTGCAGGAAGCGCAGGGGCGCGACGGCGGGCTCGTACGTCTTGGGGCCGGAGTAGTTGGGCTTGGTCGCGCCGCCGGCGACGGTCTCGATGACCCCGGCACGCGTGCCGGCCGAGTGCACGCCCGTGTAGATCGCCTTGAGGATCTTCGCGTAGATGGTCGGCGAGACCGGTACCGCCTTGACGCAGCGGCAGCTGTACTGCGGCTTCAGGTGGCTCGTCGTGTTCGGCTCGTTCCAGGCCTCCCAGCGCGTGACGGCCGGGAGGATCTGCCCGGTCGCGGGGACGACGTGCTGTCCGCTGTAGCGCGTGGCAGCGGCGTACGCGAAGGCCTGCAGCGACGCCATGTTGACCGGAGCCTTGTTGCCGGTGCCGCCGCCCGCCCACTTCGGCGTGACCTCGATCGTCAGCAGGACGGGCACGCCGAGCGCATCGGCGCGCTGGACGACGTTGTCGGTCCGCGCCCAGTCGTAGGCCGGGTCGTTCGGGTCGGTCGCCACGGCCGGCTTGCGCGGCGCGGTGTGCGCCCACGAGAGGTCGTAGCGGATGACCTGCGGGTGCAGCTGCTCGACGTCGGCGAAGGCGACGTCGGGGACGTTGCCGAGCAGGGCGTCGTCCATCACGCCCAGCAGCATCGGCCCGGAGCGGGCCTTGCCGTCGGCGCCGGAGGCGGAGATCGCCGTCACGGCCGCGAGTGCGAGCACGGCGAGGAGGGCTGTCAGGAGCCGCTTCATGCGCCCACCGTCCGGCCCAGGAGCTCGGCGCGGCGCGAGCGCTCCAACAGCATGCGCAGGCCGTCGTCCAGGCCGATGCGCGGCGCCCAGTTGAGCAATTCGCTTGCGCGCGTGATGTCGGGACGACGCTGCTTGGGGTCGTTCGCGGGAAGCGCCTCGAAAACGATGCGACTTTCGGATGCGGTCAACGTAATCACCTTCTCTGCCAGCTCCAGCAACGTGAACTCCTCGGGGTTGCCGATGTTGACGGGGAGATGCTCGCCGGAATCGGCCAGCGCGAGGATGCCGCCGACGAGATCGTCGACGTAACAGAAGGAACGGGTCTGGCCACCATCGCCGAACACCGTGATGGGCTCGCCGGAGAGCGCCTGCCGCACGAACGTCGGGATCGCGCGGCCGTCGTGCGCGCGCATGCGCGGCCCGTACGTGTTGAAGATCCGCACGATCGCGGTGTCGACGCCCTGTTGTCGGTGGTAGGCCATGGTGAGTGCCTCGGCATAACGCTTGGCTTCGTCATAGACGCCGCGCGGGCCGATTGGATTGACATTGCCCCAGTAGGACTCGGGCTGCGGGTGCACGTGCGGGTCGCCGTAGACCTCGCTCGTCGAGGCCAGCAGGAAGCGCGCACGGTGCGCCTTGGCCAGTCCGAGCATGTTGTGCGTGCCGTAGGCGCCGACCTTGAGCGTGTGCAGCGGCAGGCGCAGATAGTCGATCGGGCTCGCCGGGCTGGCGAAGTGGAGCACGCAATCGATCGGCTCGGCGACGTTCAGGTGCTCGGTCAGATCGTGCTGGATGAACACGAAGCGCTCGTCGCGCAGGTGCTCGATGTTCGTCAGCGACCCCGTCTCGAGGTTGTCCACGCAGAGCACGCGGTGGCCACGGCCAAGCAGTGCTTCGCAGAGATGGGAGCCGAGGAAACCGGCCCCGCCGGAGACGACCGTGGTGGGAATCGAAGAGTCCTTGTGAGGGGTGCGTCGCCAGGGCGACCTCCCCTCATGCTAGCTACGGCTGAAATTCAGGCGGCAGTCCGGAAGCCGCCGACCATCGCCTCGTACGTGCTGGCAAGGCCGTCTGCGACCGCGATCCCGGGCGTCCAGCCGAGCTCCGAGCGGGCATGCGAGGCGTCCAGGCAGGAACGCCGCAATTCGCCCTCGCGCAAGTCTGCAAGCGACGGCTCGGCGGTCGAGCCGGCCGCATCCGCGAGCCGCGCATAGAGCGTCGCGACGTCGGTCTCCACGCCCGTGCCGACGTTGAAGATGCCGTTCTTGCCGCTCGCGGCGCGTAACGCAGCCACAACATCGAGCACGTGCACGTAGTCGCGCGTCGGCGAGCCGTGGCCGAAGAGCGTGCAGGGCTCGCCCGCCCACAGCCGGTAGCTGAAGATCGCGACGACCCCGGCCTCGCCGTGCGGCGTCTGGCGCGGCCCGTAGATGTTTGCGAGGCGCATGACTGCGTTGGGGATGCCGTGGGCGGCCGACCAGCTGCGCACGTAGGACTCGGCCGCGAGCTTCGACGCGCCGTAGGGAGAGAGCGGCAGCGCCACCTGATCCTCGGCGGTCGGGAGCGGGACGTCCTCGCCGTAGATGGCGCCGCCGGTCGAGGTGAAGACGAGCGGGGCTCCGTGCTGCCGCGCCGCCTCGACGACGTTCAGCGTACCGAGGACGTTGACGATGCAATCACGACCCGGATCGGAGACCGAGGCCGTGACGCTGGCCTGCGCAGCCAGGTGGAAGACGGCCTGCGGCCGGAAGGCGTCGAACGCCGCGGTGAGCGCCGCGTTGTCGGTGATGTCGACCTTGGCGAGCTGCGCCTCGGGCGCAAGCCGGGTCGCGTCGCCCGCCGACATGTCGTCGACGACGAGCACCTCGAAGCCGTCGCGCACGAGCGAATCCACCACGTGCGAGCCGATGAAGCCCGCCCCTCCCGTCACCACAGCCCGCTCTGCCATCTACGTCTCCCTGCGTCGCGTCGGAGCCACCACATATGACAGTAGTGCCAGCGCGATGCCGGCAAGGGCTCCGAGCACGATGGCGACTCCCAGCGATGCGCTCTTGCCGCCGGCCGTGACCTTCGTGGCCTTGCCGCGCGTGATGATCTGCGTCAGCTCGACGTTGCGGATCTGCTCCACGAGCGCCTGGTCGTCCCCGATGAACTGGTCGAGCTGGTTCTGGCGCTGCACGACGTTCGAGAGCGTGTTCCCGGCGATCGTGGCCGCGAGCAGCCGGTTGGTCTCCGAGAGCGACGAGTCGCCCTGCACCTTGAGCAGCAGCGCCTGGGCTCCTGCAAGGCGCTGATTGAGCGTGTTCTGCTCCTTGAGCTCGCGCGCCAGCCGGGCCTGGGTGGTCTTCAGGCGCTCGGCGGCGTACAGGCTGCACTTGTCGCGCACGCCCTCGGCCAGGGCGATGGAGGCCTTGGCCGTCGTCGCGCCCTTCCAGGGACCCGCCACGACGATGTTCACGGCCGGGGTGAAGTTGAGCTTCGTGACCGCGCCGGCGACCGGCTGCGACGAGGCGTGCCCCTTGAGGTCGCCGACCTCCAGGCCCGCCGCGCGCTCGGCGGCCTCGCGGAGCTCGTCGGTCCGGATGAGCTGCGCCGGGGCGATGGGCGAGGTGCAGAACGCGCTCGTGATGGCCGCCCCGCCGGTCGCCGTGTACGGCGTCCCGAGGCTGATCAGCGTCTGCGCGCGGTAGCTCGTGCTGCCCGAGGACGTCCCCGCGAGCGAGATCGCGACGGCCACGACGATCGCGGCGGCGACGATCCACCAGCGCCGCAGAACGCGGCGGACGTAGACGCCCAGGGCGATCTCGACGTCGTCATCCCCGCCGGCGGCCACCGCCTGAGGGTAGACGAGTTTCAGACCGCGGGCGGCGTGCGCAGACCCGAGGCGTCGGCGGCCACGTGCAGCTCGCCGGCGCCGTTGCGCTCGAGGATCACCTGCGACAGGTAGCGCACCATGGTCACGCCCGGACGGTACGCCCCGAGCCGCGGGGCGGGCGTCTCGCCGCGCGCCAGCGCCAGCACGATGTCGGGGTAGCCCCCGCCCGACGCCACGTGCACCGGGAAGCCGCCGCCGAAGCGCGCGTTGACGTCGGTCACGAGGTAGCGATCGCCGTCGCGGAAGCACTGCACGCAGGCGGGGCCCTTGATGCCGAGCGCCTCGGCGACGCTCACGGCGACGTCGCGCAGCGCCGCGTCGTCGAGCGACTCGCCCTTGATCGTCTCGCCGCCCTTCGACTCGATCATCGAGCGCGGCACGGCCTCGAGGCAGCGGCCCGAGAGATCGCAGATCAGGTCGATCGAGAACTCGACGCCGCTGCAGAACGCCTGCACCATGCGAGTCCGCCGTCGTGTAGCGCAGGAAGAAGGCGAGCTCGTCGGCGTCGTGCGCGCGGTAGATGTGGCGGGCCGCGAAGCCCCTCCGCGCCTTGACGAGCACCGGGTAGGGAATCTCCTCGTCCGGCGGCAGCGCCTCGGGCAGCCAGGTCGCGGGCGAGCCGATGCCCCGCTCCTCGAAGAAGCAGTGGGCCAGGTACTTGTCGGTGGACAGGTCCGAGGCCTCGGGATCGGACGCGACGACGGTCGCGCCGAGCGCCGCGAAGTCGGGGCGGCGCGCCGTCAGGATCGACTGGTCGAGGTCGGTCAGCGGCAGCACGGCGCGGATCGCGTGCTGCTCGCAGAGCGCGATCAGGGAGTCCACGTACTCGGGCGCGTCGACGCGCGGCACGAGCGCGCTGCGGTCGGCGAGGTAGAGCGTCGGCGCGAGCGGGCTGACGTCGGCGGCGACCACCACACCGCCCTCCCCCTCGCGTGCGAGTGCGGCCTGAAAGGCGGCGACCATGTCGCCGCGCATGCCCGCACAGGTCAGCAGCACGTTCGTCGGCGTCATCGGCGGCGGAATCCTCGCAGATGCCTACTCGGCATGGGACAGCTCGCGGCGCGAGATGCCGAGCCGGGCCATGCCGATCGCGCCGAGCGCGATGAACGGCAGCGCGCTCACCGCGTGCAGGACGATGCCCGCCGAGAGCGCGACGGCCGGCGGGACGCCGTAGGCGACCAGCGCCGAGCGCGCGGCGAGCTCGAACACGCCGACCGAGCCCGCGCTCGCCGGCACGGCCTGGGCGAACGTGACGGCCACGAGCAGGAAGATCGCCGCGTGCCAGGGCAGATGCAGGTCGAAGGCCCGCAGCACGCACCAGCCGGCCACCGCGAGCACGAGCCACGAGGCGAGCGTCCAGAGCAGGGCCACGGCCGCCAGCTGCCGGTCGCGCAGCGCCGCGAGCCCCGTGCGCAGCGAGTCGATCACGACGGCGCCGCGCGCGCGCAGGAACGGCAACCGGAGGAGCAGATCGCCCGCGATCCGGCGGGCGGGCGCGATGGCGAGCACCGCCACGACGACGACGGCGACCGCCAGGATCGCGAGCGCGAGCAACGTGAAGCGCTGCGCGACGGACGCATCCGGCAGCTGCGAGGCGATCGCGAGCTGCAGGGCGGCGATCACGGCGAGGTCGAAGACGCGCTCGACGCCGACCGTCGCCAGCACCGTCGTGCGCCGCAGGCCCGACTCGCGGCTGAGCGCGAGCGTGCGCACGAGCTCGCCCGCCCGCAGGCGGCAGCACGTTGTTCGCGAGCAGGCCGATCTGCGAGGCCCAGAACGTCGGCACGTGACCCGGACGGGACGTCGCGCGGGAAGAGCGCCCGCCAGCGCTCGGAGCGCATCGCGACGCCGAGCACGGACACGACGACGGCGGCCAGGATCCAGGCCAGGTCGGCGCGTCCCCATCGCCCGGCGCACCTCGTGGAAGTCGAGCCCGCGGATCGCCAGCCAGCCGAAGACGACCGAGACGACGATGCCCGCGACGGCCGCGAACCCGCGCCGCACTTACCTGTCCCGGAAGCGGTACTTGACGAGCGCGAACACCGCCGGGAACCCGTCGCGCCAGGTGATCTTCTTGCCCTCGTCGTACGAGCGGCCGTAGTACGCGATCGGCACCTCGTAGATGCGGAAGCCGCCGCGGCAGATCTTCGCGGTGAGCTCGGGCTCGATCCGGAAGTCCGACTCGTAGAGCGGCTCGATCGAGCGCAGCACCTCGATCGTGAAGGCCTTGTAGCCGGTCTCCATGTCGGACAGCGTGGTGTTGTAGAGGACGTTCGTGAGCAGCGAGAGCGCCTTGTTGCCGACCTTGTGCCAGAACAGGTGCGCGCGCTGCGGGCGGCCGCCGATCAGGCGCGACCCGAAGACGGCGTCGGCGACGCCCGAGCGGATCGGCGCGACGAGCTCGGGGATGTCGACCGGGTCGTACTCGAGGTCGGCGTCCTGGATCACGACGATGCGGCCGCGGGCGTGCGCGAACCCCGAGCGCAGCGCGGCGCCCTTGCCCTGATTGCGCTCGTGGCGCACGAGCTCGACGTCGTCGAGGCCCTCGACGATGGCTGCCGTGCCGTCCTGCGAGCAGTCGTCGACGACGATGATCTGGAGCGCGTACGGCAGCTGCCGCAGGCGCTCGATGACCATCTCGATCGTTCCGGCCTCGTTGTAGGCGGGAACGACGATCGTCAGCTCGGGCTGCGTCGCTCACCGCCATCCTCCGGCCTCCCCGCGGTAGACGAAGTCGCGGCGGAAGAGCACGCCGGCGGTGCGCGCGAGGATGCTCGCGTCGACGCGCAGCGAGCGGTGCTCGACGTACCAGACGTCGAGCTCGATCCGCTCGGGCCAGGGCAGCGAGGCGCGTCCGTGGATCTGCGCCCAGCCCGTGAGGCCGGGACGCACCTCGAGGCGGCGCCGCTGGCGCTCGTCGTAGCGCTCGAGGTGCGGGAGCGGCACGGGGCGCGGGCCGACGAGGCTCATCTCGCCGCGCAGGACGTTCCACAGCTGGGGCAGCTCGTCCACGGCCGTGCGCCGCAGCAGGGCGCCGACGCGCGTGATGCGCGGATCGCCCTCCTCGACGACGCCGTCGCTGCGGATCTTCTCGGCGTCGACGGTCATCGTCCGCAGCTTCAGCACCTCGAAGGGCTCCTCGCCGAGCCCGAGCCGCATCTGCCGGAAGAACACCGGCCCGTTGTCCTCGAGCTTGATGGCGCACGCCGCGAGCGCGAGGATCGGAGCGGCCAGGGCGAGCCCGGCGGCCGCGCCGACGACGTCGATGCGCGCGCTTGACGCGCTCGCCCTCGGCGTTCATCGCGTGCCCTCGGCGCGTTCCCACACCGCGGGCACGCCGCGCCCGACGTCTCCGAGCGCGAGCAGCGTCGCCAGCGTGATCAGGAAGTAGTACTCCGCCAGCGCGAGCACCCGCACCCGGCCCCGCAGCGCCATGGACGCCAGCACGCACAGCGCGAACACGACGTGCAGCCCGAGCACGACCGCGTAGACGCCGCCCGTCGCTGAACGCGAGGACGATCGAGGTGACGAGCAGCGCGAGATGCAGGATGCCGCTCGCGTAGCGCAGCAGGCGGTGGGAGATCATCTCGACCCAATAAAGCGGACCCAGCGCGCGCAGTCCGAACATGCGCCCGTGCAGGACGAGCAGCCAGCAGTGGCCGAACATGCGCACCTTGCGCCGGAACTCGTCGGAGAGGTCGGTCGTCATCTTCTCGAGCGCCACGGCGCGCGGGGCGTAGACCGCGCGGAAGCCGCGCTTGACCATCAGGTACGGGAACGAGAGGTCGTGCCCGAAGCGCGGATCGACCTCCTCGTAGCGCTCGCGGCGCACCGCGTAGATGGAGCCGTTGCCCCCCGTCACCGAGTGCACCAGCGACTCCGCGCGCCCGCAGCCAGATCTCGTAGCGCCAGTACGCGCCCTCCTGGTTCGTGCCCTCCGGCGAGCGCAGCTGGAGGCGCCCGCACACGTAGGCGACGCGGGGATCCGCGAGCGGCGCGACGAGCTGCTGGAGCGCGTCGGGAGCCCACTCGCAGTTCGCGTCCGAGAACGCGACGACGTCGACGTCGGTGAGCGTTCGCACCGTGTGGTTCTGGGCGTTGACCTTGCCGCCGCGCGGCGCGCGCACGAGCTCGACGCCGCGGTCCGCGAAGCCGCGCACGATCTCGTCCGTCCCGTCGCTCGAGGCGTCCGAGGCGACGAGGATGCGCAGGCGATCGCGCGGGTAGTCGAGCGCGAGCGCGTTCTCGAGCTTGCGCTCGATCACGTCGTCCTCGTTGTAGGCGGCGATCACGAGCGCGACGCGCGGCCGGAAGCTCTCGTCCGCGCGCGCAGGGCGCGGCCGCAGCCGCGCCAGCGCCGCGATGAACAGCGGGTACAGCGCGTGCGTCCAGACGAGCGCGGCGAGCGAGAACCAGAAGATCACTTTCAGCACGAGCACCGAGCCAGGGTAGAGCCTCGATCCACCGGTGGTCGCGGGTCGGCGAGCGGCTACTGCGGGCGCTGGCGCTGCGGGCGCGTCTCCGCGAGCAGCTGCTCCACGGGCCGCGCCGCGAGCCAGCGCGCCGCCTCGCGGTAGGCGCCCGAGCGCCGCGCGCGCAGCCGCAGACCGGCCAGCAGCACGCTCCGCGCGCGCTTGGCGGTGGCGCGCGACGCGTGCTTGTCGAGGTAGCGCACGTGACCGCGCGCCTGCTCCTCGAGCGTCAGCGCGGAGCTCCGGCCGGCGGTGCCTCCCCACTCGTGCACGACCTCCGCGGCCGGGTCGTACCAGGTCTCCGCACCCAGCTGCCGGGCGCGGTAGATGAGGTCGACCTCCTCGGAGTAGAGGAAGAACGCCTCGTCGAAGCCGCCGAGCTGCTCGAACAGCTCGCGGCGCACCAGGACGCAGGCCCCCGTCACCCAGTCGACGCGCCAGGCCTCGTCGTGCGCGAACTCGCCGTAGTAGAAGCCGTTGAGGATGCGCGAGCGCGGCGCGATCTTGCGCAGGTAGAGGAACTCGGTCGCGATGCGGAAGACGGTCGGGAAGCGCCTGCACGAGCGCTGCAGGCGCCCGTCCGGCCACAACAGGCGGGGCCCGACGACGCCCGCGGCCGGGCGGGACTCCGCGAAGCGGACGAGCTCGTCGATCGCGCCGGGCCGGACGAAGGCGTCGCTGTTGAGCAGCAGCAGCCAGCGCCCGCTCGCGAGCGCGGCGCCGCGGTTGTTGCCGGCCCCGAAGCCGACGTTCTCCGGGAGCGCGACGAGCCGCACCTCGGGGTGCTCGGCCTCCAGCCAGGCCGCCGTGCCGTCGGTCGAGGCCTGGTCGACGACGATCACCTCGCACGTTGCCGCGCGGCCCGCATCGGCCGCCAGCGCAGCCAGGCAGCGCGCGAGCAGCGGCTTGCTCTCGTAGCTCACGATCACGACCGAGACGTCGGTCATGCCGCGACGCGCCGCACCCGCGCGACCGCCAGCGCCGAGGCGGCGGCGACGATCAGGACGAGGCCGTAGAAGTAGTAGAACTGCATCGTCAGGTAGAAGACGTTCGCGACGAGCGTGGCCGTGAGCCCGGCCGAGAGGCCGATCGCGAGCGCCCGCCACTCGCCCGCCTCCGGATCGCCGTGGCGCTCGAGCGCCCGCGACGCGCGCAGGATCACGGCCAGGCGGATCCCGACCCAGGCCAGGAACGCGGCGAACACGCACGCGCCGACGAGACCGGTCTCGTCGAGCAGCGCGATGTAGAACGAGTGCGGGCCCCAGTTCGTCTTGCCGGTGAGGAACTGGTAGTAGACCGAGAACGTGTTGAGGCCGAGGCCGAAGACGGGATGCGCGTCCAGCACCGGCTGCACGAGGTCGAAGAACTGGAAGTGCACCTTGGCGGAGTTGTCGCTCAGCGTCACGCGCGAGCGGAAGACCTGGCGGACGTAGGACGACGAGGCCAGCGCGACGGCGAGCAGGCCGAGCGCGCCTGCGAGCGGCGCGAGGAAGCGCGGCTGCAGCAGTTGCCGGCGCAACGGCCACGCCAGCACCAGGAGCCCGCAGGCGAGGCCGAGCAGGCCCGAGCGCGAGAGCGTGAGCACCTCGACGAAGACGAAGAACGCGAGCAGGCCGGCCAGCACCAGGCCCTGCCGGCTGCGCACCCCGGCGCGCAGCGCGAACGGCAGCAGCAGCAGGATCGGGACGCAGAGCATGATCCCGAGGTGGTTCGGGTCGAGCGCGAGCGCGTTGACGCGGTAGACGCCGAGCGAGACGTAGCTGCCCGACTCGACCGCGGTCGTCTGCCCGTAGACGTTGATGCCGCCGAGGCTGCCCTGGCCGAACGTGAGCGGGCCGATCAGGCGCTTGTCGAGGTTGACCCCGGCGCCGACCTGGGCTGCGAGCTGGGCGACGCCGTAGGCGCAGTTCAGCGCGAGGCCGACCACGAACGCGCCGATCGTCCGCCGCAGCAGCCGCTCGCCGCGGTCGATCACGTACTGCGTGCCGCACACGAGGAAGCCGAAGTGCAGCGCGAACTTGACCATGCCCTTGGCGTACTGCGAGAGCTGCTCGCTGTTCTCGAGCGCGAAGTACCCGCCCAGGTAGACCGCCTCGAGCACCGCCATCGCGAGCAGGAGGCCGAGCGCGACCCGGTGCATGCGCGCATCGCGGCGCAGGCAGCGATCGACGACGAAGAGCGCGACGAAGGCGGTCGCGAGGATGTCCTCGAGCGTGACGTCCCCCGCGCCGGGCGACCAGTGCAGCTTGTGCCACGTCGTCACGACGAGGGTCGCCAGCAGCAGGCGGTCGAGCCATGGCCGCAGCGTGATCACGGGCGGCTTCCCCGGCGTCGCAGCGCGCGGGCGATCGGCGCCGTCACGAGACCGCTCGCCTGCACGATGGCCGGCAACGGATCGCGGATGTCGAACGTGCCCTCGACGGGGTGCGGCCCCATCTCGCGCAGCGCGCGGCGCAGCGGCGTCCCCTCCGTGCGCGACGCGCGCAGGTGCGCCGCCGCGACGACCCAGCGGCGGCCGTCGTGCACCGGCCCGGAGAGGACGGGGCTCGGGGGCCGGCCGAGGACGTCGAGGTAGGCGATGCGGGGCAGGTCGACGCCGCACGCCCGCGCCAGGCCGTGCCACTGCCAGAGGCGCGGGTTCACCTCCATCAGCTTGAAGCGCCCGTCGCGCGGATCGAGCCGGAACTCGGTCTGCGCGATGCCGTGGAACCCGAGCGCCTTCAGCAGCGTCAGCGCTTCCTCGACCACGTCGTCGCGCCAGCGTGCCTCGCCGACCCGGCACGTGCCGAAGCCGCGGGGCATCTGCACGAGCTTGCGCCCGCAGAACAGCCCGAGCGCGGTGCCGGCGGCGTTCGTGTAGGAGCCGACCGTCCACAGCGTCGCGTCGTCGCCGGGGATCACCTCCTGCAGCAGCGGCTCGCAGTCGGCGGCGCTGCGCCAGGCCTCCACCAGCTCCTCCGGCGTCGCGCACACGAGCACCGGCCGCCCGAAGCGCCGCTTGAACGGGATCGGGTCGCCCGGCTTGACGACGGCCGGGTAGCGGAGCTGCGCCGCGGCCGCGCGCGCCTCGTCCTCGCTGTCGGCGGCGAACGTCAGCGGCACGCCGATGCCCGCGGCCTCCGCGACCGCGTACTGGTGGCGCTTGCGCTGGAGCGGCTCGAGCACGTCCCAGCCGCTGCCGGGCAGCTGGTAGGCGGCGAGCCGCGCGGCATTGCGCGCGACGGCCTCGAGCGGTGCGTCGTGCGTCGGCAGCACCACGGCGGGCTCGGAGAAGTTGCGCTCGGCGAGCTCGGCGAGGAAGGCGACGTAGGCGTCCTCGTCCTTCGGGTCGGGCGAGAGCGCGTGGTACGCGAGGCGCGAGCGGAAGCCGAGCGCCCCCGGCCGGTGGTCGACGGCGATCACGGGGGCACCGGCCGCCGCCAGCGAGCGGATGGCCTCGAGGCCGTTGACGAAGCTGACGTCGAGCACGACGGCGGGCGGCAGCAGCGACCGGGCGAGGCGCCGGCCGAGCGCGTCGCGGCGAGCGACCTTCACGGGCGCCCCGGCGTCAGCGGGGCGGTCGCGACGGCCGAGGGGTGACCGACCTCGTCGAACGCCTCGACGCGCACGCTCAGCCGGCCGCGCGCCAGCGGCGGCGCTGCGATCCGCGCGAGCGCCGTGCCCTCGGCGAACGTGAGCGGGAGGGTGCGCTCCCAGTGCTGTCCGCCCGCGGGATCGTCGATCTTCGCCACGAGACTGCCGGTGCGCGACTCGGCGTCGCGCGACGGCGATGTCGAGCACGGCCCCGGTCCTCGACAGCTGGACGACCGGCTGCGTTCCGTCGCGGACGAACACGACCGGCTGCTCGGAGCGGTTCCCGGCCATGTCGCGCGCCCAGAACACGGCCGTGTGCGGGCCCGCGGCCAGCGCCCGCGTGTCGAGGCGCAGGTGCATGACCCCGGCCACCTCCGCCGCCGGGACGCCGTCGATCGAGACGCCCGAGGCCTCGATGGTGCCGCCGTCGTCGACGGAGATGTCGAAGCGCGCGGTGTCCCCGACCGGCTGCCCGGCGGACGGCGCCGTCGAGATCCATGCCGGCGGATCCACGTCGAGCCGGATGCGCCCCGCACCGGTGACCTCGTCCGGGCCGGGCGGCGCGATGTCGAGCGCGCTCGCGATCAGCTGCTTCGCGATCGAGTCGGGATCGCTCGGCTGCCCGGCGGCGCGGTCGTGCTGCATCAGCAGGGCGGCCGCGCCCGCCGCGTGGGGTGCCGACGCCGAGGTGCCGACCATCGCGATGCCCGGCCAGATGGCGGTCGAGGCCGGCGCGACGACATCGGGCTTGAGGCGGCCGTCCTGCGTGGGGCCCTGCGACGAGTAGGCGGCCGGGGCGTCGCCCTGCCAGTCGCGTGCGCCCACCGTGAACGATCCGCGGGCGTCTCCGGGCGTCGGGATGCTCGACGCGACGGTGGCTTCCTGGCCCAGCTCGACGCCGCCGCCGAAGATCTCCAGGTCGCAGACGACGTTCGGCCGTGCTCTGCTGGACGCGCAGCCCGTAGGTGCCCGCCGCGGCCGGCAGGTAGCCCACGGAGCCGGCCGGATGCGAGGCGTCGGCCTGACCCTGGGCGTACACGACGGGCGAGGCCGGGGCCGTGTCCGTGACGTCGATCTCGTAGCGCGCCGTCGTGGCCGCGACGCTCACGCCGTTCCGCGTGCAGGCGCTCCAGTAGAGCGTCGCCCCCATGCCGATCCCCGCCGTCAGCGGGAACGACAGGTAGCCGCGGCCGAACGGCCCGATGTCGGCCCAGCCGTCGTGGTCGGAATCGCCGACGACGCCCTCCCAGTGGCGCTGCGCGTAGTTGCCCGCGGAGTTCGCCCAGAAGATGCCGGCGTCGTGCGCGCGATCGACCGCCCTGGCCGCCACGCCCGTGCCGTCGAACGGCCCCTCCAGGAAGGAGTTGGAGTGCACGACGATGTCCACGCGCGGCTTGCCGTCGGGCCCGTTGACGAGCCAGTCGACGGCCTGCGAGAGCTCCAGCTGCGTGTGGTAGTTGACGAGCGTGTAGCGCGCGCCGGGCGCGATGTCCCAGACGACCTGCGCGACGTTCGCCCCGTGCCCGGTCGGCTGGTCGTCGTTCGAGATGCCGGTGATGTCGGGCTTGCCGCTCGTGTGGTCGAACGACATGACCGCGTCGATCTGCGTGAGCGGCGGCAGCTCCTTGCCGAGCAGGGTGCGCCACGTGTCGCCGAAGCCGAGATCGACGATGGCGATGCGGATGCCGGCGCCGTTGAGGCCGCGCGAGGCGAGCGCGTCCGCCCCGATCCGCTCGACGCCCTGGGAGATCACCTGGTCGGGCTGTGCCACCGCAGCCGGGCCGATGCCGGTGATTCCGGGCACGCGCCGCAGCCGCGCCTCGAGCCCGGGCGCCGCGCGCACCTGCAGCAGCGACCCGACGCGCACCGTGACGGGCGCGCCGAGGCGCGCGAGCTCACGACTCACGGCCGGCGCACGGCCGGGCGCGGCGGCGATTGTGAGCGAGGTTCTGGGCGGCGGCGCGGGCGAGCGGTCGGCTGCGCTCCAAAGCGCCGCTCCCGCGACCGCGCAGAGCGTCGCCGCTGCGAGCACGAGACGGCGCATGCAGGTTCACGTTACTGGACTCGACCCGCCAGTCCTGCCGCGGTGGCCCGCGATCGCCCGCCTCAGCAAGGCCAGGGCGCCCACTCCGCTCGACAGCACGCCGACCGCGAAGAACGCCAGGCCGAGCGCGAATGCGTCCTCGCGCGCGACGCCGGCGCCCCCCAGCACGACGACGAAGGTGGCCTCGCGCAGGCCGATGCCGTTGAGCGAGACCGGGACGACGGTGACCAGGAACAGGATCGGGCAGAGCACCAGCAGCGTCGCGAAGCCGATGTCGAGATCCATGCCCAGCGCGAGGAAGTAGATCGACACCGCGCGCATGCCCTGGGCGACCACGCCGAGGGCGAACACGAGCGCGAGCGCGCCCGGATGGTTCCGGTAGGCGTGGAGCGCGTGGTAGAGCGCCCGCAGCGGCCCTGCGACGCGCAGCCGGGTCGCGATGGGCATGAGCCGGCGCAGCGGTGGCTGCATGTGGAGCGAGAACAGCGCGACGGCGGCGATCAGCGTCAGGGCGACGACGCCGAGGCCGAGCGCGATCGCCATGCCGCTGCCGATGCCCGTCCCGCCGGCGAGCGCGCCGAGCGCCGCGAGCGCGCCGAGCGCCGCAAGGCCCACGACACGATCGACGAGCACGGACGAGACGGCCTCCGCCCGGGCGCCGGTGCGGCGCGCGAGGTCGATCGCGCGGACGGCGTCGCCGCCGACCGCCGTCGGCAGGATCTGACCCATCAGGAGGGCGATCGAATAGGTCTCGAAGAGCCACCACAGGCCGGGCTCGCGGCGCCCCCGCGCGAGCAGCAGGAGGTGCCAGCGCAGCGCCATGACGCCGGTGGCCACGACGTTGATGGCGATCGCCGCGACGAACCAGGCCGGGCTCGACTCGCGCAGCGCGTCGCCGATGCGGCTCAGGTCGGCCTGCCACAGGACGGCGGCGAGCAGCCCGACCGAGAGCGCCACCTGGAGCGCCACCCGTGCGGGCCGGGTCATTGCGTGAAGTGCGCGTGCAGGCGGCGCACGGCCGCGACGACGTCGTCGACGTCTTCGAGCGAATGGGCCGGCGAGAGCGGCAGCGAGAGCACCTCGGCGCCCGCCGCCTCTGCCACCGGCAGCGACGGCGTCGGGTGCGAGGCGCGGAAGTAGGTCAGGTCGTGCACCGGGAGGAAGTGCAGGCCGGTGCCGATCCCCTCCTCGCCGAGCGCCTCCGCATAGGCGTCGCGATCGGCTCCCGCACCGCTCGCGCGCGATGCGCACGACGTAGATGTGCCAGCCGTGGACGCCCGCGGCTCCGAGCCGGCGCCCGAGCGGCGTGATGCCCTCGAGGCCCGCGAGGCCCTCGTCGTAGCGTTCCGCCTGGGCGACCCGGCGCTCGTGGTGCTCCTCGAGGCGGTGGAGCTGACCGAGCGCGACGCCCGCGTGCAGATCGCTGAGGTTGAGCTTGTAGCCGGGCTCGAGGACGTCGTAGGCGCCCGGGCCCTTCTTCTCGTAGCGCTTCCAGGAGTCGCGCGTGAGGCCGTGCAGCCGCAGCGAGGTGATGCGCGCCGCGAGCGCCTCGTCGGTGAGCGTGAGCATCCCGCCCTCGCCGGCCGCGAGGTTCTTGTTGGCGTAGAAGCTGAAGCACGTGATGTCGCCGACCGCGCCGATCTTGCGGCCGTCGGCGAGCGCGCGTCTCGGTCGCGTGCGCTGCGTCCTCGACGAGGCGCAGATCGTGCTCGCGGCAGATCTCCTCGAGCGCGGCCAGGTCGCACGGGTGCCCGGCGTAGTGCACGGGCATGATCGCCCGGGTGCGCGGCGTGACGGCGGCCGCGACGGCTGCGGGATCGAGGCAGAGCGTGGCGTCGTCGACGTCGACGAAGACCGGCCGTGCGCCCGCGCGCACGATGACGTTGGCGGTCGCGGGCCAGGTCAGCGGCGTCGTGATGACCTCGTCGCCGTCGCCCTCGCCGATCCCGAGCGCGCGCAGCGCGAGGTACATGGCCGCCGTGCAGGAGGAGACGGCGAGCGCGAGCGGAGCCTCCGCGTAGTCGGCGAACTCGCTCTCGAGCCGGCGCGCGAACGGCCCGGTGGTCAGCCAGCCCGTCTCGAGCGAGCGCAGCACGTTGGCGCGCTCCTCGTCACCGAGCGCGGGCGGTGCGAAGTCGAGCCGGCGCTCGCCGCGCACGGGCGTTCCGCCGGCGATGGCGGGGAGATCGACCGGGACGGCCATGCCGCGCAGGATAGGCGCCCGCAGCCCGCGGGGACGCGCGCTCCTACTTCGGCGGGGGGAGCCGGAAGACCATCAGCTTGCGCGTCCAGGTCACGACGGCCACGTCGCGCCCGATCGCGATGGGCGCCGCGAAGGCCGCGCCGCGCAGCTCGCGATTCGCGATCAGCTTGCCCGTCGCCGCGGCGTACACACGCAGGTGCCCCGTCCCGGTGGCGACGACGACGGTGTCGTTGGCGACGGTCGGGATGGCGTTGAGCTGACCGCCGAGGCCCTTCGTCCAGGCCACCCGGAGCCTGCACTTCGCCGTCACCTTGAGCGCGCCGAGTCCCGAGCCCACTCCGGCGTAGCCCTGCGAGGTCGTGACGAACAGCTGCTGCGTCCTGGGATCCCAGGCCGGCGATCCGTAGAGCGTGGCCGGGAAGGCGAGCTCGAGCCGCTGCACCGGTCCTGCGGTGAGCGTCGGGCGCTTCCACAGGTAGATCGCGCCGTCCTTGCCCTCGGCGGCGACCATCGCGCCGCAGCGGGTCGACTTGAAGACGACGGGCGTCGACCCGAAGCCGAAGTCGCCCTTGATCGGCATGCCCGGCGCGTGGCTCGCCCGCAGCAGACCGAGCGCCGAGTTGAGCTCGACCACCGACTCGGCGTGATCGAGCGACTCGTCCTGGCCCTGCGCGATGTTCGCGTTCGCGACGGCCGCCCAGATGTGGCCGTCGCTCGTGATCGCGACTCCGCCCCAGCCCCAGATGCCGCCCCCGCCGGGATCGCCCGTCGCGGTGTTGACGGACGTCCAGGAGTGGTCGACCTCGCCCGTCTTCGTCGAGACCGCGAGCACGCGCCCGGTGTACGGCCGGCGGTCGCAGTACGACGCGATGCCGAAGTAGACGTGCCCGTTGCCGAGCGCGATCGCGCCCCACACGTGCTCGTGGTACTGGTCCATCGGCAGCGCCACGGGCCAGCCGGTGCGCGCCACGCCGGTGTGGACGTCGATCGCCCACAGCCGGTCGGCCACGGCGAGGTAGACGAAGCCGGAGGCGGGGTCGTAGACCGGGGTGCCCGTGACGCCGAAGATCCCCTTCGGCATCTGCAGGCAGCCCGTGCTCACGGAACCCACGTCGCGGATCCAGAGCACCTTGCCGGTGAGCGCGTCGAAGGCGCTGACGCGCCCCTCCTCGCTCGCGGTCACGTAGATGTCGCGGCGCTTTCCCGCGACCAGGACACGCCGCAGGTAGAGCGGCTGCGCGGCGCCGGCGCCGCCGATCGGACGCGACCACGCGAGTCGCAGCCGATCCCCGTTCTTGGTCGTGAGCAGCGATGCGGACGCCCGCGACTGCCGCACCGGGCTGTTGCCCCAGGTCGTCCAGCCGGGGCTTTCGGCGGCCCCTGCGGCGAGCGGGAAGGCGGCGGCGAGCGAGAGCGCGGCGGCCGCGACTGCGAACGCTGCCGCGGCGCGCCTCCGCGCCGTGATCAGAGGACGTCCCGCCACCGCCGCGACGATAGCGGTCTGCACGGAACTCCGCTCCGCCGCCCGGTAGACTCCAGCGGATGGACGCCCTCACATCCACCGTCGAGGAGTACCTCGAGAAGCTGTTCTGGATGAACGAGGCGGGCATCGACCCGACGCAGGCCAACCTCGCGCGCGCCGTCGGCGTCTCGCAGCCGACCGCGCTCGAGATGGTGCGGCGGCTCGTCGACGACGGCTTCGTCGTGCGCGACGAGCGCAAGCGCCTGCGCTTCACCGAGATGGGCGAGGCGTCGGCGAGCCGCATCGTCACGCGCCATCGCCTGATCGAGGCCTTCCTCGTGCAGGTCTTCGGCATCCCGTGGGACGAGGTGCACGAGGAGGCGCACTCGTTCGAGCACGGCGTCTCCGAGAACCTCGAGGAGCGCATGCGCGCGCTGCTCGTCGGCGTCACGACGTGCCCTCACGGGCATCCGATCGGCGACGCCCCGCGCGAGCCCGGCGTCCCGCTGGTGACGGTGCCCGTCGGCTCGACCGTGCGCGTGCTGCGCCACGAGAACGAGGCCGAGGACCTGCTCCACGCCTTCAAGCTCGCGGGCATCGAGCCCGGCGACACGATCGAGATCACCGGACTCAACGCCGAGGAGCTCGAGCTGCAGACGCCCGCGAAGGGCGCGACGACGCTCAGCATCCCGGAGTCGCGCGCGGTCACCGTCGCGGTCGAGTCGAGCGGCGACGGCGAGGTCGCCGAGACCGACGTGCCGGGCGCAGCTGTCGCGCTGCACACGTCCTGGGGCCGCTAGGCCCGCTGTCCGGCTAGCCCAGCACCGTCTGGTAGATCAGGAAGACGTTGAGCGAGACGATCACGCCGACCACGAGGTAGGCGGCGATGTTCGTGCCGCGGCGGTTGACGAGGTCGCCCATCAGCTCGCGGTCGCGGCAGAACATCACGAGCGGGATGAGCGCGAACGGGATCCCGAACGAGAGCGCGATCTGCGAGACGATCAGCGCGCTGGACGGATTCACGCCGATCGCCAGGATGACGAGCGACGGCGCCATCGTGATGATGCGGCGCAGGAAGAGCGGGATCTGGCGCTTGATGTAGCCCTGCATCACGACCTGGCCGGCGAGCGTGCCGACGCTCGAGGAGGCGAGGCCCGACGCAAGCAGCGCGATCCCGAAGATGGCGTCCGCGTGGTGGCCGACGATCGTGCCGAGCCCGCGATAGGCCTCGTCGATGTCGCCGATCTCCGTGAGCCCGCGCGAGTGGAAGACGCCGGCGGCCATCACGAGCATCGCCATGTTCACGAGCCCGGCGATCGTCATGGCGATCACCACGTCGATCTGCTCGAAGCGGAAGATCCGCTTGCGCTCGCTCGCGTTCGCGCCGACCACCCGCCTCTGCGTGAGCGACGAGTGGAGATAGATGACGTGCGGCATGACCGTGGCGCCGAGGATGCCGGCCGCCAGGAGCACGCTCTCTGCGCCGGCGAACTGCGGCGTCAGCAGCCCCTTGACGATCGCGCTGCCGTCGGGGTCGGCGAAGAACATCTGGAAGACGAAGCCGGCGAGGATCACGCCCACGAGCGTCGCGATGACCGCCTCGAGATGGCGCACGCCGCGCAACTCGGCGGCCAGGATCGCGAACACGACCACGCCGGTCAGGAGTCCCGCGGGCAGGAGCGGCAGGCCGAAGAGCAGGTGGAAGCCGAGTGCGGCACCCACGAACTCCGCGAGGTCGCACGCCATCGCGACCGCCTCGGCCTGCAGCCAGAGGAAGATGCGCACCGGGTCCGAGAACCGCTCGGCGCTGAGCTCGGCGAGGTTGTCGCCCGTCGCGATGCCGAGCTTCGCGCTCATCGTCTGGATCAGCATCGCCATCAGGTTCGAGACGAGGATGACCCAGAGCAGCAGGTAGCCGTACTTCGAGCCCGAGGCGATGTTGGTCGCGA
This sequence comes from uncultured Actinomycetes bacterium, assembly GCA_963705965.1. GTDB lineage: Bacteria > Actinomycetota > Thermoleophilia > Gaiellales > JALYLC01 > JALYLC01. Next base: position 656,425 of record CAVPLI010000008.1, on the reverse strand, counting down.
AGTTGCCCGGGTCGACGTACGCGATCGCCGCGATGAAGGCCGGGCCCAGGAACGGCCAGAGCCCGCGCAGGCCGCTCCGCCGCTCGGCCAGCGAGCGGTGCGCCGCCTCGAGCACGCGCTGCTCGCCGGGGAGCGCAACGGCCGGCAAGTCCGATCGAACCGGAGGGTTCAGGGACTGCCCTCGATGCGGATGCGGTCGGCGAGCTCGCGCGAGATGGCGTGGCGCTCGCCTGCGACCTCGACCGTGAGCGGGCCGTCGAACGGGGCGTGGCCGACCATGATGACGCGCTCGTCCGGCATGAATCCGAGCTGCGCGAGATACCGCAGGAGCTCGGGATCGCCGTCCGGCACGCGCCGGATCACCGCTTCCTTGCCGCGCGCGAGCTCGCTCAGCGGGCGATCGTTCTCGTCCACGAGCTCGAGCTCGGGCGACGGGATCGGATCGCCGTGCGGGTCGCGGGTCGGATGGCCGAGCGCAGCGTCGATGCGCGCCTCGAGCGTCTCCGAGAGGTGGTGCTCGAGACGCTCGGCCTCGGCGTGCACCTCGTCCCAGGACAGCCCGAGGGCCTGCATCAGGTAGAGCTCGAGCAGGCGGTGGTGGCGGATGACCTCGAGCGCGGCCTGCGTCCCGGCCTCCGTGAGCGAGACGCCGTGGTACGGCTCGTGCCGCACGAGCCCGACGCCCGCGAGCCGCTTGATCATCGCGGTCGCCGACGCGGCGGTCACGCCGAGCCGCTCCGCGAGCGCGCTCGTGCTGACGCTGCCCGTGCGATCGAGCATCCAGATCGCCTTCAGGTAGTCCTGAACGGTCTCGGTCATGACCAGCATGAAATTGATATTAGACGACTCTAATCCTTGTCGCAACACTCCCCTCGGCGAGGCCTAGCAGGGGGAGAGGACGGATCCTCCTTGCAGCTTTGGACGCCCTAAGTCATACTCCGGCCTTAGGGGCTCCTAAGCGCCCCGGCGTCGGGGCGGCGCGCAGCACTCCGCTGATCAAGGGACTTACTCAATGGGCACTCCAACTCGCATCGCGCGCACCGCCGCACTTGCACTCCTCGTCCTCGCCGTGCCGGTGACCGCTGCGGGCGCGAGCGAAAGCGCGGGCTTCCCGGGACTCCAGAAGCGCCTCACCGGACAGTCGAAGAAGCTCGTCGTCTTCACGACCGAGTTCAAGGCGAACGCCACGCAGTACGACAAGCTGGCGGCCGCGACCCAGTACGACTACGCCGAGCTGTGGGCCACGCAGGCCACCGCGCTGAAGCCGCTGCTCGCGAAGATGAAGCGCGACTGGCTCGCCCACAACTCGGACTACGAGCGCATGGAGGGCATCGTCGCCGGAACGCCGTCGCTCGTGCAGTACGACGTCGACATCGACGCCGGGACGAGTTTCAAGGAGGATCCGAAGGGCGCCGTGTCGTTCTCGCTGAAGGCGCCCAACGGCAAGACCTTCAAGCAGCCCGGCGCGCTCTACAACATCACCGAGGCCGCGCTCTGGGGCGAGGATCCCGCGCTCACGGCCCGCAACGTCAAGCCGGACCTCGACGGCGACGGCAAGGCCGGCGAGTTCGGCGAGGTGCTACCCGACGCCGCCTTCCTCGCCGCGGCCGCGACAGAGTTCGACCGCCAGTCCCACAAGCTGCTGGCGTCGGCCACGGCCTACAAGCCCAACACCGCCGACGCGCTCAACGCACTCGTCGTGATGGTGCCCACGATGGGCGAGTACTTCGGCGACTGGAAGGCCTCGCGCTTCGTCGTCGGGGCGAAGGCCAAGACGACCTCGTTCAACGTCGCCTCGCGCCTCAACGACATCCACGACATCCTCGGCAGCCTGCAGATCGTGTACACCGACGTCCGCCCGAAGATCGCGAGCGTCGACGCCGACCAGGCCGCGCAGACGCGCAAGGAGCTCGACGGCCTCGCCGCGTTCATCGAGCGCATCTACCAGCGCGAGAAGGCCGGCCACCGCTTCACGCCGCAGGACGCCGACCTGCTCGGCAAGCAGGCGCAGGACCGTGCCGTCAAGGTCTCGGGCCAGGTGTCGCAGGCCGCGGCCAAGCTCGGCATCAAGGTCGAGGGCTGACCCGACCGTGAAGCGCTCGCTCCTGCTCGCGCTCGCACTCCTCGCCTCCGGGGTCTCGTCCGCATCCGCGGCGAGCTCCCCGGGGCAGGCGGCGACGCAGGTGCGGGAGCGGCTCGGCAACGCCGCACAGGCGCTGATCCTCGGCTCGCATACCGAGGCCGCCGGCACGGTGGCGCTGGCACAGCGCGAGTACCGCGCCGACCTGCGCGGCCCGCTCGCCGCGGCGCCCGCCGAGCGGCGCGCGCTCGAGGCCGCGCTGCTCGCGGCGCAGAAGGCGGCGGCGTCCGGCGACGAGACCGGCCTCGCCGTGGCGAGCGCCCAGGCCTGGACGGCGCTGTCGGGCGGTGGCTACCGCCTCGCGCTGGCAGCGACGCTGCGCGGGGATGCCCGCGGCGCGGCGCGCTGGCTGCTCGTGCGCGAGTTCCGGCCCCCGACGAAGCTCAGCCGCCCGGGCGCGGACGCGACGCTCGCCAACGTCCAGCTCGCCGACGGCGACCTCAGCCCGGCGCGTGCCGCCGCCGCGCTGCGGGCGGATCTGCTCGACACCTACCAGTCGCGCATGCGCGACGCCCTGGGCTCGGTCGCGCCGTCGCTCACCGGCGACCTGCCGGTCAGCGCGGCCCAGCAGGCCGCGCTCGCGCAGGGCTTCTGGCGTGTCCTCGCAGGCTCCTACCGCTCGCAGCTCGGAGCCGCGCCCGAGGCCGCGGTCGCGAGCGACCTCGCGGCGCTCACGGCCGCCGCGCGGGCACAGCGGACGGCAGAGGTCACGAGGCTCGTCACATCGCTCTCGGATCGCCTCGACGCGTTCCGCGCCGCGCCGCTCTCGCAGCACGAGCAGCAGCGCCGCGCGAGCCAGGTGCGCACGTTCACGCCGCTCGTCTCCGTCGAGTACGGGCGCGGCGTCGCGAATGGCCGCGTCCTGCGCGACTTCGAGATCCAGGAGGCGATCACGTTCCAGGCGGGCGCGCTGAGCGCGTTCCACGACATCGAGCCGATGCTGCTGAAGCGCAACCCGGCCGCGGCACGCTCCATCGCAAGCTCGCTGGAGCAGCTCGGGACTGATCTGGCCAATGCCACGAGCGGCAAGCGGGTCGTCGACCCCGCTGTCCTCGAAGTGCACACGAAGGCGATCATGTCGGCGACCGACACGCTCTTCCCGAAGCCCTGGCTGAAGCACGACGTGAGCGCCGACTTCGATCTCATCGCAGGGTCGCTCGACCGGATGCAGAAGGCCGCCGAGGCCGGCCAGTACCACGTCGCCGAGCAGGCGCGCATCGAGGCCTACGCATTCTTCGAGCTCGGGCCCGAGCAGCGCCTGCGCGGCCTGGCGCCCGAGCTCTTCACCCGCAGCGAGGGCCTCTTCTGGTACGGCACGGGCTCCCACGACGGCCTCGCGACGCTGATCAACAGCCGCGGGGCACCGGCCGAGATCGCGTCGACCCGCACTGCCCTCAACACCGCCCTGCGCGAGGCCGAGGAGGCCGTCGGCACCGGCCCGAAGAGCCGCACGACGGTCATCACGAACACCGCGATCATCGTCTTCCGCGAGGGCCTCGAGGCGGTGCTGATCCTGGCGGCCCTGATGGCGAGCTTCAAGGGCGCGCAGCGCCGGCTGCGCAGGCCGATGTGGTTCGGCGTCGGCGCGGCGCTCGTTGCGAGCGCGGCCACCTGGGTCGTCGCCCAGACGATCATGACCGGGCTCGCGCGCTACGGCGAGAAGCTCTCGGCGGCGGTCGGGCTGATCGCGATCGGCATGCTGCTCGTGATCCTCAACTGGTTCTTCCACAAGACCTACTGGACCGGCCACCTGGCCGGCCTGCACGGCAAGAAACAGGCGATGCTGGCGACCGGGGGCATCGCCTTCGCGCAGCTGGTCGCGCTCGGCACGCTGGGCTTCACGAGCGTCTACCGCGAGGGCTTCGAGACGGTGTTGTTCGTGCAGGCACTCGTGCTCGCGACCGACGTCGCGACCGTGCTCACGGGGGTGCTCCTCGGCCTGGCCGCGACCGTGCTGGTCGGCTTCGCGGTCTTCAGCCTCGAGCGCAAGCTGCCGCAGAAGAAGATGCTCATGCTGACCGGCGTCATGGTCACCTGGGTGCTCGTCGTGATGGTGGGGACGACCGTGCAGATCATGCAGACCGTCGGCTGGCTGCCGGTCAGCCCGATCGCCGGCCTGCGGCTCCCCTACTGGTCGGGCGTGTGGTTCGGCGTCTACCCGACCTGGGAGGGCGTGCTGCTGCAGCTCTCCGCGTTCGTGTTCGTGATCGGCAGCTACCTGGCCGCCGAGGCCGTGCGCAAGCGCCGTCGCAACCGGGCCTTCACGCGCCCCACGGTGCTCGCCGAGCCGGCGCGCGACCGCGTCGTCTAGACGCGCCGCGGGCTACGCGACGGCGGAATCGCTGCCGTAGCGGGCGAGGATCGGCCAGACGTCGACGACGCTGCCGTCCCGGACGACGTGGTAGACGGCGTGCAGGTTGACGGTCGTGGGGGCATAGCCGGGCACGAGCTCCACCGTGTCGCCGACCGCGAGCTCGCACTCGCCGGCGACGTCGATGCTGGTGTGCTCCTCGCTCACGGACGCCGTCTCGGCCTCGTGGCCCACGACGCGGGGCTTCATCAGGTCGGTCGCGGTGGACTTGCGGCCCGCGTCCAGGACGACCCGCGCCCCGTGCCGGCTGATCACGGTCGCGAGCAGGGTCAGGGCGACCGGAAAGCGGTCGACGAGGCCGGCGTGGAAGCCGTCCATGACCACGTACGACCCGGCCTGGGACTCGGTCACGCGCGCGGTCGCGGCGGCCAGGTCGTAGGTGCCGGTGCCGCCGGCCGAGACGATCTCGCAGGCGATGCCGGCGGCCGCGAGCTCGTCGACCACTGCCAGCAGGCGGGTCATCGCCTCCACCTGCATGCCGGCGCGGAGCACGCGGTCGGGCTCGCTCATGCAGTGCCCCTCGTAGCCCATCGCGCCTCGCCACTCGACACCCGGCAGGCCGAGCGCGCAGCGCGCCACCTCGACGGCCTCCGCGCCCGACCGGACGCCGCAGCGGTTCATGCCCACGTCGACCTCGACGATCACACCCAGCGTGCTGCCGGCGGCCGTCGCGGCCGCCGAGATCTCGCCGAGGTTTGCCGTCGAGTCCACCGCGACCGTGATGCGTGTCGTGCGAGCGGCCTCCGCGAGCGGGCGCAGCTTGCCCGGGCCGACGACCTGGCGCGCGATGAGGATGTCGTCGAGGCCGGCCTCCGCCATCGCGAGCGCCTCCGCGGCGGTCGCGGTGGTGATGCCGATCGCACCCGCGTCGACCTGCATGCGTGCGAGCTCGGGACTCTTGTGCACCTTCGTGTGCGGGCGCAGGGCGACGGGCGTCCTGGCCATCTGCTCGGCCATCAGCGCGATGTTCGCCTGCGCGACATCGAGGTCGAGGATGAGCGCCGGCGTCTCGAGCTCGTCGCGGCGGCGGCCGATCGCGGTGTGCCTCGAATCACTCACCGGCGCCGTCCCGCGCGCGCACGAGCGCCTCGGCGAGTTCCCGGCCGCAGGCGAGCGAGTTGGCGTCGAGCCGGATGGGCTCGCCGCGAACCGTCACCGTGATCGTCTGCCGGAACAGCATGCGGCGCACGACGATCTCGTCGACATCGGCGAGCGGCACCGCGGCCGAGCAGCTCCTGCGGGTCGCCCCCATGCCCGAAGCCATACGACGTCGAGATCCGGAGCGTGAGCAGCCGCCGGGTCGTCAGGACGAGCCCGACCTGCGGCGCCAGACGCACGCGTGCCCGCGCAGCGCCCTCGTCGGCCGGCGCCGAGGCGGCGTGCGGCGTCCCGGCGGCGTGGTGGGTCGCGCCCTTCGCCACCGCGACGAGCGAGCGGACGACGGTCTCGCCGGGAGCGAGGAAGCGCTCGGCGCCGAGCGTCAATTTCATCTCCTGACGCGATTGCATCGCTACTCGACCACGAACCGGATCGCCGACTCGGCGCCCCGCGCCGCCGCCTCCGCGGCTGCGCGCGTGGCGCCCGTGGTGAGCACGAACCCGGCGCGGTCGGGGCCGCGCACCAGCGGCCCGATCAGCGCGCCGGGCGCGCGGTACGCGCAGGCGAGCTCGACGCCAGGCAGTGCGCGCGCCTCGGCCAGCCCGTCGACGCGCACGAGACGCCCCGCCGGCGCGATCAGGAAGCGCACGACGGCCGCCCGCTCGCTCGTCGCGGCGAGCGGCCCGGGCGAGCGGCCGAGCGCGGCGTTCACGGCCGCGGCGCTCAGGTCGACGCCCAGCGCGGCATTGCAGAGCTCGGCATCGTGGCCGCCGCCGAGGCGAGCGGCCACCTCCATCACGCGCGGCCCATCGGGCGCGAGCAGCACCTGGGTGTAGGTCGGCCCGGCGGTGATGCCGAGCGCCCGGCAGGCCGCCGCCGCGGCCGCCACGACGTCCTCCACGCGATGCTGCGACGGGTAGAGGTGCGCCGTCGCGACCCCGAAGGCCAGCGCGCGCTCGCGGTCGGTGACCGTGAGCGGAACGAAGCGGCTCCCGTCGACGAACGCGTTGACCGTCAACTCGGGGCCTTCCACGAACTCCTCGCACAGCGCCCGGCCGTCGCGCGAGATCTCCTGCGCGGCCGCGACCGCAGGCCCGGGGTCGTCGCCCGGCTCGATGATCTCGAGCCCGCGCTGGCCCTGCGCGGCGGCCGGCTTGACCACGACGCGCGCGGCGGGCGGCAGGCCCGCGCCGTCCTCGCTCCAGGCCGGGTGCGGCACGCCCGCGCGATCGAACGCGCGGCGCTGCTCGCGCTTGTCGGTGACGCGCGCAGCAGTGGCGGCGTCGAGCGGGTGCGGCAGTCCGAGCGCGGCCGCGACCTCGGCCGCGACCCGCACCGGCCCGTCCGTCCCGGGCGAGATCAGGCCGCCCGCACGCTCGCGCCGCGCGAGCGCCTCGACGCGCGTTCGCATCCATCGTCGAGATCTGCTCGAAGCGGTCCGCGAGGCCCTCGCGCACGCAGAACGCCTCCGGATCGGCGTCGCACGCGATCGTCTCGACGCCGAGCCTCCGCGCCGCCGCATAGGCGCCGAGCTGGCCGGCACCCGCGCCGAGGACGATGAGGGGCGGCGCCGGAATCGTCAGCTGAGGGCCGAGACGTGCGCCGCCCACCACGCCGGGTTGTCGGCGTACCAGCGGATCGTGCGCTCGAGGCCCTCGTCGAAGCCGATGCGGGCGCGCCAGCCGACGAGCTCGGCCGTCTTGTCGGTCGAGCCGATGTGGCGGTCGACCTGACCCGGCCGGTCGGCCACGTACGTGATCAGGGAGCGCGGCTTGCCGAGGCTGTCGCAGATGCGCTCGGCGATGCTCTGGACGTCGACGTCGACCCCGGTCGCGACGTTCAGCACCTCGCCCGAGATGCGCTCGAGCGGCGCGCCGATGATCGCCGCGATCGCCTCCGAGGTGTCCTCGACGTGCAGCCAGTCCCGGCTCGCGCTGCCGCCGCCGTGCACCGTCAGCGGGCGATCCTGCAGCGCCGCGGTGATGAAGCGGGGGATGACCTTCTCGGGGTGCTGGTAGGGGCCGTAGTTGTTGAACGGCCGCACGACCACGGCGGGCGTGCCGTAGGTGCACCAGTAGCTGTAGACGAGGCGATCGCCGCCGGCCTTCGTCGCGGCGTACGGCGAGCGCGGGTTGAGCGGGTGCTCCTCGTCCATCGGGTCGCTCTCGGCCGTGCCGTAGACCTCGCTCGACGACACCAGGATGAAGCGCTCGACGGGCTGGCGGCGGATCGCGTCGAGCAGGACCTGCGTGCCCTCCACGTTCGTGGTCACGAACTCGCTCGCACCGTCGAGGATCGACTTCTCGACGTGCGACTCGGCGGCGGCGTTGACGATCGACGTCCACGCCCGCGACGACCTCCTCGACGTGCGCCGCGTCGCGGATGTCGCCCTCGACGAACGCCAGGCGCTCGTGCCCGAGCAGGTCGGCGATGTTGGCCGTGTTGCCCGCGTAGGTCAGCGCGTCCATGATCACGACCTCGTGGTCGCTCGAGCGCAGCAGGTGCCGGCAGAGGTTGGAGCTGATGAAGCCGGCGCCGCCGGTGACGAGCACGCGCGTCATTCGAGTACCTCGTCGATCACGTAGAGCGGGCGCTGCTCGACGTCGCGCTGGATGCGCATCACGTATTCGCCGAGCAGCGCGAGGATGAAGCCCTGCACCGCCAGCACGCCGAGGATCAGCGCAGCGAGGAAGGTCGGGCCCGGGAAGTTTGCCTCAGCGATCCAGTAGATCGCGGCATACGTGCCAAGGGCGAGCGACGCGAACGTCATCACGATCGCGATCACCGCACCCGCCCACTGGATGGGCTGCGGCCAGAAGCCGAAGAGCACGTGCAGCGCCAGCCGCACCAGGCGCATCGACGAGTAGCGCGACGCCTGCCCCTCGCGGGCGTGGTGCTGGAGGTCGACCTCGACGACCGACGCACCCGTCGAGAGGATCAGGGCCTTCGTGAACTTCTGCCTGCCGATGCGGTGCAGGACGGGCTCGATCGCGCTCCGCCGGTAGGCGTTGAAGGCGCAGCCGTAGTCGGAGATCTCGACGCTCGTGAGGCGCCGCAACATGCCGTTGATCGCGCGCGAGGGCAGCTTGCGGCTCATCAGCGCGTCGGCGCGGGCCTGGCGGCGGCCCGAGGCGACCTCCACGTGGTTGTCCTCGAGCGCGGCGACGAGCTTCGCGATGTCGTCGGGGTCGTTCTGGAGGTCGCCGTCCATCGTCACGACGACGTCGGAGCGCGCGTGCAGCATCCCGGCCGCCATCGCCGGGTGCTGGCCGAAATTGCGCTTGAGCAGGACGACGCGGAAGCGCGAGTCGCGGGCATGGGCGGCCCGCAGCAGCGCGCGCGAGCCGTCGCTCGAGCCGTCGTCGACCAGGACGACCTCCCACGGGCGACCCCAGGCGGTCAGGGCCTTGCCCAGCCGCTCGACCAGCTCGTCGACGTTGCGGGCCTCGTTGAAGACCGTCACGACGACGCTCACGTCGGGCCGCGCTCCGCCCCCGTCGACCGGGGCCGACGCCAGCACGGCCTCCTCTTCAGCGGCCGCCGACACGCGTCGAGGGTACCAATCTTCGGCATTGCGCCGCTTGATCAAGCGCCTCGGAGGGGCGGGCAGCGACTAGGTTGAGACCGTATGGCGGCGGCAGTTGACACCCCTCGCGAGCGGCGGTGGCTCGTTCCGGCGGGCTGCCTGCTGGCGGCCGCGTACCTGGCCACGCGTCTCGCGATGCTGTGGCGGTTTCCCTGGTACGTCGACGAGACGACCTTCGCGAGCTTCGCGCGCGACGTCCACGGCGACCTCGATCAGTTCTTCGCCGCCGAGATCGACAAGAAGGGCCTGCTGCCGTCCTGGCTGGGCGCGGGGCTGATCAGCGCCGGCGTCGGCCCCGTGACGGCGATGCGCGTGCTCGCCGCGGCGGGCGCGGCGCTCGCAGCGGTGTGCGGCGGCGTGATCGTGCGCAGGCTCTACGGCCTGCGCGAGGGCCTGCTGACGGCCGGGCTGATCGCCCTCGGGCCGTACTTCCTCGTCAACGCCTCGGTCGGCATCTACGACGCGATGGTCACGGGCCTCGTGGCGGCGGCGATCATGATCGCGATCCGGCTGGCTCAGCGGCCGCGGCTCGTCTCGGCGCTCGCCCTCGGCGTCGCCATCGGCGCGGGCGGCCTCACGAAGCCGACGACCTCGGTGGCCGTGGTCGTCCTGCCGTTCACGCTCCTGCTGTTCGACTACGCCTCGCCGCTCGTGCGCCGCAGACTCCTGATGTGGGCGGGCTACGCGGTGCTCGCGGTGGCGCTCGGCTACGCGATCACCTCGATCGCCCGCCTGACCCCGCTCTACGACCAGCCCATGCTGCCGAAGGAGAACCACCGCACGCTCGGGCAGGTCTTCGACGACATCGGCCCGAGCCTGCGCTCCAACGGCCCGCTGCAGTGGAAGGCGATGCTCGGCTACCTGACGGTTCCCGGCGTCGTCCTGGCCGCCATCGGCGTCATCTCCGGCGCCCGCCGCCACCGCGCGGCCACCGCCGTGCTCGGCGTGTGGACGCTGAGCGTCCTGGCCTCGGCGCTGTTGCTCGCCCTGTGGCCGTATCCGCGCTACTTCGCAGCCGCGATCGTCCCGCTCTCGGCGTTCGTCGCTCTCGGCACCGTGGCCGTCTGGGACACGATCGTCGGCGGGTCGTGGATGAGCCGGGGCTGGCGCATCGCCGTCGCGGCGGTGCTGCTGCTCGTGGCGCTGACGCCGGCGCTGAGCTACGAGAGCCAGGTGATCGCCGACCCCGTGGAGACGCCGTATCCGGGTGCCGACCTGATGGGATTCGTCGCGGCGATCAGCGCGCAGACCTGGGTCGACCCCGTCGCGCAGCAGATCGAGCGCCGCGGCGGCCCCTATCCCGTGCAGATCGGCGTCACGCGCGGGTACACCTGGGGCCTCGATCTGCGCCTCAACGGCTCGGCCGTCGGCTCGCAGCGCCGCTTCGACGTGATCTCGGCCGTACCGGCTGCGATGGCCACGAGCGTGACGCCCGCGCGCGGGGACGCCGAGGGGGCGCGCTACCTCATCAGCGACGGCGCAGCCGGCTCCGCCCCGCCGCGGCCCGGGTATCGCCTCATCTTCAGCAAGGCGCGCCCCTACAGCGGCTTCGTCACGCGCCTCTACGAGCGCACCGCTCAGCGCTGACGGAATCCGATCGCGGCGAGGTTGCCGACCGGCAGCGACGGCGCCAGCGAGCGCAGCGGCCCGCGGCGCGCAGCGGCGACCAGCGCCCGCTTGACGCCACCCGGAACGGGCGCGAGCTTGAGCCAGTAGTGCAGCGGATAGCGGTTGGTGATGCGGCGCACGCGGACGTCGCCGTACCCCGTGCGCTCGAGCAGGGCGCGCACGCTGCCCTGTGAGAACAGCTGCAGGTGCTCGATGTCCATGATCGGCGAGCGCGCGCCGAGCATCCGGTTGAGCGGCGCGCGGCGGTCGTGGCACACGATCATCAGCGCGCCGCCCGGGGCGAGCAGGTCCCGGGCGTCGCGGCAGAGCCGCGCCGGGTCGGGGACGTGCTCGATGGTCATGCAGCAGGTGATCAGGTCGTAGGGGCCGCTCCCGGCCGCACCGTGCGCGTCGAAGACGTCGTGGACGATCAGCGGGCGCACGCGATCGGAGGCCGCGGCCAGCGGTGCGGCCGACGGCTCGTAGCCGCGCACGCGGTCGAAGCCCAGGTCGAGCAGCTCCTCCAGGAACGAGCCCTCTCCGGTGCCGATGTCGAGCGCCGAGCCGGCCCGCGGCAGGTGCGGCAGCAGCGTGCGCACGAGCCCGGCGTAGGTGCGGCTCGCGAACGTCGCCTCCTCCTTGCTGTCGAATGCCGCCGCGTCGTAGGCGGCGTCGATGTCGCCGATGTCCGGCACGGGGCTGGCATAGACGGCGTCGCAGGTCGTGCACTCGACCAGGCGGTGGTGCATGTACTCGGGGAACTTGCGCGAGGCGAACGCGTACTCGTCGAGCGCGCCGGCGTCGATGCGCGCCGCCGCCAGCTCGTGCCCGCTGGTCGCGCCGCACACGGGACAGGCGCGCGCGACGAGCGGCGAGGCGGTCGCGATCATCCCGGGAGCGACGCCGAGCGCGCGTCCACCGAGGGCGAGACCAGGCGCACCTCGCCGTCGCGCACGATGCTGCTGCGCACGTACAGCGGTCGCCGCTTGACCTCCTCGAACACGCGTGCGAGGTACTCGCCCACGAGCCCGATCGCGAACAGGTTGAGCGAGCCGAACAGCAGCACGAGGATCACCACGGTGGTCACGCCGCGCGGCGCGCTGTCCGGGGCGATGATGCGCGCGGCGCCCTGCGCCGCGGCGAGCACCAGGCTGATCAGGAAGAGCACCGTGCCGGCGAAGCTGAGCATGTTCAGCGGCGTGTTGCTGAACGAGAAGATGCCCTTCTTGGCCCAGCCGATGTTGCTGCCGCAGGTTGTTCGTGGTCTCGCCGAACATGCGCTTCGGGCCGCACGTAGTCGACGCCCGTCTGCCGGAAGCCGACGAAGGCGCGCACGCCGCGCAGGAAGAGGTCGCGCTCGGCGAACTGCAGCATCGCCTGGACGACCCGGCGGTCCATGAGCGAGAAGTCGCCGGCGTCGTGCGGGATCGAGAGGTACGAGAAGTGGTCGAACGACCCGGTAGAAGGCCTTGTAGGCGAGCTGCATGAACAAGCGTCGCCTCGCGCGTGACCCGGCGCCCGTAGACGACGTCGTAGCCCTGCCTCCACTGCTCCACGAACTGCTCGATCAGCTCGGGCGGGTCCTGCAGATCGCCGTCGAGCAGCACGACAGGCGTTCTTCGTGGCGATCTCCATGCCGCTGCGGAAGGCCGACTGCGAGCCGAAGTTGCGCGAGTGCGTGATGCCGAGCACCCGGCGGTCGCGCTCGCTGATCTCGCGGATCACCTCCTCGCTGTCGTCGGGGCTGCAGTCGTTGACGAAGATGATCTCGTAGTCGATGTTCGAGCTCGGTGAACGTCTCCGTGAGCCGCTCGTACATGATCGGGATGGCCTGGTCGTCCTTGTAGCAGGCGACGATGGCGGTGACGCTGTAGATCGGTGTCGAGGCCGAACTTCTTGGACGAGCTGCGGTAGCGCTCGGCTTGTCGCGCAGGCCGCGTGTACCAGGAGGTCATGCGCTCGAGGCCGTCCTCGAAGCGGCGTGCGCGGCTCCCAGCCGAGCACGCTTCCGGGCCTGCGCGCTGTTGGCGTACCAGTCGCCGACGTCCCAGCGCCGCGGCGGCATGGTGAACGTCGGCTCGGCTGCTGATGCCGAAGAGCTCGCGGGCGACCTCGGCCACCTCGCCGATCGTCGTCTTACGGCCGGTGCCGACGTTGAACGACTCGCCGTAGTCGTCCTCGCGCAGGCTCGCTTGCGGCCGTCGACGAACGCCTCGATCACGTCGTCGACGTAGACGAAGTCGCGCGAGATGGCCGGGTCGACGAGCGGCGGTAGTTCGCCGCGCACGCCGTGCTGGACGATCGTTCGGGATCAGCCGCGAGGGAGTCCTCGAGCGGCCCGTAGACCGAGTAGAGCCGCAGGTTCGCGCAGGGCAGGCCGTGCTGCTTGCCGTAGTAGTGGATCAGGTTGGCGCGGCGACCTTGGAGACCGCGTAGTCGCTGTTGGCGCGCGAGGAAGTCGTGCTCCTCGGGCCCGGCCGCGTTGTCGCCGTACTCCGACGAGCTGCCGGCGTGGACGTAGGCCGGCGATCGTTGCGCGTCGAGCAGGCGCTCGAGCAGGGCGTGCGTGCTCAGTCGAAGTTGGTCCGGTAGATCAGCTCGCTGTCGGTCTCGAACGAGTAGGCGCCGTAGGCGACGCAGTTGAAGACGGTGCGCGGCTGGACCTCGTCGAGCAGCCGGTCGAGGTTGAGCGCCGATCGAGCAGCGTCGAACTCGCGGACGTTGCGCGCCGGCAGGTCCTCGAGCCGCCAGGCGGGCGTGCGGCTCGTGGTCGCCGTACGACGTCCGGCGCGGTGCTCGAGCAGCGTGCGCGCGAGGTTGGCGCCGACGAAGCCGCTGGCCCCGAGCACGAGGATCGGGCCCTGCAGCGAGCGGATGCGATCGCCGGGTCTCATGCAACACGCCGCAGCGGCAGCGGGCGGCGTTCGAGGTGCTCGAGCGCCGTGTCCGCCAGCGCGACGGCCGAGAGGCCGTGCCGTTCGTGCAGGAACTCTGCGCTGCCCGTCTCGCCGACCGGCGAGCGGCGCACCCCCGCGCGCACGAGGCGCGTGGCGAGACCGTTCTCCGCGACGACCTCGGCCGTCAGCGAGCCGACGCCGCCGTCGACGTAGTGCGACTCGACCGAGAGCGTGAGCGGGACGTCCGCGAGCGCCTCGGCGAGATCGTGGACGGGCGCGGGCCGGACGCACGAGACGATCACGACACGGGCGCTCACGCCCTGCGCCGCCAGGAGCGACTGGGTCTCGACCGCCGTGGAGGCCATGTTGCCGAGCGCGACGAGCGCGACGTCGGTGCCGTCTCCGACCACGTGCGCGCGTCCGAAGCCGAAGCGCCCGTCGAGGCCCGCGACCGCCGGCCCCATGCGCGCGAGCCGCAGGTAGGCCGGCCCCGCGAGCTCCGCGGTCGCCGCCACGGCGCTCGCCGTCTGCGCGTCGTCGGCAGGCGCGATCACCGCCAGGCCGGGCAGCGGGCGCAGGAGCCGCGACGTCCTCGAGCGCCCAGTGGGTGATGCCGTTCGGGCCGTAGTCGAGGCCGGGGCCGACGCCGACGATGCGCACCGGGAGGTCGTGCAGCACCGGGCCGTTGCGGATGAACTCGTACGAGCGCAGGGCCGCGAACGTGGCGATGGAGTACACGAACGGCACGTAGCCGGCCTCGGCCAGCCCGGTCGCCATGCCGACCATGTTCTGCTCGGCGACGCCGACGTTGATGAAGCGGCCGGGGTGGCGCTCCGCGAACGGCTCGACGGCCATGAACCCGAGGTCGCCGGTCAGCAGCAGCACGCGCGGATCGGTGTCCGCGAGCTCAGAGAGCGCAGAGACGAAGGCCTTCCTCACGCCGCGACCTCCCGCCGCGACTCGGCGACGCCGAGCTCCGCCAGCGCACGTGCGTACTGGAGGTCGTCCATCGGCAGGTAGTGCCACTCGATCTCGCGCTCCATGAACGAGACGCCGTGGCCGAAGACGGTCTGCGCGAGCAGGACGTGCGGCCGCCCGCGGCCCGTCGAGAGCCCGTCGATGACGCTCCGCATCGCCCCGCAGTCGTGCCCGTCGACGGTGTGGACGTCCCAGCCGAACGCCCTCCAGCGCTCCTCGAGCGGCGAGAGATCCATGACGTCGCGCGTGTAGCCGAGCGCCTGCTGCCCGTTCACGTCGACGACCGTCACGAGATTGCCGAGCTGGTGGTGGGCGGCGAACATGACCGCCTCCCAGACCGAGCCCTCGTTGCACTCGGCGTCGCTCATGAGCACGAACGTGCGCCGCTCGCTCCCGGCGAGCCGCGCGGCGAGCGCGGAGCCCGTCGCGATCGAGAGGCCGTGCCCGAGCGAGCCGGTCGAGAAGTCGACGCCCGGCAGCACGTGATCGGGATGGGTTCCGAGACGGCTGCCGTCGACGCAGAAGCTCGCGAGCTCGCCGGAGTCGATCACGCCCGTCTCGTGCAGGGCCGCGTAGAGCGCGAGGCTCGCGTGGCCCTTCGAGAGCACGAACCGCTCGCGCTCGAGATCGTCCGGGCCGGAGCCCTGCAGCACGCCCGCGTAGAGCGTGGCGAGGATGTCCGCCACGGACAGGCTCGAGCCGATGTGCCCGACGTTCGCACGCTTCGACTGCTCGATCACGATGCGGCGGATCCGGTCGCCCAGGGTCGCCGCAGTGGCTTCAACTCGAGACAAGGACTCCCCTCGCGCTCATCCGTCCCATTGGCTTCCGGAACGCGCTCGGAAGAGCGCGTGCGGCCTGCTTTCAAACCTATAGCAGAGGTTTTTTCCGCTTAACGACGCAGTGCACCACTACGTTGAGACCGAGATGCGAGCGACGAATCCACTCGCGGGCGGCGTCAAGTCGCGGGTCGGCTCCGGCGCGTCGCAGAACCCGCCCCGGCCGGTGAGCCGCTCACCGCCGCCCACCTCGCGGCCGCGGTGACGCTCGCCGTGACGCTCGCGCTCGCGGGAGCCGCCGGCGCGTTCGGCGCGATCCTCCTGATCACCCCCCACAGCGAGACGCTCGAGGCGGTCTGGTGGCTGGCCGGTTTCGGCCTGGCCGCACCGCTCGCGGTGCTGGGAGCGGCGTGGCTGCTGCGCGCCGCGGACACACCCGATGCGCGCCGCGCCCTGACCGCCGCCGCGCCCTGCGCGCTGCTGTCGCTGTGCGCGGCGCTCGCGCTGGGGCGGGCCGCCGGCGGGCTTCCGCAGTGCCTGCTGCTGACGGCACTCCCCGCAGTGCTGCTGCTCGTGCTCCCGAGGCGCGCCCTGATCGCCCTCGCCGAGCGCCCCGGGGCGCGCACGCTGGCGACGGCCGCCGTCGCGGCCGCCGGCGTCCTCGGCATCGCGGCGTTCCTGCCGCCCGCGGCGCGCGGGGCGGATGTGGTCATCCTCGCGCTGCTGCTGCTGGCGGTCGCGGTCCCCGTGGGCGCGGCCGTCCGGGGACGCTCGCTCGATCCGCGTCTGCGGCTCGCCCTCGGCGTCCTGATCCCGCTCGTGCTCGCGCTGCTCGCGTGGGACGTCTCGTTCCAGCCCCTCACGAGCCACCAGGACTTCTACCTCGGCCCGGCCAACGACATCCGCCACGGCCGCTACATGCTGGTCGACGACTACTCGCAGTACGGCGTCGCGGTCATCTACTTCCTGGCCGCGCTCCTGGCGCCCCTGCCGTTCGGCTACGGGACGCTCGTGCTCGTCGTCGGGCTCCTGACCTCGCTGCTGTTCGCGGCCGTCTACGTCGTGCTGCGCGTCGCGACGCGCTCGCTCGCGTTCGCCGCGCTCGGCACGTTCGTCGCGCTCATGGCGAGCACGATCGCGACGATCGGCCGCTCGACGCAGTACCCGAGCACGGGATTCCTGCGCTTCGGGATCCCCTGGCTGCTCGTGTGCGCGCTCGTCGTCGCCCACCGCGGCGAGCGCCCCGCGCGGACGCCGACCCTCGTGGCCTACGCGCTGGTGGGCGTCGCCGCGATCTGGAGCTTCGAGACGGCCTTCTACACGGGCGCGACGTTCGCCGTCACCGTCGTGGCCGCGGCCTGGACGCTCCCGGCCGGACAGCGCCTGCGCTGCGCCGCCACCCACCTCGGCCTGGGCGCAGCCGCCGCGGTCGTCGCCATCGCGGGCCTCGTCGCCGCCACCGCGGCCGGACGCGGGCGGGCGCCGGACATCGGCGGCTATCTCGACTTCCTGCGCCTCTACTCGGTGCAGGGGTTCGGTCAGCTGCCCGTGCCGGACTGGTCGCTCGCGTACCTGATGGGTGGGCTCTACGTCGCGTCGCTGGTCGCGGTGTGCGTCCTCGCCGCGCGCGGGCGGGGCGAACTCGCGCGCGCCTCGACGATCGTGCCGCTGGCCGCGGTGAGCACGCTCGGCGCCGTCTCGCTCACGTACTTCCTGGGCCGCTCGCATCCCAACAACCTCACGCACGTGGCGCCGCCGTTCGTCGCCATGCTGACGCTCTGGAGCGCGCTCGCCTGGCGTTCCTGGGTGCGCGACCGCGCGCCCATCGCCGCGGTCGGAGTGGCGTTCGCGAGCGTCTGCGCCGCTCTGCTGATCGCCCAGCAGCTGCCCGAGCTCGTGGACAAGGCGCCCGACTCGGCCCTCGCCGCCGTCGTGCACAGCGCCACGGGCGACGGGACCGGTCTCGCGCAGAGCGTGCGCGCGCTGACCGGCCTGCCGCTCGTCGACCGGCGCACGCGGAACGTCGAGGCGCTCGTGCGCGCGAACGTGCCGGGAGCGGCGCCGCTGCTCGTCGCCGTCGAGCCGGCGGTCGCGACCGAGACGCTGATCCGCCTCGATCGCTCGGACGTCCTCCCCATCGGCACGCCCGAGCAGGACGGCCTCTCGGCGAAGCGACGCCGGACGCTGCTGCGCCAGGCGCGGGACATCCGCTGCGGCGCCTACGTCGTCACGCAGGACGCGAACATGACGGGGCCCGGGCGCGTGCTGCTCGCGAGCCTGGTCGCCGAGCTCCGGCGCCTCCACCCGTTCGAGCCGGTCGGCCGTTCCGCCGGCTACCGCGTGTTCAGGCTGGGCTGCGGCCCGGCCTGACCGATTCGAGCAGCTCCGCCAGCTCGCGGGCGCGCGTGCGCCGATCCAGGCGCTCGCGCCATTCGGGTGTGAGCCGCCGCTCGCCCAGCCGGTCCGCCTCCCATGCGCCGGCGGCCTCGGCGATCGCGGCAGCGATCGCGGCCTCGTCGTCCGGATCGGCGATCCAGGCCGAGCCGGTGTCGCGCAGCAGCGACGCGGCATCGCCCTCGGGCGGCACGAGCGCGAGGATGGGGCGCTCCGCGGCGAGATACTCGAAGACCTTGCCGGAGACGACCAGCAGCCCGCGTCCGCCGGCGCGCGGCACGAGCAGGAGGAGCACGTCTGCGGCGCGCATGGCGGCGAGCGCCTCCGCGTGCGGCCGGAAGCCCTCGAGCGCGAGCGCGTCGCCGAGGCCGAGGCCGAGCGCCCACTCGCGATCCGCAGGCCGGAGCTCGCCGAGGAACGCGACCTGGACGCGCTCCCGCAACTCCGGGCGCTCCCGCAGCACGGCGGCGAACGCGCTCAGGAACGGTCGCGGCGTCCGCTGGCCGAAGAACGAGCCCGCGTGGACGATGCGCATCCGCTCGCCGCGGGCGTACGTCGAGCCCGTCGAACTCCTCGAAGTCGCAGCCGTTCGCCACGACCTGCACGGGCGTGCCCGCCGGCGCGAGCTCCCGGGCCTCCTCGGCGATCGCGGGCGTGACGGCGCTCACCGCGGCGACGCGCTTGAGCGCGGCGCGGGCGATGCGCGCCTCGACGGCGCGCTTGGCGCGCACGCTGCGCCGCTCGTAGCGCCGGTGCGGGTTCGCCAGCCAGGAGTCGCGGAAGTCGGCCACGAAGGGCACGCCCGCCCGCCGCGCGATCGCGGCCGCGATGACGTGCACCGAGTTGGGCGGCGAGGTCGAGAGCACGACGTCGATCTGGCGCTCGCGCACGATGCGAACTCCGGCGCGCACGGCATCGGGAAGCCACGCGACCTCGGGGTCGGGGAGCAGCACGCGCCGGCCGAGCAGCGCCGCGCGCACGCCGATCGCCCGCGCACCGTGCGCCGCGGCGAGCCGCGCCGCCGGGGTCTGGGCGTGCGACGGACCGCGGTAGCGCGCGCGGTGCACCGTCGTGGCCGGCGGGATGTCGGCGGCGAGCCCCGGATCGACGGCGCTCCACTTCGGATCGTCGGGCGCCAGCACGTCGACCTCGATGCCGAGCTCCGGCAGATGCCGGCAGAGCTTGAGCACCCGCTGCACCCCGCCACCCCCGGCGGGCGGGAAGTAGAACGACACGATCAGGACGCGCAACGCTCGTCCCGCCAGTAGGCCGTCAGGTCGGCCGCCGTGCCCGCGTGCCCGCCGCGCGCCACGATGCCGTCGAGCAGGCGATCGTAGAGCCGGTCCCAGCCGCGCCCGTAGACGCGGTCGAAGCGATCGTTGTGCCAGAGGACGCTCGCGCATCCGCCGCTGTCGTGCAGATGGTCGAGCACGCGCTCGATCTCGCTCCAGGCCGCGTCGGGGGAGAGCCCGAGGTAGCGCTCCTCGGCCAGCGTCGCGTCCATCAGGACGAGCGGGAGCTCGATGATGCGGAGCGGCCTCCCGGCGGCGGCGTCCCAGGGGCGGAACGGGAACGAGAGCCCGGCGCGAGGGCCGGGCCGCTCGGCGTGACCGAGTGTCGTGTCGTAGGAGAAGCCGAGCCGGTCGAGCGCGCGGATCCCGTCGTGCCACGGCAGTCGCAGGTAGTGGTGGCGGTTGCCGGCGACCGGCCCGCCGAGCAGGCCGGCGAGCACCGCGCGCTCCTCCGCCAGCAGGCGCTCGTCGGCGAGGCACGTGTAGCTGGCGTGCAGGCCGACCTCGAGCTCGAGCCGCGTGAGCTGATCCACGAGCCGCGCGCGGCGCGCGTCGTAGACCTCCGGGGCGGCGCCGTCGTGCGGGTCGCGATGCGCCGCGAGCACGAAGCAGGTGGAGCGGAAGCCGCGCTTCGCCTCGGCCGCGGCGAAGCGGCGATGCGACCAGTTGGGGTCGCTGCGGAAGAGCTGGTGCAGCGGCGCGAGCGCGAGGCCGGTGGCCTCGACGCGGGCGGTGGTCACGTCGCGGCGCGCCAGCGCTCCCTTGAGGCGCGAGGCGGCGCCCATCACCCCGCGCCTGCTCCAGCGCCACGGGGTGTCGATGTCGTGCGTCAGCGCGACCGCGAAGCGCGCGCCGCCGGGATACTCCGGAGCCGTCGCCCCGGCGGCCTCGCGCAGCGCGAGCACGAGGTCGTCGAGCGGTGCCGCGCCCGGCGCCAGCGCCGAGGCCGAGGCCGGGAAGCGCCCGTGCTCGTCCACCGGCGCGTCGAGCTCCTCGTCGCGCGCGAGCAGCGCCGCGGCGGCCGCGAGATCCCACGACGGGTCGAGCGGCAGCGCCGGAGCGCCCTCGGCGACTCGCACCCCGGCCGCGCTGCACAGCTCGCCCAGCAGCCATCGCAGCCTTCTGGTCGAGGCCGTCGGGGAGCGACACGACGGCGCGGTGCACCCGCGCATCCTACCCTTGCGGGGTGCAGCTGACCCCGGCGCTGGCCTATCGCGCGAGCATCACCGCCTCGTGCGCGGTGGCTGCCGCCCGCCTCTTCCCGTTCCTGGGCGACCGCGTCATGCACCGGGACGAGGCGCTGACGGTCATGGTCGCGCGCCGTCCGCTCGGCGAACTGCTCGAGACGGTGCAACTCGTGCGCGGCGGCGCGCCGCTGCATTTCCTGCTCGCCAAGCTGGTCGCAGAGTTCGACGGCGGTCTCGTCGCGACGCGCGCCATCTCGGCCCTGGGGCTGCTGCTGGCGATCGTCGCCGTGGGGCTGCTCGGGCGCGCGATCGCCGGGCCGGCGGTCGGCGCCGCGGCCGCGTGGATCCTCGCGCTCTCGCCGGTCGCCCTCTACTACGGCGACTTCGCGCGCATGTACTCGCTGTTCCTGGCGTTCAGCGCACTCGCGCTGTGGTGCCTCGTGCGCGCGCTCGACACCGACGAGCCGCGCTTCTGGACGGCCACGGCGATCCTGCTCGTGCTCAACACCTACACGCACCCCTATGGCGTCGTGGTGGGCCTGATCGCCGCGCTCGCGGTGATCGTGGAGCTCCTGCAGGTCCGTGAGCGGGCGGCCTGGCGCCGGCCGTTGTACGCCGCGGCGGGCGTGATCGCCGGCACCGCACCGCTCGGGATCGGCTACCTCGTCCTGGCATCACGGCTCGACAAGGTGCCGCAGCCGCCGGGCACCGCGATCCCGAAGCCCTCGCTGGCGGACGTCGCCGCGCAGGCGGGCGCCCACTTCGTCGGCGTCCCGCGCTCCGGAGGGCCGATCGCGATCTACCTGATCGTGTGCGCCGCGCTCGCGCTGGTCGGCACGGTGACGATCGCGCGCGGCGGCGGCGCTCGCGCCGTGCTGGTCGCCTCGTGGATCATCCTCCCGCTGCTCGTCCTGGCCGTCGTGCGCATCCCGAACTCCGACAACCACGTGCGCTACGTGATCGAGACGCTGCCGCTCGCGGGCATCGCGATCGCCGCCGGCGCGGCGACGCTCGGGCGGATGCTCGGGTGGCGTGGCGCGATCGCAGCCGCGCTCGCCGCCGCCGTGCTCGTCGGGACGGTCGAGGCGACGCGTGGCGCGCGCCTCTCCGACTACCGCTTCCGCGGCGACGCGTGGGCCTCCGACAAGACCGAGCTCGACGATGCGGCGGGCTACCTGCGCACCAATTTTGCGCGCAACGACCTCTTCCTGGGCTATGACGAGGCGTTCGCCTCGGGCGTACTCTCGCCGGGCGGCAACGGACCGCTCGCAACGGCGCGCGGCACGGCGCGCTCCGAGCCCGCGCTGATCGTGCGCTCGCTGAAGCGGCTCCACGGCCCGATCTCGCACGGCTGGTACGTCGCGCTGCGCGGAACGAGCGACGAGCGCTACCAGCGCTTCCGCACGCGCCTCGCGCCGCGCTACGAGGTGGCGACGTTCGGGAAGAACTTCGTGCTCGTGCGCACGCGCGCCCCGGTGCCGACGCCGGCGGCGTTCGCGCGGGCGGGCCTTCGCGTGTTCGAGGCGGCGCAGGAGCTGTCCGGCCCGCAGCGCGCGCCGAGCAAGCAGGCCGCCGTCACGGCCGAGGCGCTCCGCGCCGCGCTACCCGATCTGCGATGAGCGCGAGCGGCACGAAGAGCGCCGCGACGACGAGGCGCCCCGCGACGCCACCGGCGCCGCGCGCCGGGAACGCGAGCTCGCCGATCGCGAACAACCCCGCCGCCAGGACGCACAGGGCCGCGAGCCGCGGCCAGTCGTAGCGCACGGGGAAGACGCGGCCGCCGCGGATCACCATCAGCACCGCCATCAGCAGGAACGCGGTCGCGGACGCCGCGCCCGCGCCCTTGGCGCCGTAGTCCGGGATCAGGACGATGCAGAGCACGACGTTGGCGAGCGCCGCGGCCCCGGTGACGAGCCAGTTGAGCTGCGTCTGCTTGGCCCGCCCGACGGCCACGCCGACGACGTAGTACGAGCCGTAGAAGGCGAGGCCGAGCGCGAGCAGGGCCATGGCGTCCGCGCCGCCCGTGTACTTCTCGCCCGCCAGGAGCGCCATGACCCACTCCCGCGCGAGTGCGAGCGGCAGCACCGCGGCGAGCGCGACGAGCAGCCAGCCCGTCAGGACCGCGCGGTAGACGCGCCGCGCCTCGGCGTCCTCCTTGATCCCGTACGCGAACGGCGGCCAGGCGAGCTGGAACGCCGTCACGAGCAGGGCGATGGACGACGCGACGTTCGCCGCGACCACGAAGACGCCGGCGAGCGCGCTCGTCGCGAGCCATGCGACGAACAGCCGGTTCGAGAGGGTGAGCGCCCAGAGCGCGACGCGCGAGGGCATGAACGGCAGGCCGAAGTGCAGCAGCGGGCGCGCGAGGGTGCGCTCGATCGACCCGAACAGCGCGCTCCGCCGATCCCACAGGACGACCAGGAGCGCGACCAGCGTGCCGGTGTAGGAGCCGGCGATCAGGCCGAGCGCGCCGCCGTCGAAGTGGATGATCCAGACGACGCTGACCACGACGGTCACGGCGACGTTGACGAGCGTGACGGCGAGGAAGCGCTGCGGGCGCTGCTCGACCCGGTAGAGACCCGCGCACGGCTCGTAGAGCAGCGAGACGAGCAGGCCGGCGCAGCCCACGAGCCACAGCGACTCGTGGCCCTCGCCGAGCAGCAGCGGCGACGCGACCGGCGTCGCGAGCACCGCGAGCGTCGCGACCACGACGCCCGACAGCGCGCACATCGCGATCGCCGTACGCGCCACCGCGAAGCGCTCGTCGCCCTCGCGCTCGGCCGCGAAGCGGAAGAGCGCGTTGACGAGGCCGAGCTGCGCGATCGTCGCACCGACTGCGACGAGCGCGACCATCTGCCCGACGCGACCGACCTCGGCCGTCCCGAGGTGCCGGGCGTAGATCGGCAGCAGGAGCAGGCCGGCGAAGCGCGCGACCACCGGGCCGACGCCGTAGATCGCGGACTGGCCGGCCAGCGTCCGCAGGCGAGCGCTCGGAGCGCCGCCGCTCACGGCTCGTCGTACTCGACCTGGTCGTAGTAGCGCAGTGCGCGGCGCGTCGTGCGCACGGCACCGGCGTACGCGCCGAGCTGCTCCTCGTCGAGCTCGCCGACGGCATGCCGGACGGCCAGGTACGGCAGGTTGAGATCGTCCTGGTAGACGATCGTGGAGATGCGCGGATTGATCTCGAGCAGGTGCTCGCCGATGAACTGCACGTTGACGAACCAGTCCAGGTCGAGCTCGCGCACGAGGCGCCGCGCGGCCGCCTCGAGCTCGGGCTGCGCGCTCGTCTCGAAGTACATGGCGAGGCCGGCGCGCATCGCCTCGCGGGTCTTCGCGTGGCCCAGCACCATGCGGCCGCCGCGGCAGATCCCGTCGACCGTGTGCTCCTTCCCGGTCGCGAGCTCCATCACGAGCAGCGGCGGGAAGTCGTCGTCACCGATCGCCTCGAGCGCCTCGCCGACCGACAGCGGCAGCGGCCCCGGGCGCGCCTCGAGCAGGGCGTGGCGCCGGTCGACGTTCGCCGAGAGCACGCGGAAGCCCCGCGAGCCCTTGGCCCGGGGCGGCTTCATGCAGACGTCCCGGGCCGGATAGCCGAGCTCGGCAGCCGCCTCGCGGAACTCCCCTGGCGTGCGCGCAAGGTAGGTGCGCGGGCACCTGACCCCGGCTCGCTCCGCGAGCTCCATCGTCTGCGCCTTGTCGTCGCAGGCGGCGATGGCGGCCGAGGAGGCGACCATCAGCGGCATCGCGAACAGGTCGCGTCCCGCCGCGAAGCTCACGACCTCGCCGCTCGACTGGGGGAAGACGACGTCGGCCCCCTCGCGCTCCGCGAGCGCCGCCACGGCGGGTGCGAACTCGTCGCTCGACCCGGGCGGCACGACATGGAAGGAATCGCACAGGAAGCGCCCGGCGCTGCGCTCGCTCATGTCCGTCCCGATCACCGCGAGCTTCCGCTCTCCGTTCTCCTGCAGCGCCCGGATCAGCCGGGCGGCCCCCGGCGCTCCCGATGCCGTGAGCAGGACGCGCAGCGGGCGGGCCGTCACACGACCCACCGCACGACTTCGAAGCACTCGGCGAACGGCCGGCCGATCTCGATGCCATGCGTGCGCGCGAGGTTGCGGATGTACTCCTCGTTCGCGTAGTTGCGGTGCTGCTGCGACCGGTAGCACTCCAGCGCGCGCACCTTCGCCTCGAGATGGCGCTCCTCGAGCACCACGTAGGCCTGCTTGGCGAAGCTGAACTGGTTCCACGGGATCTCGTAGCCCAGGATCGTCGTGCGCTTGAACGCGCGCAGGCCCTCGGCGGCGATCGTCTGGTGGTCCTGGTGGATGTCGCCGATCGTCGGCATCAGCACCATCTCGGGCGCGAACTCGCGCTGCACCTCGATCAGCAGCTCGAGGATCTCCTGGCGCACCTGCGGGAACGTGCGCACCTCGAAGTCGTGCACCGTGAGCGCCTCCGGCGACAGACCGAGCGCCTCGGAGGCGGCACGCGACTCGTGCACGAGCGTGTCGGCGGCGAAGCCCTCGGGCAGCGAGCGCGAGGCGATCGAGAACGCGATCTGGCGCACGTCGGCGCCGCTCTCGACCAGCCGCGCCATCGCACCTCCGCACCCGAACTCGCCGTCGTCGGTGTGCGGGGCGAGTACCAGAACCCTGTTCAGGCCGGTGATCATCGGTCTTCGATCATGCCAGGCGCGGCGCAGGCGACGAGCAGCGCGGCCAGCGCCCACGTCATCGGATCCTCGAAGAAGGCCGCGTAGAAGAGCGAGTGGACGAAGATCGCGAGCAGGCCGAGGCCGAGCGCGAGCCGCTCGGGCCGGCAGGCCCCGCGGGCGAGCGCGAGTCGCGCGAGCACGGTGAGCAGCCAGCCCACCAGGACGAGCCCGACGAGCCCGAGCTCCGAGGCGACCGTGAGCGGCATCACGTGCTGCGCTCGGCGCAGTGCATTGCCGCGCGGCGTCTGCTCGCGCGCCGCCTCCGTCGATCCGCCGAGCCCGACGCCCGCGAGCGGGTGCTCGCGGAACAGCCGCAGCCCGTCGCCGACGAGCTGCGAGCGCTCCGAGGTCACGCGGTCGACGCCGGAGTTGCGCACGGACGGGACGGCCAGCAGCGCGAGGGCGACGAGCACCGCCCCTGCGAGCAGCAGCCACACGAGGCGGCGCCCGAACGCGAGCACGAGCCCGGTTCCGACGGCCGCGCAGAGCGCGACGAACGCCGACTGCGAATACGACGTCAGGATCCCGATCCACGCGAGCCCCGCCGCGACGGCGGCCACGATCGGCCGCCGCACCGTCCCGAACAGCAGCGCCGCGGAGACGAGCACGATCGTCACCGTCAGGTAGCGGCCGAAGATCGACGGGTCGTAGAAGATCGAGTTGACGCGGAAGAACGAGCTGAACGCGTTGGAGACCATCAGCTTGCGGTTCCACCAGATGTCGTGGCGGGCGAGCTGGTAGACGCCGACGGCGGCGAAGACGAGCGCGAGGGCCACCTGGAGGCGCAGCAGGTCCGGCAGGCGCGGCCGCGGCGGCGGATGCGCCACGAGTACCGCGAGCAGGACTCCGAAGGGGAGCGCGTAGAACGCGAGTGCCTTGGCTCCCTCCGTCGCGCTCTCGCTCCAGGCCAGCGAGGCCGCCTCCCAGGCGACGAGGAGCAGGAACGGCAGCGCAAGGGCGCGCGGCGGCAGGCGGACGGGCTCCCGGCCGCTCAGGGCGTCGAGGACGAGCACGAGCCAGGCGACGCCGATCACCGCGTAGAGCGGGACGAGCAGGTTCGCGTCCTGGCTGCCGATGTGCACCGGGAACCGGAACGGCAGTGCGAGACAGACGGCGAACGCCAGGACGAGGGGCCGGTGCTGCAGGGCGCGCGCGGCGAGGACGCCGAGCGCGAGCGCCGCGACGAGCGCCACCGCGGCCGGCGCCGCGTGCGCGCGCAACGTGTCGTCGACGCCCGAGCCAGGCGAGCAGGCCGAGCGTCCCCGCGGCGAGCAGGGCGAGCGCGGCGAGCCGCGCCGTCCGGGCCGTGGCCGTGAGCAGCCCGGCGAAGCCGGCGGCGCCCGCGAGCGCGATCGCAGCGGGGATCACGTGCCGAGCCCGGGCTTGATGCCGTCGACGCTCGTCACGAGCTGGATGCCCGAGATCGGGTCCGCGCCTCCGCCGACCGCGGGCACGACGACGGCCTTGTAGCCGTCGAGCACGGCCCGCGCGCAGGTCCCGGCGCGGTCATCGCATCGAAGCGGATGCCGAGTGCGTCCAGCCGCCGCTGGAAGGGCAGGAGCACCGACGCCGGCTGCCCGTCGACGAGCAGGAGAGCGACGCGTGCGGGACTCGCGCCGCGCACCGCCAGCAGCGCCTCGGAGGTGCGCCCGGCGTGGCGGTTGGAGACGACGTAGACGCCACCGCGCGCCGTGGCCGGGACGCGCGCGGTCGCCGCCGGCGCCCGCGTGCCGCGCGCCAGGATCTGCGGCGCGCCGTCTCCCAGCCGCGCGAGCTCGAGCCGCAGGCCGCGCGCGTCGGCCGAGATGCCGATCCGCGCGCGCCTGCCTGCGACGATCGAGCGGTCGGGCGGCGAGAGGACCACGCCGCGCGCCGTGATCGCGCCCAGATCGACCGCGCGCGTGTTGCCCGGCACGTCGCGGGCGATCACCCGCAGGCGGTAGCGGCCGTCGGGCGCCGTCGTGCAGCGCTTGCCGTCATAGGGCGGCCAGCTGACCGCGAGCGCACGTGCGCGACGACCGACTCGCACCGTCCGCACGAGCTTGTCGCCCTTGCGCACCTCGAGCCGGACGCCCGACAGCTGCTCTGCCCCCCGCACGACGACGATCACGCGGTCGCCGTAGGAGTCGCAGTCCGGCGAGATCACGCGACGCGACACGTTGGTGCCGAGCAGGCGCACGCTCGTGTCGAGCGTGAGCGGGTTGAGCAGCTCGATCTTCCGGCCCGCAAGGCTGACCTTCATCCGGTAGGAGCCGTCGGGAACGACCTTCCCCGCCGCATCGCGGCCGTTCCAGCGCGCCACGACCCGGCCGCCCGGGTGCGGCAACGCACCGAGATCCCGCAGGACCCGCCCGCCCGGAGCCACCACGACCGCACGCACGGGGCCACTGGTGTGGACGCGGAAGCGCACCACGGCAGCTGGGAGGCAGGGGGCGCGGCAGCCGGGCGAGAAGAGCGCACTGTCGTGGCGGTCGAGCCGGCCGCGGTCGTGGTTCGGCGTCGGGTCGACCCGGATCGCCTCGATCGGCGAACGCTCGAGCTTGAGCACCTGGGCGAGTCCGAACGCTCCTGCCGAAGCGGCGAGCAGTCCCCCCGCGAGTGCGATCGCGACTGCGCGCTGCATCGGGCGGATCGTACGTGGAGGAACGCACGCGCCCGTGTCGTAGCCCTGCGGATGCGACGACGCCTCCTCCTGCCCGCGGCCGCCCTGATGGCCCTCCTCGGCCTGCCCGCGAGCGCCTGCGCGGCGATCCTGGACGTGCGCGTCGACAGCTCGGCCGCGCCCGGACTGTGCGTCTCGACGAGCGCCGGCGTCGGCGCCGTCAGCGTGACGGTGGGCCGGCCGGGCGGCGGTGCGCTCGTCAGCGTCTCCAGCGCGACTCCCCAGGCGCTGCAGTGCGATGGCTCGGCAGGCCGGTCATTCCTCCCGGCCCTGCCGTTCGGCGGGCTCGACGGCGCCGCCGGGACGACGCTGGCGATCGCCGACTCGGGCGGGGACACCGTCACCGTGCCGTTCCCCGTCGCCTCGTTCGAGACCGAGCACGCCGGCTTCAGCGGGCGCCTGCACCTCCGCAACCTCCCCACCGCGGGCGACACGCAGGTCGCGAACGGCGGGTCGCTCCCGGCGACCGGGGTGACGGCGGGCGCCTACGACAGCGGCGAGATCGCCTCCCCCGGCGCGAACGTGACCGTGACGGCGACGATCGGCGGCAAGACGTTCCGCGCGGTGCTCGCGCCGCGCGCGTTCGCCGCCGAAGTGACCGTCGCCGGCGCCGCAACGTCGGTGACGGTGCACGGCGCCGATCCGAACGGCGGCGCCGTGGCGCTCGAGCTGAGCGGCCCGGGCGGCGTGCTCGCGCGCCGATCGGCGTTCCCGCGTGCCGGCGGCGGCCTCGACGCGTCGGCGACCTTCGCGCTCGCCGGCCCCGGGGGCTCCGTCGTGACGGCGACGCAGGGCGCCTGGACGACGCGCACGCGCCTCGGAAGCGCCGCCTTCGCTCCGGACGGCTTCACCGTCTCGATCCCCGACTCGCCGGCCGGCTGCGCCGGTCAGCACACGTGCGTCTCCGGGAGCTACGACTGGGAGCTCGCGTTCCATGACCCCGCCGATGCGTCCGGCGCGGCCGGGCCACTCGGGCCGTGCCGTGCGCTCGGGCCCGACGTCTCGGGGGCAGCCGGATGCGGCGGATTCGGCGCCGGAACGGCGCGAACAGCGGTCACGGCGGGCGGTGAGCTCCCGGTGGTGGACGACGCAATCACCGTCGCGCTCACCGACAGCTCGCTCGGCAGCTCGAGCGTGCGGACCGTTGCGGCGGGCGTGCGGGGCTCGCTCGACGACGGCGGGCTGCACGTGCGCGGCGCGCCTCGCCAGCCGGTCACGGCGGCTCTTTCGTCTCCGCGCGGCGGTCTGCCCGCGCTCAAGTTCGCCAAGACCGCGCTCAGCGACACCGGCGGGGTCACCGACCTCGGCCCGGAGCGCAACGCCTTCCCGCTCCACGTGGCCGACGGGGCGACGGTCAGCCTGAGCGGCGCCGGCGTCGGGTCGCTGCCCGTCGCCTTCCGCTACCGGCTGGCCGCCGCGCTCTCGGGAGCCGTGCTCTCGGGCAACGCAGCGCCCGGCGCGCGCATCCTCGTCGAGCAGAGCCAGGGCGCGCGCAGCGACCGGCAGACCACGACGGCGTCCGGCGGCGGGGCCTTCGCCGTCACGCTGCGCGATCCGGCCCCCGGCGACGAGATCGTCGTCAGCGCGGCCGACCCGTCGACGCACGGCGTGACGACACGGGCGCTCATCGTCGGCGGGCTCGCGCCTGAGATCCAGACGCTCGTCGATCAGCAGCCCGTGCGCAGCGGCGCGACGGTGTCCGTCGGGGGCGTACCCGCGGGCGCGAGCGTGCTCTGGGGCGGCGACATCCCGGCGGTGCTCGCCGGATCCCCGTTCGCCCTTCCGCTCGAGCGCGTGCCCGACGGTCCCGCGCGGATCACCGCCACTGCCCAGTCGGGGCCGAGCGCGACGGACTATCTCTACGTCATCGTCGACTCGACCGCGCCCGCCGGCGGCGCCGGGCCCGACCAGACGGTTCCCGTGGGACGCCGCGCCGTCTTCGTGACCGGCGCCCGCGACGCCGCCGGGCTGGCGTCCGTGCGCTTCCGCTTCAAGGCCAAGGGCAATGGCATCGCGCAGCCTGCGAGCCAGCTCGGCCAGCCGTTCCGGCATGCCTTCGGCAAGACGGGCACCTACGCGGTCAGCGTGACGATCACGGACGTCGCGGGAAACGTCACCACGGATCGCGCGATCGTGCGCGTGGTGAAGGGCCTCGCATCGGCGCTCAACGGCCGCTGGCCCGGCCGGGCCTCACGCACGACCGGCCTCAAGGTGAAGCTCAGCGCGCGCGTCCCGGGCGATCTCTCGCTGCAGATCCTCCGGCCGAACGGCAAGCCCGCGCTCACGCGCACCGTCTCGTTCGACCGCGCCCGCGTGGGCAAGCGGATCGCGGTCGGCCTCAAGCAGCTGCGCCCTGGGCGCTACCTCGCCGTGCGTCAGTTCGTCGACGCCAACGGCGTCGCCGGGCCGGTCGTCGCGACCCCGCTCGTCATCGCCTGACGCCTGGCGCCAGCTAGAGGTGGTGGGTCTCGATGCCGGCCGAGCGGCGCGGGGCCGGCTCGCCGGCCGCGACGTTGCCGCCGAACGTCTCGTCGACGCTGAAGCCGGGGTCGTTGCCGAAGACGTACTGGAGCGTCCCGCTGAGGCGCTCGCGGATGGGCGCGCCGGCCACGGCGGGGACCGGAGCGGGCTCCGGGGCCGGCTCCGGAGCCGGTGCCGCAGCGGGCGCCGGCTGGTCGCGCGGCAGGAACTCCGGGCAGAGCACCATCGACGCCAGCTCGAATCCCGGTGGGAGGCACACGGGCAGCACGATGCTCTCGTCGTCGGGGCCGCGCACCTGCAGGCCGTAGCCGGTCGGCAGCGGCATGCCGGGGACGGGCGGCCGCGACGGCCGCTCCTCGGCCTGACGGAGCTGATCCTCGACGGCCTCGATCGCCTCGCCGAGCTCGTCGACCTGCTTGGACACATGCTCGGCGCGGCGGTGCGCCATGCCCCCGAAGAGCATCGCGCCTCCGATGATGAGCGAATCGAGGCGTCGTTTCATGACTGGCCGGACAACTCCTGTCGAGGGACGGTCTACCTCGACGAGTGATAGCCGACATGTGATCGATCGAGCGTCCCCCGTTCGGGTGCCGCGACCCTATGCGGGAGCCTGCGAGCCGTCGTTCAGGCGACGTGCAGGCCGCACTCGGTCTTGCCGCTGCCCGCCCAGCGGCCGGCGCGCGCATCCTCGCCGCTGCCGGCCGCGCGCGTGCACGGCGTGCAGCCGATCGACGGGAAACCGCGATCGTGCAACTCGTTGTACGGGATGCCGTTCTTGTGGATGTAGCGCCAGCAGTCGCGCTCGCTCCAGTCGACGAGCGGCTGCACCTTGACGACTCCGCGGCGTGCGTCGAGCACGAGCTTCGGAGCGCGGGCGCGCTGCTCGGTCTGGTCGCGGCGGATGCCGGTCAGCCAGCCGTCGGCGTCGCGGATCGCGCGCTCGAGCGGCTCGACCTTGCGCATGCCGCAACAGCGGTCGGGCTCGCGCTCCCACAGCCGGGCGCCGTGCGCATCGGCCTGCTCCTCGACGCTCTGGAGCGGGCGCAGCGTCTCGACCTCGAGGCCGTAGTGGTCGACCAGGCGCTGACGCGTCTCGTGCGTCTCGGCGAACAGCAGGCCCGTGTCGATCTCGACGAGGCGCGTCTGCGGGGCGACCTCGCGCGTCATGTGCACGAGGATCGAGGTGCCGAGCTGCCAGGAGCACGTGAGCACCATGCTGCCGCCGAACTGCTCCGCGGCGAACGCCACGAGCTCCTCGGCGCGCAGGGGCTCGAAGTGACGCGCCAGCTGCGATACGTCCTCGGTGGTGAGGTCGCCGGAGAGATTCGCGGTCGGCATACCACTCACCGTAGCAATCAGAACGGCTTATCTCAAGCGGAAGGTGTGCTTATGCAAGGCCGAGCCGCTGCAACGTATCGCCCGGCAGCGGCACCGGGCCCGCATCGCCCAGCCCCGGGTCGCCGGGGCGCCCGTGCCAATCGGATCCGCCGGTCGGCACCAGATCGGCTTGCGCACACAACCGCAGCGTGAAGGCGCGCTGAGCGTCGTCGTGGTCGGGCCGGTAGCACTCGACGCCGCGCAGACCGTGCCGTACCAGGCCGCCGACGAAGCGCTCGAGCTCGGCGTCGCCCATGCGCAGCGAGTACGGATGCGCGATCACCGGCGCGCCGCCGCTCGCAGCGACCAGCTCGACGGCCTCCTCCGGTCCGAGCGAGCCGGCATCGACGTAGGCCGGCTGACCGTCGGCGAGCAACCGGTCGAACGCGTCCTGGGTGGTCGCGACGTGACCGGCGTCGACGAGCGCCGCCGCGATGTGCGGCCGGCCGACGCGGCCCTTCGCGCGCCGCGCGACGTCGTCCCACGCGAGCGGATAGCCGAGCTCGTTGAGCTTCTGGACGATGCGCTCGTTGCGGCTTCCCCGGTAGTCGGCGATCGCCTGGATGCGGGTCGCCAGCGGCTCGGCGTCCGCCGAGGGCAGGTAGGCGAGCAGGTGCATCGAGCCCGAGGGCGGCCGTACGGAGATCTCGGTGGCGGGCACGAACCGCAGGCCGAGGCGATCGGCGGCCGCGGACGCCTCGCCCAGCCCCGCGAGCGTGTCGTGATCGGTCAGCGCCAGCGTCTCGAGACCGAGCGCGTGCGCATGCTCGACGAGCGCGGCCGGCGTGAGCAGTCCGTCGGAGGCCGACGAATGGCAGTGGAGATCGAGTGTCCGGTGTCGACCTCCGACTCCGGGCACCGGCGTCAAACGTTGAGCAGCAATGCGCTCATCGTGTCGGACCGCAGCCCGAGGCGGAGCGTTTCGAGCGGGATGACCTCGTCCGGCGGGATGTTGCCGAGGTTGACGTCGGCGCCGAACTGCCGGATGAACCAGGCCTGCTGGCCCTTCTGCGGCGCCTCGAAGAGCAGGCGCTCGACGGGCAGCTCGTGCACGATCTCGTCGATCAGGCCGCTGCGCACCTCGCCGCTGCCGCGGAAGATGCCGGCCGTGCCCGACTCGCGCGCCTCGGTGATGACCTTCCAGGAACCGGCTGCGAGCTCCTCGCGGATCCAGCCGACCCACTGGTAAGGCGCGAAGATCGCCTCGGAGTCCTTGGAGCCGACCTCGGAGAGCACGCGGAAGTCCTTCGCCAGCAGCTCGATGATCTCGAGCTTGCGCTCGCGCGGCAGCTCGATGGTGCCGTCGGAGACCTCGACGCTCTCGAAGCCGTTCTCGCTCAGCCAGCTGCGATAGCCGTCGAGCTTGCCGCGCACCTCGGCGATCTCGAGCAGCGTGCCGCCGCAGATCACGGGGATGCCGAGCGAGCGATAGAGGTCGAGCTTCTCCTTCAGGTTCTGGGTCACGTACGAGGTGCCCCAGCCGAGCTTCACGATGTCGACGTAGTCGCCGCCCGTTTCCACGAGGCCCTCGATCTGCGTCTGCGTCATGCCCTTGTCCATGACATGCGTGATGCCGACCTCGCGCGGCTTGGACGGCCGCACGGGAAGGTCGAGGAAGCCGTTGACGGTGCCCGAGATGCTCATCGCGCTCGAGGATACCAGCCCGGGACTGATAGCCCGGAGAAGTCGGGCTTCTAGTGGCTAGGCCGCCGAGGCGGCCGCCGCGTGCCCCGCCCGCCAGCCGAAGACCGAGCCGTCGAGCAGCGAGTTCCCCATCATCCGGTTTCGCCCGTGCACGCCGCCCGCGATCTCCCCCGCGGCATAGAGCCCGGCGACCGTCGTGGCGCCGTGCTCGTCGATCACGAGGCCGCCGTTCTGGTAGTGCAGGACGGGATAGGTGTGGATCGGCTCGGCGAGAGGGTCGATCCCGGCCGCCCGGTAGCGCCGCAGCATGTACGGCAGCGAGATCTCGGCGTCCGCGACCGCGATCGGGCGGCAGTCGAGCAGGACCGAGGGCCGGCCCTCGGGCGTCGTCAGCCCGCGCCCCTCCTCGCACTCGCGCACGATCGCCGCCGCCACGACGTCGCGGCCCCCGAGCTCGTCGACGAAGCGCTCGCCGCCGGCGTTCAGCAGCACGGCTCCGTAGGCGCGCGTCGTCTCGGGGATCGAGTACCCCTGCATCGTCACCGGCCAGAGCCCGCCGTTCGGGTGGTACTGCAGGGCATCGAGGTCGCGCGCCTCGCAGCCCGCGCCGAGCGCGATGTCGGTCACCTCGCCGGTTGCTCCGGCGGCGTTGGTCGAGAACGTGCCGAGCCGCTTGGCCTCGGCATAGCAGCGCCCGCCGGCCGCGAGCACGATCGCGCCCGCCGCGACGGCGAGGCTGCCGTCCCGGCGCTGACCGAGCGTCGCCCGCCACCCCGACGACGTCTCGTCGAGGGCCTCGAGCGGAGCGTGGTCGAGCGTCTCGATGCGTGCATCCGAGCCGACGGCCTCGCGCAGCGCGGTCGCGATCGCGTGGCCGGTGCGATCGCCGACCTGGAGCAGGCGCTTGCGCGTCGCGCCGCCGCAGCGCGCCAGCCGGTAGCGCCCGTCGGCGTCGTGCGTGAAGGAGACACCGAAGCGCTCGAGGCGTGCGATCGCGTCCGGCGCCTCGGCGGTCAGGGCGGCCACGAGGCGAGGATCGGCCGTCTCGTGCGAGCTGTGCATGACGTCCTCGGCGTGCACCGACGGCGCGTCGTCCTCGCCGAGTGCGGCCTGGATCCCGCCCTGGGCCTTCGCCGTGTTGGACGACGCGAGGCCGAGCTTGGTCGCCAGCACCACGCGCGCGCCGGTCTCGGCCGCGGCGAGCGCGGACGTCAGCCCGGCCACGCCGGAGCCGATCACCAGGACGTCGCAGCTCCGCTCGGACACGGGGGTAGGCTAGTAGCGTCCTCCCGCGTGGACGTGAGGTGGCATGCGGCGACCCGCGACGGAACCGGCCTGTGGGCCGCGGACTACGGCGGCTCGGGGCCTGGCGCCCTCCTGCTCCACGGGCTCGCCGGGCACGCCCGCGAGTGGGACTCGACGGCCGCGTGGCTCTCGCGCACGCACTGCGTCGTCGCGGTCGAGGGCCGTGGCGCACGGGCGCAGCGACCGTGCGCCCGCGGAGGTCTCGCCGGCGGCGTTCGCCGCCGACGCGGCGTTCTGGATCGAGCGGCTCGAGCTCGCCCCGGCCGTCGTCGTGGGCCAGTCGCTCGGGGGTCTCACCGCGCTGCTGCTCGCAGCGCGGCGCCCGGACCTCGTGCGCGCTCTCGTGGTCGCCGAGGCGACGCCGGCGCGCGATCCGGACGCACTGGGCGTCGTGCGCAGCTGGTTCGCGGCGTGGCCGCTGCCGTTCCCGTCCGAGCGGGAGGCGCTGACCTTCTTCGGCGGCGACACGTTGCGATCGCGCGCCTGGTGCGCCGGGCTGGAACGGCGGGCCGACGGACTCTGGCCGGCGTTCGAGCCCGAGGTCCTACTGGATGCCCTCGGACAGGCGAACGACCTCGAGCACTGGGAGGACTGGGCGCGCATCCGCTGTCCCGCGCTCGTCGTGCGCGCAGCCGATGGCGTGCCCGCAGCCGAGGTGCAGCGCATGGCCGATGCGCTGCCGGGCACGACGGTGGCCGAGATCGAGGACGCCGGCCACGACGTCCATCTCGACCAGCCCGATCGCTGGCGCGCGGCGGTGCAACCCTTCCTGGCCGGCCTCTGACGAGCGCTCAAATGGGGCCAGGCCCCAATTGAGCACGCCGGGGACTTCCTCGGCGGTCTGCGTCGTTGACGGTTGGGCGAGGGTTTGCGGTCGGCGAAATCGGTGAAGCCTGCGTTAAGAGCGGCGGGCCGAGCCGGGTGAAGGAATCCATCCGGGCCGCTCGCGCGAATGCCATGCAGATGCCTTCCCAGACACCCGCCTTCGGACGTGCGACCATCGGCCTCGTCGCGCTCGACAGCCCGACATGGGCGCTGCGGCGGGGACTGGCCTCGCTCGAGGGCGACCTGCCCGCGGCGATCGTTCGCGTCGACTCCAACGCGACGGCGAGCGAGGTGCGCGACGCGGCCGCGATCGGCTCGAGCGCCGGCGCCGCCGTCGCATGGATCCCCGAGTCCGCTCCCCTGGCGATCGCGGAGGCGCTCGCGCAGTCGTGCCCCGACGTCGTGGTCGACTCCGCACTCTGCGGCGACGAGCTCGTGAAGTCGCTGCTCGGCTGGACGAGCGTCTGCGACCTCGCCGACCTGCGCACCGATCCGTGGCGCGTCGCGATCGCGCTCGGGAGCGACGGCGACGGGATTCAGGACGGGCTCGACGGCGTCGACGTGCTCGGCCGCGGCGCGGACGCCAGGCGGCTCGCCGACTGGCTCGCTGCCGGCGTCAAGGTCCCCGTCTGGGTCGTGGGCGATCTGCCCGGGATCCAGGGCGTGCGGATGCGCTTCGGCAGCCACGAGCGCGTGATCCCGCCGCCCGCGGTGGCGCCGAGCGCCTCGCTCGGCGACGCACTCGACCTGGTCGCCTGCGGGCACGAGCTGATGCGGGCGCTGCAGGGCTCGGCGGCGCGCAGCCGCCGCACCGACTGACGCCTCACTCCATCTGACGCCCGGCCGCGCGCACGTGGCGGGCGAGCGGCCTCTCAGCGCTCGAGCGTCACCGGATTGCTGAGCGTTCCCACGCCGGTCACGGTCACGTCCACGACATCGCCCTCGCGCAGGTAGCGCGGGGGCGTGCGCGAGTCGCCGACCCCGCCCGGCGTGCCGGTCGCGATCACGTCGCCGGGCTCGAGCGTGGTGGCGAGCGAGACGTACTCGACGAGCGCCTGGATCCCGAAGATCAGGTTGCTCGTGCTCGAGTCCTGCATCGTCTCGCCGGACACGACGGTCGTGACCTGCAGGGCGCCGAGGTCGACGCCCTCGGCATCGACGAGGCAGGGCCCGAGCGGCCCGAACGTGTCGAAGCTCTTGCCGTACGTGAACTGCCGCAGCGGCGTCTCGAGCTGCGCCCGGCGACCCGAGACGTCGTGGAAGCACGTGTAGGCGCCCACGGCGGCGAGCGCCGCGTCGCCGGTGGCGCGGTAGACCGGCTCGCCGATCACGACCGCGAGCTCGCCCTCGTAGTCGGGGCGCGTCTCCTCGCGCGGGATCACGATCGTCTCGCCCGGGCCGATCAGGGACGTCGTCCACTTGGCGAAGATGACGGGCACGGCAGGGATGTCGAGCTCCGACTCCTCGGCATGGTCGCGGTAGTTGAGGCCGATGCAGATGAGCTTGCGCGGGACGACCGGGTGCGCGAGCGTCACCGAGCCGACCGGGAAGCGCTGCCCCTCGGCCTGCGCGAGCGCCGCCCAGGCCGCCCTGGTCGGAACGAAGCCCTGCTCGCCTGCCGGCCCGGCATCGACGATCGACTCGTCCTCGAGCCGGCCGATCCGGAACTCCCCCGATGCGTTGCGGTAACGGACTGCCTTCACCCTGGTGCCTCCTCGTGGTTCGACCCGGCGCAGGGTACCCTTGCCCGCATGGCGACCCACACGCTGTCCCTCGGCGACGTCAACCTGCTCGACCACGACATGTTCGCCGAGCGCGAGCCCTGGGACGTGTTCGAGCTGCTGCAGCGCGAGGCTCCGGTCTTCCGGCACCCCGAGCCCGGCGGCGACGGCTTCTGGTGCGTCACGCGCTACGACGACGTCGTACAGGTGCTCAAGGACACGGCGGTCTACTCGTCGGAGGACGGCGGCGCGGCCCTGATCGAGCCCGTGCCGGACGACGTGCTCGAGGCGCGCCGCAACTTCATGGAGACGGACCCGCCGCTGCACTCGCAGTGGCGCCGCATGTTCGCGCGCGACTTCACGCCGCGCTCGCTCTCCGAGCGCTACAGCGAGTTCCTGCACGATCTCACGAGGACGATGCTCGACGAGACGCTGCCGAGGGGCGAGTTCGACTTCGTCGAGGAGATCGCGGGCCCCATCCCGATCCGCGTGCTCGGCCACATGCTCGGCGTGCCCGACGAGCATCTCGACAAGCTCGTCGAGCTCGGCGACCGCATGCTCGTCCCCACCGACCCCGACCTCACACCGCCGACGACGCTGACGGCGGAGGAGTCGAAGTTCCTGCCGTTCGGCTCGGAGGCCGGCGCCGAGCTGCTCGAGCTCGGACGGCCGCTGATCGAGGAGCGCAAGGGGCACCCGTGCGGCGACGTCCTCTCGATCCTGGCGAATGCGGAGATCGGCGGCTGCCCCGTCTCGCAGCACGACCTCGACAACAACCTCGCGCTGCTCGTCGTCGCCGGCAACGAGACGACCCGTCAGGGCATGGCACTCGGGATGCTGGCGCTGATGGAGCACCCGGATCAGCTCGAGCTGCTGCGCTCCGACCCGTCGATCATGCCGTCGGCCGTGGACGAGCTGATCCGCTACGCCTCGCCCGTCTGGCACTTCCGCCGCACCGCGGTCGCGGACACCGAGCTGCGCGGCGTGCGGATCGCGAAGGGCGACCGCGTCGTCGTCTGGTTCGCGGCGGCCAACCGCGACCCCGAGGCCTTCCCCGACCCGCACCGGCTCGACCTCACGCGCAAGCGCGACGTCCACGCGGCGTTCGGCCGCGGCGGCCCGCACTTCTGCCTCGGCGCGCACCTCGCCCGGCTCGAGATGGCGGTGCTGTTCGAGCAGCTGCTGCCGCGCATCGCGTCGATCGAGCTGACCGGGCCTCCCGCGCGCCTGCGCTCGAACTTCACGAACGGCCTCAAGCGCCTGCCCGTGCGCGTCGTGGAGGCGTAGCCGGCCGCAGCTGGAACCTCCTGGGCGCTGGTAGGCTCGCCCGACCGGCGGGCGTAAACGAGTGCGTGCGGAGGCAAGATGAACGACACGGAGCGGTTGGCAGCGCTCGAGCGCGACGGCGTACGGATCGTGCGCGTCACCTATCCCGATCTGCACGGGACGCTGCGCGGCAAGGACGTGCCGATCGGCGCCTTCGCCTCGACCTACGCCTCGAAGGGCCTCGCGTTCTGCAAGGCCATCTCGACAGTCGACCTTCGCCACAACGTCGTCTCGGGCTTCGAGCACGGCTTCCGTGACATCCACGTGTCGCCGCTCCTCGACACGCTGGCGCAGCTGCCGTGGGCGCCCGAGGTGGCCTGGTGCCTGGCCGACCAGTCGGCCGACGGAGAGCCCTACGGAGCCGATCCGCGTGCGGCGCTGAAACGCGCCGTCGCGCGCTTCGAGGCGCTCGGCCTCGACCCCGTGATGGGGCCCGAGCTCGAGTTCTACCTGCTCGAGCGCAGCGAGTCGGCTCCGGGCGGATGGACGCGCTACGTCGAGAACCCGACGCACGTCTACACCGTCGGCGACCATGCCGACCCGCGCGGCGTGCTCGATCGCCTGCTGCTCTCGATCCACGACGCCGGCCTCGGAGCGATCGGCGCGGCTCACGAGTACGGGATGAGCCAGTGGGAGATCAACCTGACGCACTCGTCGGCGCTCGACGCCGCCGACCGCGCGTTCCGCTTCAAGGCGGCGGTCAAGGACCTGGCGACGCGCGAGGGGCTGCTCGCCACGTTCATGGGCAAGCCGTTCAACGGCGACGCCGGCTCCGGCTTCCACCTGCACCTGTCGCTGTGCGGCGAGGGCGGTGCAAACGCGTTCGCCGACGGCGACGGCGAGGAGGGCTGCGCCGAGCTGCTCCGGCACTTCATCGCCGGGGTGATCGAGCACGCCCCGGCGCTGATGGCGTTCCTCAACCCGACGGTCAACGCCTACCGGCGCATCGACCCGCACGAGCTCGTCCCGACCCGCTCCTGCTGGGGCTACGACAATCGCTTCGGGCTCGTGCGCGTGCCACCGGAGCGCGGTCCGGCGACGCGCGTCGAGATGCGCCTGGCGGACGGCTCGGCGAATCCCTACCTGGCCACCGCGGCCCTGCTGTTCGCCGGGCTCGACGGCGTCGAGCGCGAGCTGACGCCGCCCGCGCCGGTGGCCGGGCTGGTGTACGAGCTACCGGAGGAGGAGCAGGGCGACCCGATCCCGCTCACGCTCGACGCCGCGCTCGACGCGCTCGAGGCCGACACGACGCTGCGCGACGCGATGGGCTCGATGCTCGTGGAGACGTTCCTCACGATCAAGCGCTTCGAGCTGGAGCGCTACCACCGCCACGTCTCCGACTGGGATCTCGCGGAGTACGCGCACCACCTCTAGGCCGTGCTACGGCGCGAGGTCGCTACCAGGCGGCTTCGACGAGCACGTTGCGCACGCTGGCGCAGTCCGCGAGCGTCGAGAAGCCGTCGGCCTGGGCGGCCAGCGTGGCCGCCTGCACGTCATGGGCCAGGACCTTGCGGTCGCCCAGCGCGAGATCGCGCGTCGCCGTGCCGTCGGTGAG
Source organism: uncultured Actinomycetes bacterium (assembly GCA_963705965.1). Taxonomy (GTDB): domain Bacteria; phylum Actinomycetota; class Thermoleophilia; order Gaiellales; family JALYLC01; genus JALYLC01. The sequence continues at coordinate 616,485 of CAVPLI010000008.1, read as the reverse complement.
GAAGATGACCTCGAGCCCGCGCTCGACCGCCTGGCGGGCCGTCGAGTCGCAGCACATGTGGGTCATGAAGCCGCCGATCACGAGGCGGCGCACGCCGAACTGGGTGAGGACCTGGCTGAGCTCGGTGTCGGTGAACGAGCCGGGCGAGTGCTTGGTCACGATCGGCTCGAGACCCTGCGGAGCGACGTCGGGCATCGTCTCGACGAGCGGCCCGTCGGGGGCGAACACGGGTGCGCCCGGCGCCTCCTCGTGGCGGATGTGGATGATCGGCAGGTGCGCGGCGCGTGCCGCCTCGACGAGCTGGCGCAGGTGCGCGAGCACGACCGGCCCATCCGGGATCCGCAGGGGGCCGTTCTCTGCGAAGTACTCGCGCTGGACGTCGATCAGGACCAGACCGGCGCGCGCGATGCTCAACTCGCTCACGCGAACGCACTCCGCATCTGCCGGACGCCGACCATCGCAGCCGCAGTATCGGCCATCCCGTCGGCGCGCAGGCTGGCGACCAGCCGCTCGACGCGCGCAACCGCCGCGGCCCGCTCGGCCAGGAACCGCTCCACCGCCTCGTCCATCGGCGCGCCGCGCCCGGCGACGATCACCTGCTCGGTGAGGTCGCGCCGCGTCGCGTGCAGCTCGTCGCGCACGGCGGCGAGCGCCCAGCGCTGCCAGCGCGTCTCCGCGGCGATGCCGCTGAGCTGATCCTCGAGCCAGTCGAGGTGCAGCTTCTCACCGATCGCGAAGAACGCGTGGGCGGCCTCCGCCAGCGAGCAGCCCGTCGCACGCGCCGCCGCGATCACATCGGGCGCGTAGGTGAGCTCGGGTCGCCAGGCCGCGGCATCCGCGAGCGGGAGCGGTACGCCGCGCTCGGCCAGCGCCTCGCGGCGCAGCGCGTGGTCGGCGCGCCAGGCGTCGCTGCCGACGCCGCGCAGCGTCTGCGAGAGCTCGCTGAACGAGGCGCGGTCGCGGGCGATGACGCCGGCCGCCTCGCCCTCGCTCGCGTGCTGGAGGTACCAGCGCGAGACGCCCTCGACGAGGCGGTCGACGCCGACCATGACGTCCATCTGCACGTCCGTGTCCACGGCCGGGTCGGCGAAGAGGGCCTCCACCTCCTCCCAGCGCGCGACGGCGCCCGTGACCTCGCGGGCGATCCAGTAGCTGCGCACGACCTCCGCGGCCTCGGCGCCGGTCTCGGCCATCATCTGCCAGGCCCAGGCGATGCCGAGCGAGTTGACGACGTCGTTGGTCACGAACGTCGCCACGATCTCGCGTCGCAGGCGGTGCTCGCGGTAGAGCTCGCCGGTCGCCTCGACGATGCGGCGCGGGAAGTAGGCGCGCAGGACGCTGTCGAGCGCGGGATCGTCCGGGATCGCGGAGGCCAGCACCTTGGGATAGAGGCTGCGCTTGGCATAGGCGAGCAGGACGGCGAGCTCCGGGCGCGTCAGGCCACGTCCCTGGCGCTGCCGCTCCGCGAGGTCGTCGCTCGCGGGCAGCGCCTCGAGCCGGCGGTCGAGCAGACCCTCGAGCTCCAGCTCGCGCATCAGCATCTCGTGCGCCTCGACCCGCTGCGCCGCCGTCTCCTGCTCCTGGCTGAGGATCTGGGCCTGCAGGTAGTTGTCGTAGAGCACGAGCTCGCAGACCTCGTCGGCGGCCGAGGCGAGCAGCGTGTCGCGTTCCTCGAGCGTGAACAGCTCGCGCTCGACGCCGGCGCCGAGCAGGATCTTGATGTTGACCTCGTGGTCCGAGCAGTCGACGCCCGCCGAGTTGTCGATCGCATCCGTGTTGATGCGGCCGCCGGCGGTCGCGTATTCGATACGTCCGCGCTGCGTCAACCCGAGGTTGCCGCCCTCGCCGACGACGCGCGCACGCAGCTCGCGCCCGTCCACGCGCACGGCGTCCGTGTCGCGGTCGCCGACCTCGGCGTGCGTCTCCTCCGACGACTTGACGAACGTGCCGATGCCGCCGTTCCAGAGCAGATCGACCGGTGCGCGGAGGACCGCTCGCACCAGCTCGTCGGGGTCGAGCGCGTCGGCGTCGACGCCGAGTGCGGCCCTCGCCTCGGGCGAGAGCGGCACCGACTTCTCGGTGCGCGACCACACGCCGCCGCCGGGCGAGATGAGGGCGCGGTCGTAGTCGGCCCACGACGTGCCTGCACCGAGCGCGAAGAGGCGTGCGCGCTCGGCGTGGCCGGCGGCCGCATCCGGCGTCGGATCGAGGAAGACGTGGCGGTGGTCGAACGCGGCGATCAGGTGGATCTGGCGCGAGAGCAGCATGCCGTTGCCGAAGACGTCGCCCGACATGTCGCCGATCCCGACGACCGTGAACGGCCGCGAGTCGACGTCGCGGCCGAGCTCGCGGAAGTGCCGCTTGACGCTCTCCCAGGCGCCGCGCGCGGTGATGCCGAGCGCCTTGTGGTCGTAGCCCTTCGAGCCGCCGGACGCGAACGCGTCGCCGAGCCAGAAGCCGTACTCGAGCGCGATCGCGTTGGCCGTGTCGGAGAGCGCGGCCGTGCCCTTGTCGGCGGCCACGACGAGATACGCGTCGTCCTCGTCGAAGGCGCGCACGCCCGGGGGCCGGACGACCTCGCCGCCGACGATGTTGTCGGTCACGTCGAGCATGCCGCGGATCAGCGTCGAGTAGCGCAGCTTCACCTCCTCGCGCAGCGCATCGCGCTCGGCGGGCGGGTTGCGGAGGACGAACCCGCCCTTGGCGCCGACCGGCACGATCACGGCGTTCTTGACCGTCTGCGCCTTCATCAGGCCGAGCACCTCGGTGCGGTAGTCCTCGCGGCGGTCCGACCAGCGGATCCCGCCGCGCGCGACGTGCCCGCCGCGCAGGTGGATCCCCTCGACGAGCGGGTGGTAGACGAAGATCTCGAAGAGCGGCGCGGGGCGGGGCATGTGCGGGACGTCGGCCGAGCGCAGCTTGAACGACAGGTAGTCGCGGCCGAGCGCGGCGTTCGTGCGCACGGTGGCGTCCATGAGCGCGACGAAGCCCCGCAGGATGCGATCCTCGTCGAGGCTGCCCACCGCGGCCAGCTGCTCGTCGAGTTGCGCGCGCAACTTCCCCTCCCTCGCCTCGTCCGGCTCATCGCAGAAGCGCGCGCGGAAGAGCTCGACGAGCGCGCGCGCCGTCTTCGGATGGGCGCTGAGCACGTCGTTCTGGTACGGGGCGGTGAAGGTCGGAGCGATGATCCTGCGATAGCGGCGGTAGGCCCGCAGGATGACCACCTCGTCGACGTCGAGTCCGGCGCGGATGACCAGGGCGTTGAGCGTGTCGGACTCGACGCGCCCGCTCCAGATCGCCGTGATGGCCTGCGCCAGGCGCTCGCCGTCGCGCTCGCAATCGAGCTGGGCGTCGTCGACCAGGACGCCGAAGTCGTGCAGATAGGCGCCGTCGTCACCGCCGTCGAGCCGCGTCGGCACCTCCTCCATGACCGTCAGCCCGAGCGCCTCGAGCACGGGGAGCAGCTCGCCCAGCGGGATCTTGCCGCCGGGCGCGGCCACGGTGACCCGCGTCAGCGGCCGCGCGCCCGCCTGGGTGTGCTCGGCGCGCTCGTTCTGCAGCCCGACGGCGAATTCCTCGCCCGCGGCCACGCGCTCGAGCAGGTCGATGTCCTTCAGGGCGAGCTCGGTGGGTGTCGCCGTCTTGTAGTAGTCGGGCAGCCGGGCGGAGTAGCGCCGGGCGAGGCGGCGGCCCTCGGCGTCGCCGGAGCGCGCGATCAGCTCGTCGGCGAGCAGGTCGTCCCACGTGCGGGCGACCCTCGCGACCTCCTGCTCGAGCTCGTCGAGCGGCACGTCCGGCGCGCCTCCGGGCGGCACGTGCAGGAGGAAGAAGAGCTGTGCCGCCGCGCCGTCGGCGAGCGCCAGGTGATATTCCACGGACTCCGCGTGGAAGCGCGCGACGAGCAGCTCCTGGACGCGGATGCGGAGCTCCGTCGACATCCGGTGGTCGTCGGGCACGGCGACCATGACCGTGATGTTGCGGCTGACGGAATCGCGCCGCACGGTGAGCGTGATGCGCTGCGCCTCCTGGGCGCGAGCGGCGGCGAGGATCTCCGCACGCAGCTCCTCGACCGGGGCCTGGAACAGCTCGTCGCGCGGAATCGACTCGAATGCGGCGACGGTCGCCTTGTAGTCGTGCGAGCCCTCGATCAGGCTCTCGGCCTCGACGATCGCGTGGAGCTTGCGGCGTAGGAGCGGGGTACGCGACGCCTGCTCGAGATAGACGAGCGAGGTGAACAGGCCGATCACGCGCAGAAGGCCTGCGAGCGTGCCGTCGGGGCGCAGCACGCGCACCGTGACGTCGTCCATGCGCGCGCGGCGATGCACGCGCGAGCGACGGTTGGTCTTGCCGATCACGAGCAGGTCTCCGCTCGCCATCAGGCGCTCGCGCAGGAACTCCGGCAGCTGATCGAGCGGCGTGGGCGCCGCGAAGCGCGACGTCTCGTCGGCCCGCAGGATGCCGAGCCCCGAGCCCGGCTCGACGTGCACCGCAGGGCCGTCCGGGCCATCCACCATCTCGTACGCGCGAGCGCCCAGCAGGATGAAGTGCCCGTCGCGCAACCACTCGAGGAACGCCACCGTCTCCTCGACCTCGTCGGACGCGCGCACTGCCTCCGCCGTCCGGACCGTGGTCGCCATCCTCTCGACCATCCCGAGCATCGCGCCGAAGTCGCCGACGGCGACCTGCAGCTCGCCGAGCGCCTCGCGCACCGCCGCGACGAGCGCCTCGCTCTCCTCCGGCACCAGCGGGCGGTCGAGCTCGAGTCGCATCACCGACTCGCGTCCGCTCGCCTCGCGTGCGTCCGAGATGCGCGTGATCCGGCCTTCGGCGTCGCGCTCGACACCGACGATCGGATGCAACAGCAGGCGGACGCCGTAGCCCGCGCCCTCCACGGCCGCGCGCACGGTGTCGACCAGGAACGGCGCGTCGGGCACGTTGAGCTCGAGCGCCGTGCCGGCGGGCGGCGAGTCGATCACGCGCACGGCCATCGGCGCGAGGCCGCGCGCGTCGGCGAAGTCGAAGAGACCGGAGGTCTGCCGGTAGAGCTCCTCCAGGTCGAATGTCCGCAAGCGCTCGCGCAGGGTGCGCCCGAGCAGGACGCGCGCGAAGCTGGTCAGGCGCTCGCTGCGGGGCGCGCTCTCACTGCTCGCGATGAGCTCCTCGAGCTCGCCCAGGAGCGGGTGCGCGGCGTGGCTTTCGCTCACGCGGCTCACGCTAGCCGGTCGAGCCACGCGCGTGCAGGGCAGGCGGGACGATCGCGGTGCGTGCGAGCGCCGCCTCCTCGCTCGCGCCCACGGCGAGGCGGACGGCGATCTCGGCGATGCGATCGGTGTGCCAGCGCACGCTCGTCAGCGGCGGATCGAGCAACCGCGAGACCGGCTGGTCGTCGAAGCCGACGACGGCGACGTCGCCGGGGATGCGCAGGCCGAGCTCGCGGCAGGCCGCGTACACGCCGAGCGCGACCGAGTCCGAGAGCGCGAAGATGGCCGTCGGCCGGTCCGGCGCCATGAGGAGATCGCGGGCGAGCGGCTGCGCGCCGTTGAGGCTGTACTCGCACGCGTGCAGCTCCGTCTCGAGCCCGAGGCGCTGCGACCACTCGAGGACCGCCTGCTCGGCGCTCCGCGCGGGCGAGCGCTCGAGCGCCCACGAGAGCACGCCGATCCGCCGGTGACCGCGCTCCGCGAGATGCTCGAGCACCGCGCGCACGGCGCGCTCGTGGTCGAACAGCACCTGCCCGGCCGTCGCGGCGCCCCGCATCCGCTCGCCGATGCTGACGGTGGGCACGCTCTTCGCGACCTCCGCCCAGCCCTTCGCGAACGGCCCGATCGGCGACACGATGAGCGCGTCGACGCGCCGGTCGGCGAGCTCGAGCGCGAGCTCGACCTCGATCGCCGGGTCCCCGTCGGCGTCGGCGATCAGCAGCTGGCGCCCGCCGGCGCGGAGGTGGCGCTGGACGCCGGCGACGAGCTCCTGCAGGTAGAGGTCGGCGAGGCTGCCGACGACCATGCCCACGCTCCGGGTCGCACCGCCGCGCAGGGCACGCGCGATCGGATCGGTGCGGAAGCCCAGCTCCTCGGCCGCAGCCTGGACCCGCGCCTGCGTCTCCGGAGACACCTGAAGCCCGCGCAGTGCATACGACACCGCGGCCGGCGAGAGGCCCGTGTGCTCGGCCAGCTGCCGGATCGTCGGTCGTCGCGGGCGCGCCGACACGTGGTCGCGTTCACCCATGCCCGCCGGAGGCTACTTGACGAACGGCGCTCGCGGGTGGATCATTAGTGAAACGATTCACTTGAACGTTTCCGCTGGTAATTGAGGAGCCGATCGTGAACGACACCACCCCCACCGTCGTCGCAATCCTCGCCGAGGCACTGCCCGACGGCCGATCGCTCACGATCAGCGAGTGCGCCCACGCGGCACAGGCGGCGGCCAGTGCCTACGATCTCGACGCCCTCGTCGACTTCGAGCGCGGCGAGCGCACCTACACGCAGCTCTGGCGCACGGCCTACAGCGAGGCCTACGCGATCGGCTGGAAGCAGGCCGGCGACACGGGGTTCCACGACCACGACGGCTCGGTCGGATCGGTCTACGTGGTGCGCGGCACGGTCGCCGAGGAGCACATCGTGCTGCGACCCGCGGGCGACTGGCTCGCGCGCGTCGAGTTCAGCGCGGGCGAGACGTTCCGCTTCGACGGCGCCCACATCCACCGCATGCGCCACGCGGCGGGCGAGACGGCGCTCACGGTGCACGTCTACTCCCCGCCGCTCGGGCGGGCGGGCGCCTACGAGCTCTCGAACGACGGCACGCTGCGCCGCCACAGCATCGCGGGCGACGAGGAGCTGCGCGCGAGCGACACGTTCCAGGAGCGCCGCGCGGTCGAGGACCCGCCGGAGCCCGCCACGGTCTGAAGCGCCGGCTGCGCGACCTACCCGCGCAGGCCCAGCTCCACGCACACCGGCGGCTCGCCGTCGAGCTCGCTCCAGATGCGGATCAGCGCCGTCCCGACCGGGAAGATGGGGTCGCGGTGCGCATCCTCCGCGTCGACCACGCGCGCGATCGGCTGCGACGCCGCCAGCTTCTGCAGGCCGAAGGCGTCGCTGCGGCGGGCGTCGACGACGTAGAAGCACGCCAGCGCCAGCGGCTCGAGCGCCGGGTTGTCCTCGCCGGGCTCGTACCCCGCGAGCTCGCGCACGCGCTCCGCGACATCCGCCGCCAGCGCGACGAGCTCGCCGGACGGCCGGCCGGCGCGGTGCCGCGGCTTGGCGCCCGGCGGCTGCTCGAAGATCGCCGCGACCGGCGCGGCGGCGTGCAGCGCGACGCCGTCCCGGGCGAGATCGGCGATGGCGTCGTGCAGCGAGAGCGTGAGCGCGACGGTCTCGCCCATGAGCTCCTCGGCCAGGTCGTCGGGGTTCGGCTCGCCGCTCATCCGAGCAGGTAGCGCCCCGAGAGCGCCACCTCCTCCAGCGCCGGGGCGGCCACCGGCTCGCCGTCGAGCGTGACGGCGTGCGTGCGGGGGTCGACGCGCACCTCGCCCGTGCGGCCGTGGCGCACCATGCTCGCCGCGGTCAGGTCGCGACAGCCCTCGACGGCGACCCGCTCGCGCTCGGTGGGCAGGTCGGCGTCGAGCGCGCAGCGCGCCAGGAACGCGAGCGAGAGCAGGGCCGGCGCGCGTCCGCCGCCGCCGACCTGGCGCCGCAGCAGCACCGGCTCGGAGATTCCGGTGCTGGCGTTGCCCTCGCCCGAGGCCCCGTACACCGCGACGCCCGACTTGAGCACGAGCTCGGGCCGCACGCCGAACAGGTGCGGCTGCCAGAGCACGACGTCGGCGAGCTTGCCGGGCTCGAGCGAGCCGACGTGCCCCGCGAGGCCGTGGGCGACCGCCGGGTTGATCGTGACCTTCGCGAGGTGCCGGAGCACGCGCTCGTTGTCGGCCGGACCGGGCCCTGCCCCGAGCAGCGCCCGCATCGCCGCCGCGTTCTGGAACGCGCGGCGCACGACCTCGCCGACCCTGCCCATGCCCTGCGAGTCGCTCGAGAGCATCGCGATCACGCCCAGGTCGTGCAGCAGCCCCTCGGCCGCCATCGTCCCGGCGCGCACCCGGTGGCGCACGATCGTCGCGTCGCCGTGCACGACGCCCGGTGCGAGCACGTGCACGGCCGGCACCATGGCGCGGTGCTCGGCGACGGCGTTGACCCCGAAGGGCACGGTCGGCGTCGTGGACGAGGTCAGGATGCGCTCGCGCCCCGCGAGCGCGAGCGTGTCGGGCCAGTGGCCGCCGCCGCAGCCCTCGATGTGGAACGCGTGCCACGTGCGGCCGGCGGTGACGGCGATCGTGTCCTCGACCGAGAGCAGCTCGTTCATGCCGTCGGTGTGCACCGCGAGCTGCACGTCGTGGGCGTCGGCGACGTCCAGTGCACAGCGCAGCTGCTCGGGCCCGGCGCCGACGTCCTCGTGGATCTTGAGCCCGCCGCCGCCCGCGCGCAGCGCCTCCTCGACGGGCCCGGGCCGCGACGAGGACGCGCGCACGAGCAGGCAGGCGTTCAGCGGATGCGCCTCGAGTGCGGCCCAGGTCGCGCGCAGTCCTTCCTCGGGATTGCAGCCGAGGTTCCAGACCGGGCCGAAGTCCTGCATCACGAGCGTCGTCAGACCGCCGGCGAGCGCCGCGTCGCAGATCTGCGGCGAGAGCCAGTGCACGTGGCTGTCGATCCCGCCCGGCGTGGCGGCGAAGGCCCGCCCGTCGATCACCGCCGTGCCGACGTCGAGCACGACGTCGATCGCGTCCATCGTGTCGGGGTTGCCGGCGCGGCCGACCGCCGTGATGCGGCCGTCCGTCACGCCGATGCTCGTGCGGCGCACCCCGAGCACGGGGTCGAGCAGCAGGACGTCGGTGATCGCGAGCCCCACGCCGCCGCGCTCGGCGCGCACCGCGAGACCGTCGCGCAACGTGCCGCCCATGCCCGTGGCGATGCCGGTCGCGTCGTCGCGCTCGACCTCGACCGCGAGACCGGTGTCGCCGAGGCGGACGAGCGGATCAGGCACCGAGATAGCCCCGCTCGCGCGCCAGCTCCAGCGCACGCTCGCGCGCGCCCGGCTCGTCGAGCGCTCCGTCGACCAGACCCCCGTGACCGCGCACGACGCGCAGGCCCGCGATCGGGACGCCGAACAGATCGACGGTCGTCCCCGGCTCGATCACGACCTTCGCCCCCGCCTCCAGCGCGGGTCGCAGCCCGTACACGGCGCCGCGGTCGAGCTCGAGCCGGCGGTTGAGCTCGAAGAGGTGGACGTGCGAGGTGAGGCCGATGGGGACATCGGCGGCGTTGCGCGCGGCGAACGGCCCGAGCGCACCGTCGAGCCAGGCGAGCGGCGGCTCGGCCGGCAGCGCGGGCGGCGGCTCGGAGCGCCCGATCGGATCGTGCAGGACGATCAGCCGCGAGCCGTCGCCGAAGAGCGCCTCGACCTCGATCCGCGGCACGAGCGCCGCCACGCCGTCGAGCACGTCCGCCGGCCCCAGAACGGCATAGCCGCGCGCCGAGACGGCCTCGTACGCCGAGGCCGTCACGAGCCGCCTCGCAGACCTCGTCCGCGATCACCGCGGTGGCCTCGGCCTGGTTGAGCAGCAGGCCACGGCCGCGCCGGCGGCGCGCCAGCTCGGCCGCCTGGAACAGCAGCAGTCGCTCGACCTCGCGCGGTGTCAGCCGCACGGGGGCACTACTACGCGGCGACGGGGTGGAGCCGCATGGCGTCGTCGACCGCGAGGCGCAGCCGGCGTGCCATCTCGGCGATCTCTTCCTCGGTCACGACGAACGGCGGCGAGACCTGCATCGCGACACCGCGCAGCCCGCGGCCGATGAGGCCGTGCTCGATCGCGAGATTGGAGACGATCTCGACCAGGCCCGGCGTCGCCTCGAGCGCCTCGGGCGTGAACTCGACGGCGGCGGCGAGGCCGCACGAGCGCACCTCCGCGACCATCGGATGCCCCACGAAGCGCTCCTGATAGGCCTCCGCGAGCACCGGCTCGAGCTCGCGCACGCGCTCGATCAGACCCTCGCGCTCGATGATCGCGAGGTTCGCGAGCCCGGCCGCCGCAGCGCCCGGGTGGCCGCCGTAGGTGTAGCCGTGGCGGAACATCTCGCTCGATCCCTCGCTGAAGAAGGGCTGCTTGACGCGGTCGGAGACGACGACGGCGCCCATCGGCACGTAGCCCGACGTCAGGCCCTTGGCGCACGTCATGAGATCGGGGGTGACGCCGAAGCGCTGACAGCCGAACTCCGCGCCCAGGCGGCCGAATCCGCAGATGACCTCGTCCGAGATCAGCAGCACGTCGTGCTTGCGGCACAACTCCTGCACGCGCGGCCAGAAGCCCTCGGGCGGCGGGATCACGCCGCCGGCGCCGATCACGGGCTCGCCGATGAATGCGGCGATGTGGTCGGCGTGGTCGACGAGCAGCGCCTCGAGCGCATCGGCGTCGCCCCACGGGATGTTCTCGATGTGCGGGATCAGGTCGCCGTAGCCCATGCGGTTGCCCGGGATGCCCTGGAGGCTCGTGCCGAACGCGTTGACGCCGTGGTAGCCGTGCTCGCGCGAGATGATGATCTGCTTCTCGGGGCGGCCCATCGCGTCCCAGTAGCGGCGCGCGAGCTTGGCCGCCGTGTCGACGGCGTCCGAGCCGCCGCCCGAGGTGAAGAACACCGCCGCGTTCTCCATCGCCGACATGTCGGCGACCTTGTCGGCGAGCTTCAGGGTCGGCGGGTTGGCGAACGGGCCGAAGGTGTGGAAGGCGGGCAGCTCCTTGAGCTGCGCCCCGACCGCGTCGGCGATCTCGTCGCGCCCGTAGCCGACGTTCATGTACCACAGCGAGGCCGTGGAATCGAGATAGGACTTGCCGTTCACGTCCCACACGGTCGATCCGCGACCCTTGGCGATGACGACCTCGCGACCCGCCGTCGCCGCCATGTTCGCGAACCCTCGCCATAGCTCTGTCATGTCTCGTCCTTTGTCGCCGGGGACTCCGAGCCTACCGTTGCCGGAGGCTCGCTCGCGGCGACAACTGGCCCGTTCACGGGGATGGTCCGCGTGTCCACGGGGGTGTGCGGCACGCCGGCCGCGGCATAGGCGGCCTCCTCGTCCAGCGTCTCGGCCTCGAGCAGCTCCTTCACGAGCGCGTCGAGGCGCTCCCGCTCGCGCGCCAGCAGCTCGCGCGCGCCCTCGTGCGCCTCGTCGGCGAGCCGCCGCACCTCGGAGTCGATCGTCTGCTGCGTCAGCTCCGAGGTCTCGGAGACCCCGGGCAGGAGCGGGCCGTTGCCCTCGGAGGGAAGCACCGCGACCGGCCCGATCGCCGGGCTCATGCCCCAGCGCCCGACCATCTGCCGCGCGATCGCCGTCACCTGCTGGAGGTCCGACTCCGCACCCGAGGTGATGGTGCCGTAGACGAGCTCCTCGGCGACGCGGCCGCCCAGCGCGACCCGGAGGCGCCCCTTCAGATAGGCCTCGTCGTAGTTGTAGCGGTCGGCGTCGGGGGACGAGAACGTCACGCCGAGCGACATGCCGCGCGGGATGATCGAGACCTTGCGGACGGGGTCGGCGCCGGGCGTGAGCATCCCGACGAGCGCGTGCCCGGCCTCGTGGTAGGCGGTGCGCGTGCGGTCGTCCTGCGTCATCATCACGCGGCGCTCGACGCCGAGCACGATCTTCTCGACGGCGTCCGTGAAATCCGCCATCTCGACCTTGGCGTGGCTGCGGCGCGCGGCCAGGAGCGCGGCCTCGTTGACCAGGTTCGCGAGGTCCGCGCCGACCATGCCGGGCGTGGTCGAGGCGATCGAGCCGAGGTCGACGTCGGGCGCGAGCGGCACCGAGCGGGTGTGCACCATGAGGATCTCGAGCCGCCCCTGCCGGTCGGGCGCCTGCACGACGACGCGGCGGTCGAAGCGCCCGGGTCGCAGCAGGGCCTTGTCGAGCACGTCGGGGCGGTTCGTGGCCGCCAGGACGATCACGCCGCTGTTCGGGCTGAAGCCGTCCATCTCGGTGAGGATCTGGTTGAGCGTCTGCTCGCGCTCGTCGTGGCCTCCGAGGTTGGAGCCGCCGCCGCGCGCACGGCCGATCGCGTCGAGCTCGTCGATGAAGACGATGGCGGGCGCCGCCTCCTTGGCCTGCTTGAAGAGGTCGCGCACGCGCGAGGCGCCGACGCCCACGATCATCTCGACGAACTCGCTCGCGCTGGCCGAGAAGAAGGGCACGCCCGCCTCGCCCGCGACGGCGCGCGCGAGCAGCGTCTTGCCCGTCCCCGGCGGGCCGGAGAGCAGCACGCCGCGCGGGATCTTGCCCCCGAGCGCCGCGTACTTGGTGGGGTTCTTGAGGAAGTCGACGACCTCGACGAGCTCCTGCTCGGCCTCCTCGATGCCGGCGACGTCCTCGAACGTCACCCGCTCGCTGCCCATGTAGCGCTTCGCCCGCGAGCGGCCGAGCGCGCTCAGCGCACCGCCTCCCGCCGATGCGCGCCGCATCGCGAAGATGATGATCGCGAGGATCAGCAGCGTCGGGCCGAAGCCCAGCAGGATCTGCCCGAGGAGACCGCGCCCGGAGTCGGGCGACTTCGCGTTGATCTCGACGTTCTTCTCCTTGAGCAGCGCGAGCAGGGTGTCGTCGGTGGGCAGTGCCGGCTGGTTCGTCGAGAAGCGCGTGAACTTCGTCTTCTCGATCGTCACCGCGCGCTTGAACTCGCCCTCGATGTTCTGCTCGGTGATCGTGACCAGGCTGACGTTGTTGTCCTTGACCTCGCTCAGGAACTGCGGCGAGTAGGCGATGCGCGCCCGCGCCGGCTTGTCCGGGAACGTCGACGCGGCCCAGTAGTTGACGACCAGGAGGATGAGCAGGATCGGCCACAGGCGCCAGCGGCGCATCGGCGAGCCGGTCGGCGGCGCTCCACGGCCGTCGGCGCCGGGGCTGACGTTCCAGCCGGGCTCTTCCTCCTTCTTCTTCCACGGCGGCCACTGGAAGGGGAGGCGCGATTTCGGCTCGGGCGCCCGCGGCGTGGGCTCGGGTGGCATGGGCGGATCCTATGTCACGGTTGGAGCGCCCCGTCCGGGGCGACCTTCACCGCGGCGCCCCCGAAGTCCTCGCGCGAGAGCTGCGCGACGAGGCGCGCGCTGGCGCCGGAGGGATCGGGGTGCGGCAGCGCGTTGCCGTCGAGCCTGAGCGAGATCCAGTCGCCGCCGATGAACGCGCCGTCGCCGCGCAACTCCACCCGCAGGATCGCGCTCAGCGAGAGCATCCCTCCGGTGCCGAAGTTCTTGTAGCCGGCGAAATTGCCGAGCGAGTAGGCGATCAGGCGGCCGTGGTAGCGCTCCATGCCGCGGATCACGTGCGGCCCGGAGCCGACCACGAGGTCCGCGCCGGCGTCGATGACGGCGTGCGAGAAGCGGCGCGAGTCGCCGCGGTTCTCGCCCAGGAACGTCTCGGTCCCGCGCGGGACGTGCATGGCGCTCGATCCCTCGGCGCCGGCGTGCATCGCGACGACCACGATGTCGGCCTGAGTCGGCCGCCTTGCGCACGAGCGCCTGCGCGACGCGGATCTGCTCCAGCCGCGGCGCCCAGCGATAGGGCGCGAAGCCGAGCAGCGCGATGCGCAGGCCGCCGCGGCGCATGATCGTGATCTGCCCGGGGCGTCCGGTCCAGCGGACACCGGCCTTCCGGAGCGCATTCTCGGTGGAGCGCTGGCCGGCCGGGCCGAAGTCGTCGGCGTGGTTGTTGGCGAGGTTCACGATGTCGAAGCCCGCGCCGGTCATGAGCCTGGCGAAGCTCGGCGGGGCCTGGAACGCGAAGCAGTTGGGGGAGCCGCCGCACTTCGTGTCGGGCAGCGCCGAGAGCGTCTCCTCGAGGTTCGCGAAGGCCAGGTCGGCCGAGCGCAGCGGCCCGACGACGGGCGCCATCGAGGCCCGGCCCGCATTCGGGGGCATGCCGTACTTCGACGCGAGCACGGTGTCGCCGACCCACGCGATCGTGACGCGCTTGCTCAGATCGGGCGCGGTGGTCGTGGCGGGAGCCGTCGTCGTGGCGGTCGCCGTCGTCACCGTCGCGCTCGTTCCCGGCGCCGAGACGGTGCCGTCGACCGTCGTGACAGAGCCGGTGCCCGGGTCGTCGGCGCCTCCGGAGGCGAGCGTGGCCGCCGCCCAGATGCCGATCCCGGCCACGGCGAGCAGCAGGGCGGCGCCGGTCGCTCGGCGCCGGCGAACCTGGCGCCGGCGGATCTCCGCGCGCCGTGCCCGGCGCTCGCCGTCGGTGTCACCGCTCATGGCTCGAGCTGGAAGGAGACCTCCAGCTCGCCCGCCTTCGGGCTCCAGGCGCGCACCGCGCGCGCGTTCCGGCCGTCGTCGAGCGCGAACAGCTCGCCCGCGCGCACGGGGGCGTCGAGCGACCAGGCCTCGGTGCCCGCGATCGTCGCGACGCGCTGGCCCGCGGCCAGCAGCCGCGCGGAGCTCCGCGGGCGCCGGGCGCGCCGGTACCGGCGGGAGCGACGCGGTCTCCCACGGCTGCGCGCGCTCCCAGGCGGCCGCCGCGCGCAGCACGAGGTCGTCCTCGAAGCGGCGGCCGGCGATCTGCAGCCCGAGCGGCAGGCCGCCCGATCCGGGCGCCATCGGCACGCTGATGGCGGGCTGGCCCGTGAGGTTGAACGGGTAGCAGAAGTGGCAGTAGTCGTCGTAGAACTCGCCGATCGGCTGACCGTCGAGCTCGCGCGGCGCCCAGTCGGCGAGCGGGAACGCGACGCACTCCATGGTCGGCGTCAGCAACAGGTCGTAGCGGCGGTGGAACGCCGCCCACGCGGTCGCGATCTCGTGCGCGGCGTTGCGCGCCGCCACGTACTCCTCCGCGCTCAGGCCATGCCCCGCCTCGATCAGCGCACGCGCGTCGTCGCCGACCAGTCCGGTCGCGAGCAGCGGGCCCTCGCTGACGCTGTTGTCGCCGCACGCGATCGCGTTCCAGGTGTCGAGCGGCGAGGCCAGGCCCGGATCGGCCCACTCGACGGTCGCGCCCGTCGCCGCGGCGAACGCCGCGACGGCCTCGGCGAAGCGCTCGCGCACCTCGCGGTCGAGGCGGATGTAGCCGAGGTCGTCGGACGCCGCGATCCGCAGCCCCGAGAGATCGCCGGGCGCATGTGCCGCTGCCGCGTACTCCCGGCCGAGCGCGGGCAGGCAGAGCGGGTCGAGGGGATCCGGGCCCGCCATGACGTCGAGGGCGCGGCCGCAGTCGGCGACGGTGCGCGTGAGCGGCCCGAAATGGGTCAGCAGCAGCCAGCCGGCGCCGTCGGGCGCACGCGGAACGAGGCCGTAGGTCGGCTTGAGCCCGACCGTGCCGCAGAACGAGGCGGGGATGCGGACCGAGCCGCCGCCGTCGGAGCCGAGCGCGAGCTCGCCCACGCCGAGCGCGACTGCTCCGGCGGCGCCGCCGGAGCTGCCGCCCGCCGAGCGGTCGGGCGCGAACGGGTTCCCGCTCTGGCCGTAGAGCTCGTTGCGCGTGGTGCCGCGGTAGCAGAACTCGGGCACGTTGCTGCGCCCGACGGCGACCGCGCCGGCGGCCTCGAGGCGCGCGACGCAGGCGGTGCTGGCGTCGGCGACCGCATCCATCAGCGAGCGCGAGCCCGCGGTGGTGGCGTAGCCGGCCTGGCGCATCGCGTCCTTGACCGTGAACGTCCAGCCGGTCAGCGGCCCGGTGTCCTCACCGCGCTCGAGGCGCTCCTCGAGCGCACGCGCACGCTCGCGCGCCGCCTCGGCGTCGACCAGGCAGAGCGCGTTGACGACCGGGTTGACCGCCGCGATGCGCGCCAGCGCCGCCTCGACGCCCGCCACCGGAGTGACGGCCTCCGCCATCGCTCAGCCCCGTTCGACCCGGCTGCCCGGGACGATGTCGTCGCGCCCGTCCGGCCAGCGCACCCAGGCCTTGTAGCCGCCGTCGTAGTCGTCGCCCCAGAGGATCAGGGTGGCGGGCTCGCCGAGCGCCTTGCACGGCTCCGAGCCCTCGCCGTCGAGCCCGCGCCAGAGCCGCACGAACGGGTTCGTCTCCCACTCCCGCGCGACCGTCGTGTGCCCGATGTGGCCGGGATTGAGGACGCACGCGGGATCGAGCTTCAGGATGCCGTCCATGATCGAGCCGCGCAGGTCCTCGAAGCTCGTCGCCGTGTCGCCGCGCACCCCGCCGACGGAGCCCGCGAAGAGCGTGTCGCCCGTGAAGCACTCGCTGCCGTTGACGACGAAGGCGAGCATCCCGTCGGTGTGGCCGGGGGTGTGCAGGACCTCGACGCGGAGATCGCCGGTCTCGACGACGTCGCCGTGGCCGAGCGTCGCATCGGCGCCGCCGGGCAGCCGCGGGCCCTCGAGCGGATGGGCGAGAACGGGCACGGCGTAGCGCTTGCGCATCTCGTCGAGGTGCGCGACGTGGTCGCCGTGATGGTGCGTGACGAGGATGTGGGTCACGCCGAGGCGGTGCCGCTCGATCGCGGCGATGATCGGCTCCGGCGGCCCGCCGGCGTCGATGAGGACGGCGCTGCCGCCTGGGCGGTCGCCGACGACGTACGAGTTGGAGAGCCACCCGGGCTCCATGCTGCGTTCGAGGATCACGGCGGGAGCCTAGCGAGCCGCGAGAATGCGAGCGTGTTCGACGATCCCGTGCACGTCCAGGACGACCTCCGGTTGCTCGAGCGGCTGCGCGTTGCGCTGCGCTCCGCGCCGCGGACGCCGGGCGAGCAGCGACTGCACGTCGGAGCCGGGCAGCAGCACCGGATCGTCGTGCCCGATTGGGACGCGCTCGCCGCGACGCGGCCGGCCGCCGGGGTCGGCTTCTTCGGCCAGGCCCGCGACGGCGTCGACCACGATCCGATCGCCGTGCTCGAGGACGAGATCGTCGGCCGCGCCGGTGCGATCGACGGGCTGCTGGCGTACCACAACGCGCTGCTCGAGCCCGGGCGCTGGGCCAACCTCGTGGTATTCGCCGGGCCTGCAGCGGTCGGCGGCCTGCGCGAGGACGCCGTGCACGAGGACGCCGTCTCGCGGACACCCGCGCACTACGCCTCGCTGCGCCTGCACCGCGGCGCCCTCCCGGCCGGGGCGCTCGGTGACGCCCCGTTCACGCTCGAGCGCACGCTCTTCCTCGACTTCGAGGAGACGCCGCCGCGGCGCTGGGTCAGAACGTCAGGATCGAGCGGATCCCGTCCTGGTGGTGCATGAGCTCGAACGCCTTGTTCACGTCCGCCAGCGGCATGCGGTGGCTGAGCATGCTGTCCACGTCGACCTTCCCGTCCATCCACAGCTGCACGAGGCCCGGCACCTGGCTGCGGCCCTTGACGCCGCCGAACGAGGAGCCCGTGACGCGCCGGCCCGTGATCAGGAAGCGCGGGACGATGTCGAGCGTCTCGCCCTTGCCCGCCACGCCGATCATCGTGGCGAGGCCCCAGGCCTCGCGCGCCGACTCGACGGCCTGGCGCATCACGTCGACGAGGCCGGTCGCCTCGAAGGTGTAGTCGCAGCCGAAGCCCATCGTCTGATCGCGCAGCGCCTGGACGACGTCCTCGGAGGCGAGCAGCGTGTCGGTCGCGCCGTGGTGACGCGCCATCGCGAGCCGCTCCTCGGAGAGGTCGATCGCGAAGATCCGCTCGGCGCCCTGCAGCCGGCAGCCGGCGATCGCGCCGAGGCCCACGAGCCCGCAGCCGAAGACGGCGCACGTCGAGCCGGCCTCGACCTTCGCCGTGTACATCGTGGCGCCGAGTCCCGTCGACAGCCCGCAGGCGAAGATGCTGGCGCCCTCGGGCGGCACGTCCGGGCCGACCTTGGCGAGGGCGATCTCCGGCATGACGGTCGCCTCGGCGAACGTGGAGGTGCCCATGAAGTGGCGCAGGTCCTCGCCGCCGCGCGAGAGGCGCGTCGTGCCGTCGGGCAGGTGGCCGAGACCCTGCTGATCCCGGATCGCGAGACAGCGGTTGGTGCGCGGGCTGCGGCAGTGGAGGCAGACGCCGCACTCGGGCGCGAACAGCGTGATCACGCGATCGCCCGGCTGCAGGCTCGTGACGCCCTCGCCGATCGCCTCGACGACGCCCGCGCCCTCGTGGCCCAGGACGCAGGGGGAGTAGCCCGTCGGATCCGCGCCGCTCGCGGTGTAGAGGTCGGTGTGGCAGACCCCGCAGGCCTCCACGCGCACGAGCACCTCGCCGGCCTTGGGACCTGCCAGCTCGACGTCCTGCACGACCAGCGGCCGGCCGAACTCCTCGAGCACCGCGGCGCGGATCTTCATTCCGGTTCTCCTCTCGTCAGAGCGCGAGCGTCGACGGGCCCGGGCGCTCGCGCTCGCGCTCGTGCTCGTCGATGGCGTCCACCCGCTGCAGCGTCAGGCCGATGTCGTCGTGGCCGCCGAGCAGCCGGTAGCGAACGTCCTCGTCGACCTCGAACTCGACCTCGCGGCCGGACGGCAGCGTCACGACGCGGCGCTCCAGGTCGACCGTGGCGACGGCCGGCGCGGCCTCCATCAGCTCCTGCACGTCGGCCTCGGAGAGCTCGACCGTGAGCAGCCCGTTCTTGCCGCAGTTGGAGCGGAAGATGTCGGCGAACGACGGGGCGATGATGGCGCGGAAGCCGTCGCCCGCCGAGCGCCCAGGCGGCGTGCTCGCGCGACGACCCGCAGCCGAAGTTGGCGCCCGCGACGAGGATCGGCGCGCGCTCGAACTCGGGGCGGTTGAGCGGGAAGTCATCGTCCTTGGCCCAGTCCCAGAACAGGAACTGCCCGTAGCCCGTGCGCTCGATGCGCTTGAGGAACTGCTTCGGGATGATCTGGTCGGTGTCGACATTGGCGCGGTCGAGCGCCGCGACCGGTCCCGGTGACGACGTCGAAGTGCTCCATCAGTCGATCTCCCGTACGTCGGCGAGACAGCCGGTGATCGCAGCTGCCGCGGCCATCTCCGGGCTCATCAGGTGCGTCCGCGCGAGGCGGCCCTGACGGCCCTCGAAGTTGCGGTTGGAGGTCGAGGCCACGCGCTCCTTGGGCCCTGCGACGTCCGGATTCATGCCGAGGCACATCGAGCATCCGGCGTTGCGCCACTCGAAGCCCGCCTCGGAGAAGATGCGATCGAGGCCCTCGGCCTCGGCGTCGGCCTTGACCTGCATCGAGCCCGGCACGACCAGCGCCTGCACGCTGCTCGCGACGTGCTTGCCGCGCACGACCTCGGCGGCCGCGCGCAGGTCGCTCAGGCGGCCGTTCGTGCACGAGCCGATGAAGACGCGATCGACGGGTGTACCCGCGAGCGGCTCGCCGGCCGTGAGACCCATGTAGTCCAGCGCGCGCTGCTCGTCCTCGTTCGCGGGCGTCGGCACGACACCGGTGATCGGCGCCGTCTGGCCGGGGTTGGTGCCCCAGGTCAGCTGCGGCGCCAGCGCGGCGGCGTCGACGACGATCTCGCGGTCGAACACGGCGTCGCTGTCGCTGACGTAGTGCGACCAGCGCTCGACCGCCCGCTCGAACGGCTCCTGCACGCCCGGCCGGCCCTCGAGGTAGCGGTACGTCGTCTCGTCGGGCGCGATCAGCCCGGCGCGCGCGCCCCACTCGATCGACATGTTGGAGACCGTCATGCGGCCTTCCATCGAGAGCGCCCGGATCGCCTCGCCGTCGTACTCCACGACGTGGTGCGTCGCGCCCGCGGAGGTCTCCTGCGCGATCAGGCCGAGGATCATGTCCTTCGCGGCGACGCCCCGGCCGGGCGCGCCGGTGAACGTCACGCGCATGGTGTGGGCGCGCTTCTGCGGCAGCGTCTGCGTCGCCAGGACGTGCTCGACCTCGCTCGTGCCGATGCCGAACGCGAGCGCGCCGAACGCGCCGTGCGTCGAGGTGTGCGAGTCGCCGCAGACGATCGTCATGCCGGGCTGGGTGATGCCCAGCTCGGGGCCGATCACGTGCACGATGCCCTGGCGCCGGTGCCCCATCCCGTAGTACGGGATCCCGAACTCCTTGACGTTGCGCGCGAGCGCGTCGAGCTGCTGGCGCGCGATGTCGTCCTCGATCGGGCGCGAGAAGTCCCACGTCGGCACGTTGTGGTCGGCCGTCGCGATCGTGCGATCGGGCCGCCGCACCGTGCGGCCGGCCAGCCGCAGCCCCTCGAAGGCCTGCGGGCTCGTGACCTCGTGGACGAGGTGGAGGTCGACGTAGAGCAGGTCGCTCCCCAGCGCGTGGTCGTCCCAGATCTTCTCGTATGCGGTGCGTGCCACAGCGGTAGTCTGGCACGGAGATGCTGCTCGATGGGAAGGTTGCGTACGTCTCCGGAGCCGGTGGCGCGATCGGCGCCGCGATCGCGCGCAAGCTCTGCGAGCAGGGCGCTCGCACGGTCGCCGGCGACATCGACCGCGACGCCGCCGAGGCGGTCTGCGAGCGGCTGCGCGACGAGGGCCACGACGCGCGCGCCGTGCGGCACGACGTGACCTCGCGCAGCGAGACGGCCGAGGTCGCGGACGCCGTCGTACGGGCGCACGGCCGGGTCGACATCGCCTGCGCCAACGCCGGGATCGGCTGCAACGTGCCCGTGCTCGAGCTCGACGACGCCACCTGGGAGCGCGTGCTCGCGGTCAACACGACCGGCGTCCTGCTCACGCTCCAGGCCTTCGGCGCGCTGCATGGTCGAGCAGCGCTCGGGCGCGCTCGTCGTCACCGCCTCGATCTCGTCGCTGCGCGGCGCGCACTCGATGGGTGCCTACTGCGCGTCCAAGTTCGCGGTGATGGGCCTCGTGGAGTCGCTCGCGAAGGAGGTCGGCGAGCACGGGGTGCGCGTCAACTGCGTCAACCCGGGCCCGGTCGAGGGCGGCCTCGCCCGCCAGATGATCCGCGAGACGGCCGAGACCCAGGGCAGGAGCGAGGGGGACACCTACGACGAGCTGACCGCGCCGATCGCGCTCGGCCGCCTGGTCGAGCCCGACGAGGTGGCCGATGCGGTCGTCTTCCTGGCCTCGCCGCTCGCGCGCTTCGTGACGGGGCAGCGGCTCGTGGTCGACGGCGGCATGCTCGCAAAGTGATGGTGGGAACCCACCCAGCGAGGTGTGAGCAACCTGTGAGCAAAGGCACAGGGAACGGCCCGAACTGACCGGAAGCTCCAGATAGCCGCACTGACCTCTCCCAGGATGTTCGACCAGACTGGGACCTGGTGCTGGACTCGACCCCACACCAGCCGGCTTCGCAGCCGCCTGCACGCCTGCTCGCGTTCGCGTCCGAGTTCCGTCTCGGCACGAGTCGCCACAAGGCGCCCGCCGGCGTGCTCGTCGCCCAGCTGAAGAACAACGGACAGGACGATCACGACCTCGCCGTGCGCAACCCGCGCGGCAAGATCGTGGCCTCCACCGGGGTCGTGGGACATGGCGCCCTGGGCCAGCTGCGGGTGCTTCTGCGGCCTGGCCGCTACGTGCTGGTATGCACGATCAGCGATCACGAGGCGCGCGGGATGCGCAGCGTGCTCGTCGTCCGTGCGAGGAGGGAGGCGTGATGGCAGGCACGACTCGGGAAGCGGCGATGATCGAGCGGCTGTGGTGGCGCGGAGGATTCGGCCCGCGGCCGCGCGATCTGCGCGGCAAGCGCACGCACGCCCAGCTGGTGCACGAGTTCCTGCACCCGCGCGGCGCGACGCTGGAGGGGCCGGAGCCGCGCGTGGAGGGACGCCCGCTCAACCCGGTCAACCAGTACGGCCACGACGTGCTCTGGTGGCTCGACCGCATGGTGCGCGGCCGCCACCCGCTGGTCGAGCGCATGACGCTCAACTGGCACGACCACTGGGCGACCTCCAACGACAAGGTCGGCGACGTCAAGCTGATGATGCGCCAGCAGCGCACGCTGCGCCGCTATGCGCTCGGCAACTTCCGCACGCTGTCGCGGGCGATGGTGCGCGACGGCGCGATGCAGATCTGGCTCGACCTCGCCGGCTCGAGCGACGAGGCGCCGAACGAGAACTTCGCGCGCGAGTTCTTCGAGCTGTTCACGCTCGGCGCCAACAACGGCTACACGGAGAAGGACATCCGCGAGGCCGCGCGCGCCCTGACCGGGTTCACGTTCGACTACGACACGAAGCGCTTCGGCTTCGATCCCAAGCGCCACGACGGCGGCACGAAGCACATCCTCGGCAAGCGCGGCCGCTTCACGCCGCTCGACGTCGTCGATCTCGCGCTCGAGAACAAGCACCACGCCACGTACCTGTGCGAGCAGCTGTGGGGCTACTTCTCGCCGCGGAAGTGCCCGCCGCGCCTGCTGCGCGCGCTCGTCAAGGCCTACACCGGGTCGGGCTACGAGGTCGCGCCCGTGCTCTCGCTGATCCTCTCCGACGCCGCGCTCTACGCGGATCTCGAGGAGCCCGACATGATCAAGCCGCCCGTCGTCTACGTGGCCGGGATGCTGCGCCAGACGGGCACGTACATCCGCAGCGACGACTGGACCTGGATGCTCGACCAGATGGGCCAGCGCCCGTTCTACCCGCCGAACGTCAGCGGCTGGGAGCAGAACGAGGCCTGGCTCTCGACGAGCTCGCTGCGCATGCGCTTCCAGGCGGCGGCCTCGCTCCTGCGCGACGAGATCGAGGATGGCGCCATCCCGGAGTCGCGGACGCCCGCGGAGGCGCTCGAGCACTCGCTCGCCTATGCCGGGCAGCCGTGGACGAGCAAGGCGACGACCTCCGCGCTCGCGTCCTACAGCCGGCGCAGCGTCGCCGGCCGGGACGAGGACTGGGAGGTCAAGCACTTCTGGCCCGAGCGCGAGCGCGTGCTGCGCCAGGTCCTGCTCGCCGGCCCCGACGCGCAGGTCTGCTGATGCCGCGCGGGTGCAACGACTGGCACGGGACGCACGCGCGGCTCCGCGGCATGTCCGGCCGGCACGTGCCGATCCCGGAGGAGGCGATGCACGGCCTCGCGGAGTTCGAGCGCCAGGGCGGGCTCTCGCGCCGCAACCTGCTCGCCGGCGGCGTCGGCCTGCTGCTGGCCGCGAACGGCCTGCCCGGCCTCTCGACGCGCGGCGTGCTCGAGGCGGCTGCGGCGCAGGCCGCCGACGCGCCGGACGCGCCGATCCTCGTCTCGCTCTACCTCGACGGCGGCAACGACGGCATCAACACGCTCGTGCCACTCGCCGACCCGCGCTACCGCGAGCTGCGCTCGCGCATCGGCATCGATCCCGCGACGGCGCTCCCGCTGGGCGACTACCCGAGCTTCGGCTGGCACCCCAGCCTCGCCGGGCTGCGCGAGCTGTACGACCACGGCAAGGTCGCCGTCCTGCCGGCGGTCGACTACTCCCACCCGGATCAGTCGCACTTCAACTCCGGCGGCTTCTGGCGCAGCGGCATCGTCGGCCCGGCGCCGGATCGCAGCGGCTGGCTGGGGCGCACGCTCGACGTGATCGGGTCGCACGACAACCCGCTGCAGGGCATCCACGTGGGCTGGGGTCAGGATCCGTCGATGATCAGCCACCGCGCGCCCGTCGCGACCGTGTCCTCGCCGGGCGACTTCGGCTTCTACATCCCGGACGTCTGGGAGGAGAAGGCCTTCCTGCCGATCTACCGCAGGCTCTCTCGCGCGCGGGCGAAGCACCCGGCCCTGGCGGCCGTGCGCTCGATGTACGGGAACACGATCGAGACCCACGACCGGCTCGCCCCGCTGGCCAAGGAGGACAAGCCGGCCCCGCCGCCCGTGGCCTACCCGGACAGCAACCTCGGCAAGTCGTTCGCGCAACCTCGCGCGCATGCTCGGCGCGGGCTTCGGCACGCGCGTCGCGACGATCTCGCAGGGCGGCTTCGACACGCACGACGCCCAGGCGGAGTCGCATGCCGAGCTGCTGCAGGACCTCGGCGACTCGCTGCGGGCCTGGCAGGCCGACCTCGACGCCCGCGGGCTCTCGGAGCGCGTGCTGACGCTGATCTGGAGCGAGTTCGGCCGCCGTCCCGAGGACAACGACTCCGGCGGCACCGACCACGGTGCCGGCGGCCTGCTGCTGCTCGTCGGCAACCGCGCCAACGGCGGCGTGCGCAGCGAGTTCCCGGGGCTGACGCGCCTCGACGACGACGAGAACCTGATCGTCACGACCGACTTCCGCACGGTCTACGCCACGCTGCTCGAGAGCTGGCTGGGCGTCGAGGCCGGGCGCGTGCTGCCGCGGGTGCCGGGTGGCCGGCTGCCGCTGCTGCGCGCGGCGGCGTAACGCCGCCTAGATTGCCCGCGTGACAGCCCCGCTGCCCCCTGGCTACCTCGAGCGCCTGCGCGAGCTCTGTGCGATCGACTCGCCGACCGGTGACCGGGAGGGTCTCGATGCGTGCGCGGCCCTGATCGCGCGCTGGGCGCGCGAGGCCGGCTGCGCCGTCGACCTCCTGCCCTCGCCCGTGGGCCTGCACGTAGTCGCCCGCACGCACGGCTCGAGCGGCCGGCGAACGCTGCTGCTCGGCCACCACGACACGGTCTACGCCGCCGGCACCGCCGCGGCGCGGCCGCTGCGCAGCGAGGGCGAGCGCGCGCTCGGGCCCGGCGTGGCCGACATGAAGGGCGGCGTGCTCGTCGGGCTCGCGGCGCTCGAGCGGCTCGTGGCGAGCGGCAGCGAGGCGGTCGTCGAGCTGCACAGCGTGCCCGACGAGGAGGGCCGCAACGTCGCGCCGTACACGCTCAGCTCGATGCACGGCGCGGACGCGGCGCTCTGCCTCGAGTGCGGGCGGCCGTCGGGAGCGATCGTGACCTCGCGCAAGGCCGGCTGCTGGGTCACGATCACCGCGCACGGCGTGCCGGCGCACGCGGGCACCTCGCCCGACGAGGGCCGCTCGGCGCTGCGCGCGCTGGCGCGCGAGCTGCTGCGCATCGAGGGCGAGCTGCACGGATCGCGTCCCGGCATGACCGCCGTCGCGACCCAGCTGCACGCGGGCTCCGTCAAGAACACCGTGCCGGACGAGGCCTGGGGCACGGTCGACGTCCGCGCGCTCGACGACCTGGATCTCGACTACGCGCTCGGCCGCATGCGCGCCGTCGGTCACCACGACGGCGTCGTCTTCGCGTTCAGCGACGACCGCGGATTCCCGCCCATGCGGCGCGCGCCGGAGCTCGCCGGACGCGACGCTGCGCGCGCTCGCGGCGAACGGGCAGCCCGCGCTGGAGGAGTCCGCCGGCGGCGTCTCGGACGGCTCCTGGACGAGTCACATCGGCGTGCCGACGGTCGACGGCCTCGGCCCGGTCGGCGGCGACGACCACACCGAGCGCGAGTGGATCGAGCTCGCCAGCGTGGGGCCGCGCGTCGACGCGATCGTCGCGCTCTGCGAGGCTGACTAGGCGAACGTGATGACGCCGCGACCGGGGGCGCCCGAGCGCAGGTCGTCGTAGGCGCCGTTGATCTCGTCGAGCGGGTAGCGCCGGGCGATCAGCGAGCCGAGCGCGAGCAGGCCGGCGTCCTCCAGCTCGACGAGCCGCGGCACGTCGAAGTGCGGGCGCGACGAGCCGTAGAGCGAGCCCATCAGCGTGAGTCCCGAGCCCGCGAGGCTGAACGCGTTGATCGTGATGGTGGCGTCGCGCGAGGGCATGCCGACGATCACGGCGCGGCCGCCCGGCGCGAGCGACGAGTACGCCGCCTCGATCGTCGCCGGTCGCCCGAGCGCCTCGAACGCGACGTCCGCCCCGCCCCGCGTGGCGCGCTTGATCGCCCGCCGGTCGTCCTCGGATCCGGCGCGCACGGTCTCGGTCGCGCCCGAGGCGCGCGCCAGCTCGAGCGCCGCGTCGGTCACGTCGACGGCCACGATCGGGTGCGCACCGGCGGCCCGGAGGCCCTGCACGATGCACTGGCCGACGCCGCCGCAGCCGAACACGACGGCCCGCTCGCCCGGCCGCACGGCGGCGGTGTTGAAGACCGCGCCGACGCCCGTCATGGCCGCGCAGCCGATCAGGGCGGCGACCTCGAGGTCGGTGCCCTCCGGCAGCTCGACCGCCTGCGTGGCCGGCACCACGACGTGCTCGGCGAAGCACGCGGTCGCCATGAAGTGGTTGAGGTCCTGCCCGCGCGCCTGCAGGCGCGAGCTGCCGTCGGGCATGCGGTGGAGGTGCGAGCCGATCTCGCAGAGGGCCGGCGAGCCGGCCGCGCACATGCGGCAGCGGCCGCACGCGGTCACCCACGCGAGCGCCACGGCGTCTCCCACCTTGGGCGCCAGCACGCCGGGGCCCACGGCGTCGACGACCCCGGCGCCCTCGTGGCCGAGCACCATCGGCAGGTCGTACGCCCAGGTGCCGTCCATGACGTGGAGGTCGGAGCGGCAGACGCCCGCGGCGGCGATGCGCACGCGCACCTCGCCCGCCTGCGGCTCGCCGAGCTCGACCTCCTCGACGCTCAGCGGAGCGCCGGACTCCCACAGGACTGCTGCCTTCGTGCGCATGCCGGGAGCATAGGAGCTCGCGGTAGGGTGCGCCCATGAGCCGGAGGCTGGTCGCGGGACTCGTCGCGCTGATCGCCATCGGCGGCGTGTTCGCCTACGGGCTGAGCAAGCAGGACGACGTCTCGTCGCAGGACACGAAGAACGTCACCGTGCCGCCGGAGGGCTTCCAGCCGTTCGCGGCGGCCGCGATCACGGGCAAGGCGTTCGACGGCGCCGACTTCTCGCTGGCGCGGCTCCAGGGCAAGCCCGTCTTCATCAACTTCTGGGGATCGTGGTGCGAGCCGTGCAAGCGCGAGGCGCCCGATCTGCGCTCGTTCAGCGGCGCGCTCGACGGTCGCGCCTCCTTCGTGGGCGTGGCGGTGGACTCGCCGCACGGCGACGCCGTCGCGTTCGCCCGCAAGGCCGGCTGGCGCTATCCCATCGTGAGCACGCGCTGTTGCGGGCTCAACAACCGCTACGGCATCGTCGGCATGCCGACGACCATCGTCGTCGACGGCAACGGCCAGGTCGTCGATCGCCTGGTCGGCCCGCAGACGCTCGCGCGGCTGAACGCCGAGCTGCGCGCGCTCGGCCCCTGAATGCTCCTCGCCGAGATCGCCCTCTCGCCGGTCGGGCTCAGCGCCGCCTTCGCCGCCGGCGTCATCTCCTTCCTGTCGCCCTGCGTGTGGCCGCTCGTTCCGGCCTACCTCTCGTACGTCTCGGGCGTCTCGTTCCAGGATCTCGGCGATCAGACGCGCCGTGTGACGATCGCGACCGGGGCATTCGTGCTCGGCTTCGGCTGCGGTGTTCACGGCGCTCGGCGCGGGTGCGGGCGCGATCGGCGATCTGCTCACCGAGCACCGGCGGACGCTCGAGATCGTCTCGGGGCTGCTGATCGTGCTGATGGGCGCCGTCCTGGCGGGCTTCGGAGGGATGCTGTTCCAGCAGGAGCGCCGTCTCGCGTCGGCCCGCAAGCCCGCCGGGCCGCTGGGCGCCATGCTCGCCGGCGCGGGCTTCGGCATCGGCTGGACGCCCTGCGTCGGGCCGACGCTCGCCGCGATCCTCGCCCTGGCCGGCCGCTCCGGCCATGCCCTCGACGGCGCGCTCCTGCTCGCGGTCTACTCGCTCGGCCTGGGCGTGCCGTTCCTGCTCTCGGGCCTGCTCTTCACGCGCGGCCTCGCGAGCTTCGCGTCGCTCCGGCGGCACACGCCCCTGCTCGTCCGCGGCTCGGGAGTCATCCTGATGGTGCTCGGCCTGCTGCTCGCCACCGGGCAGATGACGGCCATCACGAGCGACCTGTCGAGCGCGTTCCCGGCGCTCGTGTAGCGAGCACGACGAGCTCGTCCCGCCGCATCACGCGCGCCGCCCGCCCGCACGCGTAGAGCGCAAGGCCTCCGGGCCAGCCGACCCACAGAGCGAACAGTCCGATCGACATGCGTCCCCCAGGAACGGGCCGCGCCGATCGCGGCCTGCACCTGGGAGTCGCACGAGGGTGGCCGAAGGTCCCACATCGGCCGGTGCCGCGCGGTCAGAGCGGGAGCAGCACGCTCACGGATCCGCTCGACGGCGTGCGCCAGGGCCAGGTGCTGGAGGGCGCCGCGAGGACGAGGCGGTAGGTCCAGGCGCGGCCGCGGGCGCTCGGCGGGATCGTGCACGTACCCCACACGCGGCCCGTGCGCTCGAGGCGGACCCCGGGCCGGCCGTGCTCGAGACAGGCCTCGACCCAGCGTCCTCCGCGCATGTCGTGGACGAGCAGATGGAGGCGGGTGGCCTCGCCTCGGCCCGCGAAGCGGGCGCGCACCGCAAGGCGGTCGCCGCGGACGCGGATCGTCAGCCCGTCGATGCGGGCGCGCACCCGCACGGTGCCGGCGACGCGCTCGGCCAGGCTGCGGAGCTGCTGGCTCTCGGGAACCGCAACGGCGTAGCGCGTGGTGCGACCGGGCCGCACGCGAACCGAGAACCTGCCGCCTGAACCGGCCGGAAAGGTCCCGACGCAGGTGCGGCAAGCGCCCCTTCGGGTACGCCCAGATGCGCACGCGCGCCGCCGCGTCGGCGACCACGCGGCCGCTCACGCGGCCTCGCGCGACGTCGAGACCGCGCAGGAGCGGCTGCGATCGCGCGGGCAGGGTCACGCTGAGCTCGCTCGCGTTGGCCGGGCTCGAGGCATCCTGGACGCGCACGACCATGGTGGCGCCGTCCAGCGCGAGGCCGGCCGGAACGTGTGCGATCGCGATCGCGCGGTCGGCCGAGATCGTCGTCTCGAGCGCGGTGCCGGCGAGGCGCACCTCTGCGAGCGCGACTCCGGCGAGCGCGTCCCGCACGCCGACCCGCAGCTCGCGGGCGACGAAGTCGGTCGTGACCTCACCGATGACGGGAGCGCTCGCATCGACTCCCGAGTGCACGCTCGACGACCGTCTCGTTGCCCGCGCCGTCGCGGGCCGCGACGCGGAGCGTGTGCGTGCCCTCGCCTGAGACCGTGATCCCGTTGCCGGCCGCCGTCGCCGGGGCCCCGTCGAGCAGCACCTGCGTGAGGGCCGCGCCGTTCGCGTCGCTCACGGTCAGGCCCACGGTCTGGGCACCGCCGCTCCAGCGCTGGGCACCGATCACCGTCACCGCCGGCGGCTGCTCGTCGACGAGGGCGCAGCGCACGCCGGACGAGCTCGCGGCGATCCCGGCGCCCGAGACCGGGCGGACGGCGAGGCACACGCGTTCCGCACCGCGTACGGACGCCGATGGGATCGAGGTGTCGCTGGTGCCCGGATCGCCGGCCTGCCACTGCGCGGCGGCGAGCGCCGCGGCGCGTGCGGCAGCGGGAGTGGAACCCACACCAGTGAACGCTCCGGCGATGCCGCTGTGGCCGCCGGGGGCGCCCAGTGCGGGCCAGGTCATGTGGGCCCCGTCGCGCGCCGCGAGCACGCCGAGCGGCGCGGCCGCCGTGTCGGCCGGCGTCGGCGGCGGGCTCCCGTCCCAGCGCAGCGCGGCGCGCGAGGAGGTCGCGCAGTGGCCGGCTCCGTCGCACTCGACGACGTCCAGCTCGTAGGCGCCGTCGGCGGCGAGCGCGGACGCCGGGATCGCCGCGGACGTCACGGCGCCCGCGAAGGCCTCCTGGTGCACGAGCGCCCCCGAGGGGCCGTAGACGCGCAGCATCGAGCTGAGCACGTCGGGTGCGGTGGCCGTCGAGACCGACACCGCCACGGGCGCATGTCCCCACCAGCCGGCGGTCGCGGCCGCGGCATCCGGCACGACGTGGACGAGCGGCTGCGCGGGGGCCGTGCGGTCGACGCGGAACGCGAACGGGCCGTAGCTCGTCTCCACATCCGCGTAGGACTTGGCGTGCACCGTGACCGCGTGCGGCCCGTCGGCGAGCCCCGAGAGGTCGATCGTGACGCTCCCGTTGACCAGGGTGCTGCAGATCCACGAGCACGCCTGGCCGCGAATCGCCACGCGCGCGCCGCCGTCGACTGCGTAGGACACCGCCGGCGATCCGCTCTCGCTGTCGGAGGCCGACCATGCCATCAGCGCCGCGTCCCCGGACTGCACCCCGGTCGGGCCGTTGGCCCACAGCTCGGGCGGCGTCGGATCGGAGAGCGTGACCCAGCCACCGGCGTACACGGCGTTGTTGGCACGCGGCGTGGCGATGGCGATGCCCGTGTTCCCCTCGTTGTAGATCCCGAGCTCGGCCCAGTTGGCCCCGCTCGTGGCGATCGCGTCGGCGAACGAGCCGCCGCTGCAATGGTGGATCGTGTCGCCGGCCACCGCCGCGAACGAGTACGAGCAGAGTCCGGTCGCGGCGCTCGCCTTCGCGAACCCGTGCGAGACGTTGACGGCGACGATCTGCGCGTGGGCGGGCGCGTTGAAGAGGTAGAAGCACCCGCTGTGGGCCGGCAGCGTCCCGGCGTTCAGCCACAGCGTCCCGACGCCCTCGTACCCGCAGATCGGCCCCGCCTGGGCGTTCGTGACCCAGCCCGCGCCGGTCATCGGCGTGCCGTAGCCGAACGCGACCGTGAACGTGCCGGCGAGCGCAGGCGACGGGAGGACGACGGCGAGGAACGTGACGAGCAGGGCGGTGAGGGAGCGCATGTGAGGTCTCAGATCTGTCAGCAGGCGTATGCGGATGGGTCGTACGTGCAGGCGGTCGTGCGCGGCTTCGGGGCAGCGGCCGGCGTCGGCTCCGTCGCGGCGGACGGGCGGCTCCGGGTCGGAGCGGTCACGCGCCGGCGGAGGGCGCGCGCGGCGGGCGGGCGGGTCGCGACGACCGGATGCACACGGCCGCCGGACGCCTGCGCGACGATCGGCGCCAGGACCCGTGGGGCGTCCCCGCCGGTCGGCACGCTCAGCGCGAGCGCGGCGCCGACGGCCACGGCGGCGGTGGCGCCTGCCGCAGCGGCGTGCACGCCCTCGACGTGGGCGAAGATCTCGCGTGCGCCGCGTGCGAGGTCGCCGAGCACGCCGAGGCCGGCGAGGCGGCCGCGCAGATCGCTGCGCAGGCGTGCCTGGGCATGGGCGAGCGCGCGGTAGTACGTCGAGCGCGGAAGCCCGGAGGCACGCGCCGCGCCGCCGCCGGCGTGTGCGGCGATCGCTGCCCGCTGCGGCGCGTCCAGGCCCTGCAGGGCGAGCGCGAGATCCGCGCGCACACGCCGCCGGTGCGCCGCCGCCGCGACCTCGTCGAGCCCGTCGGCGAGTGATCCCGGGCGCTCTCCGAGCGCTCGCGGCTCCGGGAGGTCGTCGCCGAACGCGATCGGCGCGCGCGCACTGCGGCGACCGAGATCGACGGCCTTGTTGCGGGCGATGACCGCGGCGCGCGCGCACACCAGCTCGAGCGGCAGCGGGAGGTCGGCCGCGGGTGCGGAGAGCAGCGCCAGCACGACGTCGGTGCGCACGTCGCCGGCGTCCTGCGCGGCGACGCCGGCGCGGCGCAGCTGCGCGTCCACGGCGCTGCGCACGCGCTCACCCGAGACCGGGTCGCGCGCATCTCCCGCGAGCATGCATGCGGCTGCGCGCAGGCTGACGCCGCGCGCGGAGCCCTCCAACTCCTCCATGGCGCCAGGTTGCACTTGTTACTAGCACACTGGAACCCCTGCAAGTACAGGTATTCCGGTGCGCAGGGACATCCGGCGTACCCTCCTGGCGATGCGCCTGCTCTCGGTCACCGGAACGCGCCCGCAGTTCGTCAAGGCGGCGCCGCTGCACGCGGAGCTCGCGAAGCACGTCGATCTCGTCGTCGCCGACACCGGCCAGCACTACGACCACGAGCTGTCGCGCGTCTTCAACGAGGAGCTCGGCCTGGGCGAGCCCGACGTGCGCCTCGGCGTCGGCTCGGGCTCGCACGCCGAGCAGACGGCCGCCATGCTCGTCGGGATCGAGCGGGCGGCGCTCGAGGCCCGGCCCGACGCCATGCTCGTCTACGGCGACACCAACTCGACGCTCGCCGGGGCGCTCGTCGCGGCCAAGCTGAACCTGCCGCTCGCGCACGTCGAGGCCGGCCTGCGCTCGTTCGACATGCGCATGCCGGAGGAGGTCAACCGCATCGTCTGCGACCGCCTCTCCCGGCTGCTGTTCTGCCCGTCGGAGACCGCCGTCGCGAACCTGGCGGCCGAGGGCATCGTGCGCGGCGTCGAGCTCGTCGGCGACGTCATGGTGGATCTCGCGCGCATGCTCGGGCCGATCGCGAGCGAGCGCTCCGCCTATCCCGCGGAGCTCGGGCTCGAGCCCGGCTCCTACGTCCTCGCGACCGTCCACCGCCAGGCCAACACCGAGCAGCCCGCGCTCGGCCGGCTCGCCGAGGGCCTGCTGCGGGTCGAGGGCCCGGTCGTGCTGCCGCTGCACCCCCGCACGCGCGAGGCGCTCGCCGCCGCAGGCCTGCTCGACGAGATCGAGCGCCGCCTGCACGTGCTGCCGCCGCTCGGGTACCTCGACTTCACGGCCCTGCTGCGGGCGGCGCGCGTGTGCCTGACCGACTCGGGCGGCGTCCAGAAGGAGGCCTACCTCCACTCGGTCCCGTGCGTCACGCTGCGCGACACGACCGAGTGGGTCGAGACGATGCAGCTCGGCTGGAACGTCCTCGTCGGCGACGACCCGGCGGCGATCGCCGCGGCCGCCGCCGACCCGCCCCTCGGCGGGTCGCATCCCGATGTCTACGGCGACGGCCATTCGGCCGGCCGAATGGCTCGACTGGTGACGGGAGCCCCGTGGCGCACCGACTAGGCTGAGTCGTTGTGGATGCACGCATCGCCGTCATCGGAGCCGGCTACGTCGGACTCCCCCTCGCCGTCGCGTTCGCGGAGGCCGGCCACGCCGTTCTCTGCGTCGAGCCCGACGCCCCGCGCGTCGCCCGCATCAACGCCGGCGACTCGTACATCAAGGACGTGACGCCGGAGGTGCTCGGCGATCTCGTGACGCGCGACCTCCTGCGCGCCACCGTCGACTACGCCGAGGTCGCCGCCTGCGACGACGTGATCGTGTGCGTGCCGACGCCGCTCACCGAGAACCGCGAGCCCGATCTCTCGTACATCACGGCCGCCACCGAGTCGATCGCGCCGCACCTGCGGCGCGGGCACCTGATCGTGCTCGAGTCGACCACGTACCCGGGCACCACGCGCGACCACATGGGGCCGATGCTGGAGCGTGCGTCGGGCCTCAAGGCGGGCACGGACTTCCATCTCGCGATGTCGCCCGAGCGCATCGACCCGGGCCGCACGGACTACACCGTGCGCACGATGCCGAAGATCGTCGGCGGCCTGACGCCCGCCTGCACGCAGCGCGCCGTGGCCATGTACAGCAAGGCCGTCGACACGCTCGTGCCCGTCTCCGCGCCCGAGACGGCCGAGCTCGCGAAGCTGCTCGAGAACATCTTCCGCTCGGTCAACATCGCGCTCATGAACGAGATGGCGATGCTCTGCGACCGCATGGGCGTCGACGTGTGGGAGGTCGCCGACGCGGCGGCCACGAAGCCGTTCGGGTTCATGCGCTTCACGCCCGGGCCCGGGCCTCGGCGGCCACTGCATCCCGCTCGACCCGTTCTACCTCTCGTGGCGCGCCCGGCAGTTCGACTTCCACACCGAGTTCATCGAGCTCGCGGGCAAGGTCAACCAGAACATGCCGTACTTCTGCCGCGAGAAGGTCGCGCGCGCCCTCAACGGCCAGGCCAAGCCGCTGCGCGGATCCGAGGTGCTGATCGTCGGCGTCGCCTACAAGCCGGACATCGACGACACGCGCGAGTCGCCGGCGCTCAAGCTGATCGAGCTGCTGCGCGCCGAGGGCTGCGCGATCAGCTACCACGACCCGCACGTGCCGCAGCTGCGCAGTCTCGGGCTCGAGTCGGTGCCGCTCGTGCCGGCGATCGAGGCCTCCGACTGCGTCGTCGTCGTGACCGACCACTCCTCGATCGACTACGCCGACCTCGTGGAGCGGGCGCAGCTGGTCGTCGACTTCCGCAACGCGACCGGGTCGCTCGGCAGCTCGGACGGCAAGGTCGTCAAGCTGTGACCGTGCGCATCGGCGTCGTCGGCCTCGGCTACTGGGGACCGAACGTCGTGCGCAACATGTCCCGCGTCGCCGATCTCGCCTGGTGCTGCGACCTCTCGGCCGAGAACCGCGAGCGCTACGCGCCGCAGTACCCGCAGGCCCGCTTCACGGCCGACTTCGACGACCTGCTGAACGATCCGTCGCTCGATGCGATCGCCGTCGCCTCGAGCGTGCCGACCCACCATCCGCTCGGGCTGCGTGCGCTCGCGGCCGGCAAGCACGTGTTCATCGAGAAGCCGCTCGCGGCCAGCGTCGCCGACGCCCGCGAGCTCGTGGCGGCGGCCGAGGCGGCCGACCGGCGGCTGATGGTCGGGCACCTCCTGCTCTTCCACCCCGCGCTCGCGAAGGTGCACGAGCTGATCGACTCGGGCGAGCTCGGCGAGATCTACTACCTCTACGGCAACCGCGTGAACCTCGGCCAGGTGCGGGCGGACGAGAACGCCCTCTGGAGCCTCGGCGCCCACGACGTGGCCGTGCTGCTCGACCTCGTCGGCGAGCGGCCGGTCGAGGCGCAGGCGCGCGGCGAGTGCTACGTGCGCCCCGACGTCGAGGACGTCGTGTTCGGGTACCTGAAGTTCCCGTCCGGGCGCGGTCGCGCACCTCCACCTGAGCTGGCTCGACCCGCACAAGACGCGCAAGCTCACCGTCGTCGGATCGCAGAAGATGGTCGTCTTCGACGACATGGAGACCGACCGCAAGGTCACGATCTACGACAAGAGCGCCTCGCGCGCGCCGAGCACCGACTCCTACGGCGAGTACGTGAGCGTGCGCTTCGGCGACATCTCGATTCCGCGCATCCCGAACGACGAGCCGCTGCGCCTCGAGTGCCAGGAGTTCGTCGACGCGATCGAGGGCGGCCGGGATCCCCGCTGCAGCGGGCGCGAGGGCCTCGCGGTCGTCGAGGTGCTCGAGGCGATGCAGGCGTCGCTCGATGCCGGGGGGCAACCGGTCACACTGACGGCATGACCCTGCGCGCCGACCCCCGCGGCCCCAACCTGCACGTCGGCGACGGCGTGACGATCGCCGACGGGGTGGAGTTCGGCGCCAACGTCATCGTGCACGACGGCTGCTCGATCGGCGCGGGAACGGTGGTCGGCGACAACGCCGTGCTCGGCAAGCGCCCGGCGCTCGGCGGCCAGTCGACCGCGCGGCGCGATCCGCTGCCGGGACTCGTGGTGGGCGCGGGCTGCACGATCTCGACGGGCGCGATCGTCTTCGCCGGCTCGCAGCTCGCCGACCGCGTGATCGTCGGCGACCTCGCCGTGGTGCGCGAGCGCGTCACGATCGGCCCCGACAGCGTGGTCGGGCGCGGCGCGACCGTCGAGAACGACACGACCATCGGCGCGCGCGTGCGGATCCAGGCCGAGGCCTACGTCACGGCCTACTGCGAGCTCGAGGACGACGTCTTCATCGCGCCCTGCGTGGTCACGACGAACGACAACTTCATGGGGCGCACGGAGCGCCGCCGCGCGCTCATGAAGGGCGCGGTCGTGCGCCGCGGCGCCCGCATCGGCGGCGCGGCCATCCTGCTGCCCGGTGTCGAGATCGGCGAGGACGCCTTCGTCGGCGCCGGCGCGATCGTGCTGCGCGACGTACCGGCGCGCACCGTCGTGGTCGGCCAGCCCGCGCGCGTGCTGCGCGACGTGGCGCCCGACGAGCTGCTCGGCGCGTAGACTCCTACTGCCCGGGGATCAGGCTCCAGCGCAGGCGGTACGCGCCCCAGCCGCGCCGCGAGGTGACCTGCACGAAGAAGAAGCCGTCCCTGGCCGTCGCGTTGCGCGCGCGCAGCGAGCTGTCCGAGGCCGAGACGCGCCTGCTCGCGAGCGCGCGCGTCGCGCTGCTCGCGAGATCGCGGGCCGTCGGCGAGAAGATGCCGACGTCGATGCCGAGGTTGCCGCCCAGCGGCAGCGCCTCGGTGCGCACGCTCAGCGTCTCGCCGGCGCGCACGTAGATCTTGTAGACGTCCCGGCGATCGTCGCCGAAGTCGGCGATCGCATCGGTGAAGCCGGCGGACGTGGCGAGCACCTGTGCGTCCCTGACGACGTCGTTGGGCTCGTCGGCGTCCGCGGGCGGCAGCGCGGCGGGCGGCCCGTCCGCGAGCCGGACGGCCGCCGTGACGTCCAGCAGCCCGTAGCCCGTGAGCCGGTCGCGCCCGATGCCCCCGACGTCGCCGAGGCGCCGCGCGGTGTGCTCGAGGATCCAGATCACCTGGCTCGGCGTGAGCTCGGGGTGGCGCGCGAGCAGCACCGCGGCCGCCGCGCTCACGTGCGGCGCCGAGAACGACGTGCCGAGCACGGTGCCGTCGGACCCGATCGTCATGCCGGGCGGTGCGTCGAGCGACGACCCGGTGGGCGCCAGCGAGCGGGGCACGGTCGTGATGATGGCCTCGCCCGGGGCGGCGATGTCGTTGAACACCGGATCCGTGTTCGAGAACGTCGACCAGGCGAGCTTCTGATCGACCGACGAGACGCCGATCACGTGGCGGAGCGCCGCCGGCCAGCTGGCGTAGATGCCGGTGCCCGAGTCGGAGTTGCCGACCGCCGCGACCACGACGGCGCCGCGGCTGACGGCGTAGGAGATCGCGTCGCGCTCGACCCGCGAGAACTCGTCGAGCTCGGGGTGCTTCGGGTCGCGGTGACCTCCGAGCGAGAGATTGATCACGCGCGCGCCCGCTCCGACCGCATCGCGGATCGCCTGGGCCTCGACGCGCGGATCGACGTCGCCACCCCCGACCACGCGGTAGTCGAGCAGGCGCACGTACGGCGCTCCGACGCCGAGCCCGCCGATGCCGTTGTTCGCGTCGGCGGCGATGATGCCGGCGACCGCCGTGCCGTGGATCAGCGACGTCGTCGGGTCACGGGCCTCGTCGATCGGCGCGAGCGGCACGACACCGGCCAGGTCCGGGCTCGTGCGATCGATGCCGCTGTCGATCACGGCGACCGTGACCGGATCCGTGGGCACCGGCAGCACCTCGGAGTACGCGAACGCGTTGACGGCGGCGAGATTCCACTCCCGGGTCGCCAGCGGATCGGTGGGCGTCCAGGCCAGCGTGCGCGCGCCCACGCGAAGCTCGGGCGAGCGCGCGCCGAGGAACGTGCCGGCGCCGCGCCAGCGCACGCGCCAGCGACCGCCCGTGGCGCGCACCGGGAAGCGGAACGTCCCGTCGGCGCGCGCCGTCACGCGGGCGACCCACGTCCAGCGGCCGCGGACGACGTGCTCGAGCACCACGGAGCCGCGCGCGCCGCGCGGATACAGCCGCCCGTTCAGCCGAGCCCCGGGGCGCCCGCGCAGGAGCAGGCCCGATTTCCGGATCACGGGCACGGCGGGCGTCGAGAGCGAGCCCGCGACGAGCCGGTAGCGCGACGACTCGCCGACCGGGCGCCGGAAGGAGAGCGCGCCGGCGCCGTCGTCGGCGACCTCGCGCGAGACGATGTCGCGCCAGCCGTAGCCCGCGGCGCCCTGCAGCGTCGCCGTGCCGGGCGGCGCCGACCCGCTCAGCAGCACGCGATTGCGCACGACGCGCGCGTGCAGCGCGATCTTCGTCGCCCGGGGCAGCGCCGCCTCGGGCGAGACCGTGAACCACGTCGAGCGCAGGCCGAAGCGCTTGCGCGCGAGCGCCGCTCCCAGCTCGAGCGGCCCGGCGCTGCCGTTCAGCGTCACCGCCCGCACGCGGCCCGACGGGTAGGCGTCCACGTGGATGCCCGCGACGAGGCCCGGGTAGATGGCCTTCTGCGAGAGGTCGCGGTCGTTCAGCGAGAGCGTCCAGTCGTGATTCGGCGAGAGCGTGTCGAAGGGGTCGTCGACCGACGAGAGGTACGGCACCGGCTTGGCGCCCGAGAAGACCTCCTCGGCGGCTGCGGTGCGGCCGCCCGAGGACGAGGAGAAATACGTCACGATCGGCTGGCCCGCGTAGAGGACGACCTGCCCGGCGGTCGCGTCGACCGCGGCCGACGCCGCGGCTCCCTCCGACGCGAGGCCGCGGTAGACCTGGCTGCGCTCGTCCGGGTAGAGGTCGAACGAGCTCGTCGCGGCCTTGCGCGTCGCCACCGCGTAGGTGCGCGCGGCGATGGCCTGCGCCTGCAGCGCCTCGGGCTTCCAGGTCGACGGCATCTCGCTCGCGACGACGCCGCGCAGGTAGTTCTCGAGCGAGACGATGTTGACGACCGACAGCCCGCCGGCTTCGGCGAGCACGCGCAGCCGGCCCCGGTAGCGCCCGTCGCGCAGCGAGTTGAGCGCCGCCCCGGCGACCGTCACCGGCCCGCCGTCGCTCGCGGTCAGCGAGACGGGCCCGGTCCATCCGCTCGCGAGCACCGCGCCCGCCGCGTCGAGGAGCGAGAACCCGGTCGCGTCCTGTCGCACCGTGACCGCGCCCGCCCCCGGAATCGCGAGCGTCGCAGTCCCGCCCTCGTCCGCTGCCGCGAGGCCGGACGGCGCACTCGCAGTCGCCTGCGTCAGCTTCTCCTGGAGCAGCACCCGCACCTGCGAGACGCCGCTCGGCCCGAGTGTCGTGCCCTGGTAGTAGTGGGCCAGGATCTGCTGGTGCGTCCAGCCCTGCAGCGCGTAGCCCTGCGCGCCGTACTGCCCCATGCCGACGCCGTGGCCGTAGCCGTGGCCGGTGAACGTGAAGGTCGTATCCGCAGACGCCGCCGTGGGCACGAAGAGCGCAACGACGAGTGCGAGCACGAAGTGGGTGCGGCGCTGGAGACATGATGGGGGCAGCTCCGGGCGGCGCGGCCCGGGAGTCAGAGTAGCGCGGCTGCCGAGATCTCCCTGCCGGGCGGAGCCGGCCCGCGGATGCCCGGAGCGAGCGTCGCGACCACCGCGAGGCCGGCCACACCGGCGATCACGATCGCGACGTGGGGCGGCACGAACTCCGCGAGCGCGCCCGCAGCGGCGAAACCGAGTCCCTGCAGCGAGATCAACCCCGCCGTGTTGACGCTGAAGACGCGGCCAAGCAGGTGCTCGGGCGTCACCTCCAGGATCAGCGCGTCCTGACCGAGCACCCACACGCTGCAGAGGCCGGACGCGATCAGCAGCGGAATCGCGACCGCGAGGCCCGGCTGGCCGGCGAACGCCAGCAGTGGGACGAACGTTGCGGCAGCAAACACCGAGATGAGTCGCACCCTCCACGCAGGTGAGACGAACCAGATCGCGACAAGTTCGCCGACGATCGTTCCGGCCGGGATCGCGGCGAGCCACCAGCCGACCGCGCCCGCCGAGAGCCCGAGGTCGGCGACATAGGGGGCCGCGAGCGCCTCCGGGGCGACGGCGCAGGTGGGGACGAGCCAGCCGAGCAGCAGCACGCGCCGAAGGCGCCGATGGGCGAGCACGGCCGACATCCCGGAGAGCGAGTCCCGGAGGACGTTGCTGCGCGCCGCTCCGTCGGCCTCGCCGCGCAGCGGCGGGCGCGCACGCGTCGCCACGCGCACGACGAGGGCGGAGCCCAGGAAGCTCACGCAATCCAGCACCAGTGCGCCGCGCGGCGAGGTCACCGCGATCAGGACACCGCCCAGTCCGTTGCCGAACACCTGCGCGGACTGCGCCACGATGCGGAAGAGCGAGCGTCCGGCGATGAACGATTCGGGCGGCAGGACGACCGTGAGCAGCGTGTTGCGCATGCCCGACGCGACGGGCGAGATCAGGCCCAGCGTGAAGAGCAATGCGAGCAGGGCGGGCACCGGCACCGCCGACACCGCCATCAGCGCGACGACCAGGGCCGAGAGCAGGTCGCAGCCGATCATCAGGCTGCGCGGGGGGACGCGATCGACGAGGCTCGAGAGCAGCGCGCCCCCGAACAGGTACGGCAGGAACGCGAGCGTGAACGTCACGCCCGCGAGGAACGGCGAGCCCGTGCGCTCGAACACGAGCACCGTGAGCGCCACCGCCGCCACGATGTCGCCGAGCATCGAGACCGTGTAGGCCGCGAAGAGCGCCCGGAACTCCCCGACCGCGAGGGCGTCGAGGTACCCGCCGGTCGCGTCGGGCGCGGCCGGCGTCTCCGTCACCTGCCGGCGCCTCCGTACTGCTTGCGCCGGTACTCGGCGAAGCCGCCACCGCTCTTGATCGGCTCCCACCAGGGCCGGTTCTCGCGATACCAGTCCACGGTGCGCTTCAGGCCCTCGTCGAACGTCACCTCGGGCGCTCCAGCCGAGGCTCTGCAGCTTGCTCGTGTCGAGCGCGTAGCGGCGATCGTGGCCCGGGCGGTCGGTGACGTAGCGGATGTGGCTCTCGTCCCGTCCGGTGAGCTCGAGCAGGCGCATCGTGGTCGTCAGGTTCTCGATCTCGTTGCCGCCGCCGACGTTGTAGATCTCACCGCTCGCACCGCGCTCGAGCGCCGTCTCGATGCCCGCGCAATGATCCTCGACGTAGATGAAGTCCCGCGACTGGCGCCCGTCGCCGTAGACCGGCACGGGCTCGCCGTCGAGCAGGTTCGTCGTGAACAGCGGGATCAGCTTCTCGGGGTACTGGTTGGGCCCGTAGTTGTTCGAGCCGCGCGTGATGACGGCGTCCACGCCGTAGGTGCGCACCGCGGCGACCACCTGGAGATCGCCGCCGGCCTTGGACGCCGAGTAGGGCGAGCTCGGGTGCAGCGCATCGCCCTCGCGCGACGCATGGCCGGGCTCGATGTCGCCGTACACCTCGTCGGTCGAGACGTGGACGAGCCGGCCGCCGCGGTCGCGGATCCACTCGAGCAGGAGATACGTGCCGAAGACGTCGGTCTGGATGAAGTCGCCGGCCTCCATGATCGAGCGGTCGACGTGCGTCTCGGCGGCGAAGTTGACGATCGCGTCGCAGCCCTCGGCGGCACTGGCCACCGCATCGGCGTCGCAGATCGAGCCGTGCACGAAGCGGTAGCGCTCGCTGTCGGCGACGTCGGCCAGGTTGGCGGGGTTGCCGGCATACGTGAGCGCGTCGAGATTCACGACCTCCACGTCGTCATGGCGGCGTAGCAGCCGCCGCACGAAGTGCGAGCCGATGAACCCGCAGCCGCCCGTCACGAGGATCCGTCTCACATTTCCTCCGCTCTTGCCAGGACGGCGAGACAGTCGCGCAGCCCTTCTCTCCAGTGTGGCAGCCGTGGGGCGTTGGCGTGCACGGTTCGCAGGATCGAGCAGGCGGGCCGCGGCGCCGCGCGCTGCAGCTCGCTCGAGCGGATCGGA
Organism: uncultured Actinomycetes bacterium; assembly: GCA_963705965.1. Lineage (GTDB taxonomy): Bacteria > Actinomycetota > Thermoleophilia > Gaiellales > JALYLC01 > JALYLC01. Next base: position 575,442 of record CAVPLI010000008.1, on the reverse strand, counting down.
ACGACGCGCGCCGCGAGGCCGGCGTCCTCCATGATCGCGCTCGCGAAGCCGTGCCAGCTCGTCGAGCCGCCGCCGGCCAGGTGGTAGATCCCGGGCGTGCAGCGCTCGACCAGATCGACCGTCGCGGTCGCGAGGTGCAGCGTCGACGTGGGGCAGCCGACCTGATCGTCGACCACCCGCAGCTCGTCGCGCTCGGCGCCGAGCCGCAGCATCGTCAACAGGAAGTTGCGGCCGCGCGGCGAGAACACCCAGGCCGTGCGCACGACGTAGGCCTCCGGATGCTCCGCGAGCAGCGCGCGCTCGCCCGCGAGCTTGGTGGCGCCGTAGACGCTGCGCGGGGCGACCGGCGAGCGCTCGTCATAGCCGTCCGGATCGTCGCCGGCGAACACGTAGTCGGTCGAGAACCCGACGAGTGCGGCGCCGCACGCCGCGCGCGGCCCGCGCGACGATGCGGCTGCCCTCCTCGTTGGCGAGCCGCGCGCCGGCGGGATCGGCCTCGGCGCCGTCCACGTCGGTCCAGGCAGCGGTGTGCAGGACGAGCTCGGGACGGTGCTCCGCGAACGCGCGCGCCACCGAGGCCTCGTCGGAGACGTCGAGCTCGGCGCGGGCGGGCGCCGCGGCATCGGCGCCGAGCAGCAGCGCGAACTCGCGGCCGAGCTGGCCGCCGCCGCCGGTCACGAGCACGCGGGTCATGCGTCGCGCGAAGAGAGGGTCGGGCTCGCGGTCGACCACAGGTCGCGCACGCGCTCGTCGTCCCAGCGCACGTTCTGCTCGTCCGGATCGGCCGGGTCGTACTCCTCGGTGACGTGGTAGCAGAGCACGACGTCGGTGAGCGCCTCGAAGCCGTGCGCGACCTGCCCGGGGATGTAGACGCCGAGGCAGTTGTCGCCGTCGATGTCGATCGACCATGCGACGCCCGTGGGTGCTCGAGTCCTCGCGGCGGTCGAGCACGACGACGCGGGCCCGGCCCTGCGGGCAGAAGAAGAGGTCGTCCTGGCCGCGGCGGTGCCAGTGCAGGCCGCGGATCACGCCCTGCTGCGAGAACGAGATGTTCGTCTGCAGCGACGGCCTGCCGCCGGAGAGCTCGCGGTACCACGACTCGCGGCGCAGCTCGCAGAACCAGCCGCGCTCGTCGCCGAACTTGCGCAGGGTCACGACGCGCACGCCCTCGACGGGCGTGCTCTCGATCGGAGGAGTCACTGAATCACCATACGCCAGGTCGGAGCTGGGGCTAGTCGGTGCCTGCGAAGGCGCCGTCGGCCAGCGCGAGCAGGTACTGGCCGTAGCCGTTCTTGCTGAGCGGCTCCGCGAGCGCGAGCAGCCGATCGCGGTCGATCCAGGCGTTCTGGTAGGCGATCTCCTCGGGGCAGGCGACCTTGAGGCCCTGCCGCGTCTCGATCGTCTCGATGAAGTTCGCGGCCTGCAGCAGCGACTCGTGCGTGCCCGTGTCGAGCCACGCGTAGCCGCGCCCGAGGCGCTCGACCATCAGCTCGCCGCGTTCCAGGTAGCGCCGGTTGAGGTCGGTGATCTCGAGCTCGCCGCGCGGTGAGGGAGTGAGCGCGGCGGCGTCGTCCGGTGCGTTGCCGTCGTAGAAGTAGAGACCGGTGACGGCGTAGTGCGACTTCGGCCGCTCCGGCTTCTCCTCGAGCCCGATCGCACGCTGGTCGGCGTCGAACTCGACGACGCCGTAGCGCTCGGGGTCGCGGACCCAGTAGCCGAACACGGTCGCGCCCGTCTCGCGCGCGCTGGCGGCGCGCAGCACGTCGGTGAGGCCGTGGCCATGGAAGATGTTGTCGCCGAGGACGAGGCACGACGGTGCGCCGTCCAGGAAGTCGCGTGCGATCAGGAGCGCCTGCGCGAGACCGTCGGGGCTGGGCTGCTGCGCGTAGGAGACCTCGAGGCCCCAGCGCGAGCCGTCGCCGAGCAGTTGCTCGAAGGCGGGCGCGTCGTGCGGCGTCGTGATCACGAGGATCTCGCGGATCCCGGCGAGCATGAGCGTGCTCAGCGGGTAGAAGATCATCGGCTTGTCGTAGACCGGGAGCAGCTGCTTGGAGATGACCCGCGTCACCGGGTACAGCCGCGTGCCCGACCCGCCGGCCAGGATGATGCCCTTCCGCGCCACTCTCAGCCGGCCTCGCCCTTCGGCGGGAGGCCGATCGACGCGGCATCCATGACCGCGCGCTTGCGGCGGCGAGGACGGGGCTTGGGCTTGGCCTGCGGCTCCGACCCGTTCGCGGACCCCTCGTCCCCGGCCGCCGGTGCGGCCGACCGGTCCTGGGCGGGCTTCTTGCGCGGGGTGGCCTTCTTGCCCTGCGCGAGCTCGGGTGCCGCCGGGGCCGTCGCTGCGGCCGGGGCTTCGGCCGCGGATGCGGCTTCGGCCGCGCCGTTCGCGGGCGCGCCCGCCTGGGCTCCTTCGCCCGGGCCCTTGCGGCGCCGGCGACGGCGGCGGCGCTTGCGGCCGGGCGCGCCCTCGGGCGCCGGCGCACGGGGCTCGTCCCCGGACTCGGCCGCGGCGTCCGGCGCCTTGGCGGCCTCGGCCGGCTTGGCGTCGCCGGATCTCCCGTTCGCGGCGCCCGCGCCGGAGGCCGCGCCCGCCGGGCGGTCCTTGCGCTTCTTGCGGGTGCGGCGTGCCTTGGCCGGCGGCTCGGCCTTCTGCTCGGGCAGGTTCGTGGCGAACGCGGCTGCGAGCTCCTCGACGTCGGCGCCGAGCTCGGAGCGCGCCGTCTCGATCGTGCGCGCGGCGATCGCATCGTGCGTCAGCGCGGCCGCGAGCGCTGCGGCCGCCACCGGGAGCTCGGCCTGACGCAGCGAGGCCACCAGCAGGCGCGCCCGCACGTGGTGCTCCTCGCCGCGCGAGGAGGCGAGCGTGCGCAGGAGGTCGCGGATCGCCGGGCTGGCGGCGGTGGCCGCGCGGTACTGCGTCTCCCGCGAGGCGCGCGCGAGCTTCCACGTCCAGGTCAGCCGCTGCGACTGCGAGCCGGGCAGCGAGCCGGCGGCGATCGCCAGCAGCAGCACGCGTGCGCCCTGCGCGCGATCGCTCGCCCACGTCGGCGCGGCCTCGATCAGGCGCACCATGCGATCGATCGTGTTGATGTCGGGGCGGTGCGCCGCCAGGTCGGCGAGCGCGATCCGGCGCAGCGAGCGGTGCTTGCACTCCGCGGCGCAGGTCGCGAAGAAACGGATGCGCGTCGACTCGCCGACCTTCGCGAGCGTCTCGGCCAGCCGCGGCAGGTCGGTGGGAGCGACGCGGCGCGCGGCGGTCTCGGCCCAGAACTCCTGCTCGTCGAGCGGGAGCCGGTCGGCGCTCACGGTCTTCCAGTGCTCGGCGATCACGGCGCGGCGCCGGGCCGGATCGTCGGTGACGGGGATCAGCCACTCGGCATCGCGCAGCACCGGCCGGGCCTGGCGGCGCCAGCGCTGCCGCCGGCGCGGCGGCTTCGGCGTGACGAGCGAGCCCGGCTTGTAGAGGTCGACGTCGAGCAGGCTGTGGAGCGTGACCGTGCGATCGGAGTGCGGCGCGGCGGGATCCACGAAATCGACGACGACGCCGGCTTCCTTGCGGCGGTGCAGCCGCATGACGCGGCCGATGCGCTGCTGGTAGACGCGGCGGCTGGCCGTGGGCGCGAGGTGCATGCAGACCGTCGCGCGGGGCGCGTTCCAGCCCTCCGCCAGCAGCTGCGCGTTGACGAGCACGTTGATGTCGCCGCGCTCGTAGGCCGCGAGCGTGGCCGCCAGTGCGCGGGGCGGCGTGCGGCCGCTGACCGAGCGGGCGCGCAGTCCGGTCGCGCGCATGGCCGCGGCGACGCGCTCGGCGTGATCGACGCCGGCCGCGTAGACGATGCCCGCGCGGTGGTCGAAGCGGTCGCGATAGAGCATGGCCGCCGCCATGTTGAGCGCCTCGTGGTCGAGCGCCTCGGCGAGCGCGCGCTGGTCGTAGTCGCCGCCCACGACCGGCACGTTGCGGAGGCTCGCGCCGGGCTTGACGCGGAGAGCGCGCAGCGGGGCGACGACGCCGCGCCGGACGGCATCGGCCAGCGGGAAGTCGGCCACCTCGGCCGGGAACACGTCGCCGACGTGCTTCTGCAGCAGCTGGTCGGTGGCCGTCATGCCGATGTAGGTCGGGCGGCTGAAGCGCCGGATCGTCTCGGCGGTGCGCTCGCCGAGCGCCGTGTGCGCCTCGTCGCAGATGACCACGCCGTAGGCGTCGGGGTTGATGTCCGGCGCGTGCTTGATGAACCACGCATAGGTCTCGACCGTGACCGGCGGCTGGCGCGGGATGCGCTTGCCCTTCTCGATCGCGCCGATCAGCCGGGGCCCGTAGCCCTGCTCCTTGAGATCGCGCATGAACTGATCGACGAGCAGGCGGCGGTGGGTGAGGATGAGCACGCCGACCGTGCGACAGGCATCGACGAAGCCCGCCGCGGCGACGGTCTTGCCCGACGCGGTCGGGTGCTTGAAGCGATAGCGGCGCACGGCGCCGGGGTCGGGGATCTCGGGCTCCGCTGCGACCTCGGCCTCGTCGTCGGAATCCTCGTCGCCTGCATCCGCGGCCTCGGCCTCGACCCCGTTCTCGTCGTCGTCCTCGTCCTCGTCGTCGTCTTCGTCGATGTCGGCGTCTTCGTCGTCCTCGTCCTCGTCGTCTCGTCGTCGTCGGCCTCGGCATCGGCCTCCAGCTCGTCGATCGGAGGATCGTCGCCGTTCAGCTCGTCGCCGTTCAGCTCGCCGTTGAGCTCGTCGTCGTCCGCCTCGGCCTCGTCGACCTCGTCGCGCTCCTCGCCCGCCGTGAGCGCGGCGAGCATGCCCGCGAGCGCGTCGACCTGGTGCGGGCGCAGCGTCAGCCCGTTGAGCAGCGCCGGCTGGTCGGCCGCGAGCACGCGCTCGAGGCCGAGCATGAGCGAGAAGCGGAAGCGCCAGGCCGGGCTCGGCGCGTCGAGACCCGCCGCCATCTCCTCGCGGGCGGCGTCGAGCGCACGACGGCGCGCCGTGCCCGGGGCGAGGGTGATCGCCGGGTCGTCCCCGTCGTACAGCAACGGCTCGCCGCACCAGGCCGAGACCTGTGCGGCGGCGTCCACGAGTTCGAGTTCTTCCACTGGCTCCGACGCGGCGGAGGCCGACAGTTCGCGCAACAGCGCGCTCCTTCGAAGACGTCCGCGGGGTGGCGCGCGATAAGCCAATCGCGCGGGCGCGGCTCGGGAAACCGTCCCCCGAGGCTCCGTGCCCCGAAGTCTAGACGAACGGCGGCGCGCACGGCAAACGAGAGGCGAAGCTATCCTCCGGGGATGGATGACGGCTCCGTCCTGCTCCCCGTCGAGCAGATCATCTGGGACGACGAGGAGATCGCCGAGCACGCCGGCGAGGACATCGACGACGGCGACTGGTTCGCGATCCGAACCGACCCCTGGCCCTGCCCCGCGTGCGGTCAGGAGTTCGAGTACGTGACCGGCGCGCACTTCGTGATCGTCACGCCCGCGGCCGACGACCTCATCGCGATCGCCCAGCGCTGCAAGGAGGTCGGGCGCAACCCGCGCATCGTGCCCTACGAGGACGATCTGCCGACGATGACGCTCTTCGCCTGGCACGCGCACGGTCGCCCCGTGCACGGCATGAAGAAGGTCTAGTCACTGCTCGTTTGGGGCCAGCCCCATTTGAGCACTACCGCTTCAGACGCCAGATCGGGACTCCCTCGATCGTCGCCACGTGGGTGTAGCGGCGGGTGAGGGTGCGGCCGACGGCGTCGGGCCGATCGCTCTTGTCGATCGTGCTCGGCTGCTGGTAGACCGCGATGTAGCGCGGCGCCGCCGGGCCGGCGAGCGTGTCGCGCAGCCGCTGGAGCGCGCCGGGGATGTGCTCGATGCCCAGGAACCAGAGGTACGGGTAGGGCGAGCGGCGCCCGGACGCCAGATACAGGCCCGCGTTGGCGTACATCGCATAGATCGTGTCGCCGGGCTTCGTGTGGGCGTTCAGGTAGCGGCCGACGGCGCCGTCGCTGACGATGCGCGAGTCCGACGTCGACGCGAGCGAGCGCTCGCGCGTGCCGCTCGCCGTGTACGAGGGCCAGGCCTTGTAGACGGGGAGCACGAGCGCCAGGACGCCGAGTGCCAGCCCGGCGCGCAGGGGAACCGCCGCGAGCGTCAGCGCCGCGAGCGCGCACAGCGGGGTCAGCGGCCCGATGTAGTAGTGGCCGTGGAAGAGGCCACCGAGCGCGAAGCCCGTCAGCGAGAGCCCGAACCAGAGCGCCACGAGCACCGTCTCCGGGCGGCGCAGCGCGAGCCAGAGGCCCGGCAGCGCCAGGACGAAGAGCACCCCGACGACCGGTCCCGCCGTGCGCAGCGAGTCGGTGAAGAGCGAGAACTTCTCGGAGACCGACCCGGTCGCCACGCTCTCGACCGACAGCCGGTAGTCGGCGATGGCGAACCACCAGTCGTGGAACCCGGTCAATGCCCCGTGGAGTGCCGAGAGTCCGATGATCAGCGCGACGCCGAGCGCGAGCGCCCCGAGCGCGCGCAGCGCCTCGCCGGCCGGCCGCCAGCCGCGCCAGGCCGCGAGCAGGAGCCAGAGCCCGGCGGCCAGCCCGCCGTCGTAGCCCGACTGCTTGACGAGGAAGGCGGCTCCGGCGAAGAGGCCGGCGGCGAACATCACGCCCAGCCCGCCGCGCAGCTGCCAGCGCGCGGTCAGCGAGAGCGCCACGAGCGCCGGCAGCGTCGCCATCAGCTCGCCGTTGGCCGAGAAGCCCTCGATCACCGGCGACGTCGAGAGCAGGCCGCTGAGCAGTGCGGCCGCCGCGCCCGCGCGGCGGCCGGCCACCTGCGTCATCAGCAGACCGAGCATGACGGCGATGGCGCACGACCACAGCGCCGCCATCAGGCGGATGTCGAACCGGTCCGACCCCGGCAGGGCCTCGGCCCAGCGGTAGAGCAGCAGGAGCCCCTGCGGCCGGTCGACCCAGATGTCGCCGTAGAGATCCGCGCCGCTCGCCCACCAGCGCGCGACATACCCGTAGCCGCCCTCGTCGACCGACAGGGGAGTGGTCAGGAACGGGATGTGGAGGATGAACGAGGCGAGTGCCGCCGCGGCGAGCACCCACCAGGCGGGGCGCTCGCCCGAGTGATCCGCGACACGCACGAGCCGACTCTAGAGGCGATGCCGGGACGACGACGCCGCGTCGCTGTCCGCGCGCGGGAATCCCGAGCGTTCGTAGAATGCGCGGCTGTGTCGCAGCGAACCCCTGATGCGGTGCTCGGCGGACGCCGCGGCACGGGCGACCAGAGCGCCCGCCACGAGGTGTCGGTGCGCTGCCCGTTGTGCGATGCCGACCACTACCGCGTGCGCTACGACTCGACGCTGACCGAGGCGATCGACCCGCAGCGCCACTACACGTCGACCTCGCAGGAGTTCGGTCGCTTCGGGCGGATCGTGGAATGCCGCTCGTGCGGGATCGTCTACATGAACCCGCGGCCGCACCACCTCGCGGTGCAGGACGCCTACGGCGACGTCGAGGACATCCGCTACGTCGAGGAGGAGGAAGGCCGCGTCCTGACCTTCTCCGACAGCCTCGCGCACGTGCGCAGCTTCGCGCCGGGCGGGCGGCTGCTCGACGTCGGCTGCCACATCGGCACGTTCCTCGAGCTGGCCGAGCGCTCCGGCTTCGACGTCGCGGGAGTCGAGCCGTCGCGCTGGGCCGCCAAGCGCGCCGAGGAGCGCGTGCGCGGACCGGTGCACGTCGGCGTCGTCGAGGACGCGCCGCTGCCGGAAGGCGCCTACGACGTCGTCACGATGTGGGACGTCATCGAGCATCTGCCCGACCCCGCCGGCACGCTGCGCGCCGTGCACTCGGCATTGCGTCCCGGCGGCGTGTTCGCCGTCACGACGATGGACGTCGACGCGCTCTTCCCGCGCGTGGCCGGGCGGTTCTGGCCCTGGTACATGCAGATGCACCTCGTGTACTTCTCCCGCCGCACGCTCGGCGAGCTGCTGCGCCGCTGCGGCTTCGAGGTCGTCGAGGTGACGCGCCACCGCCGCATCGTGCGCGTCTCCTACGCCGTCTCCCGCCTGGGGACGTACAGCCGCACCGCGGAGCGCGCCGCGCGCGTGCTCACGCGGCCCTTCGCCGAGCGCACGGTCGGCGTCGACCTCGGCGACATCGTCACCGTGGTGGCGCGCAAGCCCGCGGACTGATGCCCGCCGCGGCAGCGACGCTCGGGCGGCTGTCCACGCGTCTGGCACCGGTGCGGCGGCTCTGGAGAGCCACCCGGTACCCCCTGCTCGTCGTCGCGCTCTCGCGGCTCGTCGTGGTGCTGCTGTTCGCGATGGAGGGGTGGGTCACGCGGCCGCACGGCCAGGGCGTCGGGCTCCCCCAGATGCTGCGCGACCTCGGCGCCTGGGACGGGATCTGGTACCGCTCGATCGCCGTCCACGGCTACGACCCCACGATCGGCCACGGCGACAACGCCGCCTTCCTGCCGCTCTATCCGATGCTGCTGCGCGGCCTGCGCACGCTCGCGCCGTTCGTCGACCTGGTCTGGCTCGGAGCCGCGGCCTCGACCGCCCTGATGGCGGTCGGCATGTGCCTGCTCTACAAGCTCACGGACGAGCGCTTCGGGCGCACGATCGCGCGCCGCACGGTGCTCTTCCTCTCGATCTCGCCGCTCGCGTTCGTGTTCTCCGCCGTCTACGCGGAGAGCCTCTTCCTCGTGCTCGCGACGGGCACGTTCCTGCTCGCCGAGCGCAAGCGCTTCTTCTGGGCCTCGGTACTCGGCGCGCTCGGCGTGCTGACGCGCCCGGTGGGCCTGGCGCTCGCGCCGGCGCTCATCTGGATGGCCTGGGGCGAGCGCGAGGGGCGCTGGCGGCGCGTGCTGCCGGTCGCGATGCTGCCGGCGGCCCAGGTGCTCTTCATGTCCTACCTGCAGTGGGAGACGGGAGATTTCTTCGCCCAGACCCACGCGCAGGCGCGCGGCTGGGGCCGCAGCCTGGGACTGCCCCCGGTCGTCATCTGGAACGCCTTCACCGGGCCGGTGCTCGATCGCCACGAGCTCCGTTTCCTCGTCCACATCTGCTTCGCGATCGTCTGGACGGTCATGCTGGCGGAGCTCTGGAAGCGCCGCGACGAGGTGCCGATCCCGTACTTCATCTTCGCCGCCGGCTGCGTCCTGATGCCGTTCGCGGCCGGAAGCCTCGTCTCCGCCGGTCGCATCGGCATGCTCGGCTTCCCGCTCTTCTGGGCGCTCGCGATCCTGGCCCGCCGCGAGGGCATCGACACGACCGTCAAGGTCCTCTCGCCCGCGCTCATGGCCGGGCTCATCTTCGTCACCTACGGCATACGCACGTTCACGCCGTGAACCGCCTGGCTGCGCGGTTGCGCGAGCGCATCGCCGCCTCGGGCCCGATCAGCTTCAGCGCCTTCATGGAGAGCGCGCTCTACGACGCGGAGGACGGCTTCTACGCGCGCGGTGCGCGGCTCGGTGCGCGCGGGGCGTTCACGACGGCGCCGATCGCGGCGCCGTTCTTCGCGCGTGCGCTGGCGGCCGACCTGCGCGCCACCTGGGAGCGCCTCGGCCGCCCCGACCCGTTCACGCTCGTCGAGGTCGGCCCGGGGGACGGCACGCTCGCCGCCGGTCTCGCGGCCGAGCTCGCCGATCTCCCGCTCGACCTCGTGCTCTGCGAGCGCTCCGCGGGGATGCTCGCCCAGGCCCGGGCGCGTGTTCCCGGCGCGCGCGTCGCCGAGCTCGCGCAACTGGCCGGCGTGCACGGCGCCATCGTCGCCAACGAGGTGCACGACGCCTGCCCCGCCCACCGCCTGCGCTGGCCCGGCGAGCTGCTCGTCGACGTCGGCCCCGACCGGCGCTTCCGCTTCGTCCCGGGCCCGCCGGCCGGTCGCCTCGGCGATGCCCTTGCGGCTGCCGGCGTGACACCGCGGGACGGCGCCGAGTACGACGTCGCACCGGCGCAGGCGGAGCTGCAGCGGGCGCTCGCCCGCGCGCTCGCGCGCGGGGCGCTGATGGTGCTCGACTACGGCGAGGCGGGCGCCGGGCGCTACGAGCGCCCCGTTCCCCGGTTGCGCACCTACGTGGGCGGCGTGACCGGCGGCGATCCGCTCTCGGCGCCGGGGACGCAGGACATCACGGTCGACGTCGATTTCGGCGCGGTGCGAGCGGCCGGCGAGGACGAGGGCCTGCGCACGACGCTGGACGTCCCCCAGGCGGAGTGGCTGCTCGCGCGGGGCGCGGGCGCGGCCATCGCGGAACTGCCGCGTCACGACCCCGAGCGGCTCTGGCTCGAGGCGCTGAGCGACCCGCAGGGCAGCGGTGCGGCGTTTCGCGTGCTCGTGCAGGAGCGAGAGTGAGTCCTCCTGCGCTTGAATGGTGGCGATGAACGACCTCGAGCAGCGCATCGCCGGGGCGATCGCCGAGAGCCGTGACGAGCTCGTCGAGCTCGCCTCCGCGCTGATCCGCTTCGACACCACCGCGCGTGATCCGGGCGACCCCGCGCGCGACGAGGCGGCGCTGCAGGCCTATCTCGGCGAGCGCCTGACGGCAGCCGGAGCGGCCGTCGACATCTGGGAGCCACGGCCCGAGGACGTGCGCGGGCGACAGGTGCCGTTCGAGCTCGACTTCGACGGCCGGCCGCAGCTGGTCGCGCGCTTCGCCGGGGCGGGCGGCGGTCGCAGCCTCCTCCTGAACGGCCACATCGACGTCGTCTCCGGCGAGCCGAAGGCGCGCTGGACCGACGACCCGAACACGCCCGTCGTCCGCGACGGAAAGCTCTACGGCCGCGGCGCCTGTGACATGAAGGGCGGCGTCGCCGCGATGGTGCTCGCGGCCGAGGTGCTCGCGCGGCTCGACGTCCGCCTGGCGGGCGACCTGATCGTCAACACGATCACCGACGAGGAGTCGACGGGCGCCGGGGGCATCGCGTCGGTCGCCCACGGCGTGCGCGCCGACGCCGGCATCGTCCCGGAGCCGACCGCCTTCGACGTCTGGGTCGCGTGCCGCGGCTCGGTGTACCCGACGATCACGGTCGAGGGCCGGCCCGGCCACGCCGAGCTGCTGCAGCCGCACTGGCGCGACGGCGGCGCAGTCAACGCGATCGAGAAGGCGCAGATCGTGCTCGACGCGATCCGCGGGCTGCGCGAGGAGTGGCGCACCCGCTCCGACCTGCAGCATCCGTACCTCTCGCCGCCGGACATCGTGCCGACGCTCATGCACGCGGGCGAGTGGTCGGTCACCTACCCGGCGAGCTGCGAGATCACGAGCGCCGTGCTGTTCCCGCCCGCCTTCGCGGACGCCGACGGCTACGGCTCGCGCGTGCGCGACGAGGTGTCCGAGGCGATCGGGCGCGCCTGCGCGGCCGACCCCTGGCTGGCGGAGCACCCGCCGAGCTTCGCGTGGGCAGCCGACATCCCGCCCATGGAGATCCCGCCGGACGACCCGATCGTCGCGACCGTGCTCGCCGCGAGCGCGGACGCCGGCGAGCCGTCGCGCCTGAGCGGCCTCGACTCCTGGTACGACGGCGCCACGTACACGCTCTCGGCCGGCACGCCCTCGATCGCGTTCGGCCCGCGCTCGATCGCGTGGGGCCACACGATCGACGAGTACGTGCCCGTCGACGACCTCGTGCGCTGCGCGCACGCGATCGCGCTGTCCGCCGTGCGCTTCTGCGGGACGGCATGAGCACGCGCATCGTGCTCGTGGCGCGTCACGGCCAGGCCACGCAGGGGCCCGACCACGTGTGGACGCCCGACGATCCGCTGACCGAGCTCGGCCACCGCCAGGCCGCCGACCTCGCGGAGCACGTCAAGGGACTCCGCCGGCCCCCGACGCGCATCGTCGCGAGCCCGTTCCTGCGCGCCCAGCAGACCGCCGCGCCGTCGGCCGAGGCGCTCGGGCTCGAGATCGAGACCGATCCCCGGCTGGCCGAGTTCGCCTCGACGCTGCCCTCGCCGTGGACGCTCGCGGAGGCCGACGAGCTGATGCCGTACGACGACATCTGGCACCCCGGCGACGCGGGCTGGGACGGCGAGACGATCGGCGCCTTCTTCGAGCGCGTCGGCGCCTCCGCCGAGGAGCACGCCCGGGCCGACGAGGTCGCGCTGCTCGTCTGCCACGGCGGCACGACGATGGGCATCATCCGCTGGGCGCTGATGATCCCGCCGCGCGAGCCCGACGCGTTCGACCTCTTCATCCCGAACGCGAGCCTGACCGAGATCCGCACCCGCATCGACCGCCACGGCCGCGAGCGCCGTCACGTGCGCCGGGTGGCCGACGTCCGCTACCTGACCGAGGTCACGGGCATCTGACGGGACGGCGGGATCCGCTCGCTACGAGGCGGGCGTCGCCAGCTGCAGCGTCCAGCCCACGAGGTCGGCCGTGGCGAGGACGTCGCCCTTCGCGCTCAGCACCTCGAGCTTGTTGCCGGGGGCGGTGCGCAGCCGCAGCGTGGACGCGCGAGCGCGCCAGGCTTCCGGGAGCTCGATGCACGCCGCCCAGCCGCCGTTCTTGAGCGGCAGCGCGTGGATGAACGGGTACTCGCGCGAGTCGTAGAGCGTGTAGGCCCAGCTGCCGTCCGCAGCAGTCGTGCGCGTCAGCGGCTGGCCCTGCATCGTCCACCCGCTCGCCTTCTCCTGGCCCTCGGCCGAGAACACGACCTTCGTGGCGACGGGGTTGAGCGTCTTCTGGGCGCGGCTGTACATGAGCACCGTGTACTTCGTGGCGTCGGTGGCCGACGCGCGGCGCGTGAGGAAGATGGCCGACCCGCGCGGAGCGATGGCGTCGAACGTCACGGTGCCCCGGAAGGCCAGCGGCGTGAGCTTGCCGTTCTCGGCGACCAGGAAGCGCGAGCGCCCGCCCTCGCCCTGCCGCGAGTAGGAGAGGATCGCCGTCTTGCCGTCGAACGAGAGGCCCCCGACCTCGCCGCGCGTCGTCACGGCCGGCAGCAGGTAGTCGGGCGGGACGTCGATCCGCGCGCTGCCGCCGCGCCAGTGCATCGTGAGCACGCCGCTCTTCAGCAGCGCGCTGGCACCGGGCCCGCCGGTCGCGCGCTGGGGGCCGGGGTTGGCGCCGGCCGGCACGGCTGCGATCGCGCTCGCGGCCGCCAGGGCGCAGGTGAGTGTGCGCAGCGGAGTCTTCATGTGGGCAGTACGCGCCCAGGCCCGGCAAAGGTTCCGAAAACGCCGACGGGGCCGCGTCCTGAGACGCGACCCCGCCGAGCGGTCGAACAGCAGCGAAGCTGCTTACATCATGTCGGGCATGCCACCGGGCATGCCGCCACCGGCGCCGCCGGCGGGCTTCTCCGGCGGCTCGGCCACGACGGCCTCGGTGGTGAGGATGTTCTTGGCGATCGAGGCCGCGTTCTGCAGCGCCGAGCGCGTCACCATGGCCGGATCGATGATGCCGGCCTTGACGAGGTCGATCGTCTCGCCGGAGTCCACGTTCAGACCCCAGCCCTTCTTGGCGTTGCGGACCTCGTTGACGACCACGGAGGCCTCGAGGCCCGCGTTGGTCGCGAGCTGACGCAGCGGCTCCTCGAGCGAGCGCTTGATGATGCGCGCGCCCGTGGCCTCGTCGTCGTCGCCGCCGTCCTCGATGGCCTTGGCGGCCAGCATGAGTGCGACGCCGCCACCCGGCACGATGCCCTCCTCGAGGGCCGCGCGGGTCGCCTGCAGCGCGTCCTCGACGCGATGCTTCTTCTCCTTCATCTCCGTCTCGGTGGCCGCGCCGACCTTGACGACGGCGACACCGCCCGAGAGCTTCGCGAGGCGCTCCTGGAGCTTCTCGCGATCGAAGTCGGAGTCGGTCGACTCGACCTCGGCCTTGATCTGCTTGATCCGGGCCTTGATCTGCTCGGAGTCACCGGCGCCATCGATGATGGTGGTGGAGTCCTTGTCGATGACGACCTTGCGGGCGCGACCGAGCTGCGAGAGCTGCGTGTTCTCGAGCTTGAGGCCCATCTCGTCGGTGATGACCTCGCCGCCCGTCAGGATGGCGATGTCCTCGAGCATCCGCTTGCGGCGATCGCCGAAGCCGGGTGCCTTGACCGCGACGGCCTGGAACGTGCCGCGCAGCTTGTTGACGACGATCGTCGCGAGCGCCTCGCCCTCGACGTCCTCGGCCACGATCAGCAGCGGGCGACCCGCCTGGATGACCTGCTCGAGCACCGGCAGGAGATCCTTGACCGCGCTGATCTTCTGGTTGGCGATGAGGATGTACGGGTCGTCGAGCACGGCTTCCATGCGCTCGGCGTCCGTGATCATGTACGGCGAGAGGTAGCCCTTGTCGAACTGCATGCCCTCGGTGAACTCGAGCTCGAGGCCGAAGGTCTGGCCCTCCTCGACGTTCACGACGCCGTCCTTGCCGACCTTCTCGATCGCGTCGGCGATGACGTCGCCGATCTCGCGGTCGCGGGCCGAGATGGTGGCGACCCGGGCGATGTCCTCCTTGCCCGAGACCTCCTTCGCCTGCGACCGGATGTCCTCGACCACGGCTGCGACGGCGCGCTCGATGCCGCGCTTGAGCGCCATCGGGTTGGCACCGGCGGAGACCATCTTGAGGCCTTCACGGGTGATCGCCTGGGCGAGCACGGTCGCGGTCGTCGTGCCGTCGCCGGCCACGTCGTTGGTCGCCGTGGCGACCTCGCGCACGAGCTGGGCGCCCTGGTTCTCGAAGACGTCCTCGACCTCGATCTCACGGGCGATGGTGACACCGTCGTTCGTGATCGTGGGTGCGCCGAACTTCTTGTCGAGCACGACGTAACGACCCTTGGGGCCGAGAGTCACCTTGACGGCGTCGGCAACCTTGTCGACGCCGCGCTGGAGGGAGCGGCGTGCTTCCTCGCCGAACTTGAGCTCCTTGTGAGCCATTGTCTCAATTACTCCTTGTCGTCAGATTCGCGGCGGACTGTGTCCGTCTCAGGCCTTGGCCTTGGCCTTGGCCCTGGGCTTGCTGGACACGACCTTCGCGAGAACGTCCGACTCGCGCAGGATCAGGTACTCGTCGGTGCCGAGCTTGATCTCGGTGCCGCCGTACTTCGAGAAGACGACCTCATCGCCCACCGCGACCTCGAGCGGCACGAGCGCGCCGTCCTCGTAGTGACCGGGGCCGACAGCGAGCACCTTCGCGCGCTGCGGCTTCTCCTGTGCCGTATCGGGCAGGACGATGCCGCTCACCGTGGTCTGCTCCTCTTCGAGCACCTCGACGATGATGCGGTCGCCCAAAGGCTTCAGATCCATGCTCTCCGTGCCTCCGGTTCGATTTCCCATCTTTGGCACTCTCACGTCGAGAGTGCCAGCCGAGGCACTATAGGCACCGCCCGGCGATCGCGCAAGTTGGAGCTGGCACTCGCGGGTCACGAGTGCCAGAAAATCCCCCGAATGCTCAGGGAGCCCCCTCGGGCGAGGCGATTTCCGGCGATTTCCGGAGCTCGTCGACCATCAGCGTGCCCGCCACGAGCCAGCGGCGCGAGCGCCAGCGCAATGCGCCGAAGAGCATGCGCACGGCGATGAAGGCGGCGATGCCGCCCCAGATGCCGCCGAGCCCGAGATCCAGCTGGTGGGCGACGATCAGCAGCGGCACGAAGACCGCGAGCGAGGCGAAGAGGGTGACGCGGCGCAGGAAGGCGAGGTCGCCGGCGCCGAAGAAGACGCCGTCGAGCGCGAACAGCGCCCCGGCCACCGGCATCATCCCGACGAGCCACGGCCACAGCACCTCCGCCTGCTCGCGCACGTCGGCATCCGAGGTGAAGAGCGCGGGCACGACGTGCGAGCCGGCGGCGAAGAGCGCGCCGACGGCCACGCCGAACACGAGGCCGGCCACGAGCAGGCGGCGCGCCAGGATCGCGGCGGCGTCCACGGCGCCGGCGCCGAGCAGGCGGCCGATCAGCGCCTGCGCGGCGATCGCGACCGAGTCGAGCACGAGCGCGACGAAGATCCACAGCTGGAAGCCGATCTGGTGCGCAGCGACCTGCGCGTCGCCCATGCGCGCGGCGAAGCTCGCGGCCAGCAGGAACGCCGCCGTGAACGCGAACGAGCGGAGGCCGAGATCGCGCGCGGCCCGCAGCTGCGGCACCATCCGGGCCCAGGACGGAGCGAGCGAGGAGGAGCGGCGCACGAGCAGGACGATGAAGACCGCCGCCGCGGCGGCCTGCGCCGTGACGTTCGCGATCGCGGAGCCCTCGATGCCGAGGCCGAAGCCGCGGATGAGCGCGATCGAGAGCGCCACGCTCGCGAGGTTGGAGGCCACGAGCACCGCGAAGCCGGTGCGCGTGTCCTGGAACGCGCGCAGCCAGCCCTGCGCCGCGGCGACCACGAGCATGAACGGCGCCCCGATGGCCGCGATGCGGAACCACGTCAGCGCCTCCTGGAGCGCCGCGCTGTCGTCCGAGCCCGCGATCAGCCGCAGGGCGGGGCCCGCGAAGATCTCGAGCACGACCAGGCAGACCGTCCCCAGCGCGAACGCGAGCCAGGTCGCCTGCACGCCGACGTCCATCGCGTCGTCCTGCTGGCCGGCGCCGTAGAGGCGGGCCGCCTTGGCCGTCGTGCCGTACTCGAGGAAGGTGCAGAGGCCGACGACCTCGGCGAGCAGCGTGCCCGCGATCGCGAGGCCGGCGAGCGGCGTGCGGCCGAGGTGCCCGACGATCGCCGTGTCACCGAGCACGTAGAGCGGCTCGGCCGCGAGCGCCCCGAGCGCGGGCAGCGCGAGCGCGATCACCTCGCGCGCCCTGGGCACCTCGTGCGCGCGGGAGGGGACGGCAGTCACGCACCGCAGCTTCGCGCACGCGCGCGAGCCCGGCGCCGCATGCGCTCATTCCCCTTCGCGCGGCTACACTCGTCGCGGTGGAGGCGCTCAACTTCTACAACCCGCTGGTCGCGGACCAGTTGCGCAGCCGCCGCAAGACGGTGACGATCCGCCTCGGCGACAAGAGCGCGAAGTACCGCAAGGGACTGTGCCTGAAGGTGCTCACCGGCCAGCGCTTCGGCCCGCGCACGCACGTCTTCGACGCGGTCGTCGACAAGGTCGAGGTCAAGCGCCTCGGCGACGTCTCCCCGCGCGAGCTCCAGCACGACAACCCCGAGCTGCGCACGCTCGACGAGTTCGTGTTCTTCCTCGGCCAGCTCTACAACCGCGAGGTCTCGGACGAGGACACGGTCACCGTGATCCACTTCTCCGAGATCCGGCCGTCCCAGCCCCAGTAGGCGGGAGTTACTCCGAGGCGAACGCGGCTGCGGCCTCGCCGGCGCACGACGGTGCGTCTGCGGGCGGAGCCGGCTCGGCGGCCGCGAACGCATCGGCGGCCTCGCCCGCACACGCGGGCGCGTCCGCGATCCCGGCGTGGCGCTCGGGCTTGCGGCGGATCGGGCGGCCGAAGAGCTCGGCGTCGCGGAGCTCCTCACCGCACCCGGAGCACGTGATCTGCATGAGCGACGTGATGCCCTCGCCACAGCTCGGGCAGGCCGCGATCACGGGCTGACCGCAGTCGGGACAGCTGCCCGGGAGATCGACCGGAACCCCGGCCAGGAACCGCCGCCCCCAACCGCAGCCCGCACAGAACGCGGCGCGGTTCCCGAGCTCGTCCTTTCGTGCCAGCATGCTCCGCAGCATACGTACGAGTGCTCGCGCGCGGGCGCGCACGAGATCCCGCATGCGTCATTGCATAGCGCGCATAACGCGGTTAGGGTGTGGGTATGGCAGTCGTGAGCAAGCGCTCGCGCAGTGACGACCCGGTCAGCATCGATGGCCTCGACGAAGCGGTGCTGCGCGGGATGTATCGCGCGATGCTGCTGACCCGCTCCGTGGAGGAGCGAGGCCACTCCCTGTACCGGCAGGGGCGGATTCCCGGCTCGTTCTACACCGGCCGCGGCAACGAGGCCGCCGCCGTGGGCGTGGCCTGGGCGATGGCCGCGCAGGACGTCGGCTGCCCGACCCAGCGCGACCTCGGCGTGCACATCGTGCGCGGCATGGCGCCGTGGCGGATCCTCGCCCAGTACCTCGGCCGCAGCGACGGCCCGACCCAGGGCCGCGACGGCAACGTGCACCTCGGCGACGCCGGCCTCGGCACGCTGACGATGGTCTCGCATCTGCCCGCGATGCTGCCGGTCGCAGTCGGCTGTGCGCTCGCCTTCCGCGTGCGCAACGAGCCGCGCGTCGCGCTCGGCTGGTTCGGCGACGGCGGCTCGGCTCGCGGCGACGCCCACGAGGCGATGAACTTCGCCGGCGTGCGCCGCCTCCCGATGGTCTTCGTGCTCGACAACAACGGCTTCGCGTATTCCACGCCCGCGCATCTCGAGTACGGCGTCACGCACCTCGCCGAGCGGGCGGCCGCGTACGGCTTCGGCGGCGTGGTCGTGGACGGCACCGACGTCGTCGCCGTCTACCGCGCCGCGCAGGAGGCGATCGAGCGCGCCCGCAGCGGCGGCGGACCGACGCTGCTCGAGCTCGTGACGCTGCGCATGGAGGGGCACGCGGTGCACGACGACGCGTTCTACGTCCCGCCCGAGCTGCTCGCCGCGTGGCGCGAGCGGGATCCCGTCGCGCTCCTGCGCGCACGCCTGCTGGCGGCCGGCGGCTCGTTCGACGAGGCCGCCGACGAAGCGCTCTGCAACGAGGTCGCGCGCGAGGTGGACGTGGCCGTGGAGCTCGCGCTCGCGAGCCCGTGGCCCGATCCGGCGACGCTGACCGACGGCGTCTACCGCTGATCCGGGCTTCGCGGGGGCGCGCAACGGCGGTCCGGACTACGATGACACGAGTGAGGGTCCCGTGGCAGTGAGAACGTACCTCGAGGCCATCTCCGACGGCCTGCGCGAGGAGATGCGCCGCGACGACCGCGTGCTCGTGATCGGCGAGGACGTCGGCGTCTACGGTGGCGCCTTCAAGGTCACCAAGGGCTTCCAGGAGGAGTTCGGCGAATGGCGCGTGATCGACGCGCCCCTGGCCGAGACCGCGATCGTCGGCGCCTGCACGGGCGCAGCGATGATGGGACTTCGCCCGGTGGCCGAGATGCAGTTCGCCGATTTCATCTCGTGCTGCTGGGACCACCTCGTCACCATCGCGGCCAAGCAGCACTGGCGGACCGGCACCTCCGTCCCGATCGTGGTGCGCTGCCCGTCGGGCGGCGGCTTCTCGGGCGGCCCGTTCCACTCGCAGAACCCCGAGTCGTCGTTCGCGCACATCCCGGGCCTCAAGATCGTCTGCCCGTCGACGCCCGCGGACGCCAAGGGCCTGCTGATCCAGTCGATCCGCGACGAGAACCCGGTGCTCTACTTCGAGCACAAGCACCTCTACCGCCGCATCAAGGACGAGGTGCCCGAGGGCGACATCACCGTGCCCTTCGGCGTCGCGCGCGTCGCCCGGCCAGGGGACGACCTCACGCTCGTCACGTGGGGCGCGATGGTGCACACCGCCTGCGCGGCGGCCGAGCAGGCCGAGGCCGAGCACGACATCTCGGCCGAGGTCATCGACCTGCGCACGATCGTGCCGTGGGACCGCGAGGCGGTACTGCAATCCGTCGCGCGCACCGGCAAGGCGCTCGTGCTGCACGAGGACACGCGCACCGCCGGTTTCGGGGCCGAGATCGCGGCCACCATCGGCGAGGAGGTCTTCGAGGATCTCGACGCCCCCGTCGTGCGCCTGACCGCGCCCGACACGCCGGTGCCGTTCTCGCCCCCGCTCGAGCAACGCTTCATTCCTCAGGTCGACGACGTGCTGGCCGCCGTCCACAAGCTCTACGCCTACTGATCGCTGGGAGAAACCCGTGAGTACCGGAACGCTCGTCGATGTCGTCATGCCGCAGATGGGAGTCAGCGTGTCCGAGGGCACGGTCGTCACCTGGCGCAAGCAGGTTGGTGACGCCATCAAGGCGGACGAGACCATCGTCGAGATCTCGACCGACAAGGTCGACACCGAGGTGCCCGCCCCGGCCACGGGGACGGTGAAGGAGATCCTCGTTCCCGAGGGCGAGACCGTCGACGTGGGCACGCGGATCGCCGTGATCGACACCGGCGAAGGTGGCGGTGGCGGGAGCGCAGCTCCCGCAGCGCCCGCCGAGGCTCCCGCGCGCCGAGGCTCCCGCGGCCGAGGCCCCGGCACCCGCCGAGCAGCCGGCCGCCGCCGCGCCGTCGGAGTCGCCCGACGTCGCACCGCCCGCCTCCGCCGACGCACCGCACTTCCAGGCGATGCCGGTGGTCGGCGCGCCGGCGCCGGCCTCGGCGGCCGGATCCGACGCCGACGCGAACGGCGAGAGCCGCGACCTGCGCTCGTTCATGTCGCCCGTCGTCGCGCGCATGGTGGCCGAGCACGGGCTCGACATCGCGCAGATCGCGGGCACCGGCCGCGGCGGCCGCGTGACCAAGAAGGACGTCGAGGTGCACCTCGCCGGCGGCGATCCCGCCGCGGCCGCGCCTGCTGCGGCCCCCGCTCCCGCTGCGCCCGCCGCGGCGACGCCCGCCCCGGCAGCGGCCGTGCAGGCACCGACCGGCGCCACGCCGGCGGGCGCGCGCCCGCCCGCGGACGGCGACGAGGTCACGGAGAACATGTCGACGATCCGCAAGATGATCGCGCGCAACCTGCGCAAGTCGATCGACAACGCGGTGCACGTCTCCACGTTCTTCGAGGTCGACATGACGCGCTGCTGGGCCGTGCGCTCGGCGGTCAACAAGGACCTCACGAAGACCTACGGCGTCAAGGCCTCGTTCCTGCCGTTCATCATGCGCGCCACGGTCGAGGCGATCCAGCACTTCCCGTGGGTCAACGCCGAGCTGCGCGACGACAAGATCATCGTCAAGCGCCACGTCAACCTCGGCGTCGCCGTCTCGGTCAACGACGGCAAGGACCTCGTCGTGCCGGTCATCCACAACGCCGAGGAGCTCAACCTGCTCGGCTTGACGCGCGCGCTCACCGACCTCGCCGAGCGCGGCCGCACGAAGCAGCTGACCAATGACGAGATGTCGGGCGGCACGTTCTCGCTCACGAATCCCGGCGGCTTCGGCACGCTGCTCGGCACGCCGATCATCCCGCCGCCGCAGGTCGCGATCCTGGGTGTCAACGCGATCGTCAAGCGCCCCGTGGTCGTCACCGACGAGCTCGGCAGCGACTCGATCGCGATCCGCCAGATCATGCTGCTGGCGCTGAGCTACGACCACCGCCTGGTGGACGGCGCCTACGCCGCGCAGTTCCTCGCGCTCGTCAAGCAGCACCTCGAGACCTGGGGTGCGAGCGAGTACGGAGTCTGAGACGGAGCGGGAGCCGGGGCACGAGCCCCGGCTCCCGCCGGCTCAGCCCGTCGTGCGCGAGCGGTAGCGCCAGAGCATCAACGGCGTCCCGACCGCGAGCAGCCCGGCGCACCAGAGCAGCGAGCTCAGCACCGGGTGCAGGAGCGGCCACGACGGATCGGCCGGCATCGCGACGGGGTTCCCGAAGAGCGTGCGGAGCGCGGCCGCGAACACGCTGATGGGGTTGTACGACGCGAACTCGCGCAGCACGGTCGGCAGGCCGTCGATCGGCACGAACGTGTTGGCGACGAACGTCAGCGGGAAGACCGCGATGAACACGACGCCCTGGGCGGCATCGGGCGAGCGCACGAGCAGCCCGAGCAGCGTGCCCAGGACGAGCATCGTGAAGGCGAGGAGCACGAGCAGGCCGAAGCCGCCGAGCGCGTGCAGGAGATCGGTGTGGATGCGCCAGCCGACGACCAGGCCGGTGAGGCAGAGCACGATCGCCCCGAGCATCGAGGCGGCCAGCTCGGCGAGCAGGTGGCCGACGATGTAGGCCGAGCGCGCCATCGGCAGCGAGCGCAGGCGATCGACGATGCCCTCGGTGAGGTCGGTCGCGATCGAGATCGCGGGGCCCATCATCCCGAACGCGAGCGTCTGCACGAGCACGCCGCCGATCAGGTACTCGCGGTAGTTGCCGCCCTCGATGTGGATGACACCGCCGAAGACGTAGGCGAACAACAGCACGAACATGACCGGCTGGATCGTGACGTCGAGCAGCTTCTCGGGGATCTGCCGGACGTGCTGGAGGTTGCGCCCGGCGAGCGCGAGGCTGTCCGAGACGAGGTCGCGGGCGTGCGCTGCGCGTGTCGTGTGGGCGGGGGCAAGCGCGCTCATGCGGCACCTCGCTGCTGGACCGCAGGCGTGCTGCGGGTGAGGGAAAGGAACACGTCGTCGAGGGTGACCTCGCGGCGCTGGATGTCGAGGGCGTCGACGCCGGCCGCGTCGAGCGCGCGCACGACCTCGATCAGGCGCGTGCCGGGATCGGGCCGCGACCGTGACGTGACGCGTCTCGGCATCCTGGTCGGGCAGGTCATCGCCGAAGGCCGCGAGCGTCGCCGCGGCGGGCCCGACCTGCGCGGCGTCGGCCACGGCTGACGACGAGGCGCTCGCCGCCGACGCGCGCCTTGAGCTCGGCCGGCGTGCCGGAGGCCGTCACCTGGCCGTGGTCGAGCAGCACGATCTGGTCGGCGAAGCGGTCGGCCTCCTCGAGGTACTGGGTCGTGAGGACGAGCGTCATGCCCTCCTCGACGAGACCGCTGAGCAGCTCCCAGAGATCGTTGCGGCTCTGCGGGTCGAGTCCCGTCGTGGGCTCGTCCAGGAACAGCACCGGCGGGCTCGCGACGAGGCTCGCCGCAAGGTCGAGACGGCGCCGCATGCCGCCGGAGTAGGTGCGCACGAGCCGGTCGCCCGCCTCCTCGAGCCGCAGCTGCGCGAGCAGCTCGCCCGCGCGCTTGCGGACCAGCGCGCGCGGCATGTGGTACAGCCGCCCGACGAGCTCGAGGTTCGCGCGTGCCGAGAGCAGGCCGTCGACGGTGGCGCTCTGGCCCGTCAGGCCGATGCGCGCGCGCACCTCGCCGGGCGACGCGACCGGATCGAAACCGGCGACGAACGCGCGTCCGGACGTCGGCAGCGCGAGCGTGGTGAGGATGCGGACGGCGGTCGTCTTGCCGGCGCCGTTGTGGCCGAGCAGACCGAGGACGCTCCCGGCGGGAGCGTGAAAGCTGGCTTCCCGGAGCGCCTGCACCTCGCCGAAGCTCTTGCTCAGGGCCTCGGCGTAGACGCCGTCCGGTGTCGATTTAGTACTATGTACGAGATTGGCGTACGTCATACGACTAAGCTAACGGTACACTGTACGAAAGTCAAATCGGGGGAGGAATGAGCTCGATCTGGGACCGTCCCGAGCCGGGCGCCCGGCGACCGCGCCACACGCGCGAGCAGATCGCCGCGGCCGCGCTCGCGATCGCCGACCGCGAGGGCTTCGAGGCGGTGTCGATGCGCCGCGTCGCGGCCGAGATCGGCGCGGGCACGATGACGCTCTACCACTACGTCCGCACCAAGGACGACCTCGTCGACCTGATGGACGACGCGATCATGGGCGAGGTCCTGATCCCGGACGACGAGCTCCCGGCGAACTGGCGCGAGGCGATGCGCGCGATCGCGCGCCGTTCGCACGAGACGTTCCTGCGCCACCCGTGGGCGATGCAGGCGATGTCGGGCTCGCGCGGCGGCCCGAACGGCATGCGGCACTTCGAGCAGTCGCTGGCAGCGGTCTCCTCGCTCGCCATCGACGGTCGAGAGAAGCTCCAGCTGATCGCGATCGTCGACGACTACGTGTTCGGCTACGTCTTCCGCACCGGCGAGGTCGCCGCCTCGTTCTCCGAGATGGCGAAGGAGGAGGTCATCGCCGAGCTGATGCCGTACTTCGAGGCCCAGCTCGCGACGGGCGAGTACCCCGAGATCGAGAACCTGTTCGGCGTTGCCGACGCCCGGCTCACGTGGGAGCGGATCGTCGAGACGATCACGGACTCGCGCTTCGAGACGGGCCTCGACCTGCTGCTCGACGGCATCGAGGCGAAGCTCGTCCGCGACGGGGTGCTCTAGGCCGGCGGCGAGCGCGTCGCCATGCGCTCGAAGAACTCGCTCGCGTCGGCCGCGCCGGGCGGCCGGGCGAGTCCGTCGGCGAACTCCCCGGCATCCGGGATGCCGCTCGCCCGCACTCGGACGCAGAACGCCTCGACGTCGTAGCTGGTGCGGCGCAGCTCGACCTCCGGGCCGAGCAGCGCCCAGTACGCGGCCGCCGAGTCGGCGTACGGCATGCCGACGCTGCCGGCGTTGACGAGGCGGGATCCCGCCGCGCGCAGGTCGAACTGCACGTGCGTGTGGCCGAGGACGATCGTGCGCTGCGACACGCCGGCGAGCATCGGCGCGATGCGCGCCTCGGGCGAGAGCGGCGTGATGATGTCCTCGTCGCTGCGCGGCGAGGCGTGGCAGAAGAGCACGTCGCCGAGCCCGTCGATCTCGACCGACGAGAGCGGCGGCAGCGCGCCCATCCACTCGAGCCGCTCCCGGTCGAGCACACCGGCCGCCCAGTGCGTCCGCGTGGACCAGACGTCGTCGGCGATCGACCCGCGCACTGCCGGCGTCGAGCCGCAGCCGCGCCTCGATCAGCTCGCGCTCGCCGTTGCCGCGGATCGTGATGGCGCGGTCGCCGAGGGCGCGCACGGCGTCCACCGTCTCGCACGGGAACGCGCCGCCCGCGACGTCGCCGCCGACCACGATCAGGTCGACGCCGAGCGTCTCGATCTCGGCCAGGACGGCCGCCAGCGCGGCGTCGTTCCCGTGGATGTCGTAGAGCGCCGCGACCCGCACAGTCCGGCAGCGTACTTGCGCGCGGAACCCCCCGACTCTATCGTTAGGCCCCTAATGGTCTCCCTCAACGAGCAGCTCCTGCCCGAGGAGGTCGACGTCCTGGCCCGCACCGGCGCGAGCGCGCTCGACGTCTCCGCGATGTTCGTCGTGCAGGACGTCTTCCGCGCCGCCGCGGCGCTGCGCACCAGGCTCGAGTCCGGCGCGCTGGCCGCCGAGGGGCTGACCTGGTCGAGCTTCACGATGCTCTTCTGCCTCTGGGTCTGGGGGCCGGCGGAGACGCGAGAGCTGGCCGAGCGCATGGGCGTCACGCGACCGACCGTCTCGGGCGTGACCGACACGCTCGAGCGGCGCGGCCTCGTCGAGCGCCGTGGCCACGCCGGCGACGCGCGCCTGCGCACGGTCGCGCTCACCGCCGCCGGCGAGCGCACCTTCGAGGAGCTCTTCCCACGCTTCAACGCCGAGGAGTCGCTGGCCTGCGGCGGTCTCGGCGCAGCGGAGCGCGCGCAGCTCGCCGCGCTCCTGCGCACACTCGTGACAACGACCCGAGAGGGGACGTGAGATGGCCGTCGACGTAACCGCGGCGCCTGCGGGCGCGCGCACCGGAGCGCAGTTCCTCGACGGACTGCGCGACGATGGCCGCGAGGTCTGGATGGACGGTCAGAAGGTCGAGGACATCGTCGGGCACCCGCTGCTCGGGGGCGCGGCACGCGGCCTGGCCGGGTGGTTCGACTGGTGCCACGAGCACGCGGAGACGTGCCTCTACCCGTCGCCGACGACCGGTCAGCCGGTCAACGTCTCGTTCGTGCAGCCGCGCTCGCGCGAGGACCTCGTCCGCCGCCGCGTGGGCATGCGCCAGATGGCGGAGTACCACGGCGGCGTGATGGGCCGCGCACCCGACTACCTCAACGTCACGTTCGCGCTGTTCGCGGCGCGCGCCGACGTCTGGGCGCGACGCGGCAACGAGCAGGGTGCCGAGAATCTCGTTCGCTACTACGAGCTGATGCGCGAGCACGATCTCTCGACGACGCACGCGATCATGAACCCGCAGGTCGACCGCTCGCGCCCCGACGCCGCGGCCGGCGCCGGGGAGATCGCCCTCCACAAGGTCGGCGAGACGTCCGAGGGCATCGTCGTGCGCGGCGCGCGCATGCTCGCGACGCTCGCTCCCTACGCGGACGAGATCTCGATCTACCCGGGCAGCCCGCTGCGGGAAGAGGACACCGCGTACGCGCTCTGCTTCGCGATCCCGATGAACACCCCCGGCCTGAAGGTCGTGCTGCGCGACTCGTTCGCGAAGCCGCGGCCCGCCTTCGACTACCCGCTCTCGTCGCGCTTCGACGAGCAGGACGGGATGATCATCTTCGACGACGTCGTCGTGCCGCACGACCGCGTCTTCATGGACGGCGACACGATCGGCTACGACGAGGTCATCTCGCACACCAACTGGCGCGCCCAGATCGTCAACCAGGCGATGACGCGCGCGTGGACGAAGCTCGAGCTGACGTTCGGCCTCGCGCACGCGATCACCGAGGTCACCGGCGTCAACACGTTCGACCACGTGCAGGAGAAGCTCGGCGAGATCTGGAGCTACGTCGAGATGACGCGCTCCGGCGTGATCGCGTCCGAGGAGGGCTCCTACGGGGCAGGGCCCGACGAGCTCGCGTGGACGCCCGACGAGCGGCCCCTCGTCGCGCTCCGCGGCCTCATGCCGAAGTGGATCCCGCGCGCGTTCGAGCTGACGCGCCTCGTCGGCGGCGCCGGCTTCATGGCGACGCCCTCGCTGGCGGACGTCGACGGCCCGCTGGCCGCCGAGATCGAGAAGTACTACCAGGCGCGCGGTGCGGGTGCCCGCGACCGCATCCGCCTCTTCCGCCTCGCCTGGGACCTGATCGGCTCCGACCTCGGATCGCGCGGCGAGCTGTACGAGCGCTTCTACCTGCAGGACGCGCACCGCATGACCGGGCTCGCCTACAAGCTGTCGGACAAGGCCCCCGGCCAGGCGCTCGTCGACCGTTTCCTGAACGACGAGCTGTAGCCCGTCGGCTGCCCCTGCGAGCGCGAGCTTCTAGAGTGCGCGGCGTGACCGTCCGCCGCGCACTCCTGCTGTTCGCCGGGGTGCTGGTACTGGCCGCCTGCGGGTCGAGCAGCGCCAGCTCGAGCGAGAGCAGCTCCGGCGACACCCGCTCGACTGCGGCCACGACGTCCGAGGGGACGACGACGTCGGAGAACGGCCTCCAGATCCAGGCGATCGATCCGTCGAAGCTCATGAAGGGGTCGAGCGTCGGCTTCGGCCAGGGCCCGGCGCCGTCGTTCGCGCCCGCCGTGAGGAAGGCCGCGAAGCGCGCCGGCTGCCGTCTGCGTGCCGACCCGAGCGCCGTCGGGATCCACCTGCTGCTCAGCGACATCGTCCCGCTGCACGTCGACAACCCGAACTACTCCAAGGTGCCGCGACCGCCGACGAACGGCCACCACCGGCCGCTGTGGGCGGACTGGGGCTTCTACCAGCAGCCCGTCCCGTACGCCTACGAGGTGCACAACCTCGAGCACGGCGCGACCGTCATCCACCTCGGCCTCAACATCAACAGGGTCGCCGGGACGAAGGTGCTGCGCCTCTGGGCGGCATCGCCGCCCTTCGTCCTGATCGTGCCCGGCCTGCCCGCCGACGTGTCGCGGCGCGGGGCGACGGTCACGAGCTGGCAGCGCGCGATGATCTGCAGGGTCTGGAATCCGCGCACGCTGAACGCGATCCGCGTCTACCGCGACACCTACCGCGGCGCGGGGCCGGAGCAGGTGCCGTCGCTCAACACCGGCACGGGCGCGCAGGACCTGCCGAAGCCCGTGCTGCCGAACCCGACCGCCGGATGACCGAGGCCGTCCTCCACCCCGCGTACGTCTACGACCTGCTGGCCGAGCCGCGCTCGTTCGCCGAGATCGACCGGCTGCAGCTCGATCTCTCCGCGGCGCGCTCGCAGGGCGCCGTGCCCGACACGATCATCCTCTGCGAGCACCCGCCGACGCTCACGCTCGGGCGCGCGTCCGACGCTGCCGCAGAGCTCGTCGGCGGCGAGGAGCCCTACCGCGCGCTCGGCTGGGAGGTGCTGCGGGCCGATCGCGGCGGGCGCTCGACCTGGCACGGCCCCGGGCAGCTCGTCTGCTACCCGATCCTCGACCTGCGCGACCACGGCAAGGATCTGCGCCAGTACGCGCACGACCTCGAGCGCGTCCTGATCGAGGCGCTCGCCGAGCTCGGGATCAGCGCGGTCGCCGGCGAGGACCGCGAGCACGTCGGCGTCTGGGTCGAGGACCGCAAGATCGCGTCGCTCGGCATCCGCGTCGACAGCTGGGTCGCGCGCCACGGCTTCGCGCTCAACGTCGACTGCGACCTCGACGCGTTCGCGCGCTTCCGGGCGTGCGGCCTCGACGCGACGCCGTTCACGAGCGTCGCCCGGGAGCTCGGTCGCGACGTCGGCATCGCCGACGCGCGCGGCCCCGTGCTCGACGCGCTCGCGCGCGTGTTCTCACTCGAGCTCTCGACGATCCCCGCCTGATGCGCCTCACCTCCGGCATCACGATCTTCTCGTCGAGCCTGGCGCAGTCCGAGGAGTTCTACGGCGGAGCCCTCGGCATGCTGCTCGACCACGACGAGGACGGCTTCTGGGCGCGCCGCGACGGCGTCGAGCTCCGCGTCGAGGGCGGCGCGAAGCCGCGCGAGCGCGGCCGCGGCTTCTTCGAGCAGGCCGGCATCCTCGTGCGGATCGAGGTCGACGACTTCGACGAGTTCGTCGGGGAGATCGTGGGTCGCGGCGTCCAGCTGATGGGGCAGGTCAAGGACTCCGACGAGGGTCGCTTCGCGGGCTTCTGCGATCCGGACGGCAACCTCTTCGAGCTGATCGAGATCTCGTCGTGAAGGTCTAGTCTGCGGTCATGCCCTGGGGAGAGCTTGCACACGAGCGGCCGCCCTGGATGCGCGTGCGACTGCGCACGGCCGGGTCGCGCTACGACGAGCTCGACGGCATCGTCCGCACCGAGGGCCTGGTCACGGTCTGCGAGGAGGCGCGCTGCCCGAACATCGGCGAGTGCTGGGGCGCCGGCACCGCGACGTTCCAGATCATGGGCGACACCTGCACGCGCGCCTGCCGCTACTGCGCCGTCAACTCGGCCAAGCGCGGCGAGCCGCTCGACCCGCTCGAGCCCGGCCGGCTGGCCGCGGCGGCGGCACGCATGGGACTGCGCCACGTCGTCGTCACCTCCGTCGACCGCGACGACCTGGACGACCGCGGCGCCGAGCACTGGGCGCGCACGATCCGCGCGCTGCGCCGCAAGCTGCCCGAGGCCGGCGTCGAGGTGCTCACGCCCGACTTCCTCGGCCGCGAGGAGGAGGCGCTCGTCACGGTGCTCGGCGCGCACCCCACCGTCTTCAACCACAACATCGAGACCGTGCGCCGCATCCAGCCGCGCGTCCGCATCAAGGGCGACTACGAGCGCGCGCTCTGGCTCCTGCGGCGTGCGCGCGAGGTCTGGGACGAGCGCTGGCCCGAGCGCGGGCCGCTGATGGTCAAGTCGGGCATCGTCGCCGGCATGGGCGAGACGGACGACGAGATCGTCGAGACGCTCGCCGACCTGCGCGCGTACGGCGTCGACGTCGTCACGATCGGGCAGTACCTGCAGCCGACCGAGCGTCACCTGCCGCTCGCCCGCTGGGTGCCGCTCGACTCCTTCCGCCGCTTCCGCGAGGTGGGCGAGCAGATGGGCTTCGGCTCCGTCTTCTCCGGCCCGCTCGTGCGCTCGTCCTACCGGGCCGAGGAGCAGCAGCTCGCGGCCACGGGCGTCCTGCGCGCCGCCTCGCTGTGATTCCCGCGGCATCCGCCGCACTCCCTCCGTACCACGCACAGGTGGCGCCGCTCAGCCCCGCGCAGCGCAAGGCGATGACGCCGTCGGTCTGGCGGCCCGGCTGCCCGGTCGCGCTCTCCGGCCTGCGCCGCGTCACGATCACGTACGTCGGCTTCGACGGCCGGGCCCATCGCGGCGCGCTCGTCGTCAACCGCAGCGTCGCCGCCCCGGTCGCGCGGGCGTTCGGCGAGCTCTACGCCGCGCGCTTCGCGATCCGGCGCATGGTGCCGATCGAGGCCTACGGCGGCGACGACTTCCGCTCGATCGAGGCGGACAACACCTCGGCCTTCAACTGCCGCCCGGCGACCGGCTCGTCGCACTGGTCGGAGCACGCCTACGGCCGGGCGATCGACCTCGACCCGCTCGAGAACCCGTACGTCTCGGGCGGCCGCACGAGTCACACCGCCTCGCGCCCCTATCTCGACCGCGCGCGCGTGGCCGGGCGGCCGGGCGTGATCACCGACGGCGGAGTCGTGACGCGCGCGTTCGCGCGCATCGGCTGGGGCTGGGGCGGCCGCTGGAGCGGCACGCGCGACTACCAGCACCTCTCCGCCAGCGGCAGCTAGAACGCTAGTGCGCACGTTTGGGGTCTGGCCCCAAAGGTGCGAGTCTGGGCTCACTAAGGGCGCCTCGCCGCTGTTGCCGCGCGCGATGGCTCGCAGGTCGAGCGCCTTGTCGAGGATCGACTCCTCGACGCCGTGGGCGCGCGCGACCTCGCGCAGCGAGCGGCCGCTCGACGTCGCGTCGCGCACGATCGCGCTGGCGCGGTCGTAGCCGATGTAGGGGTTGAGCGCCGTGGCCATCGCGAGCGTCGCCTCGCCGTGGGCCTCGTTGCGCTCGATGTCGGCCTCGATGCCGTCGATGCACTTGCGCGCGAACAGGCGGCTGGCCGCCGCGAGCAGCGAGATCGACTCGAGCAGGTTGCGCGCCATCAGCGGGATGTAGACGTTGAGCTCGAACGCGCCCGACATGCCGCCGATCGTGATCGCGGTGTCGTTTCCGATCACCTGCGCGGAGACCTGGGTGACGACCTCGCAGATCACCGGGTTGACCTTGCCCGGCATGATCGACGAGCCCTTCTGCAACTCCGGCAGGATCAGCTCGCCGAGCCCCGCGCGCGGGCCGGAGCCCATCCAGCGGATGTCGTTCGCGATCTTCGTGAGCGAGGCGGCGACGACCTTGAGCGCGCCCGAGGTCTCGATCAGCGCGTCGCGGTTCGCCTGCGCCTCGAAATGGTCGAGCGGCGCCGCCACGGGGAGCCGCGAGCCGTCCGCCAGCAGGGTGCGCACGCGCTGCGCGAACTCGGGGTGGGTGTTCAGGCCGGTGCCGGTCGCGGTGCCGCCGAGCGGGATCTGCCCGAGCCGCGGGAGGGCGTCCTCGATGCGAGCGCGCCCGAGCCGGATCTGCGCGGCGTAGCCGCCGAACTCCTGGCCGAGCGTCACGGGCACGGCGTCCATCAGGTGCGTGCGGCCGGCCTTGACGATCTCGGCGAACGCCTCGGCCTTGGCCGCCAGTGCGGCCTCCAGCTCGCCGAGCGCCGGCAGGAGGTCGTTGGTCGCCGCGTCCAGCGCAGCCAGGTGGACGGCCGAGGGGAACACGTCGTTCGACGACTGCCCGAGGTTCACGTGGTCGTTCGCGTGGACGCCCTCGCCCGCGAGCGAGGCGATGACCTCGTTGGCGTTCATGTTCGACGACGTGCCCGAGCCGGTCTGGAAGACGTCGATCGGGAACTGGTCGTCGTGCTCGCCGGCGGCGATCGCGTCGCCGGCCGACGCGATGCGCCCGGCGAGGTCGGCGTCCAGCAGCCCGAGATCCGCGTTCACGCGCGCTGCGGCGGCCTTGATGCGCCCCAGCCAGCGCACCACGCCGACGGGGATCGGCCGCCCCGAGACCGGGAAGTTGTCGATCGCCTTGCGCGTCTCGGCGCCCCACAGCTCAGTCATGGCCACATCGTAGAAGCGGGCGGCGCTGGGGGCGCCGCCCGCTTCACGGGGAGGGGGAGAGGAGGTTCAGAAGTCTCAGGCTGTGGCAACGGCGTTCGCGCGCTGCGCGGCTCCTGTTCCGGCGAGCTCCCGGCGGAGCTCATCGGCGCCGCGGCGGGCGGCCAGCGGATCGTTGCCGAAGAGCGGCGAGTCGATCCCGTCGGTCATGAACTCGCGCACGGCGTCGAGCGCCTCGCGCGTCACGGCGGTGTCCTCGTCGCGCAGGACGGCGGCGACGGCGACGAGCGCCGGAGCCGCGCCCAGCACCACGCCGGGCCAGGCCACGCGACTGCGGAAGGGGATCGCAGGACTCGCCGCGTCCTTGATGGAGCGGTCGATCGAATGCGCCCACACCATGCGCTCGTCGAGCGTGACGTCGTCGTGCATCCGGTCGAGCGCCCGGTTGAGCAACCCGCGCTCGGTGATCTCGTTGTTGGCGAACATCGTCTCTCTCACCTCGTTGGTCCTGCCACCTGCAGCGTTGCAACGGGTGCGTCAACGGCGTGTCGTGATTGCACGTGCACGCATCAAGGTCGTGACAAGACGACGGGAGGCCCGTTCGGCGGACCCCGGCGCAGGCGGCGCGCTCGTTCAGCGAGAACCTCTTAGAGTGCGCCCGTGCTTCTCGTCATCGCGGCCACCCAGCAGGAGCTCGCCGGCGCCTCGGGAGCGAAGACGCTCGTCTGCGGCATCGGCCCGCACGCGGCCTACGCCGCGACCGAGGACGCGGTCGCCGAGGGCGGCGCGACGGCCGTGCTGCACGTCGGGATCGCCGGCGCCCGGCGCGACAGCGGCATCCCCCTGCTGGCGACCGTCGTCGGCACCGAGGCGATCGACTGCGACGGCGACAGCGAGCCGATCGCCCCCGACAGGCGGCTGCTCGCCGCGGCGCGGCGCGCATTGCCGGAGGCGCTCGCGCTGCCGATCGGCACGAGCGCGCACGTCGGCGGCACGAGCGGCACCGCCGTCGAGGCGATGGAGGGCCATTCCGTGCTCTCGGCCTGCCTGGACGAGGGCGTGCCCGCGATCGAGCTGCGCGTGATCTCGAACGAGATCGAGCAGGCCGACCGCGCGCTCTGGCGCTTCGACGACGCGTTCGCCGAGCTGGCGCGGGTGACGGCGCTCGTGATCCCCGAGCTCGACGCGCTGCTCGTGGAGATCGGGCGCACGTGAACCTCGGCTTCGGCTTCTCGCCCTGCCCGAACGACACGTTCTCGTTCGACGCGCTCGTGCACGGGCGCATCGAGGCGCCGTTTGCGGCGACGGCGGCCTTCCACGACATCGAGGAGCTCAACGCGCTCGCGCGCGAGGGCCGCTACGAGCTCACGAAGCTCTCGTTCGGCGCCCTCCCCGGGCTCGGCGACAGCTACACGCTGCTGCGCAGCGGCGCCGCGCTCGGGCGCGGCTGCGGGCCGCTCGTGGTGGCGCGGGAGCCCGCCTCGCTCGCGCAGGCCGTGTCGGGCCGCTTCGCGATCCCGGGCTGGGACACGACCGCGTTCCTGCTCCTGCGGCTCGCCGCGCCGGCGCTCGGCGAGGCCGTCGAGGTGCGCTACGACCGGATCCTCGACGCCGTCGCGTCCGGCGAGGTCGACGCCGGCCTGATCATCCACGAGAGCCGCTTCACCTACGCCGAGCACGGGCTCGTCGAGGTCGCCGACCTCGGCGCCTGGTGGGAGACCGAGACGGGCCTGCCGATCCCGCTCGGCGCGATCTGCGCGCGCACCGACATCGGGCCCGAGCTGATCGCGGCGGCCGAGGACGCCGTGCGGCGCTCGGTCGAGTACGCCTTCGCGCACCCCCTGGCGAGCGCCGAGTACGTCCGCGCACACTCCCAGGAGCTGTCCGACGAGGTCTGCCGCAGGCACATCGACCTCTACGTGAACGAGTTCAGCCGCGATCTCGGCGACGACGGGATGGCGGCGGTCGAGGCACTGCTCGCGCGCTCCGCCAGTACCCCCGCGTGATCAACGAGCGCTCGCTCACCGCGGTCGACGCGTCGCGCCTGCACGGCGGGAGGGTGCGTCCGCTGTACGACTCCTACGGCTTCGCGCGGATCCCCGGCACGCTGCTGGAGCTGTTCGGCGCGCCCGGCGCCGAAGGCCTGCCGGGCGACGTCCTTCCCGAGCTCGACGGTGCGCCTCCGCGGGTGGTCGCCGTGCTCGTGGATGCGCTCGGATGGACGTTCGTCGAGCGCTTCGCCGAGCGCGCGCCCCTGCTGGCGCGAGTGCGCGAGGCGGGCGTCGTCTCGAAGCTGACCACGCAGTTCCCCTCGACCACCACCGCGCACGTGACGACGCTCCACACCGCGCAGCCGGTCGGCGAGCACGGCGCCTACGAGTGGTTCGTCTACGAGCCGTCGCTCGACCGCATCGTCTGCCCGCTCATGGCCGCGTTCGCGGGCGAGGGCCCCGGTGGGCTGGTGGCGGCGGGCGCCGATCTGCGCGCCGTCTACCCGCAGGCCGACGGTCTCGGCGCACGGCTGAGCCGGCTCGGCGTGACGTGCAACAGCGTGCAGCCGGCCGCGACGATCGACACGCCCTTCACGCAGATCGTGTGCGCGGGCGCCACGGCCCACGGCGTCGAGAGCGCGCGCGACGGCGCCGCGCTGGCGGCGCGCCTCGCTCAGGCCGCGGCGCCGTCGCTCACGCTGCTCTACCTGGACGACTTCGACAGCAGCGGCCACGAGCTCGGGCCGGACGACCCGCGCTCGGAGGCGATCGCACTCGACCTGCTCGACGCGCTCGAGCACGAGCTCGTGGATGCGCTCGCCGGGACGCCGGGCGCGCTCGTGCTGCTGTTCGCCGATCACGGGCAGCTGCCGACCGACCCCGAGCGCTGCGTCTACGTCAACGAGCGCTGCCCGCAGCTCGTGCCGCTCCTGCGCGGCGGCGCCGACGGCCGGCCGCTCGCGCCGGCGGGCTCCGCGCGCGACCTCTTCCTGCACGTGCGCGACGGCGCGCTCGACGACGCCATCGGTCTGCTCGAGGAGCTGTTCGCGGGTGACGCGTGGGTCGTGCCGACGGCCGAGCTCGCGGCCGACGGCGTCTTCGGGCCCCGGGTCTCGGCGCGCTTCCGCGAGCGGGTCGGCGACCTGGCCGTCCT
Source organism: uncultured Actinomycetes bacterium (assembly GCA_963705965.1). Classification (GTDB taxonomy): domain Bacteria; phylum Actinomycetota; class Thermoleophilia; order Gaiellales; family JALYLC01; genus JALYLC01. Next base: position 540,843 of record CAVPLI010000008.1, on the reverse strand, counting down.
GCCGCGCGCCGGCGTCGAGACCTGGTGGCACGAGCCCGGACGCTTCCGGCAGGAGCTGCGCGGCCACCACGGAGGGCTCGAGCCCGAGGAGGCCGAGACCTGGCTGGGAGCGCTCGTCCCGTGACGGCGCCGCTGTTGCGCGGGGGCATCCGCCCGTTGCTCTTCCCGGACTCGGTCGCGGTGGTCGGCGCGAGCGACCGCACGCCGGACGCCGCCGCGGACCTCGAGCAGGTCCTGGGTGGCGGCGTGCCGACCTGGTTCGTCAACCCGAACCGGCCCACCGTCCTCGGCCGCGAGTGCTTCCCGTCGCTGACGGCCCTGCCGGAGACGCCCGAGTGCGCGTTCCTCCTGGTCGGCCACACGCGCGCCGAGGCGGCGTTCGAGGACGTGATCGCGGCCGGCGTGCGCGCGGTCGTGATGCCCGGCCTCGGCGCCGAGGCCGGTGCCGAGGGGCGAGCGGTCACCGCGCGCATCGCGGCGCGCGCGGCCGAGTGCGACATCGCGGTCGTCGGCCCGAACTGCATGGGCGTCGCGACGCCGGGCGGCCTCTCGCTCTGGCTCGGGACGGTGGCCGGGCCCGAGGAGTTCGTCCCGGGGCACGTCGCCTGCGTCGCGCACTCGGGATCGATCGCCGAGGCGTGCCTGTCGACGGGGCCGCGCGTGGGCTTCCGGACGGTCGTCTCGGCCGGGGGCGAGCTCTCGCGCGATCTCGCCGACTTCGTCGCCTTCCTCGCCGGCGACGACGGCACGAAGGCGATCGGCCTGTTCGCCGAGACGATCCGGCGCCCCGAGGCCTTCGCCGCGGCACTCGCGCTCGCGGCCGAGGCGGGCAAGCCGGTCGTGTGCCTCAAGGTCGGGCGCTCGCAGGCCGCGGCGCGCGCGGCGCTCGCCCACTCGGGCGCCGTGGTCGGGTCGGCGCGCGCCTTCTCGGCGCTGCTGCGCCATCACGGCGCGCTCGAGGTGAGCGACTTCCACGAGTTCCTGGAGACGCTCGAGGTGCTCGGCCGGCGGCGCTGGCCGCGCGGGCTCCGCATCGCGGGCGTCTCGGAGTCGGGCGGCGAGTGCGGCCTGCTGGCCGACCACGGGGAGGAGGCCGGCATCCCGTTCGCAGCGTTCGGCGACGAGGTAAAGGCCCGGCTGATCGCCGCGTTCCCGAACTACACGCTGCCCGAGAACCCGCTCGACTGCTGGGCCATCGACGACTACTCGGTGGTCTACCCCGGGAGCCTCGCGCTGCTGCGCGACACCGGCGACTACGACGTGCTGCTCGCGCAGGTCGACCTCTCGCGGCATCGAGGCGAGCACGACGAGCAGTGGTGCTCGCTGATCGTCGAGTCGCTCGCCGACGTCACCGACGGCACGGAGATCGTGCCCGTCGTGACCTCGGTGCACTCGACCGACCCGCCTCCGGCGATCGCCGCGCTGGCGCGCGCACGCGACGTGGCGCTGCTGCGCGGCACGCGCGAGGGCCTGCGCGCGGTCGCCGCGGTCGCCCGCTGGCACGCGCGCCGCCCTCCCGCGGAGCGGAACGGCCACGCCCCCGCCTCCGGCGATCCGCTGCCCGCGGGCGCCACTGCCCGAGCACGACTCCTGCGCGCTGCTGGAGCGCTACGGCGTGAGCTTCCCGCCCCGCGAGCGGTGCGCGAGCGCGGAGGAGGCGGCGGCCGCCTTCGAGCGCCTCGGCGGGCCGGTCGTCGTCAAGGTCGACGGGCCCGCGCACAAGGTGGCGGCGGGCGGCGTCGCGCTCGGCGTCGCCAGCGCCGAGGAAGCCCGCGACGCCGCCGAGCGGATGGGCGGGCGGGTGCTCGTCGCACGCCAGGCGGCTGCGGGCGCCGAGGTGTTCTGCGGCATGACGCGCGATCCCGACTACGGGCCGGTGCTCGCCGTCGGCCTCGGCGGGCGGGCGATCGAGGCGCTGGGGCTCGCAGCCGTCGCACTCGCGCCACTGGACGAGGAAGGCGCGCGCGCGCTCGTGGCGGAGGCCCCGGGCGTCGCACAGCTGGCGAGCCCGGCTGCGGCCGCGACGCTCGCCTCGACGCTGGTCGCGCTCTCGCGCCTGGCGCTCGACCGCCCGGAGGTCGACGAGATCGACGTCAACCCGCTGATCCTCGGCGCCGGCGGCGCGACCGCCGTCGACGCGCTGGTCGTCGTGAAGGGAGCGCCATGAGTGAGGTCGTGCTCGAGGAGCGCCGCGGACCGGCGCTGTGGATCACCATGAACCGCCCGGACAAGCTCAACGCGCTGTCCGGCGAGCTCGTCGAGGCGCTGCGCGCGAGCTTCCGGCGCGCCGCTGCCGACGACGAGGTGAAGGTCGTCGTGCTGACGGGGGCCGGGCGGGCGTTCTCGGCCGGCTTCGACATCTCCGAGGAGTCCGCGAGCGAGATCGCGGGTGCCGACCGCTGGCACGACCTGCTCGCGACCGACGTCTCGCTCGGGATGGAGCTGTGGTCGCTGCCGCGCCCGACGATCGCCGCCGTGCGCGGCTGGTGCCTGGCCGGCGCGTGCGAGCTCGCGATGGCCTGCGACATGATCGTCGCGGCCGACGACGCCCGCTTCGGCGAGCCCGAGATCCGCTACGGCTCCGGCCCCGTCTCGCTGCTGATGCCGTTCGTGCTCGGTCAGAAGAAGACGAACGAGCTGCTCTTCACCGGCGACTGGATCGATGCGCACGAGGCCGAGCGCCTCGGGCTCGTCAACCGCGTCGCCCCCGCCGACGGCCTCGAGGCGGCGGTCGACGCGCTCGTCGCCAAGATCGCGCCGACGCCGCTGCCCGTGCTGCGCCTGACCAAGCTCGCCCTCAACCGCGCGTACGAGGCGATGGGGCTGCGGCAGGCCGTCAACGCCAACCTCGATCTCTCCGCGATCCTCAATGCGGCCGAGACGCCCGAGCAGCGCGAGTTCGACCGGATCGTCGCCGCGCAGGGGCTCAAGGCCGCGCTGGCCTGGCGCGACAGCCGCTACGGAGCGCCCTGATGGACGTCGCAGGAACGCCGCTCTCGCCCGACGGTCGCCGCGCTGCTCGAGCGCTTCCACTTCGAGCGCGTCCCGTTCGAGGATCTGCGGGCGCGCTTCGTCGCGGCACTCCCCGACGCGGAGTCGCTGCACCGCATCACCGAGACCATCGAGGTGCCGGCCGAGGACGTCGCGCAGCAGCTGCCGGCCCCCGGGACGGAGGAGCGCGAGCGCGTCGCCGCGCTCGGGCGCGCCGCCGTCGAGCGCGGCGAGATCGCCGCCGTCGTGCTCGCAGGCGGCATGGCCACGCGCTTCGGATCCCAGGTCAAGGCCCTCGCGCCCGTCCTGGACGGACGCGACCTGACGTTCCTCGACCTCAAGCTCGCCGATCTGACCCGGCTCGGCGTCGACGTCACGCTGATGACGAGCTTCGCGACGCACGACGCGCTGGCCGAGGCCGTCGGCGGGACGGGCGTCCACCTGGCGCCGCAGCTCGTGTCGCTGCGCCTCTCCGAGGACGGTGCGCTGTTCCTCGACGCCGACGGCGAGGCCTCGCCGCACGCGCCGGGGCATGGCGACCTGGGAGACGCGCTGGAGCTCTCCGGCGCGCTCGAGCGCTACCGCCGCAGGTGGGGTGCGCACGCTCTTCGTGTGCAACGTGGACAACGTCGGGGCGACGCTCGACCCCGCGCTCGCCGGGCTGCACGGCGAGCTCGGCGGGGCGATCACCGCGGAGCTCGTCTCCAAGCTCCCCGGCGACGTCGGCGGCCTGCCGGTACGGCGGGCCGACGGCTCGCTCGCCCTGGCCGAGGCGTTCCGCGTGCCCGAGGGCTTCCCGCACGAGCAGTTCCCGCTCTTCAACACGAACACGCTCTGGATCGACCTGCCGGCACTCACGGCGCCCGAGGGATTCACCTGGTGCGTCGCGCGCAAGAGCGTGGACGACCGCCGGGCGATCCAGTTCGAGCGGCTCGTCGGCGAGCTCACGTGGTGGCATCCCTCGCGCTACGTCCACGTCCCGCGCGAGGGCGCCGGATCCCGCTTCGTGCCGGTCAAGGACGAGGACGACCTCGCCGCGGCCCAGGATCAGATCGCGGCGATCGCGCGCGAGCGCCTCGGTCTCGATATCTGATCCGTGCTCCGGCGCGGTGAGCGCCGGGTACGGAAGCTGTACGGATCGTGTGAGGCGCGTCGCCGACGGCCGGATCGTCAGCGATCATCTGGAATGTGAACAACCTGCGCACGTTCCTCAGCCTCGCCATCCTCTCGCTGCTCGCCGTGCCCGCCGCGGCCGGGGCCGCGGTGACCGCCACGACGATCAGCGAGCCCGTAGGCGACCCGTCCGTGCTCGTGTACGTCGAGCCGGCAGGCGCGACGCTGAAGGTCAGCGGCACCTCGAACGGCGGCCGCGACATGCTGGACGTGCGCTGCGAGGGCAGCGCGACGGCCGTCCTCGCCGCCAACGTTCGACCCACGACCGCAGGCGTGTGGACGACGACGCTCTCGGCCGCCGACGTGGACAAGGTGCACGAGCGCACGTGCTACCTGCACGCCGTGCCCCACGGCAACAACGGCGCGAACCGCGCGGCCTTCCCGGGCAAGCGGGTGATGTTCCAGCGCTCGCGCGTCACGGCCGTCGTCGGCGGGCCGAACAACGGCGTGCCGTACGACTTCCGCTACTGGGCTCCACAGCTGAACGGCCGCTCGGTCTGGCAGTCGGTCTCGAACTGCGGCCTCACGGGCGCGGTCACGATGACGCCGGACACGTTCCGCTACTCCGCCAACGCGTTCCCGTGCGCAGGCTTCGTGGCGCCGAACACGGCGGGCCGCGCGGGCCTGCTCGTCGACCGCGTCAACACGTTCACCCCGTTCGGCGCGGCGACGCTGTTCCCCGGCTCGGCCAACGCGCTCGGCCTGCTCGCACAGCAGAGCTCGGTGAGCACCGACCCGAGCACCGGCAACATCCTCATCCGCGAGACCGAGAACATGCTGCGCTGCAGCCCGGACCCGAACACGATCGCGGCCACGGCGCAGTCCTGCTCGTCCTTCGTCTCGGCGGGCGTGCGGCTCGACCGCGTGGTCGTGCAGCAGGGCGACGGCAGGCAGTCGCTCGTGACGGACACGTACTCGGCGACGGACGGCCGCCACCACGAGATCGACGTCTTCTACGAGCACCGGCTGGGCGGCAGCGCCCCGGTCGTCTCGTTCCCCTGGGCCGGCGGCTTCACGTCCTACCCGCCGAACTACACCCAGAAGCCGCCGGCCACGGCGCCGTTCAGCTTCTTCACGCGCGCGTCGGCGGCAGCCGTCGACGGTGACCCGCTGAGCGCGCAGGGCGCGATCACGCTGCAGGACCGCCCCACCGCCCTGCGCTTCAAGACGAGCACGGCGCTCTGGACGCAGTACGTCCGCACGGTCACGCCGGAGACGCCCACGGTCATCCAGTTCGGCTTCTCGTGGGCGACGTCCCAGGCGGAGCTGACGACGCTGATCGGTGCGGCCGAGCGCGCGCTCGGGCCGACCCACTGCCTCGTCCCGAACGTGGTCGGCAAGACGCTCGCCGCCGCCAAGCGCCTGCTCGTCGCGGGTCACTGCAAGGCCGGCAAGGTCAAGTTCGCGACCTCGCGCACGCAGCGCAAGGACAACGTCATCCAGCAGGGCCGCCGCAAGGGCACGTCGCTGACGGGCGGGAGCTCGGTCGCGCTGCTCGTCAGCTCGAAGCTGATCGGGAAGTAGCGCCCAAAGCCTCTTACTCCGTGGAGTAGGCGGGCTGCAGCTTCACGCCGCGCGCGCGGGCCACGCACTGGTTGGCGGCGATCGCCGCCTCGCCCAGGCCGATCGTGATGAGCGTGATCTTGCCCTCGTAGTGGGCGACGTCACCGGCGGCGAAGACGTTGGGGAGGGCGGTCTCGAACGAGGTCGGGTCGACGCGCACCTGCTTCTTGCCGACCACCTCGAGGCCCCACTTCTCGATCGGGCCGAGGTGCGAGACGAAGCCGAGCTGGAGGATCAGCGCGTCGCAGTCGACCTCGACCGACTCGCCGCTCGCGGTGTCCTCGATCGTGACGCGTTCGAGCACGTCGCCACCGTGCAGCGCGCGCACCTCGCACGGCGTGTGCAGCACCGCGGCGCCCTCCTCCACCAGCCGGCGCACCTCCGTCTGCGACGACTCCAGCCCGCGGAAGCGATCGCGCCGGTGGACGACGCGGATCGGGCCGGTGGCGGTGTCCTGGAGATTGATCGTCCAGTCGAGCGCGGAGTCACCGCCGCCGACGATCACGCAGCGCTTGCCCGAGAAGTCGGCCTTGCGCTTGACGAAGTAGTGGAGGCCGCGGCCGCGCCACTCCTCGAGGCCCTCGATCGGCAGCGTGCGCGGCTCGAATGCGCCGTGCCCGGCCGTGATGATGACCGTGCGCGTGAGATACGGGCCGCCCTTGTCGGTCGTGATCGACCACAGCTCCTCGCCGTCGCCGCCGACGCGCTCGAGCGTCTCGACCGCCTCGCCCAGGAGCGCCTCGGCGCCGTACTGCAGCCCCTGCTCGACCATGCGGTCGACGTACTCCTGACCGTTGATCTTCGGGAACCCGGCGATGTCGAAGATGTGCTTCTCGGGGTACACCGCCGCGACCTGGCCGCCGAGCTGCTCGAGGCTCTCGATGATGCGGCAGCTCGCCTCGCGATGCCCGGCGTAGTACGCCGCCGCGAGACCCGCTGGCCCGGCGCCGATGATCGTGACGTCGACCACGGGGTGCGCACTCATCGCGGGCAGGCTAGTGGATTCGGGTCTGCCGGCGGCTCGTTACCGCCGCGCGCCCGCTACCGGCATCATGCGAGGACGAGCACACGGAGGGAGCGCACCGCTGCACGTCCCCGAACCACTCATCATTGCGACCGCGGTGCTCCTCGTCGGCTCGATCGCGGCGAGCTTCGTGGATCGTCTCGGGGCGCCGACGCTGCTCGTCTTCCTCGGCCTCGGCATGCTGCTGGGCGAGGACGGGCCCGGCGGGATCCAGTTCGACGACGCGACGCTGGCGCGCGACGCCGGCACCGTCGCGCTCATGATCATCCTGATCGAGGGCGGCCTGCTCGCCGAGCGCTCGGAGGTGCGCCGGTCCCTGGGGCCCTCCGGCCTGCTGGCGACGCTCGGCGTCCTCGTGACCGCCGGGATCGTCGCGATCGCCGCCCATCTCGTGATGGATCTCGGCTGGACGACGGCGCTCCTGCTCGGCGCCGCGGTCTCCTCGACCGACGCCGCGGCAGTCTTCGCGTCGCTGCGCGGCACGGACGTCCGCCGGCGCCTCTCCTCCATCCTCGAGGCCGAGAGCGGCCTCAACGATCCATTCGCGGCGTTCCTCGTGATCGGCCTCGTCGAGTGGAGCACCACCGACGACTTCGGGGCGCTCGACGGCCTGGTGCTGTTCGTGCAGCAGGCCGGCATCGGACTCGCCGGCGGCCTGGCCGTCGGATTCGGCGGCGTCTGGCTCCTGCGCCGCCTGCCGGTGCCGTCCGCCGGCCTGACGCCGGTGATCACGGTCGCCATCGCGCTCGGCGGAGCGGTCGGCGTCTCGGCGCTCAACGGCTCGGGTCTGCTCGCCGCCTACCTCATCGGCCTGATCATCGGCAGTGCGCGCATTCCGCACGCGGCCGTCGTCCGCGGGTTCCTGCAGGGGTCGGCGTGGCTCGCGCAACTCGGCCTCTTCGTCCTGCTCGGACTGCTCGTGACGCCGTCGCGGATGCTCGACGAGGGCCCCGCGCCGATCCTCGTGGCCGTCGCGCTCGTGCTCGTCGCCCGCCCCGTCGCGGTGTTCCTGTGCGGGACGCCGTTCGGCCTGTCCGTGCGCGAGCAGACGTTCCTCGCCTGGGCCGGGCTGCGCGGCGGAGTGCCGATCGTGCTCGCCACGTTTCCGATCGCCGCCGGCGTGCCCGGGGCGCTGCGCGTCTTCGACGCCGTCTTCTTCGTCGTGGTGATCTCGGTCGCCGCGCAGGGCCTGACGATGCGCTGGGCCGCGCGCAAGCTCGACCTCGTCGACGAGCATCCGGTGCCGCGCCTCGCGGAGATCGACAGCGCCACGCTCTCCACCCTGCACTCGGAGCTCGTCGAGCTGCGCGCCTCCGACCTCGGCATCGGCAGCGGCACGCTCGTGCGCGACGCGGAGCTGCCGGGCGCGGCGATCATCGTCGCGATCCGCCGGCACGAGCAGATCGTGCGGCCGCGCGGCTCGAGCGCACTCGATGGCGACGACCACCTCTACCTGCTGGTCGCACGCGGCCGGCTGAGCGACCTCCAGGACGCGCTCGACCACGTCGAGCTGCCGATCGCTCCGCACTCGGGCATCCACGCCCCGCACTCGGGCTGAGTCAGCGCGTCAGGCGGAGCAGGTGTTGCAGCCGCCGGCGGACGCGGCGACCTCGTCGCCCTCCGCCTTGAAGCTCGAGCCGCAGCCGCAGGAGGCGACCGCGTTGGGGTTGTTGACCGTGAACCCCTGGCCCATGAGGCCGTCGACGAAGTCGACCTCGGCGCCGCTCAGGTACGGCAGGCTGAAACGATCGACGACGACCTTGACGCCGTGCTGGTCGACGACCTCGTCGCCCGGCTGGGGCTCGCCGTCGAAGCCGAGCGCGTAGGTCAGCCCGGAGCAGCCACCGCCCTGCACGGCGACCCTCAGCGCGAACGCCTCGGGGTCTTCGCGCATGAGTGCGAGCACATGCTCGGCAGCGCGCTCCGTCAGGGTCACCATGACCTCATCCTACCACCCGGCGGATGCCGGGAGCGAGAGACTTTGTGACAACTCGACGCAATGGCGGAAAACCGCTTCGCCAAGCGGAATGATGCCATTCCGACCGCGTCGGTCGGACGGTGCTTGTGTGCTATCGTCGCCAGCGTGCTGGGCGACTGGGCGGCCATCCTCGTCTTCATGGGCATTTCGGCCATGATCGCCGGATCACTACTGGCCGCTTCCGTCTTCCTCGGCAAGGGCGGGCGCCAGCGCGGGTCGGCCAAGAGCCGGCCCTTCGAGTCGGGCGTCTCGACCGGCGCGTACGAGCCGTCGCGCTTCTCGATCTCCTACTACCTGACCGCGATGCTGTTCATCGTGTTCGACATCGAGATCGTGTTCCTCTATCCGCTCGCCGTGCAACTACGGGAGCTCGCGCTCTTCGGCTTCCTGGAGTTGCTCGTGTTCGTGGCGTTGCTGGCGGTCGGCTACGTCTACATCTGGCGCAAGGGGGCTCTCGAATGGAAGTGATTCCGCCCGGGCGCCCGAACTCGGCCCTGCGCGCAACCGACATCGAGCGCGTCGTGATGACCACGACCGTGGACAAGGTGCTCAACTGGGCCGCCTCCAACTCGCTGTGGCCGTTCGGCTTCGGCCTCGCCTGCTGCGCGATGGAGATGATCGCCATGCTGACGCCGCGCTACGACGTCGGCCGCTTCGGCTCCGAGATCATCCGCGCGACGCCGCGGCAGAGCGACCTCCTGATCGTCTCCGGCCGCGTCTCGCACCGCATGGCCGCGCCCATCCGCGAGCTCTACGAGCAGATGCTCGAGCCCAAGTGGGTCATGGCGATGGGCGCCTGCTCCTCGACCGGCGGCATGTTCGCGAACTACGCGATCCTCCAGGGCGTCGACAAGATCGTTCCGGTCGACATCTACGTCCCCGGCTGCCCGCCGCGGCCCGAGGCCGTGATCGAGGGCGTCATGAACATCCAGAAGAAGATCCAGGCCGGCATCCCGCCCGCCTACGAGCAGCAGCGGTCGCAGGCATGAGCGCGCTCGTCCAGGCGGACGCCGAGCGGATCGCCGCCGGCATCGGCGCCGGCGCGAAGGTCAGTCAGGCCCGGGGCGAGGTCACGCTCGATCTGCCGCGCGAGCGCATCGCGGACGCGTGCGCGGCCGCGCGCGAGGCCGGCTACGACTTCCTCTGCGACCTCGCGGCCACCGACTACCTCGGCTTCGCCTCCGAGGGCGTCGCCGGCTACTGGGGCAGCCCCTCGACCACGGGCGGGGAGCGCGACCTCAACCACCCCGCGTCGACCGGCCTCGGCGCCGTCGTGGCGCCGCCGGGCGACAAGCGCTTCGCGGTCTCCTACCAGCTGCTCGATCGCACCTCCCGGCCCGCGCGGCGCCTGCGCCTGCGCGTCTGGGCCGACGACGGCGAGGCCGTCCAGAGCATCGTCGGCGTCTTCCCGTGCGCCGACTACCAGGAGCGCGAGGCCTGGGATCTCATGGGGATCCCGTTCGACGGCCACCCCGCGCTCGAGCGGATCTTCCTGCCCGAGGGCTGGGACGGCCACCCGCACCGCAAGGACTATCCCATCGGCGGCGAGCCCGTCCAGTTCTCGGACGCGGTCTGATGGCGAGCACGCTCCCCGAGCAGCGCGCCGGGCGCCACGCCCCCGCCGAGGTGCTCTCGCCGATCCCGTCGGTGCTGATCCCCCCGGCCGACGATCCCGACACGATGCTGCTCAACCTCGGGCCGAACCACCCGTCGACGCACGGCGTGCTGCGGCTCGTCGCGACGCTCAACGGCGAGACCGTGGTCGGGCTGCACAACGAGCTCGGCTACGTGCACACGGGCATCGAGAAGAACATGGAGCAGAAGTCGTACTGGAAGGCGATCACGTACGCGCCCCGGGCCGACTACAACGCCTTCTTCTCCAACGAGCTCGTCTACTGCATGGCGGTCGAGAAGCTGCTCGAGCTCGAGGTGCCGCGGCGCGCCGAGTGGATCCGCGCGATCTTCAACGAGCTGCAGCGGCTCCACAACCACCTGATCTTCCTCGGCACCGGCTCGATCGACCTCGGCGGCATCGCGCTGCTCTTCTACTGCTTCCGCGAGCGCGACCGCGTGCTCGATCTCTTCGAGCTCGCGGGCGGCGTGCGCATGCACGCGCGCTATGCGCAGGTCGGCGGCGTGGCCGAGGACGTCCCGGCGGCATTCGACCGCGAGGCGCGCGCCGTCGTCAAGGAGCTGCGCAAGCGCGTCGACGAGTACGAGGACCTGATCGGGCAGCAGCCGATCTTCCGCGACCGCACGAAGGGCATCGGCATCATCACGCCCGACTTCGCGCGCCAGATGGGCCTGACGGGCCCGAACGCGCGCGCCTCGGGCGTGGACTGGGACCTGCGCGCGCACGCGCCCTACGGCGCGTATCGCGAGATCAACGTCCAGCCGATCGTGCTCCAGAACGGCGACGTCTACGACCGCTACATGATCCGCCTCTTCGAGATGCGGCAGTCGCTCGACATCATCGAGCAGCTGCTCGACGGCCTCCCGAGCGGCCCCTGGATCGCCGACGACCGCAAGGTCGTGCTGCCGCCGCGCCACGAGCTCCACACCTCGATGGAGTCGCTGATCCACCACTTCAAGCTCGTCACCGAGGGCTACCGCGTGCCGGCCGGCGAGGCCTACGCCTACGTCGAGGGCCCGCGCGGCGAGCTCGGCTGCAACCTCGTCTCGGACGGCTCGGCGAAGCCGTGGCGCGTGCACTTCCGCTCCGCCAGCCTCGTCATGCTGCAGTCCGTCGCGGCGCTCTGCAACGGCGTCCTGATCGCCGACCTGATCGCGATCCTCGCCTCGCTCGACCCGAACATGGGGGACTGCGACCGGTGAGCGCGACGCCCGAGACGCTCTACGACGCCATCCAGGCGCAGCTCCCCAACTACCCGACGCGCCGCGGGGCGATGCTGCCGGCGCTGCACCTGACGCAGGAGGCCTACGGCTGGCTCTCGCCGGAGGCGCTGATCGCCTGCAGCGACGCCATCGGCTTCTCGCCCGCCTACTGCCAGGCGGTCGCCTCGTTCTACGACATGTTCTTCCTCGCGCCGGTCGGCGCGCACACGGTCGACGTGTGCACCAACCTCGCGTGCGGGCTGCGCGGCGCCGGCGAGGTGCTCGAGGCCTTCGAGCAGGAGCTCGGCGTGGCGCGTCGGCGGGACCACCGAGGACGGCGCGATCACGCTGCGCAAGGCCGAGTGCCTCGGCGGCTGCAGCTGGGCGCCGGTCGTCGCCGTCGACGAGCGCTACCGCGAGCGCGTGAGCCCGGCCGACGTGCCGCAGATCGTGGCGGACACCCGCGCCAAGACAGGAGGGCGGCATGCCTGAGTGGGCCCCACGCCTCGAGGCCAACGTCCTCCTCGACTTCGAGGGCGACCTGCGCGACATCGCGGCCTACGAGTCCTACGGCGGCTACGCCCAGCTGCGGCGCGCGATCGACGGCATGGACGCCGAGGCCCTGATCGCCGAGCTCGGCGGCTCGGCGCTGCGCGGCCGCGGCGGCGCCGGCTTCCCGACCGGCCGCAAGGCGAGCTTCCTCGCGCCCGGCGCCGAGCGCTACCTCGTCGTCAACGCGGACGAGTCGGAGCCGGGCAGCTGCAAGGATCGCGAGCTGCTGCTGCGCACGCCGCACGCGCTGCTCGAGGGCATCCTCATCGTCATGAACGTGCTGCGCCTGACACGCGCCTACATCTACATCCGCGGGGAGTACCTGACCGAGGCCGAGGTGCTCGAGGCCGCGATCGCGCAGGCCCGCGAGAAGGGCTTCGTCGGCCGCGCGGCGGACGACGGCTGGACGCCGGAGATCACCGTGCACCGCGGCGCGGGCGCCTACATCTGCGGCGAGGAGACGGCGCTGCTCTCCTCGCTCAACGGGTTCCGCGGCCAGCCGAGCGCGAAGCCGCCGTTCCCCGCCGTGTCCGGTGCGTTCGAGCGGCCGACGCTGCTCAACAACGTCGAGACGATCGCGACGATCCCCGCCATCCTGCGCCGCGGCGCAGAGGCGTACCACGCGCTCGGCACGGAGCAGAGCGGCGGCACGCACGTCATGTCCATCTCCGGCCACGTGCTCCGCCCGGGCAACTACGAGGTGCCCATGAGCAAGACCATGGGGTACCTGATCGAGGAGCTCGCCGGCGGCGTGCCCGACGGGCGGAGCCTCAAGGCCGTGATCCCGGGCGGCGCCTCGTCGCCGATCCTCGGGCCCGAGGCGCTCGACATCCTGTGCGCGCCCGAGGCGCTGGCGGCGGCCGGCACGATGGCCGGCTCGGCCGGCGTGATGGTGATCGACGACGCGACCTGCATCGTCCAGCTCGCACTGCGCACGGCCGCGTTCTACGCCCACGAGAGCTGCGGCAAGTGCACGCCGTGCCGCGAGGGCACCCGCTGGATCGTCGACACGCTGACGCGCATCGAGGAGGGCATCGCCGCGCCCTCGGAGATCGACCTCGTGCTCGAGATCTGCGACAACGTCGAGGGCAAGTGCCTGTGCCCGCTCGGCGACGCCTGCGCGATGCCCGTGCGCTCGATGATCAAGCGCTTCCGCGAGGAGTTCGACGAGCATCTCGAGCACGGCAGCTGCCCGCTCTACGAGAGCTCGTCGCTCAGCTCGCTGTATCCGCAGCCGCGCAGCCTGCTGCCCCTGCTCACGGTGGCGCCGTCATGAGCGCGACCGACGTCGCGACCGTCACGCTCGAGATCGACGGGCGCGAGCTGACCGTGCCGAAGGGCACGCCGCTCGTGATCGCCGCGGCGGATGCCGGGATCGAGATCCCGGTCTTCTGCTACGAGCCCCGGCTCGGGCCCGCGATCGGCGCGTGCCGCATGTGCCTCGTCGAGATCGAGGGCATGCCGAAGCTGCAGGCCGCCTGCACCATGACCGCCGGCGACGGCATGAAGGTGCACACGCGCTCCGAGAACGCGGCCGAGGGCCAGGAGGCGGTGCTCGAGTTCATCCTGCTCAACCACCCCCTCGACTGCCCGGTGTGCGACAAGGGCGGCGAGTGCCCGCTGCAGGACCTGACGTACCGCTACGGGCCGGGCAACACGCGCTTCCACCTCAACAAGCGCACCTACGAGAAGCCGCTCGCCATCTCGCCGCTGATCGCGCTCGACCGCGAGCGCTGCATCCTCTGCTACCGCTGCACGCGCTTCTCGCAGGACGTCGCCCAGGACGAGCAGCTCGTCGCCCGCGAGCGCGGGGCGACCTCCGTGATCGCGACGTTCGAGGACGAGCCGTACCGCGGTCGTTTCTCGGGCAACGTCATCGAGCTGTGCCCGGTCGGGGCTCTGACCTCGACGGTCTACCGCTTCCAGGCGCAGGCCCTGGGAGATCAACGACATCCCGAGCGTCTGCGGCATGTGCGCGGTCGGCTGCAACACCTGGGGCACCGTGCGCGAGGGCGGCGTCCGGCGCGTCCTCTCGCGCAACCATCCCGAGGTCGACGAGGGCTGGCTGTGCGACCGCGGTCGCTTCACCCATGGCCACCTGGGCGCCGGCGACCGCTACCTGCACGGGCTGGTGCGCGGCCCGCGCGGGCTCGAGCCCGCGACGCCCGAGCAGCTCGCCGAGACCATCGCGCGCCGCCTCCGCCACCACGCGAGCCTCAACGGCCCCGAGTCGATCGCGGTCGTGGCCTCGGGCGAGCAGACCAACGAGGAGGCCTGCGCCTGGGCCGAGCTCGTGCGCGCGGCCGGCGGCGGCGCCCTCGTCAGCACCGGCTTCAGCGCCGCGGGCGACTGGGACGCGCTCGCGCCGTATGCCGCGCGCATCGCCGATCTCGACCACGCCGACGTGATCGTCGTCTCGGGCGAGCGCGAGGTGGGCGACGCGGCCGGAGTGCTCGAGCTGCGCGTGCGCCAGGCCGTGCGTCGCGGTGCGCGCCTGCTGCTCGCAGGCAGCGGCGGCGTCGACCTCGACCTCGCCGGCGAGCGCGTCGCCCCCGGCGACGTGGCCGCGGCGCTGAGCGGTGCCGCTCACCCCGTCCTGATCGCAACCGACCCCGGCGCGGTGGCGACCGCCGCCGCGACGGCACACGCCGCCGGCCTTCACTCGGGCGCGGGCGGCGTGCTCGCCGTGCCCGAGGGCCCGAACGAGCGCGGCCTCCACGCGCTCGGCTACCGCGACGACCCCGCGGAGGTGCTGCGCCGCGCCGAGGACGGGACGCTGAAGATGCTCGTCGTGCTCGGCGACTCGGACGTGCTCTCGCGCTTCCCCGACCCCGAGCGCTGGGAGGCGGCATTGCAGCGCTGCGAGTCGGTCGTCGCGAGCTCGCTCTTCCCGACCCCGACGGCGCTCTGGGCGCACGTCATCCTGCCCGCCACCTCTCCGCTCGAGAAGGACGGCACGATGACGAATCTCGAGGGCCGCACCCAGCGCCTGCGGCCGTTCGTGCCGCCGCCCGACGGCGTCGCGCCCGAGCTGGCGGTCCTGGCGGCTGCCGGGCGTCATCTCGAGCTCGAGCTCGAGACGAGCCCGGTGCGCGCATTCGCGCGCGTGGAGGCGGCCTCTCCGCTGTTCGCCGGCCTGAGCTACGAGACGATCGGCCTGCACGCCCCGCTGGCGCTCTCCCGGCCGGCTCCCGGCTGCGGCCCCTGCGCCGGTTCCGCCCGCGCCGCTCGTGCCGGAGCAGGGCGACGAAGGTCTCCACGCCGTCGGCCGGCGGCCGCTGTTCTCCGGCGCCGCCGTCGTGCGCACCGAGCAGCTCGCGTTCCAGCGCAGCGACGAGATCGTCGTCGCCCGCGCGGACGCGGAGCGGCTCGGCATCGCCGAGGGCGAGCGCGTGACCGTGCGGCACGCCGGCGGCGCGACGACCGGGGCCGTCGCGCCTCTCGCGCACGCTCGCGCCGGGCGCCGTCCGCTTCGCCTGGGACGGCGCTCCCGTCGACGGGCCCGCGAGCATCGAGAAGGACGCGTCGTAATGCCGGACGGAGTGCTCGTCACGGTGATCAAGGCGCTCGTGCTCGCGAACGGCCTGATGGCGTTCTTCGCGTTCATGACCGTCTTCGAGCGCAAGCTGATCGGCCGCATGCAGACCCGTCACGGGCCCAACCGCGTCGGGCCGATGGGCCTCCTGCAGCCGATCGCCGACCTCGGCAAGCTGATCCGCAAGCAGCACATGATCCCCGACGGCGCGCACCGGCGGCTCTACCTGCTCGCACCGTTCATCTCGATGTTCGCGGCGCTCTCGGCGTTCGCGCTGATGCCGTTCGGCGGCGAGGCGACGATCCCGTGGACGGACATCCAGATCAACCTCTCGATCGCGGATTCGAACGTCGCCCTGCTCTACGTCGCCGCGATCGGCTCGATGGGCTTCTACGGCATGCTCATCGGCGGCTGGGCGAGCGGCTCGAAGTACGCGCTGCTCGGCGGCCTGCGCGCGGTCGCGCAGCTCGTCTCCTACGAGGTCGCGTTCACGCTCGCGATCATCGGCGTCGTCATCCAGTCGGGCACGCTCTCGCTGCAGGGCATCGTCAACGCCCAGACCGACTACCCGTACATCGTCCCGCAGATCCTCGGCTTCGCGATCTTCTACATCGCGGCGCTGGCCGAGTGCAACCGGCCGCCGTTCGACCTCGCCGAGGCCGACGGCGAGATCGTCGCCGGGTTCCACACCGAGTACGGCGGCATGCGCTTCGCGATGTTCGCGAACGCCGAGTTCGTCGAGGCGATCGTGCTCGCGGCGCTCGGCGCGACGCTCTTCCTCGGCGGCTGGCGCGGTCCGCTCCCGTTCGAGCCCTTCACGTCGATCCCCGGCCCGCTGTGGATGATCGGCAGCACGTTCATGCTGCTCTGCACGTTCATCTGGGTCCGTGCAACGGTTCCGCGGCTGCGCTACGACCGCCTCATGAAGCTCGGCTGGAAGGTGCTCCTGCCGCTCGCCACGCTCAACCTGCTCGGAACCGCCGCGTGGGTGGCCCTGACCTGATGGGTATCCGATGACGCTCTCCGACGATCTTCAGGAACACCCGATCCGGGCCGGGATGGACCTCGGCAAGGCGCAGGCCCAGGGCCTCAAGGGCTTCGCGGTCACGCTGCGCCACCTCTTCCGCAAGCCGGTCACGCAGGCCTACCCCGAGCACAAGCGCGCCGTCTACCCGCGCTTCCGCGGGCGCCACCGCCTGCACCGCCATCCCAACGGCCTCGAGAAGTGCATCGGCTGCTCGCTCTGCGCCGCGGCCTGCCCCGCCGACTGCATCCGCGTCGTCGCGGCCGAGAACGAGCCGGATGCGCGCGTCTCGCCGGGCGAGCGCTACGCGCGCATCTACGAGATCAACATGGCGCGCTGCATCTTCTGCGGCTACTGCGAGGTCGCGTGCCCGTTCGACGCGATCACGCTCGGCAACGACTTCGAGCTCTCCGAGCTGTCGCGCGACGCGCTGGTCTACACCAAGGAGATGCTGCTCGAGCCGCCGCTGCGGCGCACGCCCGCGCAGGATCCCGACGAGTTCGACCGGGGCGCGCAGGAGATCGAGGGCGCCGGCGTGCTCGGCATGTACCACGTGTACTCGCAGAACCACGACGAGGTCGCTCCGAGCTGATGGGCATCGCGGTCTTCTACATCGCGGGCGCGGCTGCAATCGGATCGGCGATCGCCGTCGTCGTGCAGCGCAACCCGTTCCTGGCCGCGCTCTCGCTGATCCTGCACCTCGCCTCGCTGGCGGCGCTGTACCTCGTCCTGCAGGGCGACTTCGTCGCCGTCGCGCAGCTGCTCGTGTACGCCGGCGCCGTGATGATCATGTTCCTGTTCGTGATCGCCTACCTCGGCGACCGGGCCGATCTCGACCTCAGACGAGGCGGCATCGGCGCCGGCGCGGCGGGCATCGCCGGGCTCGCGATCTTCATCGAGACCGTGATCGCGGTCAGCGACTCCAACGACGTGCTCACGTCGCCGGCGCGCGTGGCCGACTCCTTCGGCTCGCCGGAGACCATCGGGCGGCTGTTCCTGACCGATCACCTGCTCGCATTCGAGGGCATCTCCCTGATCCTGCTCGTCGGCGCGATCGCCGGTGTCGTGCTCGGCGCCGGCGATCTGCTGCCGCCCGCCCGAGCGACGACGAGCCGGGCGAGCGCGAGCCGAAGGGCGAGCGCTACGACCTGCGCCGCGAGCTGCAGCGCCGCGAGCGGGACGAGCAGGAGCACGAGAGCGAGGTCGGCGCGTGACGCCCGGCATCGGCTCCTGGATCCTGCTCTCGTCGGCGCTCTTCTGCATCGGCCTCGCCGGCGTGATGCTGCGGCGCAACCCGCTCGTGATCCTGCTCTCGCTCGAGATCATGCTCAACGCGGGCAACCTGCTGCTCGTCGCGGGCTCGCGCTACGTCGGCGGCAACGACGGCCACGTGCTCGCGCTGACGGTCATGGCCGTCGCCGCGGCCGAGGTCGTCGTCGGACTCGGCCTGATCGTGGCGCTCGCGCGCCGCGGCTCCGCGCTGGACGTCGACGAGCTGCGGAGCCTGCACGGATGAACGCCGCCGACTACGGCTGGCTCGTGCTGCTCACGCCGCTCATCGGACTCGCCTTCAACATCGGCGTCGGGCCGAGCGTGTCCCGGCGCACGGTCGCCTGGGCGGCATCGCTCTCGATCCTCGCCGGGTTCGTGCTCTCGCTGCTCGCCTTCATCGACCTGCTCGGGCGCGACGACTCGCAGCGCGCGATCGTCTCGACCGGCTGGACCTGGCTCTCCGGCGGCGACTTCCAGGTCGACGCGAGCATCCTCGTCGACCCGCTCTCGACGGTGATGCTGCTCGTCGTCACCGGCATCGGCTTCCTGATCCACGCGTACTCGGTGGGCTACATGGCCGGCGACGAGGAGGAGAAGCGGTTCTTCGCGTACCTGAACCTCTTCGTCTTCTCGATGCTGCTGCTCGTGCTGGCCGGGAACTTCGTCTTCCTGCTCGCCGGCTGGGGCCTCGTCGGCCTCTCGTCGTACCTGCTGATCGGCTTCTGGTGGCAGCGCCCGACCGCGGTCGCGGCGGCCAAGAAGGCGTTCGTCATGAACGCGATCGGCGACGTCGGGATGGCGCTCGGCATCTTCATCATCTGGGACCACCTGCACACGGTCGACTACTCCGAGGCGTTCGCGCTGGCGCCCAGCCAGATCGCCTCGGGCTCCTCGACCGCCAACTGGATCGCCCTGCTGCTGCTCGTCGCCGCGATCGCCAAGTCGGCGCAGCTGCCGCTCCACACGTGGCTGCCGGACGCCATGGAGGGCCCGACCCCGGTCTCCGCGCTGATCCACGCAGCCACCATGGTGACGGCCGGCGTCTACCTGATCGCCCGCATGTGGCCGCTCTACGGTCTCGCGCCCGACATCTCCGACCTCGTCGCGATCATCGGCGTCGCGACGCTCACGGTGGCCGGCCTGATCGCGCTCGTCCAGACCGACATCAAGCGCGTGATCGCCTACTCCACGATGTCGCAGATCGGCTACATGTTCTGCGGCGTCGGCATCGGCGCCTACTCGGCGGGCATGTTCCACCTCGTCACGCACGCGTTCTTCAAGGCGCTCCTGTTCCTCGGAGCGGGCATCGTGATCCACGTGCTGCACGACGAGCAGGACATGCGCAAGATGGGCGGCCTCTCGCGCTACCTCCCGTTCACGACCGGCGTGATGTGGGTCGGCGCGCTCTCGCTGGCGGGCGTGCCGCCGTTCTCGGGCTTCTTCTCGAAGGATCAGATCCTCGCCGACGCGCTCGCGCGCGGCGACTGGGTCGGCTTCACCGTGTGGGGCCTCGGCCTGGTCGGGGCGTTCGTGACGGCGCTCTACACGTTCCGGCTGATGCTGCTCGTGTTCTACGGGCCGCCGAGCGAGTACGCCCGCAGGCACGGCGAGGCGCACGCAGGGCCACGGCGAGGGGCCGTTCTCGATGCTCTGGACGGTCGGCGTCCTGGCTGTCGGCGCGCTCTTCGCCGGCCTCCTCGAGATCCCGGGGGCCACACACAGCATGCGCAACTTCCTCGAGCCCTCGATCCCGGCCGGCATCGAGGCGACGGGCATGCAGGAGTTCGGCACCTCGGCGCTCGCGGTCGCGCTCGCGCTCATCGGGCTGTTCGCCGCCAACGTGCTGTGGGGGCGCCGCAGCAGCCAGACGACCCGCCGCATCGCCGCCGCGACGGCGCCGATCGAGCGCGTGCTGCAGGAGAAGTTCGGCTTCGACCGGTTCTACGACTGGGCGTTCTACCGCCCGGCCTCGGCCATCGCGCGCGGCGGCGAACGCCTCTGGGAGAAGCCCGTGATCGGCGGCAGCATGGACGGCGTCGGCTCCGCGGGCGGGTGGACGAGCCGGCTGCTCTCCACCGCGCAGTCCGGTCTCGTGCGCGTCTACGTGCTCGCGATCGCGATCGGCGTCGCCGCGCTCGCCGCCTGGCTGATCACGGGCGCGGCATGAGCGGTTCCTGGACCTCGACGCTGCTCTGGCTGCTGCCGCTCGGCGGCGCCCTCGCCGTGCTGATCCTGCCGCTGCGCGACGCCGTGCGCGGCGCGCTCGCCATGGCGGTCGCGCTCGTCACGGCCTTCCTCGCGATCGCCGCCGCGCTCGAGTTCGATCCCTCCGGCGGAACGCAGTTCGAGCAGTCGCACGCCTGGGTGCGCGACATCGGGCTGACCTACCACGTCGGCATGGACGGCCTCTCGCTCGTGCTGGTGACGCTCACCGCCATCTGCGTGCCCTGCGCGCTCGCCTTCGGGCTCTGGGCCCGGCGCTCCAACATGCGCGCCTACGCGGCGCTGATGCTGTTGCTCGAATCCGCCGTCGTCCTGCTGCTCGTCGCGCGCGACCTCGGGCTCTTCTACGTCGGCTTCGAGACGATGCTCGTGCCGCTGGCGTTCCTGATCGCCGTCTGGGGCGGCCCCAACCGCTCGCGCGCGACGATCCGCTTCATCATCTACACGCTCGTCGGCTCGCTGCTGATGCTGATCGCCGTGATCACGCTCGGCCTGCAGGCGGGGTCGTTCGACCTCGACGAGGTCGGGACGAGCGACTCGCGCTGGCTGTTCCTCGCGTTCATGGCCGCATTCGCGATCAAGTCGCCGCTCTACCCGTTCCACGGCTGGGTGCGCGACGCGTATCGCGAGTCACCGCCCGAGGTCGCGGCCCTGCTCGCCGGCATCGTCTCGAAGGCCGGCGTCTACGGCATGCTGCGCTTCGCGCTCCCGCTCTTCCCGGAGCCCGCGCACGACCTGCGGCGCTGGTTCGTCGCGATCGCCGTCATCGGCCTGCTGTGGTGCTCCCTGATCGCGTTCCGGCAGCCCGACACGCGCGGCGTGATCGCCTACTCGTCGATCTCCCAGATGAGCCTGATCGGGCTCGGGATCTTCGTGATGAACGACATCGGCGCGACGGGCGCGACGTTCCAGATGGTCAACCACGGCCTGCTCACGGTGCTGCTGTTCCTGATCGCCGGCGTCGTCGAGGTGCGCACCGGCGACGGCCTGTTCCGCCGCATCGGCGGACTCGCGCGCGGCCGAGCCGTCCTCTCGACCGTCGTCATGACGAGCGGCATCGCGATGCTCGCGGTGCCCGGCTCGGCGCTCTTCGCCTCCGAGTTCCTCGTGCTCCTGGGCGCGTTCCGCGACTGGTGGCTGATCGGGGCGCTGGCCTCGCTCGCGATCGTGCTCGTCGGCCATGTACATGCTTCGCTGGATCTCGGCGATCCTGCACGACACGCCGCCCGAGCCGTCGGTCGGGATCTCGAAGATGGGCGACCTGCGCTGGGAGGCCGTCTACCTCGTGCCGCTCCTGGCCTGCGTGCTCGCGCTCTCGGTCTACCCGTACGCGGTCACGCACCGCGTCTCCGACTCGCTCCACGGCATCGTCTCGACCGTGACCACGGGGGCGAACCCGTGATCGCCGCAGCGGCAGCCATCGCGACGCCGTCGGTCCAGATCGGCGCGATCCTGCCGGCGTTCCTGCTCGTCGTCGGCGCGCTCGTCCTGCTGATCGTCGGCAGCTTCGAGAGCTCGAGCGCGCGCGTCACGAGCGGTGTGATCGGCCTCGTCAGCTTCGCCGGCGCCGGGCTCGCGACCTGGCACCTCTGGAACGACGGCAACGGCACGGCGTTCAGCGGGCAGCTCGCGACCGACCGCTACTCCGCGCTCGTCCAGGCGATCGTGTGCGCCAGCGGCGTCGCCTCGATCCTGCTCGGCTGGGGCACGCGCCGGCTCGGCGATCGCATCGCCGAGTACTACTCCCTGCTCTGCTTCGCGGGCGCGGGCATGTGCATCCTCGCGTCGGCCAACGGCTTCGTCTCGCTGTTCGTCGCGCTCGAGCTGTTCTCGATCGCGCTCTACGTGCTGTGCGCGCTCGACATCCACGACGGGGCCTCGCTCGAGAGCGGCCTCAAGTACCTCGTGACCGGCTCCGTCGGGTCGGCGGCCCTGCTCTTCGGCAGCGGCCTCGCCTACATCGCGACCGGCTCGCTCCGCTTCGACGAGATCGGCAAGGCGCTCACAGCCGGCGGCGAGCACACGGGGATCCTGCTCTTCGGCATCGCGCTGATCATCGCCGGCCTCGCGTTCAAGGCCAACGCGGCGCCGTTCCACATGTGGACGCCGGACGTCTACGAGGGGGCGCCGACCGCCGTCATGGCGTTCATGGCGACCGCCACGAAGACGATCGCCCTGGCCACGCTGCTGCGCGTCATGACGACCGCGTTCTCGCCCTCGAGCGACGTCTGGGAGAGCGCCGTCGCCGCCGTGGCGATCGCATCGATGCTGATCGGCAACATCGCCGCACTGCGTCAGGACAACGTCAAGCGCATGCTCGCGTACTCGAGCGTCGGGCAGGCCGGCTACCTGCTGATCGCCGTCGTCGTGCACACGCCGCTGGCGACGCGCGCGATGCTGTACTACCTCGCGGTCTACGCGGCGATGAACCTGGGTGCGCTCGCCGTGGTGTCGGTGCGCGAGCGCGAGATCGGCGGGCCGGTCTCGATCGGCGACCTGCGCGGCCTCAACCGCGACCACCCGCTGCTCGCCGGCGGCCTTGCGCTCTCGCTGCTCTCGCTCGCGAGCTTCCCGCCCACCGGCGGCTTCCTCGCCAAGGTCTACCTCTTCGCCTCGGCCATCGACGCGGACAAGACCTACCTCGTGGTCTTCGGCGTGATCGGCACGATGATCTCGCTCGGCTACTACCTGCGCTTCCTGCTCGCGATCTACGCCCGCCCCGAGACGGAGGCGCGGCCGCGCGTCGTGCCCGGCACGCGCCTCGCGGCCACGACGGTGCTCGCATCCGCGGCGATCGTGCTCTGGCTCGGCATCGCGCCGCAGCCGCTGATCGACGTGGCGCGCACGGCCGCCGCCTCGCTCGTCGCCGGCGGCTGAGCCGCTCCAGACACCGCGCTCATTCCGCTGGAGAGCTCCTAGACTGCTGCCATGTCTGGCATCACATGGCTCGGTCACGGCTCCTTTCAGATCGACACGCCCGCCGGTGCGCGCGTGCTCATCGATCCCTGGTTCTCCGGCAATCCCTCGTGGCCCGAAGGGCGCGCGATCGAGCGCTGCGACGCGATTCTGCTGACCCACGGCCACGGCGACCACGCCGGCGACGTCGCCGCGGTGGCCAAGGAGCACTCGGCTCCCGTCGCCACGTATCCCGAGATGGCCGGCTGGCTGGAGGGCCAGGGCGTGTCGGACACGGTCGGCTTCGGCAAGGGCGGTGCGATCGACATCGCCGGGCTGCACGTGACGATGACGAACGCCGTGCACTCCTCGAGCGCGCCGGACGGGACGCCGATCGGCGATCCCGCGGGCTTCGTGATCGAGGCGAGCGGCATGCCGACGATCTACGCCGCGGGCGACACGGCCGTCCACGCCGACATGGGCCTGATCGGCGAGATCTACGCGCCCGCGATCGCCATCCTCCCGATCGGCGACCACTACACCATGGGGCCGCGCCAGGCCGCCTACGCCGTCCGGCTGATCGGCGCTCCCGAGGTCGTGCCCGGTCACTACGGCACGTTCGGGCTGCTGACCGGCACGCCCGCAGCGCTGCGCGACGAGCTCGAGCGAATCGGCGTCACGGCCACGGTGCACGAGGGCAGCCCCGGCGAGGTCGTGCGAGCCTTCGCGTGACGTTCTCGATCGTTGCCTGCGAGCCGCATGCGCAGCAGATGGGCGTCGCGGTGGCATCGAAGTTCCTCGCGGTCGGCGCCGTCGTACCGTGGCTGGAGGCCGAGGTGGGCGCGATCGCGACCCAGGCGCTCGCCAACACGCGCTACGGCCCCCACGGCCTCGCGCACATGCGCGAGGGCATGAGCGCCCGCGAGGCGCTCGATGCCGTGCTGGCGGCCGACCCCGGGCGCGACGACCGGCAGGCCGGGTTCGTGGACGCGCGCGGGCGCGCGGCGACGCACACGGGCCAGAGCTGCATGGCATGGGCGGGCGGTCGCGCCGGCGCGGGCTACGCGGTGCAGGGCAACATCCTCACCGGGCCCGGCGTCGTCGACGCGATGGCCGAGGCCTACGAGGCCGCGACGGGCGAGCTGGCCGAGCGCCTGCTGCTCGCGCTGGCCGCCGGCGATGCCGCCGGCGGCGACCGCCGCGGCCGTCAGTCGGCCGCGATCGTCGTCGTCTCCCGCGGTGGCGGCTACGGCGGCAACGACGACCGGCTCGTCGACCTGCGCACGGACGACCACGTGGATCCCGTGGGCGAGCTGCGGCGCCTGTACGACATCCACATCCTGCTCACGGGCACGACGCCCGAGGACCAGAAGCTGCCGCTCGACGGCGCGCTCGGCGACGAGGTGCGCGAGCTGCTCGCTCGCGCGGGCTACCCCGGCGAGGACGGAGCCCCCCTGAGCGACGCCTTGCGCGCGTTCGTCGGCACCGAGAACCTCGAGGCGCGCTGGTGGCACGAGGACCGGCTCGATCCCGTCGTGCTCGAGCATCTGCGCTCGCGCGCCGCCGGCTGAGCGATCCCGGCGTCTCAAGGCGCACGCGATCGCGCCCGATAGCCAGTACGTGAGCGCGCTTCCCCATGGACCGCAGCCGGAGTGGCCGGCCCCGGAGCTCTCGCCCGCACCCGAGCCGGCGCCGCGACTCGCGCGAGCGGTCTGGCGAGCGCCGCGCGCACCCTGGTGCCGATCGTCCTGCTGGGCGTCGTCCCGGTCGCCCTCGCGGCGTACTTCCTGGCGGCAGTCGTACCGCGCGATGCCCTCGGCCTGGACTTCCGCGAGGCCTTCTGGCCCGCCGCGCATGCGGTACTGCACGGGAGCGACCCGTACCCCGCTCTCGACTCGCCGGCGCTCGCCGAGCGGATGGCCTACGCCTATCCGCCCATCGTGGCGATCGTCCTGGCGCCGTTCGGCCTGCTGCCGGTCGGCCTGGCGACCGCCATCGCCATGCTCGCGACCGTCGCCGCGCTGGTCGGGGCGCTGTGGGTCATGGGCGTCCGCGATTGGCGCTGCTACGGCGCGTCGCTGGCATCGCCCGTCGTCCTCGTCTGCATCCAGACCGCGGCGCTGTCGGCCGTCCTCGCGCTCGCCGTGGCGCTGGCGTGGCGCCACCGGGCACGTGGCCTCGCAACGCCGCTCCTGATCGCCGCCATGATCGCGGCCAAGCTCTTCCTGTGGCCGCTGCTCGTCTGGCTCGCGATCGTGCGCGGCACCCGCTGTGCCGTCCTCACGGGGCTCGCCGCCGTCGGCGTGATCGTCGCGCCCTGGCTGGCCGGCTTTCCCGGCGCGCGCGAGTACCTCCCGCTGCTCTCGAAGCTGACGGAGCTCGAGGGCGCGTACGCGTACACGCCGCGCTCGCTCGCGCTCTCGCTCGGCGCCGCCTCGCGCGTGGCCGAGGCGTGTGCGATCGCGGCGGGCGCGATTGCGATCGTCGCCGCAGTCGCGATCCGCGGCCGGGTCGACGCGGATCGCCGGGCGCTGGCGCTGACGCTGCTCGCCGCCTTGCTGCTCTCGCCGATCGTCTGGCTTCACTACCTCGTGGTGCTGCTGCCGCCGATGGCGCTCGCGAGTCGCCGTCTCAGCCCGATCTGGCTGGTGCCGTGCGGACTCTGGCTCGCCGCCGGCGGCACCTGGACGGGGCCCAGCTCCATCCAGATCTCCGTGAGCCTGGTCGTGATGGTGCTCGTCGCGGTGCTCGTCGTGCGCTCGCCGGGGGCGCCACGGCGAGCGCCGGGTCCCGGGCGGCTCGCCACCGCTCCGTCCTCCTGACCCGCTCGGTGTCCGGCTCTACGCGGCGATCTGGACGGACTCGCCCGGCTGGGCGCGCCCGGCCGCCGCGGAGATCGTCGGCGGGGGCGTCGTGACCGGCACCGGCGTGCCTTCCAGGATCTCCTCGCAGACGGCGCGCGCGGAGGCGTCGGGACGCACGCGGATGCGATGCGCGATGCACGGCTCGAACAGGCTGCGCACGTGCTTGACCGCGACCTCGGCGGCGTTGTCCAGCAGCGCGGCCGCCTGGGCGCAGCGGTACATCGACAGCAGCGCGCGCGGCGAGGCGCCCACGAGCACGTCCGGATGGTCGCGCGTGGAGCGCAGGAGGCGTACGAGATAGGCGCGCACGGGCTCGCCGGCGGGCAACTGCGAGATCACCTTCTGCAACTGCACGACATCGCCGGGGGCGACGATCGGATCGCTCTCCATGCGCATCTCGGCGTTGCTGAAGCGCGTGAGCAGATCGCGCTCGCCGATCTCGGACGGGTAGCCGATGCCGGTGCGCATCGCGAAGCGGTCGCACGAGGCGTGCGCCATCTCGAACGTGCCGGTGTTGTCGTGCGGGTTCATGGTGCCGATGCAGAAGAACGGCTTCGGCAGCGCGTGCCGGCGCTTGCCGACGGTGACCGCGTGCTCCTCCATGGCCTCGAGCAGCCCCGCCTGCATGCGCGGCGTGGCGCGGTTGAACTCGTCGAGCACGACCGCGTTCGCGAACAGCGGGCCCGGGATGAACTCGTCGGGGCGCAGCGCGGGATTCGTCGATTCGATCTCCTGGCCGATGATGCCGACCGCGGTCAGGTCCTCGGTGCACTGGATGCGCGAGTCATGCCCGCCGATGGCCCTCGCGATGACCTTCGCGAGCGTCGTCTTACCGACACCGGGAACGTCCTCGACGAGCAGGTGACCGGCCGCGAGCAGACAGCACAGCGCAAGGGACGCAGGCCGGTCGATCTCGACCATGGCACCGCGGATCTCTTCCCAGAGCGCGTGCGCAGTATCGCGCGCGTCGATCAGCACTCGCTCGTCCAACAACCCCGCCCCCTGCCTTCGGTTCCTCTGCATGGAACTATCGGCGCAAGAAAGAGGGCACTGGAGTCCCCCGTGCGGGGGAGCGCCCGCGGAGGAGCGGTCAGCCCTTGAGGACGGCGAGCGGCGAGGCGATGCGCACCGGCCCCGCGGGTGCCGGACCGGTGGCCGCGATCCGCTGGGCGATCGCCGCGATCGCGCGCGCCGCGGCGTCGTCCGGGTGGCTGATGAAGACCGGCTCGCCGCTGTCGCTGCCCTCGCGCAGCGCCGCCTCGAGCGGGACCTCGCCGAGCAGCGGGACGCCGAGCTGCTCCGCGAGCGCCGAGCCGCCGCCCTGACCGAACGGGTACGTGGCCTCGCCGCAGCACGGGCACGCGAGGCTCGACATGTTCTCGATCACGCCGATCAGCGGCTGTCCGAGCTTGGCGACCATCTGCGCAGCGCGCTCGGCGACCCGCTGTGCCGCGAGCTGAGGCGTGGTGACGAGCACGGCCTCGGAACGCGGCAGCAGCTGCCCGAGCGAGAGGCCGACGTCGCCGGTCCCCGGGGGCATGTCGATCAGGAGGTAGTCGAGCGGGCCCCAGTAGACGTCGGAGAGGAACTGCTCGAGCGCGCGGTGCAGCATCGGGCCGCGCCACACGACCGAGCCGCCGTCATCCAGGAAGAACCCGATGGACATCACCTTGAGGTCGTGCGCCACGGGCGGCACGATCATCTTGTCGACCACGACCGGGCGCTGCTGGATGCCGAGCATGCCCGGGATCGAGTAGCCGTAGATGTCTGCGTCGACGACCCCGACCTCGAGGCCCCGGGCACGTAGTGCGAGCGCGAGGTTCACCGTCAGCGACGACTTGCCGACGCCGCCCTTGCCGGAGGCGACGGAGATGACGCGCGTGCGCTCGTCGACGGAGATCTGCCGCTCGCCATCCGTCCTGCCGCCCTGAAGTTGCGCGCGCAACGCCGCCCGCTGCGCCTCGTCCATGTGCGTGAAGCCGATCGTCACGCTCTCGACGCCAGGCACGGCGCCGACGTGCATCCGCACCTGCGCCTCGAGGTTCGACTTGAGCGGGCAGCCCGGGATCGTGAGCCGGATCGTGACGTGCACGTGACCGCCGTCGACGTCGACGGCGTCGACCATGCCGAGCTCGACGACGTTGCGCCGGATCTCCGGGTCGATGACCAGCGCGAGCGCGCTCTGGAGCGCATCGGAGGCGGGAACCGTCACGGCCGCATGCTAGTGCACCCTCTCGGAGGTCACGCTACGAGACCTCCGAGAGGGTGCACTAGCCCGGATGCGGCGCATGGCCGACCGCGGGGCCGATGCCGAGCAGCGTCGCCACGCGCGCCACGCACTCGTCGTCACGGGCTGCGACGACCCGCGAGCGCCCGACGAGATCGAGCGGCGCCTCCCCGAACGACCCCGGCGCATCCGGCAGCGCGATCGCGCTGCCGGCCTCGCGCACCGCGAGCTGCGCGGCGGCGATGTCGATCGAGCGCGCACCGTTGGGGCGCAGGCTCGCGACCGCATCGACCCGGCCGTCGGCGAGATGGCACAGCGCCAGCGCGAGCGAGCCCAGTACGCGCACGCGCTCGACCTCGCCCGGGAGCGCCGCGCAGGCCGGCGCGAGATGCTCCGGGCGGGTCGCCTCGAGGGCGACCAGCTGCAGCCGGCCGAGCGGGCGCGACGACCCGAGCGGGACGCCGTCGACCGTTGCTCCCGCGCCGCGCCGCGCGATCCATTCCTCGCCGTTGCCGAGGTCGAAGACGTAGCCGAGCGCGACGTCCGCCATCGCCGGCCCGTCGGCGATGGCCACGGAGAGGGCGTACAACGGCAGCCCCCGCTTCGCATTGAGGCTGCCGTCGATCGGATCGATCACGACCCGCCAGCTCCCGCCGCCGCCGAAGCTGCGCTCGCCCACCTCTTCGGAGACCACCGTGAACCCCTCGCCGCCCTCCGCGACGGCCGCGAGCACCGCGAACGCCGCATCCTCGGCCGCCTGGTCGATCGCGACCGTCATGTCGCCGCCGGCGCCACGGCCGAGCTCGTCGGCCCGCTGGGCGCGCGGCACCCCGGCCACGGCCGCGACGACGGCGTCGCGCATGGCGCGACAGACCTCCAGCCAGTGCTCGGCCGTCACGGGTCGAAGGGATCGAGCTGGTTGAAGACCATGCCGTCGAGGATCTTCGGGAAGAAGAACGTCGACTTGGGCGGCATCGTCCGGTCGGCCTCGGCAACGGCCTCGACGTCGGCGACGGTCGGCGCGGGCACGAGCAGCGCGACGGCGGTGCGCGGGGCCGCCGCGTCCACGAGCACCGCGGCGTCGTCGGCGCGATGGCGGTAGGCGATGCGATCCGTCCCCGCGATCGCGTCGGCATCGAGCCCCAGCAGGTCGTTCAGCACGAGCGTCTCGACCGCGGCGACGTCGAGGTCGGCGGACGGCTCGTCGCGCAGCCGCGCGTGCAGCGGCGGCGCGCCGTTCCCGCGCACGAGCCCGAACGAGCGCACGCCGCGGGCGGGCTCCAGGATGCGCCGTTCGAGCTCCTCGACATCGGCGACCTCCTCGAGATCCCAGCGCTCGGCCAGCAGCTCGGGCAAGCGCTCCCACAGCTCGGGCGGCAGGCCGCTCACGACGCGATGCGTGGGGAAGAGCATCAGGCCCGGATCGTGCTGGTTCGCGAGGTAGACGGGCGCGAAGTCATAGGCGCGCAACTCGTCCGGGTCGCCGTCGGCCGCGCGGCGCTCGTCGCGATAGGCGAGCGCCGTCTCGTAGCGGTGGTGGCCGTCGATGATCGTGAGCGGCCGGCTGCCGATGACGTCGATCGCGACGCGCTGCGGCGCCTCCTCGCAGACCCGCCAGAGGCGGTGGAAGGTGCCTTCCTCGTCGGTCGTCTCGAAGAGCGGGGCGCGCTCGGCGACGAACGGCTCGAACGTCTCGCTGATGCGCCGCGACGGGTCGCCGTAGGCCATGAAGATCGGCGAGAGATTGGCGCGCACCGCGCGCAGGACGGCGAGGCGCCCGGCCTTCGGCCCGTCCAGCGTGCGCTCGTGCCGTCGCACGCGGCCGGGCGCGTACGGCTCGAGCCGCAGCGCGGCGATGAGGCCCGCGCGGCGGCGGCGCACGCCGTCGGGCCCGCGCGCGTCCTGCTCGAGCCAGTACATGCACGGGCGCGGCTCGCGCACCACGACCTGCTCGCGACGCCAGGCCTCGAGCGTGTCGCCGGCCTCGCGCTCCTCGCCCGGCTCCGGCAGGATCAGGTGGACGACGTTGTAGGGGCTGCGATCGAGCAGCCGGCGGCGCAGATCCCCGTCGATCACGTCGTACGGCGGCGACACGACGTCGGCCAGCCGCACGCGATCGGGCGCGTAGTGCAGGGCGTGGAACGGCCGTATCTCCACGCGCTCTGGTACCTGCCCGGACACCCTGGGAGGGTAGCCCGGATGCCTGGGGGCCGCGGCGGGCGGACGGGCGCCGGTTCCGGCCCCGGCGTAGACTCGGAGGAACGCTCGCGAGGGAGGGAACGATGGAGACGATCCCGCTCGTGCCGGTCGATGCCTTGACCATCACCACGCTGGTCGACAACACGACCGACCTGCTGCTCGGCGACCAGGGTCCGGCCAAGCGGCCTCCGTTCTCGTTCTCCCGCTACCCGGCCGTCCCGGCGCGCTTCCTCGAGGGCGGCCAGACCGCCGACCTGCTGCGGGGCGAGCACGGGTTCTCGTGCCTCGTCACGGTCGAGAAGGCCGGCCGCACGACCCGGATCCTGTTCGACGCCGGCGTCACGCCCGACGGCATGGTCGAGAACATGCGCCGCCTCGACATCTCCGCTCGCGACATCGACATCATCGTGCTGAGCCACGGCCACTGGGATCACACGACCGGGATGGACGGGCTCGTCGCGGAATTGCGGCGCCCGAACGTCCCCGTGCTGATCCACCCCGACTTCTGGAGCCGCCGCAGGCTCGCGCTGCCGGGCCGCGAGCCGGTCGAGCTGCCCACCACGAGCCGGGGTGCGCTCGAGGGAGCCGGCTTCGAGATCATCGAGCAGCAGCAGCCCTCGTTTCTCCTCGACGGGTCGCTCCTGGTCACCGGCGAGGTCGACCGCACGACGGAGTTCGAGCTTGGGTTCCCCATCCACGAGGCCTATCGGGGCGCGCGCTGGCACCCCGACCCGCTGATCCTCGACGACCAGGCGCTGCTCGTGAACGTGCGCGGTCGCGGCCTGGTCGTCCTCACCGGCTGCGGGCACTCGGGCATCGTGAACATCCTGCGCTACGCCAGGAAGCTCACGGGCGAGGACACGCTCCACGCCGTCGTCGGCGGCTTCCACCTCAGCGGCCCGCTGTTCGAGCAGGTCATCCCGCCCACCTGCGATGCGCTCGCCGACCTCGCGCCCGACTACCTCGTGCCGACGCACTGCACGGGGTGGCGCGCCATCCACGCGATCGCCGCCAGGTTCCCCGGCCGCCTTCATCCCGAACAGCGTCGGAACGCGCCTCGAGTTCGGCGTCTGAAGAGGCCGCAAGCGTCGGTCTATACTCGCCTGCAATGGCCGGTGGCACGCTCGTGCGCGAGCTCGCGGCGGGCGCCCTCGTGGATGCGACCTTCGCGGTGTCGCGCAAGGAGCGGCGCACGCGTCGCGACGGACGCCCATTCCTCGATCTCGAGCTCACCGACAAGAGCGGGCGTGTCCGTGCGCGCGTGTGGGACGGCGTCCCCGTGCTCGAGCAGCGCTTCGAGGTCGGCGACACCGTGCGCGTGCTCGGCCGCGTGGGCGAGTACGCCGGCAAGGTCGAGCTCGAGGTGCGCGACGTCGAGCGCGTCGATCCCGGCGACCCCGCCGAGTTCGTACCCGGTGCACGGCGCGACATCGAGGACCTCGACGGCTACATCGACTTCCTCGTGGGCGAGATCTACCACGACGGCCTGCGCGCGCTCTGCGAGGCGGTGCTCGGCGAGCCGGGCTACCGCGAGCGCTTCCGAACGGCTCCGGCCACGGAGAACGGGCACCACTCCTACGCCGGCGGGCTCGCGGAGCACACGGTGGCGGTCGCCGCGCTCTGCCGCGAGACTGCGCAGCTGCACCCGCGGCTCAATGCCGACCTGCTCACGGCGGCCGCGCTGCTGCACGACTGCGGCTGCGTCGATGCGTTCGTGACCGGTGCGGTGATCCTGCCGAGCGAGCGCGGCGCGCTGCTCGGCCACGTGCACCTCGGGCTCGCCCGCATCGAGCGCGCGGGCGCGCGGGCGCGGATCGACGAGAGCGCGCTGCAGCCGCTCCTCGGCATCGTCGCCTCGCATCACGGCGCACCCGAGGGCCGGCGCTTCCCGAGTCCGGAGGCGGTCGCGCTGCACGCCGCCAACGCGCTGGACTCGCGCGTCAACGACGCGCTGTGAGCGGCGACGGCGTACGTGACCGGGCAGGTCGTTGCCGTCGGCGGCGGTCTGGTACGGTCGCTGCCGTGAGCGTCAATGCCGCGAAGCGACTTGCACACGGTGGCGAGATGTCGTGGCGGGATCGAGCGAAGTGAGGCGCCGGCGTGAGCCCCAAGAGCCACGACACGGTCGTCTTCATTCCGGCCTGGAACGAGGAGGACAACCTGCCGGGCGGTGCTCGAGGAGCTGCGGCAGGGCCTGCCGGACGCCGACGTCGTCGTCA
The DNA here is from genome assembly GCA_963705965.1 of uncultured Actinomycetes bacterium. Taxonomy (GTDB): domain Bacteria; phylum Actinomycetota; class Thermoleophilia; order Gaiellales; family JALYLC01; genus JALYLC01. The sequence goes on along the minus strand of CAVPLI010000008.1, from coordinate 508,269 downwards.
TCGACGACGGCTCGACCGACGGGACGGCGCAGGTCGCACGCGACGGCGGCGCCGAGGTGGTGTCGTTCGGCGAGAACCGAGGGCTGCGCGCCGGCATCGCGGCGGGCTACGGGTACGCGAACGAGCACGGCTACGCGTTCTGCGGGCGCGTCGACGCGGACGGACAACACCCCGCCGCCGAGCTCGCGCGCCTGCTGGCGATGGTGCGGGCGGGGACGTGCGACGTGGCCATCGGCTCGCGCTTCGCGACGGGCGAGGACCACGGCGCCGGCCGCTACGTGCCGAGCCCCGTGCGCCGCTTCGGCACCGGCCTGCTGCGCCGCTCGATGAAGGTCGCGCTCGGCCGCCCGTTCCACGACGCGACCAGCGGTATGTACGCCGCCAACGCGAAGGCGCTGCCGTTCCTCGCCCAGCCGTACACGAGCGAGGCACCCGAGGTGCAGGCGATCCTGCGGCTCGACAAGGCGGGGATGCGCGTCGAGGAGGTGCCCGTGCATATGCGCGAGCGCGCGAGCGGCGAGTCCAAGCTGCAGGGCAAGAAGGCGCTCATGGTGGTGCTGACGATCGCGGGCACGCTGATCGCCGTGCGCCGCGCGCGCCGCCACTAGCGGCGCCGTGCGGCTGGTCGCCGTCCTCGGCTACTCGTCGGCGGCCGACGCCGGCAGCATGCACGTCGTGTGCGCGGCGCGGCTCGTGGCGGCGGAGCAGGTCGCCGACCCCGACGCCGTGCTGTTCTCGGGCGCCGCGCGGCACGACGGGCCGTCGTCGGAGGCGGAGCTGATGCGCGCGGCGTGGCACGGCGCTGACGTCCCGCTGCACGTCGACACATCGGCGCGCACGACCGCGGGCAACGCGGCGGGCGTGGCGTCGCTGGCGCGGCAGCTGGGCGCGACGGAGGTCGTGATCGTGACGTCGTCGTGGCACGCCCCGCGCGCTCGGGCGCTCGTGCGGGCCGCGCTGGCCGGGTCGGGCGCGCACGTGCGGTCGGCGCCGGCGGCCGGGCGCGCGGACGTGCGCACGGCGGCGCGCGAGCTGGCGTGTGCGGTGGCGCTGCCGGTGATGATGGTGCGGGCGCGGCGCGGCACGCGGCGGCCGGGCGTCGGGTAGGGCCCGCGGCGACTCGAACTCCGGGTTGCGGGGAAGATGCCTCCATGACGAAGACGTGGTTCATCACCGGCACCTCCAAGGGCTTCGGACGCGAGTGGGCCGAAGCCGCACTCGAGCGGGGCGACAACGTCGCCGCGACGGCCCGCAATCCGACTTCCCTCACGGGACTCGCCGAGCGCTACGGCGACGCCGTTCTGCCGCTCGCGCTCGACGTCACCGACCGCGCGGCCGGCTTCGCCGCCGTAAAGACGGCCGCCGATCACTTCGGCCGGCTCGACATCGTCGTCAACAACGCCGGCTACGGCCACTTCGGCATGATCGAGGAGCTGACCGAGGACGAGATACGCGCGCAGATGGAGGCGAATTTCTTCGGCGCGCTGTGGATCACGCAGGCGGCGCTGCCGATCATGCGCGCGCAGGGCTCCGGGCACATCATCCAGGTGTCCAGCATCGGCGGGATCACGGCGTTCCCCATGGTGGGCGCCTACCACGCGTCGAAGTGGGCGCTCGAGGGCTTCACGCAGGCCCTGGCGCAGGAGGTCGCGGGCTTCGGCATCCACGTGACGCTGATCGAGCCCGGCGCGTTCGCCACCGACTGGAGGGGCCCATCGTCCGTGCACAGCCAGGAGAATCCGGCCTACGACGGCCACCCGGGGCGCACCCGCAGGCCCGCGGGCACTCCCGGCGACCCGAGCGCGACCCGCAAGCCCATCCTCGAGATCGTCGACGCCCCCGAGCCGCCGTTGCGGACGTTCTTCGGCGCGGCGCCGCTCGAGATCGCGAGCCGGGAGTACGAGTCGCGGCTCGCGCTCTGGAACGAGTGGCAGCCCGTGGCGCTCGAGGCGCAGGGCGCCTGACGGCGCCGCGCCGCGCTCAGACGTTGAAGCGGATGTTGAGCACGTCGCCGTCCACGACGACGTAGTCCTTGCCCTCGACGCGCTGGACGCCGCGCTTCTGCGCCTCGGTGTGCGAGCCGGCGGCGACGAGGTCGTCCCAGCGGATCACCTCGGCGCGGATGAACCCGCGCGCGATGTCGGAGTGGATCTTGCCCGCGGCCTCGACGGCGCTCGCGCCCTCGCGCACCGGCCAGGCGCGGGCCTCCATGGGGCCGGCGGTGAAGAACGTGATCAGGCCGAGCGTGCGGAAGCACGCGCGCGCGAGTCGCGGCATGCCGGGCTCGTCGAGTCCGAGGTCGGCGAGGAAGGCCGCGCGGTCGGCGGGATCCTCGAGCTCGGCCAGCTCGGCCTCGAAGCGCGCGGCCACCGCGACGACCTCTGCGCCGTGCTCCGTCGCGTACGCGGTCAGCGCGGCGACGCGCTCGGGCTCGCCCGCCTCCGAGACGTTGGCGACGTAGATCACCGGCTTGGTGGTGAGCAGGTCGAGGCCCTCGGGCACCTCGACGTCGAGCGTGCGCGCGGGAAGGCCCTCGTCGAGGTGGGCGGCCAGGCGATCCAGCACGACGAGCTCGTCGCGAGCGCTCTTCTCGCCCACGCGTGCCGCGCGCTCGGTGCGTTCCTTGCGCCGCGTCACGAGCTCCTGATCCGAGAGCAGGAGCTCGAAGTCGACCGCCTCGGCGTCGGCGACCGGATCGATGCGCCCGTCCGGATGCGAGACCGACTCGTCGTCGAAGCAGCGGACGACATGCGCCAGTGCGTGCGTCGCGCGCAGGTGGCCGAGGTACTCGCCGCCGAGGCCGCCGTCGCGCGCGCCGCTGCCGCGCACGAGACCGGCGACGTCCGAGAACTGCACGGTGGCCGGCACCTGGTCGCGGGCCGACACGGCCTCTGCGAGCGCGGCGATCCGGTCGTCCGGCACCGCGGCGATGCCGACGTTCGCCGAGGCCTGCACGGCCGCGTAGCTCGTGATCTCGGCGTGCGACTCCGTGAGCGCGTTGAAGAGCGACGTCTTGCCCGAGTTGGGCAACCCGACGATCCCGACCTCGAGACTCGCCATCAGCCGGCCAGCAGTGCGAAGACCGCGCCCGTGCAGGCGCCCACGGCAAGCCCCGCCACGACGTCGGAGACGTGGTGCACGCCGATGTGGACTCGGGAGGCGGCCATCAGGACGGCCAGGGTAGCGAACAGCGGGCTCAGGACCGGTGCGTACACCGAGAGCGCGATCGCGCCGGCCGAGGCCATCGCGGCGTGGCTCGACGGGAACGACGGCGAGGCCGGCGCGACGATCAGCGGGGCACGGCCGCGGCGCTCGATCGGGCGCACGCGCCGGAAGCGGCGCTTGACGGCGTAGTTGAGACCGAGCGTGATCCAGACGACCGCCGCGACGAGGGGGATCGCCCAGTAGCTGGCCGGTCGCGAGACCGGCGATCACGCCGCCGGCGACCCACAGCAGGCCGCGGTTGCCCAGTGCGGAGTACGCGATCACGGCGCGGTCGAACCACCCGTGCCGGACGGCGGACACCCGCGCTACGAGCTGAAGCCGGCGCCGCGGCGCCGCGGCACGACGCGCACCACGTAGGCGACGTCCTCGGCGCGCAGCCAGATGCGACGCTCGTCGTGCTCGATGTCGACCGTGCCCGTGCCTGCGGTCAGGGCAGACTCGACGCGAGCCCAGTCCTCGCTGCTCGTCTCTCCCGCGACGCTCCCGCCGCCGCGGAAGCCGATCTCGAACTTGACGCTGGTGTCGCTCATCACGCCTCCGTCACAATCAGGTCGTCTGCACCAGCTCGCTGAGCACGCGGCCCAGCGACTCGTGGTGCACGAATGCCACGTGCCCGTACATGCCCTCGCGCGGCTCCTCGTCGATCAGCATCGCGCCCGCCGCACGCAGGTGCGCGAGCTCGGCGCGCAGATCGGCCACGCCGAACGCGAGATGGTGCATGCCCTCGCCGCGCCGGGCGAGGAACCGCCCGACCGGCGTGTCGTCCGCGAGCGGGGCGAGCAGCTCCACGCGGCCGCTCTCACCGAGCAGCATCGAGAGCGCGTCCACGCCCTGGTCCTCGACCCGCTCGCTCGCTTCCAGGGTGGCCCCGAAGAGCCGCTCGTAGCGCTCGCGGGCCTCGCCCAGATCGCGCACGGCGACGCCGACGTGGTGGATGCCGAGCGCGGACACGCCCGGATGGTGCCACGCGACCGGCCTCGCGGCAGCAGCGGTGCAATCATGCAGCCGACGCACCACCAATCGGGGGGACGAGATGAGCCTGTTCGACACGGTCAAGGAGAAGGCTTCCGATGCTCTGGAAACGGGCAAGGATGTCGCTCACACGCAGCAGCTGAAGCTCCAGCTGCGCAAGCTCGAGGGCGAGGTCAAGGCAGCGAGCGCCGAGCTGGGCGCCGCCGCGTTCGACCTGATCGAGGCCGGCACGCTCGCGGCCGGCGGCGCGCTCGACTCGCTTGCAGCGCGCGTGCGCGAGGCGCGAGCGGCGGTCGACGCCAAGCGGGCCGAGATCACGAATGCCGGCGGCGACCACGACGACGACGACGCTGACGCCGACGCGGTCAGCGCGAACGGCGACACGAGCCAGAGCTAGGCCGACGAGCGGCTCAGGGCTGCAGGCCGGGGGACAGCGGTCCACCCGGCCAACTGAATGCGAGCGTCCCCACTCGCTGCACGTCGTGCAGCATCGTGGCGACGTCCTCGCGGTCCAGTGTCTCGCGCTCCAGGAGCTTGACCGCGAGGCGCTCGAGCGCGTCCCGGTTCTCCGTCAGCAGCCGCTTGGCCTCGGCGTAGGCGTAGTCGCAGATCGCCGACTGCTCCTGGTCGCGCTGCCGCTTGGTGTCCTCCGAGAGGGCGAAGTTGTCGGCCCGCACGGTGCGCGTCGTGAGTGACTCGCCGAGGCCCCAGTCGAACACCATCGCGCGGGCGATGGCCGTCGAGCGCTCGAGATCGTCCCCGGCGCCGTTCGAGACCTCGCCGAGCGCGATCTCCTCGCCGGCGCGCCCGCCGAGCAGGACCACGATGCGCGTGATGAGGTCGTCGCGCGTGGACAGGATCCGCTCGTCCGTCGGGGTGTAGAGGTTGTAGCCGAGCGCGCCGCCGCGGGGCACGATCGTGACCTTGTGGATGGTCATTCCGCGTCCCACGATGTGCGCGAGCAGCGCGTGGCCCGCCTCGTGGTAGGCGATCATGCGCTTCTCGTCCTCGGACACCGTGCGGTGCGTCTTGAGGCCCGCCACGACGCGCTCGAGCGCGTCGTCGAAGTCGATGGGCGTGATGGCGTCGCGGCCGGCCCTGGTCGCGCGAATCGCGGCCTCGTTGCAGATGTTCTCGAGATCGGCACCGGTCAGGCCCGCCGTCGTGCGCGCGATCGCGGTGAGGTCGACCGAGGGGTCGATCGGCTTGTTGCGCACGTGCACGTTGAGGATCTGCTCGCGCGCGAGCAGATCGGGCGGCGAGACGTAGACCTGGCGATCGAAGCGGCCCGGTCGCAGGAGCGCGGCGTCGAGCGTGTCCAGGCGGTTCGTCGAGGCCATGATCACGACGTCCGAGCGGCGGAAGCCGTCGAGCTCGACGAGCAGCTGGTTGAGCGTCTGGTCCTGCTCGCGGTTGAAGCCACCGGAGCTCTGGCGCGCGGCGCCGACGGCGTCGAGCTCGTCGATGAAGACGATCGCGGGCGCGTGCTTGCGCGCCGTGTCGAAGAGCTTGCGGATGCGCGACGCGCCGAGGCCCGCGAACATCTCGACGAAGGCCGAGGCCGGCTGCGAGAAGAAGGCGGCGCCGGACTCGGCCGCGACCGCCTTGGCCAGCAGCGTCTTGCCGGTGCCCGGCGGGCCGTGCAGGAGCACGCCGCGCGGGACGCGCGCTCCGAGGCGCGCGAAGCGCGCCGGATCGCGCAGGAACTCGATGATCTCGGCGAGCTCGGCCTTGGCCTCCTCGACGCCGGCGACGTCGTGCCAGCGCACGATCGAGTCGGACTCCGGCTTGAGCTCGGCCGGCGCCGTCCGCGGCATCATCTTCACGAAGCGCCACATCAGGTACACGAGGAACCCGAGCAGCAGCGGCGGGAGCCAGAGCAGCAGGAAGGTCCGCAGCTGGTCCAGCAATGCGCTGAGCGCCGTCAAGATGGTGGCCATCAGCACACTTCGAGTGTCGGCAGAAAAGCTCTCTGCCTGAACCCCCGTGCGTCTAGTTCAGTACTGGTTCAGGTACTGGCTCAGATCACGCGCTCGAGGCGCGGGTTCGGCAGGTAGCCGCGCCCGGCCTTCGCGGCCGGATGGCCGTCCCGCACCACGACATCCGCCGTGAAGTCGTTCTCGCCGCGGATCAGCGCCGAGCCGACGCCGTAGGCGTCGACGGGCACCGCGGCGTCCTCGAACGACGCGATCTTGGCCACGTTGAACCCGCCCGAGGCGACGATGCGCACGCTCGAGAAACCCTCGCGGTCGAGCGCCTCGCGCACGTTGCGCACGAGCTGCGGGTTGACCCCGCGCGGATCGAAGCGGCCCATCTGCGGCGAGAGCGAGCGATCGACCATGGTCGCGGAGGTGTCGAGCCGCACGCCCCAGAGCTGCGGGCCGAGCGCCTTCGCGACGGCCACCGCGGTTCCGACGCAGTCGTTCTCGAAGTCGACGAGCACGATCACGTCCATCTCGGCGCCGAGCGTCTCGACGAAACGGCGCGCGGCCAGCACGGTGTCGCCGCCGTAGGCGGCGATCAGCCCGTGCGGCACCGTGCCCATCCCGCGGCCGCCCCACCACGAGGCCTGCGCGTCGGTCGAGACGCCGATCGCGCCCGCGATGTGCGCGGCGTAGCCATCGCCGGTCTGCACGCGGTGGTGGTCGTGGCGCGCCGGGAAGTAGAGGATCGGCTTGCCGCGCGCCGCGCGCACCACCTCGCGCACGTTGCGGGCGATCAGCGTGCGGCGCGAGAGCGTGCCCAGGTAGACCGTCTCGAGGTGACAGAAGAGCGCGTAGTCGCCCTCGATCGTCATCACGGTCTCCCACGGCTCGATCTCGTCGCCGTCGTGCAGGGCGTGCACGACGATGTCGTCCCAGCCGGGCTGCCAGGCGCCGTCGGCGCGGACGTGCCCGCAGCACTCGCGCAGCACGGCGATCGCCTCGTCCATGCCACCGAGCACCGACTGGTGCCGCTGGAAGACCTGCATCAGGACGCGCGGGTGATGCGCGTCGCGTTCCAGCACCTGCTTCGTGAAGACGAAGTACGCGTCCGAGTAGTAGCCCTCGCGCATCTTCTCGACCGGGAGGTCGAAGATCTCCGACGGGAGCCTGCGGCGGGTGCGGGGCGGTGCGCTCACGCGGCCGTCTCCGCGGCCTCCGACGCGAGCAGTGCCTCGAGCGCCCGATCCGCCACCTCGAGCTCCGCCTCGCCCGGCTCGGCCGTCGCGACCGCGCGCTGCAGCGCCGTGCCCGGGCCGGCGAGCGCGCGAGCGCCCATCGAGCCGGGATTCCGCTCGCGCCAGGCGAACAGCTCGAACGCGAATCCGATCGACGCGAGCGATCCGGCCGCGGCGACCGGGCGCCGCCACTTGCGCGGAGCGCGCGCCGCGATGCCGGCGGCTCCGGCAGCGCCGAGCAGGAGCGGGGCGACGAGGTGCGTTCCGCAGCGCTCGTGCTCCTTCGCCGTGGTCGCGGCCTCGACGCCGCGCTCGTAGCCGGCGACCGTCTTGTGCTCCGCACCGTGGTAGCGCACGAGGTCGCGGCTGCGGAGCGTCACGAGCGAGGGGACGATGCCGATGGCCGTCGACGCGAGCTCGCCGCGGAAGCCCCCGCGACGGCGTACGACGGCCGCCAGCGCGGCGCACACGACGGCCGAGGTGGCAACGCTGCGGTGCTCGAACGAGAGCCGCGCGTCGGGCAGGCTGCGCCGGATCACCGGCAGCGCCATGAACATCTCCGACATGCGCACCACGCCGCGCACGAACGGGACGCCGTCGGCCGCGTGGATGCGCGGCCGAGCGCCGCTGGCCACCTGGATCTCGCCGTCGGCGGTGCGGACCGCCGCCGCCCACGACGTCGGGCCGAACAACGCCAGGCCGTTGCGCAATGCCATCCCACCGAGACGGAGCTTTTCGTCGCTCACGCAGTCACCGATCCGATCCGGTCGATGCAGTGCAGGAACGCCTGCACTGCGAGTTCGAGGTCGCGCACGTCGATGCGTTCGTCAGGCGCGTGAATCGTGTCGAGCAGCTCTGGGGCCGTGTACCTGAATGGAAAGAAACCGTAGGCGATCGTCCCGTAGGCCTCCCGCATGAAGTGCGAGTCGGTGAAGCCCGCGCTGATCTCCGGCACGAGGACGGCGCCGGGCTCGAGCCCGTCCACCCACTCCGCGATCGCATCGCGCAGCGGCGTCTCGAACGGCGAGCGCGTGCCGCCGAGCGGCGTCTCGGCGAGCTCCAGCTCGACGTCGAGGCCGGCCAGCGCGGTGCGGAACTCGCCCAGCAGCTCCTCGGGGTCCGTGCCGGGCAGGACGCGGCAATCGCACTCGATGACCGCACTGGCGGGCGTCACGTTGCGCGCGCGAGAGGCGCTCACCATCGTCGGGACGATCGTGGAGCCCGCGAGGGCGGGCAGGACGTGCCACAGCTCGTCGTGCTGCAGGCGACCGCGCTCGATGCGCTCGCCGAGGTCGCCGTCGCCGGGCGCCAGCACGTCGAGCAACTCGTCGAGCTCGGGGCTCCTTCGCCGCACCGGCGTGTACGCCGCAAGGCGCTCGAGCACCGGCGCGAGCTTGAGCAGCGCGTTGTCCCCCTGGGTCGGCACGGACGCGTGCCCGGCGGCCCCGCGCGTGCGGACGCGCACGGCCATCGACATCTTCTCGCTCACGCAGAGCGTGTAGATCGTGCGCCCGTCCGCGAGCTCGAAGCGGAAGCTGGCCTCGTTGAGGGCGTAGTCGCAGCGCAGATCGGGTCGCTCGCGCACGAGCCAGGTCATGCCGACCGCAGCCGCGCCGTCCTCCTCGTCGGCCTCGGAGATCAGGAGGACGTCGCCGTTCGGCACCCAGCCGCTGCGCGCCAGCACGGCGAGCGCGACCGCGCTGGCGGCCGTCTGGCACTTCATGTCGAGCGCCCCGCGGCCCCAGAGGTGGCCGTCGCGCACCTCGCCGCTGAACGGCGGGATGCTCCAGTCGCCGGGGTCGGCGTAGACGACGTCGGTGTGTCCCATCAGCGCGAGCGAGGGACCCGTGCCCCTGCCCCGCACCCGGGCGATCAGGTTGGCTCGTGTGGGCTCCCGTGCGACGAGCTCGGGCTCGACGCCGTTGCGGCGGAGGTAGGCGCCGAGCACCTCGGCGCCGCGCGTCTCGTTGCCCGGTGGATTGGTGGTGTCCGCCCGGATCAGCTCGGCGGTCAGCTGCACGACCTCGTCGAGGAGGCCGTCTCCACGAGCGGCAGCCAGGAGTTCGTGCATCCCTCCAAGGCTAGCCGCCAATGGCCGGCCGGCACCCCCCAGCGCCGGCCGGCCGGGCAGCGCGGGCTAGACGGCGCCCGCGGCGAGCGCGTGGACGTGCTCGGTGGTCAGCGAGTTGCCGGCGATTCCCCAATCGCCGCTCTTGACCTCCTCGACCACGCACCACGTGACCTGGCGCAGGTTCTCGCCCTCGATCGAGACCATCGCGTCGGTCAGACGCTCGATGATCTCCTGCTTCTGATCGCTGCTGAACACGCCTTCGATGAGCTTGACGTTGATGAGAGGCATCAGGGTGCTTCCTTCCCGTTGAATTGCATGCTGACGAGAACCGAGGCTAGGCAGCGGGCGGCCCGCCGTCATGCGTGGCACTGCCGTACTCCGCGCCCGTTCCTGCCGTAGCGCGCCCGCGCGGGTTTTCACGCCCCTCCGGGCCTCCTACACTCGGGGTGTGCTCGACAGCAGGGCCATGATCGGCAGGCGCGAGGAACTGGCCGCCTTCGAGGCCGCATGCACTGCGGTCCAGGAAGGCGCGGGCCGCTGCGTGCTCGTGACGGGCGAGGCGGGCATCGGCAAGACCTGGCTCGCGACCACCGCGCTCACGCACGCCGGGCTCGCGACCTACGGAGGCGCGGCGCGCTCATCCGTGGCACAGCCCTACGACCCGGTCGCGCAGGTCCTGCGCCAGTGCCTGCGCCAGGCGGCCGACGTCGCCGAGGCCTGCGGGGCGCTCGCTCCGTATCTCGCGCCGCTGCTCCCGGAGCTCGGGATCGCGGCCCTGGATGCCGGGGAGGCGACGCTGATCGAGGCGCTGCGGCGCGCGTTCGCCGAGATGGCCTCGCACGGGCCGGTCGCCGTCGTGCTCGACGACCTCCACTGGGCCGACGAGGCGACGCTGCTGCTGCTCCCGCGCATCGCCGCCGGTCTGGACGAGACGCCGCTGCTCCTGGTCGGGCTCGCGCGCGACGAGGTGCCGGCCGACACGCACCGTCTGCGCCGCCTGCGCGCCGAGCTGCGCCGGGTCTGCGAGCCGGTCGAGATCCCGCTGCGGCCGCTCGCGCGCGAGGACACCGCGCGGCTCGCCGAGGCGGTCGCGTGCGAGACGCTCGACGACGACGTCGTCGCCGTCCTGCACGAGCGCTCGCACGGCATCCCGTTCTACGTCGAGCAGCTGGCGACGGCGCTCGCGCGCGACGCCCGGCATGCGGACGTGCTCGCGACCGCCCTGCCGGAGACGCTGCTCGACGCCGTGCTGCTGCGCACGGACGCGCTCTCGCCGGCTTCGCGCAGCGCGCTCGAGCGCGCGGCCGTCTTCGGCCAGCGCTGGGACGCCTCGCAGGTGTCGGACGGCGCGGACGGCGACGCGCTCGCCGAGGCGCTGGCCGCCGGATTCCTGGTCGCGGCGGGGCCTGGCCACCTCGAGTTCCGCCACGCGCTCGTCCGCGATGCGATCTACGAGGCGATCCCGTGGACGCGCCGCCGGGCGCTGCATGCGTCCGTCGCGCGCGAGCTCGAGGAAGCCGGTGCGTCCGCCTCCGAGCGCGCCACCCACTGGCTCGGAGCGGGCGAGGTCGCGCGCGCCCGCGACGCGCTGACGGAGGCCGCCGACGCATCGGCGAGCGTCTACGCCTACCGCGACGCGGCGAAGCTGTACGAGCGCGCACTCGATCTCGGAGGGGGCACCGACCCGCAGCGCTTCGAGCTCCTCGAGCACCTCGCGACGTGCGCGGAGCTCGCCGGCGATCTCGCCGGCTCGGCGCGCGCCTGGCGCGAGGCGATCGACGGGCGGGCGGGCCGGGGCGAGGTCGAGAACGTCGCCGAGGCACAGCACGCCATGGGCCGCGTGCTCGCGCTGCGCGGCAGTCCCGAGCGCGCACTCGCCGCCTGGTCGGCGGCCGCCGACTCGTTCGCGTCGTGCGGCCGCGCCGAGGACGCGGCCCGCTCCCGCCTCGCGGCTGCCCAGATCCTCCACGTCGGCGGCAACCTCCGCCCCGCGCTGGCCGCGATCGAGGCCGCGATCGCCGAGCTCCCGGACGACTCGCCGCCCGATCTGCGCTCGCGAGCTCGTTCGCTCGAGGGCGTGGTGCTCGGCAAGCTCGGCCAGACCCCGGAAGCGCTCGCGAGCGTGCACGAGGCGTTGTCGGAAGCACTCTCCGCCGGTCAGCCGGCGACGGCCGCCACGGCCTACCAGGCGCTCGCCAGCGTGCACGAGAACGCCGGCGAGCACGGCAAGGCGAGCGAGGCGTTCGAGGTCGCGATCGACTACTGCGCGAGCACGGGGATCGAGCGCACGGCGGCGATCTGCTCGGCCTGCCTCTGTCACGTCCTCCGTCAGCGCGGCGAGTGGCGCCGGAGCCTCGCGCTCAGCCGGACGCTGATCGAGAACCCGGCTGCCGACGCCGGCAGCCGCGCCATCGCCGCAGCCGTGGCGAGCCAGATCCACGCCAGCCGCGGTGAGCGGCGGCCCGCGCGCCTGCGCGTCATGGAGGCGGCGCCCGTCGTCCGCCAGCTGCGCATCTTCGGCGCCGAGATGGAGTGCTCCTGGACGCTCGCGCGCCTCGAGGTGCTGGAGGGCTCCACCGAGAACGCGCTCGAGCACGGCCGCGACCTCCTGCGCCGCTGGGAGGAGTCGGAGGATCGCCACTACAGCCTCAACGCGCTGGGCTGGCTGAGCGGCCTCTTCGCCGAGCACCGCCAGGAGGACGACCTGCAGCGCGTGGTGCGCGCGCTCGGATCGATCGCAGCCGAGAACGGCAACGGCGAGGCGCTCGCGATGCTCGCCCGCGCGCTCGGCGAGCTGGCGCACACGCAGGGCGACGTGGAATCGGCGATCGCCCACTTCGAGCGGGCGATCGATCTGCACCAGGAGCTCGAGCTCCCGCACGACCGCGCGGAGCTGCTCGTGAGCGCGGCCGCGGTCGCGCGGGCCGCCGGCCGCGACGACCGGGCGCGCGAGTGGCTCGCCGAGGCGAGCGCCAAGGCCCGGCGGCTCGGCGCGCGGCCCCTGCTCGCGCTGGCCGAGCGGGCGCTCGCGGAGCTCGGATCGGGCGGATCCGACGCATCCGCGGCCGCCGGCCTCACGCCCCGCCAGCTGCAGATCATCCGGCGCGTGGCCGAGGGCCGCACGAATCGCGAGATCGCGACCGAGCTCTACCTGTCCGTGCGCACGGTCGACATGCACGTCCGGCACTCCCTGATCGCGCTCGGCTGCCGTTCCCGCATGGACGCGGCCCGCAAGGCCTCGGGGCTCGGCCTGCTCGAGCAGCCCTAGAGCGTCCGCGCCGTTCGCAGCTCTTACAGTCCCGGTGTGAGTCTGTTCGACGATGCGGCCGAGGAGCGGCGCGCGGCGCATGCGCCGCTGGCCGACCGCCTGCGCCCCCACGCGCTCGACGAGTTCGCCGGGCAGCCGCAGCTCGTCGGCGAGGGCGCTGCCCTGCGCCGTGCGATCGAGGAGGACCGCGTCTCCTCGTCGCTCTTCTTCGGGCCGCCCGGCACCGGCAAGACGACGCTCGCGCGCATCATCGCGGCGAGCACGCAGTCGGTCTTCGAGGAGCTGTCCGCGGTCTCCTCGGGCAAGGCCGACGTGCAGGCCGTGATCGGGCGGGCGCGCGAGCGGCTCGGCGCGCAGGGGCAGCGCACGGTGCTCTTCATCGACGAGATCCACCGCTTCAACAAGGCGCAGCAGGACGCGCTCCTGCCGGTCGTGGAGTCCGGGCTCGTGACGCTGATCGGCGCGACGACCGAGAACCCGTTCCACTCGGTGATCGGCGCGCTCGTCTCGCGCTGCCGCCTGTACGAGTTCACGAGCCACTCGGAGGACGCGCTCCTGGGCGTGCTCGAGCGCGGCGCAGGCCGCGCTCGGCGACCCGCCGGCGAGCGGCGAGGTGCTCGCCGCGATCGCCGCGACGGCGGCGGGCGATGCGCGCCACGCCCTCTCGACGCTCGAGCTCGCGCACGAGCATGCGCTCTCGCGGGGATCAGGGGCAGTCGAGGACGAGGACGTCACCGCCGCGGTGATGCGCCGTCCCGTGCGCTACGACCGCGACGGCGACAACCACTACGACACGATCTCCGCGTACATCAAGAGCGTGCGGGCGAGCGACCCCGACGCGGCGCTCTTCTACCTCGCGGTGATGCTCGAGGGCGGCGAGGACCCCGTCTACATCGCCCGCCGCATCGCGATCCTCGCGAGCGAGGACATCGGCAACGCCGACCCGCGCGCGCTCGAGGTGGCCGTCGGGTGCGCGCGCGTCGTCGAGCTGGTCGGCCTGCCCGAGTGCACGTTCGCGCTCTCGCAGGCGACCGCCTACCTCGCACTGGCACCCAAGTCGAACACCGCGGGGACCTCGCTCGCGGCCGCCCGCGAGGCGGCGCGTGCGCACGCCACCGCCCGCCCGCCGTCGGCCCTGCGCGACTCCCACTACCGCGGCGCCCGCGAGCTGGGCAGCGGCGTGGGCTACACCTACCCGCACGACGCGCCGGGGGCGTTCGTGGCCGGCGATCACCTGCCGCCCGAGCTCGCCGGCTCGCGCTTCTACGAGCCCACCGAGCACGGCCTCGAGGCCCGCCTCGCCGAGCGCATGCGCGAGCTGCGCCGGCTGCGCGCGGGCGACTCCCCGGACGAGAGCGCCTAAGAGGTTCCTCCTAAATGATGCGCTGGCCGAGCGCCGAGCAGATCAGCTCGACGGCGAGCTCGCCGGTCATGTTCTCGCGATCGAGGATCGGATTCACCTCGACCACCTCGAGCGAGTCGACGGCCCCGGCCTCGGAGACCAGCTCCATCGCGAGGTGCGCCTCGCGGTAGGAGATGCCGCCGCGCACGGCCGTGCCGACGCCCGGCGCCCAGAACGGATCCATCACGTCCATGTCGAGCGAGACGTGCACGTGCGCCGCGCCGCTCACGTGCTCGAGCGCACCGCGGATGACCGCCTCCATGCCGAGACGGTCGATCTCGGAGATCGTGAACACGCGCACCCGCGACTGCCGCAGGCGGTCGCGCTCCCCCGGGTCGAGCGCGCGGACGCCGATCAGGACGGTGCGGTCCTCGTCGACCGACGGCATCGGCCAGTGGCCGCCCGCGAAGTGATCGCCGTTCCAGCCGAGCGCGCCGCTCAGGCCCATGCCGTGCACGTTGCCCGACGGCGTCGTCTCGGGCGTGTTGCAGTCGGCGTGGGCGTCGAACCAGATCGTGCCGACCGGCCCGTGGACGCGCGCCAGCCCGCCGAAGACCCCGAGCGCGAGCGAATGGTCGCCGCCGAGCACGAGCGGCAGCTCGCCGGCCCTGGACGCGGACTCCACGTGGCCGGCGATCTGGGCGCAGACGGCGAGGATCTGGTCGAGGTACTTGGCGTGCTCGTCGCCCTCGTCGAGCGCCTCGATGGGATCCTCGACGACCGTGCCGAGGTCGTGCACGCCGAGGCCCAGGTCGGCGAGACGGCCGAGCAGCTCGGCGTAGCGGATCGCCGACGGCCCCATGTCGACGCCGCGGCGGCCCTGCCCGAGATCGAGCGCAGCGCCGAGGACGGCGACATCGGGGACGGTGCTCACGACTCCACCCTATCCCTGCACGCAGCGGGAAGAGCGCCTCGGTGAGCGCCTCCGGGCCGGCCAGGATGCCGGCGCGCAGGCCGCCGGCCGCCGGCAGCGGCACGACGACCCCGCCCGCCTCGCGCACGAGCACGTCGCCCGCCGCGTGGTCCCACTCGGAGAGGCCGTGCTCGTAGAAGACGTCCAGGCGGCCCGCGGCGACCCAGGCGAGGTCGAGCGCGGCCGAGCCCGCGCGGCGCACGTCGCGCGCCCGGGGCAGCACGCGCGCGAGCAGCGCCGACTGCAGCTCGCGCTCGGCCGACGACGTAGGAGAAGCCCGTGCCCACGAGCGCGCGCTCGAGCGGCGGGGGCGCGCCGATCCGCAGCGGCGTGCCATTGAGCGTGCAACCACTGCGCCGCAGGCGCGGCGAACGTCTCGCCCCGGAGCGGGTCGTGGACGACTGCGGCAACCGTCTCCTGCTCGTTGCGGCAGGCGATCGAGACGGCCCACTGCGGGATCCCGTAGAGGAAGTTCACGGTGCCGTCGAGCGGATCGACGACCCATTCGAGGCCGGTCGCGCCGACGGCTCCCGCGCCCTCCTCGCCGACCAGGCCGTCGCCCGGCCGCTCCTCGCGCAGGAGGCCGACGATCAGCGACTCGGCGTCGCGGTCGGCGTCCGAGACCGGATCGGTCTGGGAGCTCTTGTAATCGACCCCGGAGGCCGTGCGGTGGTAGCGCTCGACGAGCAGCGCGCCGGCCGCGTGGGAGGCCCGCACGGCGAGTTCGAGCAGGGCGTGCGGATCGGCGGCGGACAAGAAGTGGCGAGGGCCGGACTTGAACCGGCGACACCCCGGTTTTCAGCCGAGTGCTCTACCAGCTGAGCTACCTCGCCGCGGGCCGCATCAGGCTACCACGGGGCGGTTCGCGGCTCGCCAGTCGGCCCGCGGCGGGCCGCGGTGCTCGCCGGACGACGGCCTAGGGCTCGTAGATGTAGGTCACGGTGACCTGGGCCGAGACGTTGACGGGGCCGATCTTGACGGGCGGCGCCGACTCCGCCGACTTGGCGGCGGCATCGGCGGCGTACATGATCGGGCCGCCGCCGCCCGTGTTCTCGACGATCGTGCTCGTGCCGAGGATCTTCACGCCCATCGCCGTCGCGGCGGCATCGGCCTTCGAGCGGGCGTCGGCGAGCGCGTCGCGCAGCGCGTCGCGGTAGGCGGCGGTCTGCTCGTCGAGCGAGAACGACGGCCCGTCGACCGAGTCTGCGCCGGCTGCCGTCGCGGCGGCGATGACGCTGCCCGAGCGGGCGGGGACGTGGATCGTGACGCCGAGCGACTGGTCGCTCACGTAGCGCCCCTCGTGCTCCCAGTCGCGCCCGGTGTTGATGCCCTGGGTCTCGAGGTCGTCCTCGGCGATCTTGACCGAGTCGAGCGCCTTGAGCGCGGCCAGCACGGCGTTCATCTTCGTGGTCGCGACGGCCTGGGCCTGGTCGCTGGTGTCGCCCGCGCCGTGCACGGAGATGTTCACGTGCGCGGTGTCCGGCTGCAGCTCGACATCGCCTGCACCCGTGAACGTGAGCGTCTTCTGCGCATTCGCGAGCGCATCGGCGGGCGCGGCCGTCGCGGCGGCGAACGCCGTGCCCGAGTCGGAGCCGCCGCGCAGCGAGAACGCCAGGGCAAGGGCGAGCGCGGCGGCGAGCGCCACGAGGGCAAGGGTACGAGTGCGGTACGAGCGGGACACGGGCTTCCTCCAGGTCGGTAGCCCTCAGACGGCCCCGCCCCCGCCCTGGTTCCCGCTCGGCGCACGGCGAAGCGCGGTGAACTCCGCGGTGAACTCCGCGAGGCAGCGCTCGCGGTGCGTCCACGGCTGCTCGTGCGTGCCGTACGGGAACACGCACAGCTCCTTGGGCGCCGTGATCGCGTTGTACGCGGCATACACGGTCGACGGCGGGCAGATCGGGTCCATCAGGCCCACGCCGACGATGCAGCGCGCCCGGATGCGCGATGCGAGCAGCGCGCAGTCGACGTGGCGCAGCGTTGCGGTGATCTCGTCGTGGCGCTCGGGGTGCAGCTCGAGGTAGCGCGTGAGCTCGGTGTAGGGCGGCTCGGGCGCGATCTGGGCGCCCCGCTCGATGTCGCACAGGTACGGCATGTCCGCCATGCACAGGCGCACGAGGCCGGGCGCGAGCGCCGCGGCGGCGAGCGAGAGCCCGCCGCCCTGGCTGAAGCCGTTCACGGCGATGCGATCGGCGTCGACCAGCGGGTGCTCGGCCGCAGTCTCGAGCGCGCGCACCGCGTCGGTGAAGAGGCGGCGGAAGTAGTACGTCTCGGGCGAGCCGATGCCGCGCGTCATCACGCCTGGGTGCTCCGCGCCCGACGCGCCCGCTCCCGGGTCGCCCGTCGCGCCCGGCATCCACTCGCCGCCCTGCCCGCGGCTGTCCATCACGAAGATGGCGTGCCCGGCGGCCGCGTAGAGCGCGTGGTCGACCGGGAACGTGCGACCGCCGCCGTAGCCGATGTAGGTCACGAGGCAGGGCAACGGGCTCTCGGCCGCGCGCGGGCGCAGGAACCAGCCGCGGATCGGATCGCCGCCGAAGCCGCTGAACGTCACGTCGTCGACGGCGAGCGCGCCGTAGGCCTCCGGGCGATACGGCTCGAAGCGCGCCGGTGTCGCCGCTGCGCGCGCCTCGTCCAGCGTGCGGGTCCAGAACGCATCGAGCCCGGCCGGCTCCGGGGCCTGGCAGCGGTGCGTCTCCAGTTCGTCGAGCGAGAGGTCGTAGAGCGCCATCAGCGCGCTACGTTAGCCGTCACAGCGAGAGCGTGTACGCGCCTTGCGCGTTGCCGACGGCGCGCACGCGCACGTACACGGTGCCTGCCGCGGGCCCTGCCGTGCTGACGCTCTGCGGACTGCTCCCGGCGGCGCTCGCGAGCACGTTGCCCGCGCTGTCGAGCAATGCGACCTCGAGGATCGCCGTCGACTCGAACGTCAGCCTCGCCGTCACCACCGAGCCGGCGGCCGCGACCGCGAAGTAATCGTCGTCGCCGGCGCACGCCACGGCCGAGGTGGTCGTACCGAGATCGACGGCGGTCGCCTGCGCGAGCGTGTCGTCGGGCTCGAAGCCGTCGTCGTTGCAGAGCGGCGGCGGCGCGCAGTTCCCGGTCGTCTGGAAGCCCGGCACGGCATTCGCGATGCGGCGCTCGAGATCGCAGTCGCCGGTGCCCTGACCGGGTGCTGCGGGCCCCGCGGGGCCGGGCGGCCCGGGCGGGCCGGGTGGGCCGGGCGGGCCCGGAGTGCCCTTCTGGTTCCACACGAGCGCCGTCTCGTTCTTCTTGCAGACGGCGTCGCCCGTGACGAGCCGCAGCGTCGCATTGCGCACCGGCGTGCCGTCCTTCGCCACGCGGTAGCAGGTATGGATCACACTCGTGTCGTCGCGGTTGACCGCGTACCCCGCACCGGCGCCGACCGCGAGCAGGCACGTCGCGAGTACGAGCACACCCGTGCCCGTGCCCAGCATCCGCCGCATCCGCTCGCGTACTAGCATCCGGTCAACTTCTCCCAGCGTAGCCAGTCACCTCCAATCGAAGTGGAGGGGCTTGTGGGTGGGCAAGCGGGAGAGCGGTCAGGCTTCGCGAGGTTCCGACAGAACCTCGAGCAGCGTCTCGGTGAGGCCGTCGAGGTCGTGGCGCGAGGCTTCCGCGACCACGCCGACACCGAGCTCGCGCGCCGTCGCGCTCGTCACCGGGCCGATCGACACCCCGCGCACCGCCGAGAGATCGCGCCCGGGGAGCGCGTCCGCGAAGCGCCGGACGGTGGATGACGACGTGAACGCGACCGCGTCGGCCGAGAGCATGCGCTCGGGCAGGCGCGGCAGCGCTGCGCAGCGTGCGGTAGAGCGGCACGACGTCCACCTCGGCGCCCGCTGCGCGCAACCCGTCGGGCAGCGTGTCGCGGGCCTCCTCGGCGCGCGCGACGAGCGCCCGCACCCCGTGCAGATCCGGCGGGAGTGCCTCCAGGAGCCCCTCGGCCAGCGAGCGCTCGGCGACGACGTCCGCGACGATCCCCGTCTCGCGCAGCGCCGCCGCGGTGCCGGGGCCGATCGCCGCGACGGTCGCGCCCGCGAGCGCGCGGGCGTCGCCGCCGCAGCGCTCCAGCAGCAGTCGCGGCGCATTCGGCGACGTCACGCAGACGAGGCCATAGAGGGCCGCGTCGATCGGCGGGCCGGGGAGCGGCTCGATGCGGATGACGGCGCACTCGTCCACCTCGGCGCCGAGGTCGCGCAGGCGCGCGACGAGCCCGCTGGCCTGGGCGCGGGCGCGCGTGACGACGATCCGCCGGCCGTGGAGCGGCCGCAGCTCGGCCCAGGCGATCTCGTCGTGCAGCGCCGCCACCGGGCCGATCACGGTGACGGCGGGCGAGCGGATGCCGGCCGCCTCGACAGCGGCGGCGATCGTCGCCAGCGTCCCGGCGACGCTGCGCTGGGCGGCGGTCGTGCCCGACTGCGTGACGCACACCGGCGTCTCCGGCGCCTTGCCGCCGGCGATCAGTGCCGCCGCCACCGGGCCGAGCCGCCCCACGCCCATGAGCACGACGAGCGTGCCCGGCAGCGTGGCGAGTGCGCCCCAGTCCACGTCGGAGCGCGGCTTGCCGGGCCGCTCGTGCCCGGTGACGATCGTGACCTGCGCCGCCAGATCGCGGTGGGTGACGGGCACGCCCGCATAGGCGGGCACCGAGATCGCCGACGTGACGCCGGGAACGATCTCGTAGGCGACGCCGGCCTCGCGCAGGGCCTGGGCCTCCTCGCCGCCGCGGCCGAACACGAACGGGTCCCCGCCCTTCAGTCGGACGACGAGCGCGCCGCTGCGGCCGTGCTCGATCAGCCTCTGCGTCGTCTCGTCCTGCGTCAGCGCCACGTCGCCGGGTTGCTTGCCCGCGTCGATCAGCAGGCAGTCCGGCCGTGCGAGGTCGAGCAGCGCGTCCCCCGCGAGGCGGTCGTACACGATCACGTCTGCGCGCCTGAGCAGGTCCTCGCCGCGCACCGTGATCAGCCGCGGGTCGCCCGGGCCGGCGCCGACCAGGTAGACCGTCACCCGCGCACCGCCGCGACGATCTCCTCGCCCCCGCGCCCGAGTGCCACCTCGGCGACCTCGCGCGCGAGACCCTCGGGATCGTCTCCGCGGCCGCCCGCGTGGGCGACGCGCGAGCCGTCGGGCAACGCGAGCCAGGCGCGCAGCCAGAGCCGCCCGTCGGCCACCGTGATCGCGTGGGTCGCGACCGGCGCGAGACACCCGCCGCCGAGCAGCGCGGCGCACGTGCGCTCGGCCAGGAGCACCCGTGCGCCCTCGGCCTCGCCGACGGCCGCGATCGCGTCGGCATCCGCGTTGCGCACCTGCAGCGCGAGGAAGCCCTGGCCGGTCTCGGGCAGCATGTCGTCCACCCCGATGCGGAAGCCGATCTCGCCCGCGAGATCGAGGCGATCGAGGCCGCAGGCCGCGAGCACGACGCCGTCGAGGCCGCGCTCGACGCGCTTGCGCAGGCGGGTGTCGACGTTGCCGCGCAGGCTCTCGACGATCAGGTCGGGCCGCAGCGCCCGCAGCTGCGCGCCGCGGCGCATCGAGGCGGTGCCGACGCGCGCGCCCTCGGGCACCGCCGCGAGATTGCCGTGCGGGCCGCACCAGGCATCGCGGGCGTCCCCGCGGGGCAGGACGGCGGCGAGCGTGAGGCCCGGGGTCTCGTCGGTGGTGAGATCCTTGGCGGAGTGCACCGCGACGTCGATGCGCCCCTCGGTCAGGGCGTCCTCGAGCTCCTTGGAGAACACGCCGCGCCCGCCGAGCTCGCTGAACGCGCTGCGGCGATCGCGGTCGCCGGCCGTCGAGATCGGCATGATCGCCACGGGGCCGAGTCCCGCCGCGCGCAGCGCCTCCGCGGCGAGCGCCGCCTGGGCGTGCGCGAGCCGCGAGCCGCGGGTGCCCAGGCGCAGCGGTGTCACGCCGGGTCGGAGCCCTGAGCGCGATCGAGCGCCGCCTGGGCTTCGGCGAGCTGCTGCTCGAGCCGCCGCAGCTTGGCGGCGAGGATCCAGACGTAGGCCAGCGTGACGCCCCAGATGGCGGCCACGACGGCGCCGACGGCCTGTGCGTCTCCGTCGCTGATCGACGCCACGATCACGGCAGCACCGTCTCTCCGCGCAACTGGCGCTGCAGTCGCTGGACGCCCTGCGCCAGCAGCTTGCCGCGCAGCTCGAGCCGCCAGAGCGCGAACGCCAGCGCGAGGAACGCCGCCCAGGAGACGAGGAAGGTGAGGAACATCGTGTCCTCCATCGCCGCGCCGTCGTGGTGGAACACGGTCGGGTGATGGATCGTGCCGGCGAGGTGCACCGCGCCCAGCGAGAGCGGGATCATGCCGATGCCGAGCAGGGCGTAGATCGCCGAGAAGCGCTCGCGGCGCGCGCCTTCCTCGACCGAGAAGCGGAGCATGAAGTACGCGCAGTAGAACAGGAAGACGAGCAGGAACGTGTTGAGCTGCTTGTCGCTCCAGTCCCACCAGACGCCCCACGAGACCTTGGCCCAGATCGGCCCGCTGATCAGCACGAGCGTGCCGAGGATCACGCCCTGGTGGATCGCGACGTACGAGCGCAGGTCGTCGAGCGGGTCGCGGCGCAGCAGGTAGCGGGCGGCGAAGAACGCGCCGAGCAGGAGGAAGACGTAGGACGTCAGCGCGATCGGCACGTGGAGGTAGAAGATCCGCTGCCGGAACCCCTCCGCGCGATCGGTCGGGACCCACAGCGCGATCAGCAGTGTGGAGAGGACTAGGAGGCTCCCGGCGGCGAGCACCGCCGGGCGCAGAAGGCGGTCGTGAGTAGCCACGGGATCAGTCGGTCAGCGCGTGCTCGCACACCGCGTACGCGAGCAGGCCGACGATGGCATCGTAGAGGAGCACCAGCGCCAGGGGTCGCACGACGCTGTCGCCGTCGGCCGCGTTGACGCTGCAGGCGAGGCACGCGATCAGCAGCGGCACGGCCGCGGGCAGGAAGAGCAGCGGGACCATCACCTCGCGACCGCGCACCGCGGACGCGACCGCCGCCACGAGCGAGCCGAGCGCGGCCAGCCCGATGTTGCCCGCGATCAGGGCGAGGAGCAGCGTCCCGAGGCTCGGCACCGGGGCGTCCGCCGGCAGGAAGAGGTACGAGAGCGGCACGGCGACCACCTCCATGAGCACCAGGAGCACGCCGATCGCGAGCGCCTTGGACGCCCAGATCGCGGTCCGCGGGATCGGTGCGAGCACGAGTGCGTCGAGCAGGCCCTCGTCGCGCTCGGCGTTGAACACGCGGGCGACGGCGAGCAGCGTGGCGAGCAGCAGCGTCACCCAGAGCGATCCGACCGTCACGGAGACCGGCGGCTGCGGGATGTCGGCGCCGTAGTGGAGCACGACCTGCGCAACCGCCGCGAACAGGCCCATCGCGAGCGCGAGCTGCGGCGCGCGGCGCTCGAGCAGGAGGTCGGTGCGCACGAGCAGGCCCACGGCGCGGACGAAGGGCACGGGGTGCGCGCTCATCGCAGCACCTCGAGCTGCAGCAGCTCGTCGCACAGCTGCTCGGCCCGCGACCGCTCGTGCGTCGCGATCACGAGCGTGACGTTGCCGCGCGCCTCGGCGAGCAGCGCGTCGAGCCGCAGGCAGCTGGCCTCGTCGAGGCCGCTGTGCGGCTCGTCCAGCACGAGCAGCCGCGGCTGCGGGAGCAGCGCGCGGGCGAGCGCGAGCCGCTGGCGCTGGCCCTGCGAGAGCGCGGCGGCGGGCCGCTCGGCCGCCTCCGCCAGATCGGCCGCCGCGAGCGCGCGCTCGGCCGTCTCGGCGGACAGGCCGTAGAGGCCGGCGCACAGCGCCAGGTTCTCGCGAGCGCTGAGCCCGCCCCAGAGCAGGGGCCGGTGGCCGGCGTAGGCGACCCGCGCGCGCGCCGCGGGCGGCAGCTCGCAGCTCTCCTCGCCGTCGACCAGCACGTGCCCCGCACGCGGGCGCTGCAGCCCCGCGATGCAGCGCAGCAGCGTCGACTTGCCGCTGCCGTTCGGGCCGAGGAGGCCGAGCGCGCGACCGGGCTCGAGCACGTAGTCCACGCCCGCGATCACGACCCGGCCGCCGTAGGCGTGCCCGACGCCGCGCAGCTCGAGGCGCGGTGCGGTCACGAGATCGCGACGTCGAGCGCGACCGTTCCGAAGTACAGCATGGCGATGGTGCCGTTGACGCTCAGGAACGCCATGTCGACGCGCGAGAGGTCGTCCGGGGAGACGAGCTGCTGCTCGTAGGCGAGCAGCAGCGCGACCGCCGCGACGCCGATCGCATAGACGGGGCCGAGGCTCAGCGAGAGACCGACCGCCACGAGCGCGACGACGCTCAGCGCGTGCAGGCCGCGCGAGATCCAGAGCGCGGTGGCGACGCCGTAGTCGGCCGGCATCGAGTGCAGGCCCTGTGCGCGGTCGACCTCGATGTCCATCGTCGCGTAGATGATGTCGAAGCCCGCGATCCAGCAGGCGACGGCTGCGCCGAGCAGCCAGGCGGCGGTGTCGAAGTGCCCGGTCACGGCCACCCAGCCGCCGACCGGGGCGAGTCCGTCGACGACGCCGAGCCAGATGTGGCAGAGCGGCGTGAAGCGCTTGAGGTACGGGTAGACGACGAACGCGACGACCACGATCGGCGCGAGCCAGTGCGTGATCGGCGGCAGCTGCGAGACGCCGACGACGAACAGCGCGAGCGACCCCAGCGGCGAACGCGATCACCTGATTGCGCCTGAGCCGCCCGGCGGGCAGGTCGCGCCCCGCGGTGCGCGGGTTGCGCGCGTCGATCGCGGCATCGACGAGGCGATTGACCGCCATCGCGAACGAGCGCGCGCCGAACATCACGACGGTGATCCAGATCAGCACCTCGAGCCCGGGCCAGCCGTCGACGGCGAGGATCGCGCCGACGTAGGCGTACGGCAGCGCGAACACCGTGTGCTCGAGGCGCACGAGGCTCACGAACCGCTGTCCGAGCGCCACGGCGCTCATCGCCCGTGCGTCGTCGGCTCGGAGCGCAGCAGCTTGACGGCGTGCTCGAGGATGGGCTCGAGCACCGCCCAGCCCTCCTCGCAGGCGCGCGGGCTGCCCGGCAGGGTGATCACGATCGTGCGCGCGCGGGTTCCCGACACGCCCCGCGAGAGCGCCCCGTGCGGCGTGTGCTTCAGCGCGTCGGCGCGCAGCGCCTCGTCGATCCCCGGGCTCAGCCGCTCGAGCGTCGCGCGGGCGGCCTCGGGCGTGACGTCGCGCGGGGCGAATCCGGTTCCGCCGGTCGAGACGACGACGTCGGCCACGTCGTCGTCGCAGAGACGGGCGAGGCAGGCGGCGATCTCCTCGCGCTCGTCGGGCAGGACGCCGCGCCAGGCGATCTCGTGGCCCGCGGCCAGCGCCCGCTCCTCGAGCACGGCGCCCGAGCGATCCTCGCGCGCACCGTGGTGCACGCCGTCGGAGATCGTGAGCACGGCGACCCTCACGGGCGCACCCAGTGGCCCGACTTGCCGCCCTCCTTCTCGAGCAGCACGACCGACTCGATCTGCCCGGTGGCGTCGATCCCCTTCGTCATGTCGTACACGCACAGCGCGGCGACGCTGCAGGCCGTCATGGCCTCCATCTCGACGCCGGTCTGGCCGGTCGTCTCGCACACGACCTCGATGTCGACGCCGCCGTCGTCCAGCTCCAGCGTCGCCGAGACGTGCGTGAGCGCGAGCGGATGGCAGAGCGGCAGCAGCGCGGGCGTCTGCTTCGAGCCGGTGATCGCTGCGACGCGCGCGACGCCGAGCACGTCGCCCTTGGGCAGCGTGCCGGCGCGGATGTGGGCCACGACGGCGGGCGCCAGGCGAACGCGCGCGCCGGCGCGGGCGCGGCGGCGCGTGACGGGCTTGTCGCCCACGTCGATCATGCGCACCTCGCTCTCGCTCATCCGCTCACCCCCGCAGGAGGCGGCGCGCTTCGGCCGGCTCCATGGGCTCGCGGCCCAGGGAGTCGGCGAGCGCGACGGCCAGCTCGACGAGTTCGCCGTTGGACGTCGCCGGGGTGCCGTCGGGGAGCAGCGCGGTGTCCTCGAGGCCGACGCGGATGTGCCCGCCGAGCGCTGCGGCCGTCGCGCACACCGCAGCCGTCGCGGTGCTCTCGCCGTGCGCCACCCAGCGCAACTGGCCGAGCGTGCCGTCGAGGGCGTCGACGAGCCGGAGCAGATTGCGCGGCGTTCCGGCCAGACCCTGCTCGGATGCCCCCGCCGCAGCTCCGAGCTCGAGGTGCAGCCACGGCACCTGAGCCAGCAGACCGTCCTCGTAGAGCGCCTCGAAGTCGGCGATGGCCTCGAGCGCGTTGATCCCCGGCTCGGGCGCGACGCCCGCGCGCTCGCAGGCCTCGAGGATCTGCCGGGCCTCCTCGCGGTGCGCGGGCAGGTCGGCCGCGAACGGCTGCGTGTTGACCGTGGCGAGCTCGGGGAGCTCCCTGAGGACGTCGAAGAGCGCGGTCACGGTGCCGAGCGAGGTCTGGCGCGTTCGCTGCGTCGTGATCGAGATCGGCACGTCCACCTGGGCGCGGATCGCGCGCACGATCTCGTCGAACGTGAGGTCGAACGCGCTGGCGCCGTCGTCGCGGCGCGCGTGCACGTGCACCACGCCGGCTCCCGCCTCGACCGCGCGCTTCGCCTCCTTGGCGATCTCGGCCGGCGTGTACGGCAGCTTCTTGGCGACCTTGCGGTCGCGGGCGCCGTTCAGCGCAGCGATGATCAGGATCGGGTCGGCCATCTACCCCTCCCGTCCGCGCTGATCGCTCGCCACACGTCCTCCTTGTTGCGGCCCGGTAGCCGCGTCGGCTCGCAATCGTATCCCGGGTCCGGCAGGGGGCACCGCCGTCAGCTGCAGTTGGCGAAGCTCGGTGGGCGGGGCAGCAAGCGCACCTGCACGACCTTGTCGTCGCCCCCGCGCACGATGTGCAGCGCGACGGCGTCGCCCGCGCGGTGCGCACCGATCGCGCGGTCGAGGTCGCGGAAGCCCGCGACGGGCGTCTTTCCCACTGCGACGATGATGTCCCCGTCGCGCGGATAGGTCTCGCCCGCGACCTCGAGCGTCTCGGATCCGGCTCGCAGACCGGCGCGCTCTGCCGCGCCGCCCTGGCTGAGCCCGCGCACCAGTGCGCCGTGCTCGACGGGCAGGTCGAGCGCGGCCGCGAGCGCGGGCGTCACCGTCGCGGCGGAGACGCCGAGCCAGGCGTAGCGCACCTGGCGGCCGGCGGCGAGCGCGCGGTAGGCGCGCTCGACCGCCTCGATCGGCACCGCATAGGCGACGCCGCCGCGCGCGTCGGGGTTGACCGCGGTGACCATGCCGACGACGCGTCCCTGCGCGTCGAGCAGCGGGCCGCCCGAGTTGCCCGGATTGACCGCCGCGTCGGTCTGGATCACGCCGGTCGTGCGGAAGCACACGCCGGGCGCGGCGATCTGACGGTCGAGCTGGGAGACGACGCCGGTCGAGAGCGACGAGCGATTCTCGAACGGGCTGCCGATGACGGCGACGGACTCGCCGACGCGAAGCGCCCGCGCCCGCCCGAGCCGGAGCGAGCGCAGCCCCAGCTCCTTCGGATCGACCTGCAGGAGCGCGGTGTCCTCGAAGAGGTCGTAGCCGAGCAGGTTCGCATCGGCGCGAGTTCCGTCGTCGAGCACGATGCGCACGGCGCTCGCACGCGTGGCGGATGCGCTCCCGGCCTCCGCCTGGGTCACGACATGCGATGCGGTGACGATCAGGCCGCGATTCGCGTCCACGACGAAGCCGCTGCCGGCGGTCTCCTCGTCGACGCCGAAGCTCGCCTCGATCGTGACGACGCCGTTGCGCGCGCCGGCATACAGCGCCACCGGATCGAAGCCGGTACCGCCGCCGCGCACGACGGTGGTCACGACGGAGGAGCGCTCACCGCCGTCTCCTCGCAACGCCAGCACCAGCGCGGCACCGGCGAGACCCGCGACGAGCGCGATGACGACGCCCGCGAGAGCGGCTCGCGCAGTCACGATGACCCAGTGTAGGCGGCCGCGGGCTCCTCGACGCCCCCGGGCAGCTCGAGCGCGAAGCGCGTGCCCTCGGGGCCGCTCGTGACGAGCAGCCGGCCCTCCATGCGCTCTGCCAGCTCGCGCGCGATCGCCAGCCCGAGCCCCGATCCGCGAGCGGCGGCGCCGGGGCCGCGGTAGAACCGCTCGAAGACGCGCTCCAGCAGCTCCGCCGGGATGCCGGGGCCGTTGTCCGACACGATGATGCTGGCGCCCCACGGGGTGGTCTCGGTGCAGAGCGTGACCGTCGAGCCCGCCGGGGTGTGCCGCAGGGCGTTGTCGACGAGCACGCGCAGCACCTGCAGCACGCGTCCCTCGTCGCCGCGGGCGAGCGCGGGATCGGGGCCCTCGACGACGAGCACCTGCGAGCCGCGCCGGCTTGCGAGCGGCTGCATCTCACGGGCGCAGTCGGCGGCGAGCGTGCCGAGATCGAGCTCGTCCTTGCCGACGGTGATGCCGCCGGCGTCGAGCCGCGAGAGATCGAGCAGGTCGGTCGCCAGCTTCGTCAGCCGCTGCACCTGCTCGCCCATCGTCTCGAGGAACTCGCCGCGCTCCGCGTCCGTCAGTCCGCCTTCCGTGAGCAGCTCGAGATAGCCGCCGAGCGCCGTGAGCGGCGTCCGGAGCTCGTGCGAGGCGTTGGCGATGAATGCCGAGCGGGAGCGCTCGAGCGCCTCGAGGCGGATGCGCATCTCCTCGAGCGAGCGCGCGAGCTCGCCGATCTCGTCGTGCGAGTTGTCGACGATCGGCTCGGAGAACCAGCCGTGCGCGATGCGGTCGGCCGCCGCGCGCAGGCGGGCGAGTCGCCGGGCGAGCGGCTCCGCGGCCAGGGCGCCCGCGATCAGCGCCACCACGAAGGCGAGGATGCCGCCGACGACCAGGCGGCGCTCGACGGCCGAGACCTGCTCCTGGATGTCCCGCAGCGGTGCCTCGACGAGCAGCACGCCCTCCGTGCCCTGATTCGTGGAGATGTAGATCGTGAGGACGGCCGTCCTGCCCTCGGGCAGCCGCTGGACGGCCGAGAGGTCGCGGCGGAGCGATGCCGTCTCCTCGACGAGCCTCCGGGCTCCGGCGAGCTGGGAGCGAGGCGCCGAGTCGGCGACGGTCTCGAGAAAGACGCCGTTGCGCTCGAACACCGCCACGCGGCCCGCGCCCAGCGTGCCCGCATACGCCTGCATCGCCTCGCTGCTCGGAGTGCCGAGGAACGTGTTGAGGTACTGGGAGGGGTCGCTCGCCAGCACGCTCGCGCGCAGCGAGTCGACGCGCGATTGCTCGAGGTTGTGCTGCAGCGACGGCAGCACGAGCGCCGCGAGCACGATCAGCGCGAACAGGGCCGAGGCCGCAGCCACCACCGTGAGCCGCATGCGCAGGCGGCCCGGGCGCTGCAGTACGGCGCGGATCATGGCCCGAAGCGGTACCCGACGCCGCGCACCGTGCGGATCAGCAACGGCGCCGACGGATCGCGCTCGAGCTTCTCGCGCAGATGCCGGATGTGGACGTCGATCGTGCGCTGCTCGCGGTAGTCGGCCGAGTCCCACACGCTCTCGAGCAGGGCGCGGCGCGAGAGCACGCGACCGGGTGAGCGCATCAGGCTGCGCAGGATCTCGAACTCGACATAGGTGAGCTGCACCGGCTCGCCGTCGCGCTCCGCCGTGCGCCGCGTGGCGTCGAGGCGCACGCCCTCGGCCTCGAGCACCTCCTCGACGCCGGCGGCCCCGGCCGGGCGCTGGGCGCGACGCAGCACCGCCCGCACGCGCGAGCGCAGCTCGGCCAGCGAGAACGGCTTCGTGACGTAGTCGTCCGCACCGATCTCGAGGCCGAGCACCTTGTCGACCTCGTCGTCGCGGGCCGTGAGCATGATGATCGGGAGCGTCGCCGAGAGCACGCGCAGGCGCCGGCAGACCTCGATGCCGTCCATGCCGGGCAGCATCAGGTCGAGCAGGACGAGGTCGGGGCGCTCGGCTTCCACCAAGCGGAGGCCATCCTCGCCGCTCATCGCTCCGAGGACGCGATACCCCTCGCGCTCAAGCGGGAAGCGCACGAGGCGCTGAACGGCGTCCTCGTCGTCGATCACGAGGATCGTCCCCCGGCTCGCGCTCACGGCCGCAGTGTAGATGCTGGCCCGCGCAGCGAGGGCGGCGCCGTCGCCGACCGTCGTGCATACTCGGAGCCGATGTTCCCGGAGGGCGCCTCTCGCGAGCGCCGGTCGCGCCTCGCGAGCGTGCGCCGCAACGCGGCGCGTGCACCGCGGGCGGCCGCGCTCCTCCGCCCCGGCCCGTACCGCACGGGCTGGCTGATCGTGCTCATACCGGCGTTCGTGCTGCTCGTCGGCGCCCGCACGGCGCCCGCGCTGCCGCGCAGCTCGTTGCCGCCGACGTTCGACGGCGCGCAGGCGCTGTCGGCGACGAACGAGTTCGTGGAGCGCTTCGCCGACCGCTCGCCGGGCAGCGCCGGCAACGCCGCGGCGGCCGACTGGGTCGCCGAGCGTCTGCGCGCCGCCGGCTCGACGGTGACCGTGCAGCACTTCCGCGCACCCGACGCCAACGGGCGCACGGTGCCGATGATCAACGTGCTCGGCACGGTCAGCGGCGACGGGCGCTCGCGCGATGCGCTCGTGTTCGTCGCCGGCCGCGACGACCCGCCGCCGGGTCCGGGGGCGAACGACAACGGCTCCGGCACGGGCGCGCTCGTCGAGCTCGCCCGCACGCTGGTGGGGAGCGTGACCCAGACCTCGCTCGTGTTCGCCTCGGTCGACGGCACGACGGCGGAGTCGGCGGGCGCGCGCGAGCTCGCCCGTCACCCGCCGGGCGGCCTGAAGCTGCGCGCGGGCATCACGCTGCGCGCGATCGGCCGCGTCGACGGCGGGCTGGTGCTGCGGCTCTCGGGCGAGGGCCGCCGGTTGCCGGCCGCGGGCTGGCTGCGCACGGTCGAGCAGGCGCTGCGCGACGAGGACGTCAACGACGCGCGGCTGCCCTCGCTCGGTCAGCAGGTCGCCGGGCTCGTGGCACCGGTCGTGCACGGGGATCAGGCGCCGCTCGTCGGCATCGGAGCCGACGAGATCGGCATCGACGGCTCGCGTCCCGGCGAGAGCTCCGCGGCCGACATGCCGGACCTGCTCTCGGCCGACAGGCTCGGCCGCGTCGGCACGGCGGCCCAGCTCGCCGCGCTCGCGTTCGACACGGGCCCGCGCCCCGCCAGCCTGGGCACGACCTTCCTCGTCTCCAGCGACCGTGTCCTGCGCGGCTGGACGATCGAGCTGTTCCTGGTGGCCCTGCTGATCCCGCCCGCGTTCGCCCTGATCGACGCCGCGACGCGCGCCAGGGCGCGCGGCGCGCGACCGTCGATCACGGTGCGGCGGGTGCTCTGGCGCGCCGCCGGGATGGCGCTCGGCGTGCTCGTGATCCGCATCGAGGGGGCGGGGGGAATCCTGCCCGACACGCACTCGCCGCCGTTCGCCGGCAGCGGCGGCGGGGTATCGCTGTGGCAGGTCGTCTTCCCCCTGGCGCTCGGCGGCGCCGTCGGTGCGCTGGCCGCGCGGCGCGTGCCCTGGGACGCCGACACCGCCGGAGCCGGGCGCTATCTCGGTGCGCACTCCGCGCTGTTCGTCGGCGCCGGCCTCGCGTTCGCGGGCAATGCCTATCTGCTCGTGCTCGTGCTCCCCGCCCTCCACATCTGGCTCCTGCTCCCGCTCACCGCGCGCCTGGGCGCCGCGGCACGAGCGGCCGTGGTGCTCGCGGGCTGGCTCGGGCCTGCAGCCGTCATCGCGCTGCTCGCGGGGGCGGGCGGGTTCGGCGTCGACGCGCCCGCCTGGTTCGTCCGCCTGATGGGCGACGGCGGGATCCCGCTCGCCTCCAGCCTTGCGCTGGCCATCCTGGCCTCGGCGACGGTGGAGCTGCTGTGGCTCGTGGTCACGGCCGGAGGGGGCACCCGTACGGGGGATGGCGCGACCCCGCAACAGGGTTAGGTTGGTCGCAGATGCGCACTCTCGCCCGCCGCCTCGGAACCATCCTCGCCGTCTCCGGCGTCCTCCTCGTCATCTACGCCGGCATGGTCGTGTTCTGGCGCGATCCGGTGACGAGCATCTACACCGCCTACGAGCAGCACGCGATGAGCGGACAGCTGCACGACACGTTCGAGTCCTGGCAGGCGACGGCGAAGCGCGAGCTCGGCGTCTCCCTCGAGCCGGCCGGCACGCACGGAGGCGCCACGGAGAACGCCGTCAACAGCGCGGCCGTCCTGCACTCCGCGAAGCGCCTCGCGCTCAGGTTCGCGGCCGCCGAGAAGGGCCACACCGGCCGGCCGCTCGGGCGCATCCAGATCAAGCGGATCGGGCTCTCGACGATCGTCGTCGAGAACACCGACTACTGGGGCAGCCTGAGCAAGGGCCCGGGCCGCTACGAGCAGGGCTCCTTCCCGGGTCTCGGCCAGACGACCGGCATCGCCGGTCACCGCACGACGTTCGCGGCGCCGTTCCGGCACATCGACAGCATCCGCATCGGCGACTCGATCGTCGTCGAGATGCCGTACGGCACCTTCACCTACCGCGTGATGCGCCACAAGATCGTCGACAACGGCGACTGGTCGATCATGCAGAAGGTCGGCTACGACGAGCTCGTGCTCTCGGCCTGCCACCCCCTGTACAGCGCCGACCAGCGCTACGTCGTCTTCGCCCGCCTCGCGAACGTGAAGCTCGCCGGTGCCAGCCGCGGCGTCAACCTCCCCGCGCCGGCTCCGCTCGACGCGGCGTAGAGCCCGTCCGGCTTCAGCGCAGGTCGATCAGCTCGACCGGAGATCCGGCCGCCAGCTCGCCGCTTCCCGTGGGGACGAGCGCGAGCGCGTCGGCGATGGCCGCGCGGCCGAGCTGGTGCGAGAGATCGGCGCCCAGCGGCTCCGCACCTCCATCCACCACGCGGACGGGCCGGATGCGCAGCCGCTGGGGATCCTGCCGCAGCGAGTCCGTCAGCGGCAGCCGGAACGTCCGGGGCCCGGCATCGGCGGCCCCCGCGAGGCGGCGCAGCGCCGGCAGCAGCAACAACTCGAGCCCGACCATCACCGAGAGCGGATTGCCCGGCAACCCGACGACGACCTTTCCGTCGCGCAGTCCGCACCACGTCGGCCGGCCGGGCTGGACGGCGAGGCGCCAGAACAGCTGCTCGACGCCGAGCGCCGCAAGCGCGGGCTTGACGTGATCGCGGGTGCCCACGGAGACGCCGCCCGAAGTGACGACGACGTCGGCCTCTTCCAGCGCGCGTGCAAGTGTCTCGCGCGTCGCATCGGCGTCGTCGCGCACGCGCTCGATGGCCACGATCTGCGCACCGGCCTGCTCGCAGCGCGCGGCGATCAGCACGCTGTTCGACTCGTGGATCTGGCCGTGCCGCAGAGGCTCCCCGGGCGCCACGAGCTCGTCGCCCGTGACCACGACGGCCACGCGGGGCGCGCGGTAGCAGCTGAGCTCGGCGACGCCGCCCGTCGCGATCGCCGCCAGCGCCAGGGGCCGCAGGCTGCTGCCCGCCGAGACGACGACGGAGTTCGCCGCCACGTCGGTGCCCTGCCGCCGCACGTGGTCGCCGACGGCTGCCGCGCGCTCGAACGAGACGCGCTCGCCGTTCACGCGGGCGAGCTCGACGGGCACGACCGCGTCGGCGCCCTCCGGCAGCGGCGCGCCCGTCGCGATCGTCATGGCCGTGCCGGGCTCGAGCCGCACCGGATCGTCGCCGGCGAACGATCCGCCTGCGATCGGCAGCTCGGCGCCCGTCTCGGCCGCGCGCACGGCGTAGCCGTCCATCGCGGAGTTGTCGAACGGAGGCAGGTCGTGGGCGGCGCGTACGTCGGCTGCGACGACGCGTCCCGAGAGCGCACTCGTGAGCGCGAGCAGCTCGGCCGGCAGCGGTGAGAGCCGCTCGAGCAGCAGCGCCCGCGCCTCGTCCGGGAGCAGGGGTCGGGGATCGGGAGCGGCCACGGGCCCATGCTATAAAGGGCCGCGTGGACGACGGCCCCGTCGCAGCGGCGGCGGAGCCCGGCCTTGCGGGCCCGGAGCTCGACGCCGCGTGTCACGCCGTGCTGGGACTCCCGCCCGATGCGGCCGTCGCCGT
This sequence comes from uncultured Actinomycetes bacterium, assembly GCA_963705965.1. Taxonomy (GTDB): domain Bacteria; phylum Actinomycetota; class Thermoleophilia; order Gaiellales; family JALYLC01; genus JALYLC01. Next base: position 475,147 of record CAVPLI010000008.1, on the reverse strand, counting down.
GCCCGCGTGGTGGGATGCGAACGCCCCCACACGCCGCGTGACCTACGTGCGCCGCGCGTCGTCCCCCCTCCCCCCGCCGCCCTGGCCGGCGCGGCGTGCTCTCGACTTCTGCGCCGGGCTCGCGCTCGCGCTCGCGCCGCTGCACGAAGCGGGCGTGGCCCACGGAGCACTGCGCGCGGACACCGTCGCGCTCCGGCCCGACGGCGGCCCGCTGATCTGCGCTCCGGCCGGGACGGGCACCGCGGCCGACGACCTCCACGGCCTCGGCGAGGTGCTGCTCCTGCTGCTCACGGGCCGCCCCGCGGGCGCGAACACGGTCGTCTCGGGCGATGGCGGCCCCGCGCGGGAGGCCGCGGCCGTGCTGCAGGGTCTGCTCACGTCCGACCCGCACGTCCTCCCCGGCTCGGCGCGCGAGGTCGCGGCGCGCCTGGCCGCGATCGCCTCCGCGGTGCCGGGCACGACGCCGGACGCCGAGGGCGTCTCCGCGAATCCGCGAAGACGGCGCGCGCGCCTGGCCACGGCTCTCGTCCTGCTCGCCGTCGCGGGGGGCGCGGGCGCGCTCGTGCTCACCCAGCGCGTCGGTCCGCCCGGCCCGGCGCTCTCGCCCGGCACCGTGACGGTGCCCGAGCCGCCTGCGGTCACGCCCTGACGAATCAGCCCTGGGGCGCGATCACGACGGGCGTCGTGGGCGCCGGTGGCGCCTTCGGCTTCTTCTTCGCCGGCTTCTTCTCCGGTACTTCCGGCGCCGCGGGCGGCGACGGGTTGTAGCCGAACGACGTCGTCGGCGTGAACGGCCTGTAGACCATCGGATGCTTGGGCTCCGGCCAGTCGTGCGGGCCGATGCGCGCGAGCGCCGTCGTCATGAAGTCCTTCCAGATCATCGCCGGGAGGGTGCCGCCGTAGACGGCGCCGAAGCCCTCGACGTTCTCGAGCGGCTTGTTCGACGAGCGGTACCCGACCCACACGCACGCCGCGATGTCGGGCGTGTAGCCGCAGAACCAGGCGTTGCCGTAGTTCTCCGCCGTCCCCGTCTTGCCCGCCTGCGGCCGGCCGTCGTCCAGGCGCGCCCGCGTGCCGGTGCCCGACGACACGGCGTCCTTGAGGATCTGCGTGGCCTCGTAGGCGACGCCGTCGCTGACGACGCGCTTGGCCTGGACGCGGAAGACCTTGCTCGCGACGATCTTGCCCGACGCGTCCTCGACGCGGCGGATCGTGCGCGGACGGTGGTAGACGCCGCCCGCCGCGATCGTCGCGTACGCGCTCGTCAGCTCGAGCGGCGTCACGTCGTCGGCCCCGAGCACCATCGAGCAGTGCAGCGGCAGCTTGGAGCGGATCCCGAGCAGATGCGCCGTGGCCGCGACCTTCTTGGGCGTCAGGTCCCGCATCAGCTGGGCGTAGACGATGTTGACCGAGTGCACCGTCGCGCTCACGAGGCTCTGATATCCGCCGCCGCCCTCGGCGTTGTGCGGCGACCAGCCGCCGGGCTGCGGGCACACCGGATCGCTCTCGGGGAACGAGACGTACCCCGACGGGTAGTACACCCGCGAGGGGTCGGCCCCGCGCCGCAACGCCTCGACGAGCGCGAAGAGCTTGAACGTCGACCCCGGCGAGCGGTGCCCGGCGGTCGCGAGGTTGAACTGGTTCTTGGACGAGCCGTAGTCGGAGGTGCCGAGCGCGAGCACGTTGCCGTTGTGCACGTTGATCGCGACGAGCGCCGCCGAGGGATCTCCCGGCGAATTGAGCACGTCCTTGATCGCCCGCCGCGCCGCGAACTGCAGGCGCTGATCGACCGTCGAGTAGACGCGCAGACCGCCGCGGGCCGCGAGCTTGGCCGGCAGCCGCGCGTCCAGCTCCTGCCGCACCTGGTCGAACACGAAGGGCGAGGAGGACGGCGTCCCGTAGCTCCCGCGCTTGAGGTCGAGCGGCGCGTTGTTCGCCTTCGCGTACGCATCCGCGCTGATCCAGCGGAGCTCGCGCATGGCGCCGAGCACCTCGGCCCGGCGCTTCGTCGCGGCAGCCGGGTGCACGAACGGGTTGTAGGCGCTGGGCGCCTGCGGCAGGCCGGCGAGCAGCGCCGACTGCGCCAGCGTCAGCTGCTTCGCGGTCTTGTCGAAGAACGTGTGTGCCGCGGCCTCGACGCCGTAGGCGCTCTCGCCGTAGAAGACGGTGTTGAGATAGGCCGTGAGGATCTCGGCCTTCGTGTACTTGTCCTCCAGCTGCACCGCGATCCAGGCCTCGTCGATCTTGCGGCTGAGCGAGCGGCTGCTCGCCTCACGCAGCAGGTAGAGGTTCTTGGCGAGCTGCTGCGAGATCGTCGAGCCGCCCTGCCGGATGCCGCCCGCCTGGAGGTTGTTGGCCGCCGCGCGGGCGATGCCGTGCCAGTCGAGCGCGCCGTGCTCCCAGTAGCGCCGGTCCTCGACCGCGACGGTCGCGCTGCGCATGGTGGGAGCGATGTCCTTCCAGCGCACGCTGATGCGGTTCTCCGTGCGCGCGATGACGCCGAGCGCCTCGTCCTGGCACGGCTTGCGCGTGCAGTCGCGCGCATACACGCTCGAGTTCTCGCCGAGCTCGACCGGCCCGAGGCGCGAGAGCTTGGGAAGGTGGTCGATGAACGCCGCGGTGGCCGCGAGTCCGGCCACGAGACCGAGACCGAGCAGCCCGATCAGCACGAAGAGGCCGATGCCGGCGCGCGCCTGGCGCGCCTGCCGGCGCTTCCGCTCCATGCGGCGCTTGCGCGCGTCGCCGGGCAGCGGCTCGTTGTCGAAGCGACGGCCACGGCGGCGGTTGTCAGGCATGCTCGGCCCCCGTCAGCGCCGCGGCCGCGGCACGGAGATCCGTCTCGGCCCGGGACGCCTGCTCGCCCGAGGAACAGCGGCCGCGCACCTCGATCGTGACCGCGTCGGCTCCGATGTCGCGCACGATGACGTCGACCTCGCGCAGGCCGGCCTCGCCGGCCCGCTCGCGCAGCGCGGCCGCAGCGCGCTCCCACTCCCCCGCCGGAACGGCTGCGCGCACGCGCACGATCTCGCCGCCTCCGCGCAGGGTGCTGTTCACGATCGCCTTCTGCGCCAGCAGCGCATTCGGGAACTCGACGGACGTCCCGTCCTCGCTGCGCAGGCGCGAATACGACAGCCCGATCTCCTCGACCACGCCGTCGAACCCGTCGATCGTGACGCGGTCGCCGAGGCGGATCGGCTGGCTGAACGCGAGCACGATGCCGGCGACGACGTTCGAGAGCGTGCCTTGCGCCGCGAGGCCGATGACGACCGCGACGACGGCGGTCGAGGCGAACACGGCGCTGGCGTAGTCCTTCGTCGCCTCGAACTGCCACAGCACGATGACCAGGGCGAGCACCACGGCGACGGCCACGCCGAGCCGCAGCAGCGTGCGCGCGCGCGTGCGGCGCGACGCGCTGTCGCCCGGCAGGTGCTGCACGATGCGATCCACGGGTGATTCCTCCGGCGAGCGCACGACCATCAGTCTAGGGCGCCTCGAAATGCCCACCCCCGGTCGTGCGGGGCCCCGCGCGGGGCGCCGCCTAGACTCAGGCCGTGCGCCGCCGCTCCGGTTTCCTCGTCCGCATGCTCGCGCTGGCCGTCTGCGCGCTCTTCGCGGTGGCCTGCGGAGCGAAGCCCGAGCCGACCTCCGGCAAGCTCGACACGACCTACCCGGCGAGCGTGCGCGACGGCTCCAACCGCACCATCACGGTCGAGGCGCCGCCTCGCCTGGTGCTCGTCGTGACCGGCGGCCCCGAGCGCCTGCTCGCTCGCCTCGGGGTGCGCGCCGCCGTGGCGCCCGAGGGCGTGACCGTCGCGCGCATTCGCGCTGCGCACCCGGATCTCGTGGTCGTCGGGCCCGGCGTGACCGCCGAGGCCGAGCAGCGCAACGAGACGTTCATCCGCGAGCTCGGCGTGCCCGTCTACGTGATGCCGGGCGCGCGGCTGCCCGACATCGAGCGCGGCGCGGTGGCGCTCGGCGTGCTCACGAACCACGCAGAGGCCGGGAGGTCGCTCGCGCTCTCCCTGCGGCGCGAGCGCGAGACGATCGCCAAGAGCCTGGCAGCCGTCCCGCCGCTGACCACCTACGTCGACGCGGGCTTCGGCACCAGCATCCAGCGCACCACGCTGCTCGCGCGACTGATCGCGCTCGCGGGCGGAAGGCTCGTCGGCCCGGCCGACGGCGTCGCGACGGTGAACGCCAAGGCGCTCCACCGGCTCGACCCGGACACCTACATCGCGACGACGACGAGCGGCGTCACGCTCGCGCGGCTGCGCTCCCGCCCGGGCCTGCGGACACTGCGCTCGGTCGCGGCAGGCCGGGTGTTCCTCGTCGATCCCGCCGTCGCACGCGCGGATACGACCTCCTACGCGCTCCTCCACTCCCTCGCGCACGATCTGCATCCCGGCGCCGTGAAGCCGTGAGCCGGCCCCAGGCGGTCACGCTCGACGCGATGGGCACGCTCGTCTCGATCGCACCCCCTGCGCCGCGTCTGCAGCAGTCGCTCGCCCGCCGGCTCGGCCGCGATGTCGATCTCGCCCGCTGCGAGAGCGCGATGCGCGCCGAGATGCGCCACTACCGCGCCCACTGCACGGCCGCGCGCGACGCGTCCTCGCTCGCGGCGCTGCGGCTCGAGTGCGCCTCGCTGCTCGCCGACGCCCTCGCGATCGACGTCTCGGGTGCCGACGTCCTGCCGTCGCTCACAGATTCCATATCGTTTCTGGCATACGACGATGCCCGGCCGGCGCTCGATCGGCTGGTCGCAGCGGGCGTCAGGCTCGCAGTCGTCGCGAACTGGGACGTCTCGCTCCCGGACGTCCTCGCGCGGCTCGGCCTCGCCCAGCCGTTCGAGGTGATCGTCACCGCGGCCGCGATCGGCGCCGCGAAGCCCGACGCGAGACCGTTCCAGGCCGCCCTCGAGCGGCTCGGATCCGACGCTGCCAGGACCGTGCACGTCGGCGACGATCCCGTGACCGACATCGCCGGCGCGCGCGCCGCGGGGCTCTCGGCGGTGCTGCTCGACCGCAGCGGCCGGGCTCCCGGCTCGATCGCGAGCCTCGCAGAGCTCGATGCCCGCCTGGAGCTCGCCGCGTGACGCCGCCCGTCGCGAACGACGCGCGCCTCCAGGTGCCCGCGACGGACATGCTGATCGTCGGCGGCGTCGCGCTCGTCGCGACCGTGTTCGCCGGGGTCGCGCACAGCATTCTCGTCTCCGGCGACGACGATTTCATCTACTCGCCCGGCGCGATGGCGATCATCATCTGCACGTACGTCGTGATGGGCGGAGCCGCCGTGTGGGCGGCGCGGCGCACCGGCGATGCGCGCCGCGCGCTCGGCCTGGTCGCCCCGCGCTCGTGGCCGCGCGCCGTCGGCCTCGCGCTCGGGACCGTCATCCTCGCGCTCATCGTCAGCGCGGCGCTGGAGCCCATCTTCCATGGCGCCGACGCGCAGGGCGTCGTCCCGGATCACGGGCGTCCACCCGGCTTCTGGCCCGTGGCCGGCGTGCTGCTGGCCTACCTCGCTGTCGCCGTCGCCGGCCCGCTCGTCGAGGAGCTCATCTTCCGCGGCCTGCTCACCGCGGCCTTCCGGCGGCGCTTCGGGCCCTGGCGCACCGCGCTGCTCACGGCGGCGTTCTTCGCGGCGGCGCACTTCATCCCGCGCGTGATGCCGGCGGTCTTCCTGCTCGGGCTCGCGCTCGCGTTCGTGTACGAGCGGATCGGCAGCACGATCCCGGGGATCCTGGTTCATTGCCTGTACAACGGTATTGCGCTCACGGCGGCCGTGACGAAGCACTGAGGAGCCCCGGGAGCCGCGAGGGAGCGCGATGCTCTACCCTCCCGCCCGTGACCGAGCAGGGCAGCGATCCGTCCGTCCAGGCCGCGCGCGAGCGCATCTCCGCGATCGACGCCGAGCTGCTGGCGCTGCTCAACCAGCGCCTCGAGCTGGTGCGCGAGCTGCACGCCTACAAGCGCGCCCAGGGCTATCCCATGGTCGACCCGGCGCGCGAGACGCGCCTGCTCGATGCCCTCGTCGCCTCGAATCCCGGGCCGATGGGCGGCGAGGCGCTGCGCGCGCTGTGGGCCGACCTGCTCGCGCTGCAGACGCGCGAGGCGGCGCGGCTGCTCGACGAAGCCGGCTGACCGGCGCGGCCCCGGCGCGGCCGCTACTCGTCGCGCAGGAAGTCGTCCGGCGAGAGCTCGTCGAGGAAGCGCCGGAAGTCCTCCACCACCTGCTGCTCGCTGGGCGGGCGCTCGGCCTCGACGGCCGACTCCTCGATCACGTCCTCCGCCGCGAAGATCGGCGCGTCCGCGCGGACGGCGAGCGCGATCGCATCGCTCGGCCGCGAGTCGATCTCGACGTCCTCGCCGTTGATGCGCAGCGTGATCATCGCGTAGTAGGTGTTGTCGCGCAGCTCGGTGACGGCGACGCGCAGCACCGACGCGCCGACCAGGTCGACGAACGACTGCAGGAGGTCGTGGGTCATCGGGCGCGGCGGATCGCTGCCCTTGAGCTTGGTCAGGATCGCGTTGGCCTCGCCGGAGCCGATCCAGATCGGCAGCACCCGGCGGCCGTCCGACGTGCGCAGCAGGACGATCGGCTGGCGGCCGACGCTGTCGTACGAGACCCCGTAGACGGTCATCTCCTGCATCGCTTTGAGTGTACCCCCGGTAGGCGGGCGCGGCAGGATTCGAACCTGCGACCATTGGCTTAGAAGGCCAGCGCTCTGTCCACTGAGCTACGCGCCCAGGAGGTGGTCGCAACCCCGGCGGCGCCCGGGAGTGCGGATCAACGTGGGCGATCGTGGATTCGAACCACGGACCTCCTCCTTATCAGAGAGGCGCTCTAACCGACTGAGCTAATCGCCCGGACGGGCGCAGAGGATACCAGGAAGCTTTCGGCAGGCCGCCCGCCTGGGGTCGGCCGGCGCCGCCTCTAGGTCGGGCGCTCGAGCGCCGCGAGGCGCTCGACGAGACCCGCGAGCTGCTCGGCCGAGCGCAGGCGCAACTCGACGCGGCAGCCCGAGCGGTCGGGCGCGACGCGCGCGGCGACGCCGAGCGCGCGGTAGAGGCCGTCGACCGCGTCGTTCGCGAGCTCGGCGTCGTACCAGTCGGGCGCCGACGGTGCACGGCGCGGGGCGGAGCGGCCCTGGGTGCGGGCCAGCGCCTCGGCCTGGCGGACGCTCAATCCCCCGGCCACGACGGCGCGCGCCGCCTCCCGTCGCTCGTCCTGCCCCTCGATCTGCAGCAGCGCCCGCCCGTGGCCCTCGCTCAGCTCGCCGCGCTCGAGCAGCTCGAGCACCTCGTCGGGCAGGCCGAGCAGGCGGACCGCGTTGACGACCGCCGAGCGGCTCCGGCCGACCGCCGTCGCGACCTCCGCGTGCGAGAGCCCGAACTCGTCCTGCAGGCGGGCGTAGCCGCGCGCCTGCTCGACGGGATCGAGATCCGCGCGCACGATGTTCTCCACCAGCGCGAGCGCGAGCGAGGTGCGATCGTCGGCCTCCCGCACGAGCGCGGGGATCGTCGTCAGGCCCGCGGCCTGCGCCGCGCGCCAGCGCCGCTCGCCGGCGATCAGCTCCCAGCCGGCCCCGACGCCGCGCACGAGCACGGGCTGCACGATGCCGTCCTGGCGCACGCTCTCCACGAGCTCCGCGAAGCGCTCCTCGTCGATGCGCGCGCGCGGCTGGCGCGGGTTCGGCGTGATCTGATCGAGCGGGATGTCGCGCAGCGAGCCGTGCGTGCCCGTCTGCGGCTCGCCGAGCAGGAGCGCGAGCCCCTGGCCGAGGCCCCGTCGCGGTGGTGCGCTATCCACGTTCGACGACCTCCAGGGCAAGGCGGTAGTAGGCGTCCGCGCTGCGCGAGTTGGGGTCGTACTGCGTGATCGGAAGCCCGTGGCTGGGAGCCTCTGCGAGGCGCACGGAGCGGGGGACGACGGACGAGAAGACCTTGGGGCCGAAATGCGTGCGCACCTCGCGCTCCACGTCGCCGGAGAGGCGTGTGCGGCGGTCGTACATCGTCAGCAGCAGCCCCGTCAGCGCGAGGCCCGGGTTGATCGCGCCGCGGATGCGCTCGACGCTCTCGAGCAGCTGCGCGAGCCCTTCGAGCGCGTAGTACTCGCATTGCACCGGCACGATCAGGCGATTCGCGGCCGCGAGCGCGTTGACCGTGAGCAGGCCGAGCGACGGCGGGCAGTCGAGGATGACGTACGGATAGGTGTCCCCGAGCGACGCGATCGCGTTGCCGATCAGGGCATCGCGGTTCTCGCGGCCGGGCAGCTCGAGCGCCGCCGCGGCGAGGTCGGGATGCGCCGGCGCGAGATCCAGGCCGGGAAAGCGCGTCGGGACGATGATGTCGGCGAGCGCGACGCCGTGCAGCAGGTCGTACGTCGACCACATCGCCCCGCTGGCCCGGATGCCGAGGCCGCTCGACGCGTTGGCCTGCGGGTCGAGGTCGATCACGAGCACGGGCGTCCCGGCCTCCGCAAGGCACGCGGCGACGTTGATCGCGGTCGTCGTCTTGCCGACGCCGCCCTTCTGGTTCGCCACTGCATAGATCCGCGACATCGCATGGATCCTACTGCCGCGGTCGGTCGGATCCGGCGGCGCGCAGAGGCCGCTTCGGCCGCCACGCCGGGACGGCGCGGAAAGCGCTCCGGCGTGGGCGCGACCTTCCCGATGACGAGCACTCCGGGGCATTCCGGCGGCAGCACCGCGCCCGCCAGAGCGGCGGCCGCGAAGGCCAGCTCGTCTCCGGCTGCCTCGCGCGACCAGAGCACGAGGCGCCCGCCCGGCCGGCAGAGCGGGAGGCACAGCTCCACGGCCACCGGCGGCGGAGCCAGCGCGCGCGCCACCACACAGGCGCAGGCATCGCGCAGCGGGCCGCGGCGCGACGTCCTCGGAGCGCTCGGCGTGCACGCTGACGCGCAACTCCGATCGCGGCAGCGGTCTCCGTGATGAACGCGGCCTTGCGGGCCGTCGACTCGATCAGGTGCAGCTCGCGCTCGGGGCGCGCCACTCCGAGCACGAGGCCGGGGAGGCCGCCGCCGCTGCCGACGTCGGCCAGCGGACCGGGCGGGGCGGCGTCGACCGCCGGCAGGCCCGCCAGCGCATCGAGGACGTGCCGAGCCGCGGCCGTTGCCGGGTCACGGATCGCCGTCACGCCGATCGGGGTCGAGCAAACCCGCTCCACGAGCAGCGCCAGGCGGTCGAGTTGCGTGTCCGTGAGCCCCGGCGCGCCGTCGGCGATGACCGCACGGGCGACCCGCTCCGTCGCCGTTTCACGTGAAACGAGCGGCTCGTGTTCCACGTGAAACACTCCTGTGCCGGGTCAGGCGGAGTCGCGCGGGCGAACCACGACGAAGCGCGCCGGATCCCGGCCCTCGCTCGCCGTCTCCACGCCCTCGTGGTCGAGCAGGATGGTGTGGACGATGCGTCGCTCGGCACTGGACATGGGCTCCAGCGGCTGGGCGCGGCCTTCGCGCACGGCCCGCGTGGCGGCCTTCAGCGCGAGTGCCCGCAAGCGCCGCTCGCGGCGCATGCGGTAGCCGGCCGTGTCCACCACGATCTCCCATTCGCCATCGCTGCCGGGCAGCGCCGCGGCGGCGGCGAGGTGCTGCACGGCGTCGATCGTCTGCCCGTGGCGGCCGATCAGACGCGCGGTGTCGCCCCCGCTGGCGACCGCCACCACACGTGTGCCGTGCTCGGCGACCGAGACCTTGAGCGCCGGATCGATCGCCGTCGCGATGCGCTCGACGACGTCCCGCACGCGCTGGCCGACGGGTCCGAGCTCGACCGCCGCGACCTGGGCGCGCGCCAGGACGCGCGCCGGCTGTCGCCCGACGCCCATCAGGCCGCGATCGCCCTCGCTCACGGTGACGAACTCGACATCGCCCTCGGCGAGCTCGCCCGCGAGCTCCCGCAGCGACTGCAGCGCCTCCTGCCGCGCCGCGGCCACGTCGTCGCCCGCTCCCTCGGCCTCGAACGAGCGCAGCTCGCCGTCCATCAGCGCCTCCGCGACCGTCCGGCGCCCTGCAGACCCTTGCCACCGGTCGGCTTGGGGATCCGCGGAGTCTTCTTCTTCTCCTTCGGGGGAGGCTGGTTCGGCGGCGGCCCCATCAGCTTGCGGAGCGTGACCTGCTGGCCGACCGTCCACAGGTTGGTGGAGATCCAGTAGATCATCAGCCCGACCGGGAAGCGGATCACGAAGAAGACGAAGATGAACGGCATCACCATGAACAGGCGGCGCATCATCTGCTGCTGCGGGATCGGCGCCGGTCGGCATCAGGAGCGTGGAGCCCAGCTGGCTGGCGACGTAGGCCGCGATCAGCACCCAGCCCGCATAGCCGGCGTCGTTGACGTGCACCGCGATGTTCGGGATGAAGCCGCCCAGGAAGCTCAGATCGCCGGGGGGCGGATCGTCCGCGAAGCCGCGCAGCACGAAGAACAGGCCCATGAAGACCGGCAACTGGAACAGCAGCGGCAGACAGCTGCCGACGGGGTTCACGCCGTGCTCGCGATACAGGGCCATCATCTCGGCCTGCAGCTTCTGGTTGTCGCCCTTGTGCTTTTCCTTCAGCTTCTTCAGCTCGGGGGCGATCTTCTGCATGCCGCGCATCGAGCGCATCTGGACGATCGCGAGCGGAAGGATCGCGAGCCGGACGACGATCGTCAGGACGATGATCGACCAGGCCCACGGCAGTCCTGTGAACTCCTGGATGCCGAACAGGAGGCCGTGGAGCAGATCCTCGAGCGGGCTGAGAATGCTGGCGAAGGGTGCGTTCACCGCGGCGCCACCGGATCGACGGGGTCATGCCGCGAGAACGGGTGGCAATGGCTGAGCCGGCGCAGCGCGAGCAGCGAGCCGCGCAACGCGCCGTGCGTGCGGATCGCTTCCTCCGCGTAGCGCGAGCAACTGGGCTCGAAGCGGCAGGTGGCAGGCCCTCCGGGCACGAGCGCGTGGACGACGAAGCGCCACGTGTAGATGGGCGCGAGCAGGAGCCAGAGCGCGACGCGCCTCAAGCCGGGCTCCCTGCGGCGCGCTCGGCGAGCTCCCGCAACTCGGCCTCGAGCCAGTCGAGGCGCTCCTCGGCCAGGGACTCCGCGAGGCCCGGCCGGGCGACGATCACGAGATCGACGTTGGCGGCCAGGCCAGGTGTGACACGCGCGGAAGCCTCGCGCAGGAGCCGCTTGACGCGGTTGCGCTCGACCGAGCCGCCGACCTTGCGCGACACCGTCAGTCCGACGCGGGGCTCGCTCGCGGTCGCACCGGGATCGCGCGCGAACGCATAGACGACGAGATGCCGCGACGAGGCCGAGCGGCCGCGCCGGTAGACGGCGTCGAAGTCAGCGGAGCGCGAGAGGCGCCGGCTGCGCGTAGCGGTACCCGCCACGACCTAGGCCGAGAGGTGCTTGCGCCCGCGCAGGCGACGGCGCTTGAGGATGGCACGGCCCGCACGCGTACTCATGCGCTTGCGGAAGCCGTGCTTCTTTGCGCGCTTGCGCTTGTTGGGCTGGTAGGTGCGCTTCACGTGAGCTCGTCAGTGTTCGGCGGGACGGGAGAGGGCAGTGTAGCCGTCGCACGGGCCGCAGGTCGCGTATGCAAACACGATGTGGACAACCGCCGGGCCGCTCCGCCCCGGGGATCCCGCAATCCCGCTCTGGCGGTGGGATTTCGCCACCATTATCGTGCACCGTGCCTGTGGACGACTCTGTGGAAATCTCAAGAGTGTCCGCTACGAGCGGCTTTTCGCTGCCGCCGCGAGCGGTCGTGCGACGTTCGAACCGGTAGCATCCGCACCCCTCGCCCCGTCCGCACGGCGTCGATCGACACCCGCCTGCGCCGTGGACGTGCGTAGCTATGCCCGTAGACGATTCCTCCACACCTGCCCTGCTCTGGACCGCGGTCGCCGATCGCATCCGGAACGACCTCTCGCCGATGGTCTTCGGCGCGTGGTTCTCGACGACCCGGGCACTTGCGCTGGAGGGCGACGTGCTCGAGGTGGGCGTGCCGAACGAGTTCACCCGGGCCTGGATCGAAGGACACTTCGCCGATCTCGTGCGGCGCGCGGCCTCGGCCGCCGACCCGGGCGTCTCGGTGCGCTTCCTCGTCGCCGACGGCGAGCCCGTCGCGCGCATCGCGCTCGAGGATCGGCCCGAGCGCGAGGTCGCAAAGGCCAGGGCGAAGCCCGGCAAGCGCGCCCGCAAGTCCGAGCCGGCCGAGGCCCTGCGCTCCAAGTACACGTTCGGCTCCTTCGTGATCGGGAGCTCGAACCGCTTCGCGCACGCGGCGGCGCTCGCCGTCGCCGAGGCACCGGGTCAGGCCTACAACCCGCTCGTGATCTACGGCGAGACCGGCCTCGGCAAGACGCACCTGCTGCAGGCCATCGCGCACTACGTGCTCATGCACGCGCCCGGCATGCGGGCTCGCTACACGACCTGCGAGGCGTTCACGAACGAGTTCATCGCCGCGATCAAGGGCAACCGGATGGACGACTTCAAGCGGCGCTACCGCGAGGAGTACGACGTCCTCCTGATCGACGACATCCACTTCCTGGCCGGCAAGGACGGCATCCAGGAGGAGTTCTTCCACACCTTCAACACGCTGCACGCGAGCGGCCGGCAGCTCGTGCTGACCTCGGACCGCGCGCCGCGCGAGATCCCCGACCTCGCCGACCGCCTGCGCTCGCGCTTCGAATGGGGCCTGCTCGTCGACGTGCAGCCACCCGACATCGAGACGCGCATCGCGATCCTGCACAAGCGCGTGGCGGCCGATCGCGTGCGCATCGACGACCCCGAGCTCCTGCCGGCCATCGCGCGCCGCGTGCCCACCAACATCCGCGAGCTCGAGGGCGCGCTCACGCGCGTCCTCGCCTACGCCTCGCTGACGGGGCGACCGGCCAGCGCCGCCCTCGTGCGCGAGACGCTGCGCGACCTGCCGGACGCCGACACCCCCGTCTCGGTCGCGACGATCAAGCAGGTCGTCTCCGAGGCGTTCGGTATCCCGGTGCTCGAGCTGGAGTCGGCCAAGCGCTCGCAGGCGGTGGTCGCGCCGCGGCAGCTCGCGATGTACCTCTGCCGCGAGCTCACCGACGCGACGCTGCCGGCGATCGGCCGTGAATTCGGCGGCCGCGACCACACGACCGTGCTCTACGCGGTGCAGAAGATCTCGAACCGGCTCCACCACGACCGCCGCGAGTACGACCAGGTCGACGACCTGATCCGAAGGATCAAGCGGCACGCGTAGCGGTGGTCGAGGCCTCGCGGCCTCCTGTTCGGTTCCCGCGCGACCTCGCGGCGGCGCATCCCGCCCGTGCCGCGGGCCGTGGCCGGCTTCCGCCGATCTGCGCTCTTTGCGCGCCTTTCGTGCCGGAATCCACCTCTTCGGAACACGGGAGAGGCGCTGTATGGCGTGTGGACAGACCGGGCGCACTCCACACGAACGGAGCCGGCGTCGCCGGCGCGCCCGGCCGGCCTGGGGGACCGGGGAGGACCATCCCCGGTCCATACATGCTCCGATTCCCGGTGTGAGCAGGGATTTATCGCGTTCTCCCACACCCTCCACACGCCTACTGTGTCTGCTGGTTTCGTTCTTCTAGAACAACGAAGAACCTCGCCCGCCGGACGTCCGGGGAACAACGCGGCGTGCGCCGCCGAACCATCTAGACTCCGTCCGCCGTGCATATCTCCGCCTCCAAGGACGACCTTCTCAAGCACCTCCAGGTGGTGGCCCGCGGCGTGTCGCAGCGCTCGAGCGTGCAGATCCTCTCCGGTGTCCTGATCGATGCGAGGGATGCCGAGGCGCCGGTCGAGCTCGCGGCGACCGACATGGAGCTGTCGGTCCGCGGCAAGCTCGTGGGCGGACGTCCTCGAGCCCGGTCGCGTCGTCGTTCCGGGCCGATCTGCTGCTCGACATCGTGCGCCACCTGCCGCCGCAGCAGGTCTCGCTGAAGTCGGGCGACGGGCCGGGCCTGCTGACGCTCGAGTGCGGCGCCAGCCGCTACTCGCTGCACACCTACGACGCCGACGACTTCCCGCGGCTGCCGGACATCGACCACGGCCGCACCTTCGACGTCGACAAGGACACGTTCCTCGGGGCCGCCGACCGCGTCTTGCGCGCCGCCTCGCGCGACGACTCGCGCCCCGTCCTGACCGGCGTCCTCGTGGAGTTCGCCGACGGCGTGCTGACCATGGCCGCGACCGACTCCTACCGCATGGCGGTGCGAACGACGAAGCTCGACGGCGGACCGCCGGAGCAGCTGACCGCGATCGTGCCGGCGCGCGCCCTCTCCGATCTCATGCCGCATCTCCGCCGCACTGCCGAGCGAGGGCAAGCTCGAGATCGTCGTCGAGGAGAACCAGGTGCTCTTCGGCACGTCCGAGGTCTGGCTCGGCGCCCGTCGCATCGAGGGGCAGTTCCCCGAGTTCCGGCGGCTGCTGCCGGACACCTTCGAGCACGAGGTCTCGCTGCCGCGCGCGGAGTTCGCCGACGTGATCGCCCGCGTCGAGGTCCTGGCCGGGCGCTCGCCGCTCCGGCTGGCGTTCACGCCGGGCGAGCTGACCGTCTCGGCGCAGACGCAGGAGGTGGGCGAGGGCCGCGAGTCGCTGCCCTGCGACTTCCGCGGCGAGCCGCTCGAGATCGGCTTCAACCCCGCGTTCCTGCGCGAGGGCGTCGAGAGCATCCCGGGCGACACCGTCGTGCTGAAGCTGATCACGCCGCTCCGGCCCGGACTGCTGACCGGCGGCACCGACGACTACTGGTACCTGATCATGCCGATCCGCCTGGCGTCCTGACCGCAACGCGGTGCGCGTCGAGCACGTCCGTGCCACGGACTTCCGCTGCTACGACCGGCTCGACTGCGAGCTGGGCGGCGAAGTGCTCGCGATCGTGGGACGCAACGGGGCCGGCAAGACGAGCCTGCTCGAGGCCGTCCACTTCGGCGCTCTGGCCTGGTCGCCGCGCACCTCGGACGACAGCCGCGTCGTCCGCATCGGCGCGGACGTCACCCGCGTCGAGCTGAGCGGATCGCTGCGCGGCGTCGCGACCGCGTGGGCGGTGGGCTTCCAGCCGGGCACGCCCAAGCGCGCGACCGTCGACGGCGCACCGTGCCCGACGATCGACGCTCTCGCCGAGCACGCCGCGGTGCTCGTGTTCACGCCCGAGCGGCTGGCCGTGATGAAGGGCGCGCCGGCGCTGCGGCGGCGCTACCTCGATCGCGCCGTGGCCCGCTCCTGGCCGCGCTACGCCGCGGTGTCCGGCGCCTACGCGGGCGCGCTCCAGCAGCGCAACCAGCTGCTGCGTCGATTGCGCGCCGGCGCCAGGGCCCACGACGCGCTGGCGCCCTGGGAGGCGCAGCTCGCCCAGCTCGGATCCGAGATCCGCCGGGCGCGCGGGCGCTTCGTGCTCGCGCTGCGCGAGCCCTTCGCCGAGCACCTGGCCGCGATCGGCGAGCTCGACGAGCCGGTCGAGCTGCGCTACGAGGCGCGCGGGCCGGAGGACGAGGCGGGACAGCTGGCCGAGCTCGAGGCGCGCCGCGCCGGCGACATCGAGCGCGGGAGCACGTCGACCGGCCCGCACCACGACGAGCTCGCGTTCGCGCAGGGCGAGCGCGACCTGCGCAGCTACGGCTCGCAGGGCGAGCAGCGCTCGGCCGTGCTGGCGCTGCTCACGGCCGAGGCCGATCTCGTGCGCGAGGTGCGCGGCGTGCGCCCCGTCCTGCTGCTCGACGACGTCGCCAGCGAGCTCGACCGCGGCCGCGCGCAGAGCCTGCTCGGCCTCCTGCGGCAGCGCGGCCAGGTGCTCGTCACCGCGACGGACACGCATCAGCTCGGCGAGGCCTGCGATCGCGTGATCCGCGTCGACGACGGCCGGGCGCATCCGGAATGATGCCCGGGTGAGCGGCCTCGAGGACATCGGCTCGATCCTCGGCCGCGCACTCGGCGGTTCGGTGCCGGATGCCCGCCTGGCGGCGGTCTGCTCGGCCTGGCGCGCGGCCGCCGGACCGCTCGCCGACGAGGTCTGGCCGGCGCGCTTCGCGCGCGACGGAGGGCTGATCCTGAACTGCACGAGCGGCGTGCTGGCGGGCGACCTCACGATGCGCGCTCCGGACCTGCTCGCGCTGCTCCGGGAGCAGGCCTGCGACCTGCCTGCGCTGCGCTTCCGCGTGGGCCCCGTGCCGGGTCGAAGTGGGGGGTGACGACCGGCCGAATTGCTAGTATTCATCCGGGTTCGACGCACAATCAAACGCAATTTTTGGGACGGTAGCTTGACGGATTCCGAGCACAAATACGGAGCAGACGAGATCACCGTGCTCGAGGGCCTCGAGGCGGTTCGGAAGCGCCCCGGCATGTACATCGGCGCGACCAGCCAGCGCGGTCTCCACCACCTCGTCTACGAAGTGCTCGACAACAGCGTCGACGAGGCTCTCGCAGGGTATTGCGACCAGATCACGACGACGCTCCTGCCCGACGGCTCGATCAGCGTTCGCGACAACGGACGCGGCATTCCCGTCGAGCGGAACGAGAAATACGACATGAGCACCGTCCAGGTGGTGCTCACGATGCTGCACGCCGGCGGCAAGTTCGGCGGTGGCGGCTACAAGGTCTCCGGCGGCCTGCACGGCGTCGGCGTCTCGGTCGTCAACGCGCTCTCGGAGTGGCTGATCGTCGAGGTGCGCCAAGAGGGCTTCGTGTGGACGCAGAGCTTCGCGCGCGGCGAGCCGACGACGGAGCTCACCAAGGGCGAGCCGACGACCGAGCGCGGCACCACGGTCACGTTCAAGCCCGACGCCGACATCTTCGAGACGACCGAGGTCGACTTCGAGGTGATCGAGACGCGCGAGCGCGAGATGGCCTTCCTCACGCGCGGCCTGCGCCTGACGCTGATCGATCAGCGCACCGAGGACCACGTCGTCGAGTTCTACGCCGAGAACGGCCTCGCCGACTACGTGCGGCACATCAACAAGAACCGCACGCCGACGCACAAGACGCAGATCGCGTTCGAGCGCGAGACCGAGGACGGCGTCGTCGAGGTCGCGATGCAGTGGAACGACAGCTACCAGGCGTCGGTCCACTCCTTCGCGAACAACATCAACACGCACGAGGGCGGCACGCACCTCACGGGCTTCCGCTCCGCGCTCACGCGCACGGTCAACGCCTACGCGCGCTCCACCGGCCTGATCAAGGAGAAGGACGAGCCGCTCGGGCAGGACGACGCGCACGAGGGCCTCGTCGCGATCATCTCGGTCAAGCTCCAGGATCCGCAGTTCGAGGGTCAGACGAAGACGAAGCTCGGCAACTCGCCGATGCGCAGCCTGGTCGAGACGACCACCAACGCCGCGCTCGCCGAGTGGTTCGAGGAGCACCCCGCCGAGGCGCGCGCGATCATCAACAAGGCGCTCCAGGCCGCCCGCGCCCGCCAGGCCGCCCGCAAGGCGCGCGATCTCGTGCGGCGCAAGACGGCGCTCGAGAACTCGCGCCTCCCGGGCAAGCTCAAGGACTGCTCCAACAACGACCCGGCGCAGTGCGAGCTGTTCCTGGTCGAGGGCAACAGCGCCGGCGGCACCGCCGGCGACGCGCGCGACCGCGAGTTCCAGGCGATCCTGCCGCTGCGCGGCAAGATCCTCAACGTCGAGAAGGCCCGGATCAACAAGATCCTCTCGAACGTCGAGATCCAGGCCATGATCACGACGATCAACACCGGCATCGGCGAGGAGTTCAACCTCGACGGCCTGCGCTACCACAAGATCGTCGCGATGACGGACGCCGACGTCGACGGCGCGCACATCCGCACGCTGATCCTCACGTTCTTCTTCCGCCACATGCGCCAGATGATCGAGGAGGGCCACGTCTACATCGCGCAGCCGCCGCTCTACCGGCTCAAGTTCGGCCGGCGCGAGGCGCTCTACCTCCAGAACGACACCGAGCTCGAGCGCATCCTGCTGCGCGAGCGGCTCGGCGACATCGAGGTGGCCGACCGCTACGGCGAGTCGCCGCGCTTCACCGAGGTGCGCTACCAGCGCTTCCTCTCGGCGCTGCGCGAGTACGAGGGCTGGGCCGCGCGCCTGCGCGCCGAGTTCGGCGGGGCGGCGGTCGACTACGTCAAGGATCACCGCCTGATCGAGGAGCCGGCCGCGACGCTCGACGAGCTCGAGAGCTACTTCCGCACGGGCGTGCCGGACGACGAGCCCGATTCGGTCGAGGTCGTCGCGCGCCACGACGACGCCGACGACCCGTCGCTGCTGCTCAAGGTGACCGAGAAGCGCACCGGCGCCGTCGAGACGGTGCCGCTGCCGCAGAACCTGTTCGCGTCGCGTGCCTACGACGGCCTGCGCAAGGCGCATCTGCGCCTGCGCGAGCTCGCCGGGCACCCGCCGTACACCGTCACGCTCGGCAAGAAGACGCGCGAGGCGCACACGTTCGAGGACGTGCGCAACGCGATCCTCGACGTCGCCAAGGAGGGCCTCGCGCTCCAGCGCTTCAAGGGCCTCGGCGAGATGAACGCCGATCAGCTGCGCGAGACGACGATGGACCCCGCCACGCGCATGCTCCGCCGCGTCACGATCGAGGACGGCCAGGCCGCCGACGAGCTGTTCGTGCGGCTCATGGGCGACGACGTGGAGCCGCGGCGCGACTTCATCCAGCAGCACGCCCGCGACGTCAAGTTCCTCGACGTCTAGAAGCACTAGGAGACACGGTTGGCCACTATCGACCTGGGCGACGGGAACATCGAGGATCGCGAGCTCGTAGAGGAGATGCGCTCCTCGTACATGGATTACGCGATGAGCGTGATCGTCGGGCGCGCCCTCCCCGACGTGCGCGACGGCCTCAAGCCGGTGCACCGGCGGGTGCTCTACACGATGCAGGACCTCGGTCTGCAGCCCAACCGGCCGTACGTGAAGTGCGCCCGCGTGGTCGGCGATTGCATGGGCAAGTACCATCCGCACGGCGACTCCGCGATCTACGACACGCTCGTGCGTCTGGGACAGCCATTCGCATCGCGCTACCCGCTGGTCGATACGCAGGGCAACTTCGGCAACATCGACGGCGACCCCGCGGCGGCGATGCGGTACACGGAATGCCGCCTCTCGCCGATCGCCGTCGAGATGCTGCGCGACCTCGACGAGGACGTCGTCGACTTCGAGCCGAACTACGACGAGCAGAACCAGATGCCGACGGTCATGCCGGCGCGCTTCCCGAACCTGCTCGCGAACGGCTCGGCCGGCATCGCCGTCGGCATGGCGACGAACATCCCGCCGCACAACCTGCGCGAGATCATCGCCGGCGCGATCGCGCTGATCGACAACCCGCAGATCACGACCGACGAGCTCATGGAGCACGTCAAGGGCCCCGACTTCCCGACGGGCGGCGTGGTCATGGGCCTCGCCGGCATCCGCGACGCGTACGAGACCGGCCGCGGCCGGATCCGCGTGCGCGCGGTCGCGCACATCGAGCCGCAGAAGGGCGGCCACGACGCGATCATCATCACGGAGCTGCCGTACCAGGTGCGCAAGGGCGGCGACGACGGCGTGCTCGCGAAGATCGCCGAGCTCGTGCACGAGAAGGTCATCACCGGCATCCGCGACATCGCCGACCAGTCGGACCGCAGCGGCATGCGGATCTGGATCGAGCTGAAGCGCGGCGAGATGGCGCAGGTCGTCCTCAACCAGCTCTACAAGCACACGCCGCTGCAGACGACGTTCGGCGCCAACATCGTGACCCTGGTGGGCGGCGCGCCGCGCACGCTCGGCCTCAAGGCGCTGCTGCGCCACTACGTCGACCACCAGAAGGAAGTCATCACCCGGCGCACCAAGTACCGGCTGGAGCGCGCGAACTCGCGCCTGCACATCCTCGAGGGCTACCTGATCGCGCTCGACAACCTCGATCGCGTGATCGCGGTGATCCGCGGCTCCGCCGACGTCGAGGTCGCGCGCGAGACGCTGATGTCGGAGTTCGGGCTCTCCGAGACCCAGGCTCGCGCCATCCTCGATCTCCGCCTGCGCGCGCTGACCGCGCTCCAGCAGGACGAGGTCCGCAAGGAGCACGGCGAGCTGGTCGCGCTGGTCGAGGAGCTGCGCTCGATCCTCGCCGACGAGGCGCGCGTCTACGGCGATCGTCAAGGAGGAGCTGAGCGAGCTCGGCGCGCGCTTCGGCGACGACCGCCGCACCGAGATCGTGCCGGCGGAGGGCGAGCTCGACCTCGAGCAGCTGATCCGCGAAGAGGACATGGTCATCTCGATCACGCAGACCGGCTACATCAAGCGCGTCGCCGCCTCCACCTACCGCCAGCAGAAGCGCGGCGGCGTGGGCGTGATGGGGATGGACACCAAGGACGACGACTGGATCGAGCACCTGCTCGTGGCCTCGACGCACGACTACGTCCTGTTCTTCACGAGCGTCGGCAAGGTCTACCGGCTCAAGGTGCACGAGCTGCCCGAGGGCAACCGCCAGGGCCGCGGCCGCGCGGTCGTCAACCTGCTGCCGCTGCGCGAGGGCGAGCACGTCCGCACCGTGATCGCGACGCGCGACTTCACCGAGGGCATGTACCTGGTGCAGGCGACCAAGCGCGGCATCGTCAAGAAGACGCTGTTCAAGGAGTACGACACGCCGCGCAAGTCCGACGGCATCATCGCGATCAACATCCGCGACGACGACGAGCTGATCGGCGTGCGCCTGACCTCGGGCGAGGACGACGTGCTGCTGACGTCGCGCAAGGGCCAGACGGTGCGCTTCGACGAGAACGAGGCGCGCGCGATGGGCCGTGCGACCGGCGGCGTGATCGGCATGAAGCTGCGCAAGGGCGACGAGGTGATCGCGATCGACGTCGCCGACGACGAGGCCGACCTGCTCGTCGTGACCGAGAACGGCTACGGCAAGCGCACGCGCGTCGCGGAGTACCCGCGCAAGGGCCGCGGCACGATGGGCGTGCTGACGATCCGCCTGGTCGAGGCGCGCGGTGCGATCGTGCGCGCGCTCGTCGTCGGCCCGCGCCAGGAGATCCTCGTCATCACCGAGTCCGGCACGGTGCAGCGCACCGCAGTCGACGGCATCTCGCAGATGGGCCGCGCCACGCAGGGCGTGATCGTGCAGCGCCTGCGCGACGGCGATCGCATCTCGGCCGTCGCGATGGTCGACTCCGCCAGCGTCGGCAACGGTGACGTCGACGAGTCCGAGCCCCTGCCGTTCGGCGGCCTCTCCGAGGTCGCCCCGGAGGTCGTCCCGTACGTCTCGGCCGATGCGGCCGAGGCCGCGGCCGAGCAGGCCGAGATCGACGAGCCGGCGCCGAGTGCGCTGGACGAGATCATGGCCGACACCGAGGACGACGACGATGCCGCCGCGACCGAGGACGAGGCCGACGAGGAGCTCGACGAGTAGCCTCGCCGCCGGAGCCGCGGCTCCGGGCGAAGCTCCGGCGAACGGCGTCTAGGCCGGCGGCGGCGGAGGCCCCGGCGCGGGCGGGGGTGGCTGCGGCGCCGGTGCGGCCGGCGGCGTGAGCGCCTTGGCCACCTCCTGCAGGGGGCGCAGGATGTCGATCGGGATCGGCAGGATCGTCGTCGCGTTGTTCGACGTGGAGATCTCGAGCAGCGTCTGCAGGTAGCGGAGCTGGAGGGCGATCGGGCTCGCGGCGATGCGATCGGCGGCCATGCTCAGCTGCTCGGCGGCCTCGAACTCGCCCTGCGCGCCGATGATCTTGGCGCGCCGCTCGCGCTCGGCCTCGGCCTGGCGCGCCATCGCGCGCTGCATGGTCGTGGGCAGCTCGACGTCCTTGACCTCGACGACCGAGATCTTGATGCCCCAGGGCGCCGTGTGCTGGTCGATGATGTCCTGGAGGATCTCGTTGATCTTGTCGCGTGCCGCCAGCAGCTCGTCGAGCGAGTGCTGGCCGAGCACCGAGCGCAGCGTCGTCTGCGCGATCTGCGACGTGGCCACGAGGTAGTTCTCGATCTGCGTCACGGCCGCCTGGGGGTCGACCACGCGGAAGTAGGTCACCGCGGTCACGCGCACGGGCACGTTGTCCTTGGTGATGACCTCCTGCGGCGGGATCGCCAGCGTCACGGTGCGGAGGTCGATCTTGACCATCCGGTCGATGAACGGGACGAGCAGGATGAGGCCCGGGCCCT
The DNA here is from genome assembly GCA_963705965.1 of uncultured Actinomycetes bacterium. Classification (GTDB taxonomy): domain Bacteria; phylum Actinomycetota; class Thermoleophilia; order Gaiellales; family JALYLC01; genus JALYLC01. The sequence continues at coordinate 453,040 of CAVPLI010000008.1, read as the reverse complement.
TGGGTCCCGACAGCAGGCGGCCGAGCCGGAAGATCACTCCACGCTCGTACTCGCGCAACACGCGCACCGCCGAGGCGACGACGAGCACGGCGATGATGATCAGGACGACGGCGACAACCAGCAGTGCGTTCATGCGGGCATCCTATGTCGGCACGGGCTGGGCGGCGGGCTCGAGCTCGACCTCGAGCACGAGACCGTGCTGCCCCGTGACCCGGACGCGCTCGCCCGGGTCGGCGCCCCCGCCGGTCAGCTGCGCCTGCCAGCGCTCGCCGAGGACGAGCACCTGCCCGCTCGGGCGCAGGGCGGTGAGCACGATCGCCGGCTCGCCGACGAGTGTCACGCCGGCGCCCCGCGCCGGCAGGCGCCGCGCCTGCCAGATGCGCGTGACCACGACCGCCGCGATCAAGCCCAGCGCGCCGGCGATCGCGAGCACGAGCCAGAAGCTCGTCGTGCCGTAGGGCGAGCCGTCGACGCGGAAGAGGATGACGCCGCCGAGCAGGACCGCGAGCGCCCCGACCGCCGCGAACGCGCCGTGCGCCGGGCTGTGGCCCTCGAGCGCCAGTAATGCGATCCCGAACGCGAGCAGCGCGATGCCCGCCCACGAGAACGGGACGATCGAGAGCCCGAGCACCGCAAGCAGCAGCGACACCGCGCCCAGCAGACCGGGCAGCACGATGCCGGGGTGGGTGAGCTCGAAGGCGATGCCGAGGATGCCTCCGAGGAAGAGCAGCGTGATCAGGTTGGGATCGAGCAGGATGTCGAGGAGCCGCAGCTGCAGCGGCAGCTCGCGCCGCTCGACCGTCGCCCCGGTGAGCTCGAGGCGAATCCCCTTGCGCACGGTCACGCGCCCGTCGCTCTTCGCGAGCAGCGCCGGGAGGTCGTCGGCGATCAGGTCGATCACGTTCTCGCTCAGCGCCTCCTCCGCCGTCCAGCTGCGCGGGCAGCGCGGGCAGGCCGCGCTCTTGGGCTCCACCGCCTGCGCGGCGGCGGCTCCGTTGCGCCCGCTGCCCTCGGCGAGGAAGCGCACCTGCGCCTGGGCGTCGTGGATCAGCTTCGCGCGCAGATCGCTGCCGACGTTGCCGCCGCCCATGTCGATCGGCGTGGCGGCGCCGGTGTTCGAGGCGGGCACCATGGCCGCGAGGTCGCCGGCCTGGAGCACGAAGAAGCCGGCGCTCGCGGCTCGCGCGCCGCTCGGGGCGACGTACGCGATGATCGGCACCGGCGAGCGCAGCTCGGCCTGCGTGATCTGGCGCATGGACGTGAGCAGGCCGCCCGGCGTGTCGATCTCCAGCACGATCGCGTCGTCGTGCGCGTCCCGCGCCGCATGGATCTCGTCGACGACCCAGTCGGCCGTGACGGGGTCGACGTCGGCGTCGAGCACCACGACGCGCACGTGCGGCGCCTCGGCGGCGGCACCCGGTGCCAGCGCGAGAGCGGCGAGGAAGGCCACGGCCAGGAGGCACAATGTGCGCATCGGGGATCGCAGCCTACACCCGGCCGATGGCGTGGGAGGGACGCGGAGACCGCTCGCGAAGCCGGAGTGGTGAGGCGTGCCCTGATCCGGATCCTGCCCGCGCTGCTCGCGCTGCTGGTGCTCGCGCCGGCGGCCGCGGCCGCTCGCCACTCGCTACGGCGAGCTGAAGGTCGATGCGCCGGGCACGCCGGGCGTTCACGTCCTGGCGCCGCAGCGGGCACCGTTCGCGTTCGACCTGCTCGGCGCGCGCTGGCGCGCCCTGCCCGGCGTCGCCGTCGACGTACGGGCGCGGGGCGCCCGCTCGGCATGGTCGCGCTGGACCCGGCTCGATCCCGGCGAAGGGGGCCCGGTCAGCCACGCCGAGCCGGTCTGGCTTCCCGGCAGCGACACGTTGCAGCTGCGCGTTCGCGGTGCCGTCGGGCGCGTCCGGGTCGCGCTCGTGGCGGCCGACCGGAGCCCGCTGCGGCCGTTGCGCGCGCTGCAGGCGGCGCCCGATCAGCCCGAGATCGTGTCGCGTGCGGGCTGGGGCGCCGACGAGTCGCTGAAGCGAGCCGAGCCCCGCTACGCGTCCTCCACCCAGATGGTGTTCGTCCATCACACCGACACGCCCAACGGCTATGCGGCCGCGGACGTCCCCGCGATCGTCCGCTCGATCTACACCTACCACGTGCGCTCGAACGGCTGGAACGACATTGGCTACAACTTCCTGGTCGACGCCTACGGGCGGGTCTTCGAAGGGCGTGCAGGGGGGATCGACAAACCTGTGATCGGCGCGCAGACCGGCGGATTCAACACGGGCAGCGTCGGCATCGCGGTGATCGGCGACGGCGGCAGCGCTCCGCTCACCGCTGCGACCCGCGACGCCCTGACGAAGCTCATCGCGTGGCGGCTCGACGTCGCGCACGTCGATCCGCTCGGCCGCGCGACGCTGATATCGGGGGGCAACGATCGCTATCCCGCCGGCAAGAGCGCGAGCTTCCGCGTCGTCAGCGGCCATCGCGACGCGCTCTCGACCGACTGCCCGGGCGCGCTCATCTATCCCGAGCTCGACGCGATCGCCGCTGCGGCGCAGGCCATCGGAACGCCCAAGATCGTCGATGCGAGCGCGACTCCGCCGGAGCTCGGGACGGACGAGAGCGGCGTGCTCGCCCCGATCGCCTTCCGTGCGCGCGTCCTCGGCGGCACGAGCTGGTCGCTGACCGTGCTCGATGCGCGGGGCCAGCCGGTCGCGAGCAACAGCGGGAGCGGGAGCGACGTCGCCTGGACCTGGAACGGGGCGCGGTCCGACGGCACCGTCGTCGCGCCGGGGACGAAGCTCGCCTATCGCCTCGATGCGCGCAACGCCGCCGGCGAGAGCGCCCGGCCCCTGCTCGCCTCGCTCGGGGCCGCGACCGTGCCCACGATCTCGCTGGCACCGCCGCTCGCGCTCGCCCCCGCGGTGATCTCGCCCGACGGGGACGGCGCCGACGACACGCTCAAGATCGCGTACACGCTCGCGGCGCCGGCGGCGGTCACGCTCGAGGTCATCGCGCCCGACTCGACGACCGTCGCGGCGCTCGTGGCCGGCGTGCAACTCCCGGCCGGCGTTCAGAGCGCACGCTGGGGCGGCGAAGGCCCGGCGGGCATCGTCGCGGACGGCGTCTACACGGTGCGCCTGCACCTCGTGGACGGAGCCGGGCAGGTTGCCGAGCGCACGGGGCAGGTGGCCGTGATCCGCGCCGTGCGCAAGCTGCGGCTGAGCCGCACCGCGGTCGGGCGCAACGACGCGGTGACGGCCTCCTGGCAGCAGACCCAGCCGTCGGCGTTGTCGGGTGAGCTCGCATCGAAGCGCTCGCGCATCGCCCGCGGCGCTGATCGCGGCCGTCACCCAGCCGGGACCGCAGGCGCACACGCTCGACGCCGCACAACTGGCCGCCATGCCCGACGGCACCTACACGTTCGCGCTGCGCGCGCAGACGGCCGTGGGCGAGCAGGTCCTGCAGGCGACGTTCCGGCTCGATCGCAGACCGCCCGCCGCTCGCTTCGTGCGGCTCCGCGTGCGCGGGCGCATCGCCTTCCTGGTCGTGCGGCTGTCCGAGGCCACGACGGTGCGCGTGCGTGCCGGCGCCCGCGTCGTGGTGCCCCGCCGCCCGCGACCCGCGGGCCTCAACGGCATCCGCTTCCGCCTGCCCGCCGGCGTGCCCGCGACGATCCGCCTCGACCTCGTCGACCCCGCGCGGCAACTCGGCGCGCGCCGGGCCGTTCCGGTCGAAGGCCCGCTAGCTCAGGTCGAGAGCGAGCGCATCGTCTCGTCGGGGACGATCTCGAGAATCGGAGCCAGCCGGGCGAGCTCCGCGCGATTCGCGAGCTCCTCGAGCCCGGGATGCTCGCTCGCACCGTTCACGATCAGCCCGCGCACCGACAGATTCCGGCTGAACGCGGCCTCGAGCGTGAGCGCCACGTGGTTGACCGTGCCGCGATCCGGCCGGCAGATGATCACGAGCGGCAGGCCGAGCGCCTGGGCGAGATCCGCGGTGGTGCGACCGTCGCCGAGCGGCGCGAGCAGGCCCGAGGGGCCTTCGACGAGGACGCCGTCGCTGCGCTTGCGCAGCGCGAGGTAGACCTCGCGGACGTGCTCCGGATCGACCGAGTCGGTCGCGTCGCCGGCGTCTCCGCGCGCCGTCTCGACGGGATAGGCGTGCGCCGTCGCGCCGACCGCGCCCGGCACCCGCCGGATCAGCCAGCGCGTCGCGTCGTCATCGCCGACCTGCACTGCGGTCAGCATCGCGGGCGTCAGGCCCGCATCGCGGGCCCGCGCAGCCAGGAGCGCGCAGACGTAGGTCTTGCCGACGCCGTCGTCGGTGCCGGTGACGAACACGTCCAGGAGGGTCTCGGCCACGTGCGTAGCCTGTCAGACGCTCAGGTCAGGCGCACGACCTCACCGCTCGCGTAGGCGCGCACGTCGCCGGCGACGCCCACGAGCAGGCTGCCGTCGTCGGCGATGCCGGATGCCGTGCCCTCGACGGTCTCGCCGCTTGCGAGCCGCAACTGCACCGCGGAGCCCCCGAGCGCGTCGAGCGGACGGGCGCGCGCCGCGATCGCCGCAGGCCCCTCGAGGTCGAAGAGCTCGGCCAGCGGTTGCAGCGCCGCGAGCAGCGCCGTCAGCGCGGCGGAGGCGGTCGGGGCGGATCCGGTCTCGAGCAGCAGCGACGTCGGGACGAGGCGATCGGGCGCCGGGAGATCGGCGGCCTCCGACGAGAGGTTCACGCCGACGCCGAGCAGGACGCTCGCGTCGGGGCCCAGCTCGGCCAGCACGCCGCCGAGCTTGCGCCCCTCGCAGACGACGTCGTTCGGCCAGCTCAGACGGGCGTCTGCGCCGAACGTGCGCGCGCATTCGACGGCGGCGATCCCGCCGGCGAGGCTGAGAACCGGAATCTCGTGCACGGGACGGACGGGCCGAAGCAGGATCGAGACGAGCAGCGCCGTGCCCGCGGGCGCCTCCCAGCGCCGTCCGCGGCGCCCCCGGCCGGCGATCTGGACGTCGGCCCGCACCGCCGTGAAGGCCGGCGTCGCCGGCAGCCGCGAGCGCGCGCAGCTCGTCCTGCGTCGAGGCGCAGCTCGCCATCTCGTGGAGCCGGATTCGCGAATCGGGCATCTGGCTACGATAGGCGCCGTGACGCCCTACACCGCCCCCTTCGGCCGCGAGCAGATCGAGCAGCTCATCCCGCACCGCGACCCGTTCCTGTTGATCGACGAGGTCGTCGAGCTCGAGCCCGGCGTCCGCGTCGTCGCGCGCTCGACGATCCGCGGCGACGAATGGTTCCTGCGCGGCCACTTCCCGGGCGAACCGATCATGCCCGGCGTGCTGATGGTCGAGGCGCTCGCCCAGGCCGGAGCGGTGGGGGTGCTCTCGCATCCCGACTTCACCGGGCGCGTGCCGCTGTTCGCCGGCATCGACGGCGTGCGCTTCCGCCGGGTCGTCCGCCCCGGGGACGTCCTCGACTTCGAGCTGACCGTCGACCGGCTGCGCTCGACGTTCGGCCGCGGCACCGGGACCGTGCACTGCAACGGCGAGAGGGTGCTCGACGCGCAGCTGTCGTTCGGGTTCACCGATGCCTGAACGGGCCGGTCGTGCCGGGAGCCCGCGCTTCGGGCGCCGGTGTAGTCTGGTTCGCGGTCGCTGCGAGGAGGTCGCGTGACGGAGGGCAAGGTGGCGTTCTGCTTCCCGGGACAGGGTTCCCAGGAAGTGGGTATGGGGCGTGCGATGAGCGAGGCTTTTCCAGCCGCGCGGGCCGTCTACGAGCGCGCAGCGGAGGCCGTCGGCTTCGACCTCGCCGAGCTCTGCTTCGAGGGCCCGATCGAGCGCCTCAGCGAGACCGACATCACGCAGCCGGCCCTGGTGACGACCGAGCTCGCCTGCCTCGCGGGTCTGACCGACGCCGGCCTCCGGCCCGACTTCGTGGTCGGCCACTCGGTCGGCGAGTACGCGGCCCTGGCCGCGGCCGGCTCGATCGACGACCGCACCGCCGCGCACCTCACGCGCGAGCGCGGCCTCGCGACCGCTGCGGCGGCAGCCGCCACGCCGGGTGCGATGGCCGCGATCATCGGCCTCGACGACGCCGAGGTCGAGCGGATCTGCGAGGGCATCGAGGGCGTCTGGGCGGCGAACTACAACTGCCCCGGGCAGGTCGTCGTGAGCGGGACGCTCGACGGCGTCGCCGCCTTCATGACGGCCGCCGAGGAGGCCGGCGCGCGCCGCGCCGTCAAGCTCAAGGTCTCGGGCGGCTTCCACAGCCCGCTCACCGCGCTCGCCGCCGAGCGCCTCGCCCCGGTGCTCGAGGCGACGACGTTCGCCGAGCCGGCCGTGCCGTTCTTCTCGACGGTGACCTGCCGGCTCGAGGGCGCGCGCGAGATCGTCCCGATCCTGCTGCAGCAGCTCACCGCACCCGTCCGCTTCACGCAGGCGGTCGTGGCGCTGCGCGACCTCGGCGCGCGCACGTTCGTCGAGGTCGGGCCGGGCAGCGTGCTCTCGGGCCTGATCCGGCGGATCGACAAGAGTCTCTCGTCCGTCTCCGTCTCGGGTCCCGACGACATCGCCCGCGCGCAGGAGCTGGTCGCAGGTGCCTGAGCTCGACGGGCGCATCGCGCTGATCACCGGGGCCTCGCGCGGCATCGGGCGCGCCACCGCACTCGAGCTGGCCGCGGCCGGCGCCGCGGTCGGCGTGAACTACCGCTCCGACGCGGACGGCGCGAACGAGGTCGTCGCCGCGATCGAGGCCGCCGGAGGCCGCGCGCTCGCGCTCCAGGCCGATGTCGCGAAGCCCGACGAGGCCGCGGCGCTGGTCGCGCGCTGCGAGGAGGAGCTCGGCGAGATCGACGCGCTCGTGTGCAACGCGGGCATCACGCGCGACAACCTCATCGCGCGCATCACCCCCGAGGACTTCGACGCGGTGATGGCCACGAACCTGGGCGGCGCGTTCTACGTCTGCCAGGCAGCCGCGCGGCGCATGCTGCGCCGGCGCCGCGGCTCGATCGTGACGATGAGCTCGATCGTCGGCATTCACGGCAACGCGGGCCAGACCAACTACTCGGCCTCCAAGGCCGCCCTGATCGGCCTCACGAAGTCGCTCGCCAAGGAGATCGGCTCGCGCGGCGTGCGCGTCAACTGCATCGCCCCCGGCTACATCTCCACCGAGCTGACCGACGTGCTGCCGGAGAGCGCACGGGAGGGCCTGCTCGGCGCGACGCCGCTCGGGCGGCTTGGTGAGCCCGAGGACATCGCTCGCTGCGTACGCTTCCTCGTGTCGGACGCGTCCGGGTTCGTGACCGGAGCGGTGCTCGCCGTCGACGGCGGATTGGGGATGTAGCGTGGCCTTGCGCGAGGATGGTGGACGGCGGGTCGTCTTGACCGGCATCGGCATGGTCACGCCGGTCGGCAACACGCGCGAGGAGACGTGGGAGAGCATCGTCGCGGGCAAGAGCGGCGGCGCGCCCGATCACGATCTTCCCGCTGCGGGATGCGCCCGTGCGCTTCGCTTGCGAGGTCAAGGACTTCGAGCCGACGGTCGCGATGGACCGCAAGCTCGCTCGCCGCACCGACCGCTACTGCCAGTTCGTGCTCGTGGCGGCGCGCGAGGCGATCGAGGACTCGGGCCTCGACGTCACGGCCGAGGGGCTCGGCGACCGCACCGGCACCGCCGTCGCGACGGGCATCGGCGGCCTGCAGACGCTCGACCTCGCGCACGAGCACCTCTTCGCGAAGGGCATCGATCGCATGAGCCCGCTCTGGATCACGATGCTGATCCCGAACATGGGCGCCGCGATGGTCTCCATGGAGTACGGCTTCCGCGGGCCCTCGAGCACGGTGACCACCGCGTGCGCGGCCTCCTCGATGGCGATCGGCGATGCCGTCGGCACGATTCGCGACGGCCGCGCGGACGTGATGGTCGCGGGCGGCAGCGAGGCGCCGATCACGCCGATCGGCGTCGGCGGCTTCTACGCGATGCGCGCCATCTCCCAGCGCAACGACGATCCCGCGACCGCGAGCCGGCCGTTCGACGCGGGCCGCGACGGCTTCGTGATCGGCGAGGGCTCCACGATCGTCGTGCTCGAGGAGCTCGAGCACGCCCGCGCGCGCGGTGCGCGCATCTACGGCGAGATCATGGGCTACGGCTGCACGGCCGATGCGCACCACTTCACCGAGCCCGACCCGACCGGGGTCAATCCTGCGCGTGCCATGCGGATGGCGCTCGAGGAGGCCGGCATGGATGCGAGCGAGATCGGCTACATCAACGCGCACGGCACGTCCACCCCGGTGGGCGACAGCGCCGAGACGCGCGTGATCAAGCAGGTGCTCGGCGAGGAGGGCGCCTACAAGGTGCCGGTCTCGTCGACCAAGTCGATGACGGGCCACATGCTCGGCGCCGCCGGCTCGACCGAGCTCGCGTTCACCGCGCTCGCGATGTGCCGCAACGTGCTGCCGCCGACGATCAACCAGTTCGAGGCGGATCCCTCGTGCGATCTCGACTACGTGCCCAACGAGGCGCGGCACGGCGTCGACGTGAAGGTCGGGCTCTCCAACGGCTTCGGCTTCGGCGGCCACAACGCGTCGCTCGTGCTCCGGCGCTGGGACGAGGCCGACGGCCGCCGCGTCACCTGACGCGGCGCCGCTACGCCATCTCGAGCACGTCGCGCGCGCTGCGCAGCACGCGCTGAGCCGTCTCGTCGTCGCGCGCGTCGCGGCCCACGATCACGAGCTCGCAGCCCCAGACGAGATCGCCCAGCGTCTGGCTGTCCGCAGGGCCGGCGACGCGCAGGCGCACGCCGCGGCGCTCCGCCTCCGCGAGCGCCCGCTCGACGAGCGCGTCGTCGTCCGTGACGAGGCCGACGTGCGCGCCGCGGCGGATGTCGGGCGGAAGCACCGGGGCCTGCGAGCGCCCGGACGGGCGCGCAGCGGGCTTGGCCGCCTTGCGCGGCGCAGGCGGCGCCTTGGCGGGCGCGCGCCGCGGCCTCGCGGCTTTCGCCGGCTTCGCGGGCGCCGCGTCTGCGCCGGCGAGGATCGCGAGCGCCACGAGCTGCGCGTCGGCGCCGGCACTGCGGGCGCTCGCGAGCGCGGTCTCCGCGATCCGGCGGACCGCCGCCGCGCCGGCTGCGTCGCGCACGTGCGCGACCGTCCCCGAGCCGTGGCGCGTCGTCGCGTAGCCCTGGGCCTCGAGCGCCGCGTAGACCTTGCGCAGCGTGTTCGAGTGCACCCCGAGCTCGGCGGCGCCGATGCGGATCGAGGGCAGCGTCGCGCCTTCCGGAATCGCGCCCGCGTCGATCGCGAGCCGCAGCTTCGCGACCAGCTGGGCGGCAGGGGCGAGCGCGCCGTCGGCATCGAAGGCGACACCTGCGTCGCCGAAGTTCACGCGTGCCGGCATGCGGCGATCGTAGTCCCGCGGACGGATGCCGCCAACGGCGATCACCGACGGATGCACTAGAGTCTCGATCGGCCCTCCGCGGGAACGAGGGTCAGGAGGCATGCCGGTGGCCAGCCACGAGGAGCCCGAAGACATCCAGGTCGAGGTGGAGCGCGAGGAGGCGGCGCCCGAGCAGCCGCTTGCGCGCGCGAAGCTCCATCCGAACACCTGCCCGGACTGCAAGTCGCACTATCGCGAGGACGAGCTGCGCGCCGCTCTGCGCGTGTGCACGGTGTGCGGACACCACTTCCCGGTGGGGGCCGAGGAGCGCGTCGAGCAGCTCGCCGATCCCGGGAGCTTCCGCCAGTTCGCCCTCGACGTGCGCTCTGCCGATCCGCTCGCGTTCACCGATCTGCGCCCGTACACCGAGCGCCTGAGCGAGGCCGAGGTGGCCACCGGGCTGGGCGACGCGATGGTCGTCGGCACCGCCACGATCGAGGGCATGCCGTGCGTGCTCTGCACGATGGACTTCGCCTTCATGGGCGGCTCGATGGGCAGCGTCGTGGGCGAGCTGTTCACGCGCGCCAGCGACGTGGCGGCCGAGCGCGGCATCCCGCTGGTCTCGGTCGCGGCCTCCGGCGGCGCGCGCATGCAGGAGAACGTGCTCGCGCTCATGCAGATGGCGAAGACGGTCTGCGCGGTCGACCTGCTGCGCGAGTCGGGCGTGCCGTACGTCTCCGTGCTCGCCCATCCGACGACGGGCGGCGTGATCGCGTCGTTCGCGGCGCTCGGCGACTTCGTGATCGCCGAGCCCGACGCGCTGCTGTCGTTCGCGGGCCCGCGCGTCGTGCAGGAGACCACGCGCGAGACGCTGCCGCACGATTTCGGTCGCTCCGAGTCGAGCTACGAGCACGGCCTCATCGATGCCGTCGTGAAGCGGCCCGACCTGAAGGACGATCTCGGCCGCATCCTGCGCCTGTGCGCCGGCGGCACGCTCGTGCCGATCGACGTCGACGCCGAGGCACCGCCGCCGGGCGTCGTCGCGCGCGTGCTGCGCTTCCTGCGCTCGCGCCCGCACGGCGAGGCGCACACGAACGGCGGGCCCGAGTGAACAGCCGCCTGCCGACGCCGTTCCGCGGCCTGCGCCGCCGCCTCGCGGTGCGCGCGGCCGAGTCCGACATCTGGGATGCAGTCCAGCTCGCCCGCGACGACGGGCGGCCGTACACGCTGGATTACGCGAATCGCCTCGTGGACGAGTGGGTCGAGCTGCACGGCGACCGCGCCGGCACCGACGACCACGCGATCGTCGCGGGCATCGGCTCGTTCCGCGGCCGCACGATCGCGATCATCGGGCACCAGAAGGGCCGCGATCTCAAGGAGCGCGCGTTCCGCAACTTCGGCATGGCGCAGCCGCAGGGCTACGCCAAGGCGCGGCGCGTGTTCGCGCTCGCCGACCGCCTCGGCTTCCCCGTCGTGACGATGATCGACACGCCGGGCGCGTATCCCGGCGTCGAGGCGGAGCAGGGCGGCCAGGCGGCGGCGATCGCGCAGTCGATGCTGGCGATGGTGCGCCTGCGGGTGCCCACCGTGGCGTGCGTGATCGGCGAGGGCGGCTCGGGCGGTGCGCTCGCCATCGGCGTCGCCGATCGCGTGCTCATGCTGGAGCACTCGATCTACTCCGTGATCTCGCCCGAGGGCTGCGCGACGATCCTCTGGCGGGACGTGAACCAGCGCAAGAAGGCCGCGGCGGCCTTCAAGCCCACGGCCCGCTTCAGCTACGAGCTCGGCGTCGTCGACACCGTGGTGCCCGAGCCGTCGGGCGGCGCGCACAAGGATCACGATCGCGCCGCGCGCCTGCTCGGCGACGCGATCGCGCAGGCGCTCGAGTCGATCGAGGCCGAGCCCATCGAGTTGCGCCGCGCGGCCCGCCGCGCGAAGTTCCGGCGCATGGGCGTGTGGCTCGAGGACGGCGTGGTGGTGGGCGAGAAGGAGCCCGACCCCGGCGCTCCCGTCGTTCCCGCCGGCGACTGATCCGGGCCGGCTCAGATGCTGACGGAGCCCTCGGCCCAGATCGCCGCGGCGAGGATCGCGTAGACCGCGACCAGGCCGACCGCCTCGACCGGCTGCATCTCGCCGTCGTACATGATCATCCAGAGGACGATCAACGCCAGCCCGAGCGAGACCGTCAGCACGGGGTCGAGCTGCAGGCTGAGCGGCGTGCGGCCGACGAACTGGCTCACGAGCACGAGCAGTCCGACCATGAGCAGCCCGATCTGGACGACGGAGTGCATGATCACGCTCATCGCGCCGTTGCCGTCGCCGTTCCACGCGTAGCGCAGCGCGACGTAGTTCTCGGCCACGTTCCCGAGCAGCGGGATGAGCACGAGTGCCGCGAACGCGGCCGGGATGCCGATCGCCTCGGTCGCGGGCTCGAAGCCCGACACGAACCACTCCGCGGTGAGCGCGGCCATCAGCCCGCCGATGCCGAGATACACGAGCCCGGTGCGGAACGGCAGATCGCCGGGCTTCGCCGTGTCCTCCTGCGGCCCGTGCGGCGCCCGGAGCTCCGTCAGGATGAAGACGACCCCGACGACGATCAGCGCGATGCCGGCCGCCAGCGAGATGCCCTGGCGGTCGCCGTTCCCGAGCAGGTCGCTCGGGACGCTGAGGATCGCCATCGGCAGGAACGCGATGAGGCTCAGCGTCGTGATACCCGAGAACAGGCGCCGGTCGAAGCGCAGCGACGCGCCGAGGCCGCCGCGCACGAGCGGGATCAGGCCCGCGACGCCACCCAGCAGCACCGCGTTCCCGAGGAGGGAGCCCACGATCGCGAGCTTCACGACCTCGGGGAGGTTCGCGCGCAGCGCGAGGATCGTGATCGCGAACTCCGCGATGTTGCCGAAGCCCGACTGGACGATGCCGACGACGCTCGTCGAGAGGCGGCCCCGCAGGGCGTCCGTGCCCTTCGCGACGATCGGCGCGACGAGCAGGAGCGGCAAGCTGGCGGCGATCGTGCCCGCCGTGTCGCTCACGACCGTGTGGAGGATGCCCGCGACCGCCGTCAGCGCGAGACCGGCGATCAGGATCGCGTGGCGGCGGATCACTTCTCGCCGGAGAGTGTCGCGAGCAGCGCTTCGGCGATCGCCTTCATGGGCTGACCGGTGCGCTGCGAGGCGGAGCGCATGCGCGCATAGGCGTCCGGCTCGCTGATGTTCTCGGCCGTCATCAGCATGCCCTTGGCGCGCTCGACGACCTTGCGCGTCTCGAGCGCCTCGCTCAGCGACTTGGCCTCCTTGCGAGCGTCGGCGAGCTCGGTGCTGCGCGCCTGGGCGGTCGTGATGGCGGCCAGCACGTCGTCCTGCCGGAACGGCTTGACGAGATAGCCGAAGGCGCCTGCCTCGCTGGCCTGCTGCACGATGTCGCGCTCCGCGAACGCGGTCACCATCACGATCGGGACCTGACGCTCGGCGAGGATGCGCCGCGCCGCCTCGACGCCGTCGAGCTCGGGCATGCGAACGTCCATGAGGATGATGTCGGGCGTGAGCTCCTCGGCCAGGCGAACCGCCTCGGTGCCGTCCCGCGCCTCGCCGACGACCGTCAGCCCCGCGCTCTCGAGCAACTGGCAGAGATCGAGCCGGATGATCGTTTCGTCCTCGCAGACCAGTACTCGCATCTGCGTACGCTAATCGAACCGGGCTCGCCTCAGCGCACGAAGGGGAAACGCACCGTGGCGTGCACCCCGTCGTCCTGCGCGAAGCGCAACGTGCCGCCGAGGTCGACCTCGACGAGGGCGCGCGCGATCGAGAGTCCCTGCCCGGGCGTCCCGGTCGGCGGCGGTGGGCCGTGGCCGTGGTCGCTGACCGTGAGCTCGACGAACGCGCCGTCGCGCTTGAGCGTGATGTAGGCATGTCCGCCGCCGTGCTCGATCGCGTTCGCGGCCAGCTCGCAGAGCACCAGTGCGAGCGCCGTCGCGCGCTCGGGCGCGAGCACGATGGGCGCCAGCGGACCGGTCTCGAGCGTGCCGTCGAGGGTTCCCCGCAGCATCCCGCAGAGACGCCGCACGAGGTCGGCGCTGTCGACGTCCTCGTCGCGCCGCGCGGTGAGCAGATCGTGCACCTCGGCGATCGCGAGCACGCGTCCGATCGAGTCGCGCAGGGCGCGCTTCGGATCCACGTCGCCGCTCGCCGCGAGGCGGAGCAGCGACGCGACCGTCTGGAGGTTGTTCTTGACGCGGTGATGGACCTCGCGCGCGAAGAGGCCGCGCATCGCGCCGCGCGCGCCGGCGAGCACCGTCGCCGCGTGCGCTGCGGCGGCCTCGGCCAGCTCCTGCTCGCGTGCGCTCCACTCGCCCGGGCGCGAGCGCCAGGCCACGAGCGCGCCGTGGGCACCGCGCCGCGTGGGCAGCGGAATCGCGAGGCGCCCGTCCTCGACGTGCGGCGCCAGCGCTGCCAGCGCGCCGAGCTCCTCGTCGGTCGGGCCGTCCTGACTGCTGCGGAACGCGATCTCCCCGCGCGCGCCGCGAGCGCTCGCGACCTCGAGCGCGCACACCTCGGCGTGCAGCGAGGTCGCCGCCGACTCGACGAGCGCCGCGAGCGCGTCGTCGAGCTCGATCGGCGCACGTGCGGCCCGCGCCACCGACTCGAGCGCCTCCAGCTCGCGCACGCGCCGGCGCAGAGCGACCAGCTCGGCCTCGTCCTCCATGCGCGACGGGGTCAGTGGACGCGCTGCCGCGGCAGGTAGTCGAGCCAGGCGTGCGGCACTTCGGTCGCCTGCAGCGTCAGGAAGAGGCTGGGCGAGGGCGGACGCGGCTTGCTCCGGAGCCGCATGCCGATCTCGTGCGGCAGGCGGTCGCCCTTGCGCAGATTGCACGGCGCACAGGCCGTGACGGCGTTGTCCCAGCTCGAAGGGCCGCCGCGGGAGCGCGGCAGCACGTGGTCGACGGTCAGGCGGACGCCCTCGACGCCGCAGTACTGGCAGCTGTGGCCGTCACGGGCGAAGACCGCCCGGCGGGTGATTCGCCGTGCGGCCGCCCGGGGCCGCCGCACGTACGACAGGAGACGGATCACGACCGGGTACGGGCAGCGACGCGCTGGCCGACCGCAACGGCTTCTCGAGCGCGTCGATCAGCTCGGCCTTGGACTTCAGCAGGAGCACGCACGCGCGGCGAAGCGAGCACACGTTGAGTGGCTCGTAAGTCGCGTTCAAAACGAGCACCTGACCTGTCATCGCGCCTCCGGCTCTGCCGTGGGCACGGTACCAGAATGCCTGTCAGCTACCCGGCCGGGCGGCCGCTACGGCGGCCTGCTCCTCGGGCCCCAGCGCGACGTCCGCGGCGGCTCCCGCGCGGACCCGCTTGACGTACACGCGGGCGCTGCCGGCGTCCTGGATCGCGCTCACGACGACGCCGTCCCCGCTCGCGTCGAGCAGGGCCAGCGCGGTGGACTGCAGACCCTCCGCACCGTCGTAGGCGTCGAAGCGCTGGAGGCCGACGCGCTGCAGCGCGACGCTCACATCCGTCTGCGCCCCGGTCACCAGCTCGCCGAGCTCCTCGGCGCGCCGCTCGACGTGCTCCTGGCGCGCCTGCATGCCGACCGCGAACTCGACGAGATCGGCGACGGGGCCGCCGGAGAGCAGCGCGCTCTGCGCACGCCGCACGCGCCGCATCCAGACCACGACCCACAGCGCCAGCCCGAGCCCCACCGCCGCGATCGCGATGGCGGCGAGCGCGAGCAGGCGGTCGGCGCTCATTGCGTCAGAGCCTCGGAGCGGGGTCTAGCTCTGGAAGGCGACGTGGTAGGTGTAGTGGTTGTTGGTGGCGTTCGACTCGCCGGCGACGGTCGGCACGGCGACGTCGATCTTGACCTCGCCCGGGTTGCCCGTCGCCGCGAACGTCTTCGTCACGGTCTCGCCGGGCTGCAGCGACTTGACCTGCTGGTTCTGCTGCGCCGTGTTGCCCTCGATCAGGTGGATCTCGATGCCGCGCACCGGGCAGTTGCCGTGATTGGCGACCGTGACCGCGAACGTGGACGGGATCTTCAGCTTGACCGTCGTGACGGTGGTGCCGGGGACGAGCGTCTTGCCGTTCGCCGTCACCTCGTCGATCGAGGTCCCGATGACGCCGTCCTGGCACGGCTTCGACGAGCCGGCGTCGCGCACCGACGCGATCCAGAGGCCGTTGCCGGTGGCAGACGGGTCCGCGAGCTCGGGGGAGAGCCCCCAGACCGACGACGTGATCGGCGCGTCCGTGACGTTCTCGTCCTTCAGGATCGCCTGCGCGGGACGCTGGAAGCTCGCGGCGTACACGACGTCGGACGCGATGAGCTCGCTGTACGCGTTGGCGACGGCTTCCCGCTGGTTCTCCGTCGGAGGCGTGTCCGCCGCGCCCGAGAGCGCCAGCTTGAGGGCCGCCTCGAGGTCTGTCAGCGCGAGCGTGCGGTACTGCAGCGCCTGCAGCAGGTAGCGCTGGAGCTCCTGGTCCTTGATCTTGCCCGGCGGCTTGAGCGCCGAGGCCGTCGTCTCGTTGGCGCGCGCCCGGGGAATGAAGCTCGCGACCCGCGTCGTCACCTGGTTCGGCGTGAGCTCCTGGTTGTAGAGCGCGGCGTCGAGCGCCTTGGCGTCGGTGTTCGACTGCCGCGCGACGGAGTTCACGTCCTGCACGTAGGAGCGGTACTTGTCGGCCGCGGACGAGCCGGAGCACGAGCTGAGCACCACGAAGCCCAGGACGAGCACCAGGACGACGATGCCGACGACCGGCAGGATGCGGCGCATATCCGGCCCGCTGCCCGCCGCCGCCCCCGCCGCGCCTGCCACGTCCCGTCGCCGGAGGATGCTCCTCGGTCTTGGGGCCGTCGTCGAGATCGAACTCTTCGAAGAAGGACAGCGCGATTCCCCTGGCGAACGACGATCACGCCCGGCCCGGCGCAAACGCGCCTTCGGCCGGGCCGCTCCGGATGTCAGAGCCCTTGCAGGACGCGCCGATACTACCACCCGATCTCCCACGCACTCCCCGTCCGGGAGCGGTTTCCTGATGCCGGAACCCGCTCGTCAGACAGGCCCCGCGCTGTTCCCCTCGGGGGTGGTCTGCGACCGCTTCCGGATCGACGGCGTCCTCGGCGTGGGCGGGACCGGGACGGTGTTCCGCGCGCTCGATCTCCTGCGCGAGGAGATCGTGGCCCTCAAGGCGATCCCGCACGACGCGACGCTGCGCCAGCGCGCGCGGCGCGAGGCGTCCGTCGCGGGCAAGCTCCGGCACCCGAACGTCGTGCGCCTGCGCAGCGTCCACGAGGACGGCCAGTACGTCTACATCGCATCCGATATCGTCGAGGGCATGGACCTCGCCGGCGCGCTGCGCCAGGGGCAGCTCGGCGATGCGGCGCTCCTGCGCGTCGCCTCCGCCGTGTGCTCCGGTCTGGCGCATGCGCACGAGCACGGCGTGGTGCACCGCGACGTGAAGCCCGCGAACGTCCTGCTCGGCCGCGACGGCACCGTGCGCGTCCTCGACTTCGGCATCGCCTCGCTCGACGAGCCCGACGCGACGGTCGACGACCGCATGCTCGGCACGCTCTCGTACATGGCGCCCGAGACCTGCCAGGGTGCGCGACCGACCCCCGCGACCGACGTGTGGGCCGTCGGCGTGATGGTCTACGAGGCCCTGACCGGCGCGAATCCGTTCCGTGCCCGCACTCCGGACGAGCTGCGGGAGCGCCACAAGCACCCGCCGCGCTCGCTCGGAGACCTGCGCCCCGATCTCCCGCGCTCGCTCGCGGCCGCATGCGCCCGTGCGCTCGAATCGCACCCGCGCCGCCGCCCGAGCGCAACCGCGCTCTCCCGCGTGCTCTCGGCGGCCGCCGACGCCATCGAGCGGCCCGCCGGCCGCGAGCCGCGCACCGGTGGCCCGGGCGGCGGTGGCCGAGGCGGCGATCGCGGGGGCGATCGCGGCGGGCGGCGCCTGCACCTCGTGCCCGCCCTGCCCGCCCTGCCCCGCCTGCCGGGCATGCCCGCGCTTCCGGCGCTGGGGCGCCCGAACGTCGATCTCGACCTGGACGGGTGGGCGGCCGCGATCTCGCGGTGCGGCATCGCCGCGCCCTCCGAGACCGTCGTACGCGTGTCGCGCCTCGCGGCCGGCAGCCTCTGCGCCGGCATCGCGATCGCGGCCGTCCTCGGGGCGTTCCCGTTCTGGCCGCCGGGCCTCGTCCTGCCCCTGGCCTGTGCCGGCGCCGCGCTCGCGCTCGCCTCGCCGTGGCTCGCGGCCGCGTTCGCGCTCGCCGTCTGCGTCCCGGCGCTCGGCGACGTCTCGGCCGGTCTCGCGTGGTGTGCGGCGCTCGCAGGCGGCGTGTGGCTGGTCGCGTGCGTGCGCGCCGGGCGCCGCGCGCTCCTGCCCGCGCTCGCTCCGGTGCTCGCCGCGCTGTTCCTGTGGCCGCTCTACGTGCTTGCCGCGGGCAGTATGCGCACGCTCGCGGGCCGCGCCCTGGCCGGTGCGGCCGGGCCGTTCGCAATCGCGCTCTGGGCAGCCGTTCCGCTCGCGGACGGCCTCGCCGGCACCGCCTCCGCCGGAGTCGTCGGGCGTGGCGTCCTGAGCGGGATCGGAGCCCCGCTGCTGCTGCAGAGCGCGGTCTGGGCGGCCGGAGCGGCACTGCTGCCATACGCGCTGGGCGCGACCCGGCGCGGATTGTTCATGGGCGTCTGGCTCGCCGGGCTGCTCGCGGGGCAGGTCGCGTTGCCTGCCCTGGCGGGTGCGGCACCCGAGCCGCCAGGTCGTTCGGTCGTGGCCATCTGGGCCGTGGCTATACTGCTGGCGCTGGGCGTTCGTGCGCCCGACGGCGACGCGCCGGCCGGAAAGCCGGTTTCGGCGGAGGAGTAAGTTGGGCATCCTGCGCAGCATCGAGAGCCGACTCGAGCGGGTCGTCGAAGGGTCGGTAGGCCGCCTCTTCCGCGCCAGCGTGGCTCCGGTCGAGCTTGCACGCAAGCTCGCCAAGGAGCTCGAGGAGGGCAAGGTCGTGTCGGTCACCCAGACCTACGCGCCGAACGAGTACACCGTTTTCCTGAGCCCGCGCGACCGCACGCGCTTCGCGGAGTTCGAGGCCTCGCTCCGCAACGAGCTCGCGAGCTACCTCGCCGAGCACGCGCGGCGGGCCGGATACGTCATGCCGACGCGCCCGCGCGTGCGCTTCGAGACGGAATCCTCGCTCCACACCGGGATCTTCGGCATCTCGACGGCGCTCGTGCGCGACGACGACTCCCCGATCGAGCCGCTGGAGGCGCCCGGAGCCGCCGCGGCGGGTGCGGTCGGTGCGGCCGCGGCGTTCTCGGCGACGCCGGAGCCCTCGGCCGACCCGGGCCCGCCGCCGTTCCCGGTGGCCATGCCCGAGGAGCCCGTGCGCTCGCCGCTCGATCCCGACCCGTCCGAGGCCGGGCCGCCCGGCTTCCCCGTGTACCCGCTCGAGCCCGACCCCGAGCCGGAGCCGGTGGCCGAGTCCGAGCCGGAGCCGGTGGCCGAGTCGGAGCCGTCGTTCTCGCCGCACCTGCCGACGCACCGCCACTCGTGCCCGGCGTGCCGCTGCACGAGGACCTGCCGGTGCCCCCCGTGGTGCCGATCCCGCCGG
This sequence comes from uncultured Actinomycetes bacterium, assembly GCA_963705965.1. Taxonomy (GTDB): domain Bacteria; phylum Actinomycetota; class Thermoleophilia; order Gaiellales; family JALYLC01; genus JALYLC01. The sequence continues at coordinate 434,087 of CAVPLI010000008.1, read as the reverse complement.
TGCCGCTGCCCGACCTGCCGGCGATGGCGCCGCTCCCGGATGCGCCGCCGGTCCCGGCGGGCGATCCCGACGTTCCGCCTGAACCTCCCGTCGCCGAGCCCGAGCCGCCGGAGGTGCCGCTCGTGGCGCGCGGGTTCGATCTGCCCGTCGACCCGCCGCTCGAGGCGACCATGATCACGCGGCCCGAGGCGCGCGAGGAGCTCGTGATCGTGCACGACGGGCAGCGCACGCCGATCGAGGCCACCGTCGTGCAGATCGGACGAGCGCCCGGGTGCGACATCGTCCTGGACGATCGCAACGTCTCGCGGCGGCACGCCGAGATCCGCCGGCGCGGCCCCGTCGTGGTGCTGATCGACCTCGACTCGACGAACGGCACGATCGTGAATGGCAGGCGCGTGCGTGAGCACCCGCTCGCCGACGGCGACCGCATCACGCTGGGGAACAGCCGTCTCACGTTCGAGCGCCGCACGACATGAGCGCAGGCGACAGGGGGGCCGCGTGAGCGACCAGCTCCTGCTCGCCCTCAAGGCCGGGTTCGTGATCCTCCTGTTCCTGTTCGTGTGGCGTGTGCTGCGCATCCAGGCGCGGGATCTGCGCGCCGTGCCCGAGACCGGGTCTGCGACCGAGATCCGGTCGCCCCGCCGCGGCACGACCGGCGAGATCCCGCTCGGTCCGCGCCTCGTCGTGCTCTCGAGCCCGATCTACCCTCCCGGCACGCTCGTGCGCCTCGACTCCGACGTCGCGTTCGGCCGCGCGGCCGAGAACGACGTCGTGCTGGAAGGCGATCCGTACGCCTCGAGCCAGCACAGCGCCGTCGTGGTGCGCGACGGCGAGCGCGTCGTGCGCGATCTGGGATCGACCAACGGCACGTTCGTCGGCGGCGCGCCGCTGGCCGGCGAGCACGTGCTGCGAATCGGCGACGAGCTGCGCATCGGCGAGACCGAGCTGCGCTACGAGGAGTAGCCGGTGCGCGTCGCCGAATTCGCAACCGCCACGCACGCCGGCCGGGTCAGGCGCAAGAACGAGGACGCCTACTACGCGGAGGCGCCGCTGTTCGCCGTCGCCGACGGCATGGGCGGGGCGCTCGCGGGCGAGCTGGCCTCGCGCATCTCGGTGCAGACGCTGGCCGAGCTCGTGCAGGAGGGCAGCGACGAGGAGCGCCTGGCGGAGACGATCCGCCTCGCAAATCGCCGCGTGGCCGAGCGCGCGACCTCGGATCCGCGCGCGTCGGGCATGGGATCGACCGTCACCGCGGCGCTCGTGGGGCCGCGGAGTCGTGACGTTCGCCCACGTCGGCGACTCGCGCGCCTATCTGTGGCGCGGAGGCGTCCTCACGCGCCTCTCGGACGATCACTCGCTGGTCGCCGAGTGGGTGCGCGCAGGCGCCCTGGCGCCCGAGGACGCGGCGCAGCATCCGCAGCGCTCGGTGATCACCCGGGCGCTCGGCGCGGACTGGCAGATCGACATCGACGTCTGGACGACGCCGGCGCGCTCCGGGGACGTCATCCTGCTGTGCACGGACGGCCTCAGCGGGTTCGTCGACGACGCGGCCGTCGCGCGCACGCTGCGAGGAGCACGAGACGCTGGACGACGCGGTGCGCGCCCTCATCGACGCGGCCAACGCCGCGGGCGGCGAGGACAACATCACCGCCGTCGCGATCCGGCTCGAGGCCGAGGAGGGGGATCCCGTCGCCGGCGAGGAGACCGGCGAGGTGGACGAGCACCCGACCGGCACGCTCGAGGCGGTCGTCCCCGAGCCGATCGACCCCGAGGCGGCCGGCGAGCCGGCGCCGGAGGCGGCGCCCGAACCGGATGCCGAGCCGGTGCCGGGCGCGACGGCCGTGGCGCTCGCGGTGCCGCCGCCCGAGGCCGTGCCGGTGCCGGTCGACGCGCCCGCCGAGCGCCTCGTGCCGGCGCCCCTGCCCGCCCACGGCGAGACCCTGATCACCGTTCCGGCGCTCGTCACGGGCTTTGGCAGCGGCTCGCCCGTACGCCGCCGCGGCCGCGCGCGCCGGCTCGGCGTGTTCGCCGCCGTCGTCGCGCTGATGCTGTGCGTGCTGTGGGCGGCGCTGATCGGGCTGCGCTGGTCGCACTTCGTGGGCGTCGATCCGGCGACCGGCAAGGTGGCCGTCTACCAGGGCGTGCCGTACGACCTCGGGGGCGGCGTCAAGCTGTTCAGCCTGGTGCATCGCAGCCGCATTCCGGCAGCCACGCTCCCGGCGACGCGGCGGCGGCACCTCTTCGACCACTCCCTGCGTTCCAGCGAGTCTGCGCGCTCCCTCGTCGCGCAGCTCGAGCAGACAGAGCCGTGATCGCCGTCGGACTGCGCTCGAGCCGCAATCGCGAGCTCGGCTTGCTGCTGCTCGTGGCCGCGGTCGTCGCCGTCGGCTTCACGTCGGTGCTCGTCGCGCGCTCCGGCGTCGTGTCCACGCTCTCCCTGACCTACGCGGCCGCATTCCTGGGGCTGCTCGGGGTCGCTCACGTCGCCCTGCGCATCGCGCTGCCGAACGCGGATCCGGTGCTCCTGCCCGCCGCGGGGCTGCTCGTGGCCGTCGGCATCGTCGAGATCTACCGGCTCGATCCGACGCGTGCCCGCGACCAGGCGATCTGGCTGGCCATCGGCGTCGGCTGCTTCGTCACCCTGCTTGCAGTGCTCTCGGACTACCGCACGCTCGAGCGCTACCGCTACCTCATCGGCGTCGCCTCGCTCGCGGCGCTGGCGCTCACGATCGCGAGCTCGTACGCGACCGGCACCGTCGTCAACGGCGCCCGCGTGTGGATCCGCGTCGGCGGCCTGTCGTTCCAGCCGGGCGAGTTCGCGAAGGTCGGGCTCGTGCTCTTCATGGCCGCGTTCCTGCGCGAGAAGCGCGAGCTGCTCGCGAGCCGCGAGCGACGCGTGCTCGGCATCGGCCTGCCGCAGTTCAAGCACCTCTCGCCGCTCGCCCTGATGGGCGGCGGCGCGCTCGCGCTGCTCGTGCTCATGAACGACTTCGGGACGTCGCTGCTGTTCTTCGGCGTGTTCCTCGCGATGCTCTATCTCGCGACCAGCCGTCTCATCTACGTCGTCGGCGGTCTCGCGCTGTTCGTCGTCGGGGCCTACGTCGCGTACCGCTTCGTGCCCCACGTCACCGACCGCGTCGACATCTGGCTCCACCCCTGGAAGGACGTCTACGGCTCCGGCTACCAGAGCGTGCAGGCGCTCTACGCGATCGCCGACGGCGGGGCCTTCGGGACCGGGCTCGGCCGCGGCTACCTGCTCACGAACGGCGGGCAGCCGGTCGTCCCGGCGATCCAGACGGACTTCATCTACGCGGCGATCGCCAACGAGACCGGCCTCGCCGGCATCGCGGCGCTGCTGCTCATCTACCTGCTCATCGTCCAGCGCGGGCTCAAGACCGCCAGCCTCGCCGGTGACGGGTTCTCGAAGCTGCTCGCCGCCGGCCTCACGGTCGCGTTCGGGCTGCAGGCCTTCCTGATCGTCGGCGGCATCGTGCGCGCCGCCCCGCTCACGGGCATCACGCTGCCGTTCGTGTCCTACGGCGGCTCGTCCCTCGTCGCGAACTGGGTGGCGCTCGCCCTGCTGCTGGCCATCTCCGACCGCGCGCGGCGCGAGGCCCAGGCGTGAACCGGGCGATCGGACGCGTCTACGCCGTGCTCGCCGGGGGCCTCGTGCTGCTGCTCGGGTTCACGGCCTACTGGCAGCTGTGGGCCGAGTCGTCCCTCTCGGCGCGCCGCGACAACGCGCATCAGATCGTGCAGCAGCTCTCGATCAAGCGCGGGCTGATCCTCGGCGCCGACGGGACGAAGCTGGCGGTCAACCGCGCGGCCAAGACCGCGGACGGGCGGCGCGTGTACGAGCGGCGCTACCCGACGCGCAAGATGTTCGCGCACGTCGTGGGCTACTCGTCCGCGACCGACGGCCGGGCCGGGGTGGAGCGGTCGGCCAACGACTACCTCGTCGGCGCGCACACCGACCTCGGCGGGGCGCTCGAGAGCGAGTTCCACTCGCTCGCGGGCGGCGCGATCGAAGGCGACGACGTGCAACTGTCGCTCCTGCCCGCCGCGCAGCGCGCCGCGATGTCCGCGCTCGCCGCGAGCGGCAAGTCCGGTGCCGTGGTCGCGATCGAGCCGCGCACCGGCCGGGTGCTCGTGAGCGCGTCGTGGCCGAGCTTCGACCCGAACCGCGCCGTGAAGGGCACGCTGCCGGCCCGCGGCAGCGCGCTCGTCAATCGCGCCACGCAGGGCCTCTACCCGCCCGGATCCTCGATCAAGCCCGTGATCGCCGCGCTCGCGCTGGAGAGCGGCCGCTACACGCCCGAGAGCAAGTTCTTCGACCCCGGCTACTTCGTCGAGTACGGCAGGAAGATCATGAACGACTCGGGCGAGCGCTTCGGCGCGACGAATCTGACCGACGCGCTCACGCACTCCATCAACAGCGTGTTCGCGAATCTCGGCGACTCGCTCTGCAAGGGCCGGGCGCGCTGCCCGTACCTGACCACAGGCCTCCAGCGCCTCGGCTTCTACTCGATTCCGCCGCTCGACTACCCGACCGACCAGCTCTCGGCCTCGGGCACGGTGCGCTCCGGCACCACCAAGCTGGCATCCCCGAACGCGCCGATCGACCCGGCGCGCACCGCTATCGGACAGGCCAATCTCGTCGTCACACCGTTGCAGATGGCGATGACGGCGGCCGCGTTCGCGAACGGCGGCGTCGTGATGCGGCCGACGCTCGTCGATCGCGTGCGCTCGCCGAGCGGCGCGCTGCGCTACGAGCGCCACAACGAGCCGCTCAGCCGGGCGTTCAGCGAGCGGACGGCGACCCAGGTGACCGAGATGATGAAGCACGTCGTGGAGACCGGCACCGGCACGGCTGCGCAGATCCCGGGCGTCCAGATCGCCGGCAAGACCGGCACCGCGCAGACCGGCGTCAACGGGCTGCTGGACGCGTGGTTCATCGCGTTCGCCCCGGCCGACGCGCCGCAGGTCGCGATCGCCGTGGTGGTGGAGCGCACGCGGGAGTACGGCGGCGCGGCCGCCGCGCCGATCGCCCGCGCGGTCATGCAGGCGGTGCTGAATGACGCATCGTGAACACCGCTCCGGCGCGCGGGTGTCCGGGGTGGCGCGGGAATGCCGGAAATCCCCGGTGATCGAGGCCTCCTGCGCATCCCGGTCCAAGCGCAAACCGGCGTGCCCGCGCGGCAGGGCGTGCAGCAGCCCCGTGGAAGAATGACCCGATGACCGGCGAGGACACCCAGCCCGGCCAGCCGTTCGACGGCCGCTACCGCGTGCTCGGGCGCCTGGGCGTGGGGGGCATGGCGACGGTGTACCTCGCCGAGGACTCGAGTCTCGGGCGCAAGGTTGCGCTCAAGGTCATGGCGGAGCGCTACGCCGAGGACGGCGAGTTCGTCGAGCGCTTCCGCCGCGAGGCGCAGGCGGCCGCGCGCCTCAACCACCCGAACATCATCGCCGTGTACGACCGCGGCGAGGCCGACGGCCGCCCGTACATCGCCATGGAGTACCTCCAGGGGCGCACCCTGAAGCAGGTCATCCAGAAGGAAGGCCCGCTGCCGCCCGAACGAGCGATCGCGGTCGCGATGCAGGTGCTCTCGGGCCTGCGCTACGCCCACGAGCACGGCGTCGTGCACCGCGACGTCAAGCCGCACAACGTGCTGGTCGGCGACGACGGCCGCATCAAGGTCACCGATTTCGGGATCGCCCACGCCGGCGATCCGCAGATGACCGAGGTCGGCTCGATCGTCGGCACCGCGCAGTACCTCTCGCCCGAGCAGGCGCGCGGCCGCAGCGTCGGCCCGCAGACGGACGTCTATTCGCTCGGGGTCGTGCTCTACGAGATGCTCGCCGGGCGCGTGCCGTTCGAGGGCGACTCCTCGGTCGCGATCGCGATGCAGCACGTCTCCGACGAGCCTCCCCCTCTGCGCTCGCTCGTGCCGGACGTGCCCGAGTCGCTGGCGATGGTCGTCGCCCACTCGATGCTGAAGCAGCCCGACCAGCGCTACGGCAGCGCCGACGAGTTCTCCGCCGACCTCGACCGGGTCCGGCGCGGCCTCGTGCCGGCCGCGGCGACCGCGCTGATCGAGATGCCGCCGCGCGAGCCGACCGAGCGGGTGCCCGCGGTCGAGGCCACGCGCATCGCCCCGCCGGCCGCGCCGCCCCCGTCGCTGCTGAGCGGCGAGAAGCTGCCGCCGCGGCCCGTTCCGCGCAAGCGCTCGCGCTGGCCCTGGCTGCTCGTCCTGCTCCTGGTGCTGGCGGTCGGCGCGCTCGCGGCATTCGCTCTCGGCGTGGGCTCGGGCGACGACACGCCGACGACGTCGGGGAACAGCACCACGACGACCACCTCGTCGGCGACGACCGCGGTCACCACGCACGTGCTCGAGGATCTGACGGGAAAGACGTTCAGCGAGGCGAGCTCGGCGCTGCGCGGATACGGGATCAAGCCGCTCGAGATCAGGCGCCAGCGCGTGCGCCACGACCAGGCCGAGGCCGGCATCGTCGTCGCGACGGTGCCGCCCGCCGACGCGGAGCTGCACCCGGGTGACACCGTCCTGCTCAAGGTCTCGCGCGGGCAGAAGGAAGTTCCGGACGTCGTGGACGCCACGCGCGCCGACGCTCGCGCGCAGCTCGGCACCGACTTCGTGATCGTGGAGAAGTCCGAGGCGAGCGAGGTCGTCGACAAGGGCAAGATCACGCGCACCGACCCCGCCGCGCCGCAGCGCATCCCCGTCGGGTCGCGAGTCACGATCTGGGTCTCCACCGGCCCCGCCGCGGTGCAGGTGCCGCGACTGACGGGCAAGACCGAGGACGAGGCGCGCGCGACGCTCACGTCGGCCGGGCTGATCGTGCGCGAGCCGCCGGGGAGCCGCTGCTCGGACGACGTCGAGGTGGGTCAGGTCGCGAAGCAGACGCCGGAGACGGGCAGGCTCGTGCGCAAGGGCACGGCGATCAGCTTCGACCTCGCCAACAGCCCGTGCACCGTCGACGTGCCCAACGTGCGCAATCTCCCGGTCGACCAGGCCGTGCAGAACCTCCAGGCGGCGACGGTGCGCAACATCAAGATCGTCGACCAGACGGTCACCGAGCCCACGCAGGACGGGATCGTGCTCGATCAGGACATCGAGGGCACCAACGCGAAGCCGTTCCAGGTCACGCTCACCGTGGGCCGGCTCGACACCGCCGTGACGGCACCGACAACCCCGTGACGGCGCGCGTGCGCATCGCCGTGGTCGCGGGCGGGCGCTCCTCGGAGCACGCGATCTCGCTCGCCTCGGCCCGTTCCGTGATCGAGGCGCTCGACCCCGACCGCTACGACGTCGTGACGCTGCTGATCGACGACGCCGGCGGCTGGCAGGTGGTGGACGGCGCGCCCGCGCTGCTCGCGGCCGCAGAAGGGGTGCCGCCGGCGCAGCTCGCGACCGGCGGCGGGACGAGTCTCGTGCCCGGCGGCGGGGGCGGCTCGCTCGTGGGCGCGAACGGCGCGACGCCGGGCGAGATCGACGTCGTCTTCCCCGTGCTGCACGGGCCCTTCGGCGAGGACGGCACGATCCAGGGCCTGCTCGAGACGCTCGGGCTCCCGTACGTCGGCGCCGGCGTGCTCGGGTCGGCCGCGAGCATGGACAAGGCCTTCTGCAAGGCCGTTCTCCGCGACGCGGGCATCGCGGTCGCGCGCTCGCTCGTGCTGCGGCACGGCGTCGACGATCCGCTCGATCCCGCCGTGACCGCGCGCGTGGGCGAGGAGCTCGGCTGGCCCGCCTTCGTGAAGCCGGCCAACCTCGGATCGAGCGTCGGCATCAGCAAGGCGCACGGCCCCGAGGAGCTGCCCGACGCGCTCGAGCTCGCGTTCCGGCACGACGAGAAGGTGCTCGTCGAGGAGTTCGTCGCGGGCCGCGAGATCGAGTGCGGCGTGCTCGGGAACGAGCGGCCGGTCGCCTCCGCCGTCGGCGAGATCCTGCCCCACGCCGAGTGGTACGACTACGCCGCGAAGTACGACGAGGGCGGCTCCGACATCGTCGTGCCCGCCGACATCCCCGCGCCGGTCGCCGAGCGCGTGCGCACGATCGCCCTGGACGCGTTCCGCGCGCTCGAGCTGAGCGGGATGGCCCGTGTCGACTGCTTCCTGGACACGGACGGCGAGGTGCTCGTCAACGAGGTCAACACCATCCCCGGATTCACGTCCACCTCGGTCTACGCGCGTCTCTTCGAGGCCGCCGGCGTGGGCTATCCCGAGGTTCTCGACCGCCTCGTCCAGTGCGCGCTCGACCGCCACGCGCGGCGAGCCCGCTACCGCTACTGACGCTACGGCCCGGCGGCCGTCTCGAGCGTCGCCTCGGCGATGCTCGCGGCGAACCCGGTGTTCACCGGCGCCAGCTTCGTGATGAAGATCAGGTAGAGCCTGCTCGGGCCGCTGGTCAGCGGGACGTCCATCGGCACGCTGCGCGCGACGAACGGCTTGCTCGCGGGCTTCCAGCCGTCGATCGTCGCGGGCGGCTCGCTCCCGGTCGCCGTGTAGACCCGGCCGGTCCAGCCGTCCTGTCCCCCGGTCAGGCGCAACGTGGTTGCGGCCACGGCTTCCGGGGCCGAGAGAATCAGGCCGACGCCCGGCTTGATGCCCGAGAACTCCGCGCTGCCCCGGTAGGTGTCGGTGCGCCAGGACGTGGACGGGTCGCCGTCCAGCGCGCTTCCCGTGTCCTCGGGGTGCTCGTCGCCGTCGCCGCCGCTGCCGGTGGGGTCGTAGCTCGCTGCGGTGACGTCCTCGACGGCGGTGGCGCCCGTGGTCACCGCCGTCGTCGCCGAGGTCTTCGCCGTCGTCTCCACCGTCGTGCTGCCGGTCGTCGACGCTGTCTCGTCGTCGCCCCCGATCAGGCTGCTGCCGAGGTAGGCGGCCCAGCCGACGCCGGCGACCAGCACGACCAGGAGCAGGGCGATCGGCCAGATCCTGTGACCGCCCGGGCCCTTCGCAGTGCGCGGTGGCTTCGGCGGCCGCCGGGCATCGTCGTCCCACGCGAATGCGGCGTCGCCGGACGCACCGCCGTTGCGCTCGGCGCTCGGTCGCGGCCGCCGGCCGGCGGCCGCTCCACTGACGGCGACCGCCGGGTGCAACTCGGTGGCCGCCGGGTCGGCGACCTCGAGCGCCGTCGTCACGAGGGGCACCTCGGCGGTGTCGGAGCCGTCGTCGCGCGTCAGCGCCACCAGTTCCGCCTCGAGCGCGGTCCCCATCTCGCCGACGTCGTCGAAGCGGTCCTCCCGGCGCTTCGCGAGCGCCCGCGTGACGATCGCGGCGACTCCGTCCGAGACCTCGGGGCTGCGCGCCTGGACGTCCGGCACCGGCGCGCGCAGGTGCTGCTCGGCGATCTCGACGAACGACGCGCCGCGGTAGGGCGGCCCGCCGGTCAGGCAGTGGTAGAGCAGCGCACCGAGCGCGTAGATGTCGGCGCGGCCGTCGAGCGGGTGGCCCTGCGCCTGCTCGGGCGCGACGTAGTCGCCCGTCCCGAGCACGCGCCCGGGATTCGTGAGCGCGGGCGCGTCGTCGACACGGGCGATGCCGAAGTCGGTCAGCTTCGCGTGGCCGTCGGCGGTCAGCAGCACGTTGTGCGGCTTGACGTCGCGGTGGATGACGCCGCGCTCGTGGGCGTAGGCGAGCGCCGCGGCAACCTGAACGGCGATCGCGAGCGCCTCCGCGATCGGCAAGGGCCCCTCGAGCGCGATGCGCTCGTGCAGGTCGCGGCCGTCGACGAGCTCGCAGACGATGAACGGGCGCCCGTCGGTCTCGCCGCGGTCGATGACGGTGACGATGCCGGGGTGCGCCAGCAGCGCGAGCGTGCGCGCCTCGCGCTCGAAGCGATCGACGGAGTCGGCGGACTCGAGCCGGCGCGCGTGCAGCAGCTTGATCGCGACCGGGCGCCCGAGCTCCTCGTCGTAGGCCTGCCAGACGCTCGACATGCCACCGCGCCCGAGCAGTCGTTCGATGCGGAAGCGTCCCGAAAGTGTCTCGCCGATCACCGGGCGGAGCGTATCCGTCCTCGCAGCACGGCTCCCCGAGCCGCGCCGCTGCGAGGGAGCCCTAGAAGTCGAACGGCGTGATGTGATCGTCGCGCAGGGCGGCGACGAAGCGCTCGATCTCGGCGGCCATGTTGTCGTGCGCGAGCTGCTCGACGTGCTCGATCAGCGCGTCCGTGCCCTCGTTGAGGAGCGCGTCGTAGCGCTGGACGTCGGCTTCGCCGTGCACGCCCGTGGTCTCCCACTCGCACTCGGGGCAGCGCCGCTCGATCTCCCAGCGTCCCGGAGACAGCTCGTGCCAGGCGAGCGGGTGCACGAGCTCGCCGTCGCACTCGGGGCACAACTCGAGCGCCGCGGCGCTCAGCGTCTCGTCGTTCGAGGCGGTCGCGCCAGGCGCGCTCTGGAGGTAGACGATCTCCACAGCCTTACCGCTGGGGAGGATGATCCTCTTGACTTGGAAATCGCTCATGCACAACCCGTTATCGGGCCGCGCGCGTCATTCCTTGAGGGCCCAAACCCACTCGACCGGGGGAACTTGCACGGGTGCGGATCCCCTAGGAGCCGAAATCGGCGGTGACGTAGAGCGCCTCGCGCCCGTTCCACACGCCGCGCGCCAGTCCGAGGCCGACCGAGCGGAACGACGGCCGGAGCAGATTCTCGCGGTGACCGGGACTTTGCAGCCACATCGTGACGGCGTCGCCCGGCGCTCCGGCGACCGCGAGATCCTCGCCGGCGGCGGTGCCGCTCCAGCGGACGCGCTGCAGCCGCTGGATGAGCGTCGAGCCGTCGGGCGCGGTGTGGTCGAGGTAGCCGGCGCGTGCCAGCGCGCGGCTCTGCCAGCTCGCCGCGCTCGTCAGCGACGCGCTCGGCCGCAGCGGCGCGACGCCGGCCGCGGCGCGGGCGGAGTTGATCGCGGAGAGCAACGAAAGCTGAGCACGCGACAAGTTGTGCAGCGGCTTTGCGGCCTGTGCGCTTCCGGCTCCGAACGTGGCAATCGCCACGAGAGCGCACACTGCGATGTTCCCCCGGCGCATCTGGCCGAGCATAGGTCGGCGCCGTTGGCAGCGCAGTTTTGTTCTACCGGAATCTGCTGATTCTCCAGCGTGTTCTGAACGAATGGAGAGGTTGCGCGGTCAGGCGCGCGTGATTCTCAGGCGGTGACGCCGGCGACGGCGTGCTCGATCGCGGCCTCGAGCACGTCGAGCGCCTCGGCGAGCTGCGCGTCGGTGATGACGAGCGGCGCCAGATTCCGGATCACGTTGCCGTAGAGGCCGGCCTTGAGCAGGACGAGGCCCTTGCGCAGCGCGTGCTCGGCGACGCGCGTCGCCAGCTCCGGCGCGGGCTCGCGCGTGCGCGGGTCGCGCACGAACTCGAGGCCGATCATCGAGCCGAGTCCGCGCACGTCGCCGAGCTGGGGGACGCGGTCCTGCAGGCTGCGCATGCGCCGGTTCAGCGCCTCGCCGATCTCGTTCGCGCGGGCGCACAGGTCCAGGCGGTCGATCTCGTCCAGCACGGCGAGCGCGGCGACGCAGGCCACCGGGTTGCCGACGTACGTGCCGCCGATCGCCGAGTCGCCGGGCGCGTCCATGATCTCCGCGCGACCGAGGACGCCGGAGAGGGGGAGGCCCGCGGCCACGGACTTCGCGACGCACACGAGGTCGGGCTCGACGCCGGACTGCTCGATCGCGAACAGCGAGCCGGTGCGGCCGAAGCCGGTCTGCACCTCGTCGGCGATCAGCACGATGCCGTGCTCGTCGCAGATCTCGCGCAGGCCCTTGAGGTACGCGGCGGGCGCCGGGACGAAGCCGCCCTCGCCCTGGATGGGCTCGATCACGATCGCCGCCACCGACTCCGGCGCGATGCGCGTCGTGAACGCGCGCTGCAGGTCGTCGAGTGCGCCCGCGGAGGCATCGCCGCCGCCCGGCCAGCGGTACTCGTACGGGATACGCGACGCGATACACCTCGGGCGCGAACGGCCCGAAGCCCGCCTTGTAGGGATGCTGCTTCGAGGTCAGCGACATCGCCATGTGCGTGCGCCCGTGGAAGGCGCCCTCGTAGGCGATCACGGCCTGCCGGCCGGTGGCTGCGCGTGCGATCTTGACGGCGTTCTCGACCGCCTCGGCGCCGCTGTTGAAGAACGCGGCCTTCGTCTCGCCCGTGATCGGCAGGCGGGCGCAGAGGCGCTCGGCCAGCTCGACGTAGGAGTCGTACGGCATCACCGTGAAGTCGGTGTGCAGGAAGCGCGCGACCTGCTCCTGCACCGCGGCGGTGACGGCGGCGTTGGAGTGACCGACGGCGAGGCAGCCGATGCCGCCCGCGAAGTCGATGAAGGTGTTGCCGTCGACGTCGGTGACGAGCGCACCCTCGGCGCGCTCCACGAAGACCGGCACCCACAGGGCCTTGGCGTTGGCGACGACGCGTTCCTTGCGCTCGATCCAGGCGCGGGAGCGCGGTCCCGGGATTTCGGTGCGGATCTCGATGGACGGCATGGATCGAGCGTATCGCACTTGCATACGATGCATAACCCCAGGCCGGGTCTAGACCGGGGCGCGCACCTGCACGACCGAGAAAACCGCCCCGGCGGGATCCTCCAGCAGCGCGCAGCGGCCGGGCCCGGCGTCGTCCGGCGCGTGCCAGACCTTGCCGCCGAGCGCATCGCAGAGCCGCGCGGTGCCGTCGCAGTCGGCCGTGGCGATGTAGACCATCCAGCGGGAGTCCGACTCGCCGGGCCAGCTGTGGTCGATCTCGACCACGCCGCCGACGAGGTGCCCGTGGCGCTTCCAGACCGTGTAGCGGACGCCGTCGAAGTCCTCCTCGAGCGCCGTCCAGCCGAACACGGCGCGGTAGAAGGCGGCGGCTGCCGGCAGGTCGCGCGTCAGCAGCTCGCTCCAGATCGGCGCGCCGGGCTCGCCGTGCACCTCGTAGCCCCGGTGGTCTCCGGCCTGCCAGACGGAGACCTGCGCTCCGGTCGGATCGCGCAGGATGGCCATGCGCCCGGCCGTGAGCACGTCCATCGCGTCCATCACGACGTCGCCGCCGCCGGCGACTGCGGCTGCGCACGTCTGGTCGGCGTCCGCGCTCGCGACGTACGTCGACCACGACGAGCCGTCGGTGTCCCCCCAGACCGGCGCGAGACCGGCGACCTGGCGACCGTCGTGCAGCAACATCCGGTAGCCGCCCGCGTCCTCGATCGGCTCGGTCGCCGTCCAGCCGAAGAGGTCGCAATAGAATTGCGTCGCCCCGGCCGCGTCGGTGCTGGCGAGGTCGATCCAGCAGATGCTGCCCGGGCCGTGCGCATCGATCGTGGGCATCGCAATCCCTTCGTGCGATCCGTGACGAGCTGAGCGTACGCTTCGCGGTCCTCGCCGTCACCTCCGGGAGCTCCTGTGGACGAATTGCTCGAAAGCGCGGCTGCCCGAGCCAAGCGCTACCTGCGCGAGATCCAGGAGCGTCCCGTCGCTCCTGCGGCGGATGCCATCGCCCGGCTCGCGGTGCTGAGCGAGCCGTTTCCGGACAGCCCGAGCGAGCCGGAGCAGGTGCTCGCGCTGCTCGACGAGGTCGGCTCGCCGGCGACGATGGGCATCGCCGGTCCTCGCTTCTTCGGCTTCGTCATCGGCGGCGCGCTGCCCGTCGCGCTGGCCTCGAACTGGCTCGCGTCCGCGTGGGACCAGAACGCGGCCTACCGATCGCCGTCCCCCGCCGTGGCGGCGCTCGAGTCCGTCGCGCTCGAGTGGATGTGCGACATCTTCGGGCTCCCCGACGGAACGGCGGGCGCGTTCGTGACCGGCGCGACGATGGCCAACTTCAGCGCGCTCGCCGCAGCGCGGCACGCCGTGCTCGCGGGTCAGGACTGGGACGTCGAGGCAGACGGGCTGTTCGGCGCGCCCCCGATCACGGTCGTGATCGGCGAGGAGGCGCACCCGACGCTGATCAAGGCGCTCGGGCTCGTCGGCTTCGGGCGCAACCGGCTGGTGCGCGTGCCCGTGGACGACCAGGGCCGCATGCGCGCCGACGCGCTGCCGCCGCTCTCGCCGGCGACGATCGTGTGCGCGCAGGCGGGCAACGTCAACACGGGCGCGTTCGACCCGCTGACCGCGATCGCCGAGCGCACCCGCGACAGCCGGGGCCTGGCTGCACGTCGACGGCGCCTTCGGGCTGTGGGCCGCGGCCGCGTCCGGTCGTGCGCACCTGGCCGAGGGCCTCGGCCTCGCCGACTCCTGGGCGACGGACGGACACAAGTGGCTGAACGTCCCGTACGACAGCGGACTCGCATTCGTCCGCGACGCCGGCGCCCTGCGCGCCGCGATGGCGGTGACGGCCGACTACCTTCCGGCCGAGCCGGGCGTGCGCAATCCGTCCGACTACACGCCCGAGCTCTCGCGCCGCGCGCGCGGCGTCGACGTCTGGGCGGCGCTGCGCTCGCTCGGCCGCTCGGGACTCGACGAGCTCATCGAGCGCAACTGCCGGCAGGCCACCCGGTTCGCCGAGGGCCTCGCCGCTGCGGGCTACGAGATCCTCAACGACGTCGTGCTCAACCAGGTGCTCGTCTCGTTCGGCGAGCCCGCCGAGACGCGGCGCGTGGTCGCCGCCGTGCAGGACGACGGCACGTGCTGGTGCGGCGGCACGGTCTGGCAGGGCCGGACGGCCATGCGCATCAGCGTGTGCTCGTGGGCGACCACGGACGAGGACGTCGAGCGCAGCCTCGCGGCGATCCTGCGCGTCGCTCAGGCCTGAAGAAGCCCTTCGAGCGCGGCGGCAGCGCGGAGCACGAGCGCGTCGGTGCCCGGGAGGCCGACGACCTGCAGGCCGAGCGGCAGGCCATCGCGGTCGGCGCCGGCCGGCAGCGAGAGCGCCGGCCAGCCCAGCGCGTTGAACGGCTTCGTGAGCGCATTCATGCGGGTCGTCTTGTCCGGTCCGTCGATCGGCACCGGCGGGCAGGGCGCCGAGGCGCAGAGCAGGATGTCGTAGCCGGCCGCCGCGGCCGCACACCGCCGTTGCGCCGCCGCGAGCTCGCTGCGGCCGCGCAGGTAGTCGATCGCGGGCAGCGTCCGGGATGCCTCGACGTCGGCGAGCGTCGTCGGGTCGTATCCGGCCGGATCGAGCTGCGGGTCGTGCTCGAGCACGAAGGCCCCGGGCTCCGCCGTGAAGATCGGCGACATCGAGCGGTTGTCCGTCTGCGACCAGGTGATGTCCACCTCACTCGCGCGCACGCGCTCGCGCGCGACCTCGAGCATCGCCGCGACGTCGGCCTCGAGCGCCGCCGTGAAGTAGCCGCCGAGGAAGGCGATGCGCAGGCCGCCGAGCCCGCCGGCGAGGTCGACCGGCGGCGCGGCCGCGATGACCGAGTACTGCAGAGCCGCCTCCGCGACGGTGCGCGCGATCGGGCCGCCGGTGTCGAAGCTCGGCGCGTAGGGCATGCATCCGTCGAGTGGGACGGAGCCGTAGGTGGGCTTGAAGCCGACGACGCCGCAGGTCGCGGCCGGATGCCGCACGCTGCCTCCGGCGTCGGTGCCGGGCGCGTGGTCGGCGATCCCGGTCGCGACGGCCACGGCCGAGCCGGAGGACGATCCGCCCGGGACGCGGTCCGGGCCGTGCGGGTTGCGGCAGGGCGGCCGCCCGGGCGTCTGGCCCATCATCCCCCAGGCCAGCTGCGTCATCGCGAGCTTGCCGATCGTGATGGAGCCGGCCGCCTCGAGTCGCTGCACGATGGTCGCGCTCGTCGTCGCGCGCGGAGCGCCGGCGCGCCATGGCGCTCCACCCGTGGTGTGCAGCCCGGCGACGTCGAAGCAGTCCTTCCACGCGCAGACCGTGCCCGCCAGCGGGCCCGCATCCTCGCCGCGGGCAATCGCCGCCTCCTGCGCGAGGGCGCGTTCGCGGGCCCTCTCGGCGTCGAGCTCCCACACGGAGCCGAGGTGCTCGAGCTCGGCCGCGCGAGCGAGCGCCCGCTCGACGCGCTCTGCGATTCCGCGCGCTGCCGCCATGGCGTGGAATGATCGCACGATGGTCCTCTCCGACCGCTCCATCCGCGAGGCGCTCGCGGCCGGCCGAATCTCGATCGATCCGTTCGATCCCGAGCTCGTCCAGCCGTCGAGCGTCGACGTCCGCTGCGACCACCGCTTCCGCGTCTTCCACCCGGGGCGCTACCCGTTCATCGACGTCAAGCAGCCGATGCCCGATCTCACCGAGCTCGTCGAGATCGACGATGGCCGCGCCTTCATCCTCCACCCCGGGGAGTTCGTGCTCGGCGCGACGCTCGAGCGCATCAGCCTCCCCGACGATCTCGTCGCCCGGCTCGACGGCAAGAGCTCGCTCGGGCGCCTCGGCCTGCAGGTGCACTCGACCGCCGGCCTGGCCGACCCCGGCTTCACCGGGCAGATCACGCTCGAGCTCTCCAACATGACGCGGCTGCCGATCTCGCTCTACCCCGGCATGCGCGTCGCCCAGCTCGTCTTCGAGATGCTCTCCACGCCGGCGGATCGCCCGTACGGCCACGGTGGCCTGGGCTCGAAATACCAGGGTCAGAGTGGTCCGACCCCCAGTCAGTACTGGCGTAATTTCGACAACAACTAGCCGTGCGGGTGAAATTTTGGGACCCGCCCTTCCCATCCGGGGAGACGTGAGCTAGGCTGGGCGAACCGCGGAAAGGGGGTGGTCCGATCTTGTGTGACAGTACTGATGGGCCGAGCGGAGGTACTCGCCGCTAGGGGTGACGTTCCCCTGAACCAGAGAGGGAACTCGCCGTCAGGCCAGGCGTTGGGGAGCCGCGGAAGACGCGGCAATCGCCCCTGGTGAATACCAGCGAGTATCCGATCGTCGTCGGGCCGCCTCATGGCGGCCCGACGTGTTTTTCCGTCCGGTCCCGCTAGCGCGCGGTGAAGCCCAGGATCAGCTGCGCCGTCTCGAGCGGCACGTCGAGCTGGGGGCAGTGACCGATCCCGTCGAGCTCGACCCAGTCGGCGTGCGGCAGCCACTCCTCGCGGAAGCGCACCGCCGCCGACGGCCACGCGAGCAACTGGTCGTCGGTGCCCCACACGATGCGCACCGGGCAGGTGATCTTCGCGGCGTCGAGCTCGTAGCCGGCGCGCAGCGCGTAGTCGAGCATCGTCCGCGCACCGTGGCAGGCGGCCACGCCGCGCAGCATGTGCGCGAGCAGCTCGGCCGGGATGTGCTCGAAGTTCGTCGCGAAGGACTGCGTGGCCCGCCGGCGGCCTTCGGGCGTCGACACGATCTCGTCGGCGTGGGCCGCCGCGGCCTCCGCCTCCGCGAGCGAGTCGGCGAAGTACTCGGCCGTGCCCGTGAACGAGTCGTCCGTCCTCGCCCAGCCGCCGGCCGGGGCCAGCGCGACGACCGACTCCGCCCGCCCGCGCGCGGCGAGCTGGAGCGCGAGGAAGCCGCCGAGCGAGTTCCCGGCGATGTGCGCCGTCGCGAAGCCGGCCTCGTCCATCGCGCGCTCGAGCGCGTCGGGGAGCGTGGCGGCGCTGAACTCGCCTTCGAGCAGCGGTCCGCCGGCGTGGCCCGCGAGCGTCGGCGCGAGCACGTCGTGCTCGCGCTCGAGCGCCGGCAGGACGAGATCCCAGGTGCGCCAGGTGTCGGTGAAGCCGTGCACGCAGAGCAGGGGCGTGCCCGAGCCGCCACGGTGGAACGGCGTGAAGCGGGAGTCCACGGAGGACTCAGTAGCCGAGCGCGACGCCGTCTTTGCGCGGCTCGCTGCCGCCGATGAGCACGTCGTCGCGCACGAGCACCGCCTGGCCGCCGCCGAAGCCGACCGAGTTGGGGTCGCACACGGCGCGATGGCCGCGCCGCGCGAGCGCGGGGGCGAGGCGGTAGAACGGCTCCTCGAGAGCGAGCTCCCACTCGCCGCGCCCACCGGTGTCGAGCCGCCAGCGCGGCTCGTCCAGCGCGGCCTGCGGATCGAGCCCGCGATCGACGAGATGCGACACGACCTGCAGATGCCCCTGCGGCTGCATGTGTCCTCCCATCACGCCGAACGGCCCCAGCAGCCCTCCGTCGCGCAGCAGCAGGCCCGGGATGATCGTGTGGTACGGGCGCTTGCCCGGCGCGAGCCGGTTGGGATGGCCGGCCTCGAGCGTGAAGCAGTGCCCGCGGTTGTGCAGCGCGACGCCGGTCCCGGGCGCGACCACGAGCGATCCGAACGAGTGGTAGACGCTCTGGATCAGCGAGCACGCGTTGCGGTCCTCGTCCACCGCGCACAGGTAGACCGTGCCGCCCGGCTCGAGCGCGCCCGCCACGGGCGCACCGGCCCGGGCCGGGTCGATCAGCGCCCGGCGCTCCGCGAGGTAGTCGTCGTCGAGGTAGCGGGAGGGCAGGGGGCCGTCGTGCACGTAGCGCTCGGCATCGGCGAAGGCGAGCTTCATCGCCTCGGCCTGGAGGTGGACGCGGTCGAGCGGCGAGCCCCCGGCGTGATCGAGGTCGCCGAGGATGCCGAGCGCCTGCAGCGCCGCGACGCCCTGGCCGTTGGGCGGGATCTCGCACACGTCGACGCCGCGGTAGTGCCGGCGCAGCGGCTCGACCCAGTCGGCGTGGGGATGGGCGAGGTCGTCGAGCGTGAGCGGCGAGACCGCGCAGATGGCATCGCCGACGGGCCCGCGGTAGAAGCCCGCCGGGCCTTCCTGCGCGATCCGCCGGAGCGTGCCCGCGAGCTCGGGGAACGACACGAGCTGACCGACCCGCGGCGCGGGCAGGAACTGGCGGCGCGCCTCCTCGAACCCCGCGAGGTCGGCCGCCGCGGCGGCCCACAGACCGGCGATCACGGGCGTGACGGCGAACCCGCGCTCGGCGATGTCGATCGCGTCGGCGAGCACGGCGTCGAGGCCGAGGCGCCCGTGGCGCTCGGCGAGCGCCGCCCAGCCGGCCACGGCACCCGGCGCGGTGATGCTGAGCGGGCCGTGCAGCGGGATCGCGCTCCCCATGGCGTCGGGGTCGGCGGACGCCGGCGCGCGCCCGCTGGAATTGAGCCCCGTCAGCTCGCCGTCGCGCCAGACGAGCGCGAAGCAGTCGCCGCCGACGCCGGTCGACATCGGCTCGACGACGCAGAGCACCGCAGCCGCCGCGAGCGCCGCGTCGATCGCGTTGCCGCCGCGCTCCAGCGCCCTCAGCCCCGCCTGCGTCGCGAGCGGCTGGCTGGTGGCGACCATCCCGCGCGCCGCGACGGCGCTCGCGCGTGCCGGGAAGGGCCGGGAACCGTAGATCCACGTCACCTCGTCGAGGCCCTCGAAGCCCTCGGGGAGCGGCGTGCCGACCGACGAGTTGAGCGCGACCTTGACGACGCCGAGGCCGAGCAGGGCGCACTTGAGCCGCACGGGCGAGAGCTGGATGCCGAGCAGGTCGACGACGTCCTCGCGCCCGAGCGCCGCGACCTCGGTCGCCGGCTTGCCCTCGATCTCCTCGCTCAGCATCGACATCGCGGCCTGCGAGATCGCGCAGCCCTGGCCGCGGAAGCGGACGGCCTCGATGCGCTGGTCGTCCGTGAGGCGCAGGTCGACCGCGATCTCGTCGCCGCAGAGCGGGTTCTGCCCCTCCGCGGTCGCGTCGTGCGGATCCAGCTCGCCGCGGTTGCGCGGGCTCTTGTAGTGATCGAGGATCTGCTCGCGGTAGTAGTTCTCGTCCATCATGCGAACACCGCGCGAACGTCCTCGAGCCCGTCGCACAGGCGGTCGATCTCCTCGGGCACCGTGTAGAGGTAGAAGCTGGCGCGCGTCGTCGCCGGCACGCCGAAGCGCTTCATCAGCGGCTGCGTGCAGTGATGCCCGGCGCGCACGCAGACGGCGCGGCGGTCGACGATCTGCGCCACGTCGTGGGGGTGCGCGGACTCGAACGTGAACGAGATCACGCCTCCGCGGTCGGCCAGCGGAGGGCCCGAGGATCGTGAGGCCGTCGACGGCGGACAGGCGCTCGTAGGCGTAGGCGGTGATCTCGGCCTCGTGGGCGGCGATCGCGTCCATGCCGATCGCCTCGAGGTAGTCGATGGCGGCGCCCAGCCCGACGCACTCGACGATCGCGGGCGTGCCGGCCTCGAACTTCCAGGGCAGGCTGTTGAACGAGGTCTTCTCGAGCGCGACCGACTGGATCATCTCGCCGCCGCTCATGAACGGCGGCATGTCCTTGAGCAGCTCCTCGCGGCCCCACAGCGCACCCGCGCCGCTCGGCCCCGGCAGCTTGTGGCCCGAGAACGCGAAGAAGTCGCAGCCGAGCTCCTGCATGTCCACCGCGCGGTGCGGCGCCGACTGTGCGCCGTCGACGACGACGACGGCGCCGCGCTCGTGGGCCCAGTCGCTGATCTGGCGCACGGGGTTGAGCGTCCCGAGCGAGTTCGACTGGTGCACGACCGCGACGATCTTGACGCGCCCGACCTGCTCGATCGCAGCGAGCTGGTCGAGGTCGAGGCGCCCGTCGTCGGTCACGCCGATGTAGCGCAGCGAGGCGCCCGTGCGGCTCGCCAGCAGCTGCCACGGGACCATGTTCGAGTGGTGCTCCATCTCGCTGCAGACGATCACGTCGCCGGGCCCGCAGTTCGCGTTGCCGTAGGAGTACGCGACGAGGTTGAGGCCCTCGGTCGAGTTGCGCACGAACAGGCACTCGCGGCGGCTGCTCGCGTTGACGAAGGCCGCCACCTTGTCGCGCGCCGCCTCGTAGGCCTCGGTCGCCTCGGCGGCGATCGTGTACACGCCGCGGTGCACGTTCGCGTAGTGGTGCTCGTAGACGTGGTTCATCGCGTCGAGCACCTGGCGCGGCGTCTGCGCCGACGAGGCGGAGTCCAGGTACGCGAGCGGGTAGCCGTTGATCTCGCGCGCGAGGATCGGGAAGTCGGCGCGCAGCGCGGCTGCGTCGAGCACCTTCGACGGAGGCGCGGACGGGTCGGCGGAAGCGGTCTTCACCCGTGCAGTGTACGCGTTGTGAGGCATGCCTAACCCCGGCGGGACAACTGCTCAAATGGGGCCAGGCCCCATTTGAGCACTCGTCTCGCGCAGACCGCACAATCGGGGCCTGGCCCCGAATGTGCGGTCCCCGCGCCGACGGCCCGCACTGGGCGGGCCGTCAGGGGATTCGCGGGTCTTCCGCACATCTGGGGCCTGGCCCCGATTGTGCGGTTGTGTGAATCGGGGGCTACGCAGCGGCGCCCTGCAGCGTGCGGCTCTCGCCGTGGCCGAAGGAGGGAACCCAGGCGAGGCTGCGCGGCATGTACCAGTTCCACTTGCCGAGCAGCTTCATCGCGGCCGGGAGCACGACGCCGCGGATCAGCGTGGCGTCGATCGCGACGGCGACCGCGAGGCCGACGCCGAACTCCTGCAGGTCGATCAGCGACATCGTCGCGAAGATCGAGAACACCGCGATCATGACGGCGGCCGCTGCGGTCACGACGCCGGCCGAGCCGCGGATGCCCTGCTCGACGGCGGCGTCGTTGCCGATGCCCCGATCCCAGCCCTCCTTGATGCGGCTCAGGATGAACACGTGGTAGTCCATCGAGAGGCCGAACAGGATCACGAACAGGAAGACCGGCAGCCAGGACGCGATGCCCTTGGTGTGCGGCATCCCGATGATCTCGCCGAAGCCGTGCTGGAAGACCAGCGTGATGACGCCGAAGGCGGCCGCGACGGACAGCAGGTTGAGCAGGATCGCCTTGATCGGGATCACGATCGACCGGAACGTGACGAGCAGGAGCAGGAACGCCATCGCGAGCACGAAGCCGAACACGAGCGGCGCGTGCGTCGAGAGGTTGTCGTTGCCGTCCTTGGTCGTCGCGGCCTCGCCGCCGACGTCCACCGTCGTGCCCGGGACGCTGCCGATGGTGGCAGGCGCGATCTCGCGCACCGCGGCGAGCGCGTTCATGGACTCGCCGTTGGAGCCGTCGCCGGCCAGCGGCAGGTCGACGCGGGCGACCGTGCCGTCACGGCTGATCTCGGTCTCGGCGATCGGGCCGAGCACCTTGCCCGTGGCGAGCGCCTCGCGCTTGAGGTCGGCGATGCCGGCCTGCACGCCCGGTGCGCTCACGTCGGCGGCCTGGATGACGACCTCGGCCGCGCTCCGCTCGCCCGGGAAGGACTGCTGGATGTGGTCGTAGGTCTTCAGCACCGGGAACGTGCTGCGGGAGATGTCGTCCAGGCCGGTCTGCTTGGTCTGCATGCCGATGGCCGGAAGTGCGAGCACCGCGAGGATGCCGACGCCGGCGATCAGGGCGACGAGCGGGCGGCGCATGACGTGGCCGAGGACGAAGCCCCAGATGCGGGAGTCGCGCTCCTCGCGCTTGAGGCGCCGCAGCAGCGGCAGGCGGCTGCGGTGGACGCGATCGCCGAGCTTGGCGAGGACGGCGGGGAGCACCGTCAGCGAGCCCAGCACCGCGACGCCGACGACCAGGATCGAGCCGATCGCCATCGCTCCGCCGTCGGGCACGCCCATGAAGAACATGCCGGCGAGCGAGACCATCACGGTCAGGCCGGAGACGAGGACGGCGTGACCGCTCGTGGCGGCTGCGGCCTCGAGCGCCGCCAGCTTGCCGGCGCCCCGCGCCCGCTCCTCGCGCTCGCGCTTGAGGTAGAAGAGCGAGTAGTCGACCGCGACCGCCATGCCGATCAGCATCATCAGGATCTGCGTGCTCTCGCCGGTCGCGATGAACTGGCTCGAGACCGCCGTGAGGCCGAAGGCCGTGAACACGGACGTCAGGCCGAGCAGCACCGGGATGCCGGCCGCGAGCAGCGCGCCGAACGCCAGCAGCAGGATGATCAGGGTGATCGGGATGGAGAGGAACTCGGCCTTCTGGAAGTCCTTCGCGATCTGGTCGTCGAACTGCTTGCCTGACGAGGCGTCGCCGAACTGCTCCACGCGTAGACCCGGATGGTCGTTCGCGACGGCGGCGACGGCCGCCTCGATCGGGGCGACCTTGTCGGCCGCCTTCTCGGAGTCGCCGCGGATGTCGAAGCGGATGAGCGCCGCGCGACCGTCGTTCGAGCGCTCGGGCGCCTGGAGGTCGATGACGGAGGGGAGACTGCCGACGCGCGTGCGGACATCACGGGCCACCGCGTTCAGGTCGGCGGTCGCGAGGCGGCCGCTGCGCCGTCTGCACGAGGATCATCTCGGTCGCGGGGGTCTGACTCGTCGGGAAGGCCTGGTCGAGCACCTTCGCCGCGCGACCGGATTCACCGACGCCGAGCTCGGAATCCTTCAGCGTGTTCGGTCGTGACGAACGAGGGGATGGCGAGGAAGCTGATCAAGACGAAGGCCAGCCAGCCGAGAATCGCCGTCCACGGATGCGTTCCACTCCAGCGGCCCATGCGATGAGCCAGGTTGCGCTTGCCGGTCATTCGAGTGCTCCTTGGAAGTCAGGTGCCGGGGGTAATGCGATGACAGGCCAACCGTCGCTCCTGGCCGACCGGCAGGCCGTGCGGCGCGCCGGTGTCTCGGCGACGCGAATTCGCACCGGCGCCGGGGGGAAGCCCCGAATCCGCAGGGGGCAGGCCGCACCCGCGTAAAATCCGCCCGTGGCCGTCGACGCACCCGTCCGGACACCGCAGCGCAGCACCGAGGACCGCGATCACGACGACCGGCCGTGGCAGGTGATCGTGCTCAACGACAACCACAACACGTTCGAGGGCGTCGCATTCGCGCTCTCGCACACGCTGCCGGGCGTCTCGTACGAGCGCGGGCTGCAGATCGCCGACCGCATCCACCGCAGCGGGCGCGCCGTCGTCTGGAGCGGGGTGCGCGAGCTAGCCGAGCACTACCACGATCAGCTGGGCGGCTTCGGCCTCACGATGGCGCCGCTGGAGCAGGTCTGAACGGCAGCGCGTTGCGCGCGCGCACGAGCACCCGGTAGACGTACGGAGCCAGGGCGAGCGCCCAGAAGTCGAGCCAGCAGTAGCCGCCGGGGATGCCGCTCGGCGGATTCGCGGCGCTCAGGACGCCCGGTGGGATCGTGCGGCGCCCACTCCCACGTGCCGAGCCGGGTGCCGTAGATCTCGAGTGCCGCGGTCAGCACGAATGCGGCCGCGTAGACGCCGGGGTAGCGGCCGCGCAGGATGAAGGCCGCGAACGACACGAAGAGCACGGCGCCGAGCGTGTCGGGATGCCCGGGCAGGAGGAGGCCGCCGACGGCCCACGCCGTCGCGACCGCCAGAACCAGTAGCGGGAGCGAGCGGCCGCCGCGTGACGGCGGCCGACGTCCCGACCAGCACCGCTGCGAGGTACACGAGCCCGTGCCCCGGGGGCACGAACGCCGGCACGTTGTGGAGGCGGTAGGTGTAGAGGCCGAGCACCGGCGACGCCGCGTACTCGAGCAGCGTCGCGAGCACGACGAGGCGTCGCGACCTGGATCTGCGTGACCCGCGGCTCGCGCCGCACCAGGACGATCAGCAGGAGCCAGGTCGCCGCGCCGATCAGGCGCTGGCGGCCGATGCCGCCGCCGTCGTCCAGGGCGAGGCCGAGCGCGAGCCAGGCGACGACGATCCCCGCGACGAGGAACGGATGCGTGCCCGGCCGGGAGGCTTCGTGCTCGTTCCGCTCGAGCTTCTGCGCGATGGCTCGCATGGCGGATGCAGTGTCGCAGGCGCGGGCTGATAGAACGCCTGCGTGACGCCTGCCGACACGCCACCGCCGGAACGCGCTCGTCCGCTGTTCCTGGGCGTCGGGCGGCGATCCGCTCTACGAGGCCTACCACGACCGGGAATGGGGCGTCCCGCTGCACGACGATCGCGCGCTCTTCGAGCTGCTGTGCCTGGAGGGTGCGCAGGCGGGGCTCGCCTGGATCACGATCCTGCGCAAGCGCGAGGGCTACCGCAAGGCCTTCCACGGCTTCGACGTCGAGCGCGTCGCCGCGATGACGGATGCCGAGCTCGACGAGCGCATGAACGACCCGGGCATCGTCCGCAACCGCCTGAAGATCAACGCGTTCCGCAAGAACGCGCGGGCCTTCCTCGAGACGCAGGCCGAGTGCGGCAGCTTCGACGCCTACCTCTGGGCGTGGGTCGACGGCACGCCGGTCCGCGACGCGCGCGACAAGAGCGAGGGCATTCCGGCTAGCACGCCGCTCGCCGAGGCGATCAGCAAGGATCTCAAGAAGCGCGGCTTCACCTTCGTCGGGCCCACGATCGTCTACGCCTATCTGCAGTCGACCGGCGTCGTGAACGACCACGTGCCCGAATGCTTCCGGAGCGCCGAGCTCACGTAGCCGGCGCGGATGCCACGTCTGGTCGCTTCCCTTACGCTTCCGCGCGATGGCTGTCCTCAATCTCCACCACTTCGGCTCGCCGGACGGCGCGCCCACGCTCGCGATCCACGGCGTCACGGCGCATGGCGAGCGCTACCGCCGGCTGGCGCTGGAGGCGTTCCCCGAGCGCCGCTGGCTCGCGGTCGACCTGCGCGGCCACGGCCGCTCGACGTGGGATGGCCCCTGGACGGTCGAGCGCCACGTCGCCGACCTGCTCGAGACGCTCGATGCCGAGGGCGTCGATCGCGTCGAGGTCGTGGGCCACTCCTACGGCGGGATGATCGCGCTGCACCTGCTCGCCACTGCGCCCGGGCGCGTCGCGCGCGTCGCGTTGCTCGACCCCGCGGTCGAGCTGCCGGGGGAGTGGCTTCCCAAGCTCGCCGACGACATGATCGACGACCCCGGCTGGGCGACGCCCGAGGAGGCGCTCGCGAAGCGCCTCGACGGCCGGGCGCCGCAGTCCATCCCGGACGCCACCGACGACGTCAAGCGGCACCTCTACCAGGCACCCGACGGCCGCTACCGGATGCGCTTCCACCGCGGTGCGGCGGTCGCGGGCTGGAGCGAGATGGCGCGCACGACGGTCTCGCTCGCGCAGGCTCAGCGACCCTGCCTGCTCGTCGTCGCCAAGCAGGAGGAGATCGTCCGCCCGGAGCTGCGCGCCTCGCTGGCGCGCGACCTCGGCGATCGCCTGACGACGGTCGAGATCGACTGCGGCCACATGGTCTACTGGGACGCGTTCGACGAGACGGCCGCCGCCCTCCGCGGCTTCCTGACGGCGTGACCGAGCGCCGCCGCATCAGCTCCGGCTCGCCGTTCGAGCGCGACATCGGCTACTCGCGCGCCGTCGTCGACGGCGACTGGGTGTTCGTGTCCGGCACGACGGGCTTCGACTACGCGACGATGGAGATCTCCGACGACGTCGCCGAGCAGGCCGAGCAGGCGCTCGATCAACATCGCACTCGCGCTCACCGAGGCGGGGGCGAGCCTCGACGACGTCGTGCGCGTGCGCTACCTGCTGCCGGACGCGGACGACTTCGAGGCCTGCTGGCCGGCGCTGCGGCGCGCCTTCGCCGTCGCGCTGCCTGCGGCGACGATGCAGGTCTGCGCGCTCGCCGACCCGCGCATGAAGATCGAGATCGAGGTCACGGCACGCGTGCACTAACGTGCCGACAGTCCCGGTGAGTTGGGATTGCAGATCCGGGCATAGACGTTCGAAAGGGTGCGGGGTAAGCCGCGCACGCTCGACGAGGAGTCTGTTCTGCAATCTCACAACGCATTCGGGGCGGATCTGGGTGCCAGGGGGCTGGTCCGGACGACGCCGGCGACCCGGCGCTTCGTGCTGCGCGAGCTTGTGCTGTGGGCGTCCATCTACCCGCTCTACCTCGCGATC
The DNA here is from genome assembly GCA_963705965.1 of uncultured Actinomycetes bacterium. Lineage (GTDB taxonomy): Bacteria > Actinomycetota > Thermoleophilia > Gaiellales > JALYLC01 > JALYLC01. Next base: position 407,466 of record CAVPLI010000008.1, on the reverse strand, counting down.
CGCGGCTGGTCGATCGCCGATCCGGAGCTCGCGCACGCCGATGCCTGGCGCGTGATCCGCTGGGAGCGCAGCCTCGACCTCTTCCATGAGGTCGCGCTGCAGAAGCTCCTGGACCCGTTCGAGGGGTTCTTCTCGACCTACTACATGCTCGGCTTCGGCCCGGTGCTCGCGAGCATCCTCGTGTGGCTCGCCGGCTCGCGCCGGCGCTACTACCGCGAGCTGCGGACGCTGCTCTTCATCTCCCTCGGCATGGCCCTCGTCGTCTACCTCGCGTTCCCGACCGCGCCGCCGCGCCTCGTGCCCGGTCTGGGAATCGCGGACACGGTCGGTCTCTCGGGCCACGACACGGGGTCGTTCGCGGGCGTGCGCTTCAACCCGTACGCGGCGATGCCGAGCCTGCACGTCGGCTGGAGCATCCTCGCGGCCACCGTGCTCTTCCGCGCGACCTCGCGCACCTGGCTGCGCGCGGCCGCCGTGCTCCACCCCGTGCTGATGACGCTCGCGGTGACGCAGACCGGCAACCACTATCTCGCGGACTCGCTCGCGGGCGCGCTCGTCGCGCTGCTCGCGCTCGCGGCCGTGGGCATGTGGTCGCGCCGGCCGGGCCACGCGACCGCGGCGAGGCCCGCGGGCGTGCGCGCCCGGCAGCATGCCGCCTGAACGGCGCCCGTCGGGCGCCTCGCGCGCTGACACGGGCCTATCCGCTGCCGGTCGAGATGCTGATCCTGGCCGGGATCATCGGCCTCTGGCAGCTGCTGCGGATTCCGTTCGAGGGCTCGACGAGGGAGTCGCTCGCGCACGCGCGCGACTGGTTCGCGCTGGAGCGCGCCCTCCACATCGACATCGAGCCCTCGGTGCTGCGTTTCGTCCACAGCCGCGACTGGCTGATCGACGGCGCCGAGAGCTTCTACCGCAACGCCAACGAGGCGGCCGTGATCGGGTTCATGGCGGCGGCGCGGACGCTCGATCCCGTCCGCTATCCGACCGCTGCGCTCGACGTTCGCGCTGCTGCACATCCCGGCGCTGCTCGTGCTCGCGCTGTATCCGCTGGCGCCGCCGCACTGGGTCGCGGGCATTCCGTACGCGGACGGGCCGCCCGCGCATCCGAGCGCGCTCCGCAACGAGACGGCGGCGGCGGTCAGCCTCCACTTCGGGGGTCCCGTCATGATCGCCGGGGGCGCTCTCTGGCTGCGTCCGCGCTCCCCCGTGGCCTGGCTGACGGTGCTCTACCCGGCGGTCGTGTTCGTCGTCATCCTCGGCACCGGAAACCACTACGTGCTCGACACGGTCGTCGGCACGGCCTGCGTGGCCATGGGCTTCGCCGCCGCCCGCGCGATCCACGGCCCGCTGCCGCGCAGCTCTGCGAGCCCCGGCTGGGCGCGAGTCGCACTCGCGGGAACAGGCTTCGGGCTTCTCACGTTTCTCATCAATGGAGGCTTCATCGGAGAGCTCTTATGAGTGTTCGCAGCGTTCTCGCGCACACACGCCACCCACACGCGGCCGGTCGTGCGCACACAGCCGGAGAGCCCACGCGGCGCCAGTGGATTCGCGAGCTCGAGCTCGTCCTGGCCGGGTTGCTCGTCTACTTCGGCGTGCGCGCCGCGACCAGCGGCCAGGCCTCGGTCGCCGAGGCGCACGCGCGCTCCCTCGTCCACCTCGAGCAGACGCTCGGGATCGCGCGCGAGGCCGATCTGCAGGAACTGATCCTCGACCACCACGCGCTCGTCACGCTCGCGAACTGGGTCTACATCTGGGGGCACTGGCCGCTGATCGCGGTCAGCGCCGCATGGCTCTTCCGCCACCGCCCCGATGCGTACCGCCAGATGCGCACGGCGATCTTCGCCTCGGGCGCGATCGGCATGATCATCTTCCTGGCCTATCCCGTGGCGCCTCCGCGCCTGACCGGGATCGGCCTCACGGACACGGTGACGAGCTACTCGCACGCCTACCGGGCGCTGCAGCCGCCCGTCGCTGATGGACCGCTACGCGGCCCTGCCGAGCCTGCACTTCGGCTGGGATCTGCTCGTGGGCCTCACGCTCGCGCGCTTCCACCCGCGCACCGCGGTGCGCATCGGCGGTGCTCTCATGCCGGTCGCGATGGCGCTGGCGGTCGTGATGACCGCGAACCACTACGTCGTCGACGTGATCGTCGGCGGCATCGTCGCGATGGCCGGGCTCGGGATCGCGGTCCTGCTCATCCGCGCGCTCGACCGGCGTGCCGCGAGCTTCCTCGGCGAACGCCTTCGACGACGGGGTGACGTGGTCGCCACGCCACTGCTGATCGCGCACCGCGCCGGCAACGATCCGGCGCACCTGCGAGCTGCGGAGGCCACGGGCGCCGACGTCATCGAGGCCGACCTCCACCTCTGGCGCGGTCGGCTCGAGCTGCGGCACCTGAAGACCGCGGGCCCGCTGCTCTACTGGGACCGGTGGGCGCTCGCGCCCCCGTGGCGGCGCTTCGATCGTCTCGAGGACCTGCTCGCGATCGCCGAGCCGGAGACGGTGCTCATGCTCGACCTCAAGGGCGGCGATCCCGCCGCCGCGCGGATGCTGTCCGCTGCGCTCGAGCGCGCCGAGCGCAGCGCGCCCGTGATCGTGTCCGCTCGCGCGTGGCCGCTGCTCGACGAGATCGATCCGGCGCTCGCGCAGCGGATCGGCTCGGCCGCTCGCCCACGGCAGCTCGAGGGGCTGATCGCGCATGCGACCGCCCGCCCGCTCGATGGCGCCTCGCTCCACCTGCGGCTGCTGGAGGGCGGTCGCCTGGATGCGCTGCGCGAGCACGCGCCGATGCTGATGACGTGGCCGGTCAACCGCCGCGACGAGGCCGACCGCGCGACCGCTCTCGGCGTCACGGGATTGATCAGCGACGAGCTGGCGCTGCTTGCCGAGCTACGCGACGAGCGCGCGCTACGCGGGCCGGCCGGCGCGTAGGACGCCGCGCAGGGCGAGCGTCCGGAACGTGATCATCAACGCGATCACGCCGACCGTCAGGTCGACGAGCGTGACGCCGAGCTGCATGCCGACGCCGAACGCCACGACGCTGGCGGCCGAGGCCGTCCGGTGCAGCGCGTAGACGAGCATCGCCTGCTGCGCGCCGACGCCGCCGGGCAGGAACGGGATCACGCCCGCGAGCCCGGTCACGACGACGACGAGCACGGCGTCGAGCAGCGATGCCGGCAGTCCGAACGCGTGCAGCGCGACGAATGCGACGGCGACGCGCGCCAGCCACGCACCGACCTGCCAGGTGACCGCCTCGCGGAAGAAGCGACGGGGATCCGCGAGCAGCGCAGCCGCCTCGCGGACATGGGTGAGCACGCCCGACAGCCTGCGCCGGGCGAGATAGACGGCGATGCCCGCGGCGAGGGCGACGCCGGCCGCCAGCAGCGCATTGGTCGCGGTCGGGTGCGGCACCGCGGGGCCGAGCGACGTGCTGGCCGTGGCGAGCAGCGCACTGCCCCCGAGGACCACGTCGACCGCCGTCAGCATCACGAGCGTGGTCACGATCGTCGCGACCGGCGTGCCCGGGGCGATCCGGCGGATCAGCATCACCTTCGCGGCATCGCCCGCATGAGCCGGCACGACGGCGTTGCCTGCGACCCCGGCGAGGTGCGCGCAGAGCACCGCGCCGCGCGGGAAGCGGCTGTCCGGCCGGGCAGCCGAGAGCAGGTTCGCCCACGCGCGTGCGTGACACACCGAGCCCAGCAGCTGGCAGATGATGGCCAGCACCACCAGGCGCCCGTCGACGTTGTCGAAGCGCGCGAAGGCTGCGCCCATCGCATCCAGGGTGCTGTCCCCCATGACCACAGGATGCCGCATCCTTGGTTGCGCGTCTGTTACGTCACGGTGACGAGGTGGATCGCAGCAGTCGGAACGGCAAGGCCGCTCCCTGAGCGGCCTGGGGTGGCTCGTGAGCGCTTAGGGTGCAGCCATGAAGCTAAGTGCGCGCAATCAGATTCCCGCAACCGTCACCGGCATCTCGCAGGGTGAGGCGATCGCGAACGTCGAGCTCGACGCCGGTGGGGTGCGACTCGTCGCCTCGATCACCGTCGAGGCCGTCCGCGAACTCGGCCTCGCGGAAGGCTCTCGAGGTCACGGCCGTCGTCAAGGCCTCGGACGTCCTGATCGGCGTCCCTCACTAGCTCTCGCCGGAAGGTTCAGTGGAGCGCGAGCCGGCGAGCGGCGCCGCCTCGCGCTCCGTCGAATCCGCTCACGTCACGGTGACAGGGTGCTTCACGACGGCCCAGAACAGGTAGCCGAGATCGTTGAACGGGACGGTCGCGGGCTGCGTCTGCCCGGCCGCGTCCGTCGCGCGGGCGAGTAGCTCGTAGCTGCCGGCGGCCGCCGGCTTCCAGGCGACCTTCCAGCGCACCCAGGCGTTCTTGAGGTTGGGGCCCGTGAGGCGCGCGCGTGTCCATGTCGCCCCGCCGTCGCTGCTGAAGTCGACGCGCTTGACCGGCTTGGAGCCCGACCACGAGCGCCCCGTCAGCACCTGCCGCACACCGGTGGGGAACGTCGCGCCGAAGGGCAGCTCGAAGGCGCTCTTGACGGCCTGATTCGTGAGCGGCGGCGAGTCGGGCGGATAGGCCGCGCCGATGAGGCGGTACTGCGTCGTGTTCCACGGCGAGTACAGCGGATGGTCCGCGACCTCGATCTGGCCGAGCCACTTGATGTTCGCGATCCCGACCCAGCCCGGCACGAGCAGGCGCACGGGGTACCCGTGGTCGGGCGGCAGCGGCTCGCCGTTCATCTCGTACACGAGCAGCGCGTCGTCGAGCGCCTTCTCGATCGGCAGCGGACGACGCACGTGGCCGGTGTCGACGCCACCCGAGACGACCGTCGCGTCGAGCCCTTCGGGCAGGACGTCGACGGCACGCCAGCGCTGGAGGCCCGCGAGCTTGAGCACGTGCGCGAGCGGGACGCCGCGCCAGCGCGCGACGCCGATGGCGCCGAGCTTCCACTGCGATCCCGGCGCGGGCGTGCCCTGCTGGCTCGAGAAGAAGCTGCGGCCGTTGCCGGCGCACTCGACGAACGCCGTGACCTCCTTGGCGGGGAGCTTGCGGAGATCGCGGTAGCTGAACGCGCGCGCGTGGCGAGGTCGGGAGAGCCGTGGAGCGCGCTGCCGAAGACGCGCAGCTGCCAGGTCGCCGCGTCGATCAGCGGCGTCGACGTGTGGTTGCGCACGAAGAAGCGCTCGTTCGCCGTCTTGTAGCCCTGACCCGCGACCGAGTCCCAGCGCATCTCGGCGTTCGTGCCGATGATCGTGAACCACTCCGGCGGGAGCGGCTTGACGATCGGCGTCGCGGGCGCAGCCGGGGCGGGATCGGCGGCGAGTGCCGCAGGTGTCGCCCAGGTCCCGGCGCCCGCCAGCAGCGGGACGCCTGCGGCGGTCGCCGTCAGCAGCGCGCGGCGCGAGATCCCGCGACGCTCGGCCTCTGCGGCCAGCTGGCCGTCGCGTGTCCTGAAGTAGTGCTCCTCGTCGAGCAACCGTGCGTCAGCCATCCTTCGCGCTCCCAATCGAGTTTGTCGATCGGATTACTATACATTAGGTGGAATGGTGGGCTCCGAGCAGGGCCGCCTCGCGCTCGGGGCCGAGTCCGCGCGCCACGAACCCGCCCGCGACGGGCTCCGGGAGCTCGCCCGCGCGCACCGCGCGCAGCCACTCCCAGGTATCGCGCGCCGTGTCCGCGAGATGCCGCAGCTCGAGTCCCTGGGCGCGCGCCCGGGCGTTCGACATGGAGTAGAAGGCGCGCGTCGCCGGCTCGTCGGGCAGCCACAGCGGCATCTCGGTGAACGGCTCGACGCCCTGCTCGAGCAGCAGTTGCTCGCTCACCCAGGTCACCTCGGAGCGCGAGGCCGTTCCGGTGCGACAGGCGCCGATCAGCTCGCCGAACGATGCCGGCGGGCCGCACGCGTTGAAGACTCCCGTCGCGAGCCGCTCCGTCTGCGCCACGGTGAACGCGCCGAGATCGCGTCCGTCCACGAGCTGGACGGGAGCATCCGGCGAGCCCGGCCCGAGCACCTCGCCGCCGCGAGCGAGGCGCTCGACCCACCACGTGAAGCGGTTCGTGGGGTCGTGCGGTCCGGCCACGATGCCCGGGCGGATGATCAGCGTGCGGCCCGGGAACGATCGCTCCACCTCCAGCTCGCACGCGACCTTGCGCGCGCCGTAGAGCTCGGCCCCCTCGGCATCCGCCTCGTCGAGCGCCGCCGGGAGCACCGGCGTGGTCTCGTCCATGCCGCCGGCGGGATCGACGACGTAGACCGACGCAGTCGAGATGAACGTGCAGTGCGCGACGTTCCCGGCGAGGAGCTCCGCCGAGGCGCGCGCGACCTCCGGCACATACGCGCTGACATCGATGCACGCGTCCCACTCGCGATCGCGCAGCGCCTCCAGGTCGCCGGTGTCGCGATCGCCGCGCAGGTGCTCGACGTCATCCCACGGCAGCGGCGTCCGACCGCGGCTGAAGACCGACACCTCGTGCCCGGCGCTGCGCGCGGCCTCGACGATGTGCCGGCCGACGAAACGCGTTCCACCCAGCGTGAGAATCCTCATGCCGGGAGGTTACGCAACCTGTCGGTTGCGCAGAGACCGGATCAGACTGCGCGCAACGCCAGCGCGGCGGCGAAGCGCTCGCGCACGGCGAGGTTCTCGATCCGCGCGAGCGCGTCGGCGTAGAACGCGGTGACGAGCATCTGCTCGGCCTCGCGCCGCTCGAACCCGCGTGCCATGAGGAAGAAGAGCAGCTCCGAGTCGACCCGGCTGACCGTCGCCGCGTGCGTGCAGCGCACGTCGTTGGCGAGGATCTGGAGGCCGGGGATCGAGTCGGCGTGCGCGTGGCCCGAGAGCAGCAGGTTGCGGTTCTCCTGGAACGCATCCGTGCCCTGCGCGCCCTTGTCGACCTTGATGATCCCGCGCCAGACGGAGCGCGAGTGCCCGCGCAGCGCGCCCTTGTAGGCGAGGTCGCTGACCGCGTTCGGGGCCGCGTGCTCCTGGGCGGTGTCGAGATCGAGGTGCTGGCGCTCGGCGAGTGCGTAGATGCCCGTCGCGCGCACGGTCGAGCCGGGACCGCTGAGGCGGGACTCCTGGCGCGCCTTGCCGAGCTTGCCGCCGAGTCCGAGCGAGAACCACCGCAGCGTCGCGTCGCGCGCGATCTCGGCACGTGCCGCGCTGAAGTGGTACGTCTCGTGGTGGAGCTCCTGCGTCTGGACGAGGTCGACCTCGGCGCCGTCGCCGAGCACGAGCTCGAGCGCGCCGTTGAGGTACCCGGGCTCACCGGGGGCGAGCTCCTCGAGCAGCGTCAGCCGCGCGCCCGCCTCGACGACGACGAGCGTGCGCCAGAGCGTGCGCGCATGCGCCTCGGGGTTCTCGACCACGAGCCGCAGCGGCAGTCCGACGGTGACGCCGGCCGGGACGTACACGAACGCGCCGCCGCTCCAGGTCGCCGAGTTCTCGGCGATGAAGCGGTCGCGCAGGTCGAGCACGCTGCCGAGGTGGCGGTCGACGAGCTCGCCGTGCGTCTCGACGGCATCGTCGAGCGACGAGAGCACGACGCCGGAGGCGCGCGCGTCGTCGTCGAGCCGCACGTGGACGACGTCCTGGCCGCGCTGCACGAGCTCGCCCGCGGTCTCGAGGTCGCCGAGCACCGTCGGGGTGCGCGCCGCATCGCCGTCGCCGCGAGCGGTCGTGAACGCGTCGAAGTCGATGCCGCGCAGCGACGTGTAGCGCCAGTTCTCGTCCTTCAGGGTGGGCAGGGGCGTGCTTTCGAGCGCCGCACGTGCCTCGCTGCGGCGTTCATCGAGCCATGCGGCCATCAGCCGACCGAGCCTTCCATCTGCAGCTGGATCAGGCGGTTCATCTCGACCGCGTACTCCAGCGGCAGCTCCTTGGTGATCGGCTCGACGAACCCGGCGACGATCATCGCGGAGGCCTCGGCCTCGGAGAGGCCGCGGCTGCGCAGGTAGAAGAGCTGCTCCTCGCCGATCTTCGAGACCGTCGCCTCGTGCCCGATATCGACCTCGTTCTCGCCGATGTTGATGTACGGGTACGTGTCCGAGCGGCTTTCCTCGTCGAGGATCAGGGCGTCGCAGACGACCTTCGACTTCGCGCCCTTGGCGCCCGGGTTGACGCGCAGCAGGCCGCGGTAGGAGGCCCGGCCGCCGCCGCGGGAGATCGACTTCGAGGTGATCACCGAGGTCGTGTTGGGCGCCATGTGCGTGATCTTGGCGCCGGCGTCCTGGTGCTGGCCCTCGCCGGCGAACGCGATCGAGAGCACCTCGCCGTGCGCGCCCGGCTCCTTGAGGATGACCGCCGGGTACTTCATGGTCAGCTTCGAGCCGAGGTTGCCGTCGACCCACTCCATCGTGGCGTCCTGGTAGGCGACGGCGCGCTTGGTGACGAGGTTGTAGACGTTGTTCGACCAGTTCTGGATCGTCGTGTAGCGGCAGCGGCCGCCCTTCTTGACGACGATCTCGACGACGGCCGAGTGCAGCGAGTCGCTCGAGTACGTCGGGGCGGTGCAGCCCTCGACGTAGTGCACGTAGGCGCCCTCGTCGACGATGATCAGCGTCCGCTCGAACTGGCCCATGTTCTGGGCGTTGATGCGGAAGTAGGCCTGCAGCGGCAGCTCGACCTTGACGCCCTTCGGCACGTAGATGAACGAGCCGCCCGACCAGACGGCCGAGTTGAGCGCGGCGAACATGTTGTCGGTCGGCGGGATGATCGTCGCCCAGTGCTCGCGGAACAGGTCCTCGTGCTTCTGCAGCGCCTGATCGGTGTCGAGGAAGATGACGCCCTTGTCCTCGAGATCCTTCTGCAGGCTGTGGTAGATGACCTCGGACTCGTACTGGGCGCCGACGCCGGCGAGGAACTTCTTCTCGGCCTCGGGGATGCCCAGCCGGTCGAACGTGTTCTTGATGTCCTCGGGGACGTCGTCCCAGCTGCGGGCGTTCTCGACCGTCGGCTTGAGGTAGTAGAAGATCGACTCGAAGTCGATGCCCGAGAGGTCGCCGCCCCACGTCGGCATCGGCTTGCGGCGGTACGTCGCGTAGGCCTTGAGGCGGAAGTCGAGCATCCACTGCGGCTCGTTCTTGTGCGCCGAGATCTCGCGCACGACGTCCTCGTCCAGGCCCGCGCGCGTCTTGAAGATCGGCGCCTCGGGGCTGCTGAAGCCGTACTGGTACTCGCCAATGTCAACGTTGGGCGGTTTCCGGAGCCATTTCAGACCTCCTGCTGCGGGGCGACGCCCGCGTAGCCGCTCTGCTCGAGCTCGAGCGCGAGCTCGGCTCCGCCCGAGCGCACGATGCGGCCATCCATGAGGATGTGCACGTGGTCGGGCCGGATGTAATTGAGGATGCGCTGGTAGTGCGTGATCACGAGCACGCCGAGCTCGGGGCCCGACAGCTTGTTGACGCCCTCGGAGACGATCTTGAGGGCGTCGATGTCGAGGCCGGAGTCGGTCTCGTCGAGGATCGCGAGCTCGGGCTCGAGCATCGCCATCTGGAGGATCTCGAGGCGCTTCTTCTCGCCGCCGGAGAAGCCGTCGTTGAGGTAGCGGCTCGAGAGCGACTTGTCGACCTGGAGCATCTCGAGCGCGCTGCGGAACTTGTTGCCGAACTCCTTCGCGGAGATCGGGTTGTCCGCGCCGTCGGGCCCGCCCTTGCGGTGCGCGTTGACGGCCTGGCGGAGGAAGCTCGAGACGGTCACGCCCGGGACGGCGTGCGGATACTGGAAGGCCAGGAACATGCCCATGCGCGAGCGCTCGTCGGGCTCGAGCTCCAGCAGGTCGACGCCCTTGAACGTGACGGAGCCCCCCGTGACCTCGTAGGCCGGGTGGCCCATGAGCACGTAGGAGAGGGTCGACTTGCCCGAGCCGTTCGGGCCCATGACGGCGTGCACCTCACCCTTGGAGACTTCGAGGTCGATGCCCTTCAGGATCTCCTTGCCGTCGATCTCGGCGCGGAGACCCTCGATGACGAGGTCAGCCACGTGCGTGCCTTTCCAGAAAGCGGACCGCCCAGGGCCGCATGAGAAGAGATTCCAGGCGCAATAGGCGCGCCTAACTCCTGCAGAGTAGCGCGCCCAAGCGGTCTAAGAGCGCCCTAAGTTCCCCGTCCGGCCGCCCGAGGAGGCGTCGGCCTAACCAACCGCACTCCGCAGTCGTATCCGATCCATACCCCCGCGCATTGCGAACAGTTGCTGCAACGTGTGAAGGGCAGCTCCCCCCGGCGGGATGCGGCTCGTTTCCGCCGCTCGTCTATCCTTCGCGCGTTGGCCTCCTGAAAGGAGCCCCCGTGTTCGGATCCATCGGACCGCAAGAGATCCTCATCGTGCTCGTGATCGCCCTGATCGTCCTGGGCCCCAAGAAGCTGCCCGAGATGGCGCGTTCGCTGGGCAAGGGCGTGAAGGAGTTCAAGGAGGGCATCAACGACGACGACACCGTCGACGTGTCCGCCGACGAAGAGGAAGAGGAAGAGCCCGTGAGCGCGCGCGTCCACGAGCTCCCGCCCGCAGACCTGCCGCCGGCCGATGCGCCGCCCGAGCCGGTCGTCGCCCCAGAGCCCGCAGTCGCACCGGCGTCTTCCGACAAGACCCCCGCGGACGCCTCCTAGACACCTGCAGTGATCGGCCTCCTCCAGCGGCTGGCTCGCGTCCGCCGGCTCGATCACGGCGAGGAGGCGACGCTCGTCGAGCATCTGACAGAGCTGCGCGATCGCCTGATCGCGTGCGTCGTCGTGCTCGCGGTCGCGTTCGCCGTCGCGTTCTGGCGCTACCACGATCTCTTCGCGATCCTCAACGCGCAGCTCCCGCAGGAGCTCCAGGACAGCAAGCCGATCACGACCGAGATCGGCGAGGCGTTCACGCTCACGATCCTGATCAGCGTCTACACGGCGCTGCTCGTGACGTTCCCGTTCCTGCTCTACCAGCTCTACTCGTACCTCATCCCGGCCTTCTCGCAGGACGTCAGCAGGCGCCTCAGGCCGCTGCTGATCTTCATCCCGCTGCTGTTCCTGGCCGGCGCGGCGTTCGGCTACTACGTCGTCGTTCCCTCGGCCGTGAAGTTCCTCTACTTCTGGGCCTCGGACGAGGTGACCGCGTTGCCGCGCGCACGCAGCCTCTACCCGTTCGAGATGACGATGATGTTCGTCATGGGCATCATCTTCGAGATGCCCGCGGCGGTCTGGATCCTGACCCGCCTGCACATCCTGTCGTCGCGGATGATGAAGAAGAACCGGCGCATCGCGATCGTGCTCCTCGCGGCGGGCGCTGCCGCGCTCCCGGGCACCGACCCGGTCTCGATGCTGCTCGAGCTGCTGCCGCTGCTCATCCTCTTCGAGGTCTCGATCTGGGTCGCGCGCGGCGTCGAGCGCTCTCGCGGCAGGGACGAGGACGCCGCAGCCGCCGCCAGCGAGGCGTGAGCAAGCTCTTCTCGGCCGACTGGATCGTGCCGGTCGGCGCGCCGCCGCTCGCCGGCGGAGCGGTTCTCGTGGAGGGCGATCGGATCGCGGAGGTGGGGGACGCCGCGCAGCTCGCCGCGGCGCATCCCGGTGCGAGCCGGATCGACCTGCCCGGCTGCGTGCTGGCACCCGGCTTCGTGAACCTGCACTCGCACATCGAGTACGCCGCCTATTCGGGGCTCGGGGACGGGCTCGCGTTCGGGCCCTGGATCTCGGCGCACACCAAGCGCACCTGGCGACTCGGGCGCGAGGGCCTCGATGCGATGGCGGCGCTCGGCGCCGCCGAATGCCTGCGCTCGGGCATGACGACGGTCGTCGACGCCGCGTACTCGGGCGCCGCCGTCGCCGCCTTCAGCGCCGCGGGGCTGCGCGCGATCGTGGCGATCGAGGCCTTCGGCGGCGACGATGCCGATGCCGCCGATGTCGCGGCGAAACTCGCCGGGCGCGTGGATGCGCTCGCGGCCGACGCCGGGCCGAAGGTCGAGCTCGCGATCTCGCCGCACGCCCCCTTCACGGTCGGCCTTGCGCTGTTCGCCGAGATGGTCGCCCTCGCGCGCGCCCGCGGCATGCACGTGGTGACGCACCTCGGCGAGTCGCGCCACGAGCTCGACGCCATGGTCGGCGGCACCGGCGTGCTCGCGCGCTCCGTGGGGCCCTACGGCCGCCATCCGATCCTCGAGCTGGCCGAGCGAGGGCTGCTCGGCCCCGAGACCGTGGTCGCGCACGCCGTCCACGTCGAGGACGCCGACATCGCGGCCCTCGCCGCGACCGGCGCCGCCGTGGCGCACTGCCCGCGCTCGAACGCGCTGCTCGGCTGCGGCGTCGCGCCGCTCGCCCGCCTGCGCGCCGCCGGCATCCGCATCGGCCTCGGCACCGACAGTCCGTCGTCGGCGCTCTCGCTCGACATGTTCGACGAGCTGCGCGCGGCGCTGCTGCTCGCGCGTGCGAGCGCCGAGGATCCAGAGGCGCTCTCGACGGCCACGGCGCTGCAGATGGCCACGCTCGACGGCGCCCGTGCGCTCGGCCTCGACGACCGCGGCGCGCTCGCCCCGGGGATGCTCGCCGACCTGATCGCGGTGCGGCTCGATCGCACCCCGTTCTGGCCGAGTGACGACCCCGTCTCCGCGCTCGTGCTCGGCGGATCTCCGGCGCTCGTGACACTGGTCGCGATCGGCGGCAACGTGCTGTACGGTGTGGATTCGACCGATTTCGAGCGCGCCCTCGCCGCAGCCGCGGCTGCGCGCTCCCTCCTCCTCGAACCAGCAGAGACGCCCCCAACATGATCATCTGGATTCGCACCCGCAAGGGCTGGGTCGGCGGCATCTTCTTCGCACTCGTCGCGATCTTCGCCATCTCGTTCATCATCGGCGGCGTCGGCACGGGCAGCCAGGCGTCGCTGTCGGACATCATCGGCAACGACGGCGGCGGTGCCGGGACGTCGACGACGTCGACGGCGGGCGTCGGAGAGCTGCTGAAGCGGGTCAAGGCGAATCCGAAGAACGCCGTCGCCTGGCAGCAGCTCGCGGATGCCTACGCCGCGCAGCAGAATCCCGCGCTGGAGGCAACGGCCTGGGGCCACGTCGTGAAGCTCAAGCCGACCGACATGGACAGCTACCAGCGCCTCGCGCTCGCGCAGGCGCAGGTCGCGACCAACAACTCGAACCAGGCGCAGTCGCTCCAGCAGCAGGCGCTGACGTCGTCGCCCGGCAACGACAGCACGTTCTCGGGCGGCACGCTCGGCACCCTCTCCGAGGATCCGGTCACGCAGGCCCAGGCCGCGTCGGAGCAGGAGCAGCAGACCAAGCTGCTCACGCAGGCCGGCAAGATCGGCAAGAAGGCCGACGCCTGGTGGAAGCGCTCCACGGTCACCTACGGCAAGCTCGTCGCGCTCCCGGCGTTCGCGAAGAACGATCTCGCGGCGACGGTCTGGCTCAACTACGGCTCGGCCGCGCAGGCCGCGAGCGACGGCAAGACGGCGATCAAGGCGTACGAGGAGTTCCTCAAGATCGCGCCGGACGACGTCAACGCGCCGCAGGTCAAGAAGGTCATCATTCAGCTCAAGGCGTCCGAGAAGGCGTCCTCGACGTCGACCACGACGACACCGTGATCGACATCGAGACCACGCCCGGCGGCGCCACGCTCGTGAGCGTGAACGAGCCGCTCGACTACGGCGTCGTCGCCGATCTGGCCGAGGCGCTCGCGAGCGATTCCGTGCGCGAGGCGCATCACATCGTGATCGAGCTCTCCGCGCCCGGCAGCATGGACGAGAGCGCCGTCGGCGTGCTCGTGCGCTCCGCCCGCGACACGCGGCTGCGCGGCGGCCGCCTCACGCTCTGTGGCGCCGACGACCGCGTCCGCGACGCGCTCGAGCGCATCGGCGTCGCCCGCCTCGTGCACCTCGCCGACGATGCGGACAGCGCGCTCGACTCGGCCCGCATCGCCTGACGCGATCTCGCTGGTACTCTCACGCCCCGGGGCCGATAGCTCAGCTGGTAGAGCAGGGGACTCTTAATCCCAAGGTCGTAGGTTCGATCCCTACTCGGCCCATCCCGGAGAATCCCTGCAGAGCGCGTGTTTCCGGTAGGGGCGGCGCAGGTTTTTCGCCCGCTCGGGTCATCGGGTGTCACGTGAAGTGTCACAATCGGGGCGCATCAGGACCTAACTCCACGAGCAGCACGACGTCGTTGCGGCCCGGTACGACGCCGCCGGGCAACCGCATCGCCAGCCCTACGAGGAAGTCGGCGACCACCGTGGGACCCGTCACGATCTTCGACAAGTCGGCGCTTCAGGCGCTCAACGTGGACGAGGCGGTTTGGCTTGAGGCGCACTTCCTCACCAACGCCACGCCTCTGTTCTACATCGAGACGCTCGCCGATCTCGAGAAGGCGGTTGCAGAGGGATGGCCGAACCCCGAACAGGTTGGTGAGTTCCCTTGCCGCGAAGACGCCATCCGACGCCTACCCGAACGTGCACCATCGCCAGCTGACACGTCCTAGATGCGCCGTTGAATGCGCCGCAGCGCCGCGACACTGCTGTCCCGATGCGCTCCGCGATCACGGGCAGCGCGCCCGGCGAGCCGCCCGCGGTTTGGGTACCGTCGAGCCTGGCGCGGCCGTGACCCGTCAGCCGACCGCACCGGTGCGAGTCTACGCTTGCGGTGTGCTGGCCGTCGGGTCGCGCGGGGAACGTTCTGGTGTTGAACGGGGCAATTCGTGGCCCGTTCCGGCGTCGCGGTCTTGTAGTTCCGCCTCTAGAGCGGCTTCAACCGAAAGGTGCACCGGAAGCAGGTCGTGCAGGCCGATCACCGACAGAGCACGGCGGACGTAGCTCGCGTCGTCCGGCAGAACGACCGAGACATTTGGCTCCTGCGGGGTGTCCCTGCGGCCGGCTGCGAGGATCACGGCGATGATGGTTGAATCGACGAACGAGCACTGCCGGAGATCAATCACGATCACCGCGTATGACTCGCGGCGCGGACGCCTAAGTGCTTCGACCACCCGCGCCTTGGTCGAGAGATCATGATCCCCCCTCAGGGCGACTATCACGCCGACGCCGCCGGGAATCTCGCGGACATCAATATCTCCGCGGTTCGCATCGAATAAGACCGATGACTCAGGCATTGCCGTGCGTACCCCGACCCGCGAGCTGCACACGCGACGCTGCGCACCATTTACACGATCCTTACGGACCGAGAGGACGAGAAGGTGCGATCGTGTCCGACTCGTCTGCCACGCGGTTCGAGCCCCCGCCGCCGTGCGGCGGGGGCTCGCCGGTGCTCAAAGCGGGGCGGACGGCCTAGATCGTCTCGTCCGAGTCCCGGTAGCCGCGGCCGCCAGGGCCGTAGTACGTACCGAGCTCGTCGCGATAGCCGGAGTCGGACATCAGGGCCTCGTCGTACTCCGGAGAATCCTTGATCTGATCCTTCGTGCGATCGACCCAGACCTTTTCTTCCTGGTCGTCGACACGCTTGACGACGCCGGCGGGCAGCATCACCTTCTTGCCGAGGATCCAGGGGCCGGTGTCGACGATGACGTAGCTCTGCCCCACGTCGTTGCTGGCCTCGTCGATCTTGCCGATCGAGCCGTCGACGGCTTCGACCTTATACCCGGAGAGATCGCGCCCGGCGGCGGGATCGTAGCCCAGCTGCGGGTCTGGGCGGTAAACCCAGATGTCGTAGGTCTCCATGTCACTCCTCCTGGTGGTAGGGGACCGTCCGTACCCATGCGCGGGCTCACCAAACCGCGATGTTCACGGCGAGCTGAAACGCAGATCCTGGCGGCGACTCCAGCGTTCTGAGCGCCGCCTCGCCAACCGGGCCCCGAACGATTGCGCACGGTCGTTTACGCGCGCCGAACCTGTAGGCACGCAAGGTGGCCAATCCCCCCTTGGTGTCGCTCACTGTCGGTGCTACGTCCCGTTGGCTGCCGCGGCCGCGGTGGCGAGACGCGGAGGACGTCATGCCCAGGAAGCTGACCGCATGGATGGTCCCGGTCGTGCTCGGCGCGATCGCGTTGAGTGCCGGATCACTCGCATCGGCCTCGGCAAATCACGGCTCCAACAAGAATGCGCGGCTGGTGCTCATCGAGAAGTCGACTGCGGGTACGTTCGTCGACGTCGACAAGAGCAACACAAGCAAGGACACCCTCGAACTCAAAGGCGTGCGGCGCTAGGGGCACTCAGTCAGGGATCGGGCAGGCTCGCACGGGCGCCGCGGTGCGAGCCTCCCACCTGGGCTTTACGGCGGCTCCTCACGCGAGCACGTGACGGCATAGCCTTCCAGCGCGTGGCCGGCGTCCGGTCGGCTGCGACGCTGCTCCCGCCGGGCGAGCAGGTAGCTACCGGGCTGCCGTGGCTTGCGGCGGGCCCTACGAGCCTGGCCGTATGGACGGCCCGCGTGACCCGTCCGCGCAGGCACACGCGGCACGCGTTTGGTGGGATGGCACAACGGGAATGCTGGCGGGCGCGGGACGATTAGGTCGCCTCCTCAAGCGAGGCACCCTCCAACGTCCCCAGGCGAGGCCGTCGTTCCGCGCAGCACATGACGGGGTGGCCGGATCGGCCGTCCCAGATAGGGGCTCCGTGCTGGCGAGGCACGGGGCCTCGCCCATAGGGGCCGGGGAACCCTCACGCGGCACAGCCGCTCCTCGAACTCTAAAACGGCTGCTCGCACACCCGTGTTCGACGGCTCCACGTAGCAGGTTCGTCCTCTCAATGCAGTCCGGAAGGGTCAGAAGGAAACCCATCGATCCTTCGTCTCTCAAGAGATAGCAGTCAAGCGAACTTGGGAGATACGGAATGCTCGAGCTCTACACGAAGTTGCAGGCACGCCTTGCACAGGAAGACGGCCAGACGATGGCTGAGTACGCGGTCGTTCTGGCGGTTATCGCCATCGGCATCTTCGTCGCGCTCGGCGCGCTGAGCGGGTCGATCGGTGGCGCGCTCGGCAAGGTCTCGTCGGATCTGTAGGTCGCGGTGGTAACGAAGACGGTGGCCGGGTCGGCCGCCCGACATCAGAGGTCCCGTGCTCGCGAGGCGCGGGGCCTCTGATCGTTTCGGAGTACGCTGGCATGACGCGCCGCCGAGAATCCCGCGGATCGCTGGTCGACCACGAGGGCTCGCCCTAAAGCCCGGCGGGCCTCGTTAGCCGGCTATCCCCAATGAAGGGATGACGGTGGCTACCTACGAGGTCTCGTCGCCGTCGCCCCGCCCGCTCCCGATCATCCACCACTCGATGATCGCGCCCACCAGTTGCCCGACGAAATCGGCCACGGCGCGATCATAAGCGGCACGCGCCGCCCTGATACCCGCGGCACAGGAACTACCGAGGCCCCCGCCCTAGCAACTGGCGGGGTCTCGACGCTTTTCAGGGGTGCCGGCGCTTGGTAGGGTCGAGGTATCCGTGGTGGCCGTACGGCGCTGCGGCTCGCTCGGGTTCGCCGCGCCCGGCGAGCCGCTCCGGTTTCCCGTCTCGATTCGCTAGCCTCTCGGATCTAGTGAGGGCGAAGCGCGATGCGCGAATGCCGGGCCACGAGATTCGCGTGAGAGATCTTCGGCTGAGGTTCGGAGAGCCCGATGCCTATGCCGCTTCTTGCTTGTGCGGTTGGCTTGGCCCCTCACGCGACGGAATCTATGGAGCGCGTGACGCCGGTCGCGACGGCGACGAGCATCTCGAACGCGTCGCGGGAGGCGAGACGTCTCCGCGTTAGGCTGCGCTCGCGCCGCCGAGAGACCCGCGGATCGCTGGTCGACCACGAGGCCCTCCCCAGCAAACCGGAGGGGCCTCGCTGCTTTCCACCAGCCGGTGCGGGGGGCGTGTTCTCGCTCTGCCGAGCCGGGTAGTACGTGGCCATGGACGACAAGCCCGCCAAGCCGCAGCCCTCTCCTGATCCAAGCGATCCGCGGGAGACAGGGGAGGAACCGATTCGCGGTGACGAGGAGCCTGATCCGCGCGGAGCGCCTCCGCTTGCTCCAGAGCGCGACGATCAGCCTGATCGACACGTTCTCTAGCTCTCATCACGGTCGACTACGGCGGCGAGCTTGACTGCCAGCGCGCGCGCTGCGAGCAGGCGAAGCCCGACTATCGGCGTCGAGGCCCCATGCGCGATGATTGTCACGATGGCTTACGACGAGGATCTCGCCAATCGGATCCGCGAGCTGATCGCCTCCGAGGACGGCTACACCGAGCAGAAGATGTTCGGCGGCATCGGCTTCATGATCGACGGCCACATGGCGGTGGGGGTCAGCGGCGAGGGCGGCCTGATGATCCACTGCTCCAAGGAGGAGACGGAGGCTCTCCTCGCCGAGCCCGGTGCGCGACCGTTTGAGATGCGCGGACGCGAGATCACGGGCTGGCTTCGGGTCGATGCCGAGTCGGTCTCCACGAAGCGAGCGCTTGAGCCGTGGGTTCTGCAGAGCGTCGCTTTCGCCCGCGCGTTGCCGCCGAAGGAGAAGAAGTGAGCCTGAGCGGTGCCGATGCCTATGACCGGTTCATGGGCCGATACTCGAGGCCGCTGGCGGTGCCCTTCGCCGATTTCGCCGGACTCCCGCTCGACGGCCGGGTCCTCGATGTCGGCTGCGGCTCTGGGGCGCTGACCGCGGAGCTCGCCCGGAGGGCCAGGCCTGGACGGGTCACGGCGGTCGACCCGTCCGAGGAATTCGTCGCGGCCCTACGCGGCCGCCATCCCGGAGTCCAGGTCATCCGGGCGCCGGCTGAGGATCTGCCGTTCGAAGGAGGCTGCTTCGATGCCACGCTCGCCCAGCTCGTGGTCAACGTCATGGACGATCCGGTCGCAGGCCTCCGCGAGATGGCGAGGGTGACGCGGGACGGCGGCGTCGTCGCCGCATGCGTGTGGGACTTCACCGACGGCGGCCCGATCGGTCCGTTCTGGGATGCCGCCCAAGCGCTCGATCCCGAGGTCGAGAACGGGTCTGTCTGCCCCGGCAGCAGGGCCGGCCACCTTGCCGACCTCTTTCGCGCGGCCGGGATCGGCGACATCGTCGACAGCACAGTCGCGGTGGACGTCGAGCACGCCACGTTCGAGGAATGGTGGGAGCCGTTCACGCTCGGCGTTGCCCCGTCGGGTGCGCACGTCGCCGGCCTCGAGCCCGATCGGCGCACGGCATTGCGCGAGCTCTGCAGGGAGAGGCTGCCGGAGCCACCGTTCGTAGTCTCGGCGAAGGCCTGGGTGGCGCGCGGCGCGGCTTGCGCCTAGACGCCGTCCACGGACGTCGCCCGGAGCTGACGGCCGGAGGTTTCCTCGTGCGAATGCTTCAGGACGTACGCTCATGGACAGTCTGGCAAGCAACGTGCCCTGTTCCGAGCTACGGTCGCCGGCGGCGGGCGCCGCTCGCGCGGTCGGACGCCACCGATGGAGAGCAACTGGAGGGACTTCATGCGTGCGCTTATCGCAGGTGGAGGCATGGCGGGGCTGATGACCGCTCTGGCGCTGCGGGAGTCGGGCGTCTTCACGACGATCGACGTCTTCGAGCAGACGCGCACGCCGAGCACCGCGGGAGCGGGGCTGAACATCCCCCCGAACGCCGCACGGCTGTCGCGGTGGCTGGGCGTCGACCTCGACGGCGGGGACGCCAAGGGCCCGGACGGGGCAGTCGACGGCGGCAGGGCGGCGATCCTCAGCGAGACGCGGATGGTCTGGGAGGACGGCTCCATCACGCGGAAGCCGCTCGACCACAACACGTCGGCCAACGACAACGCCGGCTTCCACCACATGCACCGCCTCGACCTGCTGATGTGCCTCCACAAGCGGGTCCTCGAGTTCGCGCCGGAGACGGGCGTCAACTGCCCGATCCAGGTCCACATGGCCAAGCGCCTGGATGCCGTCAGCCAGGACGAGGAGTCCGTGACCGTGACGTTCTCCGACGGCACGACGGAGACCGGAGACCTGCTGATCGGTGCCGACGGCGTCAACTCCCAGGTGCTGGAGGCGGTCTGGCCGGGCGTGTCGACCAAGCGCTGGACCGAGGTCGTCGTCTACCGCGGTCTGGTCCCGCGGGACAAGGTCGCCGCGGCGCGCAAGCCCGACGGCAGCCCGCTCGACTACAACCCCATCGAGACGATGTCGATGGACAGCCGCGAGACCCCGACGGCGCAGCATCTCACGTACTGGGTCCGCGGCGGCGAGCTGCTCAACGTGTGGCTCGCCTACTACGAGCCCAACGCCGAGGAGTTCGAGCGCGAAGAGGGCGACTGGTTCCCCGCCGACCGCGATGAGATGGTCGGACACATGAGCGAGGCGTTCGAGGGCGACCCCCGTCACGACGACGTCGTCGCACTCACGAGCCTGATCGAGAACCCGACGAAGTGGGGGCTCTACGACCGGGACGCGCTCGAGAACTGGACGGAGGGCCGCGTGGGCCTGGTGGGTGACGCCGCTCACCCGATGCTGCCGACCTTCGGCCAGGGTGCCGCGCAGGCCTTCGAGGACGCCGCGGCACTGGGCAAGTGCTTCGAGCTCCACGGCACGGACATCTACCGCGCGCTGCTGCACTACG
This sequence comes from uncultured Actinomycetes bacterium, assembly GCA_963705965.1. Classification (GTDB taxonomy): domain Bacteria; phylum Actinomycetota; class Thermoleophilia; order Gaiellales; family JALYLC01; genus JALYLC01. The sequence goes on along the minus strand of CAVPLI010000008.1, from coordinate 387,000 downwards.
AGCGCGTGCGCTACTACCGCGCGACGCGCTTCCAGTTCGCGTCGAAGTTCCTCTTCAAGCACCTCGAGCCGGAGGACTCACCTCAGCGCCGGAAGATCCTCGCTGCCGTCAACGAGCGGGACTACCCCGTCTTCGATCACACGGAGCGTGCGGGCAGCGACGACTCGTGGATCTACGCGTTCGACGCGCGCGCGATCGGCGACAAGCTGCCGATCAGGAAGCTCGGGCCGTGGGACTTCCGCTCGCGGGAGGAGGCGCTCAAAAGCGCCCGCAGGGAGGTCGCCACCAGCCTCTGGAAGCCGGCGAAGCCGTGGACCGGCGACCGGCCCGTGACGCGCGAGGAGCTCGCACAGCACGCGACGTTCGACGACTGCTGGGTCGTCATCCGCGGCAAGGTCTACGACTTCACGGAGTGGAAGGACCATCATCCGGGCGGGCCCTTCGTCGCGCGCATGTACGGCGGCAAGGACGCCACGGCGGAGTTCGGCGAGTACCACAGCCGGCTCGCCGAGCGGCACATGGAGCTCTTCTGCGTCGGGCCGCTCCTCGGAGCCCCCGCCGAGCGCGCCGGCGACGCCGTCGGAGGTCGAGCCGTCCAGGACTTGACCGGGCGCCCTGACACGGACACAGGTTGCAGTTCGCTTCACTAGGCCCGGCACGCGGCGGTCGCTCAGGGTGCGCAGTCCTACGAGGCGTGCCTTCGCCCTCGGCGTCCCCGTCCGACGTTCGAGTGATGATGCTACGAGCCGTGTCTGCGCGCATTCCGGTCGAGTAGGCATGCCGACAGGAGGGAGACCGTGATGGTCACGAGAGTTACGAGATACCTGCGCCAGCATCACCTGGCGCTGCTGGCGCTGGTCATCGTGTTCGGTGGCGGCTCCGCCTACGCCGCGACGACGCTGGTGCCGAACAACAGCGTCGGCTCGGCGCAGGTCATCAACGGGTCGCTGCAGAAGAAGGACTTGTCCGGAAAGGCAGTCGCGGCGCTGAAGGGCAATCGAGGTCGGACCGGTCCGGCCGGTAAAGCGGGTCCTGCAGGCTCCCAGGGCGCGAAGGGCGACAAGGGCGACACGGGCGCAACCGGCCCGAGCGACGCATTCGCCGGGTTCAAGAACGGTCCCGTCACCTTGCCCTTCTCGACCACCACCTTCACGAGCATCGCGCACCTGAACCTTCCCGCCGGCAAGTACGTGATCTTCGCTACGGCGAACATCATCAACAATGCCGGCGTCGGCGACACCGAGGCACGATGTCAGCTCGTTGCATCGACGGGTGATCTCGATGAGGCCAAGGTCGCCCTGGAGGACGTGAACACCGCGGGGAGCGCGTACGCCGGTTCGCTTGCGCTGAACGTCGTCGCCGATATCTCGGCCGCAGCGGGAGGCGTAGACCTCACGTGCCGTAACGAAGGCAACGGCTCCACGGATGTGCGGTTCATCAAGATCAGTGCGATCCGCGTGGCCAACCTTTCGAACACGGCTCTCTAGACGAGGCCCAGCCAGCTCAGGCCTGTGAGGCGTCGGGCCAGATCCTGCATCGACGTGGCGGGATCTGGCCCGTCCGCTTTCGCGCTGAATGTCCGCGCTTCACCCGGCGTTCGCCACCAGCAGGTCGAGCGGCCCAGCTTGTCGTCGACCCGCGCGGTGGCGGTCGGTCAGGCCACGGGCTTCGGAGCGACCTCGACGTCGCCGCTGCGCTTCAGGGTCCCCCACTGCGCCCTCGTGCCGGCGAAGGCGCTGATCGTCGACTCGATGATCACGAGGTACATCAGCTGGCGGTAGACGAACTGCTGCAGCGGCAGCGCCCACAGCGGGCGCAGAGACTCGCCGTCCATCCGGAACGCGTACGCGGCGAGCGCCACCTGCACGGCGTTGAATGCGATCCAGTAGGCGATCAGCGGCTTCGCGTTCATGAACAGCAGGCCGTAGAGCGCGAGCAGGTCGATCAGCGGCGCGATCATCGGGAGCACGATCTGGAAGAGGAAGATGTAGGGCAGCGCCCGCCGGCCAATGCGCTTCTCGCGCGGATCGCGAGAGAGCAGCGCGCCCTTGTGCTTCCAGACGGCCTGCATCGTGCCGTACGACCAGCGGTAGCGCTGACGCCACAGGTCGGAGAGGGTTCCCGGCGCTTCGGTCCAGGCGCGCGCGTCGTCGGCGTACATCACGCGGCGCCCCGTGCGGCCGATCGCGAGCGTCAGGTCGGTGTCCTCGGCGAGCGTGTCCTCGGAGACGCCGCCGATCTCCTCGAGCACGTCGCGCCGGAACGCGCCGGCGGCGCCGGGCACCGTCGGCGTGCACTGCAGCACCTCGTACATGCGCCGATCGAGGTTGAAGCCGGTGACGTACTCGATGTGCTGCCAGCGGCCGAGGAGCCCTCCCCGGTTGCCGACCTTCGTGTTGCCGGAGACCGCCCCGACCCGCTCGTCGGCGAGCGGCTGCACGAGCTTCAAGAGCGTGGTCGGCTCGAACTGGGTGTCGCCGTCGACCATCACGATCACGGGCGCGGTCGTGCCGGCGATGCCCGTGTTCAGGGCCGACGACTTGCCACCGTTCTCCTTGCGGATCAGTCGGAGATGCTCCAGCCCGAGGCCCTCGACGACGTCGGCGGTCCCGTCGTCCGAGCCGTCGTCGACGACGACGACCTCGAAGTCGGGGTACGTGGAGGCGGTCAGGGAGCGCACTGCCGCCGCGATGCCGACCGCCTCGTTGTACGCCGGCACGATCACCGCGACGGGCGGCAGATAGACGGGGTGGACGGGAGCCGTGCCCGACCGCCGCCTGTGCCAGCTCGCGAACAGCACGACGAGGACGACGCGCGCGGCGACGAGGAAGCCGACGGCCAGAAGCAGCGCTCCGAGGAGCCACACCAACCGGAACGCGAGGCGGACGGCCCAGGAGAACGCTTCGCCGCGGCGGCCCTCCCAGGTCGAGGCCGCCGGCGTCACGACCGCCTGCGGCAGCCCGGCGAGCTCGGAGACGGTGACGAACCGGAACCCGCGTGCCTTCAGCTGGGGGATCAGCGTGCGCAGCGCGGCGACCGTCTTGCTCCTGTCGCCGCCGCCGTCGTGGAGCATCACGATCCCGCCCGTCGTCCCCGGAGGGCTCGCGTTTCGGACGATCGCCGGCACCGACCCCTTCAACCAGTCCTTCGAGTCGAAGTCCGCGAGCACGATCAGGTAGCGCGCCTTCGCGTCCTGGGCGAGGGAGCGCTCCTGCGAGGGCGTGATCGCGTCGCTCGTCGCCGAGTACGGCGGCCGGACGAGGCGCGTGTAGCTGCCGGTGGCGCCGACGATCGCCGCCTCGGTCAGCTCGAGCTGGAGCCGGCGCTGCCACAACGGGCCACTGGACAGCGCGACGTGCGTGAACGTGTGGTTGCCGAGCTCGTTCCCGTCGGCCACCAGTTCCCGCACGAGCTCGGGGTGGCGGGCGACCTGGCTCCCGACGACGAAGAACGTGGCGTGCACGTGCTCCCGCCGCAGCACCGCAGCGATCTGCGGCGTCCAGCGCGCGTCAGGACCGTCGTCGAACGTGAGCGCGACCCGGCGACCCGGCGGCGGCTGGCGCGAGACCAGGCGATCGCCGACGACCGTGAGTATCGGCCGGCTGCCGGCGAGCGGCGCAGCCCCGCGCGAGTCGTGCGGCTCGGCCGTTGCGCCGATCGTGTGAGTCGTGTAGCCCTCGAACAGGATCAGCGCGACGACGACGAACAGGCAGAACCCAAGCACCCGCCAGTGCGCCGGCAGCCGCCACCGCCGGCGCGGGCGCCTCACGGCTTCTCTCGGCCGACGTTGCCGCTGCTGGTGCCCGCCGTCCCTGCACCCGGCCGCGAGGTGGCCGGGGTCGTCGTGGCCGGCGTCGTCCCCGTGCTCGTGCTCTTCCCGTGCAAGGTCTTGTCGGGCTTCGCGGGAACCTGCGTCGCCGTCCGGGCCTTCTGCCCCGGCGCCGCCGTGACATGGGTTGCGGCGGCGGGCGAAGCCTTGGCGTGGGCGGTCGCCGCCCGTCCGTGCGGAGCAGTCGAGCGGCCGGGGCTCGCCGCGGGCGCGGGGCGCACCGGGGCCGACGGACCCTTGGCCGTCGCGGGGCGGCTCGTGTTCGTCTTCGGCTTGGATGCCCCAGGGACGACGTGCGTCTTCGTCACGGTCGCCGGCGACGTCGCTGCGGGAGAAGGCGTTGAGCGCGCGGCCGCGGAGACGACGGCGGTGGCAGGCACTGCAGGGACGAGATCGGCAGGCGACGCCGGCCGCGGATCCGGCAGCGCGCGGAGAGTCGGCGGCGCGGCGGCGATGTGGAGCGCCGACCCGAACGGGATGTGCTTCGCGGGACCGACGCCGAGTCCGCCGAGGACGATCAGCGAGAGCCAGACCAGCGCGAGCAGCGCGACGAGCCGTCCCACGAAGCGGAAGCAGCGCAGGCGGCGTCCGCTCTCGTCCTCCAAGACCCGCCGCGGCGCGGATCCCCCGGCGGGAGCGGCGATGGGCGCGTGACTCACGCCGCAACCGCCGGGCCGCGCGAGGCGACCAGCGATTGTTTCATCCTGTGGGTGGAGCTCGGCCTCATCGGTACCTCCGTCGCCCTACGGCCGCGACAGCCGGGGTAGCTGCCGATACGCGGCGAGATGCGGGCTCAGAGCGGCGCACAGGAGACGCCTCGGCTCGCCTCAGCGTAGTCCGGCCGAGTGATTCCGGCGGCCCCCGAAAGGGGGAGCCGCGCGGCGACCCGCTGTCGATCCCCGCTGACGGGCGGATCGCTCAGCGGGCGGTCAGGGCTCTGCGGCGATGCCGGCCGGAAACACCGAGCTTGTAGGCTCGTCGCCGCCGGGCAGGCGTTTTGGGACGCCGCCTCTGGAAGGAATTCATGATCGTCATGCCCGACGCGCGAACCACGTGCCGTCGTCCGGGAGCGCGCTGCACCCGCCGGCTTTCGCGTGGGTGAGATCTTCGTCCTCGCGCTCGCCTCGGCGTTGTGGCCGCTGCTCCTCGCCGTGGTCGTGATCGCGTTCGGCTCCGCACACCCGATGCGCTTACTCGCGAGCTTCCTCGCGGGGGGTCTCCTCGCAACCGTCGTCGTCGGTGTGACCGTCGTGCACCTGATCCAGACGACATCGATCCAGGTCGGCTCGCGGCAGGAGTCCCGCGCGGTGCTTCCGCTGCTCCTCGGGTTCGGCGCGATCGGCACTGCGATCGTTCTGGCGCGGCGATCTCCGCCACCCCGGCCGTTGCCGTCCACAGGTGCCGAGGAGGAAGGCGCGGGACGGCTGGCTCGTTGGCTCGATGGCGGCGTCTGGGTCGCCTTCCTCGGCGGCATCGTCCTGAACCTGTTCCCAGGCGCGCTCCCGCTGATGGCGCTCAAGGACATCGCCGAGCTCGACTACGGGTTCGCTGCGACGGTGGGCGTGGTGCTCGCCTTCTACCTCGTCATGTTCATGCTCGTCGAGATCCCGCTGGTCGCCTACCTCATCAACCCCACCCGCACCGCCGACGTCACCCGTCGCTTCAACCTCTGGTTGCGCGACAACCGCCGCCGGCTCGGTATCGCCGTCCTCCTGATCGCAGGCGTCTACCTGGTGGTGCGCGGCCTCCTCGCCCTGGGCGGCTGACGCCGTCGACTACGGCCCCTGCTTCGCCTTTGCGGCGCGCTCCGCCGCCTGTTCCTCGGCGAGTTGCCGCGCAGCCATCCCCCGGACATTCGCCCGGATCGCCGTCTGCTGGTCCTCGGTGTAGAAGAGCGAGGCGTCGGCGAGCACGATCGCGCGCTTCATCACCGCATCGCCATGATTCTGCCCGAACATGTGCCCCAGCTCGTGGAGGATGATGTTCCGGAACAGCGTGACGAAGTCGCCGCGCGCCTTGTAGACGTTGTCCGCCTTGATGAACCCCACCTTCTGCGTGCGGATCCCCGCCGGTACGCCCAACCCCTCGACGCTCCTGTCGTCCCAGCCGTCGCGCGCCTCCTGGAAGATGTCGCCCTTCCGGCCGGCGTTCGAGATGCCATGGTCCTTCATCAGATTCTCGATGGCATCGGTGCTCGTCCTGTTGCTGGCGTGGCCATTCAGGATGTAGACCGGGTACTGCAAAGCGCTGAACGCCGCGCGCTCGGCCTTGCTGGTCGCCGCTCTCCGGTAGGTGACCCTGAATGTCGCCCCCTCGCCCTTCTTGAGCGCCTCCTTCCCCGGTGTGCTCACGTACAGCTTGTTGAGGTCCTGCTCGACCTTCGGCAGCGACGTGTCTCGCACCTCGTCTGTCATCAGCGGCCCCTGCGGATTCGAGTCGATGATGATGATCTCGACGAGTCTCGGCTTGGGGGGTGGGGGCGTGATCGTGGCGGGCGGTGCGCCTGGCGCTGCCGGCGCCGGCGCCGCCGGCGTCTTTGTCGCGCGGTCCCCCGACTCGGTGGCCCGGTCAGCCGCCTGGGTGGCGCGGTCGCCGTAGTCGGTGACCCTATCTTCGGTCGCGCGACCGGCGTCGGTCGGCTTGGGTGGCGTCATCTCCCCTCCTTGTCCGCCGATTCGGTCCCGCCCCGCTGAGAATTGGGCAGGGCCGACGCGCGTCGACGACGAGGGACGGAACCCCACCCCTCTGTAGGCTACGGATTGCCACGTCCAAGGAGGATAGATGCCGCCGCCCGCCGAGCCCATGATCAAGCTGGAGCCGGGGGGAACTGCCCCCATTCTCAGCTACAACGTGCCGGAGCCGACGTCCTACTCGGGTAGGCATGTCGTGGAGCTGGACATCGCGGCCGACTGGTTCACTCCCGAGGCACTCGACGTCCCGCCGCCGCCCCCGCCGCCGCCTGCGCCCGGCACCCCGCCGATCGTGGTGCGTCCCCCGTTCGCGCACGGCGTGCTCGCTGAGGGAGTGATGACCCGCGAAGCCCTCGCTCCGGCAATGATGGCGGAGGCCGGGCCGGCCCCCAGCGGCCTTCCCCGGGCGATCGTGGCCACCGGCGCGAGCGCGGTCTTCAAGGCGCTGGACCCCGATGACGCCGTCGCCAAAGCCAACGCCGGGTATCGCCTCGTCCGCTACAAGGACTTCGGCGGCAACCCGGCCGTGAAGGTGCTCCCGCCGATCCCGAAGGAGCCGCGCCCTCGGCTCCTCCTGGTCGAGGTCTACGAGCTCGTCTCCTACCTCGGCGCCTACGGCGCGGGACGGGTGATCAAGACCTTCACCCTGCTGCCCGGGGAGAAGACCAAGATCAGCGTGAAGAGCTTCACCAAGAGCACGACCGATGCCAAGTCCGCCTCCAGCATCCTCGACTCCTACACCACCGAGAGCGCCGACGACTTCGAGAAGTCGCTCAGCTCGGAGCAGTCCGACAAGCAGTCGGAGACCGAGAACTTCGAGTACCACGCCGAGGCGGAGGCGAGCGCCTCCTGGGGCTGGGGGAGCGCCAAGGTGAGCGGCGGGGTGAAGGGCGGCACCTCTTCGGCGCGGGAGGAATTCGCCAAGAACGTCTCCAACGCCGCCCAGAAGCACTCCGCCAAGGCCAGTGCCAAGCGCGACGTGCAGGTGAACACCAGCTACGAGGTGAAGGAAGAGACCGGCGAGGAGACCTCGGTGGAGCGCACCATCGAGAACGTCAACCTGAGCCGGGTCCTCAACTTCGTGTTCCGGCAGATGAACCAGCAATTCACCACGGTGCTGCAGCTCACGGACGTGCGGGTCGCCTTTTTCAACGGCTACCAGGAGATGGCGCGGGAGGTGGCACTCCCGCAGCTCGACTCCCTGCTGGAGACCTACATCGTCCCCGCCGCACCGGGCCGAGGTGCGGGCGGCGCTCACGGCCCAGATCCAGGACATCCGCGACTACGAGGACCAGCCTCAGCCCTTCACGGAAGAAGTCGCGCTGACGCCGACCGACAAGTACCTGCGGGTGCGCCGCGACATGGAGTTCAGCTACACCGTGCCGATCATCGGCACCGTCATCCGTTTCACCGGGGTCCCGCTGGCGGTGAACAGCTACACCATGCGCACCGAGGGTGTCATCGTCGAGGCGATGCTGGGGCAGGCGAGCAGCCTGGACGGATACGCCGAGCGGCTGCAGGAGCTCGAGGTGCAGCGCCGGACCGCCGAGGTGGGCAAGCTGGCGGCGGAGGCTGCACGGGCGGGTTTGATCAACACCATCACGCAGGCGAAGGACATCGATGCGGCCAAAGCGCTGGCGGAGATGACCTGTCCCTGCGGCCCCTGCCAGTGCGCGGGAGTGGCCGCCGCACCGGCACCTGCGCCGGCCCATCCCTGACATTGGGCGGCGACAGCTACGACCGCGTGATCCAGGGCCCGGCCGACCGGGTCCTGGCCGACCGGTACACCGGAGAACCGGACGACGATGGCGGTGGGGGAGGGGGCGGCGCGGCGGTCGATCCGCCGGACGCCGATCCGCCGCAGCCCGTCTTCCCGATGGACCCCTGGCTGGAGCCGGACAGCGCGCTGCAACGCTGCCTGGACCAGGTGCGCGACACCAAGAAGGGCAGGACCACGCCCTACAAGGCGTTGCGCTTTGCTGTGGTGGATCTCACCGGCGACGTCACCCGTCCTCGCTACGCCGCTGTTGGGGGCGAGAAGCAGACCTCCATCGACAGCATGGCCAAGCTCGGCGTCTTCGTGGCGGCGTACCTGCTGCGCGACCAGGTGCGGACCGCCGCGGCGCTGCTTCGGGACGAGAAGAAGGAACGCGTCCTGAAGCGCATCAACGCCGCCTGGAAGCCCTACTGGGAAACCCGGATCGACGGGCGCCCCAAGGACTCGCCGAAGATCGAGAAGATCTTCGAGATCGACCTCGGCGGCCCCGAGCACTGGCAGGTGCGGTTCCGCTGGGAGCCGAAGGGGGAGAACACCATGAACGACCTGGGGCACAGCTCCGATGCCGGCCAGGCGGACTTCCGTAGCCGGCTCGAGCTGATGATGCGCTGGTCGAGCAACGAGGCGGCGAGCGCATGCATGACCGACCTCGGCTTTCAAGCCGTCAACAGCCTGCTGGCCGATGCCGGCTTCTTCGAGATGAACCAGGGCGGTGGGCTCTGGCTCAGCAAGTTGTACGCAAAGGACGGCTTCTGGGGGCGGCGGGACCCGGCGGGCGGTGGGACGGTGCACGGGGGAACGGCCCGGGCCGTCGCCGAGGTGCTCACCCTGATGGCGCAGGACCGCCTGGTGCGGGCCGGGGTAGCCGCGGAGATGCGGCGGATCATGTCGGCGGGGCAGGGGCATGGGTACGGGAGCTGGATCGTCAACGCCATCGAGGCCGCGGACGATCCTCGGGTGCCGGCCGGCGGGACGCCGGCCAAGCGTCGCGTGGACCGGTTCGTGGCGAAGGTCGGGTTGTACGGGGACCGGCTGTCGGACTGTGCCCTGATGGACCGGACCACCGCAGACGATCAGGCGCTGCAGTACATCATGGTCGTCCTGAATTGCCCGGACGTCACGACGATGAACGAGATCTCCGTGCTGCTGGACGACTGCATCCTGGCGCAGCACCCCCGCCGCCACCTCAGCCGGCGCCGAATCCCTAGGGCGGACGGAGGCAGTCCAGCATATTCGCCGCCGTCCACCGAGACGCGCCACGCCTAGGAGGCGTAGACTCTCCCCGGCAGCGCCCCGAGTCTCGGAGGTATGGCATGAACTGGTGGCTGGGATCGATCCTCTTCTTGATCATCTGGGTGGCCATTGCGTTCTGGCCGGCTCGCGTCGCGGCCCGCAAGGGCCACAGCTTCATCCTCTACTTCCTCCTCAGCCTGGTGTTCTTCCCGCTCTCCCTGATCCTGGCCTACGTCGTCAAGGACCGGAGACGCCTGGCGTGAAGCCATGCCCGCTCGGTCCGCGTCGCGCGGAAGTCGGCAGGCGCGTGACGCGACGAGCGGATCGGACGGAGTCCGGGCCGCGCACGACTCAACGCAAAGCGGTCTGCGTCCTGGAGGGGGATGGCGTGGGGCGCGCGCATTCGAGCTGCTCGCGGAACACCTGCCAGGGCTTGCCGGTCAGCTGACGGTACGCGGCCGGGAACCGCGCGCGCAACTCGATCGCCGACGCCCGGTAGCGCTCGGCGATCTCGCCCATGGCGAAGATCGTTGCGGGGTCGAGGCCGTCGCTGCCGGAGTCGCTGAGGTGCCGCAGGCGGTCGATCGCGATGCACGCGTCCTGGTGCAGGCCGAGGACGTCCTGCACGACGACCGTGCGCTTGATCAACGGTCGCGTCTCGTCGGGGTAGAGGCCGCCCAGGAACTCCAGCGCGTAGCGGAGGCGCTTGCAGCGGATCCTGAGCCGGTGGTACTCGGTGGCCGGCGAATCGGGGCCGATCTGATCGCCGGCTTTGCGAACCGCTCGGTAGCGACTCTCGATCAGGTCGGGAGCAAGCGCGCGCGCCGGCAGCGATGCCGGTCCCGATCGATGTGCGTGGCGGGCCCGCAGCGTGCGGCCGAGGCGGCCGACGAACGTCTGGTAGCGGCGCGAGTCGAGCATCTCGAGCATTGCCGCGCGCGCGATCTCGCGTTGCTCCTGGAGCAGTGAGCGGAGGATCACGAGCGCGCGGTGTTCCGTTCCCTCGCTCGTATCGAGCATGTTGTCGAGCTGTTCGATCTGGACGTCGAGGTCGCGAACCGCGCCCAGTATCTGGCCGACCCAGACCAGTTCCTCGCTCGTTTTCAGTGCGACCTCGGGCAGCACGTCGGCGAAAAGTGCCATGGCTGCCCGTAGTCGGCGGTTCGCGACGCGCATGTCATGCAGCGCCTCGATGTCGTCCCCGAGTCGCGTGCCCGGCTCCTTCGCGAGCAAGGTCGAGAAATGCCGGCGCAGGACGGCCAGGGCGACCGCTCCGATCGTCATCTCCGGGTCGATCTCGCTCACGCCGAATCGCGGGGCGGCCGGAGGACCGAGGTCATGGGACAGAAGCCCGACCTCGAACTTGCTGAGACCCGCAGGCTGCAACGCGCATGCGTCACGCAACTCGAGAACGAATGCCTCGAATGCCTGCGTCGCGGCCGTCGGCACCTCGATCTCGACTCGCTGCAACCGCACCGGGGATCCTCCGCCATGCGGCCGGATCGTGGTCTCGTCGAACGCGACCATCCCCGATGGCGAGCCCGCGGCCGTGAGGACGAAGGTGCGGCGGCGGGTGCGCACCTCGAGCAGCGGGAGAAGTCGCTTCGTCCCTCTCAGGGCACGCACCCGGCGGCCAACGGGGCCGTCGGCGCGTTGGAGTGTCTGCATGTCCGCGCCTTCCAGGCGCTCGCTCACCTCGAGTCGGCCGCGCGATCCAGAAGCACCGACGGAAGCCGGGTTGAGAGCCTTCAACGTCGCCTCGGCCCCGCGCCGGCGACCGAGACTGCGAATCCGAAGCGCATAGCCCGCTTTCTGGAAGCGCCAGTCGTCGGTCTCGACGTAGACATCGACCTGGGTCACGCCGTTTCCGTCTGCAACGACCTCCGCAGCCGACGGGTCACTCCACCTCTCCGGCTGATCCAGCCAGCGCTCTACGGGGCGAAAGTCGATCGCGTCGAACTGCCATTCGACCTCGCGCACATCCTCAGTCATCCGATGCGCAACCGGGCTGAGATCGTTGCATCATGTTCGTCGCTCCTCTGAGGGAAGTCATGGCGCCGAGCAAGTTGAGCATCTGTGCCAGCCACTGGGGACTCTAGTCTCGAGACCGGCAGGCGCTCGATCCCCTCGGCGATCCCGAATCCCCGCGGTCGAGTCGACGCTCACCGGACATCGTCACGCGAGATACACTCGTCGCCCCCGAGCCGCGCGGCTCGTCGCAGAGAGGAAGGAGCACGATGCTCGGGTCGCTTGCGGAAGTTCTGCCCCGGGCAGCCGAGCGGTTCGGCGACCGGCGTGCGCTCGTCGTCGGCGACCGGTCGTTCTCGTTCGCGAACTCGACGCGCTGTCGAGCGCGACTCGCAGCGAGCCTCGTGCGGCTCGGCGTGGCTCCGGGCGATCGCGTGACGCTCTACGCGCCGAATTCCTGGGAGTGGATCGTCAGCTACTACGGCGTCTTGAAGACGGGTGCCGTCATCAATCCCGTCAATGTCATGCTCACGCCGGCCGAGGTCGTCTACGTGACCAGGGACTGTGGCGCGAAGGCGTTGATCGGCAGTCCGGAGAAGGTCGAGCCGGCACTCCGCGCCGGCGTCTCGGATATCGAGGCGATCGTGTTCGGCGACGAGGCGGTCGAGGGCGCAACACCGTTTGCCGAGCTCATCCGTGATCCCGCGGGCTTCGAGCCCGTACGAGCCGATCCGGCGGCGCTCTCGACCATCGGCTACACGTCGGGGACGACGGGCCACCCCAAGGGCGCGATGCAGTCTCACCGCGCGGTCATGCTCAACGGCGCCATGACCGCGCAGATGCACCTGAAGTCGGAGCTCGACACGGTCGTGACGGCGCTGCCGTGCCCACACGTCTACGGCAATGTCGTCTTCAACGGCGCCCTCATGTACGGACTGACGCTCGTGCTGCATCCTCGCTTCGATGCGGGCGAGATGCTCTCGAGCATCGAGACTCACCGCGCGACGATGTTCGAGGCCGTCCCGACGATGTACATGTACATGCTCGCGCATCCCGGCTTCGAGTCCTTCGACCTCTCCTCGCTCACGCGCTGCACGGTCGGCGGCCAGACCATGCCGACGGTGAAGATGGAGGAGGTGGTGCGTCGCTTCGGCTGCCCGCTCATAGAGCTCTGGGGCATGACCGAGCTTGCCGGGCTCGGCACCACGTTCCCCTCGAACGGCCCCGTCAAGCTCGGCTCCATCGGCGTCGCGCTTCCCCATGTCGAGGCCCGCATCGCCGATGTCGACGATGCGAGCAAGACCATGCCGCGCGGGGAGGTGGGCGAGTTGATGATCAAGGGCCCGATCGTCATGCAGGGCTACTACGGGAACGACGAGGCCACGCGGGAGGCGATCGAGCCCGACGGGTGGCTGCACTCGGGCGACATCGCCAGCATGGACGAGGACGGGGCGATCTTCGTCGTCGATCGCAAGAAGGACATGATCAACACGGCCGGGTTCAAGGTGTTCCCGGCCGAGGTCGAGCGCGTGGTCGCAGAGCATCCATCCGTCGCCATGGTCGCCGTAGGCAGCCAGCCGGATGAGCTGAAGGGCGAGATCGCAAAGGCCTACGTCGTGCTGATGCCAGGCGCGGAGGCCGACGCCGACGGCATTCTCGCCCTCTGCCGTGAGCAACTCGCCGCCTACAAGGTGCCACGCTCCGTGCAGTTCGTGCCGGACCTGCCGAGGACCTCGACCGGGAAGGTCATGCGACGCGAGCTGAAGACCCTCGACGCCGATCTCGTGGTGTAGACAGCGGCAAATCGGCACCCCATCGTTACCTCCGGCACTCGGCCCGTACGCTTCGTGGAGCGCTCACGGCCGATCCAGGACCGACCAGTTCAAAACGGCGCCGATCACACACACCAAGCCCGGTAGGCCCCAGATGTCGACGGAAGCACCGCTTTCCCAGCTGAACCAGATCAGCCGCGCGATGAATCGCATCTACAAAGAGAAGCTCGGACGCGGGCCCGACCGAGTTCATACGCATTACGCGGGCCCGGACGCCATCGTGTGCTTTCTCGAGGGAACGCTCACGCCGGTCGAACGAACACTCACGACGATCGACGCCCACCAGCGACTACGTGAAGTGCGCTTGCTCGTGCAGGACGCAGCAGAGGTCGAGTTCTGCCTGGCGGTAGAGCAGATCATGATGCGCTCGGTCGTGGCTTCGACGAGCGGATTCGACGTTCGTACCGACGTCGCCACCGAGATCTTCCAACTCGCGACGCAAGCCACGGCAGCCCGGTAGCTACCTGCTCGCCCGGCGGGAGCAGCGTCGCGGCCGGCCGGACGCCGGCCGCGCGCTTGAAGGCTATGCCGTCACGTGCTCGCGTGAAAGGCGCGTGGCCGCCTTTTCGAGCTTCTCGAGCGCCGCCTTCTCCTGCTTGAGGTTCTCCTGGAGCAGCACGACGGCGTCACTCTCGCCCATCGCCTGCGCCATCGTGATGAGGCCGGTGTAGGCGGCGATCTCGTAGTGCTCGGCGCGCGCGCCGGCGCCGGTCAGGAAGAGGTCGCAGACCTCCGCGGATGGCTTCTCCTCCTTGATGAAGTCGTCGTGCTCCTGCTTGATGCCGTCGATACCGGGGCACTGCTCGGCTTTCGGCGTCTCGCCGATCAGCTCGAAGACCTGCTCGAGGGTGGCGGCGTGCTGCTTGGTCTCTTCGCGATGCGCCTCGAAAGCTCCGCTGAGCTCCTCGTCGGTTGCCTCCTGAGCGAGCTTCGGAAGCTCCTTGTAGAGCGTCTTCTCGACGTACAGCAGATCGCCGAGCTCGTGCAAGAACAGCTCGCGCGGATCGTTCATCTTGGGCGTGTTTGGCATGTCGCCTTCCTCGGTTAGCCGGTGGACCCTCCCGATACCAGGCTTGCATCCGACGAAACCACGCTTCCACCCACCGCGATGCACGTTCCGGTTCGCTTCGTCACCCGCCGTCTGCGGCCTCACGCCGCGAGGCGCACGGCTCGCCGGAGCGAACTCCGATTCCCTGGCGATCCGGCACGAGCGAAAACGCGAGTTCCGCTTCGGGTACGACACGTCGCACCTCCTCTTCGAGCAAGGCAAGCTGCTCGTCGAGGACGGGGATGCGCTCGGCCGGCGCGCACCCGCGGAGATCGACGAGTGAGGCACCGAGTCGCCGGGCGACCTGCGGCGAGCCGGCTCCCGCCTGGCGGATCTCATCGAACGCGAGGTGAACGTACGCCTCCCAAGACATCACCGGCACCGTCAGCCGTACGACCCCTTCGTCGTCTCGATGGAGGCCGTCCGGAAACGGCCGGCGCGCGAGCTGGCGCAGGCAGTCGTGGAGGCGGTCGATCGCCTGCACGGCGGTCGTCGGATCGAGGTACGGCGAGTCCGCGAGCGATCGCTCGGCGATGTCGACGAGCATGCGCAGGCCGTACGCCACGTCCTGCTCGAGCGTCCGTTCGAGACCCAGGACGACGTGATCGGTGACATCCTCGGCGAGGCGCGCGGGATCGCCGTCGCGCACGAGCAGAAGGGGCGCACCGGAGGCCGTGAACTCGCCCAGTGCGGGTACGAGTTCGAGTGTGCAGCCGGCGTCGCGGGCTCGCGCTACCAGCTGATCGAAGTCGACGTGACAGACGACGCCCGACATCGGTGCTCGTACGACCCCGCCCTCGCCGGGCGACGGCCGCGGGTCGGCAGGCTGGGGATAGAAGACGTCGAGTTGCTTGCGCGTGTCCTTGCCGACGAGTTCGATCAATGCGGAGACGCGGAGCGAGCGGCCGATGTGGTGAACGTAGAGGACGAGCACCGCGATCGAGATCAGGACGAGCAGGAACGCCACCACGACGGCGAGTCCCGGCACGGTGCCGCTGTCGCTGCCTTCGCCGGGACGAACGTCGCGCATCGCGAGCATGGCGTGGGCGAACGTCGCGACGAACATGCCGATCGCGAACTGGCTCGGCTTGTCGCGCAGGATCCGCTGCACGATGCGCGGCGAGAACTGGCCCATCGCGAGCTGGACGACGACCATCGTGATCGTCAAGACGAGCGCCGTGAGGCTCACCATCGACGTCGCGACGGCCGAGAGGATGACCAGGGCGGCTTCGGGTCCGCCGGTGAAGGCCTGCGGGATGAGGCCGTGGTCGAACGCGTCGTCGATCCAGAGCGTCGCGAAGGAGAGGGCGACGCCGCCGAGCACGCAGAGGACGGGCACGAACCAGAGGCTCGAACGGATGTGGTCGATCAGCCGGAATGACGTGAACGGGCGCGACTGCACCGGCGAACATACCCAGGGAGGCGTGTTCTCACGCCGCGCCGCGCTTTTCCGTCTCCGGGCGCGATGTTTCGGGCGAGGCGGCCGTGGGAGGTCGCACACGACAATGGGAACTCCCGGCGCACCCCGGCAGAGCGACGGCGACGGCGAAGCCGCCTTCACGGAGGGCGGCGTGAGCGTCATGGCCCGGACGCGCGTGCAGATCACGCTGTTCGATGCGCACGGCGAGGATCGCGATCTCGAGCCCCGAGAGGTCGACGCGAGCACGCTCGGCGATCAGCACCTGCTGTGGATCGACCTCGTGGGCACGGCGGACGAGGATGTCGTTGCACTGCTCGATCAGCTGGGCGTCCCGGGCGACGCGCAGCCCTACCTGTTGCGGGCCACAGGTCGGCCGTGTGCCGACGATCATGACGGCACCCTCCACGTCGAGGTTGCCGCCCTGGCTCACCCTGACGATTGCGAACCGATCTCGATCGTCTGCCTCGTCGGCAAGACCTGGGTCGTCACCTCGCGCACGAGCGAGGTGCCCTTTCTCGACGACTTTCGCGAGCGTGCCTCGGGCGGCAGCGAACTCGGCGCGCTCGACGCGCCCTCGTTCCTCGCGCGCGTCCTGGAA
The DNA here is from genome assembly GCA_963705965.1 of uncultured Actinomycetes bacterium. Lineage (GTDB taxonomy): Bacteria > Actinomycetota > Thermoleophilia > Gaiellales > JALYLC01 > JALYLC01. The sequence continues at coordinate 370,605 of CAVPLI010000008.1, read as the reverse complement.
TGGCAGCTCACGACCTACAACGCCGCAATCGAGGCGATCGTCGAGCGCATCGACGAGCTCGACCAGGGACTGCTGGTCAGCCTGCAGCGCCACACCGATCTGCTTCCGCAACTGGTCGAGCTACGGCGTCGCATCGCCCAGCTGAGGCTGCAACTGGCGCCCCATCGCGAGGTGTTCGCTCGGCTCGCGAGTCCGGAACTCGACCATGTCTCGAGCGCGCAATCGTCCGAGGCTTTCCGCGCGCTCTCGCGTCAGGTCGCCGACGTCATCGCCACGATCGAGGACACGCGCGAGATGCTCCTCGGCTCGTTCGACATCCTGATGTCGCGCACCGGACAGCGCACGAACGACGTCATGAAAGTCCTCACGATCGCCTCGGTCGTGATCTTGCCCTCGACCCTCATCGCCGGCGTGCTCGGGATGAACTTCCACCCGCCGTTCTTCGATTCGCCGAATCTCTTCTGGGCAGCTCTCGGGCTCATGGCACTCGTCATCTGCGCCACCCTGGCAGCAGCGCGCCGCATGCGCTGGATCTAGAGCGGCTCGCCGGGGCGGCGAACCCGAGCGAGCCGCGAGCGCCGACGGCTACCACGGACATCTAGGGTGTCTGGGCCACCGCCGCCCGCGGGTAGTCGGATCCGCCCGTTCCGTGCCCGATCGCCTTCCTACACTCGTGCGAATGGCGACGTGCCCGTCCCGCCGGACGAGTCCCCGTTCTGCCCGCATCGCGCGACGTTGCGCAGCGCTTTCGCGCCCGCGTTTCCCGAGGAGACTGGCGGTGCTCGCCGTCGCGCTGCTCGGCGCGTTCGCGGCGACCGCCTCCCCCGCCGTCGCACTGCCGCCCGGCTTCACGGAGCGCACGATCTTCACCGGGCTCGACCATCCGACCGCCGTTCGCTTCGCACCCGACGGCCGCGTCTTCGTCGCCGAGAAGAGCGGCCTGGTCAGGGTCTTCGACAGCCTGACCGACACGACGCCGACGCAGGTCGCCGACCTGCGTACGAACGTCCACAACTTCTGGGACCGCGGACTGCTCGCGCTGGCGCTCGACCCGCCTTCCCGGCGCGTCCGTACATCTATCTGGCCTACACCTACGACGCGCCGATCGGCAGCACCGCTCCGCGCTGGGGCGTCGCAGGTGCGACCACGGACGGCTGCCCGACGCCGCCGGGCGCGACGACCGACGGCTGCGTCGTCAGCAGCCGGATCTCGCGCCTGCAGGTCTCGCCGTCCAACACGCTGGTCGGATCCGAGGTCGTGCTGGTGCACGACTGGTGCCAGCAGTTTCCGAGCCACTCGATCGGCGACCTCGTGTTCGGGGCCGACGGAGCGCTCTACGCGAGTGGCGGCGAGGGCGCGGCCTTCCACACGAACGACTGGGGACAACTCGGAGGCGGAGCCGGCAGCCCGACGCCGAGCAACCCGTGCGGCGATCCGCCGGGCGGGATCGGAGCGACGGGGACGCCGCCCACCGCCGAGGGCGGTTCGCTGCGCGCGCAGGACCTGCGCACGCCGGCTGACCCGGTCACGCTCGACGGCAGCGTGATCCGGATCGATCCCGACACGGGCGCGGCGCGCGCCGGCAACCCGCTGGCCGGCTCGGCCGACGCCAACGCGCGCCGCATCGTCGCCCACGGGTTCCGGAACCCGTTCCGCCTGGCTGTCCGCCCCGGCACGAACGAGATCTGGGTCTGCGACGTGGGCGACACGCGCTGGGAGGAGATCAACCGCATCGTCTCGCCGACCGCGGCCGTCGTCAACTTCGGCTGGCCCTGCTACGAGGGGGCGCCCCGGCAGCCGAACTGGGACTTCAACGGCCTGAACATCTGCGAGGACCTGTACGTCACAGGCGGCGTCACGGCGCCGTTCTACGCCTACGCCCACAACACGAACCCCGTCGTCCCCGGCGACACGTGCATCCACTCGGAGCAGGCCTCGACGTCCGGGCTCGCCTTCTACACCGGTGCCGGGTACCCGGCCGCCTACGCCGGGGCGCTCTTCTTCGCCGACTACACCCGCGACTGCATCTGGGTCATGCGTGCGGGCGCCGGCGGCGTGCCCGACGTGAACCTGCGCGAGCCGTTCCGGCCCGACGCGCCGAATCCGGTCGACCTGGAGATCGGCCCGGGTGGCGACCTCTTCTACGTCGACTTCGACGGTGGCACGATCAGGCGCATCGAGTACGCCAGTGGCAACCGCGCGCCGATCGCGGATGCGACCGCGACACCGGCCAGCGGCCCCGTGCCGCTGAACGTCCGCTTCGACGGGAGCGGTTCCTCGGATCCCGACGGCGACACGCTGTCCTATGCCTGGGATCTCGACGCCGACGGACAGTTCGACGACGGTACGACGGCCGTCGTCGATCGCCCGTACACCGTTGCGGGCAGCGTCACGGCAGTGCTGCGCGTGCGCGACCCGGCGGGCCTCGAGGCGACCGATACGGTCGTCGTCACTCCCGGCAACACGCCCCGCAGCCGACCATCTCGGCGCCGATCGCCACCGCGCGCTGGGGCGTCGGCGACGTCATCGCGTTCTCGGGCGGGGCCAGCGACGCGGAAAGCGGGGCCCTCGGCCCGGCGGCCCTCCGCTGGTCGCTGATCCTCCACCACTGCGTCACGCCGACTGCCTGCCACACCCATCCGATCCAGGAGTACCCCGGCGTCGCCGGAGGAACCGTCATCGCCCCGGACCACGAGTACCCGTCGTTCCTCGAGTTCCAGTTGACCGCCACCGATCCCGGCGGGCTCCAGGCGACGACGTCCGTGCAGATCGCGGCGGCGCCCGTGCAACTGCAGTTCGTCACCGCGCCGACCGGACTGACCCTTTCGGTCGGCACGGCGATCGGCCCGGCCCCGTTCACCTACACCGCGATTCGCGGTGGGACGACGAGCATCACCGCAGCCACGCAGGCTCTGAACGGCCAGACCTACGAGTTCGAGTCGTGGTCGGACGGCGGCGCGGCCGGTGCATGCCGTGCAGCCGGTGGCCGACACCGCGTACACCGCGACCTTCCGCGCCGTGGCGACGGCGACCATCGCCTCCGATGCGTTCGGGCGCACCGTCGTCGACGGCTGGGGCGCGGCAACCACCGGCGGCACGTACTCCCTCTTCGGTCCGGCTGCCGATTTCGACGTCGGCGGCGGGCGCGGCACGATCGCATTGCCGGCGCCGTCCGCCAGCCGCGGCGCGTTCCTTCCCCGCCACGAGCGCCGTCGACATCGATCTGACGGCCACCGTCCGCATCGACAAGGCGGTCACGGGGAGTGGCCTGTACGTGTACGCCGTCTCCCGCCGTCAGCCCTCGGGCGCCGAGTACCGCTCCCAGATACGGCTTCCGGCGGGTGGGGCGGTGCAGGTGCAGGCCTCGCGCTTCAGCGGCACCGCCGAGACCGCGATCGGGAACCTCGTGACGGTGCCGGGCTTGACGGTCGCGCCGAACGCGCCGCTCCAGCTGCGCACGCAGGTCACGGGGACGAATCCGACCACGATCCGCATCCGCGTGTGGCCGGGCGGGCAGCCCGAGCCGGCCGTCTGGCACCTCACGGTCACCGACGCCACCGCCGGCCTCCAGGGCGCCGGGGGCCTTGGGCTTCGCGCGTACATCTCCGGGTCCGCGACGAACACGCCCGTGGTGGTCGCGTTCGACGACCTCCTCGTCACGAGCGGCTCGCGCTCCGCCTCCGCCTCCGCCTCCGCCGCCACCTCCGCCGCCTCCGCCTCCTCCGCCTCCGCCTCCGCCGCCTCCGCCTCCGCCTCCGCCTCCGCCGCCACCGCCACCACCACCACCACCACCACCCACAACCTTGGTCGCCGACGCCTTCGGCCGCGTCGTCACCGATGGCTGGGGCTCGGCGTCGACCGGCGGCGCGTACGCGCTCGGCGGCCTCGCCGCGAACTTCGACGTGAACGGCGCCGCGGGCACCATCGTCCTGCCCACTGCGTCGTCGACCCGTACGGCGAGCCTGCCGGTGAGCGCACGGGATGTCGACGTGACGGTGACGGTGCGGACCGACAAGGTCGCGACGGGCAGCGGCCAGTACATCTACGTCGTCTCACGCCGGCAACCCTCGGGCGCCGAATACCGCACCATGCTGAAGCTGGCGGCGAATGGGACGGTGGACGTGCGGCCGTTGCTCTTCACCGGCACGACCGAGAGCGCCGTCGCGCCGGCCGTCACCATCCCCGGCCTGACGCGCACGACGACCACCAACGTGCGGCTGCGCACGCAGATCACCGGGGCGAATCCGACCACGATCCGCATCCGCGCCTGGCCCACGACGGTCGCCGAGCCGACCACCTGGAACATCACGGCCACGGACTCGACCGCGGCCCTGCAGGTCACCGGCACCCTCGGCCTCCTCGCCTACCTCTCGTCGTCGACGACGAACGCCCCGGTTCTCCTCACGGTCGACGACTACACCGTCACGATCCCGTAGCTCCGGCCGCGGTCAGGCGGAGCCGGATTTCGGCCTGATGCCGTCCATGCACCGCCTGCGGGCGGCTGGTGGCTGCGAGAAACTGAGCGCGGTCAGGGGCTTCAGGCCGCAAGCCCTCCTCGCCGTCGAGTCCCGGCGGGCGTGAGGAGCGTGTCACGTGCCGTCGCGCCGCCTGGTCACCCGATGCGGGTGAGGTGGCCCGGCGCACTCGCCAACACGCTGCGGTGGCACGCGGAACCCAGAGGAGCGGTAATGCGCCGCTCACGCCGCGACGGACAGAACGGAGGCGTCATGCCGAATCGAAGCTCTGCCACGAGATCGCGCTGGATCGGGGGCAGCGTCGTCGGCGTCGTCGGCGTCGTCGCGCTGGCTGTCGTCGCCGGGTCCGTCCTGGCCGCGTCGGCGGCAGGCCCCCCGAACACGCAGGCGCCGTCGATCATCGGAAGTCCCATCGTGGGAACCGTGCTGACGGGCGACCGCGGGACGTGGACGGGTACGGGCATCACGTACCGCTATGCCTGGCTGCGCTGCGACACCAGTGGGGCCAACTGCACGCCGATCGCCGGTGCGACCGGCCCCAAGTACACGCTGACGACTGCCGTCCTCGGGGCGACGATCCGATTCGCGGTCACGGCCTCGGACAGCTCGGGCGAGGGCACCGCCACATCCAGTCAGACGGCCGCGATAACGACCGCCAACGGCATGCCCGCCAACAGCTCGCCCCCGACGATCACGGGCGCCGCCACGGTTGGCACGACGCTGGCGTCGACGACCGGCTCGTGGGTCGGCGACCAGCCGATCACCTACTCCTACCAGTGGCTGCGATGCGACCCGAGCGGCAACTCGTGCGCGCCGCTCTCCGGCGCGATCAGCAGCTCGTACAGGCTCGCACAGGAGCAGGTCGGCTTCACCGTGCGTGTCAAGGTGATCGGCGAGAACAGCCGTGGCAACGGAAGCGCGATCTCGACGCAGACCGCCGTCGTCCAGGACGCATCGGGCGGCGGGATCATCAACCTGCCGAACGGCGGGAAGTCCGTCGACGTCGTCGATGTCCCGGCCGGTGAGCGCCTGATCGTGCACAAGGTCCAGTTCAGCCCGAACCCGGTGCGCTCGCGCTCGTCGGCGATCACGGTCACCGTCACGGTGAAGGACACGCGCGGGTACTACGTCCGCAATGCGTTCGTCTTCATCCGCTCGACCCCCATCCTCACGGCCACGCCGACGGACGCCCAGACCAGTGAGGACGGCCGGGTCAAGTACTCGATCTCGCCTCGGTCGGACTTCCCGCTCAAGACCGGGTACAGCGTGCAGTTCTTCGTCAAGGCCTATCGCAAGGGCGACCCGACGCTCGCCGGCATCTCCGGCACGCGGCTCGTACAGGTCGCGACCGAGAGCAGCTAGGCGCCGCAGCCCACTGCAGGTGACGGCGAAGGCCGTCACCTGCAGGTGCGCCGCGGTCACGGAGCGGCCGCGAACAATCGCCAGCTGCCGGGCACGCCCTAGCTCCTGCTCGCCGCGCTCCTCGAAGCCGATGCCCGAGCCGGCGACGATGTCCTTGACGGTGCCCGACCGAGTACCTCCCGGCGGGCGGCCGCCGCGATGTAACGGCCGACGTCGACGCGATTCCTCGCACGCTCCCTTCGACCGCTCGACCTCGCCCGTGTCGGACACCGCGCCGAGCTCGACGCCGAGGTCGCGGGCGGAGGCGACGATGGCCGGGCGCAGAGCGCGGCACAGGCCGGCCGTCGAACTCGCGAGGATCCGTCCCGGCTTCACCGTTCCCGGAAGCGCGCGACCAGATCGCGCACGACCGTGATGCCGTCGCGCCGTGGTCTCCGTTGCCAGCGCGTCGGTGAAGCGCAGTGGCGAGCACCCGGTCGTGCTCGCCGTGTCGCGCACTCCGCCCAGGAATCGCTCATCTCGTCGAGCCGAGCCGTCGAGTCGCCTTCCCATGGCAGATGGTGCGTGCCCGCGAGCTCGACGACGCGCGCACCCGGGATGTTCTCGCCCATGAACCGCGTGCCCTCGCGATACCACTCGCCCGAGCGGTACATCACGAGCGTCGGGACGCTGATGACCGGGAGCACCTCCCGGATGTCGATCTCTGCGTTCATGAGCCGGATCGCCCTGCTGGCGCCCGGACTCGCCCCGCGCAGCACGTACGACGTGTACCAGCGAAGACGCCGCCGGATCGTCGAGGAGCTCGGGCCCGATGCCGACGGCCGCGCCGCCGTGCTGCGCTGCACCGCCGCGCGTGCGCAGAGGTAGGTGCCGAGCACGTCTGACCTCGAAGACCCGCCACCAGTCTTCGGCCGCTGTTCCCAGGACGCCGCGGGTCACCGGCGGTTCCGGCGTTCGCGACCGAGGCAGCGCACGTCGCCGCGCGTGGGCGATCCCGACCGACCGTCCGATGGCCGCGCGACTCGCGTCCGGCTCGGACACGACGGTGCGAGTCCCGGCGGCGGCCGCCAGTCGAGCGTCGCATCCTGGCGCAGCATCAGGCGCTCGCGCTCGCGCAGCGAGGCCGATGGCTCGATCCCGAGCTCGTCGGCGAGTGCGCGGCGGACGTCTGGTAGCCGGCCAGCGCCTCGGCGTGCCGGCCCGACCGGTAGAGCGCGAGCATGTGCTGAGAGCGGAGGTGCTCGCGCAGCGGGTACTGGGCGATCAGCGCTTCGAGCTCGCTCACCAGGTCACGGTGATGGCCGAGCGCGAAGTCCGCCTCGATCCGCCATTCGAGCGCGGCGACGCGCAGCTCCTCCAATCGCGCGCCCTCGTGCATCGCGAAGGCTCGGAGAACTCGGCCAGCGCCGTCCGCGCCAGAGTGCGAGCGCGGAACCCAGCAGCCTCTCGCCTCCCGGGCATGGCCCTCCGCGAGCGATCGGCGATCTGCGATGTGCGCCGCGACGACGCGCCCGATCCCACGGCTCGCTCCCGTCACGAATGCGACACGCGGCGCCGGCTTCACGCCGCCGATCCTACGTGGTGTCCTCGGCTCACCGGGACATGAGCAGTGACACCGTTAGGCCGCGCCGGAGGCCCGGTTCGCGCGCGGCCTGGCGATCGTCACGCCGAAGAGCACGATGGCGATCCCGGCGATCTGGATCGCGATCAGCGTCTCGTCCAGGAACGCGACGCCCCAGATCGCCGCCAACGCGGGCTGGAGCAGCAGCAGGACGGAGACGGCGACGGCGCTGAAGGACGACAGGCTGCGGGCGATCAGGAGCCAGCCGCAGCCCTGGACGGCGACGCCGAGCAGTGCGAGCCACGCGTGCTGGCCGAGCTCGAGCTGCCACGACTCGCCCAGGACGATCGCGCAAGCCGCTGCGACCGGCGCCGCGATGACCGTGCTCCACAGCACGGGCGCGATGCCGTCACGGGCTTCGTCGACCGCGCGCGCGAAGACCAGGATGAACGCGCCGTAGAGCGCGGCGGCGAGGATTGCGAGCGCGATCCCGGCGAGCTCCAGACGGTGCTCGCCGGTGCCGCGGAGCAGCACGAGCCCGAAGATCACGACCGCCGCACCCGCGACCGGCCGCCACCCGACCGGCCGGCGCAGCACGACGACGGTCAGCACCATCACCCACAGCGACGCGGTGTTCACGATCACCGTCGACGGCCCGGCGCCGATCCGGCCCGTCGCCTCGTTCCAGATCACGACCTCGATCCCGACGATCACGCCGGCAGCGGCGGCTGACGCGAAACCCGGCCCGGGGCGGAGGGCGCCTGCGCGCCACGCGAGCAGCGCGAGGAAGAGGCCCGCATAGGCGAAGCGGAACGCAGCCCCCACGGCGGGCGGCGCGCCGGACAGCTTGTAGAGCATGGCCGAGAACGAGAACGCGACGATTCCTGCGACCGCCGTGGGCCACGCGAGGCCCGTCGACCGCGACAAGGCCGGCTCCGTTCCCATCGCGGCAGTCTGGCCGAGCTACCGGCAGCGGGTGCGCCGGTCGTCGTGCGGCTCAGCGCGTGAGATGGGCGATCTCCGCGTTGACGCCGTGCAGCGTCGCGGAGACGACGCCGAGCAGGTTGCGGAGCAGCTTCCCGTGGAGCGCCGGATCGCTTGCCGCGAGCGCGTCGATGGCTGCGTAGCGGAGCGTTCTGCACGCGACCTCGGAATCCGCGCGCACGTCTGCCGCGCGGACGCCGCGATCCACGAACGCCAGCTCGCCGAACGTCCCGCCGGCCGAGAGCGTGGTGAGGCGCAGGCTGCGCCCATCGGGGCCGTCGCGCACCACGCTGAGCGTGCCGCGGGTGACGAGGAAGACCTCCGAGGCCGCCTCGCCCTGGCGCACGAGCAACGTGCCGGGCGCCGCGACGACCGAGCCGAGCTCGAGCTCCACGCGCTCGAGCTCGGCGGCCGTGAGTCCGGCGAGCAGCTCGTGATCGGCGATCGGCACGTCCGTGGCGGCGGGCTGCTCGCCCGCGCGCGCGAGCAACTCGTCCTCGCACCACTCGAGCGCCAGGTCGAGGTCGGCGAAGATCGCCACGCCCGCGGGCAGGGCCGCGAGCGCGGCGCCGGCGACTCCCCCGCCCGGCGTGAGCGCGAGACGTCCGCCGCGCCCTTCGATGCGCTCGGCGAGCGAGACGATGAAGCGCGCCCCGCCGGCGTCGGCGCGGAGGACGCGGCTGAGATCGACGACGACGAGATCGGGCGCATCGACAGGCGCCTCGACGCAGCGCGCGAGCGCCTCGCCGGCGCTGAAGCCGAGCTCTCCCTGCAGCTCCACGACGACGGCGCGCGACGCGGCCGCGCGCAGCGCCGCGCGGTGAGCAGGTGTGCGGATGCGCTTCGACGCGCGCTCGGCGGGCGAGTAGACGGCGCGTACGGGCGGTGCGGGGCGCTCGCCGGGCCGCACGAGGTGCACGGCGAGATCCTGCGAGAGCTCGCGGCAGACCGCGATGCCGCGGACGGTGTTGCCGAGCGCGTCGAGGCGCGGGGAGAACACGCCGATCCCGAGCCTGCCCGGAAGCACGGCGAAGATCCCGCCCGAGACGCCGCTCTTCGCAGGCAGGCCCACCGAGACGAGCCACTCGCCCGCGAAGTCGTACATCCCGCACGACGCCATCACGCTGAGGACGTCGCGCACGACCTCTTCGCCGACCGCGCGCTCGCCCGTGATCGGGTTCACGCCGCCGTTCGCGAGCGTGGCCGCGATCACGGCGAGGTCGCGGCACTCGACCGAGATCGAGCACTGCCGGAAATACAGGTCGAGCGCCGCGTCGGGCTGGTCGATCACGCCGAAGCTGCGGAGCATGTGGGCCATTCCGCGGTTGCGGTGCCCGGTGTCGCTCTCCGACCGGTAGACGGACTCGTCGATCTCGAGCTCCCGCCCCGCGTAGCGCCCGTACGTCTCGAGCAGACCCGCGAACGGATCGTCGACCGCGCCGGCGACGAGGCCGGCGCAGGCGATCGCCCCGGCGTTGATCAGCGGGTTGCGCGGCATGCCGGTGAGCGGGGAGATGCTGATCTCGTTGAACGCGTCGCCGCTCGGCTCGACGCCGATGCGGCTGCGGACTGCGTCGGTGCCCAGCCGCTCGAGCGCGAGCCCGTAGGTCAGCGGCTTGGACATCGACTGGATCGTGAAGGGAGCGCGCGTGTCCCCGGCCTCGTAGACCGCTCCTTCGACCGTCGCGATGCAGATGCCGAAGAGCGACGGATCGACGCGCGAGAGCTCGGGGATGTAGGTCGCGACCTCGCCGTCGTCGAGTGCGTCGTGGCGTGCGTGGAGGCGCTCGAGGTACTCCGCGACCGCCGAGGGACTGCGGGCGTCCACCGACGCAACTCCCGGAACCCTCGCCTCAGGTTCTGCGATCACGGCCCGCACCTCTCTCTGGCACAACGCTGAGCAAGCAACCTGCAGCACTTGACGTGCCTCGGCATCAGCGCCATGCCGCGCCGACGTCAGCGTCGGCGGGCCATAGACGGCGAGTATAGCCCGCGCGGGCGCACGGGCGGGTTTTCCGCCGGAATTGAGGGGTGTACGAACACCCCACGGCAATGGCCCGAACACCCCAACGAGACGGTTGCGGTCGCGGTAGTGTCGCCGGACGCCGGCCCTGAGGCCGACGTTTTACGCGCTCAGCGCGCTTTTCTGATCGCCGAACCGGGAGCCGGGAAGCACACATGAAAGTCATCTCCAGCCTCGTGGCAGGAGCGATCCTCGCGATCATCCCCGCTGTCTCGCTCGCCGCGACCGACACCTTCACCCGCGTCGTGGGAAGCGGTTGGGGGACAGCCGACACCGGCGGTGCGTGGACGGCCGACGCCTCTCCGGCGAGCTTCTCGGTCGGTGGCACCTCGGGCCGGCTGGTGTTGTCGGCCGCAGGTCAGAACCGCGCGATCTTCCTCGCGTCGACTGCGGTCGACTGGGACGTGAAGACGGATTTGAGTCTCGACAAGGCGCCGGTCGGTGGTGGCAGCGCGTGGCTGTACCACGAGGTGCGCCGTTCGAGCAGCAACACGGACGCGTACCGCCTGGTCGCCCGCTTCGCGGGGAATGGCAGCACGTTCCTCTACGCCTCGCGCGTGGTCAACGGCACCGAGACGCAGATCGGCAGCGCGGTCGTGGTGCCGACGGTCAACTTCCTGACCGGCTTCACGTTGCGCGGTCAAGTGACGGGCGCGAACCCGACGACGATCAGGATCAAGGCCTGGGTCGGCACGGAGCCCGAGACCTGGCAGTACACGGCGACCGACAGCCTCGGCCCGCAGGTCGCCGGCCGCGGCGGGTTGCGCGGCTACACGTCGGGCAGCACCACCAACGTGCCGCTCACGTTCCTGCTCGACAACTACAGCGCCAACGAGGCCGTTCCCCGCCGCCGCCTCCGCCCGCCTCCGCCTCCGCCGCCGCCTCCGCCGCCGCCTCCGCCTCCGTCCGCCTCCGCCTCCGCCTCCGCCGCCGCCGCCGCCTCCACCGCCGCCTCCGCCTCCGCCGCCTCCGCCGCCGACGCTGACGGCAGACACCTTCTCGCGCGTCGTCGCGAGTGGTTGGGGCACGGCCGATACCGGCGGTGTGTGGACGGCTGACGCCTCCCCGGCGAGCTTCTCCGTGGGTGGCTCGTCGGGCCGGTTGGTGCTCTCGGCCGCCGGCCAGAACCGGGCGATCTTCCTCGCACCGACCGCGGTCGACTGGGATGTCACGACGGACGTGAGTCTCGACAAGGCGCCGGTCGGTGGTGGCAGCGCGTGGATCTACCACGAGGTGCGCCGCTCGAGCAGCAACACGAACGCGTACCGCCTGGTCGCGCGCTTCGCAGGGAATGGCAGCACGTACGTCTATGCCTCGCGGGTCGTCAACGGCACCGAGACGCAGATCGGCAGTGCGGTTGTGGTGCCGACGGTCAACTTCCTGACGGGCTTCACGTTGCGCGGTCAGGCGACGGGCACGAACCCGACGACGATCAAGGTCAAGGCCTGGGTCGGCACGGAGCCCGAGACGTGGCAGTACACGGCGACCGACAGCCTCGGCCCGCAGGTCGCCGGCCGCGGCGGGTTGCGCGGCTACACCTCGGGCAGCACGACCAACACTCCGCTCACCTACCTCGTCGACAACTACGCCGGCAACCCGACGACCACGCCGCCGCCTGCGGACGTGACGTTCGTCGGCGCGGGCGACATCGCCAACGGGGACAACGACTACGACGAGGCCACTGCGTCGCTGCTCGACGCGATCCCCGGGACGGTGTTCACGCTCGGCGACACCGTCTATCCGAACGGCTCGGCGGCGGACTTCGCGAACCACTTCGCGCCCACCTGGGGCCGCCACAAGGCCCGGATCATCCCGGCGGTGGGCAACCACGAGTACCAGACGGCAAACGCCGCCGGCTACTACAGCTACTTCGGAGCCGCGGCGGGCGATCCCACCAAGGGCTACTACTCGAAGGACCTGGGCGCCTGGCACGTCATCGTGGTGAACGGGAACTGCGACATCATCTCGTGCGCCGCAGGATCAGCGCAGGAGCAGTGGCTGCGCGGAGACCTCGCGGCGAACACCTCGCTGTGCACCGTTGCGATGTTCCACCAGCCGCGCTTCTCGTCCGGTTCCCTGCACGGCAACAACGCGTTGCTCGCGCCGATCTGGGACGCGCTCTACCAGTACAACGCCGACCTCGTGCTCAACGGCCATGACCACCACTACGAGCGGTTCGCTCCGCAGACACCGGCCGCGGTCGCCGACCCGGTCCGTGGCATCCGGGAGTTCGTCGTCGGGACAGGTGGGGACGATCCTCGCGGAATCGGGACGATCCGCGCGAACAGCCAGGTCCGAGCGATGACGATCGGCGTCCTGAAGCTGACGCTCAAGCCCGCGGGCTACGACTTCCAGTTCGTGCCGATCGCGGGCGAGACGTTCACCGACTCGGGCAGCGGCACCTGTCACTGAGCGGGACGACGAAACGGAGCACGGGCCGCGTCAGAGCGGGGCGACCGGGTCGCCCACGCGGACGCGGCCCGGCGTCACCACGTCGCCGACGACGCCGAGCGGCAAGGGCTCGGTCGTCTCGATGTCGTTGCGGTAGGTCGCGAGCACGCCGAGCGTGTCGAAGTCGCGCACGGCCGTGGCCGGATCGCACGTGGTGACCACGCAGCGCCCGACGTTCCCGGCGGGGTAGACGACGGCGTCGCCGATCCGGACCTCGCGGCCGATCCAGGTGTCCTCCGCGTACGGATCGACGCCGTCGACCTCGAAGAGCATGCGGAAGCGCCGCGAGTCCAGCGCGTCGACGCCGCCCGTGCGGGCGAGGTCGGCCACCGATTCCGCCGAGATGATGCTCACGCCCGCGTCGGGCCCGCGATCGCTCGCCGCGCCGACCTCGTCGGACATCACGAGGCGCAGGTCGAGCCCCGACCACCGCGAGAGCGTGCCCGCCCAGGGTCCCAGCACGAAGCGGCCCGGGGCAGGACGGCCGAAGAACACCGTCTCGACCGGCTCGCCGAGCTCGATCGTCCCGGCGACGATGTCGCCTTCGGGGAACTCGAGCGCGAGGCTCGCAGCCTCGCAGTCGAGGCGTGCCGCGACGAGGGAGAGCTGCATCGAGGTCTTCCCGTTCACGAAGCGGCCCGTCTCGTCGACGAGGTGCAGGCGGCGATTCTCGCGTCACCCCGTTCAGTCCGACGTCGACCGCGTCGACGCGCTGCACCGCCAGTCCCTTGATCGGCGCGATCGAGATCTTCGAGACGCGCGCTCGGGGAGTGGCCGCCACGCCGCCATGCTATCGACCCTCCGGAAGCACCCCGCGCGGCGCTCCGCGTACAGTCGGCGTGCCGTCGACGAGCAGGAGCGTGCCGTGGGGGATCGGCCCCGTTCGAGCAGGAGCATCGCGCAGTGGTACTTCGGACTGACCGCGCTCGTCGCGCTCGCCGGCATCACCATCAACGGGATCGTCGCCTGGCGCGACGCCGAGGAGATCGGCCGCTTCAGCCCCGGCTTCTTCCGGCTGCTCAACACGTTCGCGTTCTTCACGATCGAGTCGAACCTGCTCGTCGGCGTGACCGCGTTCCTGCTGTTCCTGAAGCCGACCCGCCCGGGCTTGCTTTTCCGCTGGTTCTGGCTGGTGGGACTCACGGCCATCACGATCACCGGGATCGGCTACCACTGGCTCCTCTCGGAGGACCACGACCCGACGGGCCTGGCCGACCTCGGCAACACGATCGTCCACTATCTCGTGCCGATCATGGCCGTCGGCGGCTTCGCGGCCTTCGGCCCGCGCGGGATGGTGACTCCCCGGCTGGTCGCGCTGACACCGATCTTCCTGGTCGCCTGGGGCGCGTTCACGCTGATTCGCGGCGAGCTGACGGATCCGGCCTGGTACCCGTATCCGTTCGTCGACGTCGCCGCCAGGGGGTGGGGGCGGGTGATCGCGAACGGCATCGGCCTCGCCGCGCTGTACGTCGGCGTCGCGTTCGCGTTCCTGATGCTCGATCGCCTGCTCGCGTCTCGCGCGACGGCGGCCGACGCGACGCCGTCGCGCGTCGCCTGACGGCCGCGCGCCGCTGTACCGTCACCCGCAGATCCTGACGGCTGGAAGGACGAGGAGGGGTACGTTCGTGACGATTCCCGAGATGATCGACGCCACCGGGTTCGACGTGGCGGCGTGAGGATCTTCATCTGGCACGGCTATCTGCTCGCCGGCACCGGCTCGAACGTCTTCGCGCGCGAGCTGGCGCGGCAGTGGGGGCGAGCCGGGCACGACGTCACGGTGTTCTCGCAGGAGCCGAGTCCCGGGGACTACGACCTCGGCGGCGCCGCGACGGTGCGCCCCGACGTCGGCGGGCTGCTGCCGGTGTTCGTGATCGACCGCTACGAGGGCTACCGCGTGCAGCGCGTGCAGGAGACCAGCCGCGCCGAGCTCGACGCATGGGTCGAGGCGAACGCCGGCGCGATCCGCGAGCACCTGCCCGCCGATCTCGTGGTCGCCGGGCACCTGATCCTCGGCGGGCCGGTCGGCGCGGCGACGGGTGCGCGCTACACGGTCCTCGCGCACGGCTCCGAGCTCGAGTACTCGATGCGCGGGAACGCCGAGCTGTCGGCGTGGGGCGCAGAGGCCGCAGCCGGCGCGGCCGCGGTGATCGTCGGCTCCGAGCACATCCGCAGCGTCGTGGAGGAGGTCTGCGGACCGGTCGAGCGCGTGCACGCCGTGCCGCCCGGGGTCGACATCGACGTCTGGCGGCCCCAGGCCAGGGCCGACGCGCTCGCCGCGCTTCTGGCCGAGGCGCGCCGGGACCCGCCGAACCCCGGCAACGCCGACGAGCGCCTGCCGGACGAGCACAACGCCGAGCGGCTCGCGGAGTTCCTCGCCGAGGATGCTCCGACCGTCGTCTACTTCGGCAAGCTGATCGAGAACAAGGGCGTGCAGGTGCTGATCTCGGCGCTGCGCGAGATCGGCTGCCGCGCCGTGATCGTCGGCTTCGGTCCGGAGCGCGAGCAGTTCGAGCGCCAAGCGGAGGGCCTGCCGGTGCTCTTCACCGGGCCGTTCGAGCACCGCCATCTCATTCACCTGTGTGCGCTCGCCGACGTCGCGGTCGTGCCCTCGATCTTTCCCGAGGCATTCGGGATGGTGGCCGCCGAGGCCGCCGCGGCCGGCTGTCCGCCCGTCGTGGCGCATCACTCCGGCCTGGCTTCCGTCGCCGAGGGCCTCGAGCGCTTCTACCCCGCCGGGAAGGGGCGGCTCGCGAGCTTCCCGAACGGCGATGCGGCGGAGCTCGCGGAGCGGCTGCGCGCGATCCTCGCCCTGTCGGGTGCCGAGCGCGACGAGCTGCGCTCGGCTGCGCGCGCGGCCGTCGTCGAGCTCTGGAGCTGGAAGAGCGTGGCCGACCGGATCCTGGCAGCGAGCATCGCGCCCGGAGCCTGATTCCTCAGCGCAGGGCGCGCAGCTTGGCGAGATCGGTGCTCAGCCAGCGCTTCGAGATCGCCGCGAGCGTGCCCTGGCTGATGATCCCCGCCAGCGCGTCGTTCACCGCGGCAGCGAGGGGGCTGCCCGTCGGCAGCACGACGCCGTAGTCCTCGTTCGTCTCGATCACGCCGACGAGCGGCCCGTACAGCCGCGGTACCTGTGCGCGCTGGGTCGCGAGGATCGGGGCGTCGTAGATGACGACGTCGCAGCGGCCCTTGCGGAGCGCATCGAACAGGCGTGTGGTGTTGCCGAAGAGCGTCGGCGGCTTGACCGGCTTCACCTGCGAGGCGATCAGCGCCGCGGCGGTGGTGTTCGTCTGGGTGCAGAGGCGCAACTGGGCGAGCTGGGCGATGGTCGTGGGCGCGCTCTCGAGGCCGCGCCGGGCGAGGACGCCCTGCTCCGCCTCGAGGTACGGGATGCTGAAGAGCACGTTGGCGGCGCGCTCCGGCGTGATCGTGACCTCCGCGAGAGCGATGTCCCAGGGCTTGGGGCCCGGTCCGAGCAGGCGGTCGAAGCGGGGCTCCTGATAGAAGACGACGCGCGGGACGCCGAGGCGCGCCGCGAGCGCGTTCGCGAGGTCGATCTCGAGTCCGCGCGCGTACACGACTCCATGGCCGCGCACGGCTCCGACCTGGAAGCCCGGGCTCGGCATGTTGAGCCCGACCGTCAGGACTCCCGGCTGGAGCGTCGGCAGCGGGTCGGCGGCGAGCGCGGCCGGCGCCGCCCACAGCACGGCGACCGCGACGGCCGCTGCGAGGCGCAGCCTCATGTCGACTTCGCGATCACGTCGACCGGCTCGCCCACCGAGTTGAAGTCGAAGAGCCATTTGGCGTCGTACTGGGTGACGCGCACGCAGCCGTGCGAGGCCGCGTAGACCGGTACGTCGGGGTACTGGTGCATCGCGATGCCCCCGGTGAACGCGGAGGCCCACAGCAACCACTCGCGGAACGGCGTCGACCACCAGCGCGCGAACTTCCCGTAGATGTGGAACGACCCGATCGTCGTCGGGGTCGAGGGCTTGCCGGTCGAGACGTGGATTGTGCGGACGACCTGGTTGTCCTCGATCGCGAGCACGAGCTGGCGGTCGATCAGCACCTCGACGCGATGCCCGGCGGGGCCCTGCCTGATGACGGTCGGCCGCTGGGCGGAGGCAAGTGCCGTGCGCGTGCGATCGTCGACTGCGCCGGTGCGGGGCAGCCCCTGCCACTTCTGGAACGCGATGACCGCGGCCGTCGTCCCCGGCCCCGCCTTGCCGTCGACCCCCGACGGGAGCAGGTAGCCGAGGTCGGCGAGCGCCTGCTGGAGCGCGCGCGTGCCCGTCGTCGCGGGGCCGCTCGGTGGGGCGACCGGCCCCGTGGCGGGCACGTTCGGCTGCGCGAGCGCCGCCTGGTCGAGAGGCACCGTCGCGTCGACGCCGGGGAACAGCCCGAGTGGCGTCCCGCCGTTGATGAGCAGCAGCATCGAGGTGACGCCGGGCACCGCGGTCACCGTGCTGACGACCTGGTCGAGCCGGGCGAGCGTCGTGTCGACGGCGTACCCCTTGAGGAAGCCGACGCCGAGGTCGACCGTCGCGACGTCGCCGTTCAGGGTCACGCTGCGCACGCGCGTGTCTGCGGGCACGTAGCTGCGGAACGACTTCTTGGCCTCGGGGGCCGTCGGGCCCGCGACCAGCGCCGCGAGCGCGTCCTGCACGGTCGCGCCGGGACGCTGCACGGCCACGAGCTGCTCGCCCTGGCCGAAGAAGACCTTGACGGTCGGCGCCGTGCCGGAGGCCTCCGCGCTGACGCCGGCGCTCACGAGGACCAGCGCCAGGAGAGCCGCGCAGCGTGCCGCGCCCGTCTTCAGGCGTTGTCGTACCGGCGCGCTTCGTCGTTGCTCGCGGATGATCGTGACCGTCGCAGTCGCAGTGGGAGAGGCAGGATCCGGCCGGGCCGGATGTGAGAGGATAGTCGCCGGCCATGATCCATGACCCGGAGCTCGAGACGCTGGAGCGGGAGCGCCTTCACGAGCTGCAGGTGGAACGCCTGCGTGCGGTCGCCCGCTACGCCTACGAGCGGATCGGGCTCTACCGGGAGCGGTTCGAGGACGCGGGCGTGAGCCCGGATCAGGTCCGCTCGCTCGACGATCTCCGCCGGCTCCCGTTCACGCGCAAGAGCGATCTGCGCGACGAGTACCCGTTCGGGATGTTCGCCGTGCCGCGCGAGGACATCGCGCGCATCCACGGGTCCTCCGGCACGACCGGCAAGCCCACCGTGGTCGGCTACACGCGCGCCGACGTCGAGCTCTTCGCCGAGGTCAACGCGCGCTGCCTCGGGATGGCCGGGGCGGAGCCCGGGATGATGCTCCACAACGCGCACGGCTACGGGCTCTTCACGGGCGGGCTCGGGGTCCACTACGGCGGCGAGCGGCTCGGCCTCGCGGTCGTTCCGGTCTCCGGTGGCATGACGGAGCGCCAGCTGCTGCTGATCACCGACTTCCGGCCCGACGTGCTCGCGTGCACGCCCAGCTATGCGCTCACGCTCGCCCAGGCGTTCCGGGAGCGCGGCGTCGGCCCGGACGAGATCAGCCTCCGCCACGCGATCGTCGGCGGCGAGCCGTGGAGCGAGACGATGCGGGCCGAGATCGACGGCGGGCTCGGAGTCCGCGCGTGCAACCTCTACGGCCTCTCGGAGGTCATCGGGCCGGGCGTGGCGTGCGAGTGCACCGAGGAGCGGGCCGGGTCGCACGTCAACGAGGACCACTTCCTGCCCGAGGTCGTCGATCCCGAGAGCGGCGAGCAGCTGCCCGAGGGTGAGGTCGGCGTGCTCGTGTTCACCGCGCTCACGAAGCAGGCGCTGCCGCTCGTCCGGTACTGGACGGGCGATCTCGCGAGCCTCTCGTCCGAGCCGTGCAGCTGCGGTCGTACGCTCGTCCGCATGAGCGCGATCCGTGGCAGGACCGACGACATGCTCATCATCCGCGGGGTGAACGTGTTCCCGACCCAGGTCGAAGCCGTGCTCGGCCGCTTCTCCGAGCTGGCACCCCACTACCAGCTCGCGATCGGCCGGGAGGGGACGCTGGACACGGTCGAGGTACGCGCCGAGCTGACCGAGGACTACTTCCGCTCCGTGGGGAGCGAGCTCCCGTCCAGTGGCGCGCGCGAGGCCGGTCACCCGCTGCACGCGCTGAGCGGCCGCGTCTCCGGCCTGATCAAGGACAGCATCGGCTGCTCGATGGCGGTCGCCGTCGTCGCGCCCGGCTCGCTGCCCCGCTCGGAGGGCGGCAAGCTCTCCCGGGTGATCGACGACCGGCCGCGGGCAGAGGCGTGATCCGCGCCACGGCGGAGGCCGACCGCGCGTGGGCCGAGCACCTCGGCAAGCGACATCGAGTCGATCTACGCCGCGCTCACGGACGACTTCCGCGCGCGGCCGCGCATCGCCGAGCTCGTCTACGCGGCGGCCGAGCGCTTCCCGGATCACCTCCCGAGCCGCGCCGCGATCGACGCCGAGCAGGAGCTGCTGCAGAAGGACAAGGCGGGGCTCGAGATCAACCAGGGCCTGTTCGTCGCCCACGTCCTCGCGCATGAGCGCACGGGCTTCCATCTCATGCACTCGATGTCGCAGCCCACGGCGGCCGCGCTCGCGCTGCTGGACGACTTCCGGCGGGACGGCCAGGCCGACCTCGGCCCGATCCGGGTCGACCGCGACGGCGAGATCGGTCACGTGACGATCCAGAACCACGCCCATCTCAACTCCGAGGACGACGATACGGTCGCGGCGCTCGAGGTGGCCGTCGATCTCGTGCTGCTCGACGACGCCATCGGCGTCGGCGTGCTGCGCGGCGCGCCCGCCACGCATCACAAGTACGCGGGCAGGCGCATCTTCGGCTCGGGCATCAATCTCACCCACCTCTACCAGGGCAAGATCTCGCTGCTCGAGTTCATGCTCGAGCGCGAGCTCGGCGGGGTCTCGAAGATGTATCGCGGGCACGATCTCGGCAGCGATCGCGAGACGGTGCTCGAGAGCCGGCGCGAGAAGCCGTTCATCGCCGCGGTCGACACCTTCGCGATCGGCGGCGCGTGCCAGTTCCTGCTCGTCATGGACTACGTCATCGCGGAGCAGGGCTCCTACTTCGTGCTCCCCGCTCGCAAGGAGGGGATCATCCCCGGCTGCGCCAACCTGCGCCTGCCGCGCTTCGTCGGCGAGCGCGCCGCGCGCCAGGCGCTCTTCTTCAACCGCTCGTTCCCGGCGGACAGCCCCGGCGGGCTCCAGCTCGCGGACGCGGTGCTCCCGGCGGACGAGATGGACGAGGCGATCCGCAGCGCCGCCGCGGAGGTCGTCAGCGCCGGAACGACGAGCCTCGTCGCCAACCGCCAGGCGCTCCGCAAGGGGCAGGAGCCGCTCGACCTCTTCCGCCGCTACATGAGCAGCTATGCGCGGGAGCAGGCCCGCTGCCTCTACAGCCCCGCGCTGATCGACAACCTCGAGCGCAACTGGAATGCGCGCGAGCGGGCGCGGTGACGGCGTGATCGGGGTCATCGGCGGGTCGGGGCTCTACGAGCTGTTCGCGGCCGAGCGCACGGTCGAGCCGGAGACGCCCTACGGGCCTGCATCGGCACCGATTGCGCTCGCAACCATCGCCGGCGTCCCGACGGCCTTCCTGCCCCGCCACGGCCTCGAGCACCAGTTCCCGCCGCATCGCGTGCCCTATCGCGCGAACCTCTGGGCGCTGCGGTCGATCGGCGTCACGCGAATCGTCGCCCCCTGCGCCGCGGGTTCCCTGCGCCCGGACCTGCCGCCGGGGACGTTCGTCGTGTGCGACCAGTTCGTCGATCGCACGACGAGCCGCGCGCACACGTTCTTCGACGGCCCCGACGTCCGCCACGTGTCGGCCGCCGATCCGTACTGCGCCGACCTCCGCGCGACGCTGCTGGCCGCCGGGGGCGAGCTCGAGCTGCCCATGCACGACGGTGGCACGGTCGTCGTGATCGAGGGCCCGCGCTTCTCGACGCGCGCCGAGAGCGCCTGGTTCCGCTCGATGGGCTGGGATCTCGTCAACATGACGGCCTATCCGGAGGGCTGGCTGGCCCGAGAGCTCGGCCTCTGCTACGCGAACGTCTCGCTCGTGACCGACTACGACGTCGGCGTGGCGGGCGACGAGGCGCACGCCGCGGTGACCGCGCAGGCCGTGCTGGAGGCGTTTGCGGCGAACATCGAGCGCCTCCGCGCCCTGCTGGCCGCAACGGTCTCCCGCGCCGGCGAAGCCCCGCCCGGCGACGCCTGCGGACAGGCCCTCGACGATGCCGCGCTGTAGCCGGAATCACCCCTGCTCGAATGGGGCCAGGCCCCATTTGAGCGACTCCTTCCCACGGCGGCCTCTTGGCTGCTACCGTATTGGGTGCATGCGAGCGAGTTCTGAGGTTGCGCTTTTCCGCGCCATCTCTGCCCGTTCAGGATATGGCAGAGGAGGTGTTACATAAATGGCAACCGGAACCGTCAAGTGGTTCAACGATGCGAAGGGGTATGGCTTCATCACCCCTGACGCAGGCGGTAAGGACCTGTTCGTCCACCACAGCGCAATCGCCGGCGACGGCTTCAAGTCGCTCGCCGAGGGCGCGAAGGTCGAGTTCGAAGGTGCCGAGGGCGCAAAGGGCCCCGAGGCAAAGAACGTGACCCTGATCTAGGGACGAGTACCCGAGCGGAGGCGCGAATGCGCCTCCGCTCGTTTTACTTTTTCAGTCGTCGCGCTCGCGCCAGGGGCCGGGCAGCCAGGTCAGCACCATGTTGACCAGCCAGATCACGACGCTGCCGCTGACGAGCGCGATGAAGCCGTCGAAGTGGATGCCGCTGACGATCACGTCGGTCAGCCAGAGCATCAGCACGTTGATGAAGAACAGCGCGATGCCGACCGTGAGCAGGATCACCGGCAGCGCGAGCAGCTTGACGACCGGCTTCACGATCGCGTTGACGACGCCGAAGACCGCGGCTGCGAGCAGCAGCGACGTCCAGCCGGCGAACGAGGCGTCGCCGGCGGCCGCGACCGCCGCATAGAGCGCGATCGCGTTGCCCGCCCAGGTCCAGACCGCGCGTCTCACCTGGGCGAAGCTACCAGGGATCGCCATCCGGTGTGAGTTCGCTCCCGCGGCTTCTACGATCACGGCGTGACCGTCTCCGCTCACGACTCGCTCGTCCTGCTGGCACTGCTGGTCGCGGCCACGAGCCTGCTCGTGCTGGCGCCGATCCTGCGGATCCCGTATCCGATCCTGCTCGTGCTCGGCGGTCTCGCCGTCGGCTTCATCCCCGGCGCGCCGCACCTCGAGCTGCAACCGGAGATCGTGCTCGTCGGCTTCCTGCCGCCGCTGCTCTACTCGGGCGCGTTCTTCACCTCGCTGCGCGACCTGCGCACGAACGCGCGGGCGATCTCGCTGCTGTCGGTCGGGCTCGTGCTCGCCACGGTGCTGACGGTGGCGGCGGTCGCCCACACGTTCGTCAACGGGCTGTCATGGCCCGTCTGCTTCGTGATCGGCGCGATCGTCGCGCCCACCGACGCGGTCGCCGCCACCGCGATCGCCTCGCGGCTCGGCCTGCCGCGCCGGCTCGTGACGCTGATCGAGGGCGAGAGCCTGATCAACGACGCGACCGCGCTCGTCGCCTACTCGTTCGCGGTGGCCGCCGTCGTCACCGGCCAGTTCTCGCTGTGGCACGCGACCTGGCGCTTCGGCGTCGACGTCGTCGGCGGCGTCGCGATCGGACTCGCGATCGGCGTGGTGATCCGCCAGGTGCGCCGCCGTCTCAACCATTCGCCCACCGAGATCGCGATCGCGCTGCTCTCGGGCTACTTCGCCTACCTGCCGGCCGAGGCTGTGGGCGTCTCGGCCGTGCTCGCGGTCGTGACCGTGGGCATCTACGTCGGCTGGTACACGCCCGAGCTGACCACCTTCCAGACACGGCTGCAGGGCGACGCCGTGTGGGAGATCCTCACGTTCCTGCTCAACGCCGTCCTCTTCGGGCTCGTGGGCCTGCAGCTGCGTCCGATCCTCGACTCGCTGCAGGGCCGCTCGACCGGATCGCTGCTCGCCGACGGCGCGATCGTCGCCGGGGCGGTGATCGTGACGCGTCTCGTGTGGATCTACCCGGCCACGTACATCCCGCGCTGGGCGTGGAAACGCATCCGCGAGCGCGATCCCTACCCGCCGTGGCAGCACCCGACGCTGATCGGCTGGGCAGGACTGCGAGGAGCCGTCTCGCTCGCCGCCGCCCTCGCGCTGCCGCTCACGATCGACAACGGCGAGCCCTTTCCGCAGCGCTCGTTCATCATCTACATCGCGTTCTGCGTGATCATGGCCACGCTCGTGCTGCAGGGCCTGACGCTGCCCGCCGTCATCCGCCTGCTCCGCCTCGAGGACGACGGGATCTCCGACAAGGAGGAGACCAAGGCGCGCATCCACGCAGCCGAGGCCGCGCTCGGGCGGCTCGAGGAGCTGGCCGGCGAGGACTGGGTTCGCCCCGACACCGCCGAGCGCATGCGCGGCGCCTACCGCTTCCGTGCGAGCCGCTTCGCTGCGCGCTTCGACGACGAGGACGACGGCGAGATCGAGGAGCGCTCGCAGAGCTATCAGCGATTGCGGCGCGAGCTGCTCGACGCCGAGCGCAACGCCGTGCTCGAGCTGCGGCGGCAGGGGCGGATCAACGACACGGTCATGAACCGCGTCCAGCGCGACCTCGACCTCGAGGACGCGCGACTCGACGTCTGATCCCGGCTCCTAGGAGTCGGGGAACGGGATCGTGCTGAGCAGCGGCCAGCCCGCGGGCGCGCCGGCGGCCTTGGCGACCGCAGTGCAGTCGAGCGGGGCGCGCAATGCGTCGAAGGCGGCGTGGAAGACGGGCTTGGGCTGTCCGGCGGCGTCGAGCCAGCCGAAGCGCACCCACGGATCCGGCGTGGCGCCGGGCGGCACCGGGTGGTCGTGGAAGCCCCAGAAGACGAAGCCCGCGAGACCAGGAGTGCAACGGGCGACCTGGATCGCCTCTGCCGTCCAGGCCGCCTGCTGATCGAGGCCGGCGTCGTCGGACGACCAGCCGAACTCCGACACGACCACCGGCACGCCCGCCCAGCGCGCGAGCGCGGGCACGTCGAGGAGGTCGATGCGGTTCAGCGGGTCGCGCACCGCGAGCGGTGCTTGCCGCAGCGGGTACGGATGGATGCCGAAGTAGTCCATCGGCACGCCGTCGGCGCGCAGCCGTGCGGCCCACACGGTCGGGTCGCGACCCGCGTCGCGGTAGCGCGCGAGGTTGCCGGCCACGACCTTGGCGGCCGGGTTGGCGGCGTGCACCGCGGCGTACACCGCGCGCGCCATGGGCTCGTAGGCCTCGACCGTGTTGGGGACGGCGAACATCCGCGTGTTGGGCTCGTTCCAGTCGTAGTAGAGGCGCACCTGCGGGTAGCGCAGCGCCACGGCGTACGCGAAGTCGCCAAGATCCTGGGCCGCCAGCGGCCATGCGTTCGGCGCCGCGCCGCCGTTGGCCCAGGCCGGGACGCGCCAGAACGCGATCTGCACGGCCAGGCCGGAGCGGCGGTAGCGCGCCACGTCGGCGTCGAGCGTCTTCCAGTCGTAGGCCGGATCGGCGGGGTTCCGCGGCTGCGCGGGGCGCTGCGGCGCGATCGCCGACCAGTCGACGTAGGCGCGCGCGGCCGAGAGGCCCATCGTGCGCGCCACCAGGAGCTCCGAGGGGAACGCGCGCTGCGCCGCGTCGTCGCTGATCGCGAACGTCACGCCCTGCGGATTCGCGGTCGTGGCATTGCGCTGCTCGGGCGCGCCCGAGCCCCCGCCGAGCAGGGCGAGCAGCGCGAGCAGCATGTGGGCGAGGGCATCCATGCAGGGAGGGCGCGACGTCCAGGGCCGGAAGCGGCAGCCGCTCCGTCGCGGCGGCGCCGGTCACCGGACGATAGCGGCGCACGGGGCCGCCCACAAAGCGCTTTGGGGGGTCTCTCATGCCCCCTCGACCATCGGCCGTTGGCCGTGTCTCCGTTCCTTCGTACCCTCGCGCGACAACCCGAGGCGAGGATTTGCAGGATGCTCAAACAGCGCCGCCGGCACGGCGCGCGCGTTCGGATCATCCCGTGACGAGGAGCCGGCCGGCGCCGTGGTGCAACGGCGCCGGCCGGGCTCGTCTCCGTGTTACGGGAGAGCGGTGATCGCGCCGTAGAGGCCGTGCGTCTCGTCCTCCGGGCCGGCTGCGAAGTAGAGCGTCGTGGTCGGCCCGGCGGTCGCGCCGTTGCCGAACCCGATGCCCCACAGGCCGTCGATGACGACCGGCTCGTGCTTGTCGGTCAGGAGCTGTCCGGTCTTCTTCCAGTGACCGTGCTTCTGACGGAACACGTTGATGCGGCCGTCGCCGAAGTTGCCGACGAGCAGCGCCCCGGAGGCCTTGCCGAAGCCCTTGTCCGGAGCCCACGCGAGGCCCCACGGGGCGTCGAGCTTGCCGCCCGTCGCGACCCGGCTGAGCAGGACGCCCTCGGGCGAATAGGCGTCGACGATGCCGAGGCCCCTGCCCTCCTGCTCCTCGCCCGTCTTGCGATCGACCTTCGCGTAGGCGACGTAGATGGTTCCGCCGAGGTTCTGGATCCCGAACGGCGCGTACCCCTTCGGCAGCCTCGGATCACTGAACGCGCCCGGCTTCTTCACGTACTTCCAGTCGCCGTCGATGATGTCGACACGCCCGTTCTTGAAGTCGGCCGCGTACAGCCAGTCGCCCGCGACCGCGAGGCCGGTGTAGACGGCACCCCACTTCGAGCCGTCGGCTCCGGTCACCGTGGCGCCCGTGCCCGGGGGCCAGCCCTGGATCGTGCCGGCGCCCGTGGCGAAGATGAAGCGCGCCGTCACGCTCGCCGTGCCGTTGGGAACGAGGAACTTCGTCCCGCCGTAGAAGACCTGGCCGGTCGGGCCACCGGGGACCTTCACGACGAGCGGCCCGTTGGGCGGCGGCGGGAAGCGCGTGCCGGCCGCGTCGTAGAGCGTCGAGGTGTCGGTGCCCTCGTTGGAGACCCACCACGGGGTCGTCGGGCCGGCCGAGATGCCCCAGCCGTTGACGAGGTTCGGATCGGTGGTCGGCGCGACGCCGGGCTGGTCGGAAACGAGCGCCTGCACGGCGTATCCACCGCCCTTGCCGTGCTGGTTCGAGCCGGCGGCTGTGCCGGCCGTGGTGAGCGCCACCGCGAGTGCGGCGCCCAAGAGTGCGATCCATCGGACACGCTTCATCGGGCCTCCTTCGTCGAGGTGCGCGCTCCATCCCCCACCTGCTCCTACGCGCGCCCGGCGAAATCCGGATTGCCTCCGGATGAGGGGGTCGACAGAACGCCTGCAAGCGACTACTTCATGAGGTATGCGTCCCGAGATCCTGGCCCTCATCGTCCCCATCGCGCTCACCGCGCGCTACCTGCAGCAGCGCCGCCGGCCGTCAGTACGCACCGACGCGGCCGAGGTGTTGCGCTGGTGGGGTCTCGGCCGCGGAATGACCGATTCCCGTAACCCGGCGCCGGTCCCGATCGAGAGCCCGGAGCCCGGCTTCGATCCGCTCGACACCGCGCTCGGCATGCAGATGCTGAGGCCGGCCGAGGAGACGGAGTCGCTGTCCGCCGCGATTCCGTCGCACGCGATCACGCTCCGGGGCTCCTCCGTCTTCCACACCGGCGATCGTCAGCGGGTGCACGCGGCGGTCGAGGGCGCGCTCTCCGACGACGTCCGCGGCACGGTGATGCTCGTCACCTGCGAGCGGCGTGACGAGAACAACAAGGACTGGCTGTGGCTGTGCGATCTCACCGTGGTCGCGGTCGAGGGGGTGAAGCCGCGGGGACCGGGGCTGCTGCTGCGGCGCCGGACGTCCGGCGGAGGCGCGCCCGTGGTGGCGCTGGACGGCTACACGCGGCTCTCGCTGGAGTCGGCCGAGCTCGACGAGCTCTACGACGTGCGCATCGCCGCCGGGTGCGACGAGACCGCGGCTCGCCAGGCGCTCACGCCCGCGATGATCGCGTGGCTGTGCGAGCGGGCACCGGAGGCGCTCGTGGTCGAGACCGGTGGCGCGAGCGTGCGTCTCGCGACGGCCGCGCTGCTCTCCTCCGACGAGGAGCTCGATGCGTTCACGGCAGACGCCTGCTGGCTCGCGCACGCGTTCGTCGATGTCGAGCGCCGGCAGGCCCAGGCCGCCTGAAGGGCCGGCGGCTAGATCCAGCGCCGTACGTGCAGCACCGCCACGACGCCGACGGCCACCGCAAGTTGGAGCAGCGTGCCGATCGCGAACGCCGTCGCGCTGTCGACGTGCCTCACCATGTACGCGAAGTTCTGACCGAAGAAGCCGGACAGGAACGTGATCGGCAGGAAGATGGTGGCGACGGCCGCGAGGCGCCGCATGACCTCGTTCAGCCGGTTGGAGACGGTCGAGAGGTGAACCTCGAGCGCCCCGGTGAGGAGATCGCGCTGAGCCTCGATCAGCTCCGTCACGCGGAACAGCTCGTCCTGGGCGGCGCGGAATCCGAGCCGGGTCTCGTCGTCGGCACCGGGTAGCTCGACCGCGCCCGTGGCCAGCCGCGCGACGAGGTCGCGCTGCGGGCCGAGCACCCGGCGCATGAGCACGAGCCGGCGCCGCAGGCCGAGTACCTCGGCGAGGACGTCCTCCTGGTTGTCGCCGAGCACGAGGTGCTCCATCTCGTCGACGCGTTCGTCGATGCGCTCGAGCTCCGGGTAGAAGCTGTCGGCCAGGGAATCGGCGATCTTGTTCATCAGCACGGCCGTCGACGGCAGGGGACCGCCGAGCATCGTGCGCTTGCGCAGGTCGATGAACGCCGGGCACGACTCGGTGTGGACCGTCAGGAGCCAGGTCTCGCCGACGACGGCGTGCACCTCCACCAGGCTGTCCTCGTCGTGCGTCGCCCCGAACAGGACGATCAGGGTGTGGCCGGGGTAGTCGTCGGCCTTCGGGCGCTGTCCGAAGACGCCGAGGTCGTCGCGCGCCAGACGGTGCAGGCCGAGCTTCTCGGCCAGCACCTCGAGGTCGTCGCCCTCGGGGTGCCCGACGTCGAGCCAGAAGTGCTCGCCGCTGGCGAGTCGCTCCTCCACCTCGGCCAGGTCGACCCCTTCCGCGGCGGTCCCGTCGGCGTGCACGAGCGTCCACGACACGTGCGCACGTTCGCGCGCCGTCGCGCCGAACCTGCCTGGACGCTGATCAGCCCATGCGCCCGATCGGGAAGAGTGGCCCGTGTCAAGCACAGACCATCTAGATTCGTGCGATGGCCCCGCGCGTGCGCGATGACCTGCCGCACCCGGTGCGCGTGGTCGAGACGGAGTGGATCCCGCTGTCGGACGGGACGCGCCTCGCCGCGCGCGTGTGGCTCCCCGAGGGCGCAGGCCCCGTGCCCGCCATCCTCGAGTACCTGCCCTACCGGCTGAGCGACGGGACGCAGGCCGGCGATCACCAGCAGATGGGCTGGTTCGCCGGCCACGGCTACGCGGCCGTCCGCGTCGACATCCGCGGCACCGGCAACTCCGGCGGGATCATCGAGGACGAGTACTCCGAGCAGGAGCAACTGGACGGCCTCGAGGTCATCGAGTGGATCGCCGGGCAGTCGTGGTGCGACGGGAAGGTCGGGATGGTCGGCACGTCGTGGAGCGGGTTCAACGGCCTGCAGCTCGCTGCGCGCACGCCGCCTGCGCTCGGCGCCGTGATCAGCATCTACGCGAGCGACGACCGCTACTCCGACGACGTCCACTACCGCGGCGGCCTCGTGATCCCCATGGACATGCCGCAGTGGGCCAACTGCATGCTCTCCTGGAACGCGCTGCCGCCGGATCCCGCCATCGCGGGAGAGGGCTGGCGCGAGCAGTGGCGCGAGCGCCTCGAGCGCACGCCGCACTTCCTCGAGGCGTGGATGTCGCATCAGCTGCGCGACGACTACTGGCGGCACGGCTCGGCGTGCGAGCACTACGCGGCCATCCGCTGCCCGGTGATGGCGATCGGCGGCTGGACCGACGGCTACACGGACGCCGTGTTCCGGTTGCTCGAGCACCTGGACGTGCCACGGCGCGCGCTGATCGGGCCCTGGGGGCACAACGATCCCGTGCACGGCGTGCCCGCTCCCGCCGTCGGCTCGCTCGGCGAGTGCGTGCGCTTCTTCGACCGCTGGCTCAAGGGCATCGAGAACGGTCTCGACGACGAGCCGATGCTGATCGCCTGGCTGCAGGACTCCGTCCCGCCACGTGCGCGCTACGCGGAGCGGCCGGGCCGCTGGATCGCCGAGTCGAGCTGGCCGCCGGCCGCACGGCCTGTGCTGCGGCTTCACCTGTCCGCGGGGCACGCGCTCGCGCCGGAGCAGGGCGAGCGGGCGGTGCTCTCGGTCCTGGGCGCGCAGACCACCGGCCTCGACGGCGGCGCGTGGTGCGCGGACGGCCACTCGGACGACCTGCCGTTCGACCAGCGCGCCGACGACGGCCGCTCGCTCTGCTTCGACTCGCCGCCGCTGGACGAGCCGCTCGAGTTGCTCGGGCACGCGATTCGCCGACCTCACGCTGATCAGCGATCGCCCGCTCGCACTCGTGAGCGTGCGGCTCTGCGAGGTGCTGCCGGGCGGCGCGTCGCTCATGGTCACGCGCGGGCAGCTCAACCTCACGCACCGCCAGGGCCACGATCGCGTCGTCCCGCTGATTCCCGGCGAGCCGTTCGCCGTCCGCGTGCCGCTGGACGCGATCGCGCACCGCTTCGCCGCGGGCTCGCAGCTGCGGGTCGCGCTCTCGCCGACCTACTGGCCGCTGGCCTGGCCATCGCCGGAGGCGGTCACGCTCGGCGTCGTCACGTCCGGTAGCTCGATCGAGCTCCCGCTGCACGACGCCTCGGCCGCGCCGGCGGTGCCGGAGCTGTGCCCGCCCGAGGAGCCACCGGAGTATCCGATGACCGAGATCGCTCCCGGGCACGGCGCGCGCTCGATCGTGCGCGAGCTCGGCAGCGGCCGCACGGAGCTGCGCTTCGACTGGGACCTCGGCGGCACGAACCGCGACGAGGTGACCGGAACCGAGATCACGTTCGAGGCCGACGCGAT
The DNA here is from genome assembly GCA_963705965.1 of uncultured Actinomycetes bacterium. GTDB lineage: Bacteria > Actinomycetota > Thermoleophilia > Gaiellales > JALYLC01 > JALYLC01. The sequence goes on along the minus strand of CAVPLI010000008.1, from coordinate 340,717 downwards.
CTTCGAGATCGTCGAGGATCAGCCGCTCTCGGCGAGGGTCGTCTGCACGAACGCGACGGCGCTGCGGCGCGAGAGCGACGGCTGGGACGGGCGCTCCGAGACCCGCACCGAGATGACGTGCGACGCCGGGCGCTTCCTGATCGAGTCGCAGCTGCGCGTGCTCGATGGCGGCGAGGAGACCTACACCCGCAGCTGGTCGTTCGAGATCCCGCGCGAGGGCGGCTAGGCGCGTTCGGAGGCGAGCGGCGCGACGAGCTCGTCCGGCGGGGTGGCTCCCGCAGGCGCCTCCTCGACGCTGAGCTCGGCCGTGCGGTAGCCGAGCGTCGTGCGCAGTGGCGTGTCCTTGATCAGCCAGGACAGCGCGAACGGAATGATCGCGATCGCCATTCCCCACAGGAACACGCCGTGCAGGGCCGTGGCGAAGGCCTCGAGGAACTCGGTGTGCATCGTCGGCGGCAGCTGTGCGGCCTCGGCGGGACTGAGCTGGACACCGCTGCCGAGACGCTCGACGACGGTCGCCGGGAGGTGTGACAACTCGTCGGACAGGCGCGCCGCGAAGATCGCGCCGAAGATCGCGACGCCGAACGAGCCTCCCATCGAGCGGAAGAACGTCGCCGTCGCGGTCGCCACGCCGATGTTCTCGGGCGGTGCGTCGTTCTGGACGATCAGCACGAGCACCTGCATGACGAGCCCGATCCCGACGCCGACGACGAGCATGTAGACGGATGCCAGCCACGTGGCCGTATCCGGGCCGAGGCGCGAGAGCAGGAACATGCCCGACGACGAGCGTCGCCGTGCCCGCGATCGGGAACACGCGGTAGCGGCCCATGCGGGTGATCGCGCGGCCCGAGAGGATCGCGGCCGTGAGGAGCCCGAGCATCAGCGGGAGCATCTGCAGCCCGGACTTCGTGGCGCTCGACCCGTAGACGAGCTGCAGGTAGAGCGGGATGAAGATGATCGCGCCGAACATCGCCATCCCGATCGTCGCGCCCATCGCGCTCGAGACGTTGAAGACGCGCGAGCGGAACAGCGAGAGCGGGATGATCGGCTCCTTCGCGCGCCGCTCCTGCCAGACGAACGCCGCCAGCAGGGCGACCCCGCCGACGCCGAGCGCGATGATCAGCGGCGAGTCCCAGCCGTACTCGACGCCGCCCCAGCTCGTGAGCAGGATCAGCGCCGCGACGCCGCCGCTGAGCAGCGTCGCGCCGAGGTAGTCGATGCTGTGCCGGTTGTGCGGCGTGCGCAGGTGCAGCTTGAAGATCACGATCAGGATCGCGACCACGCCGATCGGCAGGTTGACGTAGAACACCCAGCGCCACGAGACCTGGTCGACGAAGAACCCGCCGAGCAGCGGGCCGGCGACCGACGCCACGGCGAAGACCGATCCGATCAGCCCCATGTAGCGCCCGCGCTGACGGGGCGGGACGATGTCGCCGATGATTGCCTGTGCACTGACCATCAGGCCGCCGGCGCCGGCGCCCTGGACGAAGCGGAACGCGATCAGCTGCGTCATCGACTCGCTGAGTCCCGCCAGCATCGAGCCGACGAGGAAGATGACGATGGCGGCGAGGAAGACGGGCTTGCGCCCGTACATGTCGCCCAGCTTGCCGTAGATCGGCGTCGAGATCGTCGAGGCCAGCAGGTAGGCCGTCACGACCCACGAGAGATGGTTGAGACCGCCGAGATCGCCGACGATCGTCGGCAGGGCCGTCGAGACGATCGTCTGGTCGAGCGCGGCCAGGAACATGCCCAGCATCAGCGCCGCGAAGACGGTCGCGAGCGCGCGCCCTGCGAGGGGCGCCTCCTCCGCGGAGTCGTTCGCGTCGCTCGTGCGCGGAGGTGCGGAGGCCATGCACGGACACTAGCACGAAACCGGAGGGTAGCCTCCGGTATGGCTATACTCCCTCTCATGACGGGTATCGCAGGCGAGCAGGCGGGGCAGCGGAGCCACGCGCGCCGCAACCACGAGCTGCTCGTCGCCGCCGCCCGTGAGGTCTTCGGCGAGCGCGGCGTCGAGGCGTCGCTCGAGGAGATCGCCCGGCGCGCGGGCGTCGGCGTCGGCACGCTGTACCGCCACTTCGCCACGCGCGATGCGCTGGTGGAGGCCGTGTTCGAGCGGCGGCTCGGCGAGTTCGCCGCACTCGGCGAGGCGGCGTCGGAGGAGCCCGACGGCTGGCTCGCCTTCACCGGCCTGCTCGAGCGGATCCTCGAGATGCAGGCGGGGGACCGGCTGCTCAAGGACGTCCTGCTGCGCTCGCCGACCGGCAGCGGCCGTGCGGAGCAGGCGCGCGCCGAGATGCGGCGGTCGTTCGAGGCCGTCCTCCTGCGAGCGCACGCGCATGGCCTGCGCGCCGACTTCGGGTTCCCCGACCTCGCGCTCACCCTGTGGTCGTTCGGGCCGGTGATCGACGCCACTGCCGAGGTTGCGCCGAGTGCCTGGCGTCGCCACCTGCACTGGCTGCTCGACGGGCTGCGCGAGACCTCGGCGACGCCGCAGGCCGAGCCGCCGCTCTCGGGCGAGGAGTTCCAGGAGGCGATCCAGGCCTTCCGCAGCCGGCGCCTCGGCCGCCGCGGCGGCTGAGCTCAGCCCGCCCAGGCGAGCGCGCGCGGCATCAGGCCGGCGCGCAGCCGCTCGCCGACCCGCCGCAGCCGCGTCTGGCGGCCGTCTCTCAGCCGGATGTCGATCCACTCGTCGCCCTCCCGGCTCGCGACGAGAGCGCTCGTGCCGTCGGGCGAGAAGCGCAGGTCGCCGACCGCGGTGAGCAGGAGATGCCGCACCGGGCGCAGTGGTCCGCTCGTGCCGCGCACGAGCAGGGTCGTGCGGCCGCTGAGGTCGCGGCGCAGGATGACGAGCCGGTCGCCGGCCGGGGCGAAGCCGCCGTCGAGCGCGCTGCCGCCCCGGACGGGGATGCGCTGCAGGCGCTTGCCGGCGGCGCTGTAGAGCGTCGCACCCGCGCTGTCGATGACGGCGAGCACGCGCCCGTCGGCGCGCCAGCTGAGCGCGAGGGGCACCGCCGTGGGCACGCGCGCGCCGGCTGCGCGGCCGTCGGTGCTGAGAATGCGAACGCCGCCGGGAACGGCGAACGCGAGCTCGTGCTTCGCTCCGAGCGGGCGCCACGCGGGCGCGACGGCGAGTGCGTGCGCCGCCACCCGGCGTGCGCCGCGCCCGTCCCCGCCGACGACGTACAGCGCGCCGCGGGCCAGGTAGGCGACGCGGCAGCACGGCGGCACCGTCCGCTCGAGCGACCAGCGCGGCAGCGAGACCGGTCCCGGCGCGGGCACGCGCCAGCGCACCTGGCCATCCGCGACGTGGACCGCAAGGAGGCCCGATCCCGACGCGACGACGGCGTTCGTGCCGTGGGGTGAGAGATCGCCGTCGGTCGCCTGGCCGAGCGAGCGCACGCGGCCGCGCGCATCGACGGCGTAGGCGACGCCGCGCCCGAGGGCGAGGACGACGCCGTTCGTGAGCTCGACCGGCGCGAACGGCGCGCGGGACCCTCGCGACGAGCTGTCGCGCAGGTGCCCGGCGACGGCGACCGCGCCCGCCGCCAGCAGGGCTGCCAGCACGGGCCAGACGAGCCGCGGCCACCTCAGCCGCCGCCGGCGCGCGGGCGTGCGCTCGGCGAACGCCGCGAGCACGATCCGCCGACCGCGTTCGCCGGCCTCGATCTCGCCGGGGGCGGAGAACTCCTGCAGGCGCGCGGTCAGCATCTGCTCGTTCACGTTCATGCCTCGACCGTCCCCGCCAGCTCGTCGAGTGCCCGGCGCAGGCGCGAGTTGACGGTGCCGCGCGGCAACTCGAGCATCTCGGCGATCTCGCCGGGCGTGTGCTCGAGCAGGTACCGCAGCACGATGACCGCGCGCTGATCCGGCGCCAGGCGGCCGATCGCCTCTGCGAGGTCGTCCGAGAGATCGCTGCGGATTTCCGGGGCCACCGGCTCGCCGTCGCTCTGGGCCGGGCGCCGCAATGCGTGTGCGCGCGCCCAGTCGAGCGCCCGGTTGGTGACGATGCGATGCAGCCACGGCGCGAACGGGCGCGCGCGGTCGAAGCGGTCGAGCACGCGGACCGCCTGGAGGAACGCCTCCTGCGCGATGTCCTCGGCCGCGTGGGCATCGCGCGTCACGAGGTATGCCGCGCGGTACGCCTGGCGCCAGTGGCGGCGGTAGAGCTCCTCGACCGCGCCCGGATCGCCGCGCTGGGCGCTCTGGACGAGCACGCGCTCGCTGCGCGCCCGCCCCTCGGGTGCGAGCGCAGCGCTTCCGTCGGCGGCGTGCGAGACCCCCATGTCGTCCCTACGGGCGACGTCGCCCGGCAGGTCCGTGGCGCCCATGCGGCGACAATAGCCCGCAGATGGAAGGCGTTGCCGGAATCCTGCTCGCGGGCGGTCGCTCTCAGCGCATGGGGCGCGACAAGGCGAGCCTGCCGTGGCACGGGTCCACGCTCGCGCGCCGCGCCGCCGGGCTGCTCGCGCGCTGTGCCGAGCCGCCCGTGATCGTCGTCTGCGCGCCGGATCAGGAACTGCCGCCGCTGCCCGGCTGGGTGGAGGTCGTCCACGACCCGGCGCCCGGCCTCGGTCCGCTCGCCGGGCTCGCCGCCGGCCTGGCTGCCGCGGGCCCGCGCGCGGAGGTCGCCGCGGTCTGCGCGGTCGACGCGCCGCTCGCGCACCCCGCCGTGATGCTGGCGCTGCTCGGCGCGCTCGGCACGTCCCCGGCCGTCGTGCCGCTCAGCGAGGCGCTGCCGCAGCCGCTCTTCGCCGTGTACCGCACGGAGCTCGCGTTCCTGGCCGCGGCGCTCGTCGCCGACGGCGAGCGGCGGGCATCCGAGCTCGGCGTGCGCGCCGGAGCGCGCATCGTGGAGCCCTTCGAGCTGCTCGTCGTCGACGACGTGGCGGCCTTCGACCCCGGGCTGTCGTCGTTTCTCAGCTTCGACGAGCCCGACGCCTACGACGGCGCGCTCGCGGTGCCGCAGCCGCTCGTGACGGTCGCGGGCGAGCTCGCCGGCCCGCGCGAGCTCCGCGCCTCGACGCTCGGCCGCGCGCGCCGCGTGCTCCTGGCCGACGTGGTACCCCAGCGCGTCCCGGAAGTGGCCGTCGACAACGAGACGCCCCTCTTCGCGGGCGACGTCCTGGTGCCCGCCACCTAGCCGCACAATCGGGGCCTGGCCCCGCACGTGCGGGGCCAGGCCCCAGTCGTGCGGAGGCTGAAATACGCGTCAGCTCGAGGGTCGCCCCAGCTGCTCGTCGGCGCTCTGCTTGATCGCCTGCACGATCGCGGGGTCGCGCAGCGTCGTGGCGTCGCCCAGCTCGCGGCCCTCCGCGATGTCCTTGAGCAGCCGGCGCATGATCTTGCCGCTGCGCGTCTTGGGCAGATCCGGCGTGAACAGCAGCAGCGACGGGCGCGCGATCTTGCCGATCGAGGTCGCGACGTGCTCGCGCAACTCGTTGCGCAGCTCATCGCCTCCCACGCCGCCGATCGTGATCACGAAGGCCGCGATGCCCTCGCCCTTGAGCGTGTCGTGGGCGCCGATGACGGCGGCCTCGGCGACAGCCGGGTGGGACACGAGCGCCGACTCGACCTCGGTCGTCGAGATGCGGTGCCCGGCGACGTTGATGACGTCGTCGACGCGGCCGAGGAGCCAGAAGTAGCCGTCCTCGTCGGTCTTGGCGCCGTCGCCGGTGAAGTAGACGCGCGGCCCGAAACGCGACCAGTAGGTCTCGACGTAGCGGTCGTCCTCGCCGTAGAACGTCCGCAGCATCGACGGCCACGGCCGCTTGAGCACGAGGTACCCGCCGCCGCCGCGCGGCTCCGTGTCGCCCCGCTCGTTGACGATCTCGGCCACGATCCCGGGCAGCGGCACGGTGGCCGATCCGGGCTTCGTCGTGGTCACGCCGGGCAGCGGAGCGATCAGGATCGATCCCGTCTCGGTCTGCCACCAGGTGTCGACGATCGGGCAGCGGCCACCGCCGACCCGGTCGTGGTACCACATCCAGGCCTCGGGGTTGATCGGCTCGCCGACCGTGCCGAGGAGGCGCAGGCTGGAGAGGTCGTAGCCCTCGAGGTGACCGTCCCCGGCGCCGACGAGCGCGCGGATCGCGGTCGGCGCCGTGTAGTAGATCGTGACCTTGTGCTTCTGCACGATCTCCCAGTGGCGGCTCCACGACGGGTGCTCGGGGGCGCCCTCGTAGATCACGCCGGTGGTGTGGTTCTGCAGCGGCCCGTAGACGATGTACGAGTGCCCGGTCACCCAGCCGATGTCGGCCGTGCACCAGTACACGTCGTCGTCGCGGATGTCGAACACGAGCTCGTGCGTGACCTTGGTGCCGAGCAGGTAGCCGGCCGTCGTGTGGACGATGCCCTTCGGCTTGGCGGTCGTGCCCGAGGTGTAGAGCAGGAAGAGCAGGTCCTCGGCGTTCATGCGCTCGGGCTCGCACCAGTCGTCGGCGGCGGGCACGAGGTCGTGGTACCAGTGGTCGCGGCCCTCGACCCAGTCGATGTCCTGCTCGGTGCGCCGCACGACGAGCACGTGCTTGATCGTCGGGCAGTCCTCGAGCGCGTCGTCGGCGGCCTGCTTGAGCGGCACGATGCCGCCCTTGCGCCAGCCGCCGTCCGCGGTGATCAGCACCTCGCACTCGGCGTCGTTGATGCGCCCGGCGAGCGACTGTGCCGAGAAGCCGCCGAAGATCACGGAGTGCGCCGCACCGAGGCGCGCGCAGGCCAGGAGCGCCATGGGCAGCTCGGGCACCATGCCGAGGTAGATGGCGACGCGGTCGCCCTTCTGCACGCCGAGGCCGCGCAGGACGTTCGCGAGGCGGTTGACCTCGTCGTGCAGCTCGCGGTAGCTGATCACGCGCTCGTCGCCGGGCTCGCCGACCCAGATGTAGGCGGTCTTGTCGCCGCCGCCGGCCGCGAGGTGCTTGTCGAGGCAGTTGACCGACGCGTTGAGCTCGCCGTCGGCGAACCACTTGAAGAACGGCGGATTGGAGTCGTCGAGCGCCTGCGTCGGCTCGCGGTACCAGCTCAGGCCCGAGAGCGCGCGGGACATCCAGAAGCCGACCGGATCGGCCTCGGCCTCGGCGTACAGCGACTCGTCCGACACGCGTGCCCGCTCGCGGAACGCCGCGGGCGGCGGGAACTCCCGCCGCTCCTCGAGCAGGGCCTCGATCGCCTGCCTCTGTCCCTCCATGTGCACTCCTCCGCTCGGATGGGTCGGCGCGTCGCCTGACGATAGCCAAGCGGCGCAGGTGCCGTCGGAGCGAGGGGATGCATCGCGCAGGCGGGTATCCTTCAGCGGTGTCTGGTCTCCGGGCGATACGTGCGCGGGTGCTCTGCGTGCTGGCGCTCGCAGTCGCCGGTTTCGCAGCGCTCGTCGTCGGTGCGACGGCGGGCTCCGCCGCGGCGCCGCGCACGAGCGGCTCGGCCTACGCCGTCCAGATCAACGTCCCCGGCGCGCAGTCCAGCGGCACGCGCGACTCGCCGGCCGGCTCCTACACCTATCGCGATCTCGTCTCGGTGCACTCCTACGAGGCCGGCTCGGCGCTCAGCGGCGAGCGGGCCTACGCGCACAGCGACCTCACCGGCGTCAGCCTGCTGGGCGGCTTCGTGACGGCCGAGTCGGTGCTCGCCCGCACGTTCGCCGACGGCAGCCAGGATCAGGCCACGGGGACGTTCGGCGGAACGGTCACCGGTCTCGTCGTCGCAGGAGCGGCGGTCTCGGTGCAGCCCGGCGGCCAGTTCGAGATTCCCGGCATCGGCTACGGGGCCGTGAACGAACGGCGGATCCTGCGCTCGGACGGGGCCTATCGCAGCTCCGAGGTCGCGCTCCACATCCATCTCAGCTCCGACTGGCACAACCTGCCGGCGGGCACCGAGATCCTGCTCGGCTACGCGGCGGCCGCCGCGACCGGGCACGAGACGGTCGTGAGGCTGTCGCCGGGTGGGCCCGCGACGCCCGTCACCACGGCGCCCGGCGACCGCGGCGGCGAGGCGAGCTCCGACCCGTCCAAGCTCGACGCCCCGGTCGTGCCCCTGCCTGCGAGCGACGGCACGCCGACGGACTCGGGCGACGGCATCACGCCGACGGGCATCGAGGCGCCGCCGCCCGGCGGCTTCACGCTCACCCCGCCGATCGATCCGGCGCGCCAGGCGAAGCTCTCCGCGCCCGGGTACGTCTTCCCGGTCGCCGGCGGCGCGCACTACGGTCACGACTTCGGCAACTTCCGCGGCGACACGGGCTTCCACCAGGGCAGCGATCTCTTCGCGCCCGAGGGCACCCCGCTGGTCGCGGTGCAGTCCGGCGAGCTCCACAACGTGGGCTGGAACCGCCTCGGCGGCTGGCGGCTGTGGATCGAGGACGTGAACGGCAACTGGTTCTACTACGCGCACCTCTCGGCGTTCTCGCCGACCTCGATCGACGGCGGACACGTCAACGCGGGGGACGTCGTCGGCTTCGTCGGTCACACGGGCGACGCGGTGGGAACGCCCTCGCACCTCCACTTCGAGGTTCACCCGGGGGGCAAGTGGTCGGTTCCGCCCTATGATTACCTCCAGGCCTGGCAGGGTCACCGCAACCCGTTCGCCGCCATCCCCAGCGAGCCGCCGCCCGTCGCGGCCGCGCAGCTCGGATCCACCGACATCTCGGCCGCCTCGGGCCTCGACACCGCGGCGGTTCTCGCCGTCGCGAGCGGCGCTCCCGTCGAAGCCGGCCTCGTCGCACTCGGCGTGCCCGCCCCGACGGCAGCCGAGCTGCTCGCCGCAACACCTTCTCCATGACACTGCAGACAGCCCTCGAGGTGCTCCACAAGGAGCGTGCCCCCGCCTATCGCTCGCGGCAGCTGACGCACGCCGTCTACACGGAGCTCGCCGACCGCTGGGACGAGGTCACGGCGCTGCCGCGCCCGCTGCGCGAGCGCCTCGAGCGCGACGCGCCCCTCCGCACGCTCACGGAGCAGGCCGCGCAGCGCGCCGAGGACGGCACGATCAAGCTGCAGCTGCGCACGCACGACGGCTATCCGCTCGAGGCCGTCGCGATGAGCCACGGCCCGCGGCGCACGGTCTGCCTCTCCTCGCAGTCGGGCTGCGCGCTGGCCTGCACGTTCTGCGCGACCGGTCGCATGGGCCTCGGGCGCAACCTCACTCCCGACGAGATCAGCGAGCAGCTGCTGCGGCTGGCGCGGCTGCTGCGCGACGAGCAGGACGCCCGCATCTCGAACGTCGTGATGATGGGCATGGGCGAGCCGTTCCACAACTACGACAACGTGCTCTCCGCGATCCGCACGATCAACTCGCCCGAGGCCTACGGGCTCGGTGCGCGCCAGATCGCGATCTCCACCGCCGGCTGGATCCCCGGGATCGACAAGCTCGCCGACGAGCCGATGCAGGTCAAGCTCGCGCTCTCGCTGCACGCACCCGACGACGAGCTGCGCAGCAAGCTGATGCCGGTCACGAAGCGCTACCCGATCGCCGAGCTGATGCAGGCGTGCCGGCGCTACCGCGAGAAGACGCGCAGGCGCGTCTTCATCGAGTACCTGCTGCTCGCGGGCGTCAACGACAGCTCCCAGCAGGCGCGGCAGCTCGTCACGCTGCTCGCCAAGGGCGGGCCCGGCGCGTTCCACGTCAACCTGATCGCGTACAACCCGACCGGCACCGAGTACGTCGCCGCCGACGACGCCTCCGTGCGGCGTTTCCGCGGCGAGCTGGAGAAGGGCGCGATCGGCACGTCCTACCGCGTCTCGCGCGGCCGCGGCATCGAGGCGGCGTGCGGCCAGCTCGTGATGAAGGGCATCCCGCCCCGCACCCGCACCGCCTGAGCCCACTCCGCGCTGGAGTAGGATCGTGCGATGACGGACGTGCCCGCCAGCATGCGAGCGTGGGTGATCCGCCCGGACCGCCTGGGCGAGCCGCGCGACGCGATGCGCCTCGAGACCGTCGAGGTGCCCGCCGCCGGCCCGGGCGAGGTCGTCGTGCAGGTGATGGCCGCCGGCGTCAACTACAACAACGTCTGGGCCTGCCTCGGGCAGCCCGTCTCGGTGTTCCGCTACACCGGGCACGACTTCCACATCGGCGGCTCCGACGCGTCGGGCATCGTTGCCGCGGTCGGGCCGGGCGTGACCCGCTGGAAGGCGGGCGACGAGGTCGTGATCCACTGCAACCAGAGCTGCGGCGAGTGCCCGGAGTGCAACGGGCTCGACCCGATGGCCTGCTCGCAGCAGAAGATCTGGGCCTACGAGACGAACTGGGGCTCGTTCGCCGACTACTGCCTCGTGCAGGCCCAGCAGCTGCTGCCGAAGCCGCCGCACCTGACCTGGGCGGAAGCGGCGTCGTACGGTCTCGTCTACTTCACCGCCTACCGCATGCTCGTCGACCAGGCGGCCCTCGAGGCCGGCCACAACGTGCTCGTCTGGGGCGCCGGCGGCGGTCTCGGATCGATGGCGATCCAGCTCTGCAAGCTCTACGGGGCGAACGCGATCGCGGTCGTCTCGAGCGAGGACAAGGCCGATCTCTGCCGGCGCCTCGGGGCGCACGAGGTCATCAACCGGCGCGACTTCGCGCTCACGGACGAGGGCGGCGAGCCGAACCTGGACGAGGTCAAGCGCTTCGGCAAGGCGGTGCGCGAGGCCACGGGCGGCGCCGACTGCGACATCGTGTTCGAGCACGTCGGCTCCGCGACGTTCTTCACGAGCGTCTTCGTGTGCCGCACGTTCGGGAAGATCGTCACGTGCGGGGCGACGTCGGGCTTCTCGCTGACGTTCGACGTGCGCTACCTGTGGATGCGCCAGAAGACGATCATCGGCTCGCACTTCGCCAACGCCTACCAGGCCTACCGCGCCAACCAGTTGATCGCGGAGCGCAAGATCCTCCCGGTGCTCTCGCGCACGTTCCCGTTCGAGGAGTGCCCCGAGCCGCACCAGATGATGCGCGAGAACGCGCACCTGGGGAAGATGGTCGTGCTCGTCGGCGCCGAGGCGTGAGCGAGCGGCGGCAGACGACCTCGGGCATCGAGGTCCAGCCGGTGTACGGGCCCGGCGACCAGGGCGATCCCGCGCGCATCGGCGAACCCGGCTCCTACCCGTTCACGCGGGGCCTGCGCGAGGACGGCTACCGCACGCGGCCGTGGACGATCCGGCAGTACGCCGGCTACGGCACGCCCGGGGAGGCCAACGAGCGCTTCCGCTTCCTGCTCGCGCAGGGTCAGCCCGGCCTCTCGGTCGCGTTCGATCTCCCGACGCAGATGGGGCTCGACTCGGACGATCCCCGCTCGCTCGGCGAGGTCGGGCGCGTGGGCGTCGCGATCGACACGCTGGACGACGTCGCCGCGCTCTTCGACGGCATCCCGCTCGACCGGGTCTCGACCTCGATGACGATCAACGCGCCGGCGCCCGTGCTGGTCGCCATGTACGTCGTGGCGGCGGAGCTGCAGGGCGTCCCGGCCGGGGTCGGTGCGCGGCACGGCACAGAACGACGTGCTCAAGGAGTACGTGGCGCGCGGGACGTACATCTACCCGCCGCGGCCGAGCCTGCGGCTCGCCTCCGACCTCGTCGCCTGGTGCGCGACCGAGGCGCCGCGCTTCAACGCGATCTCGCTCTCGGGGTACCACATGCGCGAGGCGGGCTCGACGGCGGTGCAGGAGATGGCGTTCGCGCTGGCCAACGCGATCGCCTACGTCGAGGCCGTCATCGCCCACGGCGTCGCCGTCGACGACTTCGCCCCGCGGCTCTCGTGGATCTTCAACACGCACACGAACTTCTTCGAGGAGATCGCGAAGTACCGCGCGCTGCGGCGCATGTGGGCGACGATCATGCGCGATCGCTTCGGCGCCCTGGACGAGCGCTCGCTGCAGTTGCGCACGCACACGCAGACCGGCGGCTCGACGCTGACGCTGCAGCAGCCCGAGAACAACATCGTCCGCGCGGCCCTGCAGGCTCTGGCCGCGGTGCTCGGCGGAGTGCAGTCGCTGGCCCTCTCCTGCTACGACGAGGCGATCGCGATCCCGACCGAGCACGCGCAGACGCTCGCGGTGCGCACGCAGCAGATCCTGGCCGAGGAGATCGGCGTCACCGACACCGCCGATCCCCTCGGCGGCTCGTGGTTCGTCGAGTCGCTGACGGACGATCTCGAGCGCCGGGCGTGGGAGCTCCTGGCCGAGGTCGAGCAGCTCGGCGGGGCCGTGGCCGCGGTCGAGACGGGCTTCTACCAGCGCGCGATCGACGAGGAGGCCTACCGCGCGGAGATGTCGCTCGAGTCGGGCGAGCGCGTGGTCGTCGGCGTCAACCGCTACCGCGAGGGCGACGACCCCGAGGCCTCCTTCTTCGAGGTCGATCCCGCGCTCTCGGCGGGTCAGATCGCGCGGCTCGACGGTGTCCGCGGCGCGCGCGACGCCACGTCGGTCGAGGCGACGCTGGCCGCTCTGCGCGCCGACTGCGAGCGCGCCGAGGTCAATGCGCTGCCCGCGATCATCGACGCCGTGCGCGCGCGCGCCACGCTCGGCGAGATCTGCGGCGCGATGCGCTCCGTGTTCGGCGAGTACCGGCCCGCGTAGCCGACGGGTAGTCCGCGGGTAGTGCCCTCCGGGACGCTCGCTGCGTCGGGGCCTCGGAAACGAGGTCTGCTCGGGCTGAGGAGGCGCTCCATGGGTATCTCTCGCGAGACGGGCACGCTGCAGCGGTGGCTGCCGCTGAGCGGGTTGGCGTTCGTCGTCATCGTCGTCGTCACGTTCGCGGCGGTCGCAGGCGACACGCCGGAGAGCGAGGCCTCGGCAGCCAAGGTCGCGTCGTTCTACGACGCGCACGAGGGCTCCGCGTGGGCCTCGGCATTCTTGCTCGCGGCGGCCGCGCCGTTCCTCGTCGTCTTCGGGGTCAACCTCGCACTCTCGCTCTGGCCGGAGGGCCCCGGCCGGCGACCGGTCTGGCCGACCGTGCTCCTGCTCGGCAGCGCGCTCGGCGCGATGAGCTTCCTCGTCGGCGCCCATGGCGTCCTTGCGGTTGCCGACGGCGTCGACCATCTCACGCCCGAGACGCTGCAGGGCATCAACGTCATCGACTCCGACTCCTGGATCGTCTTCAACAGCGCACTCGGGGTCATGATGCTGGGTGCGGCGGGATCGCTGATCCCGCGCGGCTCCCGCGCTCTCGGCTGGTCGGCGCTCGTGCTCGGCATCGCGCTCTTCATCCCCTTTGCCGACTTCGTGGCGCTGCTGCTCACGGGAATCTGGATCATCGTGACGAGCATCCTCCAGTTCCGCGGCTCGGACTCGCTCGTCGCTGCCCCCTAGAGGGATGGCCCGCGCCGTGCCGCCGGCCGAGATTTGGGGCATGGATACCCGTCCTCCGAGCAGCGCCGAGCGGGCTCTGGTTCCGAAGCCGCTGGGCGCGATCCTGGGAGAGAACGCCGATATCGTCGCGCTCGCGTTCAGCGCGCTCGCCTTCCTCATCTGCGCCACCTCGGCTCCCGACCAGACCTGTGGCGCGGGACGCGTCGTCGAGGCCGGCGGCATCTTCGACGCGTGCGCGGTGCTGTCCCCGCTCGCCCTCGTCGCGGCTGCGTTCGCCGCGCTCGCCTGCCGCCGGGCCGTCAGCTCGAAGATCGCCGCCTTCTTCCTCTACGGAGGGGCAGCGGTGCCGGTCTTCATCGGCCTCGCGCACGCCGGGGCGCCCTGCATGTACGCGTAGGCCGCGATCAGGCCGCGACGTCGCGCACGCAGCGCACGAGCGCTGCCAGCGCGGGCGCCGGCTCGCCCGCGTCGCGGCGGCGGATCGCGACGATCTGGCGCCGGACGGGCGCCGTCGAGACCACCTCGACCGCGGCCAGCGAGCCGTCGTCGAGCTCGTCGCTGAGCGCGCTGCGCGGGAGCAGGGCGATGCCGAGGCCGAGCTGCACCATGCGCTTGGCGGCGTCGATCGAGTCGAGCACCATCACGCCGCGCGGCGAGACGCCGGCGGCCCGGAACATCGCATTCGTCAGCTCGTGGTAGCTGGAGGACGGGTCGAAGAGGATGAGATCCTGGTCGCCGAGCTGCTCCACGCGCACGGCGTGGTCCGCCGCGAGTGCGTGTGCGGGGTGCGTGGCGAGCACGACGACGTCCTCGTAGAGCGGCGTGCTCTCGATCTCCGGGTGGCGCAGCGCGCGCACGATGCCGATCTGAACCTGCTCCGAGAGCACGAGCTCGAGCAGTTCCTCGGAGTGCCCGGTGCGCACGCCGAGGGAGACGTCCGGGTTCTCGGCCGCGAAGCGCTGGAGGGCGCGCGGCAGCACGTAGGTGCTGACGGCCGGCGCGGCGCCGATCTCGATGCGCCCGCCCGTGCCGCGCACGAGGTCGCGCACGGCGGCCGTGCCCTGCTCGAGGCTCTCGACGGCGCGCTCGGCGTACGGCAGGAGCGCGCGCCCGGCCGCGGTCAGGCGCACGCCGCGCGGCAGGCGCACGAGCAGCTCGACGCCGAGCTCCGCCTCGAGGCGCTGGAGGCGCGCGGTCAGGCCCGGTTGCGTCACATGGAGCTCGCGCGCGGCCACCGTGAGGTTCCCGCAGCGGGCCACGGCGAGGAAGCTCTCGAGCCCGGCGACACTCGTCATAGTGAAAGTCTATCGTTCACATCACAAATAAGGATTTCACTTATGCCGTGCGATTGCGTACGTTCTGGCGCATGGCCTCGGTGTCCCCCTCGTCCCGCTCGCTCGCCGAAGCCACCCGGCGGGCCGAGCGCGTCCATGCCGCCAGGGTCGTGCACCTCAAGCAGCGCTCGGAACCGCTCGCGGCGCGCGTCGGCGAGGGGACGCGCCGCGAGTACGTCCGCATGGAACTGCTCGTCGCACGCGCCCGCGACGCGCGCTGAGAACCCGCGCTAGCCGCCGATGTGCGACATCTCGACCTTGGGCAGGTCGAGCGGCGTGCCCTGCGTGCGCAGCTCCGAGTAGCGGTCGTCGCGCGCGCGCCAGAGGCCGCGCAGCTGCTCGTCGAGATCCGCGTCGGACAGGTCGCTGCGCAGCATCGCCCGCAGGTCGTGCCCGCGGCTCGCGAACAGGCAGGTGTAGAGCTTGCCCTCGGCCGAGAGGCGTGCGCGCGTGCAGTCGTGGCAGAACGGCTGCGTGACGGACGAGATCAGCCCGATCTCGCCGCCGCCGTCGCGGTAGCGGTAGCGCGAGGCGACCTCGCCGCGGTAGCCGGGCTCGACGGGCTCGAGCGGCCAGCGGTCGTCGATGGCGCTCACGACCTCGGCCGAGGGCACGACCTCGTCGAGCTGCCAGCCGTTCGTGGCACCGACGTCCATGTACTCGATGAAGCGCAGGATCACGCCCGTGCCGCGGAAGCGCTCGGCCATCTCGAGGATGCCGTCGTCGTTCGTCCCGCGCTTGACGACCATGTTGACCTTGACCGGCGTGAGGCCGGCGGCGAGCGCTGCGTCGATGCCGTCGAGCACGTCGGCCACGGGGAAGTCGACGTCGTTCATCGCGCGGAACGTCTCGTCGTCGAGCGAGTCGAGCGAGACGGTGACGCGGTTCAGGCCGGCGTCGGCGAGCTTCCGGGCCATGCGCGCCAGCAGCGAGCCGTTCGTCGTCAGCGTGACGTCGCGGATGCCCGGCACGGCGGCGAGGCGCGCGATCAGCTCGTCGACGCCGCGGCGCACGAGCGGCTCGCCGCCCGTGATGCGCAGCTTCTCGACGCCCATGCCGGCGAACGTGTGCGTGAGCCGCTCGATCTCCTCGAACGTCAGCAGCTGCTCGCGGCGCAGGAACTCGAACTGCTTGCCGAAGACCTCCTTGGGCATGCAGTAGACGCAGCGGAAGTTGCAGCGGTCGGTGACCGAGATGCGGAGATCCCGCACGGGCCGGGCGAGCTTGTCGAGGGCGACGGCCATCAGCTGCAGTATTACGCGGCGCGCAGTAGCCTGACGGCATGGCCATCGCCGTCGGACAGCGCGCAGTGCAGGAGTTCCTCGTCGACGACCGCACGATCGAGCTCTTCGGCGAGGCGTCCACCGATCGCAATCCGCTGCACTTCGACGACGAGTTCGGGCGGGGGACGCCGTTCGGCGGCCGCATCGCGCACGGCATGATCACGGCGGCCTTCATCTCGGCGATGATCGGCAACGAGCTCCCCGGGCACGGCTCGGTCTACCTCGGCCAGACGCTCAAGTTCCGCGCCCCCGTGCGGCCGGGCGACACCGTGCGCGTCGAGGTGGAGGTGCTCGACTACGACGAGGGCCGGCGCGGTGCGCGCCTCTCCACGCGCGCGTTCGTCGGCGACACGCTCGTCGTGGACGGCGAGGCCAAGGTCATCGCTCCCGCCTGATGGCGGCGCTGGCCGGAGCCGCGGGACTCGCGGAGCGCGCACGGCGGCGCGTCATCGCGCGCGATGCGGCGACCTTCGAGCGCTTCGCGCTCGTGCTCCTGATCGTGATGTTCCTGAACATCGCATCGGGCGCGTTCGTGCGCCTCACGGGCTCGGGCCTCGGCTGTCCCGACTGGCCCGGGTGCAACGGCCGGCCCGTCCCGCCGCTCGACTACCACCCGGCGATCGAGTTCTCGAACCGCATGATCGCGCTCTCCGGCATCCTGGCCGCGCTGCTGACGTACCTCTCGGCGCGCAAGCTGGGCGATCGCACGGCGCGCCGGCTCTCGGGCGGGGTGGCGCTGCTCACGTTCGGGCAGATCCCGCTCGGCGCGATCACGGTGCTGTTCGACCTGCACCCGCTGCTCGTGATGACCCACTTCCTCGTCGCCATCGTCGCCACGGGCCTCGCAGCCGTGCTGTTCGCGCGCTTCTCGGCCGGCGCGGCCACGCCGCCTCCGCGCCCGCTGGCCTGGCTCGCGCGGGGCAGCGTGCTCGTGGCCTTCGGGCTGATCGTGAGCGGGGCGTTCTCGACGGCCGCCGGCCCGCACGCCGGCGGCGAGGACATCCGCCGCATGGGCAACCTGCTCGACACGACGTACGTGCACGTGCGCGTCGCGACGACGTACATCATCGTGACGGCCGTGCTGCTGCTCGTCCTGCAGTTCGGGCCGTGGCGGCCCGAACGCTGGCGGGGTCTCGCGCTCGGGCTCCTGATCCTGCTGCCGCTGCAGGCGGCGATCGGCGAGTACCAGTGGCACAACCAGCTGCCCTGGGGCGTCGTGCTGGCCCACGTGTCGGTCGCGGCCGCGGCGTGGATCACCTGCGTCTGCCTCGCCACGCGCGTCGTGGCGCGCCGCTTCTAGCCGCCGCTGGACATGCCGGCCGCGCGGCCGCGGGCGGCGACCTGCTCGGCCATCTTGCGGGAGGCCTCGTCGATCATCTCGCCCTCCCACATGACGGCGCCGCGGCGCTCGCCCTCGGTCGTCGCGAGGCGGTAGGCGGCGAGCAGCGCCTCGGCGCGGTCGTACTGCGCCTGCGACGGGCGATAGACCTCGTTGAGGATCTCGATCTGCGTCGGATGCAGCGCCCACTTGCCGTCGCACCCGAGGCGGGCCGAGCGCTCGGCGACCGTGCGGAAGCCCTCGATGTCGGGAATCGCCGAGTACGGCCCGTCGATCGCCTGCAGACCGCGTGCGCGCGCGGTGATCACGATGCGCGAGAGGATGGAATGCCACTGGTCGCCGGGATAGACGTCGTCGATCCCGCCGACGCTGAGCTGCGGGATGCCGAGGTCGGCGGCGTAGTCGCCGGGCCCGAAGATGATCGTCTCGATGCGGTCGGAGGCGTCGGCGATCGCCGGCAGGTTCTCGGCGCCGCGCGCGCTCTCGATCTGCACCTCGAGCCCGATGCGCTTGGACATCCCGAGCTCGGCCTCGAGCTGCGTGAGCAGGTGGTGCACGAACGCGACCTGGTCGGGCCCCTGGACCTTGGGCACCATGATGCAGTCGAGCGAGTCCTGTGCGCCCGCAACGACATAGAGGATGTCGCGGAAGCACCAGGTCGTGGCGACGTCGTTGACGCGCACGACGCGCGTCGGCGCCGTCCACTCGTGACCCGTCAGCGCGTCGACGACGTTCTGGCGCGTGGCGTCGTTCTTCTCGAGCGGCGCGACGGCGTCCTCGAGGTCGATGAACACCATGTCGGCCGGCAGCGTCGCGGCCTTCGCGACCATCTTCGGATTGGAACCGGGAACGGCGAGGCAGGATCGGCGTAGGCGCATTCGCGAAATCTATGCTGACGGGCGAATGCCGGGATCCATCCAGATCGTGCGCGGCGACATCACCGAGCAGGTCGTCGACGCCATCGTCAACGCCGCCAACGAGACGCTGCTCGGCGGCGGCGGCGTCGATGGCGCGATCCACCGTGCCGGCGGCCCGGAGATCCTGGCCGAGTGCCGGGCGCTCGGCGGCTGCTCGACGGGCGATGCGAAGGCGACGACGGCGGGCCGCCTGCCCGGCACGCCATGTCATCCACACGGTCGGCCCGGTCTGGCGCGGCGGCGACCGCGGGGAGCCGGCGCTGCTCGCCTCGAGCCACCGGCGCTCGCTCGAGGTCGCGGCCGCCCTGGGCTGTCGCACGATCGCGTTTCCCGCGATCTCGACCGGGGTCTACGGCTATCCGGTCGAGCTCGCGGCGCAGGTCGCGATCGCGTCGACGCGGGCCGCGCTGAAGGAGCTGCGGGAGATCGAGCGCGTGCGCTTCGTGCTCTTCGGCGAGGCGGCCGAGGCCGTCTTCGCCGAAGCGCTGGACACTAGGCCCGCTTGATCGCCTCGACGATCGCCCGCACGTGGTCGGGCGTCGAGCCGCAACAGCCGCCGACGACGCGCGCTCCGGCCTCGACGTAGCCGCGCGCGGCCTCGCCGAGCTGCTCGGGCGTCACGTCGTAGACCGACGAGTCGCCCGTCATGCGCGGCAGGCCGGCGTTCGGCTTGACCCACAGCGGCAGGCCCGGCGCCGCCGCGGAGAGCTCGGCGACGATCGCGGACATCGCCTCGAGGCTCGTGCCGCAGTTGGCGCCGACGGCGGCGGCGCCGCTCTCGGCGGCCAGGGCCACGACCTCCGCGGTCGTCGTGCCCATCATCGTGCGCGTGCCGCGGTCGAACGAGAACGTGAGCACGAACGGGAGGTCGGTCGCCGCGCCGCACGCCGTCGACCGCCGCTCCGGCCTCGATCGGGCAGAACATCGTCTCGAGCACGAGCAGGTCGGCGCCGCCCTCGGTGAGCGCCTCGGCCTGCTCGGCGTAGGCGTCGGCCGCCTCGTCGTGCGAGAGCGTGCCGAGCGGCTCGCACAGCTGGCCGGTCGGGCCCAGCGAGCCCGCGACGAGGATCTCGGGCCCGACGGCCTCGCGCGCGAGCTCCGCGGCGCGGCGGTTGAGCTCGCTCGCCCGCCCGCTGGCGGAGCCCTCGGCGAGCCGCAGGCTCGTGCCGCCGAACGTGCACGTGAGCACGATGTCGGAGCCGGCCTGGGCGAAGCCCTGGTGCAGCGCGATGATCCGATCCGGGTCGGTGAGCACCCACTCCTCGGGCGCGACACCGAGCGGGAGGCCCATGTGCTGGCAGGTCGTCCCGGTCGCGCCGTCGGCGATCAGGACGTCGCCGCGCTCGAGGCGGTCGAGGAATGCGATACGGGTAGCTGTGGCTTGCATGCGGAGTCTCCTTTCGCCCGACATCCATCCCGGGATTGGCACCTTGCTGTGAGGCAGGTTGCCGAGGCGTCGACGGGCCGGGACCCTCAGCCTCTCTCGATGTTGGACGAGCTCACGCTCGCCACATCCCAAGGATATCAGCTGCGAAAGCGCGTGATGCCCGAAAGGTGCTGCAAACGCAGCTCATCGTCGAGCACGCCCTCGCCCTCTCCGCCGGCCAGGCAGAGCACGCCGACCTTGCCGAGATGCGCGTTGTCGTGCACGTCGTCGCAGGCCTGCCCCGCCTCCGACAGCGGGTAGCTGCGGCTGAGGATCGGGTGCGTGCGGCCCGCGCGGCAGAGCTCGTTGGCGGCCCAGCCCTCGCGGTAGTTGGCGAGATGCGAGCCCACGATGGTCTTCGCGAACATCCACAGGTAGCGGTTGTCGAACTCGTGCATGAAGCCGGTGGTCGAGGCGCACGTGACGACCTTGCCGCCCCGGCGCGTGACGAACACGCTCGCGCCGAACGTGTCGCGGCCGGGGTGCTCGAACACGATGTCGACGTCGCGGCCGCCGCTCAGCTCGCGGATGCGCTTGCCGAGCCGCAGGTGCTCGCGCGGGTTCTGCTGCCCGGTCTCGGGATCCCAGAAGTGGTAGTCCTCGTCGGCGCGGTTGATGATCCACTCGGCGCCCGCCTCGCGGCACTTCTGAGCCTTGGCCTCGCTCGAGACGACGCACACGGGGTAGCCGCCGCCCGCGAGCACGTACTGCAGGGCGTAGCCGCCGAGCCCGCCGCCCGCGCCCCAGATCAGCACGACGTCGCCCTGCTGCATGTTGGCGCCGTTCGGCGAGACGAGCATGCGATAGGCGGTGCAGTTGGTGAGCGGCATCGAGGCCGCCTCTTCCCAGGTCAGGTGCTCGGGCTTCGGCATCAGCTGGTCGCCGCGCGCGACGCACAGCTCGCCCATGCCGCCGAAGTTGCACTCGAAGCCCCACACGCGCTGATCGGGGTCGAGGATCGCATCGTCGTGGCCCGCGGGCTCCTCGAGCGCGACGTAGTTCGGGTGCACGAGCACGCGATCGCCGGGCTTCCACTTGCTCACGGCGGCCCCCGTGCGCAGCACGATGCCGCAGGCATCCGAGCCCACGACGTGCGTCGGGAGATCATGCCGCTTGCCGTAGCCGTGCGTCTTGGCGAGGCGCTTGAGGAACGCGAACGTCGGTACCGGCTCGAAGATCGCCGACCAGACGGTGTTGTAGTTCACGCTCGAGGCGAACGTGGCGATGAGCACCTCGTCGGGCGCGAGCTCCGGCGTGGGCACCTCGCCGACCTGCAGTGCGAGCGACGGGCGCTTCTCCTCGCGCGGGAGCTTGCCGATGGTCTCGGCGTCCTCCGCGCGCAGGTAGGCGCCGACGTAGGCGTCCGGAACGGGGATGGCGCCGAAGTCGTCGCTGCTTGCGCCGCCGGCGACAGCAGCGCGGACGGCGCGCGCGAGTTCGGTGTCGATGGTCATCGGACGGCCAGGATACGCGACCGACCTCGACCTGCCGTGCGCCGCCGACTTCGTGACGCGTGATACCTTCCGCCGGTGCCTGACCCCTCGCCGGTGGGTGACGACCATCCGGGAGTCGGTGCGGTCTCGCCTCCGTCGTCGAACGCCGAAGGCCAGATCTTCCGGCCCATCCGGACGGTCAACGCGTTCGAGCAGCTGGTCGAGCGACTCGGCCGTGCCATCAAGCTCGGCCTGCTCGCGCCCGGGCGAGCGACTCCCGCCCGAGCGGCGCCTGGCCGAGCAGCTCGAGCTCTCCCGCTCGACGGTGCGCGAGGCGCTGCGCCTGCTCTACGACGCCGGCTACCTCGAGGCGCGCCGCGGCCGCCGCGGCGGGGTCTTCGTGGCGCAGCAGCTGCCGACGGGACCGGCTCCCGGCATGCTCGCGCTGGACGGCGACGGCGTGCGCGACCTGCTCGCCTACCGGCGCTGTCTCGAGCTCGGCGCGGCCGAGCTCGCCGCCGAGCGCGCGAGCGAGGCGCAGATCGCGGAGCTCGCTGCGGTGATCGAGCGCTGCGAGGCGAATGCCACGCCCGAGACCTACGACCTCTTCCGTGCGGCCGACGGGCGCTTTCACGTGCTCATCGCCCACGTCGCGCGCTCGCCGCGGCTGGTCGCCGGCGTCACCGAGGTGCGGGCCGAGGTCGCGAACCTGCTCGACTCCGTCCCGCGCCAGCCCGAGGCCATGGTCGGCTCGACGACGCACCACCGCCGCGTCCTGGCGGCGATCGCCGAGGGCGACGGCGAGGGCGCGCGCCTCGCGATGCGCGAGCACCTCGACGCCACCGAGCGCCTGCTGATGGGCGTGCTCCCGAGCGTCTGAGTCACGGAAATCGCACGTTTGGGGTCTGGCCCCAAAGGTGCGATTCGCGAATCTCGCAACTGCTCAATTGGGGCCTGGCCCCATTTGAGCACCGCTAGAAGACGGTGCGCTCCTCGAGGAAGGGGTCGGCGTTGTTGTGGTAGCCGTAGCCCTCCCAGAAGCCCGGTTTGTCGGTCGCCGAGAACTCGAGGCCGCGCAGCCACTTCGTCGACTTCCAGAAGTAGCGCTTGGGCACGACGAGGCGCAGCGGATAGCCGTGCTCGAGCGCGAGCGGCTCGCCGTCGGCCTCGTACGCGAGCATCACGTCGTCGTCGTGCATCACGCCGAACGGGAGGTTCGCGGTGTAGCCCTGCTCGCCGTGGCTGATCACGTGCGCGGCCTCGGGCAGCGGTCGCGTGAGCCGCACGATCTCGCTGAAGGGCACGCCGCGGAACGTCATGTCGAAGCGCGACCAGCGCGTCACGCAGTGGATGTCGCAGCGCACGTCGACCGACGGCAGCGCGAGGAAGTCGTCCCACGAGAGCGAGAGCGGCTCCTCGACGGCGCCGGAGGTCGTGAACGTCCAGGTTGCGAGGTCGGCGCGGCGCGGCACCCGGCCGGCCTGCAGCACCGGCCACTTGGCCGTCGCGTACTGGCCCGGCGGCAGGCGCGCGGGATCGATGCCGAGCGCGTTCGCCTTGCGCTCGGCGGTGGAGCGGAAGAGTCCCATGCAGTTACCGTAGCCCAGCGCGGATCGGCGTTACATTGCGGTCGTGAGCGCCACCCTCCCCGTCCGCGAGCACCTGGACGCCGCGCGTGCGGGGAGCGCGATCTACGCGCACGACGACGTCACGCTCGTGCGGGTGGCCGGACGCGACGCGGCGCGCCTGCTGCAGAACGTCGTCACGAGCGACGTCGATGCGCTCGCGCTCGGCGACGGCCAGTACGGCCTCGCGCTGACGCCGAAGGGCAAGCCGCTCGCAGACGCCTGGATCGTGCGCGAGGGCGACGACGCGTTCGTGTGCGTCTGCGAAGCCGTCGCGCGCGACGCACTCATCGCGAATCTCAAGCGCTACCGGCTCGCCTCGCGCGCCGACATCGCCGACGTCACGGGCGAGCGATCGCTGCTCGAGCGCCCGCTCGCGCAGCCGGCCGGCGGTTGGCACGCCGGACCGCTCGGGGCCCTCCTGCTGGCCGGCCCCGACGAGGCCCGCGCTGCGTGGGACGCGGCGCTCGCCGCCGGTGCCGTCGCGATCGGTGCCGAGACGCGCGAGGCGCTGCGCATCGAGCAGGGCCTGCCGCGCTACGGCGTCGACTTCGACGACGGGAGCCTGCCCGCCGAGGCCGGCGTGGTCGAGCGCGCGATCTCGTTCACGAAGGGCTGCTACGTCGGCCAGGAGCCGATCGTGCGGCTCGCGCACCGTGGCCACGCCAACCGCGAGCTGCACCGGCATGCACCTGGCGGAGGCGCCGGCGCTGCCCGCGACGCTGCTCGACGGCGAGCGCGAGGTCGGTCGCATCACGAGTAGCACCGGCCTCCCCGAGGGCGGCGCTGCGGCGCTCGGCTACGTCCGCCGGACGGTCGGGGACGGCGCCTCGCTGATCGCGCTCGACGCCCGCGGCGAGCGCATCCCGGCGCGGGACGCTGGTACAGTGGCCGCAGGGCGCCCGTAGCTCAGGGGATAGAGCGCAGCCCTGCGGAGGCTGAGGTCGCACGTTCGATTCGTGCCGGGCGCATGTTCGCCAGCGCCCTGACGCTGGGCCGTCGGCGTGTCAGTATGCGCGCTCGACGCGGTCGACCCGCTCGAGGTGGCGCTTGCGCTTGATCCTCCGCGGCAGGTAGTACGCGGCGCGGGCGAGGTCCCTCGCGACGCCGATCGCCGCGACGCGCGAGAGCCGGAAGTGGAGCGTCTCGACGCGCTCGCCGCCGTACTTCTGCTTGTAGTCGCCACCGCCGCCCCAGTCGTGGTGGACCATGCCGCGCCCCCGCCAGTAGCGCATCGCGGACCAGTGGATGGCCTCGTTGGGGCGCAGGATCTGGTGCTCGCGGAGGCTGCCGTTGCCCCAGAAGTACGAGCGGCGGTTGTAGCCCGGGAAGATCCCGCTCGCGATGCTGCGGCCGCCGGGATCGCGCGCCCGGAGCAACAGCAGGTCGCCGCTCGGATGCACGTTCCGGATCAGCCGCTCGACGCGCGCCCGGTCGTAGGTCGGGCGGAGCTGCTGCTTCGCGAAGACGTCGACCAGGTGGGCGTAATACTCGTCGGCGAAGCCCTCGGGCGACGCCTCCTCGACCGTGACGCCGCACTTCTCGGCCTTCCGGATCGCACGCCGCGCCGAGCTGTCCATGCGCGCGAAGACTCCTCGTCGTCGTCGAGCGCGGACACGAACGTGGTGCCCGCGCGCACGTCGGCAAGCCGAAGGCGCTCGACGTCGGCGCGCGTGCAGCAGCGGGTCGCCCGGTCACCACACCGTGCGGCGCTCCCCTCAGAGCGCTACCGCGAACGAGAGCATGGTACGTCAGGCCGTCGCGGGCCGTCCGCGGAGAAACGCCGAGGCGTTCAGGCGGCGTCGGCGACGGAGCGCCTGCGCGTCTGGCTCGTCAGGTCGGGCACCTTGACGTCCCACACCAGGCCGGCCTTCTCGAGCCCCCGGATGACGAGCGCCGAGAGGTCGAACTGGAAGCGCCCGAGTCCGTGCACGGCCGAGGACGGGAACGCGTGGTGGTTGTTGTGCCAGGCCTCCCCCAGCGACGGCAGCGCGAGCAGCCAGTTGTTGCGGCTCTCGTCGCGCACGTCGAAGTCGCGCCGCCCGAACATGTGGCAGATCGAGTTGACGCTCCAGGTGATGTGCTGGAAGACCGCGATCCGCACCAGGCCGCCCCAGATGCTCGCCTCGATGCCGCCGCGCATCCCGTCGAGCCAGTAGCCGATGGCGAACGGGACGACGAATCCCATCGCCACCCAGACGAAGTAGAAGCGGTCGACGGTGCGGATGATCGTGTCCTCGAGCAGATCGCGGCCGTACTTCGTGCGCACGACCAGGCCCTTCGTGCTGAAGAGCCAGCCGACGTGCGAATGCCAGAATCCGCGCACGACGCCGAGCAGGCCGGAGCCGCTGCCGACATGCGGCGAGTGCGGGTCGCCCTCGACATCCGAGTGCGCGTGGTGCTTGCGATGGTCGGAGACCCACTGGCACACGGGCCCCTGCGAGGTCATCGAGCCGAGCACGGCGAGCAGCGTCTTGACGACGCGGCTGGTCTCGAAGCTGCGATGCGTGAAGTAGCGGTGGAAGCCGACCGTGATCCCGAGGCCCGGGATCAGGTAGAAGAGCGCGAACAGGGCGAGGTCGACCGACTCGACCGCGACGCCCCAGAGCGTTGCGATCACGGCCAGGATGCCGAGCGGCGGGACGACGACCGCGATCAGCGTGATGATCCGGTGGGCGGTCGGCGGGCGCTCGAGCTCGCCCTCGATGGTGCGTCCGTGCGGCATCGGAACTCCTTCGTCGCCGCTGGTGCGACGGTTCAGCTCTGCAGGGCGGGGGATAATCACACCGTGGGGGACAATTGTGGACGCCGCGGCGGACTGCGGCGCAGGTGAGGGTTGCCATCGTCGGTGCCGGCATTGCCGGTCTGGCAGCCGCGTACCGTCTCGACCCCCATTGCGACGTCGTCCTCTACGAATCCGAGGGGCGCGCGGGGGGCCACGCCTACACAGTAGTCGGGGATGGTCATGCGCTCGACGCGGGGTTCGTAGTCTGCAACGAACGTAACTACCCGGAATTCCTCGATCTCATGCGCGAGCTCGGCGTGGCGCTGCGCCCGTCGACGATGTCGTTCTCGGTCCGCTGCGAGCGCTGCGACCTCGAGTTCTCGGGCCACGGCCTCCGCGGCCTCTTCGCCCAGCGCCGCAATCTCGTGCGCCCGTCGTTCGCGCGGCTCCTGATCGATCTCGGCCGCTTCTTCCGCGACGCGCGCGCGCTACCTCGCCGCTCCGGGCGGCGACGACCTCACGATCGGCGAGTACCTCGCGCGCCGCGGGTACGGCCGGTCGCTGACCGATCATTTCCTTGCGCCGATGGGAGCGGCCATCTGGTCATCGTCGCCGGCGCGCATGCGCGAGATGCCCGCTCGCTTCTTCCTCCGCTTCTTCGCCAACCACGGCCTGCTCGGCGTGCGCGACGCGCCCCAGTGGTACACGATCGAGGGCGGCTCGAAGACCTACGTCGATGCGCTGACGGCGCGCCTGCGCGGCCGCGTGGCGCTCGGCGTCCCGGTGCGGAGCCTCCGTCGCGGCGACGACGCCGTCGTGGTCTCCGCGGGCGACGAGGAGCCCGAGCGCTTCGACCGCGTCATCCTGGCCTGTCATCCCGGTCAGGCGCTCGCGCTGCTGGAGGATCCGAGCGACGACGAGCGCGACGCGCTCGCGCGCATGCCGTACTCGCGCAACGAGACCGTCGTCCACCGCGGCGACGCGCTGCTGCCACGCCGCGTCGCGGCGCGCGCGGCCTGGAACGTCGCGCTCGCGGACTGCCGCGCCGGCGACCGGCCGGTCAGCGTCACCTACTCGCTCAACCGCCTGCACGCCTTCGCCGACCCGACGGAGTTCTGCGTCTCGCTGAACCAGTCGGAGCGCATCGCCGAACGTGACGTGATCACCCGGATGACCTTCGAGCACCCCGTCTACACGCTGGACACCGTCGCCGCGCGCGAGCGCTTGCGGACGCGGCTCGGCGTGCGCCGGACCGACTACGCGGGTGCGTACCTCGGCTGGGGCTTCCACGAGGACGGCGCCGCGAGCGGCTTCGCCGCCGCCGAGCGGGCGCTTGCGAGCTCGCCGTGATGCCCCGCTCCGCGCTCTACGACGCGCTGCTCGAGCACGAGCGCTACGTGCCTGCGCACAACGCCTTCCGCTACCGGATCTACCAGCTCCTGCTCGATCTCGACGAGCTCGACGAGCTCGCGCGCGAGATCCCGTTCCTCTCGGTCGACCGGCGCAACCTGGTCGAGGTGCGCGCCGCCGACCACCTCGGCGACCCGCGGCTCTCGATCCGCGACAACGTGCGCAGCTGGCTCGACTCGCGCGGCGTCACCGTGCCCGACGGCCGCATCGAGCTGCTGACGCACGCGCGCACGTTCGGCTACGTCTTCAACCCGGTCTCCTTCTACTTCGTGCGCAATCCCGACGACACGCTGGCGTGCGTCGTCGCGGAGGTGCACAACACGTTCGGGGAGCGCTGGCCGTACCTGCTCGGCGCGCCGGACGAGCTCGACGGCGACGGGCGCATGCGGTTCACCACCGAGAAGCGCTTCCACGTCTCGCCGTTCATGGACGTGTCGGGCACGTACCGCTTCCTGCTCGGCGAGCCCGGCGAGCGCCTGATGATGCGGATCGACGAGGAGCGCGACGGCGAGCGCCTGTTCCGCGCCGTGCTCACGGGCGAGCGCCGGCCGCTCACCACCGGAGCGCTCGCGCACGCGCTGGTGCGCTACCCGTGGGTCACCGGCCAGGTCATGGCGCGCATCCACTGGCAGGCGCTGCAGCTCTGGCGCAAGCGCGTCCCGTTCCACCGCAAGCCGCCGTTCGATCCCGAGCGCGGGTCGATGCCCACATGAGCCGCGTCGAGCGCGAGACGGCGGCAGCGATTCCGCGCACGAGGCCCGGGCCGGTCGGCGCGATCTCGCGGCGCGTGCTCGAGCGCGCGCTCGGCGGCATCGAGGACGGCGCACTCGAGCTGCGCGCGCCCGACGGCGTCCGCCGCTTCGGCGATCCCGGGGCGGTGCCCGTCGTGTTCGAGGTGCACGATCCGCGCTGGTTCTCGCGGCTCGCGCGCTCGGGCAGGCTCGCCGTCGGCGAGGGCTACCAGGCCGGCGAGTGGTCCTCGCCCGACCTGCCCGGCCTCGTCGCCCTGCTCGCGCGCAACCAGGAGCAGGTCTTCGGCCGTCCGCCGCTCTCGCTCCTCGCGGGGCTCGGGCGCCTCGTGCCGCGCATCGAGCTGCCGCGCGGGCTGCGCCGCGCCGAGCGCGACGTCCACGCGCACTACGACCTCGGCAACTCGTTCTTCTCGCTCTGGCTGGACGACTCGATGACCTACTCGTGCGCGCTCTTCGAGACGCCGGAGTCGACGCTCGCCGAGGCGCAGCAGGCCAAGTACCGCTCGCTCGCCGAGGCGACCCGGATCGGCCCCGGCGACCACGTGCTCGAGATCGGCTCCGGCTGGGGCGCCTTCGCCGTGCATCTCGCGCGCGAGCGCGGGTGCCGCGTGACCACCGCGACGATCTCGCGCGAGCAGCACGCCCTCGCCACCCGGCGCGTGGGGGAGGCGGGCCTGGCCGACCGCATCGACGTGGTCTACAGCGACTACCGGCAGCTGGAGGGCAGCTACAGCCGCATCGTCTCGGTCGAGATGATCGAGGCCATCGGGCACCGGCAGCTCGGCACGTACTTCGCCACCATCGACCGGCTGCTCGCGCCGGACGGACTCGCCGGCATCCAGGCGATCCTCGTCCCGGATCAGCGCTACCGCACGTACCGCCGTCAGCGCGACTGGATCCGCAAGCACATCTTCCCGGGCGGGATGCTCCCGTCGCTCGAGGCGATCACGACGGCGGCGCGCCGCTCCTCGGACCTGATGGTGCACGACGTGCGCGAGATCGGACCGCACTACGCGCGCACGCTGCGCGAGTGGCGCGAGCGCTTCCTGCTGCGCCGCAGCGAGGTCGACGCGCTCGGGCTCGACCTCCGCTTCCAGCGCACCTGGGAGTACTACCTCGCGTTCTGCGAGGCGGCCTTCGCGACGCACGCGCTGCGCGACGCGCAGCTCGTGCTGACGCGGCCGCTCAACCGCACGCTCGCGGCCTAGGCGTCCCAGCCCGGATGCTCGGCGTCGAGCCGGGCGCCCAGCAGCAGGGCGGAGGGCGACAGCGGCTCGGGCCGCCTGCCGCGCGGCAGCACGGCGAGGCCCGCGACCTCGGGCAGTCGCACCGCGAAGGGCCCGTCGTGCTCGAGCCGGAAGACCGTCGTGAGCTCGGTCTCGTTGCCGAGCTCGCACAGCACCTGGTCGATCTGGGAGAGCGCAGCGGCCTCGACCACGACCCCGATCTCCTCGGCGAGCTCGCGCACGGCCGCGCCGAGCGCGTCCTCGCCGAGGCTCACGTGGCCGCTGCAGGCGTGATCCCAGTGGCCGGGCGCGCTGTCCTTGCCGTAGCCGCGGAGCTGCCACAGGCAGCCGTCGGCGGTGACGACCACGACGTGCACGGATGGGTGGATCAGCGAGGGATCGGCGTGGCAGACGGCTCGCGGCGCGCTGCCGATCTCGCGTCCCTCGGCATCGAGCACCGGGAACAGCTCGCTGGCGTCGTCAGTGAGCGTCCTGCTCCTCGGGGTGCTCGCGCAGGTACCGCTTGGCCTGCTCGCTGCGCGTCGCGAGCAGCGTCAGCAGCGCGAACGGGATGCCCCAGAAGATCCCGTAGAGGAAGCCGCGCAGGAACACGGGCTGGTTCAGCAGCTGCACGTGGCCGATCCAGAACACGGCGAACCAGATGGGGAACGCGATGAAGAACTGCGCGACGCCCGGCAGCTTCTCCCAGCGCCGCTGGATCGGATTGCGTGCCTCGCTCACCACGAGTTGCACCTTACCGCCGTCCCGAGGGCGGCCGGTACGCTTGGCCGATGCCGCCGCTGATCGGAATCACGGCCATTCCGAGGCCGGTGCAGACGATGTACGGGCCGGCCGATGCCCACACGAGCACCGACGCGCTGACGTCCAGCGTGATCGCCGCCGGCGGCGTGCCGGTGCTGTTGCCGGTCGTCCCCGCCGAGCACGCGGCGGTGCAGCTGCGCGGGCTCGACGGGCTCGTGCTCGCGGGCGGGCAGGACGTCGATCCGGCGACCTACGGCCGGTCGCCGGCGGCCGACGGCGCCTGGGTGCACCGGGGCCGCGACGAGCACGAGCTGGCGCTGCTCACGGCGGCGCGCGCGGCCGGCATGCCCGTGCTCGGCGTCTGCCGCGGCCTGCAGCTCGCGAACGTGGCGATGGGCGGCGATCTGATCGAGCACGTCGACGGCCACGACGCCGGGGCGCGCTTCGCCGTCGACCTCCATCCCGTCCAGGTCGAGGACGGAACGCTGCTCGCGCGCGCGACCGGCGGCGGCGAGCTCGCAGTCAACAGCCTGCATCACCAGATCGTCGGCTCGCTCGCGACCGGCCTGCGCGCGAGCGCGAGCGCCGCCGACGGGCTGCCCGAAGCCGCCGAGGCAGTCGACGGGCCGTGGTTCGTCGCGGTCCAGTGGCATCCCGAGCTGATGGGTGTCGTTCCGGGCGGGCAGGACCTGTTCGACGCGCTCGTGCGCGAGAGCGCGGCGTGAGCGGCACTCTTCGCCGTCTGCGGATCCATCAGCGCCGACATGATCGGCTACGCGCCGCGGCTGCCGGGGCCCGGCGAGTCGGTGCTGGGCGACCGCTTCCTGCTCGCCCCCGGCGGCAAGGGCGCCAACGTCGCCGTCGCGGCGGCGCGCATCGGCACTCCCGTCCGCTTCTTCGGCGCGCGCGCCGACGACTGGTTCGGCGAGTTCATCGGCGGAGCGCTGGCGCGCGAGGGGGTCGACGTCTCGTCGCTGGCGGTGATCGCAGGGATGCACAGCGGCGTCGCGCTGATCGCCGTCGACGCCCAGGGCGAGAATCAGATCCTGGCCCTGCCGGGAGCCAACGGTCTCGCGGCGCCACCGACCCCGTGCGGTGCGGCGGTGTGGTTCTGCCCCGGCGAGATCGGGCGCATGGCGCAGGCGGGCACCGTCGATGCGGCGCGCGCCGACGGCGCGATCGCGGTCGTCAACCCGTCGCCGCCGAACGCCTTCGATCCCGATCTCCTGCCGCGCTTCGACATCGCGATCGTCAACGAGACCGAGCTGGACGCGTTCGCCGGGCACCTGCCCGCGCGGGTCGTCCTCACGCGCGGCGCGCACGGGGCCGTGCTGCTTCCGGAGGGCACCGAGGTGCCTGCGATCCCCGCCCGCACGGTCGACACGACGGGCGCGGGGGACGCGTTCGCTGGCGGCCTGTGCGCGGGCCTGGCGGCCGGAGCGCCGCTCGAGGAGGCCGTGCAGCTCGCGATCGTGACCGCCGCGATCTCGGTCGAGCGGCCGGGCTGCCAGCCCGCGTATGCGACGCGCGCCGAGGTCGGCGAGCGTGCCGCTGCCGCGGGCATCGACGTCCGCCTGCCCTGAGTCGAATCCGAAAAATACGAAGGGGCCGGCGGCGCAGCGCGCCGCCGGCCCCTCCCGCCTACGCCATCTAGCCGATCGGCGCCACGTTGACGGCCTCGGGACCCTTGGTCCCCTCTCGCGCCTCGTACTCGACGCGCGAGCCATCCGTCAGTGTGCGAAAGCCGGAGGAGACGATGTTCGTGTGGTGCACGAACAGGTCCTTTCCGCCTTCGTCGGGCGCGATGAAGCCGTAGCCCTTCGCGTCGTTGAACCACTTCACGGTCCCGGTCGCCACCCCGCTACCTCCCAGGTTGAACGCCTAAAACGAAGCCTGGCAGCGGGGCTAGAAAGCTCTCACGTGCGAGGTTCGTTCACCGACCGTGGCGGGTCGGCGGCCAAAGGCTACCACGCGCGCGCGAGAGATTCCTGCCTCTCGGCGGGGTGGATTCAGCGGGCGAAGTCTTCGGGCAGGATCGCGTCGGCGGCGAGTGCGGAGGAGAAGCGTTCGATCTCCCCCTCGCGCTCGATCCGCTCGATCTCGCGGAGGTGCTCGACGAGCGAGCGGCGGTCGTCCGCGAGACGCCGGTCGAAGCGCCGCACCTCGAGCGTCGGAGCGCACCGGCTCCACGTCTTCTCGCAGTCCGGGCAGCGCAGCCGCAGCTTCCAGGTGTCCTCGCCTGCGCGCTTGCAGTGCAACGGGTACGCGAGCCGCGAGTCGCAGTGCGGACAACACCCGAGCGCGCCGGCCCCCGGGGTGGTGTTGCCTCCCATGTCGGACCAAGGTAACGACGCGTTCGGACGCCACCCCGGCGGTTGGTACGCTCGGCCGGGCGCCCCCATCGTCTAGTGGCCTAGGACGTCGGCCTTTCACGCCGGTAACACGGGTTCGAATCCCGTTGGGGGTATGCGGGTTCTCAGCCGTCTTGCAGCGGGAACCGCGCCCGCTCCTCGTAGCGGACGCCGCCGGGCCCGGCGACCGATTCGAGCACCGCGACCGCGTCGGGGGCGAAGCGCATTTCCGGCGGCTCCACCTGCACGGACGGGCGCTGTCCGCGCCGGCCGCGCGCGACCGTGATGTGTGGCAGCCATTCCCTCGTCTCCGGGCGGAGCAGCCCGGCGCTCGACAGCTCGAGCGCGAGCGTTCCGAGCGGCCAGCCGCGGAGTGCTCGATCCGGCCCGGCAGCTTCCAGCTCGAGCGCGACTGCCGAGCGCGCAAGCACCCGCACGCGCGAGGCCGTGTAGACGGGGGCGCGGTCCACCGCGATGCCGGCGTGCGTCATCTGGACCACTTCCTCGACCCGCTCGGCGGGCAGGCGGCCGCAGAAGACGAGCGTGACGTGGAGGTTGCCGGCCGGGACGAAGCGGAGCCCGCTCGCGTCGCCGAGCGAGTCCCGCGCCCATTCCGCGTACACACTCGCCGTCTCCGCGGCGAGCGTGTACGCGATGAAGATGAGAGGGCGAGGCGCGCCGCTCACGCCGGCGATCGGCTCAGAAGGTCAGGACGACCTCGCCGGCATTGACGTGCGGAGGGGACGAGACGGCGTCCGGCAGGTTCTCGCGCAGCCAGCCGGCAGCGAGCTGATTCGATTCCTCCACGCCCGCCTGGTCGTCGCAGATCGTGACCGACGCGGTGCCGCCGGTCCCCTTCACGAGGTAGTAGGAGTGGAAGCCCGCGACGCCCGAGATCCTCTCCCGGATCTCGTCACCCCGTGCGGCAAGCAGATCCGCCAGCGCCGTATTGCCCTCGTAGCGCCTGATCGTGATGAACATCGAAGCTCCTTCGCGTCACGTGGCCGGAACGTGCGACGTTAGGTACAAGCCGGACCCAGGTCAACCGGGCGGTCCGGCTACGCCTCGACGAGGATGACGAGCGACGAGGCGACGACGCCGTCGTGCTCCATCGTCGCTGCGGCGTTCTCGGTCTGGAGCGCGGCCGCGACGGCGTCCATGTCGGGGACGTCCATGATCAAGCCCAC
The DNA here is from genome assembly GCA_963705965.1 of uncultured Actinomycetes bacterium. Lineage (GTDB taxonomy): Bacteria > Actinomycetota > Thermoleophilia > Gaiellales > JALYLC01 > JALYLC01. Next base: position 307,679 of record CAVPLI010000008.1, on the reverse strand, counting down.
CCGGTTCGAGTTCTCCGGGTCGACGAACGTGCGGATGTTCGTCACGCCGAGCGGGCCGAAGAACTCCTGGCGCTTGTTCGACGCGAGCCAGTGCGCGATGTCCTTGACGTCGTGGTACGCCATCACGGTCGGCATTGCTTCTCCCTGTGGGTGGGATCGGTGTGGGTCACCGAAATTGCTCCGGCGAGCATACGGCGCTGCCGGGTCTCACGCCCGGTGACGCATAGACTCGTCCGCGCCGCCGGTCCGCCAGTCGGGCCGCATCTTCGAACCGACGGAGCAGCCGAATGGTGACGAGCGACGAGATCGCAGCGATCCCGCTGTTCGCCTCGCTGGACGAGGCCGACCGCGCGCGTCTCGCGCAGGCCTGCGCCGACATCCGGCTCGCCGACGGCGAGTTCGCCGTGCACGAGGGCGAGGAGCGGGCGCTCTTCGCCGTGCTCGAGGGCCGGATCGAGGTCGTCAAGGTCGTCGACGGCATCCCGCAGGTGCTCGGCGAGCGCCTGCCGGGAGCGGTCTTCGGCGAGGTCCCGATCACGCTGGGAACGACGTTCCCGAGCGGCTTCCGCGCGTCCGAGCCGTCGCGCGTGATGGAGGTCGCGGCGCGCGAGTACTACACGGTCGCGGCCGCCGCGCCCGAGGTGGCGATGAAGGTCGGCGCGCTCGCGCGCGAGCGCATCGGGGGCTTGCAGGGAGTCGCGGCCAAGGCCCCGGAGGCGCGCGCGCTCATCCTCGGGCACCGCTGGGATGCGGCCTGCTCCGACCTGCGGCGCTTTCTCGACCGCAACCAGATCACGTTCGACTGGCTGACGCCCGACGCGAGCGATGCCGCCGAGCGCTGGGGCGCGGCCGTGCCGGCCGACGGCGAGTGCCCCGCCCTCCGCGCTGCGGACGGCACGACGCTCCTGCGACCGCAGTTTCGCGACGTCGCCGAGCTGCTCGGCCTCCAGACGAGCGCGTCCGCCGCCGAGTACGACACGATCGTCATCGGCGCCGGCCCGGCCGGGCTCGCCGCCGCCGTGTACGGAGCGTCGGAGGGCCTCAGCACGATCGTGATCGAGCGCGAGGCCCCGGGCGGCCAGGCGGGCTCGTCGTCGCGGATCGAGAACTACCTCGGCTTCCCCTCGGGCGTGTCGGGAGACGAGCTCAGCAAGCGCGCGCTCCAGCAGGCCCGCCGTCTCGGCGCGGAGATCCTCGTCACGCGCTCGATCACCGGCATCGACCCGGCGACGCGCACCGTGCACCTCGACGATGGCGACGTCCTGCGCGGGCGGACGATCATCGTCGCCACCGGCGTGACCTGGCGCCATCTGGCGACGCCCGGCATCGACCGGCTGATCGGGAAGGGCGTGTACTACGGCGCATCGCGGAGCGAGGCGCCCAACACGCACGGGCTCGACGTCGCGATCATCGGCGCCGGCAACTCGGCGGGGCAGGCCGCGCTCTTCTTCTCGAGCCATGCGCGTGCCGTCACGATCGTGTGCCGCGGCGACTCGCTCGAGAAGAGCATGTCGCAGTACCTCGTCGACCAGGTCCGCCGCAAGCCGAACATCACGGTGGAGCTCGGCGCCGAGGTCGCGGCCGTCCACGGCGACGCGAAGCTCGAGGAGATCGAGATCCGCGATCGCGCCTCCGGCGAGACGGCGCGGCGCGAGTGCGGCGGACTCTTCATCTTCATCGGCGCCGATGCCGACACGACCTGGCTGCCGGCCGAGATCGCGGTCGACGATCGCGGCTACGTGCTGACGGGCACCGATGCGCAGGGCCGCGGGCACTGGAACCACGAGCGCGATCCGTACCTGCTCGAGACGAGCGTGCCCGGCATCTTCGCCTCCGGGGACGTGCGCTTCAGCCCGGTCAAGCGGGTGGCGGCGGCGGTCGGCGAGGGCAGCATGGCGATCGCCTTCGTGCACCAGTACCTGCGGATCGCCTGACGCGGCCTTGGGCATCTAGGCTTCCCGCCATGTCCTACCGAGACTCGCTCCCACTCGACGACGGTTCCCTCTTCCTCACCGATGCGGGCATGGAGACGGCGCTGATCTTCCACCAGGGCCAGGAGCTCCCGAGCTTCGCGACGTTCCCGCTGCTCGAGAGCGAAGACGGACGCGCTGCGCTCCGCACCTACTACGAGCCCTTCCTCGAGCTGGCGCGCACGCGCGGGACCGGCTTCATCCTGGGCGGCTGCACCTGGCGAGCGAGCGCGGACTGGGGCGCCGGGCTGGGCTATGACCGCGAAGCCATGGACGCCGTCAACCGGCGCGCGATCGGGTTCGTGGAGGAGTTGCGCGCGAGCGCGCCGGCGTCACAGGGCGCCGTCGTGCTCGAGGCTCCCATCGGCCCGCGCGGCGATGCGTACGCACCGGAGACGATGATGTCGGCCGAGGAGGCCGAGCGCTACCACTCGGCGCAGATGCAGACGCTCTCGGACACCGCGGTCGACCTGATCACGGCGCTCACGGTCACCTACGCGGAGGAGGCGGTCGGCATGGTGCGCGCCGCGCGCGGTGCGGGCCTGCCGGTCGCGGTCTCCTTCACGGTCGAGACGGACGGGCGCCTGCCGAGCGGTCAGACGCTGCGCGCCGCGATCGAGCAGGTCGACGCCGAGACGGACGGAGCGCCCCTCCACTACATGATCAACTGCGCGCACCCGACCCACTTCGAGGGGGCGCTGGCCGACGGCGGCCCGTGGAGCGGCAGGATCCGCGGCCTGCGCGCCAACGCCTCGACGCTCAGCCATGCCGAGCTCGACGAGGCCGAGGACCTCGACGACGGCGATCCCGCCGACCTCGCGTCGCGGCACGTCGCGCTGCGCGGGTCGCTGCCCAACCTCACGATCCTCGGTGGTTGCTGCGGCACCGACATCCGCCACGTCACGAGCATCTGCGACGCCTGGATCAGCGCGTAGCGGCGAGGTACTCGCAGAGCGCGATCAATCCGGCCTGATCGAGCGCGAAGCGGTCGGCGTCGAGCGCTTCCGGGTAGGTCGAGAACTTCGCGATCACGACACGCGCGGGGTGGTGGATGAGGATCCACTGACCGTTCATCCCGAGTGCCGTGTAGACGCCGCGCGGGCCGTCGAAGATCCACCACTTGTCGTGGTAGAACGCGTCGGGCGTGGCGGGATCGGCCTCCTCGGAGGCGCGGTAGGCCTCGATGAGGCCGGCGTCGCGTATCCGCACGCGATCGATCCACTCCGCCGGGACGATCTGCTGCCCGAGCGCCGTGCCGCCCGCGAGGCACATCAGCCCGAAGCGCGCGAGGTCGCGCAGCGTCGTGCAGATGCCGCCGTCCGCGAGCGGGAAGCCGGAGTGGTCGAGGATGATCTGCGCGTCCCGCTCGGCTCCGATCCGCGACCACACCTCGCGCGAGAACAGCTCCGGGAAGGGCGCGCCGCCGGCGCGCTCCAGCGCCCATCCCAGCACGTCGGTGGCGAGCGAGCAGTAGCGGAACGGCCCGTCTCCGTGGCCGTGCGGGCCGCGGCCGATCGTGCGGATCCACGTCTCGGTGTCGCGCGGGATCGTCCCGTGGAGGTCGTGTGCCCGGTAGTCCGAGACGTCGAGGCCGAGGTACTCGTCGGCTTCCGACCAGGCGTTGCCCGCGCGCATGTCGAGGATGTCCTGCAGCCGGCAGCCGTCCCACGCGCTCCCTGAGAGCTCCGGGAGGTGATCGGTCACGAGGTCGCCGGGGTTCGCGAGCGCGCGTCCGGCGAGGACGCCGCAGAGGATCGACGTGAGCGACTTCGAGCACGACATCAGGAGATGGGTGTCGGTCTCGCGCATGCCGGCGAGGTAGCGCTCGGTCACGACGGCGCCGTCGCGGATCACGAGGAACCCGTCGGTGAACGTCTCCTCGAGCAGCTCGTCGAGCGCGACGCGGCGGTCGCCGTGGCCGAACGAGAAGCCCGCGAGGTCGCGCTCGGCCCGTGGGAGCTCGCGCACCGGCCCCGAGCCGCGCTCGATCACCGCGGTCCTGCAGAGGTCGGGCACGTGGCGGAAGCCCCAGCGGTTGTAGGGCGCGTCGACCCAGTTCGCCGCCGTCACGCCGAGCGCTTCGCCTTCGGCATCGATCACGGCGCCAAGCCTACGCGTGCGGCATGCACCGCCAATCGCGTAGGGAATTTTCCCGCAAGCCGTGGGGTTAACCGCACTCGGCTCGGGACACGTCGCCGGAACCATTCAGGACGCAGGGCTCTGGCGGGCGGGACTCGCCCCCAGCGAAGCTCTCAGTGTCAGTCGAGTCCAACGAAAGGAACGCCATGACCGGTACCACCCTCACCCGCATTCGCCGCCGCCGCGTCGTCCGTGCGATCGAGGTCGCAGTTCTCGGATTCGTCATGAGCCTGCTCGCCCTGTCGCTCGAGCGGAGCCTCGTCGGTCGAGGCGGAAACTCGCTCCAGCCCGCTCTGCGCTGACCGTCTAGGTCACCCAGACGAGGAGTGCGATGACAAGCGCGATCGCGGCCGCCAGTGCGGCGGCCGCGATCGCGAACGTCATGCGGCGAACGGACCGCTCGAGCTCGGCGAGGCCCCGCACCTCGACCTGGAGCCCCGGCCCGGGCCGCGCGCCGGTGACCCGCTCGAGGCTCTCCAGCAGGCGGCGCGTACGGACGCGGAACTTCTGCAGCTCGTAGAGAGCGACCCGCGGGTCGCCGTGCCGGGCGAGGTCGCGCGTCAGGCTGCGCGCCACGAAGCGGCCGATCAGCTCCACCGGCTGGAGGTCGGGGTCGAGCTGGGCGGCGGTCATCTGTACCTGCGCGAGCGCCTTGCCCGCCAGCGACAGCGAGGCCGGCAGGCGGACTCCGTGGCGCGCCGCGATGCGGGCCATCCCGGTCAGGATCTGGCCGAGCTCGATCTCGGCGAGCGATCCGTGGCGGACGCGGCCGAGCAGCTCCTGGAGATCCCGCTCGAGCTCGCCGAGGTCGAGCGCGGCCGGCACGTCGGGCCCCGAGAGCATGAGCAGCGTCTCGGCCAGGAACGGCGCGTCGTCGCGCCAGAACGCCATCACGAGGAGCAGCAGGAGCAGGCGGACGTCGGGCTCGAGCTCGCCCACCATGCCGAAGTCGAGGAACCACACCTGGCCGTCGGCCCAGCGCAGGTTGCCCGGGTGCGGGTCGGCGTGGAAGAACCCCTCGCCCAGGACCTGCTCGTAGTAGCACGAGAGCAGCTGGCGGGCGGCTTCGCGGCGGGCTTCCTCCGGCGCGGCCTCGGCGACGCCGACCCCGGCGACCTCCTGCATCACGAGCAGCCGGCGCGTCGAGAGCTCGGCGTGGACGCGCGGCGCGTCGAGGCGGTCGAAGCCGGCGAGCAGCGGGCGGATGCGCTCGATGCTCGCTGCCTCGATCGAGAAGTCGAGCTCGCGCCGCAGCGACTCGGAGAGGTACGAGAACACGGCGGGCAGGTCGACCACGCGCTCGAACGCGGGGCGGTTGCCCGCCTTCTCGGCGAACAGCTCGAGCAGGGCGAGGTCTTCGAGGATCTGGCGCTCGGCGGTCGGGCGCTGCACCTTCACCACGACCGCGGCGCCGTCGGGCAGGCGCGCGCGGTGCACCTGCGCGATCGTGCCGGCCGCGAGCGGGCTCGGCTCGATGTGCGCGAACGCGTCCTCCCACGGCACTCCGAGCTCGGCCTCGAGCACGGCGACGACCTCGGCCTGCGTGAGCGGGGGCATGTCGTCCTGCAGCCGGGCGAACTCGGCGATGTACTCGGGCGGCAGCAGATCGGGCCGCGTCGAGAGCACCTGGCCGAGCTTCGCGAACGTGGGGCCGAGCTCCTCGAGCGCCTCGCGCAGCCGGCGCGCGCGATCGGCGGCGGGGCGGTCGTCGCGCAGCCCGTGGCGGGCGAAGACCCGGCCGATCTCGGCCGCGCGGCCGAACAGCCGCTCGCGCGGCGCGCCGGCCGCCCTCGGAGCCGAGCCGTCCGACACGAAGACGACGCTGCAGCGGGCCGCGTGGGAGACGCGGTTCGCGACGTTGGCGAGCAGGAACTCCGTCCGGTCGCGCATGCCGGCGTCCGAGAGCACGATCAGATCGATGCCGTGCTCGCCCGCCTCGCGCACGATCGCCGCCGCCGGATCCGGGTCGGCGGGATCGAGCGCGAACACCGTCAGCTCGGCCTCGAAGCGGTCGGCCGCCTCGCGCGCCCAGGTCACGGCGCGGCCGCTCGGCTCGGGTACGGCGAGGATTCGCTTCACGGCCACGCGGCCGATTCTGCCCGCTCGCGGACCGCGGTGCGAGATGTTCCCGGCCACATCGGGACCCCTGCCCCATGACAACGGGCGTGCGAAAGCGCACGATAGGCACGTGAACGGCCGTTCCCACCGCTGCCAGGCCCCGTGACGAGTCGCTGGGGAATCCGCGCCGTCTGGGCCTTCGCCGCGCTGTCGGGCGCCGGGCTGGCGCTGGGCATCCTCGCCGCGGCGTTCGGGTCGCCGTCGGCGACGGCCGTCTCGTATCCGCTCTGGACGACGTACGTCTTCTTCCCGGCCGCGTTCGCGTTCCCGGTCGTCGGGGCCCTCGTCGCGAGCCGGCAGCCGCGCAACGCCGTCGGCTGGATCCTGCTCGGGTTCGGGTTGATCGGGGCCGTGCAGGTTCCGGCCGCGTTGTACGCCGATCACCGCTTCGAGCACGGTCAGCCGGCGCTCCCCGGCGACGAGGTGGCCGCCTGGTTCGCGACCTGGCTCGGGCAGATCTCGCTGTTCGGCGTCGTGCTGTTCCTGCCGCTGCTGTTCCCCACGGGCCGTCCGCCGACAGCGCGCTGGCGCCCGGTCGTCTGGCTCGCGGGCATCGTGCTCGCCGGCACGGCGGTGTCGCAGATGCTCGTCGACGGCGATCTCGGCGAGGAGTCGTGGCACCTCCACAACCCGTTCGGGGTCCTGCCGGAAGACGTCTACAACGCCTTCAACATCTCGGGCGCGGTCGTCGTGCCGATGGGGATCGCGGCGCTCGTGGTGCGCTTCCGGCGCTCACGCGGCGACGAGCGGCTGCAGCTCAAGTGGCTCGTGTGCGTCGCCGCGGTGATGGCGTTCTTCTTCGTCGGCGCGCTGGCCGTATCGCCGTTCTCGGAGACGCTCTCGGACATCTCGTGGGGCATCGGCATCCTCGGGTTCATCGGGCTCCCGGTCGTCACGGGCATCGCGATCCTGCGCTACCGGCTGTACGAGATCGACGTCATCATCAACCGCACGCTGCTCTACGGCGCGCTGACCGCCTGCGTCGTGGGCGCCTATGCCGCGGTGATCGCGCTCGCCGGCGCAGCCCTGCGCGATCAGGTCGGCATCGGCGCCGCGGTGGTCGCCACCGGGCTCGTGGCGGTCATGTTCGATCCGCTGCGCACGCGCCTGCAGCGCGCCGTCAACCACCTGCTCTACGGCGAGCGCGACGACCCGGTGACGGCCGTCGCCCGCCTGGCGCGGAGCCTCGAGGCAGCCGCGGAGCCGGAGGCCGTGCTGCCCGGCGTCGTCGACTCGGTCGCCATTGCGCTGCGCCTGCCCTATGCCGCGATCGAGGTCGAGCAGGCCGGGCGCCTGGAGCGCGTGGCAGCGCACGGCGAGCCCGGCGGCCCGGCCGTCGCCCTGCCGCTGAGCCACGGCGGTGTCCGGCTCGGGCAGCTCGTGCTCGGACTGCGACCGGGCGACGACGCCTTCTCGCCGGCGGACTCCCGCGTGCTCGCCGACCTCGCGGAGCACGCGGGCCAGGCGGTGCACGCCGTGCGCCTCACGGCCGACCTGCAGCGCGCCCGCGAGCGCATCGTGGCCGCCCGCGAGGAGGAGCGGCGCACGCTGCGGCGCGACCTGCACGACGGCATCGGCCCGACGCTGGCCGGCATCACGCTCCAGGTCGACGTCGCGCGCAGCCTGCTGCGTCACGGACGTCGCCGCTGCGCGCGGCATGGTCGAGAAGCTGCGCGGCGAGACGCAGGCGGCCGTCAAGGACGTCCGGCGCGTCGTCGAGGCGCTGCGACCGCCCGATCTGGACGAGCTCGGCCTCGCCGGCGCGATCCGGCGGCTCGAGATCGAGTGCGAGACGAGCGGCGATCTCGATCGCCTGCCCGCGGCCGTCGAGGTCGCGGCATACCGGATCGTGCAGGAGGCCAGGGGCATCCAGCGCGTGCGGATCGAACGCAACGGCGCGCTCGAGATCGAGATGACGGGCCGCGCCGAGGAGGTCGCGCGCCTCGCCGCCATGCGCGAGCGCGCCGGCGAGCTGGGCGGCACCTGCGTGCTCGAGGCGCGCCCCGGCGGCGAGTTCCGCGTGCGCGCGCGCCTGCCCTTGCGCGAGGTGCCGGCATGAGCCGCGCGCGCCGCCGCGCGGCCCGCCTGGAGCTTCCGGGGCTACGAGGTCGACGCCCTGCTCCGCCGCAGCCTCGTGTACGTCACCGTCACGGCCCTGCTGCTCGGAGCGTATGTCGGACTGCTGCTGGTCATCGGCCCTCTGCCGGGCACCAGCCGGGGATTCGCAGTCTCGGTCGTGGCTGCGATTCCGGTGGCGTTGCTCTTCGGGCCGCTGCGCCGGCGACTCCAGCGCGCGGTCAACCGCCTGCTCTACGGCGAGGACGACGATCCGCATGCTGCAGTGCGCGAGCTGGCGAGCAGCCTGGGCGCGAGCCTCTCGCCCGCAGCCGCACTGCCGACGGTGGTCGAGACCGTCACGCGCACGCTGCGCGTCCCGTACGCCGCGATCCTCCTCGAGCAGGACGGGGTGCTCGAGCCGGCCGCCGAGACCGGCACCGCGCCGGCCGAGCGGTTGTCCCTGCCGCTGGCCTACGCCGGCGCACGCCTCGGGGTCCTCGAGATCGGCCTGGCCGAAGGCGGCGAGCTGTCGGCCGCCGACCGGCTCCTGCTCGGAGGGCTGGCGCGTCAGGCGGGGGTGGCGGCGCACGCGGTGCAGATCGCCTCCGACCTGCAGCGCTCCCGCGAGCGCCTCGTGACGGCGCGCGAGGAGGAGCGTCGCCGGCTGCGCCGCGACCTGCACGACGGGCTCGGCCCGACATTGGCGGCGATGGTCCTGCAGCTGCAGGTCGCCGACCATCTGATCGCAACCGGCAGCGGCTCTGCCGACGCGGCGCTCAGCGAGGTGAAGGGAGCGGCGCGCGCAGCTGTCGGCGACATCCGCCGGCTCGTCTACGAGCTGCGGCCGCCGGCGCTCGACGAGCTCGGTCTCGTCGGCGCGCTCGAGCGCCAGGCCGAGGCGTTCGCGTCGCTCGACGTCCGCGTCGAGGCGCCCGCCCCCGTGGGCGGCCTGCCCGCCGCCGTGGAGGTGGCCGCCTATCGCATCGCGGTGGAGGCCATGACGAACGTCGCGCGTCACTCGCACGCGCAGCACTGCCGGGTGTCCGTGGAGCTCAACGGCGGACTCGAGCTCGAGGTCAGCGACGACGGCCGGGGCATCCCCGCGCAGTTCCGTGCGAACGTCGGGCTGGACTCGATGCGCGAGCGCGCAGAGGAGCTCGGCGGCACCTGTACCATCGAGCGCGTGCCGGCCGGCGGGACACGCGTCCGCGCCCGCATTCCCATGCCCGAGGAGTGAGCCCGTTGGAACGCATCCGCGTCCTCATCGCCGATGACCACCCGGTGTTCAGGGGAGGTCTGCGCACACTGCTCTCGTCGCTCGGCGAGGCCGAGGTCGTCGGCGAGGCCTCGACCGGCGCCGAGGCCGTCACGGCCGCCGAGGCGCTGCAGCCCGACGTCGTGGTCATGGATCTGCACATGCCCGAGCTGAACGGCATCGAGGCGACGCGCCAGATCGTCGCCCAGAGCCCGCACATCGGCGTGCTCGTCCTGACGATGTTCGAGGACGACGACTCGGTCTTCGCCGCCATGCGCGCGGGCGCCAAGGGCTACCTGCTCAAGGGCGCCGACCAGGACGACATCGTGCGCGCCATCGCCGCCGTCGGCAGCGGCGAGGCGATCTTCGGGCCCGACATCGCCAAGCGCGTGATCGAGTACTTCACCGTGCCGCGCGCGAGTCACGCCGCGCAGGCCTTCCCCGAGCTCACCGAGCGTGAGCGCGAGGTGCTCGAGCTGGTCGCCCAGGGACACAACAACGCGTGGATGGCGCGGCACTTCGTGCTCAGCCAGAAGACGATCCGCAACCACGTGTCGAACATCTTCACGAAGCTCCAGGTGGCAGATCGCGCGCAGGCGATCGTGCGCGCGCGCGAGGCGGGCATGGGGCAGCAATCGACGAAGCTCTGAGCGCCGCGCCCTCGTCCGAGGCCCTGTGCCTGCTCTCGGCGACCGAGGGCGCCGCTGCCCTGCGCGCCGGCGCGTGCTCGTCGCGCGAGCTCGTCGCGGCGCATCTCGCACGGATCGAGCGCATCGACCCGCTCGTCAACGCCATCGTGACCGTCACCCCCGAGCGTGCGCTCGCAGCGGCCGACGAGGCCGACCGGCGGCGCGCGCGGGGCGAGGACCTCCCGCCGCTGCACGGGCTGCCGATCGCCCACAAGGATCTCCAGGACACAGCCGGCGTGCGCACGACCTACGGCTCGCCGGCCTATCGCGACCACGTCCCCGACGTGGACTCGCTCCAGGTCGAGCGGCTTCGCCGGGCGGGCGCCATCTCCGTCGGCAAGACCAACGTGCCCGAGTGGGGCGCCGGCTCGCACACGTTCAACCGCGTGTTCGGCGCGACGCGCAACCCCTGGGACACGACGCGCTCGGCCGGCGGCTCCAGCGGTGGCGCCGCGGTGGCGCTGGCCTGCCGGATGGTGCCGATCGCAGACGGCAGCGATCTCGGCGGCTCGCTGCGCAACCCGGCGGCCTGGAGCGGCGTCCTCGGACTGCGCCCCACGCCGGGCCTCGTCCCGCGCTGGCCCGTCTCGTCGCCCTACCTGCCGTTCGCGGTCGAGGGCCCGATGGCTCGCACCGCCGGCGATCTCGCCCTGCTGCTGGGTGTGATGGCCGGCCGGGATGCGCGCGATCCGCTCTCGCAGCGCGATGCGGGTGTCGACACCGCCTCGCCGCTCGCGGCCGACCTGCAGGGACGGCGCGTGGCCTGGAGCCCGGATGTCGGCGGCCTCCCGCTCGAGCCCGGTGTGCGCGACGCGCTGGCGGCCGCTCTTCCGCTGCTCGGCGAGATCGGTCTCACGGTGAGCGACGACGAGCCCGCGTTCGACGGAGCCGACGAGGTCTTCGAGACGTGGCGCTCGTTCATGTCCGCGACCGGGCTCGGGGACGAGTACGACGCGCGCGGCGACGACATGAAGGCGACGGTGCGCGCCGAGGTCGAGCGCGGACGGGCCCTGACCTCGGCGCAGCTCACGCGCGCGACGCGACTCCAGGCCGAGCTGGCCGAGCGTGCCCTCGCGTTCTTCGACCGCTACGACTACCTCGCGTGCCCGGTGACGCAGGTCGATCCGTTCCCGATCGAGCAGGAGTACGCCGCCGAGATCGACGGCGTGCCGATGGGCTCCTACATCGAGTGGATGCGCTCCAACTCGCGCATCAGCGTGACCGGATGCCCGGCCATCTCGGTGCCGGTCGGCTTCTCCGCGGCGGGCCTCCCCGTCGGACTGCAGCTGGTGACGAGACCATTCGGCGAGCGGGCGCTGCTCGAGGTCGCGCACGCGCTCGAGCTGCACACGGGGCTCGCCGGCCGCGTCCCGCCGCTCTAGTCTGCGCGCCATGGGCCGCTTCAACATCTCCGCTCTCGACCACGTCGCCATCGGCGTTGCCGACGTCGAGCGCTCGTCCGCCTTCTACGCGCGTGTCCTCGGCTTCGAGCGGATGATCCCGGAGTGGGACTTCCCGGTGATGATGGGCACCGCGGGCATGGCACTCGCGATCTTCGACCGGGAGCTCCACCCGTCTCCGACTCCGGACGACACGCCGCTGCCGGCGATCCGCATCATGCACATCGCGTTCCGCGTGGACCGGGCGGGCTTCGACGTCGCGCGCCGGGAGCTCGCCGACGAGGACTTCAAGCTCACGTTCACCGATCACGGCGTCAGCCACTCGCTGTACTTCAGGGACCCCGACGGCCACCTGATCGAGCTGACCACCTACGAGCTCAGCTGAGGCCACGCTCGTCGATCTCGCGCAGCGCGGCCTCGGACTTGGCGAGCTCCTCGATGCCGAGCTTGCGCTTCACGCCCGGGCTGCGCTCGAACTGGATGGCTCCGTACGCGACGACCTGGAAGTGGTTGCCCCACGGATCGCGGAAATCGAGGCCGCGCGCGCCCGGGTCGATGATCTCGAGGCCCTCGCGCTCGACCGCGGCGCGCACCGCGGCGACATCGTCGACCACGAGGCCGAAATGGCGCTCGTCGTCGGGCGCCTGCCTCCGGCCCTGCATGAGGGCGAGGAACTGGTCGCCCATGTCGATGAACGCCGCGCCGGGCACGCGTCCGCGCAACTCGAAGGCGAACAGGCGCCCGTACAGATCCAGCGCGGCGTCGAGATCGGCGACCTCGAGCGCCACGTGGTTCACGCCGATCAGCCGCGCCTTCGCCACATCCTGAAGGTTACGCGGGGCAGAACTCGCTCGCCGGGCACCGTCGCAGCACGGTGACGCGCGGCAGTGCGGAGCGGCCTGCGGGCCAGGCCAGGCGCAGGCGCACCGACGCCGTGTCGTTCGAGTAGCGCGCCTCACGCACCACGCGGGTCGGGTTCGCGCGATGGACGAGCACGTAGACACCGGCCGGGATCGCCGTGATGTCCACGTCCTGGCCGTGGAAGAACGCGGGGTACCGGTCGACGTAGCCGGGGGAGGATCCCTGCTGCACCGACCTGAGGTCGGGCTGACCGGCTCCGCAGTTGTCGAGGAAGCGCGGTGGCCCGGCATGCGGGACGCGCACGGAGGTACGGCCGTAGCGGTCGACGAGGCAGAAGCCGCTCTTGCGGTCGCGCCCGACGATCGCGTGGTCGCCCGCCCGGCGGAGCTCGTAGTTCTCGAATTCCTGGAAGTGCCAGTGCCGGTGGGGCGGATGCGTCTGGTAGAGCAGCGTGCCCACGTCGCGAACGACGCGCGTTCCGCCACCCCGGAGCTCGATCACCTGGTCGGCCCGCATCCGGGCCATCCCGCGCGACCGCCAGCCGCGGATCCGGAGCGGACCCGCCCCGAGGTTGTCCACCGCAGACGTGAATCCGAGGAAGAACCCGCCCGCTCTCGCGATCGCGACGAGGTCCTCCGGCGCACGCTGGTCGAGATCGGGCAGGAGCTCGCGGGGGCCGGGCACGAGCGCCGGCGCCGCGTTCGCCCAATCGGGGTCGGTGTCTCCCTCGGTACCTTCGACAGGCCGCGCGGTGCCGCCTCTCACACGGATGACCCAGATGCGCGAGCGGCCGCGGTCGGAGCGGACGAAGGCCAGGCGCTTCCCGTCGGGCGACCAGTCCGGGCGCAGGTCCTCCTCCCGGGAGCGGGTGACGCGGGTCGTCTCGGGCGTGCCGGCGCGCAGGATCCAGATGCTCGTGGCGCCTCCGCTCGCCTCGCTGTAGGCGACGTGTGTTCCGTCCGGGCTCCACGCCGGCGCCCGTGCGGCGCCGGGGGCGTCGAGCAGCAGCTCCGGCTCGCCGCCCTCCTTCGCGATCGACCAGAGGTCGAAGCCGCCGCTGCGATTCGAGGCGAACGCGATGCGCGTCCCGTCGGGCGACCACGCCGGGTCGATGTCGTGGCTCGGCCCGCCTGCGAGCAGCCGCTTCTTGCCGCCGTCTGCGCGCATCACCCACACGTCGGCCGGCCGGCCGCGCGCGCCTGCCTGCCACGCGATGCGGCGCCCGTCCGGCGACCACGCGGGCTTCTGGTCGACGACCCCGCGGCTGGCCGTCAGGCGCCGCACCTCGCCGGTCGTCGCGTCCGCGACGTAGATCTCCCGATTCCCGTTGCGCGCGCTCGAGAACGCGAGGTGGCGCCCGTCGGGCGAGATCACGGGGTCGCCGTCGCCGGCGAGGAGCCAGGGAAGCTCCGTGCGCGCGGCACCGTCGGCCTGCATGGCCGACCCTCCGAGGGTGCTCGCCGAGACGATCGCAGGGCGCGGCCGCTCCGGGAGAGCGGCGTCGCTGCGCTGGGCCGGCAGCGGTACGAACACGATGGCCGCCGCGACGAGCCCGAGCAGGACGCCCGGGAGACGTGGTCGCGGCATGCGCACACTCTGCCCGAGCGGGTCCGGGCCCGGCGCACCGCCGTCGTCGTAGGCTTTCGCCGATGAGTACGGCCGGGTACTCCGGGACGCCGCTGCCGCGCAAGCTCGGCATCCGCGACGGCAGCCGCGTGCTGCTGGTCGGCGCACCCGCCGGCTTCGCGACGACGCTCGGCGAATTGCCACCCGGCGTCCAGTTGCCGGCCGAGGGAGCGGCGGATCTGGACGTCGTCGTCGTCTTCGTCGTCGATCTCGAATCGTTGCGCGCGCACTTCACCGCGCTCGCGGCCGCCCTCCAGCCCGCGGGCGGGCTCTGGGTCGCATGGCCCAAGCGCAGCTCCGGCGTCGCGACGGAGCTGACCGAGAACGTCGTGCGCGAGCTCGGCCTCGCGGAGGGCCTGGTCGACAACAAGGTCTGCGCGATCGACGCGACCTGGTCGGGCCTACGATTCGTGTGGCGCCTGCGCGATCGTCCGCGCTAGCCGGCCGGCTGCGCGGCGAGGCAGCGCGCGACCAGGCGCCGGTCGGCGAGCTGCTCCACCACCGCTGCGAACGCGGGCTCCGGGCCGCGCCAGCGGAGCTCGTCCACGTTGGCGAAGAGCTCCGTCTCGGCCCTCAGCGTCGCGATGTCCTTGAACAGCAGTGCCAGCTCGCGGTTGTCCCCGAGGATCTCCGGTGGGAACTCCTCGATCGACCCGTGCCGGGTCAGGAGCCGCGCGGCACCGACCTTGCCGATGCCCGGAATGCCCGGATAGCCGTCTGCCGAGTCGCCGACCAGCGCGAGGAAGTCCGGGATCTGGCGGGGCTCGACGCCGAACTTCTCGCGTACCCCGCTCTCGTCCCGTACGGCGTTCGCGCGGCGGTCGACCTGCACCACCCGGTGGCCGCGCACGCTCTGGGCGAGATCCTTGTCCGGCGTCCAGATGCGGACCTGGTCGACCGCGTCGTCCTCGGCGGCGATGCGCGCGGCGGCGGCGAGTGCGTCGTCGGCCTCGAGCTCGACCATGGCCCAGACGGTCACGCCCATGGCCGCGAGCGCGAGCTCGAGCGGCTCGAACTGGGCGCGCAGCGCCGGATCGACGCCCGCTCCCGTCTTGTAGCCCGGCCAGAGGTCGTTGCGGAACGACTCGATGACGTGGTCGGTCGCGACGCCGATGTGCGTCGCGCCGGTCTCGACCATCTCCAGCACCGAGTGCAGCACGCCGATCACGGCACCGAAGGGCTTGTCGTCGACGGTGCCGCCGCGACGCCGGCCGTAGAACTGGCGGAAGAGCTCGTAGGTGCCGTCGATGAGGTGGACGACCATCAGGCGTCGAGAGTAGCCAACGCGCGCGGCCCACGGACTTCGTGCGTCGCGACGGCCGTAGATGTCACGTGGTTCGCCGTTCGCTTCCCTTGCGCCGCGGTCCGAGGTATCGCCTCCCCGCGGTGCTCGCGCTCGGGTGCGCGCTGGGTGTCCTCGCGCCGACCGCGGCGGGCAGGCGATCGATCGGACACGATTGTCGAATTCCGGGGCGTCACGATGCGACTTCCGGGGACCTGGAACCAGCGGGTCTTTCCGCGGAGCTCGGCAAATGCCCTCCATGCGCTCACCGTCGGCAACATGCAGGTGGGCCGGCCCGAGTACCTGCTCGGACACAACGATCCCCGCTTGCGGTGGCCGGCGGACGGCGTGCTGATCTCGCTCATCGACTGGAGTGGGCAGCATTCGGGTCGCATGGACTTCGCGCCGGCGACGCTGCCGTTGCGAGTGACGGCGCGGAATGTGGGCGGATTCGAGGGGATCTCGGCGAATCACGCGTTCGTCCGCATCCAGGTGCGCATCCGGTGCAAGAGACTGGAGCTCTGGGTGGAGTTCGGCCGGAGCCTCACGACGCGCGCGACGGTCGCGCGAGCGAACCGCGCGCTCAGCTCGCTCTCACTCGCTCCCGGGCGCCTGCGGCGCCGCATGACCGCGCTCAGTTGCTGAAGACGCCGACGAGCGCGGCGGCGCCGGCGACGATCGCGATCACGGCGACGGAGAGCGCGACGACGCGCAACTCGCGGTCGGGCGGGAGCTCGACGCCGGTTCGCATCGACTCCTCGATGCGCTGCCAGCGCCGGAAGCCGAGCAGCGCGGCCGCCAGGCCGAGGAAGATCGGGCCGATCGCGACGAAGGCGTGCAGCCACGTCGGCTCGATGTCGGCGATCGTGCCCGCGTGGTACCGGCGGCCACGAGCGCCAGCGCGACGCGCATCCACGACAGCAGCGTGCGCTCGTTGGCCAGCCGGAAGCGCGGATCGACTGGCTCAGGCACCGAACCATCCTAACGAGCGGGTGGCGTCAGATCACGGTGCGGTGTACGCCCACGTACCGAACGCGCCGGTCTCGCCGAGGGTGGCGTTCGTCGCATGCACGACGAAGCCGCTGCGGCTGCCCGCGAGTCCGGGGATCGCCTGGCCGTCGACGGCCGTGCCGGTGCCCGCGGCGCTCGAGAGATACAGGCAGACCTTGCCCGCGGGCGCGGTCGGGGCCGTGGCGGTTCCGCTGCACGAGGGATCGGCGTCGGCTCCGCCGGCCGCGAAGTTCACCGTTCCGTTGCTGAGATCCGCGGGTGCCGTTCCCGGCAGCTGCACGACCTGCCTGATGTCGCTCGTCATGGCGGTGGTCGAGGTGGCGGTCGGGGGCGTCATGGGTGTGAGGTCTTCGGGGTCGACGACGGTCGTCGTCACCGTCGCCGTCACGTTGCTCCCGATGCCGAACGCGCCGGTCACCGTCGTGCCCGACGGGATGCCGCGGCCGGCGAAGCTGAGGTAGCCGGCGGCAGCCGTGCCGCCGAGCGCGAGCGCGTTGTCGGCATTGGTCGCGCGCTGCGCGTTCGTCGCGCGGTCGGCGAGCGTGACGCGCTGCGCCCGCGTCGCGCTGGGCACGGTTCCGAGCGTCTTCTCGTTGATCTGCTTGCCGGTGATCGAGTTGCTCTTGATCCGGTCGCCGGGCACGCCGCCCTTGACGAGGCGGTCGCCGGGAATCGAGCCGCGCTTGATCTTGGATCCGCTGATGAGCTTGCCGAGCTTGCTCGCAGCGCCCTGTGCGAACGACGTCCCCCCGAGCGAGAGCACGAGTGCGATCATCGCCACGCCCATCGCCGGCGAGACTCGAGTGAGCTTCGAGAACACGCTTCCTCCTTCGACTTCGCGGTCCGCGCGACCACGTCAGACCGCTATCGGCGCGGAGCGGCGAGGACTAGACCACTGATTGAGGGGGCGGCGGAGCGTGCACGCTGCGCGAGCGCTGCAGGCGCCGGTAGGCCCAGCGCTCGAACGGCACGGTCGCCAGCGGCGGAACGGAAGAGGCCAGCGCCAGCAAGGTCATCCGGTTCGACCAGCCATATTCCGCACGCACCAGGAACACGACCAGCACGTAGGCGATCCAGGCATAGCCGTGCAGGCTGCCCATGATGTGGATCAGAGCCGAGTGCGTGTCCGCGATGTACTTCTCGTACATGCTGAAGAGCAGGCCGATCCACGTGACCGCCTCGGTGATCGCGCAGATGCGGAAGATGCGGATCAGCAGCACGCAGGCATCGTATGAGAGGCCCGCGTCCCGGCATCGACCTTCCCCCTCGCCTCCGCTACCGTGGCGGCGGGCGGTTAGCTCAGCTGGCTAGAGCGCCTGCTTTACACGCAGGAGGTCCAGGGTTCGAGTCCCTGACTGCCCACTGCCGCGAAGGAGGCTTGCGAACGAATGCCGCAGGTCATAGGGCCGCTGATAGTCCGCCTGGGCGGAGGTTCGAGTCCTCCCGGGGGCACTCGTTGTGGATGGCACAACGAGTGCCCTGCTCAGCGCGATACCTGGTGTACCGGTCGCTTGAGGTCTGCGCGAGGCTGCCGCGTTCCGCCGGTCAGGCGAGCAGCGTGCGCGCGAGACCCACACTGCCCGAGATGCGCCGCGGCCCAGCGTTCGGGCCAATCGGGGTTCGCTGCCGCCGCGGCATGCGCCTTGGCAGTCCGGAGCGATTCGGCGTTCCCGTTCGCGGCCACGTGTGCGGCCGCCCAGCGCTCGGGCCAGTCGAGCGGCGCGGACGTGCGCGCTGCGCTTGCGGAACCGGCGAGAACAGCGGCCAGTGCGAACGCTGCGAGTGTCGTCGGGACGAGGTTGCCGTGTGCAGTCTTCATGGCTAGCTCCTGTGTTTCGGGCCGCCCGGTGCGGCCTCCGCGAACATGAGAGCGCGGCCCGCTGAAGCGCCGGTAAAGCGCTGGTGAAGCACCTGCTTTTACCGTTCGCGCCGAGCGCGTACCCTCCGCACACGGAGGAGGCATCCATGCGCTACGGAGTGCTCGGTCCGCTCCAGGTGAGCGACGATGCGCGACTGATCGACATCGCAGGCCACAAGCCCCGAGCCCTGCTTGCGATTCTGCTCCTCCACGGCAATCGCGTTGTCTCTACGGATCGCCTGATCGACGCGCTCTGGCAGGAGACGCCGCCGAGGACCGCGGCGAAGGCGCTCCAGGTGTACGTGTCGCAGTTGCGCAAGCTGCTCGGGCCACACCGCCTCGAGACGAAACCGCCGGGGTATGTCATCGCGGTCGCCGACGGCGAGCTCGACCTCGAGTGCTTCCGCCTGCTGGCCGGGGAGGGCAAGACGCACGAGGCGCTGTCGCTCTGGCGCGGTCCGCCGCTCGCCGACTTCGCGTTCGAGCGCTTCGCACAGGACGAGATCGCGCGTCTCGAGGAAGAACGCCTCGCGTGCCTTGAGGCGCGCATCGACGCCGATCTCCTCGCGGGCCGGCACGCCGGCCTCGTCGGTGAGCTCGAAGCGCTTACCGCCGAGCATCCGCAGCGCGAGCGGCTCCGCCGGCAACTGATGATCGCGCTCTACCGCTCCGGTCAGCAGGCGGCGGCGCTCGAGTCGTTCCACGCCGCGCGGGCAGCGCTCGTCGACGAGCTCGGGATCGAGCCGAGCCGCGAGCTGCGGGAGCTGCACCAGGCGATGCTGCGGCAGGATGACGCGCTCGAGGCGCCTGCGCACGAACCGATCCGC
The DNA here is from genome assembly GCA_963705965.1 of uncultured Actinomycetes bacterium. GTDB lineage: Bacteria > Actinomycetota > Thermoleophilia > Gaiellales > JALYLC01 > JALYLC01. The sequence goes on along the minus strand of CAVPLI010000008.1, from coordinate 288,585 downwards.
GCAGCGGACGCGCAACAGAGCGCGTTCGTGGGACGCCAGGCCGAGTCGACCGTGCTCAGCGAGGCGCTCGACGACGCGCTCGCCGGGCACGGCCGCATCGTCCTGCTCGGCGGCGAGCCGGGCATCGGCAAGAGCAGACTTGCCGAAGAGCTCGCCTCACAGGCGCGCGCACGCGGCGCCGACGTGCTCGTGGGGCGCTGCTGGGAGGCGGGTGGAGCGCCCGCCTACTGGCCGTGGACGCAATCGCTGCGCAGCTACCTGCGAACGATCGAGCCAGAGCAGCTGCGCGAACAGGCCGGTGACGGCGCGGCGGAGCTGGCGCACCTCTTGCCCGAGCTGCGCGGGCTCGTGCCCGGCGTCTCCGCGTCCGAGCCGCCCAACTCGGAAGGCGCGCGCTTCCGGCTGTTCCATGCGACCGCGGAGTTTCTGCAGCGAGCCGCGGCACATCGGCCGCTCGTTCTCGTGCTCGACGATCTGCATGCAGCCGACGCCGACTCGCTGCTGCTGCTGCAGCTTCTCGCGCGCGAGCTGGGGTCGAACCGCCTCCTCGTCGTCGGCGCGTTCCGCGACGTCGATCCTGTGGTCGGTGACGAGCTGGGAGCGCTGCTGGCCGAGGTCGCTCGCGAGCCCGCTGCGCGGCGCATGTCGCTGCGAGGTCTGAGTGCCGAGGATGTCGGTGCCTATCTCGAGCAGACGGCTCCCGGGCTCGCCTCACCCGAGCTGGTCGCCGCTCTCAGCGACAGGACCGAGGGGAATCCGTTGTTCGTGAGCGAAACGGTTCGCCTGCTCGCCGCCGAGGCGGCGCCCGAAGGAGACGGGACGCTTCGTCTCGCCATTCCCGCGAGCGTCCGCGACGTCATCGTGCGCCGGCTCGCGCAGCTCTCGGCCGAGTGCCGCGAGCTGCTCGTCCACGCGTCGGTACTCGGGCGGGACTTCGCCCTTGGCACGCTCGCGCGCTGCGCGGGTGAGGCCGACGAGATCGCCTGCCTCGCCCTGCTCGAGGAGGCGATGGCAGAGCGAATCATCGCCGACTCCCCGGGCGGGGCCGAGCGGCTCCGCTTCACCCACATCCTGATTCGCGACGTGCTCTACGAGAGCGTGACAGCCGCACGCCGCATCCAGCTGCACCGGTCGGCACGCGCGGCGCTCGAGGCCTCGCCCGGCGCCGGCACGGGCGGGCACCTGGCCGAGCTCGCACACCATGCGATCGCCGGGCGCGAGTTCGGGCCGGGCGTGCGCTACGCCCGTCTTGCCGCGGATCAGGCGCTCGCGCTCCTGGCCTACGAGGAAGCCACGCGCCTCTACGAAGCCGCGCTCGACGCGCTGGCCGCGTGGGATGGCGCGGGCGACGAGACACGCTGCGAACTTCTGCGCGGACTCGGCGAGGCGCAGGCTCGGGCGGGTGAGACGCCCGCCGCGAAGGAGACGTTCGCGCTCGCAGCCGAGATCGCTCGGCGCGCCGGGCTCGGGGAGGAGCTCGCGCGAGCAGCCGCCGGCTACGGCGGACGGATCGTGTGGGGCCGCGCAGGCGATGACGCGCGCCTCGTTCCGATGCTCGAGGAGGGCCTTGCCGCGCTCGCCGGCGAGCAGACCCCGCTGCGTGCGTGTCTGCTCGCGCGCCTGGCGGGCGCGCGGCGCGACGACCACCAGCGCGAGCGCCGCGAGTCGCTGAGTCGCGAAGCGGTCGATCTCGCGCGGCGCATCGGCGACGCATCGACGCTCGCCTATGTGCTGGTCGGTCGCGCCTATTCCATCGTCGCGCCCGACACCGTCGAGGAATGCCTCGCGATCGGTTCGGAACTCTTCGAGCTCGCCGTGGCGAGCGGCGATCGGGAGCAGGTGGTCGCCGCGCATATGGTGCACAACCTCGCGCACCTCGTCCTCGGCGACATCGCCGCTGCTAGCGCCGACCTCGCATCCGCGTCCGCCGTCGCGACCCAGCTCCGGCAACCCGCGCAGCTATGGCAGGTGGATTCGTGCCACGCCCTACTCACGCTCGCGGCGGGGAGGCTCGACGAGGCCGACGTGGACATACGCGACTCGTATGCGCTCGGAAAGCGCGCGCTGCCGCAGGTGGCGAGCGCCACCTATGAGCTGCAGCGCTCCATACTGTGCGATTTCCGCGGCGAGCTCGAGCGCGCGGAGCCGGAGATCCGTGGCCTCGTCGCGGACACCCCGCGCACCGTCGATCCGCTGCGCCCTCACCTACATGCAGCCCGCCTCGGCCCGCGGCGGCGCAGGCCGCACTCGAACGACGCGCCATTTCCCCCGGTGGTCGCTTCGAGCGTACCGCAGCCGTCGGCGCGGCTAGCAGCGCGAGAGCGAGAGCGAACCCGAGCGTCCCCGCTCGGCGCACGCGCGAGATGGCGACCCACTGCAGGTTGTTGATCATGCGATCGACCTCCGCATCCGGACGCGGCCCTTCGCCACGTCATGCGGGCAGGCTGCCGGTCGCCGCTGGCAAACCGCTGGTAAACGCCTGGCACCTCGACGACCAACGATGCGCACGCCGGGCTCAAAGGCGCGTGCAACTTCTCGATTCGAACCAGGGCGGCGAGATCGTGCGCTGCGTGGACGTGCCGCTGCTCGACGAGTAGCAGCATCAGGGGCGTAGGCTCGCCCGGATGGATCACCTCGCTCTCGCCGTTCGCGACCCGGAGCGCTCCGCCGCGTTCTACCGCGCGTACTTCGGCTTCGACCGCCGCAGGCGCTGGTACGACGAAGGCAAGGTGCTGTTCGTCTACGACGATCGCGGCTTCGCGCTGGCATTCGGACCGTGGAACGAGCCCGTGACGCTGCCAGCGTTTCTCCACTTCGGCGTCGGGCTGCCGGCCCCGGCGGCCGTGAAGGCGCTCCGCGAGCGCTTCGACGCGGACGGCGTCGAGATCGTCGAGTGGTGGGAAGAACCGGAATATGTGAGCGTCAAGTGCCGCGACCCGGACGGCTACGTGGTTGAAGCCTCGTGGGAGCCCGAGTAGGTTTCGGCGTCGAGGCTGTTCTGGGGTTGGTCTTGTTGGAGCGTGTGGCGAGAGCCCGGGGCTAGAGCCACTCCCGGCCCTCGCTGCGTCTCGACGGAGGAGAGCAGCGTGAGCAAGGGCCGTGGCCCTCGCACGCGAGGCATTCCCACCTGTTTCAATAGCGACGTTCGAGTCGATTCGCGAAGGAGACGCCATGGCTGAGCTGCTGATCCTGGAATTCGAAGGGGTGACTGAAGCCGACTACCGCAATGTCAGTGCTCACCTGGGGCTCGACCCGGACACGGGCGCAGGAGACTGGCCTGCCGGCCAGCTCACGCACTTCGCTGGGCTGGGCGATGATGGCCGTGCCTTCGTAGTCGAGACCTGGACATCGCGCGAGGCCCACGCAGAGTTCATGCAGAACCGCCTTGGGACGGCGATGGGCCAAGGAGGGGTCACGGCCACGCCGAAGGTCACCTGGACGACCCTCATCGGAGAGCACCACGCCGGAGGATGACTCGACCGCGGAACGTCTGAGATGGCCGGGCCGAACGGTGGCCGGCGGTACACCGGCGAAGGGGAACTCGCAGGAGCCGTGTAAGCCAGCCGGTGATGCACAATCGGCCGCATGACGTCGGCGGTCTCGGTTCCGAACGAACGCATCCCGCAGCACGCCGAGCGCCTTCTCTCGCGTCGGGTCGGCCGGGAGGACCTGGCGCTGGCGTTCTCTGAGAGCAGTGCGTCATCGGCGGAGGTTCTGGTCTCGGGCGAGTCCTTCTACCCACGGATGCTCGACGACATCAGGGCGGCGTCGTCCTCGGTGCATGTCAATCAGTTCGGCTTCCGGCCGGGCCTGGTCGGAGACGCGTTCGCCGACGCGCTGATCGCCAAGGCGTCGGAGGGCGTCCCCGTGAGGGTCGTCGTCGACCGGCGGGGCTCGGATCCGGAGCGAGGCGCACGCGCCCTCTACGAGCGACTGGTGTCGGGTGGCGTGCAGGTCTGGGTGGTGCGCGCGATGCAGGCGCGTGCGCAGGACGGGCGCCTCGGCGCCGAAGGCGCGAACGGGTGGAACCTCGGCACGCTCGGGCACATTGACCATCGCAAGCTCACCGTCGTCGACGGTCGCATCGGATGGGTGGGCGGCGCCGGCATTGAAGATCACTTCCGGGACGGCCGCTTCCACGACCTCTTCGTGCGCGTCACCGGGCCGGTCGTGGCACAACTCCAGCTCGTCTTCCTCGCGACAGTCCGGTGGCTCGGCGGGGAGGTTCGGCCCAGTGTCCTCGAAGAGCTGTTCCCTGCGCTCGAGGCGGGTGGGGAAGCCGTGCCCGCCCGCGTGCTCCACAACGCGCCTGGACGCTTTCGGCCGATCACCACCGAGCTCGTGCGACTGTTCGAGAGGGCGACGGAGACGCTCGACGTCGTCAACCCGTACGTGACCGACCGCGGGATGATCCGGCGGATTGCGCAGGCCGCGGAGCGCGGTGTCCGAGTCCGCCTCTTCGTCCCGGCGAACGTGAACAGGCGGGAGTGCGGGTTGGTCCTGCAGTCTCACCACGCGCACCTTCTCGATGTCGGTGTGCGGATTCTCGAGCACCCCGCGATGCTCCACGCCAAGGCATTCGTCCGCGACGGTGAGGAGGTGATCGTGGGAACGTGCAACCTCGAGGCCTGGAGCCTGAGGCGCTTCTTCGAGATCGACCTCCAACTCTGGTCAGGAGATGTCGCCGCTCAGTTCGAGGAGCGGTTCAGCGCGCCGGCCGAAGCCGTGTCCCGACCCGGTCAGCCGCTCGCCGGCACGACGCGACGTCTCAAGGCGACGGCGCTGGCCACGCTGTCACCGCTCCTCTGAAGGCCCCCGAGCGACGACGACTAATGCAGGCTCGGCTCGCGGCCGGCGGCGAGCTGCCCGAGGAAGGCGTAGGCGCGATTCGCGCCGAGCGGATGCATGAAGGCCGTGGCGCGGACGTCGCGGTAGGCCCGCGCGAGCGGGCTGCCGTTGAGGTAGCCGGCGCCGCCGGAGAGCGCGAGCGCGCGGTCGACGATGCGCACGCGCGGCCTCGCCGATGAACGCCTTTGCGCTCTGCGCCTCCGCGAACAGGCTCGGTCAGCTGCCTCGGCCGTTCCCGCGCGAGGTCGGGTTGCGCGCGTTGTGCTCGTCGATCAGCGCCGCCGCGCGCGAGAAGACGGCGCGGCAGGCTGAGAGGTCGATCGAAGCCTCTCGGCCGCGAGCATCTCCGCGTGCGGATCGACGTGCCGTCGCGACGACGCGAGTCCGGATGACGACGCTCGCGCATGCGCGCTCTCGGCGATGCCGAGCGCAGCAGCCGCGTGGAAGAGCCCGGCGTTGAGATTCCGCTCCATGTACGGCGATCGTGTCGCCGACCGCGAAGCCGCCGCGGAGCGCCGACAGCGGGAGCCGCACGTCCTCGAACGAGACCGAGTGGCTGCCCGAGGCGCGCATCCCGAGCGCGTCCCAGTCGTCGTGGACGACGACCCCGGGCGCCTCGCGCGGGCACCATCGCGTAGCCGTAGCGCTCGCGGCCGCGCTCGTCGGTGTAGGTGACGGCCGTGTAGAGCACGTCGGCGGCGGGCGACATCGTGCAGAACACCTTGCGGCCGGAGACGATCCAGCGCATCGCGCGTCGCGCGTCGCCGTCGTCGTCGGCCGCGTCAGGTCCTGCCGGATGCTCGCTGCCCGCGGACGCGAAGACGGTGCCGTCCCGCGCGATCTCCGCGAGCGTCTCGCCGAACGCCCCCGAGCGCCGCTCGTCGTGTCCCGCGGTCGCGATCTGCCAGCGGCGCACGACGTTCAGCAGGTACGCGAGGTGCATGTTCACGCCCAGGGTCAGCGCCGCGTCGCCGCGGGCGAGCCGGCTCGAGGCCACGAGCACGTCGTGCACGGACGTCACGCCGAGCCCGCCGAGCTCCTCGGGGATCGGCGCCGTGAAGTACCCGCTCTGCTTGACGCGCGGCGAAGCTGTCGAAGGGGAAGCTCCCGTCGCGGTCGTGGGCGCGCAGCGCGCTGCCCGATCGTGTGCGAGAGCGTCTCGGCGAGCGCCACGAGGCGCTCGCCGGACGCGGTTCTGGCTGTCAGTTCGTGAGACATCGTGTCTCCTCTTGGTGTGGTTGAACCGGCGTGTGGAGGCGAGCGGTTGGCGGCGCTTCCGAGGCCGCCGCCAACCGCTGCCGTCCTGGTCACGCAGTCGTCACGTCCACCGTGACGGGGACGCCGTTCGTGACCATGTCGAAGACGGCCGAGCGCCGCTGTGCGCGCTCGACGACCTCCCGCAGCTTCTCCTCGGGCGCGTCGCCCTTCGACGCGGAACGAGACGCGGATCCGCTCGAAGCCGTTGCGGTGCTCGTCCGACAGGCCGAGCGCGCCCTGCACGTCCATGTCGCCCTCGAGCGTCGACTCGACCTCGGTCAGGTGGACGCCGCGGGCGGCGGCGACGTAGACGAGCGACGTGGTCAGGCAGGCGGCGAGCGCGTGCAGCAGGTGCCTCGGCCGGGATTCGCGCCCGGTGTCGGTGCCGAGCAGGATCGCCGGCTCGCCGGCGTCGATCATGAACTCGTCGGCCGCGCGACGTGTCCTCCTGGCCGGCGGCGTAGAAGTCGCGGATCGTCGTGCGGTTGTGCGCGCCGTCGATCCAGCGGTTCCGCGCGCGGAACTGGAACTTCGCGAGCGAGGGGTCCGCCTTGATCGACGTCGAGCGTCCCGAACAACTGCTGCGGTGTCGACGCCGTTGCGGATCGTCTCCGTCGGTGGTGCTCATTGCGCGGTGCTCCTTGCTTGCTCGTCGTCCGGCGGCGTGCCGGATGGGTCGTGCCGCAGCAGACACGGCCGCGGTTGGCCGCGCGGTTGAGACGCCGGTAAAGCCGGCGTCGCGTCCGTGCGCGATTTACCGCGCCGCGTTACCGCGGACCGCCAACTGCCTCCTGATGCGCTGCTGGCCTGTCCTCGATGACAAACCCATGAGAACGGGGCACGCCAGATGGAGACGACCGAGCACGAGAACGGCGAGGTACCGCGCGGTGAGCGTCGCGCTCTTCACCAGCCTGTTCGCAGGACAGGCGGCGCTGATCGCGATGTCGCCGGTCTTGACGGAAGCCGCGAGCGACCTGGAGGTGTCGACGGCCACGGCCGGTCAGTTACGGACGCTGACGGGTCTGACCGCCGGGATCACGGCGCTCCTCCTGGGCAGGATCGCGGGACGCATCGGCCTCGGGCGCCAGCTCCTGGGGGCCTCGCTCCTGCTGGCGCTGGGATCGCTCGCCAGCGCAGCGGCGCCGAGCTTCGCCCTGCTGGCGGTCGCGCAGCTGCCGGTCGGCGTCGCGGTCGCGGTGCTGACGACCGCAGGGACGCTCGCGGCGGCCGAGTGGGTGGCGCCCGAGCTGCGGACCCGCACGCTCTCGTGGGCGCTCGTCGGCCAGCCCGCGGCGTGGATCGTCGGCATGCCGTTGATCGGTCTCGTCGGCGGGCACAGCTGGCGCTACGGCTGGCTCGTGCTCCCGTTCGTGGCGGCCGTCGCGGCCGCGGCGCTCGTCGCACCGCGGCGCGGGGGACAACCGGCCGGGACGCGGCCGGCACGCACTCGCGCCGCGTTCGCCGATCCGGTGCTCGCCCGCTGGCTGGTGTCCGAATTGCTCGCGAACTCGGCGTGGGCAGGGACGCTCGTCTACTCGGGCGCCCTCTACGCCGAGTCGTATGGAACCGCCCCGGGGCTCACCGGCTTCCTGCTGGCGACCGCGGCCGTGGCGTACGTCGCAGGGAATCTGACCGGCCGCCGGCTCGCGCGCTACGAGGCGTGCAGGTCCTCGTCGTGCTCGCACTCGTCGCTCGCGGTGACGGACGGCCTCTTCGGGATCCTGCGCCCGGATCCGCGTGCTGAGCACCGCTCTTCTTCTCGGCCGCTGCGTTCGCCGCGGGCGGCCGCACGCTCATCGCGAGCACGTTCGCGCTCTCCGCGGCGCCCGCCTTGCGGCCGGCGGTCACGAGCCTCCGCGCCGCCACGATGCAGTTCGGCTACTTCGCCGGCTCGATCGCGGGCGGACTCGCACTCGCCGTCGGGGGCTTCGGAGCGCTCGGCGCCACGATGGGCTTGTTCTTCTTCGGAGCGGCGGTCGCCATCGCCCAGCGGCCCGTGTCGCAGCGCATGCGCGCCCGCCGGTCGGGTCCGGCGCTCTCGCGCGCGTGAAGGCGGTCCATGCGAAACGCCCCCCTGCGGCCGAACGTGCCGGCGGCAGGGGGGCGTCTTCCGCGGCTCAGGCCGAGACGGCGACCGGATCCGGGCGCACGACGACCGTGTCGGCCACGTCGAGGATGTCCGTCGCCGGCATGCCGACGCGGGCGGCGTGCTCGCGGATCTTCTCGGGGCTCGAGGCCTGGTAGATGCAGACGGTGCCGAGGCCGCCGTCCGCCTCGTGCACGACGTACGAGCGGATCCAGCGGATGTCGCTGGACATCTCCTCGTCGCCGACCTGCTTGGAGCGGGCCGCTGCGGCCTGGAGGTCCTCGGGGGTGCGCCAGCCGCTCGGGCGCCGGATGACATACAGGTTCATCTTGTCGTTCCTTTCGGGAAGGTTTGAGAAAGCACGATCGTTCGTGCTTAATAGAAGATACGAACGGTCGTGCTAAGTTGTCAAGGAGATGAATTATTCGAATGGCGAATGAATCCGCTGATAGACCCGCCCGAAAGCGCCGGAGCGACGGTGAGCGCAGCCGCGAGGCGATCCTCCGCACGGCGGCTCAGCTCGTCACCGTCGAGGGCATCGGCGGGCTCTCCATCGGCCGCCTGGCGGAGGCCGTGGGGATGAGCAAGAGCGGTCTGTTCGCCCACTTCGGCTCCAAGGAGGAGTTGCAGCTCGCGACGATCGAGGCCGCGAACGCCCTCTACGACGAGCAGGTGGTCGACCCGGCGCTCGCGGCTCCGACCGGCATCGAGCGGCTGAACGCCCTCGTCGACAACTTCATGCGGCACGTGGAGGAACATGTCTACCCGGGCGGCTGCTTCTTCGCCTCGGTGATACCGGAGCTGGACACGCATCCGGGCGCGGTGCGCGACAGCGCGCTCGCGTTCATGAGCAGCTGGCTCGGCCACATCGAGAAGACGATCCGCGACGCCCAGGCGGAGGGTGCGATCGATCCGGCGGAGGATGCCGAGCAGCTCCTCTTCGAGATCGAGGCGGCCATGATGCTCGCGAACGCGATGTTCGTGGTCTCACAGGAGGCGACCCCCCTCGTGCGGGCCCGGCGGGCGATCACACGACGGCTCGCCGACGCCGCTCCGAAGGCCGCGTAGGAGCGTCAGGCGGGCGGCGTGGCGCCGTGCGTCGCCTCGCTCATCCCCAGCGCGTAGTCCCGGTAGGAGATGGGCTCGTAGCGCGCGGGCCGATCGGCGCTCACGAACGGCTCGAGGCAGCGCACGAGCGCATCCGGGTCGGGATTGTGGAAGTACGGGATCGACTGGCGCCGCGTGTTCGCGACGCCCTCGGGAGGGTTCACGACCCGGTGCGGCGTGGAGACCCAGCGGTCGTTCGTCATGCGCATCAGCGCGTCGCCGAGATTGACGACGTAGGCGCCGTCGAGCGCGGGGACGTCGATCCACCGGCCGGCGCGCGATTGGGCCTGCAGTCCGCCGGCCGAGGCCTGCGAGCGCAGAATCGTGAGGAAGCCGTAGTCCGAATGCACGCCCGCGCGCAGCTGCCCGGGCTCGGGAGCCGCGACGGGCTCGGGGTAGTCGATCACCCGCAGCGACGAGAGGTGATTCCCGAACGAGTCCTCGAACGCATCCGGAGCCAGACCGGCGGCGAGCGCGAAGATCCGGCGCAGGTGGGCGGCGAGCTCGCCGAGCGCTTCGAAGTACCGCTCGTGCGCGGCGCGCAGGCCGGCGGGCTCGCCGGGCCAGGCGTCGCCCGGCCACCCGGGGCCGTAGTCCAGCATCTGCTTGAGATCGCCGGGCGTCCGCTCGCCGCGGCTCGCTGCGAGCGCCTCCGACGCGAGCGGGGAGTAGGTCACGCCGCCCAGCTCGTCGCCGCTTCGCCCGACGCGTCGCTTCACGTCGTCGGGCAGGTCGAAGAACTCCCGTGCGCGCTCGTCGAGCGTGCCGATCACCTCGTCCGGCACGCCGTGCCCGGTGACGCAGAAGAACCCGATCTCCTCGCAGGCGGCGCGCACGGCATCCACGACGGCGCTCGCTCGTGGCTCGCCCGCGAGCACGGGCGTGAGGTCGATGACGGGAATCTCGTCGTGCTCGGACACGGTGCGCATCAGGGCCGAAGGCTTGCACAGCCCTGCCACGGCGATGCTCCGTACGATTGACCGAACGACGCAGGGAGACGAACCGATGGATCACGACGGCCTCATCGCGCAGCGCCAGATCGGCCTCGATCTCGCCCACGCGATCCTCGGATCGGTGCGCGAGGCGGCGGCCCGTGAGGGCATCGCCGCGGCGATGGCCGTGTGCGACGGCTCCGGCAACATGATCGCCTTCGCGCGCATGGACGGCGCCCCGCTCGGGGCCACGGAGCTCGCGGTGAACAAGGCGCACACCGCCGCGCTGTGGGAGATGAAGACCGGCGAGTTCCAGCGCTCGACGCAGCCCGACGGCGTCGATTGGGGTCTCAACACCTCGGCGGGCGGCCGCATCGTCGTGTACGCCGGCGGGGTGCCCGTCCACGTCGACGGCGCGCTGGTGGGCGCGGTCGGCGTCAGCGGCGGCACGGGCGAGCAGGACGAGGCGTGCGTCGAGGAGGCCCTCCGCAAGCACGGGCTCGGCGGCTGAGCACGCGGCGCGCAGTGTGGGGCGAACCCTTCGAGATCGACGTGCCGGGCGGTCTCCTGCACGGAGTCACGGGGGGTCGCGGCGATCCGGTGCTGCTGCTCCACGGCGGGCCGGGCCTGACGTGGGACTACCTGCAGCCGCTGGTCGACGAGCTCGCCGCCGGTCATCGCGTCGCCGTGTACCAGCAGCGGGGCGTGGCGCCGTCGACGGCCGGTCCGCCGTACGACGTCGCGACCCAGGTCGCGGACGTCGTCGCCGTGCTCGACGGCCTGGGCTGGGAGCGCGCCGTCGTGGCCGGGCACTCGTGGGGCGGCCACCTCCTCCTGCATCTGCTCGCCGCACGCCCGGAGCGCGTGGCCGCTGCGCTCGTGATCGACACGCTCGGTGGCGTCGGCGACGGCGGCGAGGCCGAGTTCGACGCGGAGATGCTGCGCCGCACGCCCGCGCGAGATGTCGAGCGCGTGGAAGACCTGGAGCGCCGGGCGATGGCCGGCGAAGGTTCCGAGGGCGACCTGATGGAGTCGATGCGACTGCTCTGGCCGGCCTACTTCGCCGATCCCGCGGCCGCGCCGCCGTTTCCCGGCATGCGCTTCTCGGTCGAGGCGTACTCCGCGACGTTCGAGTCGCTGCACGCCGAGCTGCCGGCGCTCGCAGCGCGGCTCGCAGGCATCTCCGTCCCGACGGTGTTCGTCCACGGCGCCGGCAGCCCGATGCCCGTCACGGCGGCAACCGACACCGCTCAGGCGATCGGCTCCGCGGCCGTGATCCAGGTGCTCGGCGGCGCGGGCCACTTCCCGTGGATCGAGCGCCCCGGGGCGGTGCGAGCCGCGCTGGATCGCCTCGCGCGGCGGATCGGCGGGCCTGCGGCCTGACCGCATACCCTGCGGCGACCACGAAGGAAGGGATGTCCCATGGCGTTTGCGATCGACACCGCGACGGCGTTCGGCGAGCGAGCGGCGCGCAGGCTGCGCGACGAGAGGCTCGCCTGGCTGACGACGACGAGCGCCGACGGGACGCCGCAGCCCACGCCCGTGTGGTTCCTGTGGGACGGCGCGGACTCGTTCCTCATCTACTCGAAGCCCGGCACCCCGAAGCTGCGGAACATCGCCGAGCGGCCGCGCGTCTCGCTCCACCTCGACGGCGACGGCCAGGGCAGTGACATCGTCGTCGTGCTCGGCGGCCTCGCCGGCAGCGACGACCCGCCGGCGCATGCGCTGCCCGAGTACGTGGAGAAGTACCGCGCGCTCATCGAGCGCAACTCCTGGACGCCCGAGAGCTTCGCGGCCGACTACTCGGTGCCGCTGCGGCTGAAGGCCACGACGCTGCGGGGCTGGTAGCCGGACTACGGCGGGGGCAGGAGCGGCGAGACCGGGCGCCGGGCGAGTCCGCGTGGCTCGGCGAGCCGCTCGAGCACGAGCGCGGTGTCCGCGATCGGCACGCCCGTGAGGTGCAGATCGCGGCGCTCGAAGTCGTCGATCACGGCGCGCAGCGCGTCTGCGTACGCATCCCCGTCGCGCGCGGCGAGCGCCGCGAGCGCGGCGGCCGTGCGCTCGAACGCCTCGCCACCGGCGGCCATCTGCGCGGCGGCCACCGCGGCCGCGGCGTCGTCGTCCGCGGCGAGGCAGGCCAGCGCGACGGCGTAGGCGGCGGTCGGTGATTCGGGCTCGCCCGCGAGCGCCGCGCGCGCGTACTCCGCCGCGCCGGCGGCATCGCGGCGCAGGATCGCCGCCTTGAGCATGCCGACCAGGCGACCGTAGCCACCCGGCGGCGCCACCTCCCAGGACTCGCGATAGCGCCGCTCGGACTCGAGCAGGAACGGCCCGGCGCCCACCGGGTCGCCGGCGAGCAAGCGCCGCTGCGCCTCGGCGTCTGCCCTCGACGGCGGCGGCCTGCAGGGCGCGGTGCTCCTCGTCCGGAGGCGTCACCAGGCGCCGCCGCCTCCGCCGCCGAAGGAGCCGCCGCCACCGCCGCCGCCCGAGCTCCCGCTCGAGGGCGACGGGAAGGCGCCGCCGAGATCGCTCGCGAAGCTCGACGTGTTGAACGACGACACGTACAGCGCCGGCACGTACACGGACGAGTCGGAGATCGCCGGGAACGAGACCCTCGCGGCCTCGAGCACGCGCTCTGCGATGCCGAACGTGATCCCGAAGATCAGATAGCGCTCCCACAGCGGCAGCGTGTCCGCGGGCTTGTCGGCGAGTCGCGGGAAGTCCTCCAGATACTTTCGGAAGCCCTCCCATTGCTCGGCCGAGGCCTGCATCTCCGGACGCCGCCGCCGCCACATCGGCGCCGGCAGCAGCAGGACGACGACGGCGTTCAGCGCGAGCGCGGCGCCCACCGCCGTGATGACGAGATCGCGCCGGATGAGCGGCGGATCGGCCAGCCCGGCGATGCCGAGCGCAAGGAGCCCGCCGCCCGCGAGCAGGAAGGCCGTGAACGCGAGCCACTTCACGAGCATCCCGTGGCCGCTCCAGAAGATGCGCTGGCGGGCCTGGTTGCGGATCGCCGACTCGAAGGCCTCGGACTTGCCGTGGAACCAGGTGCGGTCCGCCTGGGGCAGCTCCTTGACGATGTCGGAGACCTGCGAGAGCGCCACGGGCCCTTCGATCGTGAGCTTGTCGAAGATCGCGGCCACGGGCTTCTCGACGACGGCCAGCTCGATGCTCTCGTCGCCGCGGGCGAGGTCGACGTCGTCGATCTCCTTGTGGCGCAGGCCGGCGAACGACGACTCCTCGCGCGTCACGTGAGTCATCGTGAAGCGCCCGCGGCGGACGAGCTCGAAGAGCGTCGCGGCCAGCTGGTCGCCGCCCGCCACGACGCGCTGGGCGAGCAGCGACGGCACGAGCGCGGCCGGCAGGTCGTCGGGCGGCTCGTGCACGTACTCCGGCGCCGTGCCGGTCGAGTGCTCGCGGCCGAAGCGCCAGTACGCGAACCCGCCGAGCAGCCCCGCGGGAACCATCGCCAGGGCGGCGGCCGCGAGGATCCACGCCCACGGGTGGTGGAGCGTGTCCTCGAGCTCGCGCTTGTCGCGCTCCGCGCGGGCGGCGGCGGCCTCCTCGCGTGCGATGGTCGCCGCCAGCACGTTGTCGTTCACGTGGCGTGCGTACGGCGCGGCGGGCGCCAGCACCGAGGGCGGATACAGCACGCGCAGGATCACGGCGCGCCCGGCCGGCACGTCCTCGACCGCGCTGAGCACGTCGCTGCCGCGCACGGTGACGCGGTGCTCGAGCCAGGCCGGCTCGATCCACGCGCGCGTGCCGGGTGCCGTGCCGGAGGCGTGGACGTTCGCGAGCAGGGTGGGCAGCCCGCTCTTCCACTGATCGCCCCAGACCTGAGGCGCCACCTCGACGGCGTCGTCGTGGGCGATGACGACGCCGCGCAGGCGGTAGCGCAGCGTGTACGTCCGCTGGCCGCCGTCCTGCTGGTAGTGCCAGACGATGCGCAGGCCCTGGGGCAGCCGCACCGCGCCGAAGGTGCCGGGGGCGTCGCTGCTGCCGAGCGTCGTATTCCCGCCCGGCGCGTAGGCGGTGCCGCCCTCGCTCACCTGCACGTCCCCGGCCGTCACGTCCGTCGCCAGCGGGATGTCGCGGTAGGCGCCGGTGAAGAAGCCGGAGTAGTCGAACGTGAGATCCTCGCGGACGAGCACCTCGCCGCTGCGCGCGAGCGTGACGTTCACGAAGGCGCGCGAGATCGTGAAGCTCTTGTCGGCGAACGCGGCGGTCGGTGCTGCGAGCGTTGCGAGGAGCGCGAGGACGAGCCACGCGGCCCGTCTCACGCGCGGCCGTCCGCGAGCTCGAACAGGTCGCGCCGGTGGAATCCGAGGGTGCCGGCCACGAGGCTCGCCGGCAGTGCCTCGATCGCGCTGTTGTAGGTCTGCACGGTGTCGTTGTAGACCATGCGCGCGAGCGCGATCCGGTTCTCGCTCTGCGAGAGCTGCTGCTGCAGTTGCGTGAACCGCTCCGAGGCTCGCAGCTCGGGGTAGGCCTCCGCGATGCCCACGACGCCGCCGATGGCGCTGCCGAGCCGTGTCTCGGCCGTTGCGCGCGCGGCGGGGTCGTCGCCGTGCGCCGCGCCGCGCGCCTCGGCGGCCGCCTCGAGCGCCGAGCGCTCGTGCTCGGCATAGGCGGCGACGGCGGCGTTGAGCTCGGGGACGAGGTCGGCCCGCCGCCGCAGCTCGCTGTCGACATCGCCCCAGGCGGCGTGCGTCCGGTTGCGCGCCCGGGTCAGCCGGTTGTACAGCAGCACCGCGAGCGCGACGACCAGCAGCACGATCCCCACTGCCACCCAGATCAGCACGCAGCGAGGCTACCAGCGCAGGGAAGCGGGATCGACGCGCGTCGGCTCGCGCTCGAGCGCGCCGGGATCGAAGCGCTCGATCAGCTGCGCCGGTGTGACAGGGCTCGGGCGCCTCGAGGAGACCGGCGCTGAAGGCCAGCCGCCCGACGACCGCCCGCGGATCCGCGCCGGCCTCGCGCAGCTCCGTCAGGCCCACCGCTCCGTGGCGCTTGGCCAGGCGCTCGCCGTCGTCGCCGAGCATCAGCGGGACGTGCGCGTAGCCCGGCACCGGAGCGAGCCCGAGCAGCTCGTAGAGCCGGATCTGGCGTGCCGTCGAGGCGAGCAGATCGGCCCCGCGCACGACGTGGCCGATGCCCTGCTGCGCGTCGTCGACCACGACGGCCAGCTGGTAGGCGATGACGCCGTCGCTCCTGCGCACCACGATGTCGCCCGTCGTCGCCTCGAGCAGCTCGCGCTGCGGCCCCATGACGTCGTCGCGGAACTCGACCTCGCCCTCCATGCGCACGCGCAGCGCGGGCGCGCGCCCGGCTGCGACGCGAGCCGAGCGCTCGGCCGCCGTGAGGTTGCGGCAGGCGCCCGAGTAGAGCGGGCCGTCGGGGCCGTGCGGCGCGGAGGCGGCCCGCCGCACGTCGGCGCGGGAGCAGAAGCACTCGTAGAGGACGCCGCGCTCGCGCAGCGCGCCGAGCGCCGCGTCGTAGAGCTCGCCGCGCTGCGACTGCGCGACGGGGTCGCCGTCCCAGTCGAGGCCGAGCCAGGCCAGCGAGGCGGCCTGCGCCTGCGCGCACCCGGGCCGCACGCGCGCGGCGTCGAGATCCTCGAAGCGGAGAAGGCAGCGACCGCCCGCCCGGCGGGCCCAGAGCCAGGCGATCAGGGCCGTGCGGGCATTGCCGAGGTGGAGATCCCCGGTCGGGCTCGGTGCGTAGCGGCCGACATACACGCCGCCTCACGCTACCGTGGGCGGCGATGGGCCTGGTCTACTCGACGGAGAGCGGTCGGGTGCGGAAGTGTCAGCACTGCGGCAAGCCGCTGGCGGACGGCGGGCGCTGCCCCTGCCGCGTGCAGGCCGGGCGCGCCCCGGGCGACGGAATCCTGCGCGTGCGGCGCGAGACCTCGGGTCGCAAGGGCAAGACCGTGACGACGATCAGCGGCGCCTCGCCTGCCCAGGCGACCGAGCTGGCGCGCGAGCTCAAGCGCCTGTGCGGATCGGGTGGGAGCGTGGTCGACGGCGTGATCGAGATCCAGGGCGACCATCGCGCGAAGGTCGTCGCGCACCTCGAGGAGCGCGGTCTGCAGGTCAAGAGCGCCGGGGGATAGATACCATGTGCGCGGTCGTCGACGGAGGGATCACGTGGAAGAAAAGCTCGGCAAGATCGCCATGCGGGTCATCGGATTCGGGATCGTCGGTGCGCTCGTGCTCGTGCTCGTGGCGAAGGGCGTCGACGGCTTTCCGTTCGAGGTCTGGGGCCTGATCGGCGGCATCGTGCTCGCCGTGGCCTCGTTCGCCGTCGGTCAGGTCGAGTAGCCCCTCCTCGCGCTGCCCGGGAAGCGGTTGTAGCATCTGCTGCACAATCCTCCCGGAGGTGGCGCATGACCCGCGTGCTTGTGGTCGCGAACGAGACGGTCGAGGCCGACGAGTTGCTCGCTGAGCTACGGCGGATCGAGGACGAGCACAGCTCGACCTTCTTCGTCGTCGCACCGGCGGTTGCGGCCGAGCACCACCTCGGCGACTCCTGGAATCAGGCCGGTGCCATCGACGCGGCGCAGGGCCGGCTCGACCGCACGCTCGGCGTCCTGCGCGGCGAGGGACTCGAGTGCGACGGCGAGGTGGGCGACATGGTGCCGTTCGCAGCCGTGCGCGACGCGCTCGACCGCTTCGAGGCCGACCTGATCGTGATCTCGACGCACCCCGGCCCGCGCTCGCGCTGGCTCCGCAAGGACCTCGTCGAGCACGTCCGCAAGGCGTTCGACGTGCCGGTCGTGCACATCGTCTCCCACGTCCACGAGAAGACCGAGCACTAACCCCGCTCGTCGCTCTCCAACCCGGCCGCGGCGCTGTCCATGATCGCGACGGTGCGGCCGCCGCCGGCGCTGCGCAACCGCTCGAGACCTTCGGGGATGCCGTCGAGATCGGTCAGGTGCGTGACCACGTCGGACAGCACGAGCCGTCCGTCGGCCGCCAGCTGCACGAGCGAGGCGAGCTCGGCGGACGGGTTGCCGCTGCCGTAGTAGCAGCCCTTGATGCCCTTGTCGGAGAGGAACTCGATGGCCGGGAAGGAGGCCTCGACGCCGACCGCCGCGAGACCGACGACCACGGCGTTCCCGCCGGCGCGCAGGCAATCCCAGGCGAGCCGCATCGTCTCGGGCCGGCCGACGACCTCGAAGGCGTGGTCGACGCCGCCGCCGGTGAGCCCGCGCACGGCGGCGGCGGGGTCGTCGGCCGTCGCGTCGACGGCGTGGGTGGCGCCGCGCGCGAGCGACAGCTCGAGCATCGCGGGATCGCGGTCGACGGCGACGATCGCACCGGCGCCGGCGAGCACGAGGCCGGCGATGACCTGCTGCCCGACGCCGCCGCAGCCGATCACCGCGGCGCTCTCGCCGATGCGCGGCCGGGCGACGTTGCGCACCGCGCCGATGCCGGTGACCGCGCCGCAGCCGAGCAGCGCGGCCTGCCAGAGCGGGACGGCCGGGTCGAGCGGCACGACGCCGGCTGCTGCCACGACGGCGCGCTCGGCGAAGCACGCGACCGTGAGCCCGTGCTGCAGGGGCGTGCCGTCCGGCAGCGCGAGGCGTGACGTGCCGTCCATCAGCGTGCCGCGGAAGCCCGCATCGCCGGCCGGCCCGCAGAGCGTGGGCCGGCCCGCGCGACAGGCGCTGCACGAGCCGCAGGACGGGATCATGCAGAAGACGACGCGGTCGCCGGGCGCGACGTGCGCCACGCCCGCGCCGACCGCCTCGACGGTTCCGGCGCCCTCGTGCCCGAGCACCATCGGCCAGCGGCCCTGGCCGAGGCTGCCGGCGGCGAGGTGCACGTCGGAGTGGCAGACGCCCGCCGCGGCGATGCGCACCAGCACCTCGCCGGCCTCCGGCGGCGCGAGCGTGACCTCCTCGACGCGGACGTCGCCGGGCTCGCGCAGGACGACCGCCCTCATCCGACCCTCCACTGCTCGAGCGCGTCCAGATCGGGCGTGACCCCGAAGCCGGCTCCGGGCGGCGGCGCGATCGTGCCGTCGGCCGCGATCTCGACGGGCGCGGGCAGGAGCCAGTCGCGCCGCTCGGCCGACCAGGCGGGCGGGTCGAACGGCACCTCGACGTACGGGCACGTGGAGACGCCGAGCGTGAGGTGCAGGTTGCAGACGAGGCCGTACCCGTTCGACCAGGTGTGCGGGGTGAACATGCGTCCGCAGAGATCGGCGAGCGCGGCCAGGCGGCGGCAGCCCGAGATGCCGCCCGAGAGCACGACGTCGGGCTGCAGGACGTCGACGCCTCCGCGCAGGACGAGGTCGCGCGCCTCGTGCGCGCCGCGCACCATCTCGCCCGCGGCGATGCGGATGCCCGTGAGCCGGCGCAGGGCGCGATAGCCCTCGACGTCGTCGCAGCGCAGCGGCTCCTCGAGCCAGTACGCGCCGACCTCCTCGAGCTCGCGCGCGCAGCGGGCCGCCGTCGGGACGTCCCAGCGGCTCTCGCGATCGCCCGGCATGCGCCAGCCCTGGTTCGCGTCCACCATCAGCTGCATGTCGTCGCCGACGACCGTCCGCACGTGCCTGACGACCTCCACGTCCTCGCGCCAGTCCGCATGGTGGAAGCGGAGCTTGAGCGCGCGCACCCCGCGCTCCCGGAGCGCGAGCGCACGCTCTGCGCGCTCGCCCGGATCGAGCAGCTCGCCGCTCGAGGCGTACGCGAGCATGCGCTCGTTGCGGCCGCCGAGCAGGCGCCAGACCGGCGTGTCCAGCAGGCGGCCGGCGAGATCCCAGACGGCGCACTCGGCCGTCCAGGGCCGCCCGCCGTGGAAGTCGACCGTCTCGCAGATCTCGCGCACCGCCTCGGTGCGCAGCGGATCGAGGCCGACGAGGAACCGCTCGAGCACCTCCCGGTCGGGCAGGTGGTCGCCGCTCGCGCAGCCGGTCACGCCGGCGTCCGAGTGGACGAGCACGAGCGTGGCGTCCTGGTGCGTGCGCGGGATCGGGTCCCACGCGGCCCGGAACGGCGGCTCGAGCGGGTAGCGGTAGCTCCGCGTCTCGATGCCGGTGATGCGTGCCTCGGGTGCCACTGCGCGAGGACGGTAGCGCGCACCCGCACGTTTGGGGCCAGGCCCCAAAGGTGCGGCTAGCCGCACCCTGGCGGTCAGGCACCTTCGGTACAGTTGGTCCTACAACGCCGACGCCCGGAAAGGGGTGATGAGGAAATGACCGACTTCTGCCACAGCGCGACCTCGTCTTCCGGGGCGTCCCGCCGCGCGGCCTAGCCGCCGCGCAGGCGCACGGGGCGCCGCAATCACCCCGTAGGAGTTGCGTTGACCGATCTGACGGCGGCGCTCGCCCGGCTTGGCTGGGACGAGCGGCGCACCGCCGAGCTCGCAGAGCTCGGACACGACCTTTCCGCGGCCGCGCGCGTCGTGCGCGTCGACCGCGGCCACGCCACGCTGAGGGCCGCCGCCGGCGACCTGCGCGTGGTCACCGACGGCCTGGAGCTTGCGGTCGGCGACTGGCTCGTCGTCGACGGCGACGGAGGAGTGGCGGCCGTGCTCGAACGGCGCTCGCTGCTCGAGCGCCGCATGCCCGACGACTCCACCTCCTCGCCGATCGTCGCCGCCAACGTCGACATCGTCGTCGTCGCGAACGCCCTCGACCACGCGTTCTCGGCGCGGCGCCTGGAGCGCTTCCTGCTCGTGTCGTGGGAGAGCGGCGCGACGCCGCTCGTCGTCCTCACCAAGGCCGACGCCTGCGACGACCTCGCGCAGGCGGTGGCCGAGGCGGAGCTGGCCGCCCTCGGCGCGCCGGTGCTGGCGCTCAGCGTCCGCACCGGGCAGGGCATCGACGAGCTGCGGGCGCGGCTCGCGGGCTCGACGGCCGTGCTCATCGGGCGCTCGGGGGCGGGCAAGAGCACGCTCGTGAACGCCCTCGCCGGCTCCGATCTCGCCGCGACCGCCGAGGTGCGGCGCGACGGCAAGGGCCGGCACACCACGACGCACCGCGAGCTGCACGTGCTCCCCGGGGCGGGCGTGCTGATCGACACCCCCGGCCTCCGGGCCGTCTTCCCGCACGATCCGGGCGCGGCGGCCGAGAGCGCCTTCGGCGACGTCGAGGAGCTCGCTGCGGCCTGCCGCTTCGGCGACTGCGGGCACGCCGGGCGAGCCCGGCTGCGCCGTCGCGGCCGCAGTCGCGGCGGGCGAGCTGACGCGCGAGCGCTTCGAGGCCTGGCAGCGGGCCGAGCGCGACCGCATCGCCTTCGAGCGGCGCGGCGACCCCGTGGCGCAGAGCGCCGAGCGACGCCGCCATCGCTCCACGAACCGCTCGCTGCGCGCCGCGCGTAAGCGGGGGTGGGTCTGAACGACCTGTTCAGCGGAGTTGACCGCGACGTTCAGTCCGGTTTAGCATCGAGCGACTCGACATGGAGCGAGGACGAGGAGGTCCTGTGCCAAAGAAGATCGTCGACACGATTCTCCCGACCACGATGGTCGGGTCCTATCCGAGGCCGCACTGGTTCACCCAGCAGCTGCTCGGTCGCGACGTGCGGGTTGCGTTCAAGGAGGTCACCCACGAGGAGGCCTACCACGACGCGACCCACGCCGTCATCAACGACCAGGAAGAAGCGGGCCTCGACATCGTCACCGACGGCCAGATGTCGTACGACGACTACGTCGGTGTGATCGGCTCCTTCTGCTGGTACATGTACGAGCGCATCCCGGGCTTCGATCCCGCGCGCGAGCCGCATCCGCTCGAGGCGGGAGCCGAGGACCGCGACAAGATCGTCGAGCTGCTGGCCGACTGGGGCGGCGTGATCAACAGCGGCGAGGTCAGCCGGGGTCCGATCCGCCTGGCCGACCTCTACCGGATCGCTTCCAAGTACGCGACCAAGCCGATGAAGGTCTCCGTCGGCGCCGGGCCGGTCAACCTCGCGTGGCACGTCTACTTCGAGCACTACAAGAACCCGAAGGAGCTCTGCTACGCGCTCGCGCCGATCTTCAACGCCGAGATGAAGTCGCTCGTCGATGCCGGCGCCACGTATCTCCAGCTCGAGGATCTCGGCGCGTGGCTGCCGCTCTTCACGGGTGACGAGGCCGACTACGAGTGGATCTCCGACGTCATCGGGCAGTGCTGTGACGGTGTCGACGCGAAGATCGGCTGGCACTTCTGCTTCGGCAACGCCTGGGGCAACGACATCCTCAGCCACAACTTCCCCGAGGGCTACCAGACGGTTCTGCCGCACTTCTGGGACACGCCGGGCATCGACCAGTTCGTGCTCGACTACGCCAATCGCGACATGGCGGGCATCGAGTTCCTCAAGAACCTGCCGGCCGACAAGGAAGTGCAGGTCGGCGTGCTCGACATCCGCACGATGATGGTCGAGACGCCCGAGCAGGTCGCGGCTCGCGCACGCAAGGTGCTCGAGTACGTGCCGGCCGATCGCGTCACGCTCTCGACCGACTGCGGCATGAAGCCGTTGCCGCGGACGATCGCGAAGATGAAGCTCAAGGCGCTGGCCGACGGCGCCAAGATCGTCCGGGCGGAGATCGCATAACGATGTCAGTCGTGCGCGTGCGGGTGGATCCGTCCGCCCGCACGCGCACCTTGGCATGCGCCCGGAGCGGCCCGCGCGCCCGCGCTACCCTGACCGCATGGCGTTATCCGATGCGGGGGCGCCTCCGGACGACGAGCCGCTGTTCCCGCCGCACCAGGCGTACCCGCCGGAGCCCGATCCCGTCGACGAGGCCTCCGAGGCGTCGTTCCCGGCCTCGGACTCGCCGTCGACCTGGTCGCGCGAGGACGCCTAGGCGCTCAATCGGGGCCTGGCCCCAATTGAGCAGCTCACGTACTGCCGCGCACGGCGTCGATCGCCGCGGGATCCTCGAGCGTCGAGAGGTCGCCGGGATCCTCGCCGAGCACCGTGGCGCGCACCGCGCGGCGCAGGATCTTGGCGCTGCGGGTCTTCGGCAGCGCCGTCGTGAAGCGCACCTCGGCCGGCGCGAAGGCCTTGCCGAGCTCCTCGGCGCAGCGGGCGCGCAGCCGCGTGCGCAGCTCCTCGCCCGGCTCGATGCCGGTGCGCAGGACGCAGAAGCACCACACGACCTCGCCCTTCACGTCGTGCGGGCACGCCGACCGCGCAGGCCTCGGCCACCGCGGGGTCGCCGACCAGGGCCGACTCGTACTCGGCCGGGCCGATGCGCTTGCCGGCGACGTTGAGGGTGTCGTCGGAGCGGCCGTGCAGGAACCAGTCGCCGTCGGCGTCGATCGTGGCCCAGTCGCCGTGCGTCCAGACGCCCGGGAAGCGCCGCCAGTAGGTGTCGAGGTAGCGCTCGGGGTCGCCCCAGATGCCGCGCGTCATGCCCGGCCACGGCTGCGTGCACACGAGCTCGCCCACCTCGCCGCGCAGCGGCCGTCCCGCGGGGTCGTAGACGTCCATCGCCATGCCCAGGATGGGCAGCCCGAGCGTGCAGGGCTTGTGCGGCAGATACGGCGGCGCGCCGAGGAATCCGGCCGCGACCTCGGTGCCCCCCGAGAAGTTCATGATCGGCTTGGTGCGCCCGCCCACCGCCTCGAACAGCCACATCCAGGGCTCGGGGTTCCAGGGCTCGCCGGTCGATCCGAACTGCCGCAGCGCCGAGAGGTCGACGCCGTCGACGGGGTTCTCGCCGCCCTGGCGCAAGGCGCGCACGAGCGTCGGCGAGACGCCCAGGAACGTCAGGCGGTGGCGCTCCGCGAGGCGCCAGATCCGGCCCGGATCGGGATAGTCGGGGGCGCCGTCGTAGAGCAGCGCCGTGAGGCCCAGGCCGTGCGCGTTGGCGAGCAGCCACGGCCCCATGATCCAGCCGATGTCGGTCAGCCAGTGGATGCGGTCGCCGGCCTGGAAGTCGCAGGTGTAGCGGCCCTCCGTCGTGATCTTGGCGAGGAAGCCCGCGTGCACGTGGACGGCGCCCTTGGGCCTGCCGGTCGTGCCCGACGTGTAGGCGAGCATGAACGGGTGCTCGGAGTCGACGGGCGTCGCGCGCCGCGTCCCCGGCCGTCCCTCGACGAGCTCGTGCCACCAGATGTCGCGCCCGTCCTGCCACTCGACCGGCTGCCCGGTGTGGCGCACCACGACGACGTGGCGGACGCCCGGTGAGCGCGCGATCGCCTCGTCGGCGGTCGCCTTCGCGGGGACGGGCCGGCCGCGGCGCATGAAGGCGTCGACGGTGATGACGGCGACCGCCCGCGAGTCCTCGAGCCGGCTCGCGACCGCCGAGGCCGAGAAGCCGGAGAAGATCGGCACGACGAGCGCGCCGATCGCGGCCACGGCGTAGTAGGCGATCGCGACCTCGGGCGCCATCGGCATGAGCAGCGCGACGGCATCGCCGTTCTTCACGCCGAGCGCCTCGAGGCCCTCGGCGAAGCGGGCGACCTCGCGGGCCAGCTCGGTGTAGGTGAGCGAGCGGGTGCCGCCCTCCTCGTCCTCGGAGACGATCGCCTCGGTTCCGGCGTGGGCCGGGTCGTCGGCCCAGCGCTCGACGCAGGCGTGCGTCAGGTTGATGCGCCCGCCGGTGTACCAGCGCGCCCAGGCCGGGCCGTCCGAGATGTCCAGCACCTGCTCGTAGGGCGTCGCGAACGGCATCCCGAGATCGCGCGCCACGGCGTCCCAGAAGCGCGCGGGCTCGGCCGTCGAGAGCTCGTGCAGCTCGCGGTAGCCGTCCGTGCCGAGCGAGCGCGCGAGGGCCGTCGCGTGTGCGCTCTCGACCCAGGACTCGGGCGGGATCCAGGCGTACTCGCTCATGGCGCCGCGACGCAATCTGCAGCTGGCGCCGCGCGCGCAGCGCCATCTGGATCGGCCGAGACGACGAGGAACGCCGCGAACGCCCGGCGCAGCGTCGACTCCGGCAGGTCGAGCGCGATCTCGGCGCCGACCAGGACGCCGACGAGCGAGCAGCCGCCGAGGATGGCGGCAGAGGGCCAGTGCACGAGGCCGTCGCGGTTCTGCCGGAACGACCCGACGGCGACGACCGGGACGATCGCGGCGAGCGAGGTCGCCTCCGCGGTCAGCTGCCCGAGCCCGAGCCCGAGCGTGAGCGCCGGCACGAACACGATGCCGCCGCCGACGCCGAACACGCCGGCGAGCAAGCCGCCGGTGAGGCCGAGCGCGAGCGCGAGCGCGACGTGGCTCACCAGGCGAGCCTCGCCGCGACGATCAGCATGACGCCCGCGAACGCCATCTGCAGGTGCGGGCCGCGCACGCGCTTCGCGATCGACGTGCCGAACACGACGCCGACGACCGCCGGGAGGCCGATCAGCGCCGCGTCGCGCCACACGACGAGATCGTCGTAGGCGTAGCGCAGCGTGCCGAACACCGCCGTCGCGCCGATCGCGGCCAGCGAGGTGGCCGTCGCGCGATGCGCCTGCCAGCCGCGCGCGATCAGGGAGGGGACGATCACGGTGCCGCCGCCGACGCCGAAGAGCGCGGAGAGGAGGCCGGCGGCCGCGCCGACCGCGCCGAGCACCGGCCCGTCGCGCCTCACGCGCGCAGGCCCAGATGCTGCTTGAGCGCGCGCGTCTGGCGCCGGGCGACCTCGAGCTGCGTGGCCTCGGCGTCCGAGAGGCGCACGATCCAGTGGCCGGGCGAGGTCTGCTCGAGCGCCGTCACCTTCTGCAGGTTGACGATCGAGGAGCGGTGGATGCGGAAGAAGAGCGCCGGCGGCAGCGCATCCTCGAGCTCGCGCAGCGACTGGGTCGAGAGGAAGCGCTCGTCGTAGGTGGCGATGCGCGCGTAGTCGCCCTCGGCGAGCATGAAGTAGACCTGGTCGTGGTCGAGCAGCAGCGTCTCGCCCCGGCGCGTGACCGGCACCTTCGCGAGCTCGCCGCGGGCGGCGCGCTCGGGCGCCCCGCGCAGCGCGCTGCGCAGCCGCTCGACGGTCTGCGCCAGCCGGTCATCGGCGACGGGCTTGAGCAGGTAGTCGAACGCGTCGACCGAGAACGCCTGCACGGCGTAGTCCTGGTGCGCGGTCACGAAGACCACGTACGGGCGCTTGGGCCACGACATGATCTCGCGCGCGGCGTCGATGCCCGTCAGCTCGGGCATCGAGATGTCGCAGAAGACGACGTCGTAGTCGAGCCGCGCGGCCAGGGCGAGCGCCTCGCGCACGCTCGCGGCCTCGCCCACGACATCGACGTCCTCGATGCGCTCGAGCAGGAAGCGCAGCTCGGCACGGGCCGGGGCCTCGTCGTCGACGATCAGAGCCAGGAGGCTCATTGCGCGAGGCGTTCCTGCTCGTGGCCGGGGGGAACGGTGGGAATCACGATCGAGACGAGCGTACCGATGCGGGGCGCCGACGCGATGCGGAGGCGGCCGTGCTCGCCATAGAAGACCGCCACCCGCTGCGCGGCCGAGGCCAGGCCGAGGCCGGCGGCGCCGGAGCCGACGCCCGGCTCGAGCACGCGGTCGGCGAGCTCGCGCGGGATGCCGCGGCCGTTGTCGCGCACCGTGATGCGCAAGCGGCCGAGGCGCACGTCGCAGCGCACGACGACGCGCAGCGGCCGGTCGCCCTTGCCGTGGTTGATGGCGTTCTCGACGAGCGGTTGCACGAGCAACGGCGGGACGAGCGCCGCCTCGGCGGCCGGAGTCGCACGCACGATCGACCTCGAGTTGATCGCCGAAGCGCGCGCGCTCGAGCGCGACGTACGCCTCGACGTGCCGCAGCTCGTCGCGCAGCGGCACGAACGCGTGCGGGCGGCGCAGGCTCAGCCGGCAGTGCTCGGCGAACGAGAGCACCAGGCGGCGCGCCTCGTCCGGCTGCGTGCGGCAGAACGCCGCGATCGTGTTGAGCGCGTTGAAGAGGAAGTGCGGCTCGATCATCGCCTGCATCGCCGCGAGCTCGGCCGAGGCGGTCGCGCGCGCGTGCAGGTCGAGCTCGCCGAGCATGACCTCGGTCGAGACCAGGCCGCCCAGGTGGCGCGCGATGGCGCGGTCGCGATCCGAGACCGCGAGTGCCGTCTCGCTGAACAGGACGATGGCGCCGACGGCCTCGTTGCGGTTCATGATCGGCGCGACGATCGCCGAGCGCAGCGGGCAGTCGCGGCCGTCGCAGCCGTGCTTCCAGCCGACCGGCAGGCGCGAGACGCGCCGCTCGATCATCGCGTCGATCGCCCCGGGCGGGGCGGGCAGGCCGGCGCCGTGGTGATCCGCGCCGAGACCCGAGTGCGCCAGCACCGTCTCGCGGTCGCACACCGACACGGCGGCATAGCCCAGCCGCTCGCGCGTCTCGTAGGCGAGCACCTGCGCGCTGGCCGCGTCGAAGCCGCCGCGCAGCGGGCCGCGCACCGCCTCGATCGTCTCGAGAATGGCCGCGGCGGGCGCCTGGCCGAGCGGGACGACCCGTCCGAAGGCCGCGCGCACGAGGCCGAGCCAGGCGACGAGCGCGAGCGTCGTGAGCGCCACGATCGGCACGAACCAGCGGAGCGAGATGCCCTGGTCCTGCAGCATGCGCAGCACGACGAACAGCAGCAGCGCCTGGATGGACGCGAGCGCGGCGCCGATCATCAGCGGGCCGCGCACCTCGTGCCAGCGGCGCCCGACCTTCGCAGCTGCCAGTCGCCGGCCGGTCGAGACGAAGACCAGGCTCTCGCTGCTGCGGTCGGGCTCGCTCACGAGCGAACGACTCTGCCGGGCTTGCGGAGTGCGTTCAGCTCGGCCAGCGGCCGCGCGTTGGCGATGTCGTCGCGCGTCGCGCCCGCGCGCCGGGCCATGAAGACCCCGAGCTCCTGGTAGTCGAGCGCGGTGATGCGGTGGGCGTCGGTCGAGATCACGAGCTTGACGCCGGCCGCGAGCGCGAGGCGGGCGTGCGCCGGCCGCAGGTCGAGGCGGTGCGGCTGCGCGTTGATCTCGAGGAACGTGCCGTGCTCCGCACACGCGGCGACGAGCGCCTCGACGTCGAACGCGTACCCCTCGCGCTTGCCGATCATGCGACCCGAAGGATGGCCGATGACGTCGACGCTCGGATGCTCGGCCGCGGCCAGGAGCCGCTTCGTGATGCGGTCGGAGTCCTGCCGCTGTGCGACGTGCAGCGACGCGACGACCCAGTCGAGCTCGGCCAGGACGTCGTCGGGCAGGTAGAGCGACCCGTCGCCCATGACGTCGACCTCGCAGCCCGCGAGCAGGTCGAAGCCGTCGAGCGTCTCGCGGATCAGCTGCACGGCCTCGATCTGGCGCCGCACGTCGTCGGCCTCGAGGCCGATGCCCATGCCGACGCCGGCCGAGTGGTCGGTGATCGCCATGTACTCGTGGCCGCGCTCCCGCACGGCCGCGACCATGTCCAGGAGCGGATGCTTGCCGTCGCCGCTCCAGTCGCTGTGCAGGTGCATGTCGCCCCGCATGTCGGCGACCTCGACGAGCTCGGGCAGCTCGTTCTGGCGCGCCAGCTCGAGCTCGCCGTTGTCCTCGCGCAGCTCGGGCGGGATCGGCTGATAGCCGAGGTGGCGGTAGACCTCGTCCTCGTCGGGCGTCTTGAACACCTCGCCGCTCTCGACGTCCTCGATGCCCCACTCCGAGACGCTCATGCCGCGTCGCTGCGCGTCCTCGCGCATGCGCACGTTGTGGCCCTTCGAGCCCGTGAAGTGCTGCAGGAGGTTGCCGTAGCTCTCGAGCGGCACGACGCGGAGATCGAGCTGCACGCCGTTGTGCGTCACGATCGAGGCCTTCGTCGTGCCGTGACCGAGCACCTCGGCCACGAACGGCTGCTCGACCAGCCAGGCGGTCAGGGCCGGGCCGTCGCTCGCCGCGGCGATCACGTCGACGTCGCCCACGGTCTCGGCGAGGCGCCGCAGCGATCCCGCCGCGTCGGCGCGCTCGCAGGCCGGGTGCGCGCGCAGCTCCTCGAGCACGGGGCGAGCGAGATCGAGCGCCTGGTCGATCCGGAACGCGCGCTTGCGCGGAGCGGCGCCCGCCTCGATCTGCGCCAGCAGCTGCTGCTCCTTGCGCTCGCCGAAGCCCGCGAAGCCCTTGCAGCCGGCCCTCGCGCGCGGCCGCCTCGAGGTCGGCGAGCGTCGTGATGCCGAGCTCCTGCCAGAGCTTGCGCGCCGTCTTGGCGCCGAGGCCGGGGAGGCGGACGATCTCGACGAGGCTCTCGGGGACGCGGCCGCGCAGCTTCTCGAGCGCCGCCATCGTGCCGGTCTCGCGCAGCTCGCCGACCTTCGTCGCGATCGTGTCGCCGATGTCGTCCAGCTCGGTCAGGCGCCCCTGCTCCGAGAGCGTCCAGACCGACTCGGCCGTCTCGCGGAAGCGCTTCGCGGCCTTGCGGTAGGCGAGCACGCGGTACACGACCGCGCCGTCCAGCTCGTAGAGGTCGCCGAGCAGGTCGAACAGGTCGGCGATCTCGGCATTGCGCAGGGGAGCCATCGCCTTCGATCGTACCTGCCGATGCATGACCGGCGACCTGCGGCGAGAATGGGGCGGTGTCGGTGCCCGTCCGGTTTCTGGTCTGCGTCCCCACGTACGACGAGCGCGAGAACCTCGAGCGGATGATCGGGGCGCTCGAGGCCGTGCGCTCGCAGCCGCCTCACGGGCGACGTGCTCGTGATCGACGACTCCTCGCCCGACGGCACGGGCGTGCTGGCCGACGAGCTGGCCGCTGCGAGGCCGTGGCTGCACGTGCTGCACCGGCCGACCAAGCAGGGGCTCGGGCGGGCCTATCTCGACGGCTTCCGCTGGGCGCTCGCGCGCGACTACGAGTACGTGCTCGAGATGGACTGCGACTTCTCGCACGACCCGGCGGCCATTCCCACGCTCCTGGCAGCTGCCGAGGCCGGTGCCGATCTCGTGCTCGGATCGCGCTACTGCGAGGGCGGGCGCGTCGAGAACTGGGGGCGTGCGAGGCGCCTGATCTCGAGCGCCGGCTGCCTCTACGCGCGCACGCTGCTGGGCGTCGGCGTGCGGGATCTGACGGGCGGCTTCAAGTGCTTCCGGCGCGCCGTGCTGGAGGCGATCGAGCTCGATGCGGTCGACGCCCAGGGCTACCAGTTCCAGATCGAGATGACGTACCGCGCGATCCTGCTCGGCTTCACGGTGCAGGAGGTGCCGATCACGTTCGCCGACCGCGTCGCCGGCGGATCCAAGATGTCGCGCTCGATCGTGTACGAGGCGATGCGCCGCGTGCCGCTCCTCCGGCTCGAGGCCGCACGAGGGCGTTTGCCTCACACAATCCCCCCGAAACGCTGACGTGTACCCGTCCGGCGAGTGCTAGATTCGACGGATGCGGCGACCTCGGACACTCGTGCTCGCGACGGCCGCGGGCGGCGTCGTGCTGGCCGTCTGGGCCGGTCTCGGCGCTCTGGACGTACGCGCAGCGCCCCCAGGTCACGGGCACGCCGCAGCAGTGGTACCGCACGTCCGCGCCGCAGGTGCTCGTGCCGGTCGAGAACGCCGGCTACCTCGGCGGGCGGGAGGCGACCATCGACGGCGCCGACGCCTCCGCCAAGCTGCGCACCACCGGTAAGGGCCTCGAGCTCGAGCTCGACAACGTCGCCGACGGCGCCCACCGGGTGCACATCGAGGCGCATCCGTCGCGCGTGTTCGGCGACAGCGTCGACACGACGTTCACGATCAACGTGGACACGCACAAGCCCACGCTGGTGCTCAACCGCGTGCCGCCCGGCTGGACGCCGATCACCGAGATCAGCGGGCGCGTCGAGCCCGGCTCGAAGCTCGCGCTGAGCTACGAGGGCCGCCGCGTCGTCGTGAAGCCGAGCTCGGGCGCGTTCGCGCTCGACCCCGATCTGCCCGACGGCCGCACGACCGTGCGGCTGATCGCGAGCGATCGCGCCGGCAACCGTTCCGTGATCACGCGCACGATGGCCGTCGACGGCACGCCGCCGCGGCTGTCCCTCGACAAGGTGCCGGCGCTCGTCGGCACGGCGCACCCGACGCTGCGCGGCTCGCTCGACGACGCCTCGCCCGTGGTGGTGCAGGCGAAGCTCGACGGCGTCTCCGTGGCGCTGCGCGGGCCCGACGGCAAGGCGCTGCTCGGCGAGGGCGCCGTCAAGGGCCGCTTCTCGCTGCCGTTGGCCCGGCTCGCCCAGGGCGTCCACCGGCTCTCGATCACCGCGATCGACTCGGCCGGCAACACCTCCACGGCCGAGGCCGGCCCGTTCACCGTCGACTCGACCGAGAAGCTGCGCTCCTCCACGCTGCTGGGTATCGGCGCCCGCGGCGCCGACGTCGTCCAGCTCGAGCGCCGGCTCAAGGCCTTCGGCGTCTACAAGGGGCCGTTCACGCGCTTCTTCAACGCGCGCACCGAAGCGGCCGTGCGCCGCTTCCAGGCCAAGCACGACCTGCCCGTGACCGGCATCGCGACGCCGCAGCTGCTGCAGCTGAGCGCGGAGCGCATCGTCGTGCACCTCAACCGCTTCCGCGTCGACCTGATCCGCGACGGCAAGAAGGTCTTCAGCGCCCCGATCGCGATCGGCATGCCCGCGCACCCGACGCCCACGGGTACGCTACGAGATCATCGCGAAGATCAAGAACCCGACCTGGGTGCCGCCGAACTCGCCCTGGGCCGCCGGCCTCGAGCCGATTCCCCCGGGGGTGAACAACCCGCTCGGGACGCGCTGGATCGGCACGAGCGCGCCGAACATCGGCTTCCACGCCACGCCCGCCGACTACAGCGTCGGCCATGCCGCCTCCCACGGCTGCATGCGCATGCACCGCCCCGACGTGGAACGGCTCTACGATCTGGTTCGCGTGGGTACACCGGTCGACATCGAGGTATAAGCGCCGCTGATGGGGAATCACCCCGTCGCCGAATGCGTTTGTAAGATCGAACCCTCTCTTTCCAGGAGCTTTTCGTGAGCGATATCACACATGTCAGTGACGCGGACTTCGACGCCGAGGTCACCAAGAGCGATCGCCCCGTGGTGATCGACTTCTGGGCGCCTTGGTGCGGTCCGTGCCGTCAGATGGAGCCGGCCTTCGAGGAGCTCGCGGCGGCCAATCCGTCGCACAAGTGGGTCAAGGTGAACGTCGATGAGAATCCGGCGACCGCCGCCCGCTTCCAGATCCTCGCGATCCCGGCCTTCGTCGTGGTCGAGGGCGGCGAGGAGACGAAGCGCATCGCCGGCGCCAAGCCGAAGGGCCGCTTCGCTGCCGAGCTCGGGCTCGGCGTCCCCGCCTGATTGCACAACTCGTCGACGTCACGTACGCCCCCGGGAGCGCACCGCTCCTGGCGGGCGTCACGCTGGCAATTCACGAGCGCACGAAACTCGGGGTCGTAGGCCCGAACGGCAGCGGCAAGACGACGCTGTTGCGCTTGCTGGCGGGTGAGCTGCGACCCGACAGCGGGGAGGTCGTGCGCAAGCAGGGCCTCGTGCTCGGGCGGGTGGCGCAGGACGATCGCGAGCTGCTCGCGCTCGACCCGAGCGTCGCCGATGCGCTCTACCGCTCGGAGGCGGAGCTTCGGCTCGAGCGCCTCGCGGGAGAGCTGGCGGCGGCGGCGCACGAGCCGCGGAAGCTGCGCGAGCTGGAGCTCGCCTACGACGACGCGCTGGCCGCGCTCTCGGCCGCCCACGAGCCCGACCGGGCGCTGATCGCCGACCTGCTCGGCGAGCTCGGCCTGCGCAGCATTCCCGAGTCCCGGCGCATGAGCGAGCTCTCGGGCGGTCAGCGGCGGCTCGTGCTGCTGGCCCGGGCGCTCGCATCCGACCCCGACCTGCTGGTGCTCGACGAGCCCGAGGCCCATCTCGACCTGCGCGCGCGCGGCCTGGTGGCCGAGCGGCTCGGCGCGCGGCGGGGCTCGACCGTGCTCGTCAGCCACGATCGCGCGCTGCTCGACGTCGCGACGAAGGAGACGCTCGATCTCAGCGACGGTCGCTGCGACCTGTACTCGGGCGGCTACAGCTTCTACCTCGAGGAGCGGCCCAAGCTGATGGAGCGGCTGCAGGGCGAGTACGAGCGCGCAGTCGCCGAGGTCAAGCGCCAGGAACAGGTCTTCTTCCAGTACCGCGAATGGGCGCGCCTCAACTCGAAGTTCGCGTCGCGCGCCCGCGCTCGCCTCACGCTGCTCGAGCGCGCCCGCAGCCGCGTCGAGCGGCCGGAGAAGCGCCGCGATCGCACCCTCTCGCTCTCGTTCGCCTCGGATGCGCGCGGCCGCGTGATGGCCGAGGCGACCGCCGCGGAGGTCCGCTACAGCGAGAGCGTGCGCGTCGGCCCGGTCGATCTCGTGCTGGAGCGCGGCGACCGCGTCGCGCTGATCGGGCCGAACGGCGCGGGAAAGTCCACGCTGCTGCGCATGCTCGCCGGCCTCCAGGAGCCGACGGCCGGCCGCGTGCGCATCAAGGAGGGCGCGACCGTCTCGCTCATGACCCAGGAGAGCCTCTCGGTCGATCTCGAGCGCACGCCGCTCGACGTCGTGCTCGACGAGCGCGCCATGGGACGTGACGACGCGGTGCGC
This sequence comes from uncultured Actinomycetes bacterium, assembly GCA_963705965.1. GTDB lineage: Bacteria > Actinomycetota > Thermoleophilia > Gaiellales > JALYLC01 > JALYLC01. Next base: position 255,928 of record CAVPLI010000008.1, on the reverse strand, counting down.
CGGATCTGCGCGCTCGGGCTCACCTACGAGCACTGCCAGGCGCCGCTCGGGCGGCTCTCCGGCGGCCAGCGCGTGCGCGTGCACCTGCTGCGCGTCTCGCTGCAGCGCCCCGACCTGCTGCTGCTCGACGAGCCGACGAACTACATCGACACGCACTCGGCCGAGGTCGTCCAGGTCGAGCTCGAGGCGTTCACCGGCTGCGTGCTGGCGGCCACGCACGATCGCTACTTCCTGGACACGTTCGCCACGCGCGTCGTCGAGCTGACACCGACGTCGAAGGGCACGCGCGTCGAGGAACGCGAAGGCCTTTCGGGATGAGCGACGCGCTCGAGGCCCGCTACCGGGCGCGCAGCCTCTGGCTCGACGGGATCGCGGAGCCGCTGACGCCCCGGCCCGCGCTGGCGGGCGATCGCGACTGCGACGTCGCCATCGTCGGCGCCGGCTTCACCGGGCTGTGGGCCGCGTACTTCCTCGCGCTGCTGCAGCCCGACCTGCGCATCGTCGTGGTCGAGCGCGAGATCGCCGGCTTCGGCCCGTCCGGCCGCAACGGCGGCTGGGCGTCCGCGGGGCTCGCGGGCAGCGCGCGCCGCTACGAGCGGCTGCGCGGCCACGACGCCGTGCGCCGCGGCGAGCGCGCGATGGCCGACGCGGTGAGCGAGATCGGCAACGTCGTCAGGGACGAGGCGATCGACTGCGGCTGGCGGCACACCGGCACGCTCATGGTGGCGACCAGCGCCCCGCAGGTGACGCGGCTGCACGAGGGCGTCGCGCGCCGTCGCTCGTTCGGCATGGGGGAGGACGACCTGCGACTGCTCGCGCCGTCCGAGCTCGACGAGCGCGTGCGCGTGCGCGGTGCGCGCGCCGCGTCGTTCACGCCCCATTGCGGGCGCGTCGATCCGGCCCGCCTGGCGCGCGGCCTTGCGCGCGCCTGCGAGCGTCTCGGCGTGACGATCTACGAGCGCACGGCCGCCGAGACGATCGAGCCCGGTCGCGTCGTCTGCGCCGGCGGCGTCGTGCGCGCGGGCTCCGTGCTGCGCGCGACCGAGGCGTTCACGGTGCAGCAGCCGGGCGAGCGGCGGCGCTTCATGCCGCTCTACTCGCTGATGGTCGCCACCGAGCCTCTCCCGGCCGCGGTCTGGGAGACAATCGGCTGGGACGGCCACGAGACGGTCTCCGATCTCCGCCACCTCTTCTTCTACGCGCAGCGCACGCCCGACGACCGCATCGCGATCGGCGGGCGCGGTGCGCCGTACCGCCTCGGCTCCCCGCTCGACGAGACCTACGAGCGCAACGACGCCGTGCGCGCGCGACTCGTGCGCACGCTCGCCGAGCGCTTCCCGGCGGTCGCCTCCGCGGCGATCACGCACCACTGGGGCGGGCCGCTGGGGGTGCCGCGCGACTGGTGCTGCTCGGTGCACTACGACCCCGCCACCGGCTTCGGCTGGGCCGGCGGCTACACCGGGCACGGCGTGGTCACGAGCCACGTGCTCGGCCGCACGCTCGCGGACCTCGTGCTGAAGCGCGACAGCGACCTCGTCTCGCTGCCGTGGGTCGGCCACGAGAGCCGGCGCTGGGAGCCGGAGCCGCTGCGCTTCATCGCCTCGCGCGCGATCGTGACGACGCTCGGGAGCGCCGATCGCTACGAGGACCGGAGCGACCGTCCCGCGCGCCGCACGAGGCTCGTGCAGCCATTCATGCAAGTCCGGTAGGCGACCTGCCGACAGAGGCACTAGCCTGCGGGTGGATGAAAAAGCGCGAGGGAGACCCGTGGGTGTCGCCGCCCGTCTACGGGCGATCTCTGCGCGGGCTGGGGATCAACCTGCTCGTGCGCGAGACCGCTCGCACGGTGACGTTCGCAACCGACGTGCTCGGGCTGACGATCGTCTACGCCGATCCCGATCTGGCGGTGCTGCGGCACGGCGAGCACGAGTGGATGGCGCACGCCGACCACACCTACGACGCGCACCCGCTGCTCCCGCGCACGCGCGTGGCGGCGTTGCGCGGCGGCGGCATCGAGTTGCGCGTCCACGACGTCGATCCCGATGCCGCGGTCGCCGCGGCGCGGGCCGGCGGCTACGAGGTGCTGGAGCCCCCGGCGGACAAGCCGCACGGCCTGCGCGAGGCGTACATCCTCGACCCGGACGGCTACGTCTGGGTCCCGGATCTTCCCTCGCTCAGCAAGTGGAACGTCTAGATCGATCGGTACTTCCAGGGTAGACCCGCGCGCCGTGCAGCGGCGACCATTTAGCCTGCTCTCCGCATGGGGAGCGATCCGCAGCACGTCGCCTATCCGGGCGCCGAGGGCTCGTACACGGAGGAGGCCGCGGGCCGCCTCTACCCGTCGGCGCGCCAGACGGCCTACACGACGTTCGACCTCGTAGCCGCGGCGCTCGTCGCCGACGAGGTCGACCGCGGCGTGCTCCCGATCGAGAACTCGCTCGCCGGGCTCGTCCCGGACACGCTCGCGATCCTCGAGGAGGGCGCGGTCTCGGTCGTCGCCGAGGTCGCGCTGCACATCCCGCACTGCCTGATCGGCCCGGCCGGCGCGACGATGGACACGATCCGCACCGTGCACTCGCACCCGATGGCGCTCGCGCAGTGCCGCAACGCGCTCAACGGCCGCTACGAGCGCGTCGCCTCGTCGACGACGGTCGAGGCCGCGCGCACGGTCGCAGCGCTCGACGACGTGATGGTCGCCGCGATCGCCAGCCCGCTCGCGGCCCGCAACCATGGGCTCACGATCATCGCCGAGGAGATCTCCGACCATCCGGAGAACCTCACGCGCTTCGTGTCCCTCGCGCGCTTCACGCGGCTCGACCACGACGCGCACACGGAATGGCACACGGCGCTCCGGCTGATCACGAAGCACGAGCCGGGGGCGTTGCACAGCGCCATCGAGCCGCTGCGCTACCACGACGTGCAGATGACGTCCCTGCACTCCCGGCCGATCATGGGCGAGCCCTGGCGGTACCAGTTCTACATCGACGTGGTGGGGCATCGCTCGGCCACGCGCGTGCTGCGCGCACTCAAGGACGTGTCCGACCGCAGCGCCGAGCTGCACGTGCTCGGGTCGTATCCCGTCAGCCGCGGGGTGCGGTGAGCGCTCTCGCTGCGGCAGTGCCGCGCGGGCTGGACCGCCGAGGGCTCGGCGTGCTGTCGTTCGGACACCTGAGCGTCGACCTCGCGCAGGGCACGGTGCCTGCGCTGATCCCGTTCATGGTCGCCGAGCGCGGCTACAGCTACGGAGCGGCGGGCGCGCTCCTGCTCTTCTCGAGCATCGGCTCCTCGTTCCTGCAGCCTTTGCTGGGAGCGTTCGCGGATCGCATCACCGCGAGCTGGATGATGTGGGTGGGCACGCTGCTGGCTGCCGTCGGCGTCGCGCTCTCGGGACAGTTCGAGAGCTACTTCGCGACCGGCGCGGCGCTCGTCGTCTCGTCGATCGGCGTCGCGATGTTCCACCCCGAGGCCGTGCGCTTCGCGAGCTACGTGTCGGTCGCGTCGGGCCGGCAGGGGACCGGCATGAGCATGTTCGCCGTCGGCGGGCTGAGCGGCTGGGCGCTCGGGCCGATCCTGACGACGCCGGTCGTCGCCCTGATCGGCTTGCACGCCACGCCGATCGTGGCGCTGGTGCCGCTCGCAGCGACGTTCCTGCTGCTGCTCAACATGCACTACCTCGAGGGTTTCCGCCCGACGGTCGAGTCCGGCCACGCCGCGCGCGAGAGCATGGCGCCGAGCGACTGGCCGGGTTTCACGGTCGCCGCCACCGCGGGCACCCTGCGCACCGGGGCGCTCTTCGGCTTCCAGGCGTTCATCCCGCTCTACATCTGGCGGACGCTCGACTCGAGCGAGGGCGTGGGCAACATCGCGATCGCCGCGATGCTGGCGGCGGGTGCGCTCGGCACGCTCCTCGGCGGCCGCATGTCCGATCTCCACGGCTTCCGCAAGGTCGTCGTCTACTCGCTGTTCGTCTCCGCGCCGCTGGCGCTGCTCGTCCCCGTCGTGCCGCTGCTCGCCCTCTTCCCGCTGCTCGCGCTGCTCGGGCTCGTCTCGGAGATGAACTTCTATCCCATCGTCGTCATCGCACAGCGCGCGCTGCCGCGGCACGTGGGCTTCGCGTCGGGCGTGACGCTGGGCCTCAGCATCGGCATCGGCTCGCTCGCGAGCCCGCTGCTCGGAGTGCTCGCCGACGAGACCTCGCTGCGCACGGCGCTCGTCGGCGCGGGCATCCTGGCGCTGCTCGCGGCGTTCGTGTCGCTCGCGCTGCCGCGCACGGAGCCATGAGCTCCCCCTTCGACGACGTCCTCGAGGCCGGGCGCGGAGACGAGGGCGCGCTCGTCTTCGAGCATCAACTCGAGGGGCGGCTCGCGGCCTTCACGCCGTTCCCGGGCGATCTCGATCCGCGCGTGCAGTCGGCGCTCATCGCGACCGGCATCTCGGGGCTCTACGGCCACCAGGCAGACGTCTGGGAGGCGGCGCAGCGCGGCGAGCACGTGTGCGTCTCGACCGGCACCGCCAGCGGCAAGTCGCTCGCGTTCACGCTGCCGGTGCTCGCGGCGGTGTGCGAGCGGCGCTCGGCGCGCGCGCTCTACATCTACCCGACCAAGGCGCTCGCGCAGGATCAGGCGCGTGCCCTGCGCGAATACGGCCTCTTCAAGCCGGCCGTCTACGACGGCGACACGCCGCGCGAGCAGCGACACCTCGTACGTCGCTTCGCGAACCCCATCCTCACGAACCCCGACATGCTCCACGTCGGCGTGCTGCCGAATCACCGGCGCTGGGCCGAGGTGCTCTCGAACCTCACGCACGTCATCGTCGACGAGGCGCACACCTACCGCGGCGTCTTCGGCTCGCACGTCGCGCTCGTGCTCCGGCGGCTGCGGCGCGTGTGCGCCGTCTACGGCAGCGAGCCGCAGTTCCTGCTCGCGAGCGCCACGATCGCGAATCCCGCCGAGGCCTGCGCAGCGCTCACCGGCCTCGACGTGCGCGTGGTCGACCGGGACGGGGCGCCGCGCGCGCCGCGGCGCGTGGCGTTCTGGGACACGCCGCTGCTCGACGAGGCCGAGGGGACGCGCGGGTCGGCACTCGGCGAGGCGGCCGGGCTGCTGGCCGCCCTGACCGCGCGCGGTCAGCGCACGATCTGCTTCGTCAAGAGCCGCAAGGCGAGCGAGCTCGTGTTCCGGTTCGCGCGCGAGAGCCTGATCTCGGCGGGGCGCGACGACGTGGCCGAGCGCCTGGCGCCGTATCGAGCCGGCTACACGGCCGAGGAGCGGCGGCGCATCGAGGGCGACCTCATGTCCGGTCAGCTGCTCGGAGTCGTCGCGACCGAGGCGCTGGAGCTCGGCGTCGACGTCGGGCTGCTCGACTGCGCGATCGCGGTCGGCTTCCCCGGCACGGTGGCGAGCCTGCGCCAGCAGTGGGGCCGCGCCGGTCGCCGCGGCGAGGGTCTCGCGTTGCTCGTGCCCGGCGCCGACGCGCTCGACCGCTACTTCATCAACCATCCCGACGCGCTCCTGGGCCGCCCCAACGAGGCGGCGATCCTCGATCCGACGAACCCCGAGATCCGCATCGGGCACCTGCGCGCCGCCGCGCACGAGCTGCCGCTCACGCCGTCGGACGACGCGGTGCTCGGCGCCGGCGCCCTGAGTGCAGCCGAGGCGCTCGTCGAGGCCGGCGAGCTCGTGCGCACTCCCGGCGGACTCGCCTGGCGCGGCGCGGGCTCGCCCGCCGGGCAGGTCTCGCTGCGCTCGGGATCCACCGACGCGATCGCCGTCGTCGAGCAGCCGAGCGGCGCGCTGCTCGGCATGCTCGAGCAGGAGCGCGCGTTCTCGACCGTGCACGAGGGAGCCGTCTACCTGCACCGCGGCGAGACGTTCCTGACCGAGACGCTCGATCTGACGGACCGTGTCGCGCTCGTCTCGGCGTTCGACGGCCCCTGGTACACGCAGCCGCGCCGCGAGACGGAGACGAGCATCGTGCGGGCGCTGGTCGAGCCGGAGCATTGCTGTGGCGTCGAGCTCACCTACGGCGTCGTCGAGGTGAGCGACCAGGTCGTCGCGTACGAGCGGCGCAGCTTGCCCGAGCAACGGCTCCTCGACACCATTCCGCTCGATCTCCCCGTGCGCCAGTTCGAGACGCGCGCCCTCTGGTTCGTGCCGCCCGACGAGCTGATGGAGGAGGTCGGCGGCGACCTCCTCGGTGCGCTGCACGCCGCCGAGCACGCACTCATCTCGGTGCTCCCGCTGCTCGCGATGTGCGACCGCTGGGACATCGGCGGACTCTCCACGAACATCCATCCGCAGACGCTGCGCCCCACGGTCTTCGTCTACGACGGGCACGCCGGCGGCGTGGGAATCGCGCAGCGCGGCCACGACCGCTTCGCCGAGCTCGTGGCGAGCGCGGCGCGCGTCGTCGGCGAGTGCCGCTGCCGCGACGGCTGTCCCTCGTGCGTGCAGTCGCCGAAGTGCGGCAACCTCAACGAGATGCTCGACAAGGGCGCGGCCGCGCGGCTGCTCGAGGCGATGGCCGCGGCGTCGGCCCCGCGCCGCTGACCCGGGCGCGCAGCGCGCCTCGCACCTGGTCGCGCACCGCCAGCGGCCCGAGGTGGAGGAGCGCATGCTGGGGCTGTCGCGCGCAGGCGCTCCCGCTCGGCGCAGTCGGGGCAGTCGCGGCGCCGGAGAGGGCAGCGATCGGGTGCCCGCTGCGCCGAGTAGGCGCTCGCGAACTCCGCGCGCGCCCGGTAGAGCTGGTTCCCGACGTCCGCCTCGCTCATGTCCGTGAGCACGCTCAGGAGCGCGCTGTCGAGACCGTGCACGTCACTCAGCAGCAACAGGTCGCGGTAGGCCGGGCGGACTGCTGCGAGCGCGGCATCCGCCGCGAGTGCGACGCAGTCGCCGGTGCCCTCGAGCGTGTCCTCGGGGCCGGCGGGCGCGCGGCGCGCGAGCTCGTCGAAGCAGTGCTCGCGCATGAGCGCGGTGAACCACTCCTGGGGTCGTGCCGGCTCGGCGCCGCCGTCGAGCTCGCTCCAGCCGTCGGCGAGCGCGGCGACCAGGCAGCGCTCCCCGTCTCGCAGGCCCCCGAGCATGCGCGCCGCGTAGGAGAACATCGGCGTCTCGTAGCGCGCGGTGAGCGCGACGTAGGCCTCGGCCTCCAAGGAGGCCTTATCGCTTGCGGCGGATGATCTTCAGCGCCGCGATCAGGCCCACTCCGCCGGCGACGTACGGCACGGCGGCCTTGGCGCGCTCGCGGGCTCGCGCCTTCGCGTCCTGCACGGCAGTGCCGAGCTCACCCACGGTGCCGACGAGGCGCTCGCGCGCGGCCTGCGCCTCGGCGCGCTTGCGTTCGGTCTGGCTGGTCACGCGGATCGCACCTCGTCGAGTTCTTCTTCCACGGTCTTGGTGAGGTCGTCGACCGTCGCCCTGGCCTCGATGATCGCCTCGTTCGGCGTCGGTGCGCCGGCCTTGCGCATGGAGCGCATGCCCAGGAGCGCGAGCACCGCGGCGATCAGCACGAGCACGCCGCCGACGATCAGGCCCGCCGCCCACCACGGGACGACGAGGGCGAGTGCGGCGATCGCGGCGAACAGGAACGCGAACAGCGCGAGCAGGACGAACGGGAGCGCGATGGCGACGAGCACCGCCGCCTTCGCGTGCATCTTGACCTTCTCGATGACCTCGGTCTTCGCGAGATCGATCTCGGATTGGATGAGCGCGGCCACGTCCTCGCGGAGTCTGCGAAGGAGGTCCTGCACTCTGTCGGCCGCGAACATGAGCCCTAGCGTACCTCGCGGACGCACGGTCAAACCTCCAAGCCGTCGCCGGCCTGCACTCGTTCCCACTCGAGGAGCTTCCAGGCGAGCTCCTCCTGCACCTGCTGGTACCGGGTTCCGAGCTCGCTCAGACGGGCGTGATCGCCGGCGTTCGCGGGGTCGGCGAGGGTCGCCTCGAGCGTGGCCTGCTCGCTCTCCAGCTTCCCGATGGAGGACTCCAGATCGCGCACGATCCGCTGGGTGCGCTGCGAGGGCTTGCGCTTCGCCGGTTCCTGGCGCGGCGCCGAGGGGCGCTGCTTCTGCCGGGCCTTGGGTGCGGGCTTCGGCGCGGGCGCAGGCGCGGGAGGGCGCTCGGCGACGGCCTCGAGGTAGTCGTTGTAGTCGCCGTGGCGCAGCACGATGCGCCGATTCTCGATGCTCGCGGTGTGCGTGGCAACCGCGTCGATCAGCGCGCGGTCGTGCGAGACGAGCAGCACGGTGCCCTCGTAGGCGTCGAGCGCCTCCTCGAGCGCCTCGCGCGCCTCGACGTCCAGGTGGTTCGTGGGCTCGTCGAGCACGAGCAGGTTGGCGCCGCCCGCGACCAGCGCCGCCAGTGCGAGCCGCCGCCGCTCACCGCCCGAGAGCACGCCGACCTTGCGATCGACCTCCTCCTGCGTGAAGAGGAAGTTGCCGAGGATCGTGCGCGACTGGGTCGAGTTGAGGTGGCCGCCCGTGGCGCGCGTCATCGCGTCGACGACGCTGAGGTGCTCGGGCATCTCGGCGATGTGCTGGCTGAAGTAGCCGGTGGTGACGTTGTGGCCGAGCTTGATGCGGCCGCCGACCGGAGGCCGCAGGCCGAGCAGCGTCTCGACGAGCGTCGTCTTGCCCGCGCCGTTCGGTCCGATCACGGCCACGCGCTGACTGCGCTCGACCACGAGCCCGGCATCGTCGAGCAGCGGCTTGTCGCCTGCGCGCAGCGTGAGGTGCTCGGCCTCGATCACGATGCGCCCGCTGCGCTCGACCTTGGAGAAGCCGAACGCGAGCGCGCGGTCGCGGCGCGGCGCCTCGACCTTCGGCATGCGCTGGATCGCCTTCGCCTTCGACTGCGCCTGGCGCGAGCGCGTGCCGGCGCGGAACTTGTCGACGAAACGCTGCAGCCGCTCGATCTCGGCCTGCTGGCGCTCGAACGCGTCGGCCTGGTTCGCGAGCGCCATCGCCTTCTCGCGGCGGTAGGCGCTGTAGCCCATCGCGTAGTGCTTGCTGCGCCCGAACTCGAGCTCGAGGACGCCCGTCGCGACGCGCTCCAGGAACCAGCGGTCGTGCGAGACGAGCAGGATCGAGCAGGTCAGCGCCGTGAGCTGATCCTCGAGCCACTCCAGCGCGCGCAGGTCGAGGTGGTTGGTCGGCTCGTCGAGCAGCAGCAGATCGGGCTGCGCCGCGAGCACGCGCGCCAGCGACGCGCGCGTCAGCTCGCCGCCCGAGAACGAGCTGAGCGGCCTGTCGGCGTCCTCGACCTTGAAGCTCAGTCCGCGCAGGATCTCCTCGAAGCGCGCCCGCCACGCGTAGCCGCCGACGGATTCGAGCTCGGACTGCGCGTGCGCGTACGAGCGCAGCACGTCGTCGCTCGAGTCGCCGGACGCCATGCGGCTCTCCAGCTCGCGCAGCCGGTCCTCGGCGGCGTGCACGTCGGCCAGGCCCTCGCCGACGTATGAGCCGAGGGTGTGTGCGCCCGCAATCGGCGGTCGCTGGTCGTGCAGCGCGATGCGATAGCTCTTGGGCTTGCCGACGGTGCCCGCGTCGGCGTCGATCTCGCCCACGATGGTGCGCAGGAGCGTCGTCTTGCCCGCGCCGTTGCGACCGATCAGCGCCAGGCGCTCGCCCGGCGGCAGCCGAAAGGAGACGCCGTCGTAGACGACGTGGGCTCCGTAACTCTTCTTGAGACCGGTGACGTGCAGGGTGGGCACGCCCAGAGGGTACCCGCGACGGCTGCTATCCTTGTAGGCAAGGGGAATGTGCGCCGCGCTCCGCGGTGCAGGCCCTTATGAGGAGCTACGGCGCTCCCGGCCGATCCGGTCGACCCGCCGTGGCGATACGTGACCACGGAGGAAGACAATGAGCGGATTCGCCGATTTCGGCCTTTCCCAGGGCGTGCTCGACGCGATCACCGCGCTCGAGTACACCGAGCCGACGCCCATCCAGACCGAGGCGATCCCCGTGATCGTGCGCGGTCGCGACATCATCGGCCAGGCACAGACCGGTAGCGGCAAGACCGCGGCGTTCGGGCTGCCGGCCGTCGAGCAGATCGACGAGAAGTCCGAGGACATCCAGGTGCTCGTGCTGACGCCGACGCGCGAGCTGTGCATCCAGGTCGCCCAGGCGATGCGCACGTTCTCGGAGTTCAAGGGCGTCAAGGTCGTCGCGTGCTTCGGCGGCCAGCCCATTCCCGAGCAGACCGTGCAGCTGCGCCAGGGCCCGCAGATCGTGGTCGGCACGCCCGGCCGCGTGATGGACCTGATCCGCCGCGGCTGGCTGCAGCTCTCGGACACGCGCTACGTCGTGCTCGACGAGGCCGACGAGATGCTCTCGCTCGGCTTCATGGAGGACGTCGAGTGGATCCTCAAGAAGACGCCGTCGGGTCGCCAGACGCTGCTCTTCTCGGCGACCATGCCGGCGCCGATCCGCAAGCTCGCCGACCGCTACCTCTACGAGCCCGTGCACGTGAAGGTGGAGTCCGCGACGCTGACCGTCGAGACGATCGACCAGGTCATCGTCGACGTGGAGCCCAACCGCAAGCTGGACGTCCTGTGCGCGATCCTCGAGCGCGACCGCCCCGCGGCCGCGATCGTGTTCCGCCGGCGCAAGATGACGGTCGACGAGCTCGTCACCCAGCTCGGCGCGCGCGGCATCGACGCCGCTCCGCTGCACGGCGACATGCCGCAGGGCCGCCGCGACGGCGTGATGCTGCGCTTCCGCAGCGGCCGCGCCAAGCTGCTCGTCGCGACGAACGTCGCCGCCCGCGGCCTCGACATCTCGCACATCTCGCACATCTTCTCCTACGACGTGCCGGACGATCCCGAGGACTACACGCACCGCATCGGGCGCACCGGCCGCGTCGGCCGCACCGGCATCGCCTACACGTTCATGACGAACCGCGACCGCAAGGGCGTGGCCGAGATCGAGCGCGTCACCGGCGCGAAGGTGCGCCACTTCACGGCCGACCAGGTCATCGCCGGCGAGGAGCTCAAGGTGCTCCCGCCCGAGACGGTCGCCGCGGTCACCGCCGAGGCCGCCACGAGCGACGTCGAGATCGCGGTGCCGGGTCGCGTGGTCGAGAGCAAGCCCTCCGAGCACGGCCCGACGAACGGTGACCTGGCAGCCGTCGCTGCCGAGGCGACGAATGGCGCCTCGCGAACGGCGCCTCTGCGCACAACGGCGCCTCCAACGGCGCCGCCGCCAACGGCGCCGCCGTGACGCGCCTCTTCGTCAATGCGGGCAAGCGCCACGGCGTCACGCGCGAGGCGCTCGCCGAGGCGTTCACCGCCTTTACGCCGCAGCGGGTGCGCATGCACCACACCTACGGCCTCGTCGACGTCCCCGCCGAGCGCGCGGACGAGGCGGTCGAGACGCTGACGGGCAGCGAGCTCGCGGGCCGCACGCTGAACGTCGAGCTCGCCCGTGAGCAGCCGGCCGCCGCGTAAGCGCGCCGCGCGGGCCATCGTGCTCGACGCGAAGGACAACGTGGCGGTGGCGACCGATGCGCTCGCGGCGGGGGAGACCATCCCCGTCGGCGACGCGTCGGTCTCCGCTCGCCGAGGCGATCCCGGTCGGCCACAAGTTCGCGACCGCTGCGATCGCGGTCGACGCGCACGTCTACAAGTACGGCGAGATCATCGGCGTCGCCATCCAGGCGATCCCGGTCGGGGCGCACGTGCACGTGCACAACGTGCTGAGCGCGCGCCTCCCCGGAGACGCGGCGCGGTGAGCGCGCCAGGGTGCCGCCGGCACCTGCTGGTGCTGCCCTCGGTCGTGTGTGCGACGCGTGTCGCCGCCGACATCGCGGACGCCCTCGGCGCGGTCTCGATCACCCACCAGCACGGCTGCAGCCAGGTCGGCGACGACGGGCTGCAGACGCGAGCGGCCTTCGAGCAGATCGCCTGCAACCCGAACGTGGCCGCCGCAATCGTCGTCAGCCTGGGTTGCGAGACCGTCCAGGGCTCGTCGCTGGCCGTCGCCATCGGCGAGCGCGGTCGCCGCGTGGAGCTCGCCGGCATCCAGTTGCACGGGGGCTCGCGCGCATGCGTGAGCCACGGCGTCGAGGTCGGCGAGGCGATGCTGGAGGCGATCGCATCGGAGTCGTACGCGGCTCCGGCCGTCGCCGAGGTCGTGATCGGCATCGAGGCCTCGCACGCGAGCCCGCTCGCCGCAGCCTTTGCGGAGCGCGCGCTCGCCGAGGGCGCGGCCGTCGTTCGAAGCGATGCCGCCAGCGACCTCCCCGCCGGGTCCGCGTCCGTGCGCGGCGTTCACGGCGACCGCGGCGCCGGGCGAGGTCGACCGCGCTGAGCGGCGCGGGCCACGGAGCCCAACAGCACGTCGCCCTGGCCGCCGCCGGAGCCCAGGTCATCGTCGCCTTCCCGGCGCTCGACGACGCTCCGGTCGGCTTCGCCGTCTGCCCGGTGATCGCCGTCGCCGGCTCCTCGCCGCTGCACGCTGCGCTCGGTGACGACTTCGATCTCGCGCCGGACGCGACCGTCGACGAGCTGTGGGCGAAGCTCCTGGCCGTCCTCGCCGGATCGCCGACGGCCGCCGAAACGCGAGGCTCGCGCGTCTTCGCGCTCGAGCGCCTCGCGATGAGCATGTGACCGTGGACCTCGTCGGCTATCAGCGGAGCGACGGGCGCTGGGGCTTCCGCAACCACGTGCTCGTCCTGCCCCTGCACGCCGCCGCCTGCGCGGCCGCCGAGCAGGTCGCCGCCCGCCACCCCGGCGCAGTCGCGGTGAGCCACGACTGGACGGGGCGGGGATCGGAGATCGACATCGCACGCGTCGAGCGCGTGCTGCTCGGCTTCGCAACGCATGCGAATGTCGCCGCAACCGTCCTGATCGGCCTGGACGACTCGGTCGCCGCGCTGGCCGCGGCCGCCGCGGCGCGCGCTGATCGCATCGAGTTCGTCACGCTGGCCGGCTGCGGCGGCAGCGCGGGCACGATCCGGGCCGCGGAGCCGCTCGTCGAGCAACTCGTCGCGGATGCCCGTCGCACGAAGGCGCAACCCGCGCCGGTCGAGGCGATCAACCTGGCGCTCGAGTGCGGCGGCTCCGACGCGCTCTCCGGCATCACGGCCAACCCGGCCCTCGGCATCGCGAGCGACCTGCTGGTCGCCGCCGGCGGGACGTCGATCCTGGCCGAGACCTCCGAGCTGATCGGCGCCGAGCACCTGCTCGCGCGCCGCGCCGTCACGCCCGAGGTCGGAGAGGCCCTCTTCGCCATGATCGACCGCTTCGAGCGAGTCGCCGGCGCGATGGGCGTCGACCTCCGCGGCGGACAACCGGTGCCCGGCAACATCGCGGGCGGCCTGACGACGCTCGAAGAGAAGTCGCTGGGCGCAGCCAAGAAGGGCGGAAGCGCCCCGATCCAGAGCGTCCTCGAGTACGCCGAGGCGCCAAGCTCGCCCGGCCTCCACGTCATGGACACGCCCGGCAACGACATCGAGCAGATGGTCGGCATGGTCGCCGCCGGCTGCAACGTCGTCGCCTTCACGACGGGACGAGGCACCCCGACCGGCTCGCCGATCGCGCCGTGCATCAAGATCGCCACCAACTCCTCCCTGTACGCGCGCCTCACCGACGACCTCGACGTCAACGCCGGCTCGGCCCTCGACGAGGGCGAACCGCTCTCCGAGATCGGCGAGCGCATCTACGAGACCATCCTCGCCACCGCAGCCGGCCGTCTCACAGCGGCCGAACGCCACGGCAACCGCGAGTTCTCGATCAGCCGCGAGCAGCCCTAACGGCGATCGAGCGCTGCTCGCGGGCCACCCGGTCACCCAGGTGGTGCGTGTGGCTGGTTGGCGGTGATCGCACGTCCGGATGCGTCTGTGAACACCGGCTGCTCGGCGTTGCCGCTGGTGTGGATGTGGTGGTCGTGGAGGAGTTTGTGGTGGCGGGGGCAGAGCAGGATGAGGTTGTCGAGCTCGGTCTTGCCGCCGTGCTCGACCGGGACGAGGTGGTGGGCTTGGAGTTCGCGCGTGGCGGTGCAGCCGGGGTACTGGCAGTGCGGCGAGCGCTTGTGCAGTGCGCGCTGCTGGGCGTAGGAGGCGCAGCGCCCGACGCGCGAGTGCACGAGGTCGCGGCCCTGCGGCTTGATGGTGAGGCGGCGTGCGTCGCAGGTGAGCCGCTCGGCGGTCTCGGGGCTGAGCGGGCCTGCGCCCTCGAGCAGCGGCGGCGCGTCGTCGCTGAGGTGCACGATCAGCGTCGTCGGGCTGCGCCTCACCCCGTCGCCGTGGCTCGCTCGGCCGTGCCGGGCGAGGGTGACGAGCGCGTCGGCGGCGGACTGCTGCCACTCGAGCACGACGCCGGCCTGCTTGTCGGCGGCGCGCTGCTCCGTGGCGATGTTCCAGATCGCCTGCTCGAACGCGGCGCCCTGCTCGAGTGGCAGGCGGCCGCTGAAGGCGAGCTCGCGCTTGCCGCGCGTCCAGCGTCATGCTCAGCGAGCGGCGCTGCATACAGCGCCTGGTCGTCGGCCACCACCGGCGGAGCGAGCGTGCGCGCCGCCAGCGCGATCTCGCTCGGCGGCTTGCCGACCGCGAGGCGCGCCAACTCGGCATCGCTCGCCGGGGTCGCGAACTCGGCCGCGGCTGCGACCTGATCGAGCGTCAGCGCGCCCGTGCTCAGCGCGTGGTCGAGCGCCGGCAGGCTCGCGCAGCGCGCTGCTCGTGCGCGTGATCCGCGCCGCGGTGCGGTAGTCGCTGCTCGAGACCTGCGCCAGCCACTGCGCACTCGACGAGCACCCCGCGGCCTCCCAGTCGCCGTCGTCGTCGGCCTCGCGCACGATCTCGCGTGACGCGCTGCTTGATGCGCGCTTCCTGCTCGCACAGCGAGCGCAACTCGCACCGGCGCGCCTCGCGACGACGCTCCCGCGCCTGATCGACCGTCCTCTCCGATGTAGCGAACATATGTTCGTACCCTACCAGCCACCGACCCGGAAAAGTGTGCCGAAACTGTGCCAAATGCGGGCACTTTCAAAATTCTTGCTTGTCCGCGAAGCGAGCCGACGTAGCAACGACGTCGGCCTGGGCGACCCCGATCGCGCACCGCGCGGGCGCTAGCAACACGTCTGCTTGGGCAGCCCAATCGCGCACGCTACGCCGCCGTCGCCCCCGCGATCTCGACCGCGTCGCGCAACCCCGTAACGAGACCCACCGTGAACGGCCCGAATTCCCCGAACCGTGCCGAGACCTCGTCGAAGCGCATCTCGTAGACGATGTCCTTGATGTCCTTCGGGTCGTCGCTGAGCAGCGTCACGCCCCACTCCCAGTCCGACAGGCCGGTCGCTCCGGTGATCAGCTGGATCACGCGCCCGGAGAACTTGGCGCCGAGCTTGCCGTGGCCGCCCATCAGCTTGCGGCGCTGGTCGTAGTCGAGCGAGTACCAGTTGTCGGCGCCCGTGCGGCGCTTGGACATCGGGTAGAAGCAGAGCAGGCGCTTGCGCGGCAGGCGCGGGTGCACGCGCCGCTCGAGCATCGCCATGTGCTCCTCGCTGCCCTCGCGCGGCGTGTACTCGGAGAGCTCCGTCATCGACACGAGCCCGAGCTCGGGCACGGGCTCGAGGCGCCGGCCGAGCTCGGTGCGCGCGAAGGCGCCGCGGAAGCGCTCGAGGCGCACCATGTCCGGGCCGATCAGCATCAGCCCGAGGTCGGCGCGGTCACCGAGCGGTGCGCTCCAGATCGCCTGGTACGGAGCCTCGCCGGTGAACTCCGCGGTGAGCTCGTCGGCATCGGCCAGGGAGATCGCCTCGCGGCGGTCGCCCGTGAGCCGGTAGTAGCAATGGATGACGCCCCAGCCCTCGCTCGCGAGGAGGGGGTCGGTCACGCGACCGTGACTTCCGGCGTCAGGTAGACGTCCTGGATCGCGTTCAGCAGCTCGATGCCCTCGGCGGCCGGCCGCTGGAAGGCCTTGCGGCCGGAGATCAGACCCGTGCCGCCGGCGCGCTTGTTGATCACGGCGGTCTTGACGGCGTCCTGGAGGTCGGTCGCGCCGGACGCGCCGCCCGAGTTGATCAGCCCCGCGCGGCCCATGTAGCAATTCGCGAGCTGGTAGCGGGTCATGTCGATCGGGTGCTCCGTCAGCAGGTCGCTGTAGACGCGCTTGTCGGTCTTGCCGAAGTTGAGGTCGAGGAAGCCCGGGCGCCGCGACCTCGGGCAGCTTCTGCTTGATGATGTCGGCCTCGATCGTGACGCCCAGGTGGTTGGCCTGGCCGGTCAGGTCGGCGGCGGTGTGGTAGTCGGGCCCGCCGTCCTTCGACTTGTTGAAGGCCGAGTTGCGCAGGTAGCACCAGAGGATCGTGGCCAGGCCGGCCTCGTGGGCGGCCGCGAAGGCCTCGGAGACCTCGACGATCTGCCGCTTGGACTCCTCGGAGCCGAAGTAGATCGTCGCGCCGACGGCCACGGCGCCCATCTCGGCGGCCTGCTTGACCTGCCCGAACATGATCTGGTCGTAGCCGTTCGGATACGTCAGGAACTCGTTGTGGTTGAGCTTGACGATGAACGGGATGCGGTGCGCGTACTTGCGCGAGACCGCGCCGAGCACTCCGAGCGTCGAGGCGACGGCGTTGCAGCCGCCGTCGATCGCGAGCTTGACGATGCTCTCGGGATCGAAGTAGTCCGGGTTCTTGGCGAACGACGCGCCCGCCGAGTGCTCGATGCCCTGGTCGACGGGCAGGATCGAGACGTAGCCCGTCCCGCCGAGCCGGCCGTGGGAGAAGATGCTCTGGAGCGAGCGCAGCACCGGGACGGGGCGGTCGCTGTCCCGGACCACGCGGTCCACGAAATCGGGCCCGGGCAGGTGGAGGCGCTCCTTCGCGATCGTGTTGCACTCGTGGCCGAGGAGATCTTCCGCCTCCTCGCCGAGGATCGATTCGATGCGGTCGACGCCGCTTGCGGAGCTCGTGATGGCCATGCCTCGCAGGGTACCTTCCCGCAGCGCGCGGCGGGAGCCCCAGCCGCCTAGACTTGCGCGGCCAGCGAGTGCGGGGAGTGCGTCGATGGACGGAATCGAAGGATTGGGGAGCTTCTACCTCGGCAAGCCGTACGACGCCGAGTCCAAGAAGCTGACGGACGGCTACGTCCTCTACGACTCGAAGGACCTGACGACGCACGCGGTGTGCGTCGGCATGACCGGCTCCGGCAAGACGGGCCTCTGCGTCGGCGCGATCGAGGAGGCCGCCCTGGACGGCGTGCCCTCGATCATCATCGATCCCAAGGGCGATCTCGCGAACCTGATGCTGACGTTCCCGGCGCTGCGGCCCGAGGACTTCCGTCCCTGGATCAACGAGGACGACGCCGCCAAGGCCGGCGCCTCGCCCGACGACTACGCGAAGGCGCAGGCCGAGCTGTGGACCAAGGGTCTCGCTGACTGGGGCCAGGACGGCGCGCGCATCCAGCGGCTGCGCGACGCGGCCGACTTCACGATCTACACGCCCGGCAGCGACGCCGGACTGCCCGTGTCCGTGCTCGGCTCGTTCGCGCCGCCGCGCCGACCGCTCCGACGCCGAGGCGGTCGGCGATCAGATCAGCGCGATCGCGACGGGCCTGCTGGCGCTGCTCGGCATCGACGCCGACCCGATCAAGAGCCGCGAGCACATCCTGCTCTCGAGCATCCTCGGCGCGGCCTGGGCCAACGGCCAGGCGCTCGACATCCCCGCGCTGATCGCGCAGATCCAGCAGCCGCCGTTCGCCAAGATCGGCGTGCTCGACCTCGACTCCTTCTACCCGCAGAAGGACCGCTTCGAGCTCGCGCTGGCGCTCAACAACCTGCTCGCCGCGCCGGGCTTCCAGCTCTGGATGCAGGGCGTGCCGCTCGACGTCGGGCAGCCTCCTGCGCAGCGACGCCGGCAAGCCGCAGGTCGCGATCTTCTCGATCGCGCACCTCTCGGACGCCGAGCGCATGTTCTTCGTGACGCTGCTCCTGAACGCCGTGCTGGCCTGGATGCGCGGCCAGTCGGGCACGAACAGCCTGCGCGCGCTCGTCTACATGGACGAGATCTTCGGCTACTTCCCGCCGACCGCCGAGCCGCCCTCGAAGAAGCCGCTGCTGACGCTGCTCAAGCAGGCGCGCGCGTTCGGCGTGGGCGTGCTGCTGGCGACCCAGAACCCCGTCGACCTCGACTACAAGGGGCTCTCGAACGCCGGCACGTGGCTGATCGGGCGCCTGCAGACCGACCAGGACAAGCAGCGCGTGCTCGACGGCCTCGAGGGTGCCTCGGGCCAGGGCGGACTCGACCGCGCCGCGCTCGAGAAGCTGATCTCGGCGCTCGGCAGCCGCGTCTTCCTGCTCAACAACGTGCACGAGAACGCGCCCGAGGTGTTCCAGACGCGCTGGACGATGTCGTACCTGCGCGGCCCGCTCTCACGGCCGCAGATCGCGACGCTGATGGCGCCGCTCAAGGCAGCGCTGCCGGCCCCGGCCCCGCCGCCGCGGCGGCGCGCCGCCGCGCGCCGCGCCCGCGCCCGGCCCCGCGCCGCCGCGGCTCCGGCCGCCGCCGCCCCGGTCGCCGGTCTCGCGCGGCCGCCACGCCGCCCGCGGTCCCGAGCGGCGTCTCGCCGGCGCTACCTGCCGCTGCGCGGTGCCGCTCCCGCCGGCGCCTCGCTGGCGTACGTCCCGATGCTGATCGGCGGCGCGCGCGTGCGGCTGCTCGACACCAAGAACCAGGTCGACGAGACGATCGAGAACACGCGCCTGGCCGCGTTCGCCGACGGCCCGATCGCCGATCGACTGGGCGGCTGCCACGGACGTCGCGATCGCGGTCGCGGATCTCGAGTCGGCGCCGCGCGAGGGCGCGGCCTTCCACGAGCTGCCGGCCGCCGGCGCGCGACGCGAAGGGCTACGCGCGCTGGTCGAAGGACTACGCCGACTGGCTCTACCAGACGCAGACCGTCTCGCTCTTCCGCAGCAAGTCGCAGAAGCTCGTGTCGCGCTCCGGCGAGTCCGAGGCCGACTTCCGCGCGCGGCTCGCGCAGGGCGCGCGCGAGGGCCGCGACTCGAAGGCCGACGACGCTGCGCGCGAAGTACGAGACGAAGGTCGCGGCGCTCCAGCAGAAGCTGCACACGGCCCAGCAGGCGGTCGACCGCGAGGAGAACCAGCAGCGCGGCGCCGGCCTCCAGACCGCCGTGTCGGTCGCCGGCTCGATCCTCGGCGGCTTCCTCGGTCGCAAGTCGCTCGACGGTCGGCTCGACGACGGGCGCCGCGCGCGGCGCCGGCCGCGTCGCTGCAGCAGCACGACGACGTCAAGCGCGCCGAGGAGAACGTCAAGCGCATCCAGGGCCAGATGGCCGAGCTCGCAGGCGTCGTTCGCGCAGGACGCGGCGGGCGTCGGCGTCGACGGCGCGGCCACCGAGCAGCTCGACTCGGTGCTGATCCGGCCGAAGAAGGCCGACATCGACGTCACGGTCGTGACGCTGGCGTTCGCCCCGCACTGGCAGGACGCCGGCGGGCACGCTCACGCCGGCGTTCTAGGGCTCACATGACGATGCGATGACGATTGCCGCCCCGACGAGCAGCGCGACGAGGATGACCGCCGCCGACACGCTGCGCTCGAGCGATCTCGCTTCACGCACTGTCGCTCGTCCTCGATGACATGCCTACCGGCTCTCGCGATCTCGACGCGGTTGTCGTTGAACGTCGGGGCGTCGCGCAGCGTCGTCAGCCGCTGCGGCGTCGTCGCCTGCGGGCTGTGGCCGCCGGCGTAGTCGCGGTTCCACCAGCCCATCGGCGCGACCGGCACTCCCTGCGCGCGCGTCGTCCGAGACGATCGCGCGGCACGTGAAGCTCCCGCGGTCGTTGTGCGACGCGCACGGTCGCGCCGTCCGCGATGCCGCGCGGCTCGGCGTCGTCGGGGTGGATGACGACGTACGGCTCTGGCTGCGCGGCGTGCTGGCGGCGGCCGTTCGCGAACGTGGAGTTCAGGAAGAGGTGCGTCTTGGGCGTCAGCAGCGCCAGCGGGATAGCGCTCCGCGAGCTCGCTCGTCGGCGACCTCGCAGGGCGGGTCGTAGAACGGCAGCGGATCGAGCCCGGCCTCGGCCATCCGCTCGCAGCGCAGCTCGAGCTTGCCCGACGGCGTTGCGAAGCCGCCCTCGGCGTGCGGGCGTCGCGCCCTGTCCGCGGTCGATCTTCGCGTAGCCGCGCTCGCGCAGGCCCGGCGAGGCTGATCCCGGCCGGATCGCCCTCGAGCGCCGTCGCGAGCATCTCCTCGTCGCTCTCGTCGAAGCACGGGTCGGTGAGGCCGAGCCGGTGCGCGAGCAGCCGGAAGATCTCGCTGTTGGAGCGCGCCTCGCCGACGGGCGCGATCGCGGGCTCGTTGAGCGTGAGGTAGTGATGGCCCCACGACCACACGACGTCGAGGTGCTCGAGCTGCGTCGTGGCGGGGAGGATCACGTCGGCGTGCGCGGCGGTGTCGGTCATGAACTGCTCGCACACGACCGTGAAGAGATCGTCGCGGCGCAGGCCCGCGAGCACGCGCTCCTGATCGGGCGCGATCGCCGCCGGGTTCGAGTTCCACACGATCAGCGCCGCCACCGGCGGATCGAGCGCCGGGATCGGTCAGCGCCTCGCCGATGCCGCGACATGTTGAGCGAGCGCGCCGTGCCCTGCCGCAGGTGCGGCCGCGCGAGGCGCTCCTCGTCGCAGGACGCCGAACATGCCCGTCGGGATGTACGCGAGTCCGCCGCCGCGGTGGCGCCACGAGCCCGCGAGCGCCGGGATGCAGGCGATCGTGCGGTAGGCGATCGGCGCGCCCGCGTGACGCTGTGCGCCGACGCCGAGGCGGATCAGCGACGGCTGGTCCTGCGGCGAGCGCCCGCGCGAGCTCGCGCAGATCGGCCGACCGGGACGCCGCAGCGCGCCGCGTGCAGCTCGACTGCGGTTTCGCCGGCGAGCCGCTCGACCAGCTCGTCGTAGCCGAGTGCGTGCGCGCGGCACCACCCCTCGTCGGCGAGGCCTGCGTCGAGCAGCGCGCGCATGACGCCGAGCGCGAGCGCGGCGTCGGTGCCCGGGCAGCGGCCGCAGGTGCAGTCGGCGACGCGCGCCGTGCGGCTGCGGAAGGGATCGACGACGATCAGCCGCGCGCCGCGGCGGCGCGCCTCGAGGATCAGCGCCAGAGGTGCGGGGCGGTGGAGAGCGGGTTCCAGCCCCACACGACGATCGTGCGCGCGTGCACCCACTCCTCGGGATCGACCTCGGGCGAGGCGCCGTTCGTCGCCATCGTGCCCGCCACGCCGGCGCTCGCGCAGATCGTGCGCACGAGCGTCGATCCGCCGATGCGCGTCGAACAGCCGGTTGCGCCATCACGTCGCCCTGCACGAGGCCCTGCGTGCCGAGGTAGCTGTAGGGGACGACGACGCGCCGCCATGCCGCGCGATCGCCGTCTCGCAGGCCGCGCGCGGCGGCGTCGAGCGCCTCGTCCCAGGACACCTGCCGGAAGCGTCCCTCGCCCTTGGCGCCCGTCGCGCACCAGCGGATGCAGGAGGCGCTCCTCCGAGTACACGCGCTCGAGGTAGTTCGACACCTTGCCGCACAGGAAGCCGGCCGTGATGGGGTGCTCGCGCGTCGCCCTTGATGCTCGTCGCGCGGCCATCGGCGTCGACCTCGACGAGCAGCGCGCACGTGTCGGGGCAATCGTGCGGGCAGGCCCCGCGGACGACTCGGGCGAGTGGCGTTCACGGTGATGTTCGATCCTACACCGCGGCGGGAATTAGCCGCCGGAAACTCCCTCTTCCCGCTCCGAATCGTATAGCGCTTGGGTGCTACGGTCGGAAGAGAGGGGCCTTGTGACCGACTCGCTGACCGCACATCGGCGGCGCGTGCCTAGGCGCGTGTCTTCGTAGCCGCCGCGATTGCGGCGGTGCTGCTGGCGGCCGCGATTCCGGCGCTGCGCGGGATCGCCGCCCGCGCTCGGCGCGACGCCGTCCTGCACGCCCGGCGCGACCTGGCCGGGCGCGAACGACTCGTTCGCGCAGCAGGTCGTCGACCTCGTCAACCAGCACCGCGCGTCGCTCGGCCTCGTCGCCCTCACGATCAACGCGACGCTCACGATTCCGCGGTCTGGAAGTCGCGGCACATGGCGCGTACGCCTATTTCGCGCACGACGATCCGGCGCCGCCGATCGCGCGCGATCCCTTCACGCGCATGCTCGAACTGCGGCTACGCCTCGGACGCGGCGCTCGGGCGAGAACATCGCCGCACGGCCAGCAGACGCCGTCCGACGTGATGACGGCCTGGCTCAACTCGCCCGGCCACCGCGCGAACATCGAGGCGCCTGCATTCCGCTCGACGGCGTCGGCGTCGCGGTCGATGCGGCCCGTACGGGATCTACTGGATGCAGGAGTTCGGCAGTGGCGGCGGCTCCGGCACCCCGCCGCCGTCGCCGCCGCCGGCACCGCCCGCTCCGCCGCCGCCCCCGCCCCGCCGCCTCCTGCCTCCGCCGCCCCGCCGCCGCCGCCCGCGCCTCCGGCCCCGCCGCCCGCCGCCGTCGCCCGCCTGCGCTCCGGTCTCGCCGCCGTCCGGCTGCCCGCGCCGCCGTCCTCCGCCGGCGACCGCCGGCCTCCGGCCGCGCCGGCTGATCGCGCAGACCGTCGTCGCGGCGCCAGCCAAGGCCGACACCGGCAAGTCGGCGAAGCAAGCCAAGCGCAAGAGCAAGACCACGAGCCTCAAGGTCGCGAAGCCCCACGCGGGTAAGCCGCTACATCGTGCGCATGTCATTCGGGCGCGTGCCCGTCTCGACGTCCGCACCTCAACGTGCGGCTGCCGCGGCGCGGCTCTCCGGCAAGCGCCTCAAGAGCAGCGGCGACATCGCCGGCCACGTCGCGACCTGCACCTGGAAGATCCCGGCCGACGCGCGCGGCGAGCAGCCTCATGGTGACGGTCAAGGTCAGCGGCCGTCACGGCGTCTCGCTCGTGCGCCACGCGAAGCTGATCGTCGGCCGCTAGCGGATCAGACCCGGGTGGAGCCGCTCGCGGCGCAGCCCCACCCGATCGGTCTCAGCTCACGTGCGGAGGCCAGCTCGTCGGCCGTGCGCTGGACCGCGCGCACGATCTTCTGGTAGCCGGTGCAGCGGCAGAGGTTGCCGCCCAGCGCGATGCGGATCTCGTCCTCGCTCGGCTGCGGGCTCGCGGCCAGCAGCGCGGTCGCCGAGATCAGCATGCCCGGCGTGCAGAACCCGCACTGCACGCCGCCCTCGGCGACGATGTTGCGCTGCAGCGGATGCGGCTCGTCGGTCGCTGCCGAGCCCTCCACGGTCGTGATCTCGCGGCCGTCGGTCTGCACGGCGAGGTAGGAGCACGAGTTCACCGGCCGGCCGTCGACGAGCACCATGCAGGCGCCGCACTCGCAGTCGTCGCAGCCCTCCTTGGTGCCGGTCAGGCCGATCTCGCCGCGGACCACGCTCACGAGCGTGCGGTCCGGCTCGACGGTGACCGGGTAGGCGACGCCGTTGACGTTCAGGGTGATCGAGACGCTCATCGGTTCAGCCTCCGAGGGGCGCGCCGATGCCCGAGGCGCGGTTGGCGGGTACGGAAACGTGCTCGCCGCGGGCGCGTGCGGCCGCGGTCTCGACGGCCCGGCGGGCCATGACGCCGACGGTGTGGCGGCGGTAGCGCTCGCCGGCGCGGACGTCGCGGATCGGCGAGGCGTCGGCGCTCGCGGCAGCGGCGACGGCGGCGAGCGTCTCCTCGTTGAGCGGGCTTGCCGACGATCGCGGCCTCCGCGCCCGGCGGAGCGGACGATCGTCGGCGCGACCGCCGTCAGCGCGACGCGGCAGGCCTCGACGTCTCCGTCCCCGTTGAGCGTGACGACAGGCCGCGGCGCCGACGACGGCGATCTCCATCGCGCGCCGGTACTCGAGCCGCACGTAGGCGCTGCCCGAGCGCGCGGGCAGCGCCGGCACCCGGACGCTCACGAGCAGCTCGCCGTCGCTCGGCCGACGTGCGGCCCGGGCCCGTCCAGAGCTCGGACAGCCGGCACGGTGCGGGAGCCGTCCTTCGAGCGCAGCTCGACCTCGGCGCCCAGCACGAGCAGCGGCGCGCCGGTGTCCATCGCGGGCGACGAGTTCATGATGTTGCCGCCGATCGTGCCGACGTGGCGCGTCGCGGGCGAGCCCACGAGCGCGCTGCCGTCGGCGAGGCCCGTCCAGCCGGCGTGCGACTCGGCGTTCGCCTCGATCTCGGCGTGGTTGACGAGCGCGCCCGAGCACGAGCGCCCCGTCCTCGACCGAGATGTCGCCGAGCTCGCCGACGCCGTGGATGCGCGACGAGATCGCCCGGCAGCGGGCGACTTGCCGTGGCGGGCTGCCGACGACGAGGTCGGAGCCGCCCGCGACGGGGCGCGCCCCGGCGGCCATGGCGGCGAGGGCCTCGTCGAGCGTGTGGGCGGCGGTGTAGCTCACGAGCCCACCTCCTGCATGTGCTCCCACACGCGCTCGGGCGTCATCGGCAGCTGCCGCAGCGGCGCGCCGGTGAGCTTGGCGAGCGCGTTCGCGATCGCCGCCGCCGTGGCGACGTTCGGGCGCCTCGGCGACGCCCTTGGAGCCGCGCGGGCCGCCGTCGGTGGCGTTGGTCTGCACCCACTTGACGGTGATCGGCGGGGCGTCGGGCATCGTCTGGAGCTTGTACTCGAGCAGCGCGGCGTTGCGCTGGCGGCCCTCGTCGTCGTACTTCGTGCCCTCCGAGAGCGCCTGGCCCATGCCCATCATGACGCCGCCCTCGACCTGGCCCTCGGCGCCGGTCTCGTTGATGATCGTGCCCGAGTCGTGCGAGCAGGAGACCTCGAGCACGCGCGCGACGCCGGTGTCGCGGTCGAGCTTGACGCGCACGGCGTGGCAGCTGACCTGCGGCGCCGACCAGGCGTCCATGCCGAGCTTGCCGACGCAGTTCTGTGTTGTCGGTCTCCGGCCCGGCCGGAGGCGTGCCCGAGCCGGTGCCGAGCAGCAGCTCGCCGCCGTGTGCGGCGGCCGCGAGCTCGGCGATCGAGACGCGGCTGTCGGGCGAGCCCTTGACCTGCGCGAAGCCCGTCGACGAGCTCGATGTCGGCCGGGGCCGCCTCCATCTGATCGGCGGCCAGCTGGCGCAGCTGCTCGGCGATCTGCTTGGCGGCGGCGACGACGGCGCGGCCGTTGTTGACGAGCGTCTGCGAGCCGGTCGCGCCCATGTCCCACGGGCCGGCGTCGGTGTCCTGGTAGACGAGCGTGAAGTCCTCGGGCTGCATGCCGAGCTCGTCGGCCGCCAGCATCGGCAGCGTCATGACCGAGCCGGTGCCGCACTCCTGCGCGCCCGTGACGATCACGCCCGAGCCGTCCGCGTTGAGCTTCACGTAGGCGCCCGAGGGCACCCCGAACGTCGGCCACCAGCCGACGGCGACGCCGATCGCCTCGTCCTCGGGCAGCTCCTGCCCGTAGCCGCTCATCTCGATGGCGTTGGCGATGCACTCGTGCAGGCCGATCGGCAGGTAGACCTGCCGCGTCGGGCCCTCGTCGCCGGTGTCGATGCAGTTGCGGCGGCGGAACTCGACCGGATCCATGCCGATCGCATTGGCGATCTCGTCCGTGTGCTGCTCGAGCGCCCAGCAGGCCTGCGGCGCCGTGGGGGCGCGCACCGAGCCGGAGGGCTGGTGGTTCGTGTAGACGCAGTGCGCGTCGATGTGCAGCGCTCTGGGTCTTGTACGGACCGTGCGACGTGCATCGCGGCGAGCTCGGAGAAGAACGCCGAGTCGGCGGTGTAGGCGCCGTTGTCGATGATCAGGAAGCCGCGGCGGGCGGTGATCGTGCCGTCCTTCTTCACGCCGCTCTCGATCTCGATGATCATGCCCTCGCGGCGCTTGTCGGGAGCGAGGAACTCCTCGCGGCGCGTGAACAGCAGGCGCACCGGGCGTCGCGGCCTTGCGCGCGAGCACGGCGACGTGCGCCTCGTAGTGGAAGCCGCACTTGCCGCCGAAGCCGCCGCCCAGCATCGGCACGATGATGCGCACCTTGCTGGCGGGCAGCTCGAGCGTGTCCATGACGCCGCTGCGGGCGTTGAACGGCACCTGCGTCGACGTCCAGATCGTGACGTGGTCGCCCGACCACTGCGCCACGATGGCGCGCGGCTCGATCGGCGTGGCGTGCGAGCCGTCGGCGACGAAGCGGCTCTTGATCACGATGATCGGCGTCCTTCATGCCCTGCTCGATGTCGCCCTTGACGATCGTCGAGTGGGACGCGTCGTTGCCGTCGCGCACCATGCCGTCGGTGTCGCCGTACGAGGCCCAGTCGACGTGCACGAGCGGCGCACCGGGAGCGAGCGACTGCTCGAGGTCGTTGACGACCGGCAGCTGCTCGTAGTCGACCTCGATGAGGTCGACGGCCGCCTGGGCGATCTCGGGCGTGATCGCGGCGACCGCAGCCACGACCTCGCCCTCGAAGCGCACGTACTCCTTGGCGAAGAGATAGCGGTCCTGCACGAAATCGCCGTACAGGACGTCGGGGACGTCCTTGTGCGTCGCGACGGCGAACACGCCGGGCAGCGCCTCCGCCTTGGACGTGTCGAGCCGCGTGATGCGGCCGTGCGTCACGCCGGCGAACTTGAACTTCGCATGCAGCATGCCCGTGAGGGTCAGATCGGCCGTGTACCGGCCGGAGCCCGTGACCTTGTCAGGGCCATCTGCACGGATGAAGCGCCTCTTGGCAACGGTCGCCAACACTGCCTCCTTGGAATCGTGAGGACGAACGCGATCCTAGCGTGCGTCAGGTGCCGTACGAGTCGAGCATTTCCTGCACGCGTTCCTGGTCGTACTGCCCGTTCGAGCTCCTTCGCGACGGACTCGACGACGGCTTCCGGACTGCCGTCGCGCGACTTCCCACTCGCTCTGGCGCCAGCCTTCGAGATACGCGTCCGAGTCGGTCGCCCCGAGGCGCATCGCGGCCTCGTCGATCGCGACCATGAAGCGCGCGTCGAGCGCGGCCTTCGCCGTGTGCTCGCCCTCGCGCGCAGTCACGAGCGACGGCAGGTCGCGCCAGTAGGTCACACGGAACTCGGTCACGGCGGAACTCTACGCCCTGCGCGGCCGCATCGGTCGCTTGACGGATTGCGCGCGCCCGCGCGATCCACGATCCTGGGCGTCCGCACGAACGACAGGGGAGTCGACGATGACGACCGGACTGGTCTGGCACGAGCGCTACATGTGGCACGACACGCGACACGCTGCGGCGGCGTTCCCCTCCGGGGGCTGGATCGAGCCGGACACGCACGCCGAGAACCCGCTCACCAAGCGGCGCCTCAAGAACCTCATGGACGCTTCGGGGATCACGCCCGCAGCTGCGGTCGATCGAGCCGCGGATGGCCACCGTCGAGGAGATCTGCCGCTTCCACGAGCGCTCCTACGTCGACCACATCAAGGCGCTGTCGGACGACAACGGCGGCGACGCGGGCGGGCTGACGCCGTTCGGGCCCGGCTCGTACGAGATCGCGCTGCTCTCGGCCGGCGGCGTGATGGCCGCCTGCGACGCCGTGCTCGACGGCGAGGTCGACAACGTCTACGCGCTCTGCCGCCCGCCGGGTCACCACGCGCTCGCGGGCGAGGGGATGGGGTTCTGCCTGTTCGGCAACGTCGCCGTCGCGGCGCACCACCTGCGCGCCGCGCGCGGCCTCGGACGCGTCGCGATCGTCGACTGGGACGTCCACCACGGCAACGGCACCCAGGCGGCGTTCTACGACGATCCCAGCGTCCTCACGATCTCCCTGCACCAGGACGGCTGCTTCCCGCTCTTCTCGGGTGCGGTCGAGGACAACGGCGAGGGCGCGGGCGCCGGTGCCAACATCAACATCCCGTTGCCGCGCGGCGGCGGCCGCGGCGCCTACGTCGCCGCCTTCGAGCGCGTCGTCGTGCCCGCGCTCGAGCGCTTCGCGCCGGACTTCATCATCGTCGCGAACGGGCTCGACGCCGGCGCGATGGATCCGCTCGGCCGCATGCAGATGCACTCCGACGGCTACCGCGAGCTGACGAAGCTGATGATGGGCGCCGCCGATCGCCTGTGCGAGGGGCGGCTGGTGATCGAGCACGAGGGCGGCTACTCGTCGGCCTACGTGCCGTTCTGCGGCCTCGCGATCGTCGAGCAGCTCTCGGGCCTGTCCAGCGGCGTCGAGGATCCCATGCTCGAGTTCCTCCGCGCCCAGGGCGGGGACGAGCTCGCGCCGCACGAGGACGCTGCGATCGCGCGCTGCGAGCCGCTCGTGGAGAAGGTGCCCGCCGCCTAGCGCCGTCAGGCGGGCTGGGCGGCGTCCTCGGAGCGTCGCTGCGAGCTGGCGGGCGCTGCTGAGGGAGAGGCCTTCGCGGGCGAGGAAGAAGAGTCCGAGGCCGACGCCGAGGAGGCCTTCGACGAGTTGCAGTCCGACGCTGAAGGCGACGGCGTTGGCGGTCGAGACGGCGTAGACGCTGACGAGTGGTCCGGCGACGCCGAGTTGGAAGATGCCGAGGTTGCCGGGCCAGAACGGGAACAGCTGGACGATCGTGGAGGAGACGAAGACGAGGCCTGCGCCGGCCAGTCCGACGTGGATGTGGAAGGCCTCGAGTGCGGCCCAGATGCCGGCGATCTGCGCGGCCCACGAGATCGTGCCCGCGCCCATCGCGAGCGGCGGTCGCGCGCGGCTTGCGGAACAGCGCCTGACCGCGCGAGAGGCCCGCCGCGAGACCCGCCAGGCGACCGCGCGCCTTGCGCATCACGACCATCAGGACGGCCGTGATGAGCACGAGCGCGCTCATGAACACGATCACGAGCTGCCAGACCATGTGCGGCAGGTGCAGCACCGGCGCGAGCGCGACGATCGCGAGCGCCAGCGCGACGCCCAGCACGAGCTGCTCGGCGAGCACCGTGCCGGCGATCGTGCTCGCCGGGATCGGGTCGCCCGCGAGCCGGCGGCGCCGTCCGAGCACGGCGACGCGCGCGACCTCGCCCATGCGCGCGAAGAGCACGGTGTTGAGCAGGAAGCCGATGAACAACGCCGGCACGACATGCCCGTAGCGCGCCGGGCGCTGACCGGGCAGCGCGTCGAGCGCCGCCTTCCACACGATCGCCTTGCCGGCGACCGACGCCAGGTTGAGCACGAGCGACACCGCGATCCAGCCCCACGCCACATCGGACTGCAGGAGCGGCGCGAGATCGACGCGCCGTGCCAGCACGACCGTGACCGCGACGAGGGCGCTCGCGCCGAGCGCGAAGCGGACGACGCGGCGCGTGAGCAGCGCCGGCGCCGGGGATGCGTGTGGGTACGCGGCCATGCAGTGACAATGACGCCGTCACCCCGAGCTGGCATCGGGGGTACCCCCTGATCCCGCACCCTGATCTTCCGGGGCTGGCACCGAGCTACGTCGGGAGAACGAGCGCCTCGCGCACGGCGCGTCCGGCGGCGGCCGCGCGGGTCGAGACGTCGAGCTTCTCGAGGATGTGCTCGACGTGCGTGGCGACCGTCCGCGGGCTGACGTGGAGGGCGCGCGCGATTGCGGGATTCGAGGCGCCTACGGCGAGCTGGGTCAGCACCTCGATCTCGCGCCGCGTGAGCCCGAGCACGTGATCGCAGGGCCGCACGGTGACGAGCGCGAGCGAGCGGCCGCCGGCCTCGTCGAGGCACGGCACGATGCGCACGCGGTACCAGCCGCTCTCGCCGTCGGGCCAGAGGAAGCGGCGCTCGTGGCCATCGGTCGGCACCTGGCCGGCGAGCACGTCGAGCAGCGGCGAGCCCTCAGCCAGCGCGGGGCCCCGGTCGCTGCCCGAGAGCTCGACCTGCGTGCCGTCGGTGGCCAGGGCCAGCGCCGCTGCGCCCGGATCGAGCAGCGATGCCAGCGTGCGGCAGCTCTGCGTGACGTCCACGACGTTGGCGAGCGTCTCGTTGAGCGCGGCGATGGCGTCGCGCGCGCGGTCGCCCGGGTAGCGGCAGTCGTCGGTCGAGAGGTTGAGGATGCCCGTGAAGACCCCGCTGCGCGTGAAGAGGCACATCGTCAGCCCCTCGCGGAACCCCGCGGGCAGCAGCACCTCGGACACCGTGAGCACGTCGCCCGGATCGCCCGGCAGGTCGCGCATGCGCATCGGCCGGCGGCTGCGCAGCATGTCGAGCTGCGCCAGCTCGCTCTCGAAGGTCGGGCCGGAGAGGTGCTCGAGCAGCGGCTCGGCGTAGCCCGTGGCTCGCCAGCGTCGAATGGCGGCCCTCCACGGGATCCCAGCGCGTGAGCTGGGCGCACACGAACGGCACCAGTCCCTGGAGCTCCGTCAGGACCTGCTCGGCGCGCGCCGCCGGCGCCAGGACGTCGGAGGCCGCACGAGCCACGCGCGTGATCGCGGTGAACTCTTCGGCGCTGACCGTCTCCATGGGCAATGCTCGCACTTTCTCGGCACGCGAGTCAGGCGAGCCGCCTTTCGAGCAGCGCCTGCACGCGTGGCCAGTCGTCGTCCGTGACCGAGAACATCGCGACGTCGCGCAACCCGGGCCCATCGGCGCGCCTCGAGTGCTTGCGCAGAATACCCTCGAAGGTCGCACCGATGCCGGCGATCGCGCGCCGCGACTGCTGGTTGCGCGCGTCCGTCTTGAGCTGCACGCGCGTCGCGCCGAGCACCTCGAAGGCGTGCTCGAGCAGGAGCAGCTTCGCGGTGGGGTTCAGGCGGGTGCCGCGCCACGGCGCGCCGTACCAGGTGTGCCCGATCTCGATGCGGCCGTCGGCGGGGGCGATGTCGAGGTAGCTCGAGGAGCCCGCGACCTCGCCGTCGCTCAGCACGGCGAACGGCAGGCGGATCCCCGAGACCGCTTCGCTCTCCGCCTGCGCGAGCCAGTCGTCGAGGGTCGAGTCGCCGCTCACCGGACCGGCGAGCGGGAACGCCGCCGGGTCGGGTCCGATCGCGGCGGCGAGCCCGTCGCGGTGGTGGGCGGCGAGCGGCTCCAGGCGCACCCCCTCGCGCGCCAGCACCGCGGGCTCAGGGCGCTGCACGGAGCGCGTCCCCGTCGAGCACGCCGCTTGCACGGGCGTCGCGGGCATCGCTGCGCTCGAGAGCACGTCGACGTCGATCGAGACCCAGAAGCGCCCGGCGGCCTCGGCCAGCTGCGCGGCGATGCGCTCGCCGGTCTGCCGTGGCCCCTCGCCCTGAACGGTTGCGCAGTCGATCGACGTGCCGATTCCGAGCTCCTCGGGCATCACCGAGCCCTCGGCGAGCGCCTCGTCGCCGTCGCGATGGGCGAGCAGCGCGATGTGCGCAGGGTCGATCAGCGGGATGGCGGGACCGAGCCCGACGAGCGCGCGATCGCCGAGTCCCGCGCAGATCGCGACCGGCATGTCGGCCGCCTCGCCGGTCGGCGACGTCTTCGGGTCGTAGGTGTCGAGGTGCCCGTCGATGTAGGCGAGACCCACCGGGCCGTCGCCGCTCAGCTGCAAGGCCGCTGCGACGCCCGGCACGAGCGAGCAGCATCCGCCCATGACCACCGTGAACGCGCCGCTCCGCAGCAGCGGGGCGATCCCGTCGCGCACGCCCTCGCAGGTGGCCACGACCGTCGGGTAGCCGACGATGCCGGAGGCCGGATCGCGATCCTCGCCGACGATGCGCACGGGCAGGTCGCCCGCGTCTCGCGCGCCGAGCGCCTCGGCGATCCCGTGCTCGCGCAACGCACCCGGCGCGAGCTCCGTCCCGCCCGGCTTGCCGAGGCTGTCGATGGGGACGCCGACGACGACGATCTCCTTCACGCGCTCAGGCTACCGGCCGCCGCATCGCGTGGCGAGAGGCGGCGGCCGGACGCCGGCAGCTCAGCTCGACGGCTCGACGAGCGTCCCCTTCCTGCTGCAGTACCTGGCCGCGTACTTGAGCGACGAGCCGTGCGCCGTCACCGTTGCGTCCGCGACGATGGTCGCGGGCGGGAGGATCACCCGAACGCGCTTGGCCTGCGCGGGGAGGCGCTTGACCGTCACGACGGGTGCTTTCGGGAACGAGCACGCGAGCCGGAGCGCGGTTGTCTGCTTCGCCCCGAGCGCCGCCGCCGAGAGCGTGCCCGCGCCGCCGTAGTCGAGACAGTCGCTCTGCACCGAGGCGGCCGGATAGCCGAGGGCGCCGTCCTTGGCCGCACTGCCGTAGGCGAGGATGTTCGCCTGGTCGTACGGCCCCGAGAGTCCGCGGAAGACCTCGAACGTCGGGCGTGGATAGGCCTCGTAGCCCTTGGGCCAGAGCAGGAGCGACACCTTGGGGCCGCAACTCGCCGCTCGAGTGGTGCGTGCGTCCGCCGGTGCGACCGCGACCGCCAGCGTGAGTGCGACCGCCGCCAGTGCGATGTCGAGGATGCCGAGTTTCGCCTTCATCGAGACCTCCGTCGTCGGTGTGAGGCTCGATCCTCGATTACGGCGCTGGACGCTCGCTGGCGGTTCGCTGGCGGTCAGGTGGCGGCGGCCGGGCGCGAGCCCGTCACCATGAACGCCGCGACGGCGAGGCAGAGCGCGGCGATGACGCCGAACGGGATGCGCTCGTCGATGTTGCCGTGCGCGGCGCTCGCGGCCAGCGGCCCGATCACGGCCGCGACGCCCCAGCTCAGGTTGACGAGGCCGATCACGGTGCCGCGGCCGGCGCCGGCCGACTGCGCGCCCGTGCCGGCGAGCAGGTAGCTGAACGTGTTGAGGCCCGCGCGGCCGGCGCTCGATGCCAGCAGGAACGCGGTGATCGCGAGTGTCGAGCGGTCCGCCACCGGCACGAGCCAGGCTCCGCCGAGCAGTGCGCAGCCGATCGCGGTCAGGGCGATGTGGCTGCGCTGCTCGCCCATGCGGCCGGCCAGCGGGGCGACGACGATCCAGACGAGCGCACCGATCGAGAAGAGCACGCCGATCCCGCTCGGCGAGAGGCCGTTCTCGCTCAGGCGCAGCGTGCCGAGCAGATTGCCCATCCCGCCGACGAACCCGAGCAGGACGGTCGCGAGCATCGCGTAGACGACGATCCGGTTGCGATGCGCGCCGCGCGCAGCCGGCTCGGCGGCCGGCGCCGGGCGCTCGACGGGCGCCGAGCGCTGGAGCGCGAAGAAGACGGTGACGGGGAGCGCGAGCGCGGCCCCCGCGGCGAACGGCGCCCAGGTGCCGATGCGATCCGCCAGCAGTCCGGCGAGCACCGGCCCGACGAGCAGCCCCGTGCCGCCCGCGGCGATCGCGCGGCCGGTCGCGCCCGCGGGCCGTCCCGGCGCGCCGGCGATCATCACGCCCGCGGTCCAGATGATCCCGTTCGCGATGCCGATCAGCGTCCGCCCGGCGAGCAGCGCGGGCAGCCCGTTCGCGAGCGCGAGCACGATCGAGCCCAGCACCACGAACCCGCCGGCACAGGCGACGAGCGGCCGCGCGCCGACGCGGTCGGCGAGCCGCCCGAGCGGCAGCGTGATCACGACCATCGCGAACGTCGTCGTCGAGAGCAGCAGCGCGGTGTCCAGGGACGAGAGCCCGTGCTCGCGCGTGAGCGTCGGCAGCAGCGGCACCACCGCGACGTCGGCGACGACGGAGACGAAGATCATCGCGTAGAGCGAGAGCAGTCCGGAGGCGGCGCGGTCGGTCTTCACCCGTCTCAGACTGGTGCACGACCGTCCATGCGTCCAACTAGAGTTTCAGGACGCTGTGATGAAAAACCTCATCGATTGCTCGGCATCGAGATGCGTCACCTCGCGGCCTTCGACGCGGTCGTCTCGTCGGGGTCGTTCGCGCGCGCGGCGCAGCAGCTCGGCTACACGCAGTCGGCCGTCAGCCTGCAGATCGCCGCGCTCGAGCGGGCGGCCGGCACGCGGCTGCTCGAGCGCCCGGGCGGTCGCCGGCCCGTGGTGCCGACGACCGCGGGCGAGCGCATGCTGCGCCACGCCGTCCGGCTGACCGCCCAGCTGCAGGCGGCCGAGGCCGACCTCACCTCGCTCGCCGAGGGCACGGCGGGGACGCTGCGCGTCGGGACGTTCCAGAGCGTCTCGATCCGTGTGCTGCCGAACGTCGTGCGCCGCCTCATGGAACTGCGCCCGGGACTCGAGGTGCGCCTCCAGGAGGCGGCCTACGAGGACGAGCTGCTCGCTCTCGTCGAGCGCGGGCGCCTCGACTTCACGTTCGCGCTCGTCCCGCCCGAGGGCCCGTTCGAGCACGTCGAGCTCGTGCGCGACGGCTACGTCCTGCTGACGCAGGCGGGCTCGGCGCTCGCACAGCGGGAGAGCGCGCCGACGCTCGCCGAGATCGGCCGGCTGCCGCTGGTCGCCTACAGCCGCAGCACCTACGGGATCGAGGCGCTGCTGCGCGCACGCGGCATCGAGCCGCACGTCGTCTTCCGGAGCGACGAGAGCGGCGCGGTGCAGCGGATGGTCGCCGCCGGCATCGGCTCGGCGCTGATCCCGCGGCTCGCGATCGACCGGAGCATCCGCGGCGTGGTCGCCCTGGACGCCTCGCGTCGCGTCCCCGCGCGGCAGATCGGCCTCGCCTGGCATCGCGACGCGACCTTGCCGGAGGCCGCCGAGGACTTCGTCACCGCGGTGCGCGAGCGCTGCGACGAACTCACCGAGCTCCTGAAGCTGCCACCCTACGGAGCTACCGGAGCGATCGAGGAGTAGTGCGGATGCGGATTGGAATGCTCACCGGCGGAGGGGACTGCCCCGGATTGAATGCCGTCATCCGGGCGGCGACGCGGCGCCTGGTCGACGGCGGCGCCGAGCCGATCGGCGTTCTGCGCGGCTGGCGCGGCATGATCGACGGCCTCTTCCGCCCGCTCGACCTCGAGACCGTCTCGGGGATCCTCCCGCGCGGCGGCACGATCCTGCGCACCAGCCGCACGAACCCGTTCAGCGAGGACGGCGGCGTCGAAGCCGTGAAGAAGTCGTTCGAGCACCTCGACGGGCTGATCGCGATCGGCGGCGAGGACACGCTCGGCGTCGCAGCGCGTCTCCACGGCGAGCTCGGCCTCCCCGTCGTCGGCGTTCCGAAGACGATCGACAACGACCTCGCGGCGACCGACCAGACGTTCGGCTTCGACACCGCGGTCTCGATCGCGAGCGAGGCGATCGACCGGCTGCACACGACGGCCGAGTCGCACGACCGCGTGATCGTCGTCGAGGTCATGGGGCGCCACGCCGGCTGGCTGGCGGTCGCGAGCGGCATCGCCGGCGGCGCCGACGTCGTGCTGATCCCCGAGTTCCCGCTCACCGTCGAGCGCTGCGCCGACCTGATCAAGCAGCGCCACGCGCGCGACAAGGACTTCTCGATCGTGGTCGTCAGCGAGGGCTGGCCGCTGACGCGCGAGGAGGGCGCAGAGGAGCTCTCGACACGCACGGGCGAGGTCGACGCGTTCGGCCACGCGCGCCTCGGCGGCGTCGGCCAGCAGCTCGCGGACCTGCTCGAGCAGATCACGGGCTTCGAGACGCGCGTCACGACGCTCGGCCACCTGCAGCGCGGCGGCACGCCGACCGCCTACGACCGCATCCTCGCCACGCGCTACGGGCTGCTCGCGGCGGAGCTCGCGCTCGAGAAGCGCTTCGGTCTGATGACGGCGCTGCGCGGGACCGAGGTCGTCGCGGCGCCGCTCGACGAGGCGGTCAAGGAGCTGCGCACCGTCCCGCGCGAGTACTACGCGCTCGCCGAGGCGTTCTTCGGCTGATCCGGAGCGTCGGCGTCATCGCCGGCTGACAGCTCGCGCTCGACCGTGTCGATGAGCTCGCGGTGGAGTGCGAGCACGCCCTGCAGGTACCCCACCACGAGGAGCAGGTACTTGCTCCGGTGTGGGAGTGCCTTCGCGCTCGCCTCTGCTGTGGCGACGCTCGCCTCGAGATCGGCGATCTCGTCACGCAGTGCGAGAGCGCTCGCGCGGGTCGCCGGCTCGCCGACGAGGTCGGCGATCAGCAGGCGGGTCAGGAGCTCGCTCTTGACCGGCGTGAAGCTGATGGGCGTGTCCGCCCACTCGCGCAGGGCCTCGAGGCCCTTGTCCGTCAGCGTGTAGACGGTGCGGTCGCGGGTCTTGCCCGGTTCTTTGCGCGCGTCCAGGTAGCCGAGCTTGGCGAGCCGCTTGGGCTCGGAGTAGTACTGGCTCTCGCCCGCCCAGTCCAGCATGCGGCCGCGCTCGACCATCCGGCGGAGATCGTGCGTGGCGACCCCGGTGCTGCCCACGAGTCCGAGGATCTCGTAGGAGAACAGGCGCAGGTCATTTGACATATCTATGTTCCATAGTTATTACTTACTACGGAACGTAGCTTACGACAATGACTGATGAGAGGAGCCGGATGATGATCCTGGTTCTCGGAGCAACCGGAATCGCAGGCTCGCAGGTGGTGCGGGCGCTGCTGAAGCAGAACGAGGAAGTCCGCGTATTCGTCCGCGACGCGGAGAAGGCGCGATCGCTCTTCGGCAACGCGGCCGAGATCGCGATCGGCGACTTCGCCGACGCGCAGTCCGTGCGGCGCGCACTCGTGGGCGCGGAGGCGGTGTTCCTCTCGGGCGCAGACGATCCGCGCCGCGTCGAGTGGGAGATCGCCGCGATCGACGCGGCCGTCGCGCAGGGTGTCCGGCGCATCGTCAAGCTCTCGTCGATCACCACGGGGCCGGGGTCGCCGGTCGCGTTCTGGGACTGGCACGGGCGGATCGAGGAGCACCTCCGCACGGCGCGCGTCTCGGCCGTCGTCCTGCGCTCGAGCTTCTTCATGTCGAACGTGCTCGCGGCCGCCGGGCAGGTGGCGCACGAGGGCCGCTTCTTCGCGCCGGCGGGCGAGGCGCGCATCGCGATGATCGACCCGCGCGACGTCGGCGACGCCGCTGCGTGCCTGCTGACGACGCCGGTGGAGGTTCACGGCGCGTTCGTCCTCACCGGCCCCGCGGCGATCACCTACGCGGAGGTGGCGGCCGAGCTCTCGGCGGCGACGGGCCGCGACGTGGAGTTCGTCGACGTCTCCGACGACGACGCGCGGGCCGGCCTGGTGCAGGCAGGGCTGCCGGACTTCGTCGCCGAGCAGATCGTGGCGATCTTCGCGCATGGCACGGCAGGGCGTCAACAGCGAGGTCACCGGCACCGTCGAATCGCTGACGGGTCGCCCGCCGCGCAGTTTCGGCGCGTTCGCACGCGACCACGCAGCCCTGTTCGCCCCGGTCGCAGAAGCGGTGCGGCCATGATCGCCGAAGCCAACAAGGCGCTCGTCCGCCACGTCTTCGAGGACGTCATCCCGGCCGGCGATCGGGCCGCGATGCGCGACCTGGTGGCACCCGACTTCCTCGATCACGATCCGCTGCCCGGCCAGCCGGCCGGCGGCGAGGGAGCCGAGTACGTGGTCGCCACCATGCACGGCGCCCACCCCGACCTGCGGTTCGCCATCGACGACCTGGTGGCGGAGGAGGATCGGGTCACGATCCGGTGGACGATGCGCGGAACCCGTACCGGCCCGCTCTTCGGCGAGCCGCCGACCGGTCAGCCGGTCGAGCTCTCGGCGATCGTGATCTTCCGGATCGCCGACGGCCGCCTCGCAGAGCGCTGGGCCGGCTGGAAGCGCACGCCGCCGGGCGCGTGAATCGCACGTTTGGGGTCTGGCCCCAAACGTGCGACTCAGCGACTGCTCAATTGGGGCCAGGCCCCAATTGAGCAGGCTCCGTGCTTGGGACGTCGCGGTCGGGCAGCGTCACCCGGAACGTCGTTCCCGCCCCCGGCTCGCTCTCGACTGCGACCTCGCCGCCGTGGGCCTCGACGATCGCGGCCACGATCGCGAGGCCGAGGCCCGCGCCGCCGTGGTCGCGCGAGCGCGAGGGGTCGCCGCGGAAGAAGCGCTCGAAGACCTGCGCGGTCTCGCCGGCTTCCATGCCCGGGCCTGCGTCGGTGACCTCGAGCACCGCTGCGGCACCGTCGCGCCGCACCCGCACCGTGGCGGCGGCCGTGACCGGCGTGTGTGCGCGGACGTTCGCGAGCAGGTTGTCGATCACCTGGCGGAGGCGTTCGGCGTCGCCGGTGACCGTGACTGCGGCCGGCGCCTCGAGCGCCAGCGGCCGGGTGGGCTCCATTGCATGCGCGGCATCGACCGCCTCGCCGGCGAGCGCCGTCAGATCGAGCGGCCGCGCCTCGAGCGGCCGCCCCTGGTCGAGGCGCGCGAGCAGCAGCAGGTCGCTGACGAGCAAGCCCATGCGCCGCGTCTCGCGCTGGATCCCGGTCATCGAGCGCGCGAGATCGTCCGGGCGGTCGCGCGCGCCGCGATCGAAGAGCTCCGCGTAGGCGCTCACCGCGGCGACGGGCGTGCGCAGCTCGTGCGACGCGTCGGAGATGAACCGGCGCAGGCGCGCCTCGGAGGCCGAGCGCTCGGCGAACGCGTCCTCGATCTGCCCGAGCATCGCGTTGAGCGCGCCACCGAGCCGCCCGATCTCCGTCGTCCCGCCGTCGGGCTCGACGCGGCGCGAGAGGTCGCCGGCGCCGATCGCGGCGGCCGTCTCCTCGATGCGCCGCAGCGGGCGCAGGCTCGCGGTGATCAGCCAGAGCCCGAGTACCAGCGTGCTTGCGATCACGGCGCACGCGACGAGCAGCATGATCAGCCTGAGCTGGTCCAGGGTGGTGTCCGTGTCCTTGAGCGGCACGCCCAGGATCAGCGTCGAATCTGCGAAGGGCGTGGAGCGCGCGAGCAGGCGGAAGCGAGTGCCTCCCTTTTCCGCGCTCACGGTCGCGCGCCTCGCGCCGCCGTCGGCCGCGGGGCCGAAGCCCTTCGGGATGCGTGGCGACGGCGCGGTCTCCCCCGGGCGGGTCAACGTGCCTTGCAGGCCTTCCGAGCCGTCGCCGGGCCGGATCTCCACGTACATCCCTGGCGTCAGCACGCCGAACTGCGCCAGGAACTGGATCTGCCGCAGCGGAGAGGAGGGCCCTGGACGGGGGCGGAACCCCTCCGACGCGAGTGAGTTCGAGACGCCCGTCGCGCTGCTGTCGAGCGAGCTGTCGACGCGGTCGAAGAGCGACGAGCGCAGCGCCGCGTAGGTCGCGAGGTCGGCGGCCAGAAGGCCGAAGGCCGACACGACCCCGAGCACGATGAGCAGGCGTGCGCGCAGCGACATTTCCCGCACCGCCGCTCCGATGCGCCCGCCGCTGCGGCCGCCCTCCGTCATTCCTACCGATCCGGCTCGCGCAGCACGTAGCCGACCAGCCTGACCGTGTGGATCAGGGGCGGCCCGCAGGCATCGAGCTTGCGGCGCAGATAGCTCACGTACGTCTCCACGACGTTCGCGTCGCCACCGAAGTCGTAGTTCCAGACGTTGTCGAGGATCTGCCGCTTGCTCAGCACCCTGCGCGGATTCTGCAGCAGGAAGCGCAGCAGCCGGAACTCGGTCGGCGTGAGGTCGAGCGGCTCGTCACCGCGGCGCACCTGGCGCGTGTCGTCGTCGAGCACCACGTCGGCGAAGCGCAGCACGTGGCCGTCGTCGCCCTGCGTGCGGCGCAGCACGGTCTGCACGCGCGCGACGAGCTCGGCGAGGCTGAACGGCTTCGTGACGTAGTCGTCGCCGAGCGCGAGGCCGGCGATCTTGTCCTCGGTCGCGTCCTTGGCGGAGAGGAAGATCACGGGCACCGGCACGCGCCGGTCGCGCAGCCTCCGCGCAACGGCGAGGCCGTCGAGATCGGGCAGCATCACGTCGAGGATGATGAGGTCGGGGCGGAACTCGTCGATCGCCGTGACGGCGGCGCGCCCGGATGCGATCTCACAGGTGTCGAAGCCCTCGTAGCGCAGCGCGGTCGCGACGGCATCGGTGATCGAGGCCTCGTCGTCGACGATCAGAACCCGCCGCATATCGGCTGTTCGCTCGGCTGCCATCACCCGAGCATGCCACGTCGAAGGGCGGTCGCCATACCGACAGCCTCGCCGCCGAGCCTGGGAATCGGCTGTGAATCTCCTGTGATCCTGCGTAGACCCGGCTGCGCGTCAGCCGAGCACGCCCTTGAGCGCGGGATAGAGCGCGATGAAGCGCTGCCGCGCCCTCGGCGTAGACGTCGACCCAGGTGGGCTCGGGGTCGATCTGGTCGCGCACGCGCACGCACGCCTCGACGGCCTCGTCCACGCCG
This sequence comes from uncultured Actinomycetes bacterium, assembly GCA_963705965.1. Taxonomy (GTDB): domain Bacteria; phylum Actinomycetota; class Thermoleophilia; order Gaiellales; family JALYLC01; genus JALYLC01. The sequence continues at coordinate 215,921 of CAVPLI010000008.1, read as the reverse complement.
GCGAACATCCCGCCCGCGATGCCGCCGAGCATCGCCGCGCCGAACGCCGAGCCCTCGTCGACCGCCATCCGGCAGACGGGCACGCCGAGCACCGAGGCGCAGATGCGGAGCCAGAAGTCGCTGCGCGCACCTCCGCCCGAAGCGCGTGCGACCGTGGCCTCGACGCCGAGGTCGCGCAGCAGGTCGAAGGAGTCGGCGAGCCCGAAGGCGACGCCCTCGAGCACGGCGCGCATGACGTGCCCGCGCGTGTGGCTCGCGCTCAGGCCGACCAGCGCGCCGCGCGCGTCCGGATCGGCGTGCGGGGTGCGCTCGCCGGAGAGGTAGGGCAGGAAGACGATGCCGCCGGCGCCGGCCGGGACGGCCTCCGCCTCGGCCATCAGCTCGTCGAACGGCACCCCGGGCGCGAACGTGTCGCGCGCCCACTGCAGCGAGCCGGCCGCCGAGAGCATCACGCCCATGGCGTGCCAGGCGCCCGGCACCGCGTGGCAGAACACGTGCACGCGCGCCTGCGCGTCGGGCTGGTAGGCCGGCAGCGCCGCGAAGACGACGCCGGACGTCCCGAGCACGAGCGAGACGGGACCCGGTCGCTCGACGCCGACGCCGAGCGCGGCGGCCGCGCAATCGCCGGCGCCCGCCGCCACGGGAACGCCGGCGGCGGTGCGGCCCGAGACCTCGGGCGACTCGAGCGAGCGCGGCATCCAGCTCTCCGGCACCTCGAGCGCGTCGAGCACGGCCGTCGAGAAACGGCGCTCGGCGACGTCGAAGAGCAGCGTCCCGGAGGCGTCGGCGACGTCGATCGCGCGCTCGCCGCAGAGCCGCAGGCGCACGTAGTCCTTGGGCAGCAGGATGTGCCGGATCTGCGCGTAGACCTCCGGCTCGTGCGTGCGCAGCCACAGCAGCTTCGGCGCCGTGAAGCCCGTCAGCGCACGGTTTCCCGTCAGCTCGATCAGCCGCTCGAGGCCGACCCGCTCCTCGATCTCCGCGCACTCCGCCGCCGTGCGCTGGTCGTTCCAGAGGATCGCGGGACGCAGGACGTCGTCCTGCTCCCCGAGCGCGACGAGCCCGTGCATCTGCCCCGACAGCCCGATGCCCGCGATCTCGTGCTGACCGAGCGCGGCGATCGCCGACTCGCTGCCCGCCCACCAGTCCTCCGGTGCCTGCTCGGACCAGCCCGGCCGAGGTTGCGACAGCCCGTACTGGCTCTCGGCGCTCGCGACGACCTCGCCGTCGGCCGTGACCGCGAGCGCCTTGACCCCGGTCGTGCCGACGTCGAGCCCGACCGCGACAGTCGCCATCGGTTTCGCCTAGCCCGGCGTCGGGGCGCCGAGCGCCGCGTAGACGAGCTCGTAGGCGCGGATCGCGTCCTTGCGCAGCTGGGCCTCGCGCAGCGCGGGCTCGTCGATGCGGCCGGCGGCCGCGTCGATGAAGTCCCACTGCAGGACGCTGCGGCGGACGACGTCGACCGCGTCCTCGGTGTACGGGTAGAGGTCGAAGCCGAGGCGCTCGCCGTTCGCGCCGTAGTTCGCGCGCCGCAGCTCGAGCGCGAGCTCGAGCGTCTCCATGAAGGCCGTCGCGCCGACCATGTTGTCGTCGTCGAACGTGCCCCAGCCGGAGTTCGCGTGCTGGTGGCCGAGCAGCCCCTCGCCGGCCAGCATCGCCGCGTACTCGCCGAGCGACTCGCCGTTCATGATCAGGTGCTGCCAGTCCATGTTGACCTGGACGTTGGTGATCCCCTCGGCGCGCAGCTTGTGGATGACGTGCAGCGTCATGCCGATGTTGCGCATCAGGATCTTCATCGCCGGCTCGCTGTTCTTGTGCTCCAGGAACAGCTTCTTGCCGTGCTTGGCGCACACCTCGGCGGCCTGGCCGACGGCGTCGATGAACCAGCCCCAGCTCTCGGCGTAGGGCGTCTGGAACGGATAGTTGTAGCCCTCGATGCCGGGCCAGAGCACGAAGTTCGCGCCCAGCGTCCCGGCGAAGTCGGCACCCTCGAGCGTCAGCCGCAGCGCTTCAGCGCGCGTCGCGGGATCGGGGTTGACGAGGCCGCCGCGCCCGAAGCGCGGATCGAGGTGGAGGCCCGCGCAGATCGCGTAGATCGCGTGGCCGTCGAGCGCCGAGCGCACCTCGTCGAGCGTGTCCGGCGCGAGCTCGGCCGGGTAGTGGAACTCGTAGTCGTCGATCAGATCGCCGAGGCCCGTGACCGCGCGGTGCACCTTCTCGGCGGTCGTCGCGTTCGTGAGCGCGGGCTGGTAGCCGACGGGCATGAAGCGCGTGACCATCGAGCCGAAGGCCCAGATGCCGAGGCTGGTCTTGAGGCGGCCCATTGCGGGAATCCCTTTGGTCGGTGGCTATCGGTTGCGAACGTGCCGCGATACCGTATCGACGCTGCGGGTCCCGCGTGGCGAGCTCGCAATCCGCTAGCGTGGCGCCGCCGATGAACCCCCTCGACACCTCCTCCGCTCCCGCCAGCCGCGCCGACCAGCGCGCCGTACGGAAGTCCAACCTCGGCCTCGTCGCGCGGCGCATCTCCGAGCGGGGGGCGCTCTCGCGCGCGCAGCTCGCAAAGTTGACGGGACTCAACAAGACGACGGTGTCGAGCCTCGTCGCCGAGCTGATCGAGCGCGGCGTGGTCGCAGAGTCCGGTCTCGCGGACGGCGGCCGGGTCGGACGGCCCGCGCAGATCCTCGAGCTCGACGACACCCGCATCGCCGCGCTCGGGCTCGAGATCAACGTGGACTACCTCGCGGTCTGCGTGTGCGATCTGCGCGGAGCCGTGCGCTACCGCGCGGCCGTCGGGCACGACAACCGCGGAAGCGCGCCCGAGGTCGTGTTCGAGGCGCTCGCCGAGCTCGCTGCGGACGCGCTCGCCGAATGCGACGCCCTGGGCCTGACGCCGATCGGCGCCGGCATCTCCGTCCCGGGCACGGTCGAGGCGCAGACGGGCACGCTGATCCACGCCCCGAACCTCGGCTGGGACGAGGTGCCGGTCGCGGAGCGGCTGCGTCACGCGCTCGGCGATCGTCCGTTCGCGATCGAGGTCGGCAACGACGCCAATCTCGCGGCGCTCGGCGAGCTCGAGAGCGGGGCGCTGCGGGGCGTGCGCGACGGGCTCCTGATCTACGGCAACATCGGCATCGGCGGCGCGGTGATCGTCGACGGTGCGATCTTCCCGGGGTCGGACGGCTTCGCGGGTGAGATCGGTCACATCCCGGTGCGCCCGTTCGACGGCGAGGAGTGCCGCTGCGGAGGTCGCGGCTGCCTCGAGACGCTCGCCGGCCAGGAAGCCATCGCCCGCAGGGTCGGCATCCAGGGGGCGCGCAGCGAGACGTCCTCGCCCGCGACCCTCGTCGCGGAGCGCGCCCAGGGCGGCGACCCCGACGTGGTCGCTGCGCTCGACGAGGTCGCCGAGATCCTCGGCATCTGCATCGCCGCGGTGGTCTCGATCGTCAATCCGCGGCGAGTCGTCCTGGCCGGGACGCTCGGGACGCTGTCTCAGTGGCTGCTGCCGGGCGTGCGCGCCGCCGCCGCCCAGCGCGCGACGGTCGCTCCGACGGTCGTCGAGATCGTCGGTTCGCAACTCGGCGACGAAGCAGCTATCAGAGGAGGCGCTGCGCTCGTCTTACACAGCGTGCTGAGTGATCCGACAGCCGTGCCGCTGCGCGCTCTTTTGCTTTGAGGCATGCTTGATGCCTCGTCGCGGATTAGTTGTGGCGTCCGGTTGATTTCATCCGGGTCGCTCCGTATTGTGCTGCCGCCCGCCCATGTGCGCATCTCGCCGTAGTGAAGTGCACATCCTGACGAAAGGAACCGGAGTGAAGAAGCTCATCCCCGTGATCGGTCTCGCGCTCGCCGCGATTGCCGGCACGGCGACCACGGTCGCGCAAGGCAAGACATCGAGCGCGAAGGCGAGTGCTGCAGTTTGCGTCTTGCTCCCCGATCCGAAGACGTCCGTGCGGTGGGAAACGCAGGATCGCCCGGCGTTCGTCGCCGCCTTCCAGAAGGCCCGCGTCACGTACGTGATCAACAACGCCAACGGCGACGCGCAGAGGCAGAAGACGCAGGCTGATCAGTGCCTTGCGCAACGGCGCCAAGGTCGTGATTCTGACCTCCCTCGACGCGGGCTCGTCGCTCACGATCGAGAAAGCCGCCACGGCCGCCGGCGCGAAGGTGATCGAGTACGACCGGCAGGTCACGGGTGGCAAGCCCGCGATCTACATCTCGTTCGACGGCGCGTCCGTCGGCGTGTTGCAGGGCAAGGGCGTGGTCGCGGGCCTGAGGACCACCGGCATGTACGGCAAGAAGCCCGTCGTCGCCGAGTTGCACGGTGGCCAGACCGACAACAACTCGACCCTCTTCAAGAACGGTTACGAGTCGGTGCTCAACCCGCTCTACAAGAACGGGACGTTCGTCAAGGGGCCGCAGCAGTACGTGCCTGACTGGGACAACCAGAAGGCCGGCACGATCTTCGAGCAGATGCTCGTCAAGACGAGCAACAAGATCAACGCCGTGGCCGCAGCGAATGACGGTCTCGCCAACGCCGTGGTCGTCGCGCTCAAGGCGCACGGGCTCAAGCCAATTCCGCTGAGCGGCCAGGACGCGACGCCGCAGGGCGTGCAGAACATCATCTCCGGCTGGCAGAGCTTGTCGGTCTTCAAGGACACGCGGCTGTCCGCGACCGCATCGGCGCAAGCGGCGGTCGCCCTGCTCAAGGGCCGGACACCTAAGACGAACGGCAAGTCGGCCGGCGTCCCGTCCTTGATCTTCCCGCCCGTCTCGATCACGAAGGCGAACTACAAGTCCCTCTTCAGGAGTGGGTATCTCAAGAAGAAGGACGTCTGCATCGGCGCCTACGCGAAGTTCTGCAAGTAGGAACGGACTGCGTGGGGGCGCCGCGTAGCGCCCCCACGCCGCTCCGGTCCGGCACGTCCATGAACGCGGCAACCGCGACCGAGACGCCGACGCTCGAGCTGCGCGGCATCTCGAAGAGCTTCGGCTCGGTGCAGGCTCTCTCCGACGTCGACTTCGAGGTGCGGGCGGGCGAGGTGATGGCGCTCGTCGGCGACAACGGCGCCGGCAAGTCGACGCTGATCAAGTGCGTCGCCGGCATCTACACCTCCGACAGTGGCGAGATTCTCTTCGAGGGTCAACCCGTGACGATTCACGGCCCGAAGGACTCGGCGCGCCTGGGCATCGAGGTCGTCTACCAGGACCTCGCGCTCTGCGACAACCTCGACGTCGTCCAGAACATGTTCCTCGGGCGCGAGGTGCACAACGTCTTCCAGCTCCTCAACGAGTCGGAGATGGAGGCCCGCACGCGCGAGACCATGAAGGGCCTCTCGGTCACGACGATCCGCTCGCACCGGCAGCTCGTGGCGACGCTCTCGGGCGGTCAGCGCCAGTCGGTCGCCGTCGCGCGGGCCGTGCTCTGGAACTCCAAGCTCGTGATCCTCGACGAGCCGACCGCCGCGCTCGGCGTTGCCCAGACCCAGCAGGTGCTCGAGCTCGTCCGGCGCCTCGCGGACCAGGGGCTCGCCGTCGTGCTGATCTCGCACAACCTCCACGACATCTTCGCCGTCGCCGATCGCATCAGCGTGCTGCGCCTCGGCCGCAGCATCGGCGTCTATGACCGCAGCAAGACCACGCAGCAGGAACTCGTGCAAGCCATCACGGCGGGCGTGCCCACCAAGGTCTCCGGGATTCCGGGAACCGGAATCGAGGACGAGGCGTGAGCACCCAGCCAGTCGAGGCGCTGCCGCCGCTCGAGCCGAGCGGCATCGCCTCGTACCCGCACCGGATCATGGACAACCTCCGCTCCGGGAACCTGGGGAGCGGCCCCGTCATCGTCTCGCTGCTGCTGATCGTCGCAGTCTTCAGCCAGACCGCCGACAACTTCTTCACGGCGGTCAACTTCAACAACATCATCCTGCAGATGGCAGGGACGACGCTGCTCGCCTACGGCGTCGTGTTCGTCCTCCTGATCGGCGAGATCGACCTCTCGATCAGCTATGTCGCCGGCGTCGCGGGCGTCGTTGTCGCCCAGCTCCAGCTGCCCGGGAGCAATCACCAGTACAACGGCCTGATCGCGATCCTCGGCGCGCTCGCCGCGGGCACGGCGATCGGCGCGTTCCAGGGCTCGATCATCGCGCTGATCGGCGTTCCGTCGTTCGTCGTCACGCTCGCGGGCTTCGAGATCTGGCAGGGCGTGGTCCTGAAGTCGATACCGCAGGGCGTGCTCGTGATCCAGGACGAGACGATCAACGACGTCTCCCAGTACTTCTTCTCGGACACGGCCGGCTGGATCATCGCCACGATCGTGAGCGTCGCGTACCTCGCGGGCATGCTCAACGGCTTCATACAGAACCGGCGCCATGGTCTCGAGATCCGTGATCCCGTGCTGTTCGCGCTCAGGCTGATCGGCGTTCCCCTTGGCGCCTTCGTGACCGTTGCGATCTGCAACAGCGACCGCGGCGTTCCGTTCCCGCTCCTCCTGATCGTCGCGATGCTGCTGATCTGGACGTTCGTCTCCAAGCGCACCACGTTCGGCCGTCACGTCTACGCCGTCGGCGGCAACGCCGAGGCGGCCCGCCGCTCCGGCATCAACGTGGCGCGCATCCGGATCCTCGTCTTCATGATCTCGGGCTTCATGGCCGCGATGGGCGGCATCGTGCTGGCCGCGCGGCTCTCGAGCGTCGACCTCAATGCCGGTGGCGGCACGCTCCTGATCGACGGGATCGCGGCAGCCGTGATCGGCGGCACGAGCCTCTTCGGCGGCCGCGGCGAGGTGCGCAACGCGCTCTTCGGCTCGCTCGTGATCGCGACGATCGCGAACGGCCTGAACACGCTCGGCTACACCTCGGGCGTGATCTTCATCGTGACCGGCGCGATCCTGCTGTTCGCCGTCACGCTCGACACCGTCGCGCGCAGGCTGCAGGTCAAGGCCGGGCGCTGATGGATCCCGTTCGCTGGGGGATCCTCTCCACCGCCGACATCAACCGCAAGCTGCTCGCGGGCGCCGCGCTCTCGGCCGACGTCGACGTGGTCGCCGTCGGCAGCCGCGAGCTCGGCCGCGCGAAGGCGTTCGCGGATCAGCACGGGATTCCGGCCGCCTACGGCTCGTACGAGGAGCTGCTCGCGGACCCGTCCGTCGAGGCGATCTACAACCCGCTGCCGAACACGATGCACTGCGAGTGGTCGATCCGCGCGCTCGAGGCGGGCAAGCACGTGCTCTGCGAGAAGCCGATGTCGTCGAATCCCGCCGAGGTCGAGGAGGCGTTCGCCGCGGCGGAGCGCACCGGGTTCCTGCTCACCGAGGCGTTCATGTACCGCCATCACCCGCAGACGAAGCGCCTCGCCGAGCTCGTCGCCGAGGGTGCGATCGGCGACCTGCGCGTGATCCGCAGCGTGTTCAGCTACGGGCTCTTCGACGAGTCGAACATCCGCCTGAAGACGGATGTCGACGGCGGCGCGCTGATGGACGTCGGGTGCTACTGCATCAGCGGCTCGCGCCTGCTCGGGGGCGAGCCCGAGGGCGTCTTCGGCCGCGCGTACGTCGGGCCGACGGGCACTGACTGGGCCTTCACGGGCTCGCTGCGCTTTCCCGGCGACGTGCTCGCGCTGTTCGACTGCGCGACGTGCCTGCCCGACCGCGACGAGCTCGAGGCGATCGGCTCGGAGGGCTCGCTCTTCCTCGACGATCCCTGGCACTGCCAGAACCCGGCGATCGAGCTCCGGCGGAACGACGGCGTCGAGCGGATCGCCGTGGAGCCGGGCAATCCGTACCAGCTCGAGATGGAAGATCTCGGACGGGCCATCCGCACCGGCTCGACACCGCTGCTCGGCCGCGACGACGCCGTCGCGCAGGCGCGCGTGATCGCCGCCCTGCGCCGCTCGGCCGCCTCCGGGCAGGACGTGGCCGCCTAGGATCCCACCTGTGGGCGCTCTGGCCGGTCGTGTCGCAGTCGTCACGGGCGCGGCCCGCGACCGGTCGATCGGCGGCGGCATCGCGCGCGTGCTCGCCAAGCACGGAGCCGACGTCGTCGTGAACGACCTCGCCGAGAGCGAGGAGGGCGAGCGCCGCATCCTCGAGATCGAGGCGCTCGGCCGGCGCGGCGCGTTCGTCGCGGCAGACGTCACCGATCCCGCCGCGATGGAGCGGCTGATGGCCGAGACGGCCGAGCGGATGGGCCGCCTCGACATCGTCGTCGCGAACGCCGGGCTGTGCGACTGGCAGACGGTCTCCGAGCTCAGCGCCGAGCTGTGGGACCGCCTGGTGGGCGTGAATCTGCACGGCGCCTTCAACACGTGCCGCGCCGCCGCGGCGCAGATGCGCGCGGGCGGCGAGGGCGGGCGGATCATCGTCACGTCCTCGGTGCACGCGCAAATGCCCTTCGTGGAGATGGGCGTCTACGGTGGTACGAAGCAGGCGATCGGGCACCTCGTCGGCGTGATGGCGCGCGAGTGGGCGCGGCGACCGCATCACCGTCAATCACATCGGTCCGGGGTGGGTTGCGAGCGCGATCAACGATTCCTCGCCCGACTTCGCGACCGAGGAGGCGCGGGCACGGATCCGCCGGATCATCGCCGTCGGCCACCGCGCGGGCGAGCCCGAGGAGATGGGCGAGGCCGTCGCGTATCTCGCGAGTGAGGCTGCTGCCTACACGACGGGCGCGTACGTCCGGGTCGACGGCGGTCTCGTGATGGGGCCGTACTGAGATGACGACCGCACTCTTCGCCCCGCCCGATTCGATCGCTCCCGGCCTCGCCGGCGCGCTCGGCGTGCTCGGCCGCTCCGTCGACGAGCTGCCATGGGGTGGTGACCTGCGCAACGGTGTCGCACTCGCGGGCCAGGACGTCCTCGTCACGGTCGCGCCGCGACCGCAGCTGGGACCGCTCGCCGCGATCGAGCCCGCGGCCTGGACGGCCGCCATCCGCGACATCGCCGAGCGTCCCGCGGCAGCCGCCCGCTCGCTGCTGCAGGGCGGCGGCAAGCGCTGGATCGCGATCATCCCGCACCTCAGCTCGCTGCCGAGCCCCGGCTCGGGCCCCTATGGCGCGGGCGGGGTCATGCTGCAGACGATGCTCCGCGTCGCCGTGATCGAGAACGCCGCGACGGGCTTCTGCGCGAACGCGATCGCGGTCGCACCGTTCGCCGGCGCGCTGGACGCCGATTCCGAGACGATCCTGCGCGCGGACACCCCGCGCGGCGATCTCACGACGCTCGAGGAGCTCGCGGCGCTCGTGCACTGGCTCGCGGGCGAGGCGCCGGAGTCGCTCAACGGCGAGACGCTCAAGCTCGACGGCGGCTTCTCGCTCACGCGCAAGCCCCGCCCGGCGCCGTCCGCGGCGGTCGAGGAGTGGCTCGTCGAGCCCGAGTGGCGCGGCTGAGCGAGCGGGTCAGCCGAGCCGCGCGAGGTCGTCGGCGAGGCGGCGGTGGCTCTCGCGGGCGTGGTCGGCGACCGCGGCCACGAGGCCGGCCGGGTTGCGCTCGGCGAGCGCGGCGATGATGGCGGCGTGCTCCTGGCAGATCAGCTCGAGGTCGGGAACGCCGCGCCCGCGCGTGCGCCTGGCGATTCGCGCCTCGTAGTTGAGGGCGTCGAACGCGCGCCGCAGCTCGGGGTTGCGCGCCGCGTCCAGCAGCGTCTCGTGGAAGCGCTGGTTGTCGTTCACGAACGAGACGAACTCGCTGTAGCGCTCCTTGCCGTACTGCCCCGTGCGGATCTGCGCGTCGATCTCGCGCAGACGTGCGAGATCGTCGTCCGTCGAGCGCTCGCAGGCGCGGATGGCGCCGGCGCACTCGATCACCTCGCGCGCCTCGAAGAGGTCGTTCAGCTCGGTCAGTGACAACGGCGGCAGCGCCGGAGTACCCCACGTAGGCACGGAAGGCGACGAGCTGCTCGCCGGCCAGGCGCGCCAGCGCCTCGCGCACGGGCGTCGGGCTGACTCCGAGGCGCGCGGCGACCGTCTCGATGACGATGCGCTGGTCGGCCTGGAACTGGTCGTTGATGACCTCGGCCTTGAGCAGCAGGTACACGTGCTCCGCCAGACCGGCGCCCCCGGCCGGCCGCTCCGCGCCCACGACGGGCGCGCTGGTGGGCGCGCTCCCGCTCACGCGTCGGGAATGCGGTATTCGGCGCCCACGAGGGTCAGCAGCTCCTCGACGGACGTCTCGGCCGTCGGCCGGTCGAACGTGATGCGGCCGTTCTGCAGCAGGCACACGCGATCGCAGGTCTCGAGCACGTGCAGGTAGTTGTGCGCGATCACGATCTGCGACACCTCGCCGCGCTCGCGCAGCTCGCGGATCAGCTTGAGGATCAACCCGCCCTCCTTCGCGCCCATCGCCGCGAGCGGCTCGTCGAGGAGGATGATCTTGGCGTCGGAGAAGACCGAGCGCGCGACGGCGATCGCCTGGCGCTGGCCGCCCGAGAGCGTGACGACCTCGGCGTTGACGTCGGGGATGTTGACGCCGAGCGAGTCGAGGTGCTCGCGCGCCTGGCGGCGCATCGAGCCGTTGTCCAGCACGCCGAGGCGCGTGTGCTCGCGCTTCAGGAACATGTTGTGGAACACCGACAGGCCGGGCACGAGCGCGAGGTCCTGGTACACGGTGTCGATGCCCAGCGAGCGCGCGTGGATGACCGATTTCAGCGACACCGGCTGGCCGAAGATCGAGATGTCGCCCTTGTCGGGTTGATGGAAGCCCGAGAGGATCTTGACCAGCGTCGACTTGCCGGCGCCGTTGTCGCCGATCAGGCCGAGCACCTCGCCCTTGCGCAGGTGCATGCTCACGTCGCGCAGCGCCGTGACCGGTCCGAAGCTCTTGGCGACGTGCGAGACGCGCAGCACGTCGTCGGGAGCGCCGTCGGGCTGGACGGTTGCGGGCTCGGCGCTCATGCCGGGCTTCCCCCTGACGCGTGCGATGAGGTACCCGAGTGCCATCGAGAGCAGGATCGCGATGCCGATGAAGAGGTCGTTGTAGAACGCGTCGACGCCGATCAGCGTGAAGCCGTTGTTGAGCACGGTCAGCACGGCGACGCCGATGAACGTGCCGAGCACCGTGCCCGAGCCGCCCATCAGGGCCGTGCCGCCGATCACGGCTCCGGCGACGCCGTAGAACATCAGGTTGGTGCCGCCCTGCAGCGGATCCGTCGTCCCGATGTGCTGGGCGGTGAGGATGCCCCCGAAGCCGCCGAGGACGCTGCACGTGACGAAGTTGCCGATGCGGATCCAGCTGACGTTGACGCCGCTCTCGCTCGCGCCCACGCGGTTGCCGCCGACCGCGATCGTGTGCAGACCCCATGGCGTCATCGTGAGCACGAAGTGCATCGCGAGCATGATCCCGAAGGCCCAGTAGAACGTGTGGTAATCGCCGACGCCGAACCACGCGCCGAACGTCGGACTGGTCGGCGTCCTCTGCTGCGAGCCGTCCGATATCAGCAGTGATACGCCGTTCAGGACGTTGAACATGCCGAGCGTGACGATCAGGCTCGGAACTCGCAGATAGACCGTGACGAGGCCGTTCACCAGCCCCACGCACGCGGCCACGCAGAGGCCGGCGATCAGTCCGGCCATCAGCGGCCAGCCCGCCTCTGCGCACTTGTAGAGGATGAGCGGCGCGAGCGCGTAGACGTGACCGACCGAGAGGTCGATCTCTCCGCAGATCAACAGCATCGTCTCGCCGACCGCGGCAATCAGGATCGGCGAGCCGTACTCGACGAGCGTCGCCCAGTTGCTCGAGCCCGTGAACGCGCTGTTGCGCGCGTTGAAGTACAGGATCAGCGCGATGAGTACGAGGAAGATCCCGAACTCGCGTCGCGCGACGAACGTCGAAATCAGGCGGCGGCCGACAGAAGCCGGCCGCCGCTCGGTCGCATCGGCTGCCGCCACAGCGGTGAGCCTAGCCCTTGATGTACTTCTGTGCCTTGTCGCTGCCCTCGTAGCGCGACTTCGTGTTGAGGTACGGATCCACGTTGCCCAAGGTCACGAACAGGAGCCCCGTGTTCGTGTTCGACGGCGCCATGAGCCCGCCGGAGATCTTGTACAGGAACAGCTGGATCACGGGCTGGAAGCCCTGCAGATACGGCTGCTGGTCGATCGTGAAGTCCAGATCGCCGCTCTTGATCAGGTCGAGCGTGATCGGCAGCAGGTCGTAGCCGCCGCCCTTGACGCCCTTGGCCTGCAGCCCGCGCTTCTGCATCGTCTGCCCGATGCCCTGGGTCGAGCCGGCGTCCACGGCGAACAGGCCCTTGACGTCGGGATGGCCCTGCACATACGCGTCGATCTTCGAGAGCTCGCCCGGCAGGTCGGCGCCGGTCGTGATCACGTCGATCTTGTAGCCCTTGCCCTTCAGCGCCGACTGCGCACCGTCGATGCGCGGCTGGATATTGGACTGGCCCGGCGTCGCGATGAAGAGCCCGATCCGGCCGCCCTTGGCGACCATCGTGGCGATGCGCTTGCCCATCTCGACGCCCGAGTTGAAGAGATCCTGGCCGATGTAGGCAAGCCGCTTGTTCTCTGTCGAGCCGTCGGCGTTGTAGGCGACGACGGGGATGCCCTTCTTCAGCGCCTTCACAGTGACCGAGTCGAAAGCGTGGGGATCGACGACGCAGACCGCGATGCCGTCGGCCTTGCCCGAGATCGCCGCGTTCATCGCGTTGATCATCTCCGGCGTCTTGGCCGCTTCCGAACCCGTCCACTGGTAGGTGGTGTTCGTCATCGTGCACGCGTCCTCTGCGCCGTAGCGCGTGGGCACGAAGAACGGGTTCGTCGTCACGTGGTTGACGAACACGAACCGCCATTTCGGGTGCGACGGGTACTTTCCGGTCTCCGCTGCGAGCGCGTCGCTCGCCCATGCCGGGAGCGCCATCGCACCCGCCCCGCCCGCGAGGGCCGCAGTCATCATCGCGCGGCGGCTCAGGCCTGTGCTCTGTTCGATCTCGCTCACTTTGTCCCCTTCGTTGCGAGGTGGCCAGCGGCATTCAACCATCCGTCCTATAGGATGTAAAGGCCCGGGGGGACATTGGGTGGTTTTTCTCCTCGAGCCCGCGGTCCGGGGCGGCGCCGCGGCAGCAGGCTGTGAGGATCCCGAGAGTGCGCATCACGTCGGCGAAGACGTACACGGTCGGCAATCCCTGGAAGAACTGGGTATTCGTCCGGCTCGAGACCGACGAGGGCATCTACGGCGTGGGCGAGGGCACCGCGAACGCGTTCGCCGAGACGATCGCGACCGCCGTCCACGAGCTCGAGGACACCTACGTCGGGCTCGATCCGACCCAGGTCGAGCTGCTCGCCGAGCGCATGCACCGCAACGTCTACACCGACGGCGGGCAGATCCACCGGGCGGCGCTCGCGGCCGTCGAGATCGCCTGCTGGGACATCGTCGGCAAGAGCGTCGGCAAGCCCGTGCACGCGCTCATGGGCGGCCGGGTGCGCGATCGCGTGCGTGTCTACGCCAACGGCTGGTACCAGGTCGAGCGCACGCCCGAGGCGATGGCGGCGGCCGCGCGGATCGTCGTCGGGCAGGGCTACACGGCGCTCAAGTTCGACCCGTTCGGGGACACCTCGCGCATCGTGGGCCCGGACGAGGAAGCGCTCGCGATCGACCTCATCGAGGCGGTGCGCGACGCCATCGGCCCGCGCGTCGACCTCCTCGTCGAAGGTCACTGCCGCTTCGGCGTCGCGCAGGCGATCCGCTTCGCCCAGCGCATGGCGCCGTCGGACCCGCTCTGGTTCGAGGAGCCCGTGCCGCACCAGGACCCCGACTCGGTGGTCGAGGTCGCGCTGCACTCGCCCGTGCCGATCGCGACCGGGGAGAGCTTCGCCTCGGCCAAGAACTTCGCCGCCCTGCAGCGCCGTGGCGGCGTGCGCATCTGGCAGCCCGATCCGATGCACCTCGGCGGGATCTGGCCGACGCGCAGCGTGATCGCCATGGCGGACGCCTCGGACATCGTCGTCGCGCCGCACTCGGCCGCGGGCCCGGTCTGCTCGGCCGTCTGCCTGCAGCTCGCCGCGTGCAGCCCGAACCTCTTCATCCAGGAGCTCTTCGACGAGTTCAACACGAGCTGGACGCGCGACATCGTCGATCAGCACCTCGAGACCGATGCGGACGGGTACCTTGCGGTCTCGGATCGCCCGGGGATCGGGATCGACCTGGACTGGGAGCGGCTCGCCGACCATCCGGCGCGCCGCGGGAATCGCATACGACTCTTCGAGCGCGGCTGGGAGCTGCGAAGGAGCACCGATGACTGAGGGCAACGGCTCGCGACGGGAGCTGCGCTCGGAGGCCTGGTTCTCGGGCCTGAACATGTTCACGTTCGCGCACCGCAGCTGGAACGCCCGCGGCTATCCGCCCGACGTGTTCGACGGCCGGCCCGTGATCGGCATCTGCAACTCGTGGAGCGAGCTCACGACCTGCAACGCCCACCTGCGGATCGTCGCCGAGCACGTGAAGCGCGGCGTCTGGGAGGCGGGTGGCCTGCCGCTCGAGTTCCCGACGATCTCGCTCGGCGAGTCGATGATGAAGCCGACGACGATGCTCTGGCGCAACCTCATGTCGATGGACGTCGAGGAGTCGCTGCGCGCCAATCCGCTCGATGGCGTGGTGCTGTTGTGCGGCTGCGACAAGACGACGCCGGCGCAGCTGATGGGCGCCGCGAGCGCCGACCTCCCGACGATCGTCATGCCCGGCGGGCCGATGCTGAACGGCCGCTGGCGCGACGAGGAGGTCGGCTCGGGCACGGACATGTTCCGCATCTCGGACATGCGCCGGCGCGGTGAGATCTCCGACCAGGAGTACGTCGAGATCGAGGCGAGCTACTCGCGCTCCGACGGGCACTGCAACACGATGGGCACGGCCAGCACGATGACCTCGATGGCCGAGGCGCTCGGCACGACGCTGACCGGCGCCGCGGCGATCCCGGCGGCCGACTCGCGCCGCCGCGCGCTCGCGCACGTCACCGGGCGGCGCATCGTGCAGATGGTGCACGACGACCTGCGGCTGTCGCAGATCCTCACGCCCGAGGCGTTCCACAACGCCATCGCGACGCTGCACGCGCTCGGTGGCTCCACGAACGCCGTGATCCACCTGCCCGCGATCGCCGGGCGGCTCGGCATCGACCTGCCGCTCGAGCGCTTCGACGAGCTCTCGCGCGAGGTGCCGTTCCTGGCCAACATCAAGCCGTCCGGCGAGTACCTGATGGAGCAGTTCCACCAGGCCGGCGGCGTTCCCGCCGTCATGGCCGAGATCGCGGACTCGCTCGAGCTCGGCGCGCTGACCGCGACCGGCGCGACGATGGGCGAGAACCTCGCGGGCCTGGGTGCCGACGGGAAGGTCATCCGCAAGCGCTCGAACCCGCTCTCGCCCGACGGCGGCATCGTCATCCTGCGCGGCACGCTCGCGCCCGGCAGCGCCGTCATCAAGCGCTCCGCGGCGAGCGAGCGGCTGCTCAACCACCGCGGCCGCGCCTACGTGTTCGAGACGCGCGCCGACCTGCTCGCGCACATCGACGACGACGACCTCCCGGTCGACGCCGACACCGTGCTGGTGCTCAAGAACGGCGGGCCGAAGGGCGGCCCCGGAATGCCGGAGTGGGGACAGCTGCCGATCCCGGCCAAGCTGCTGCGCGAGGGCGTGACCGACATGCTGCGCATCTCGGACGCCCGCATGAGCGGCACCTCGTACGGCACCGTCGTGCTGCACACCTCGCCCGAGGCCGCCGCCGGCGGCCCGCTCTCGGTGGTGCAGACCGGCGACGAGATCGAGCTGAACGTCGACGAGCGGCGTCTCGACCTGCTCGTGCCGGCCGAGGAGATCGAGCGGCGGCTGCGCGACTGGTCGCCGCCCCCGCCGCACTACACGCGCGGCTACGGGCGGCTGTTCATCGACAACGTCCTCGGCGCCGAGCAGGGCTGCGACTTCGACTTCCTGCGCGCCGACGGCGTCGAGCACGCCGACTACGGCCCGCTCTACGCCCGCATGGGTCACTCGTAGCGGCGCTGCACGATTGGGGTCTGGCCCCAATCGTGCGGCGACATCGTGCGGGACACCGACACGCGCCCGAGCGTCAGACCTCCGCAACGACCGCGGCCAGCGTCTCCTGGATGATCGCCGTGACCTCGCCGGGACGCGAGAGGAACGGGGAGTGGCTCGCGTCCATGTGGCTGACCGTGCCCGCTCGTTGTGACATGAGCTCCTGGAGCGCCGGCGGGATCGCGTTGTCGCGCCCGCAGACGACGTAGGTCGACGGTACGGTCCTCCAGGCCGCCGAGCGGAGCTCCTGGCGGAAGACGTCCTTGTTCTGGGGAACGAGTGCCGCTGCGGCGCGCTCGGCGACGTCCGCGGGACAGTCCGCGTAAAAGACGTGCTTCGGGTCGTCGGGGACCACGATGCGGCCGTCGTCCGAGGTGATCCACCAGTCCGGATCGACCCCGCCCCTGAGGCCGAGCAGCGACTCGCCGGGCTCGAGCATGAACGCGGCGACGTAGAGGAGGTGCGCTGCATCGGCCGCGCCCTCGCTGACGGGCAGCCCGCCGTAGGAGTGGGCGACGACGAGCGCCGGCGCCCCGGCGTCGGCGACCGCTGCTCGCACGACCGCAGCGTCGCCGTGCATGTCGCCGAGCGCGGCGGTGTCGGATCCCTTGCTCGGGAGGTCGAGCGCGACGGTGCGGATGCCCTCCGCGGACAGGCGCTCGATGACGTCGGCCCACGCCCACGGCCCGTGCCAGGCGCCGTGGACGAGGATGACGACGGGCGGCTCCATCTGGCGGGCGAGCTTAGTGGCTCTATCCTCGGGCGGTGGCCGACACCGCGCGCATCGCCGAGACGCTCGCGCTCGTGCGCGAGGGCCGGGGCTTCGAGGCGCACGAGGTCTTCGAGGAGCTCTGGCGGGCGGCGGAGCCCGCGCGAGCGCGATCTCTACCAGGGCCTCGTGCACGTCGCCGTGGCGACCTACCAGGACGGCCGCGGCAACGAGGTGGGCCGCACGCGCCAGCTCGAGAAGGCGCTCCGCCGGCTGACGCCGTACGCCCCCGTCTACGAGGGAGTCGAGATCGCGGCGCTGCTCGACTGGTGCCGGGCATCCCTGGCCGCGCCCCACTGCGCCCCGCTCCCTGAGACCGCACGTTTGGGGTCTGGCCCCAAACGTGCGAAACGGGCCTACTCGTCCGGGACGCGCGCCGACGACTGGCGCACGACGAGGCGGGTCTTGAGCTCGATGTGGAGGGCCTCGAGGCGCTGGCCGTCGAGGATCCGCATGAGCAGGCTGACGGCCATGCGGCCCATCTCCGCGAGCGGCTGGCGGACGGTCGTGAGCGCCGGCGTGACGATCGCGGACATCTCCGAGTCGTCGAAGCCGACGACGGAGAGATCCTCCGGCACGCGGATGCCGCGCTCGCGGGCGACGCGCAGCGCGCCGATCGCGTTGTTGTCGTTGAAGGCGAAGATCGCCGTCGGCGGATCGGCGGCGTCGAGCAGGCGGGCCGCCGCCTTGGCGCCGCCCTCGATGTCGAACGTCGACTCGAGCATGATCGCCGGGTCGGGGAGGACGCCGGCGGCGGCGAGCGCGCCCTCGTAGCCGCTCAGCCGCTCGCTGCTCGCGAGGTATGCGCCCGGCCCGGTGATCGCGCCGATGCGCCGGTGGCCGAGCGAGAGCAGGTGCTCGGTCGCGGCGCGCGCACCGGAGGCGTTGGCCGCGGAGACGGCCGGAATGCCCTCGTCGAGCGTCACTCGCGGGTCGACGATCACGAAGGCGTAGCCCTTGCGGCGCAGGATCTTGAGCTCGTCATTCGACTCCTCCGGCAACATAAGGACCGCGCCGTCAGTCGTACCGTGCATGAGACGGTCCAGCAAGGTGACCTCGCGCTCGTGGTGATGGAGCGTCGGGCACAGCACCATTCGCATGTCCTGCTCGTAGAGCGCCTCCGAGGCGCCCGCGAGGATCGATGCGAAGTAGGGCGCCGCGACGATGGGCAGCATCACGCCCACCAGTCCCGTGCGGCCACCCGACAGCGCGCGTGCGCTGCGGTTCGCGGTGAAGCCGTGGTCGCGCACGACGCGCAGCACGGCGCCGCGCGTCTCGGCCGCCACACCCGGGCGTTCGTTGAGGACCCGCGACACCGTCGCGATGGAGACCCCGGCGGCGCTCGCGATCTCGCGGATCGTCGCCCGGGCCTTGCCGTTCTCATCCGTCGTGCTCACGAACCTATTGAAGCAGATCTTCGGAAACGGTTACAAGTAAAGCACCGAAAACACGTCATTTGGTTTTGCGAGTGCACCTATAAATGGCATTGAATAGCCGTAATCAGCTCTTGACCGCAATGAAACGATCTGGTAAACGTTACCGGCATCGGGCTCGCTGTGAGTCCCGCCGAACGGAAAGCGGCCCACCGCCGGGTCGCGGGCGCCGGTTCGGGAGCGGTGGATATCCACCGCGACCGGACGGCGCTGGAGAGCTACCAAAGGGGGTAGGAGAATGAGGAGTCCAGCTCGCGCCACGCGCTCCGGTCTAGTGACCGCATGCGTCGTCGGCGCGGTCGCGGTCGTCGCCGCGATCCTGGCACCGGGTGCATCGGCACGGCCTGTCAAGCAGGCAGGGCCGGCGGCCGGGGCACATGCGTGTCTCGTCATGACCGGCTCGGGTGATGCGGCGTTCACGCGCAGCTTCAACCCGTATTCCGGCTCGGTGCTGAACGGCGGCTTCATGAAGGGCGCCATGTACGAGCCGCTCGTCGTGGCGACCGTCGCCGGTGGAGGTCACGTCTACCCCTGGCTGGCGCAGAGCTGGAAGTGGAGCAGCGGCAACAAGGTGCTGACGCTGCAGATCCAGCCGAACGTCAAGTGGTCGGATGGAACGCCACTCACCGCAGCCGACGTCGTCTACAGCCTGACTGCCGGCAAGCAGGACAAGGGCATGGACATCATCGGCCTGTATCGCGAAGGCACGAACATCGTGTCGATCAAGCAGAAGGGCACGAACACGGTCGTCATCACGCTGAAGACGCCCGACTCGCAGTTCATCGCAGCCAACCTGAACCTGCAGTTCGTGGTTCCGAAGCACATCTGGTCGAAGCAGGCCAAGCCGCTCACGTTCAAGAACTCCAAGCCGGTCGCTTCCGGCCCGTTCACGACCATCACGCGGCTGACGACGCAGGACATCGTCTACGGCAAGAACCCGAACTACTGGAAGGCGGGCTCGCCGAAGGTGCCGTGCCTCGAGTACATCGAGACGACCTCGAACGACGCGGCGCTGCTGCTCATCCAGAGCGGCAAGGTCGACTGGACGCACAACTTCGTCCCGAACGTCGAGCAGGTCTACTCGGCCAAGGACCCGGCCCACTACCACTCGTTCTACGCCACGACGGCGTACCCGATCTCCCTGATGTTCGACACGACGCAGTACCCGTACAGCCTCGTGCCGTTCCGCCAGGCGGTCAGCATGGCGATCAACCGCGATGACGTCTCGAAGCTGGGCGAGTACGGATACGCCCCGCCGACCGACGCCATCGGCCTCGGCGGGATCTTCCCGCAGTGGGTCACCGATCCGGGCATCAAGGCCGAGGCCAAGCGCCTCGCGACCTACGACCCGGCTGCCTCCAAGAAGCTCCTCCAGGAGAGCGGCTTCAAGTACGACGGCAGCAAGCTCATCGACCCGAAGGGCAACCCGGTCGCCTTCGAGGTCCACGTCATCGGCGGCTGGAGCGACTGGGTCGCCTCGCTGCAGATCATCACCAAGAACCTCCAGGAAGTCGGCATCAACGCGACCGTCAAGATCGAGCCCGACTGGAACTCCTGGTACCCGAGCGCGTCCGCCACGAAGGCGCCGACGCTGCTCTGGCAGAACGCCTCGCAGGGCTCGCCCTACGGGTTCTTCTACGCCAACCTGCACCAGAACGCGCTCATCGCGTCCGGTGAGGACGGCACCTCGACCGGCAACTGGGAGCACTTCTCGGATCCCAGCGCGACGGGGCTTCTCAACCAGTGGAAGCGCTCGCTCAAGCCGGAAGTCCAGCACGCACTCGCCACCAAGGTCCAGGCCGTCTGGCTGAAGACCCTGCCGGTGATCCCGCTCTTCATCGGGCCGCGCTGGTCGACGTACAGCACGAAGTACTTCCACTGCTTCGCGTCGCCGAAGAACTACTACGGCGACCCGATCTTCACGACGTTCCCCGACAACGTTCTCTCGTTCACGAAGATCTGCCCAGGTGCGCAGACCGGTCCGTGAGCTGAGGTAACGGAGTCGATCCTCAGGCTCGGCGGGCGGGGGTTCACGAACCCCCGCCCGCCGGGGCATACTCGGGAGAACGCCGATGCGCTGGCTCATCCGACGTAGCTGCTTCTACCTGTTCGCGTTGTGGGTAGCGGTGACGCTGAACTTCCTGTTGCCGCGGCTCATGCCGGGCGATCCGGCCGGCGGCATGCTGGCGCGGCTCAACCCCGCCCAGATCCAGTCGAACCCCGGCATCGTCGAGACCTACCGGCGCATGCTGGGCGGCGGGAACGAGTCGTGGTTCGAGTCCTACGTCTCGTACCTCGGCCAGATCATCCATCTGGACTTCGGCATCTCGACCTCGAACTACCCGACCGAGGTCTCCGAGGTCATCGCGCGCACGCTGCCGTATTCGATCTTCCTCGTCGGCATCGCCTTCATCCTCGCGTTCGTGGTCGGTACGACGATCGGCATGATCGCGGCCTGGCGCCGCGGTGGCGCCGTCGACAACGTCGTGGTGCCGACGATGCTCTCGCTGAGCGCGTTCCCCGCCTTCTTCACGTCGCTCATCGCCGTCTATTTCCTCGGGCTCAAGCTCGGCTGGTTCCCGCTCCAGCACGCGTACAACACCGATCTCGAGCCCGGCTTCAACTACACGTTCCTGTCCAGCGCGTTCCGCCACGCGCAGTTGCCCATCCTCGTGATCATGGTCGCCTTCGCGGGCGGCTGGGTGCTCAACATGCGAACGGTCATGATCAACACGATCGAAGAGGACTACGTCGCGATGGCGCACGCCAAGGGCCTCCCCGATCGCCGCGTGATGACCCGCTACGCGGGGCGCAACGCCATCCTCCCGCCGCTCAACGGCTTCGCGGCCCAGTTCGCGACCGCGGTCGGCGGCCTCGTCTTCATCGAGTTCGTCTTCAGCTATCCCGGCGCCGGCTTCACGCTCCAGCAGGCAGCGCTCGGGAGCGACTACCCGCTGACGCAGGGCCTGCTGCTCGTGTTCTCGGTCTGCGTGATCCTCGCGAACTTCGTGATGGACATCCTGAACCTCATCCTCGACCCGCGCGTGCGCGCGAGCTAGGCGGAACGCGTGTCGCAGATCCAGCCGGCAGGGCTCGAGGAGGCCGCCTCGAGCGGGGCGATCCCGCTCGGCGTGCAGGTGCCGGGTGCGCGCCGCCGCCGGCTGCCCGGCATGCCCGTTGTGGCTCAGCCTCCTGCTCGGCAACCCGAAGTCGCGCATCGGGCTCCTGATCCTCGCCGGAATGCTCGGCGTCGCCATCTTCGCGCCGTGGATCGCGACGCACGACCCGACGGCCTACTCGCTGATCGATGCGAAGCAGTCGCCGTCGTGGAATCACTTCTTCGGCACGACGGACCAGGGCATGGACGTCTTCTCGCAGGTCGTCCTGGGGTCGCGCACCTCGCTGTTCCTGGGCGCCGCGGCCGCAGCGCTCGCGACGACCCTGGCCGCGTGCCTCGGCATCCTCGCCGCCTACAGCGGCGGCTGGGTCGACGACGTCATCAACTTCGCGACGAACGTCTTCCTCGTGATCCCGACGATCCCGCTGCTGATCGTCGCGACGGCCTATCTGAAGAACCGCGGCCCGACGTCGATGCTGCTCATCCTGGGACTCACGCTGTGGGCGTTCGAGGCGCGCATCCTGCGCGCCCAGGCGCTGACGCTGCGCAATCGCGACTTCATCATGGCCGCCAAGGTCGCCGGCGAGCCGACCTGGCGCATCGTGGTGTTCGAGCTGATGCCGAACATGGTCAGCCGCATCGCGGCGGCGTTCGTGCTCGTCTTCTACGTCTCGATCCTGACCGCCGCCGGGCTCGAGTTCCTCGGGCTCGGAGACCTGAGCGGCCAGAGCTGGGGCGTGACGCTCTACTGGGCCCAGGTCAACTCGACGGTGCTGCAGGGCGAGTGGTGGTGCTTCCTCTTCCCGGGCCTCGCGCTGGCCCTGACGGTCGTCGCGCTCGTGCTGATCCTCGCGGGCATCGACGAGGTCAGCAATCCGCGGCTGCGCAAGCAGAACAGCCAGCGCGCTGCGCTCGCAGGCATCGTCTTCGGGCGGAGGCGGGCCACGTGAGCGCCGTCGCGACGAAGGCCCTGCTCGAGCTCGACGGGCTCTCGGTCGACTACGTGCTCGGCGACCGCAGCGTGCGCGCCGTGGACAACGTCTCGCTCTCGATCGCGCCGGGCGAGATCCTCGGGCTCGCGGGCGAGTCCGGCTGCGGCAAGAGCACGCTCGCGAGCGCCGTCCTGCAGATCCTCAAGCCCCCCGCGGAGGTCTCGGGCGGGCGCATCATCTTCCAGGGCCAGGATCTCGTCGCGATGAGCCGCGAGGACCTGCGGCGCGTGCGCTGGCGCCACGTCTCGCTCGTCTTCCAGAGCGCGATGAACGTCCTCAACCCGGTCATGCGCGTCGGCGACCAGTTCGTCGACATGTACAGGGCCCACGATCGCCACGTGCGCAAGAACGAGGCGCTCGCCCGCGCCGGCGACCTGCTCGAGCTCGTCGGCATCGAGCGGTCGCGCGTCCGCTCCTATGCGCACGAGCTGTCGGGCGGCATGCGGCAGCGCGTGGTGATCGCGATGGCGCTGGCGCTCGAGCCCGAGCTGATCGTGATGGACGAGCCGACGACGGCGCTCGACGTGGTCGTGCAGCGCGAGATCCTGCAGGAGCTCGAGGAGCTCAAGCGGCGCCTCGGCTTCGCGGTGCTGTTCATCACGCACGACCTCTCGCTGCTCGTCGAGTTCAGCGATCGCATCGCGATCATGTACGCGGGCGAGATCGTCGAATCCGCGGCCTCGGACGTCCTCTTCCGGCACGCGCTGCATCCGTACACGAACGGGCTGATGAGCTCGTTCCCGCCGCTCACGGGGCCGATCCTGCCGCTCACCGGCATCGCCGGAGCGCCGCCCGATCTCGGCAACCCGCCGACCGGCTGCCGCTTCCACCCGCGCTGTCAGCAGTGCACCGGGATCGACAGCAACCTCCACCGCCTGCAGACCGGGGTGCGACCCCTCCTGCGCGAGATCGAGCCCGGGCACCAGGTCGCCTGCCACTGGGTGGAGGGCCCATGAGCACGCTCGAGGTCCAGCGCATCGGCAAGCGCTTCCCGGTGCGCGGAGTGGGGCTGCGCCGCGAGGTCCTCGACGCCGTCGCGGACGTCTCGTTCACGCTCCGGTCCGGACACGTGACGGCGCTCGTGGGCGAGAGCGGGAGTGGCAAGAGCACCGTGGCGCGCCTGCTCGCGCGGCTCTACGAGCCGACCGACGGCAAGATCATCTTCGACGGCAAGGACGTCAGCGACCAGTGGCGGCGCAAGACGCTGCTCGCGTACCGCTCGCACGTCCAGATGATCTTCCAGGACCCGTTCGCGTCGCTCAATCCCGTCAAGCGCATCGACTACACCCTCGCCCGTCCGCTGCAGATCCACGGCATCTGCCCACGCCGCGCGGTCGACGGGCGTGTCCGCGAGCTGCTCGCGCGCGTCGGGCTCGTGCCGCCGGACGAGATCGCGCAGAAGTACCCTCACCAGCTCTCGGGCGGGCAGCGCCAGCGCGTCGCGATCGCGCGCGCGCTCGCCGTCGAGCCGAGCGTGATCCTGGCCGACGAGCCCATCTCGATGCTCGACGTGTCGATCCGGATCGGCATCCTCAATCTCATCCTCCAGTTGAAGCGGGAGCTCGGAATTGCCTTCCTCTACATCACGCACGACATTGCGAGCGCGCGCTACGTCGCCGACGAGGTCCTCGTGATGTACCGGGGCAGGATCGTCGAGCAGGGCCCGACCGATGCCGTCCTGCTCGAGCCCCGGCACGCCTACACCAAGCTGCTGCTCTCGGCCGTGCCCAACCCCGAGAGCGGGCTCCGGCTCGAGCCGCTGGTGCGCGCCGAGCTCGGGGACGAGAGCGAGTTCCAGCTCGTCGAGGTCGCCCCGGGCCACTACGTCAGGCGCTCGGCATGAGCCGCATCGCCTTGCAGTTGTACTCCGTCCGCCAGGCCGCGGCCGCCGATTTCGAGACGACGCTGCGCGCGGTCGCGGCCTTCGGCTACGAGGGCGTGGAGCTGTTCGACCTGCACGGACACGAGCCGGCGCAGGTGGCCGCCTGGCTCGAGGAGCTGAAGCTCGTCGCCTGCAGCCGCCATGCGCGGCTGGAGACGATCGAGACGGAGCTCCCCGCGCTCGCCGAGGAGTCGGAGGCGCTCGGCTGGAAGCGCCTCGTGGTGAGCTGGGTCGATCCCGCCGAGCTCGACACGTCCACGCTCGCCCGCCTGGCCGTCGCGGCCACGGCGGTCGCGGAGCAGGGACTCGAGCTCGGGTACCACAACCACGACGCCGAAGTCGAGCAGGGCTTTCTCGAGCGGCTGCCGAGCACCGTCTTCCTCGAGTTGGATGCCGGTTGGACGTGGTACGCCGGAGTCGACCCGGTGTCGCTGCTCGGGCGCGGCCCGCTCGTTCACATCAAGGATTTCCGCGTGCCCGGGGAGCACTCGTACTGCCCGGTCGGCGACGGCATCGTGGGCTACGAGCGCATCGTCCCGGCAGCGGCGCGGGCCGGAGCGGACTGGCTGATCGTGGAGCAGGACGAGCCGGAGGGCTCCGAGCTCGAGGACGCACGCCGTTCGCTCGCGGCGGTCATCACCATGCTCGGGGAGGTCGCGTGAAAGTCGGGGTCATGGGCTGCGGTGTCATCAGCCGCGCATACGTGGAGAACGCGAGTGCGTTCGAGTCCTTCGAGCTCGTCGCCTGCGCCGATCTCGACCTGAACATGGCGGAGGCGCTCGCGAAGGCCAGCGGTCTCGCGGTCGCCGGCGTCGACGAGCTGATCGCCGATCCGTCGATCGACGTCATCCTCAACCTCACGCCGCCGCTCGCGCACTCGGCGATCACGTCGCAGGCGCTCGCGGCCGGCAAGCACGTCTACACCGAGAAGCCGCTGGCGACCGACGAGTTCGAGGCCGCCGCGCTCGCCCGCGAGGCCGCCGGCCTCGGGTTGCGCATCGGCTGCGCTCCCGACATCTTCCTCGGCTCGGCCTACCAGGCCGGCCGCGCGGCGATCGACGAGGGCGCGATCGGCGACCCGCTGTCGGTCAGCGCCGCCATGCTCGTGGGCGGCCAGGAGACCTGGCACCCGAACCCCGACATCTTCTACGCCGACGGCGCAGGCCCGCTGTTCGACATGGGCCCGTACTACATCACCGCGATCGTGGCCCTGCTCGGCCCGATCGAGCGCGTCGCCGGCTTCGCCTCGACGCGCACGCTGGAGCGCACGATCGAGATCGGGCCGCGCATCGGCGAGCGCTTCGTCGCCACCACGCCGACCCACACGACGACGGCGATGCAACTCGGAAACGGCGTCACCGCGAATCTCGTCGCGAGCTTCGAGGCGCGCGGTCAGTACATCTGCGACGTCGCGATCCACGGCAGCGAGGGCGTGCTCCTGCTGCCCGACCCGAATGCGTTCGGCGGTCCCGGTCCGCCTCAAGCGCGGCCGCGGCGGCTGGGAGGACGTGCCGTACGCCGCGCGCGGCGGAGCCGACGCCCGCGGTGTCGGGCTCCACGACATGGTGGAGGCCATCGCGGCCGGCCGGCCGCATCGCGCCTCCGGAGAGCTCGGCGCACACGTCGTCGAGGTCGCCCGCGGCATCCTCCGCTCCGCCGAGGAGGCGCGCATCGTCGAGATCGAGTCGCGCGTCGACCAGCCGGAGCCGCTGCCCGTCGACACAGTCGCTTGAGGGGCCGGCCCGGGACGTCGGGGGTTGAGGCCCTCGACGTCCCGGCGCGGTGCCGTCAGGCGGTTCGGGGGCCGAAGCGCACGGCGTTGCGCTCGCGCGCCCGCGCGATCTCACGTGCGCGGTCGCGCGGCGGCGCCGTCGTCACGAGCTCGCCGAGCAGGCGCGAGGACGCCTCCGTGACGGCCTGAACCGCGCGCATGAACGCTTCCTCGTTCGCCTTGCCGGGGCGGTTCATGCCGCTGATCTTGCGCACGTACTGGAGAGCGGCGGCCTCGATCTCGAGCGCCGTGGTGGGCGGCTCGTAGTTATGCAGTGGGCGGATGTTTCGGCACATGCCCCGAGAGTACGAAACGTCCGCCGCGTGCGTCGGCCTAGGAGCGGAGCGGTACGGCGATCGGCCGCAGCGGGCTGCCGGTGGCGCCGCGCAGTTTGAGCGGGAAGCCCAGGAACGCGAACTCGTACTGCTTCTCGGCGCACACCTCGCGCAGGTCGAGGACCTCGATGATCGAGGCGCCGGCCGTCGCGAACATGTACGAGTGCACCGGCAGGAACTTCTCCGGGTCGGGGTTCGGCACGACCTCGAGGCTCAGGGAGTCCGAGCCGATGGCCATCGCGCCGGCCTCCTCGAGCAGCCACTTCGCCGCGTCGAGGCCGATGCCGGGCTGGTCGGTGATGTAGCTGTGCACATCGGGCCACACGGTCATGCGCCCGGTGTTGACCAGCACGAGGTCGTGCGGCTGCACCTGCACGCCCTGCTCCTTCGCGGCGCGCTGCAGCTCGCCGGGTGTGATCTCGTGGCACGGCTCGAGGCAGTCGACCCCGTGCAGGCCGGCGACGTCGAGCACGACCGCGCGCGCGATGATCGGCGGGAAGTGCTCCGCGCCGCCCTTGAGCCAGTGGCGGCTGCCGAGGTGCTCCTTCTGGTTCCAGCCGTTCCAGAACGTCCCGAAGTGCCCGAAGTGGTTGAGCGTGTCCAGGTGCGTCCCGCAGTGGACGTACATCTGGATCGCGTCGCCGGCGTACGAGTACTTCTCGAGCTGGTGCGGCGGGGCGCCGGCCAGGCCGTCGATCATCGAGCCGTCCGGCGTGTGCGTCATCCAGATGTCGTAGACCGGGTCACCGGCCGCGACCCAGGACGGCATGCCCTTGAAGAAGTCGACGGAGAGGTCGAAGACGTGCCGGCCGTCGAGGCTGCCGAGGATCGCCGCGGTCGACTCCGGGGTGATCCAGTTCAGCCGCCCGATGTGGTCGTCCGGCCCCCAGGGGCTGCGCGACACCTTCACGCCGTCCCGCTCGAGCAGCGGCTCGAACACGAACTCGTCGAGGTTCCCGCACACGCGTCGCTCCCTTCGTCGCCGATCGGAGTCGCGAAGCGTACGGCAGGGCGAGCGCCGGCAGCTACGCGCCGGGCACGAGCCGGCCGGGCGACCGACGAAGCTCCGGTTGCTCGTCAGGTACCGCTGATCACGAGGTCCGCGACCCGCCGCGGATCCTGCCGCTCGAAGTACCAGTCCTCGGCCGCGCGCCGGCGCGCGATCGTCTCCGCGGTGTCCTCGCCGCGGGCGAGCTGCCGCTCGATGCAGAGCTCGCGCGGCGCGTCGACGACCACGATCAGGTCGAGATAGCCGCGCAGCGCCGGGCGGGCGACGTAGCACCCCTCGACCAGCACGACGCCCGCGGCGGACACGGTGGCGACGTCCTCGCCCATGCGCCCGGCCTCCCAGTCGTAGCGGCGGAAGCGCGTGTGCGCTCGCTCACGTTCAGCTCCGTCAAGGGCTAGTCGCCGGCTCGAACCCGGCCTCGATCTCGGCGTCCAGCACGGCGGGATCCTCCTCGGTTGCGGTGCCGAGCTCCTGCCGCACGCGCATGTCGAAGTACACGTAGGCCGTGGTGATGGCCACCGACGGCATCAGCACGGCGTAGACCACGCCGGCGACCACGTTCGCGAAGCCGAGCGGGACATCCGTGAAGATGACGAGCAGCGTGCCGAGCACGGGTCCGATGAGCAGCACGAAGGCGAGGCTGAGCACGGTCAGGCAGGCGACCTTGGGCCAGCGCCGCCCGACGAGGCGACCGCTCCGTCTGAGGACCCCGAGCGCGGAGCGGCCCCCCTCGATCTCCGTGACGGGGACGATCAGCGCCCAGCGGATCACGAGGGCGATCGCGACCGGTATGAGCACGAGCGTGCCGGCGAGCACGGTGACCGCGATCACGGCGAGCACGAGCGCACCCAGCATCGGCCGCACGCTGCGGAGCGCCAGGCGGTAGGCGCGGATGGGGTTGACCGGCCGGCCGGCGTCGAGCTCGCCGAGCGCGCGGATGGCCGCCGCCATCACGAAGGCGGCTCCGAGCAAGGTCAAGGCGGTGCCGAGCGCGACGACGAGCAGCACGAGGACGCCCTCGCCCTCACCCTGAGCGTCGATGCCGGCGAAGCTCGAGGCCCCGAGGATGACGGACTGCAGGAGCGCGTCCAGCAGCGAGATCGGTATGAACAGGCTCCCGATGCCGATGAACAGCAGGCGCCGGCCGAAGTACATGCGCGCCGTCGCCGCCAGGATCTGTCCCGATGCCCGCCGGCGTGCGAGCCGCAGCGGCGTGGCGGGACGCCACGTCGCGCGCGACGCCGCGAGCACCACGAGGGCGACGATCACCGCGAAGGTGAGCAGGACGACCCACGGCTGAGCCAGCGCACGCGTCAGGACCTGCGAGCCGCGGGCGATCGCGCCGCAGAAGAACGTCGTGGTGTCGGTGCCGAGCGCACCGCCCGCGGGCACGGCGACGCTGCGGTCGCGCCACTCGCTCCGACCAGAGGACGGGCTCGGTCCATTGGGTCTTCAGGTTCGGGCCGGTCGGCCCGTTGAAGAACGCGGGCTGCAGCTCGCCCCAGTGACCTTCGAAGGCGATCCACGGGAAGGCGCGGCGGGCCGCGGCGGCGTCGCTCGGGATCGTCTTGACGTCCGCGCGGACGCGGGTCGTCGGCTCGCGCGTGTCGTCGCAGCCGACGCCCTGCGATCCGGATGCCCCGAGAAAGAGGGCCGAGGTGTAGAAGCCGGCGTGGGAGCCTGCGGCCGGGTGGAGGACGGGATGCGTGCCGTCCACCAGTTCGAGCTTGTCGTCGCCCCAGCTCGCGCGCTCTGCGCCTTCGTGCTGGCTGTAGCCGACGCTCGCCGGCGTGCGGGCGAGGGCCTCGCGGGCGCTCGGCGCGTCGAAGTTGAGCTGGATCATCTCCCAGTCGCCCTCGTGCAGGTTGTTCCAGTCGTTGAAGGCGTAGAAGAACCAGTACTGCAGCGCGATCTGTTGCGGGACGTCCGCCTGGCGGGCGACGTGCGCGTAGGCGACGGGCGCGTGTCCCTCGGTCACGCGCTGTGCCCAGTGCACGTAGCCGCAGCCCGGATCGAGCGCGTCGCCGGGAAAGTCGAGATGGTAGTCGTAGAGGTTGTCCGCGAGCTCCTCCCCGCTGGGGCCGATCTTGACGAGGTCGTTCCCGCCCCACGGCCCGCGCAGCGCGACGGTGTTGTTGTCGAGCAGCGTGTCGACGTCCATCGGGAGATAGGGCGCCCCCTCCGTGCAGCCACGGTCGGTCGCCACGCTGAGGACGGGCGCGAAGTGCTCGGCGAGCGCCGTCTCGTCGGCGAGATCGGCAGAGGCCCTCGACGATCCTGCGAACAGGAGCAGGGCCAGCGCAAGCATCGCTGCGCTCGCGACGCGAGTGCTCACGTGCGCGCCCGGCGCCTGCGAGCCACGAGCAGGCCGATCAGGATGCCGGCTCCGGTTGCGAGGGCGAGCGCCCAGAAGAGCGCGACCCGGGTCGAGAAGAAGACGAAGTGGATCGTGACCGTCTGGCGGTTGAGGACCAGGAACAGCAGCACCCACAGCGCCGCGGCACCGGCGACGATCATCCCGCCCGTGCTCGTGGGCAGTCCGCCGCGACCCTTCTTCGCGTCCTCGCCCGGCGCCGGGTGCTCGCTGTTCGGTGGTGTCGCCATCGGTTCGTACCTACCCTCGCGCCGATGGCGCGGTCGGGGGCTCGAGCGGCTCGGACGCGAGGATATGCAGTCCGAGCCGGTGCGACAGGAATTTCGCGACGCGCTGGCCCTTGACGCTGTTGCCGGCGGCGTCGAGCAGGGGCGCGAACGTCGCGAGGCCGCCCTTGCCGGGGGAGACGGCGACGATGCCGCCGCCGATGCCGCTCTTGGCGGGCAGGCCCACGTCGTAGAGCCAGCTCCCGGACGTCTCGTAGAGGCCCGCGGTCGTCATGACCGCAAGCGTGTGCCTGCAATTCGCGGCCGCGACCACCCGCTCGCCCGTCACCGGATTGACGCCGCCGTGGGCGAGCGTGGCGCCCATCACGGCGAGATCCCGGGCCGTCACGGCGAGGCAGCTCTGGCGCGTATAGAGGTCGAGCGCCTCGAGCGGGTCGCCGTCGACGCGGTCGCGAGCGCGCAGCAGGAACGCGATGCCGCGGTTGCGCATGTTCGTCGCGGAGGCCGAGCGGTAGACGTCGTCCGCCAGCCCGAGCGTCCGGCCGGCGAAGCGGGAGAGACCGTCGCACAGGAAGCGCCACTTCTCGCCGGTGCTCCCACCGGGGATGAGGCTCGCCGTCGCGATCGCGCCGGAATTCACCATCGGGTTCGTCCTGCCGTCGCTGCTGCGCTCGACGGCCACGAGCGAGTCGAAGGGCAGCCCGGTGCCGTCCACGCCGATGCGGCGCCGCACCTCGTCGGGCCCGAGCGCGTCGCACGCGAGCGCGAACGTGAACGGCTTGGCGACGCTCATGAGCGCGAACTCGACCTCGAAGTCACCGGCCGCGAACACGTTGCCGCCGACGCCGATGGCGCACACGCCGAAGAGCCCCGGATCCACGCGCGCGAGCGCCGGGTAGACGTGCGAGATCGTGCCGCTCGTGTCGTCGCGGTAGCGGTCGTGCGCCTCGTTCACGAGCTCCTGCACGCGCTCCGGGGTCGGCAGGCTGCCGGTCGAGACGTGCGCGGGCTCGAGTCGCGGGATCGGCACCGGAGTGCTGCGGGACGTCGCTCATCTCAGAACTGCCAGATCACGGGTACCCGGACCGTGCTTGCAGGCGAGTCCAGCTGGTGACCTTCGACCCGACGCTCATCGCTCCACCCCTCCGTG
Organism: uncultured Actinomycetes bacterium; assembly: GCA_963705965.1. Taxonomy (GTDB): domain Bacteria; phylum Actinomycetota; class Thermoleophilia; order Gaiellales; family JALYLC01; genus JALYLC01. Next base: position 184,840 of record CAVPLI010000008.1, on the reverse strand, counting down.
CGCACACCCGGCAGAGGCGCCGGAGACGAGAAGTCATGGTGGCAGTCACCCGCCTGCGCGGCAACGGTGTTGTCCACCCACATCTGGGACGGTGCACACACTCCTGTCCGGCTCGTGTGTGCACCCGTACCGGGCGGACGCGGACGGAGCTGGACGGTCGTGCCGCTCATGCCGACAGGCCACCGATGGCGTTGCCGATCAGCGTCGCGCCGATGATCAGGCAGAGCACCGCCATCACCGTCGTCTTGTTGGAGATGAGCCAGACGTTCAGCCGATCGAGCAGCGGTGGGGCGCGCTCGCCGAGCGTGAAGTAGATGGCGAGGGGGACGGCGACGCCGAGCGTTGCGACGCCCGTGAAGATCGCCCAGACCAGCACCTGGCGCCCTGCCGAGAGCCCGGCCTGCGCCTCGGTCGCCGCGGCGGCGATCACGAAGAGCACGTTCTTCGGGTTGGCGGCGCTCAGCCCGACGCCGACCGCAGCTGCCTTGAGCGGCGTGAATGCGTGCATCGCGCCCATCCACGCCGGCACCGGCACGTCGTCGCCGGCCTTCGGCCGGCCTCTCCAGCTCTTGAGCGCGAGCAGCAGGAGCACGACGCCGAACGCGAGCTGCAGCAGGCTCACCCACGTGGACGGATCGCCGTCGTCGTCGCTCGCCCCGGCCGCCCCGGCGAGCGCGAGCACGAGCGCGCCGAGGGCCGCGATGCCCGTGATCCAGCCGAACGCGAACGCCAGGCCGTTCGCGCGCGGGCGCGCGCTCACGAGCATGAGCACTGCCACGGCGATCGGCGCGGGGCTGGCCGCGATCGCGATCGCGATCGGCAGCATCTGTCCGAATGCCTCACCCATGCACTGGGCGAAGACGCTACCTGTACCGGCGTCACGCCGTGCGGGTGAGCCGGGCGCAGCCGTCGTGTACGGCTATCCGCCCGCTCTGCGCACCGCCGCCCGTCTATAACTCGTGCGATGGCCGTCAGCACCGGAACCCAGCGCATCGTCACGGTCGTGTTCGCCGACGTCGTCGGCTCGACCGCGATCGGCGAGCGGCTCGGCCCCGAGCGGTCGAAGTTCCTGTTCGACGAGATCGTCGCGCTGATCGCGGCCGAGGTCCGGCGCTTCGACGGCACCGTCGCGCAATTGACGGGCGACGGGCTGTTCGCGCTCTTCGGCGCTCCCGTCGGGCACGAGGACGACGCCGAGCGCGCAGTGCGCGCCGCGCTCGCGATCCAGACCGCGATCGCCGCCTACGGCGACGAGCTGCGCAGCGGCTACGGCATCGACCTGCTCGTGCGCATCGCGGTCAACACCGGCCCGGTCGTGCTCACCGACGACGACGAGGGCGCCGATCGCTACAACGCGCTCGGCGACACCGCCAACGTCGCCTCGCGGCTGCAGCAGCTCGCGCCCGACGGCGGAATCGTGGTCGGGCCCGAGACCGAGCGCCAGGTGCAGCACTGCGTCGAGCTCGAGTCGCTCGGCGAGGTCGAGCTGCGCGGTGTCGAGCGCCCGCTGCGCGCCGCGCGCGTGACCGGCGCGCGCGGGCCGGCCCAGGTGCGCGCCGTGGTCGAGGTCGTTGGCCGCGCAAGCGAGCTCGCGGTGCTCGACGAGGCGTGCCAGGCGATCGCCGAGGGCAGCGGGGCGATCATCTCGATCACCGGCGAGTCGGGCATCGGCAAGTCGAGGCTCGTCGTCGAGGCGCGGCGGCGCCACGGCGAGCGCATCCGCTTCCTCGAGGGCCGCGCGGGCTCGTACGCCGAGAGCTTCCCGTACTGGCCCGTGCGCGACCTCCTGCGCGACTGGCTGAGCATCGGCGTCGACGCCCCCGAGGCGCGTCTGCGGCTGGAGCTGAAGGCCGCGCTCGGCGGTCTCGGCGAGGGCACCGAGCCGGCCTACCCGTTCCTCGCCCGCCTGCTCGGGCTCCCGCTCGAGCCCGAGGCGCAGGCGGAGTTGCGCGAGCTCAGCCGCGAGGCGGTGCAGCAGCAGACGTTCGCGGCCGTGGGGACGGTCGTGCGGCGGCTCGCCGAGGCCAACCCGCTGTGCGTCGTCTTCGACGACCTGCAGTGGGCGGACTCGCTCACGCTCGAGCTCGTCGAGCACCTGCTCGGCCTGACCGAGGAGGTGCAGCTCGGGCTGATCCTCATCTACCGCGCCGATCGCGACCAGCCGTCGTGGCGCCTGGGCGAGCACGCGCGCGCCGTCTTCCCGCACCGCTATCGCGAGCTCGAGCTGCGGCCGCTGCAGGCCGGTGCGAGCCGCGAGCTGGCCGAGGCGCTGGCCGAGGCGACGCTGCCCGGCTCGCTGGCCGATCTGCTCGCCGAGCGCGCGGGCGGCAACCCGTTCTTCCTCGAGGAGGCCCTCCAGGATCTGATCGAGCGCGGCGCCCTCAAGCGCCGGGACGGCGCGTGGGAGCTGGCCGACGGCCAGATCGCCGTGCCGACGCTGGTGCAGGGCGCGCTGCAGGCCCGGCTCGACCGGCTGCCCGCGCGCACCCGCGAGGTCGTCTCGGTGGCGAGCGCGGTCGGTCGTGGCTTCGGTCTGCCGTTGCTCGAGAAACTCCTCTCGCACGAGCAGGTCGTGCCCGCGCTCTCCGACCTGATGCGTCTCGATCTGATCGTCGAGGTCAGCCGCCGGCCGTCGCCCGAGTACCGCTTCCGGCACGGCCTCGTCCAGGAAGTGGCGTACAACAGCCTGCTCGAGCCGGCCAGGCGCAACCTGCACCGGCGCATCGGCGAGGCGATCGAGGCGCTCTACGGCGACGCCGGCGAGTCCGTCTACGGACCGCTCGCCCGCCACTTCTCCGAGGCCGACGAGCCGGAGCGCGCTGCCCGCTACTCGCTGCTCGCCGGCGACGCCGCGCGCTCGGTCTACGCCGACCACGAGGCGCTCGACCACTACCGCCGCGCTCGCGCGTTCCTGCGACGGCTCGACGATCCCGCGCGCGAGCGCGAGACGCTCTTCAAGATCGCGCTGGTGCGCCACCTGGCGTTCGACTACTCGCGCGCCGGGCAGGCCTACGACGCCGCGTTCGACTGCTCCGCCGTGGAGCGGAAGGAGCGCGCGCCGACCCCGGCGCGGCTCGAGATCGCGCTCGTGCGACCCGATTCCTACGCGCCCGGAGACACGTACTCGAGCGACTCCGCGATCGTGATCGAGCAGCTGTTCCGCGGGCTCCTGCGCATCGACCACGACCTCAACGTCGTGCCCGAGCTGGCGCAGAACATGAACGTCTCGGCCGACGGCCTCACGTACCTGTTCATGCTGCGCGAGGACGCCAGCTGGAGCGACGGGCACCCGCTCACGGCCGAGGACTTCGTCTACGCCTGGCGCAAGCTGCGCGAGGAGGGACACGTCACCGCGTTCCTGCTGGACGACATCGAGTCGGCCGAGGCGCTCGACGACTGGACGCTCGAGGTGCACCTGCGCGAGCCGCGCAACTACTTCCCCTACGTGCTCGCGTCGCACTGGTCCTACCCGTGGCCGCGCCACCGCGCGGACGAGGTCGGGGCTGCCTGGCGGCGGCCCGAGTCGCTCGTCGGCAACGGGCCGTACGTGCTCGCCGAGGTGGACGAGATGGGCGCGCTGCTGACGGCGAATCCCCACTGGACCGCGGGCGCCGGCAACGTCGGCGAGGTGCGGATCGCGTTCACCAAGCGCAGCGAGGAGGCGCCGCTCGGCGATTGGCTCGCGGGGCGCTACGACCTCCAGCTCGTGCGCGACGCGCCGGTCGCCGCTCCCGACACCGTCGCCGACCGCTCGCCGACGCTCTCGACGACGTTCCTCGGGTTCAACGCCGGCCTCGAGCTGATGGCCGACGAACGGGTGCGCCGCGCACTCGCCCACGCGATCGACAGCGCGGCGCTCGTGTCGGGCTCCCCGGGCGTCGATCTCGCCGCCGGCAGCGGCGGCGCGGTTCCGCCCGTCATGCCGGGCCATGCCGACGGGGCGGGCCTCGGATACGACGTCGAGCGCGCGCGCGAGCTGCTCGCGGAGGCCGGCTACCCGGACGGCGAGGGCTTCCCCGAGCTGCGCATCGACGCGCGGCCGTGGTCGCCGACCGAGGTGCTCGCCGAGCAGTTCGCGGCGCTCGGCATCCGGGCGCACTTCGAGACCAAGGCGAAGTGGTTCGCCATCTCGGACCAGACCCACGCGTGGTTCACCGGCTGGCACGCCGACTACCCGGACCCGGACGGCTTCTATCTCGGGCTGCTCGAGCTCAACATGCCGCTCTACCGCGACGACGAGACGAACGAGATCCTCGCCAGGGCGCGCGTCTCGCGCGACCGCGACGAGCGCCTCAAGCTCTACCGCCAGTTCGAGCGCATCTGGATCGGCGAGCGCGCCGCGATCGCGCCGATCTCGTACTCCCGCCAGCTCGTGCTGCGCCGGCCGAACGTGCACGGCCTGAGGCTCAATCCGATGGGCGCGTTCCATCTCGAGCAGGTCGTGGTCGACCCGCTCCGCGAGCCCTGACCGTCAGTTGCGGATCTTGAACGCGAGCCCCGAGGTGGCGCGGTTCCCGTGCCGGTCCGAGGCCTGCACCTCGAGCAGGTAGCCGTCGTTCGCGAACGACGCGGTGTTCCAGTCGTGGTCGAGGATGAAGGTGTAGCGCCCGGGCTTGTTGGGGTGGTTCTGGCGCGTGTCCGGGGCGTAGACGGCATGGAAGACATCGGGCTTCCGGAACACGCGCAGATCGATGCCGGGCTTCAGCGGCTGCACGCAACGGCCCGCGCACATGACGCGGTAGCGCAGCCGCGCCGGGGCGACGGGCATGTGCGACCACGGCTTGGGCACGTGGATCGGAGTGGTGTCGTACGCGACGCAGCAGATCTGCACGCGGCCCTTGATGCGGTCGGGCTTCAGCTCCGTCTTGCCGCGCCGGAACATGATCTGCGCGATCGTCGGGTGGCCGACGTCGGTGAACGGATGCAGGGCACCGGGCCGGATCGGATCGAGGTAGCGGCCCTTGATGCTCTCGGCGAAGTGGACGTGGCCCCAGCCGGCCTCGATGTGCCCGAGCAACTGGTGCAGCCGGACCTGCTGGTGGTGGGCGACTGCCGGCTTGACGTGCCAGTAGCCGAACGCGCGGCCGTCGGGTGCCTGGACGGCGACGGCATGGCCGTGGTCCTCGATGAAGACCTTGCCGGGCGTGACCGCGTAGACGGGCGTGCCGTCGGGCGCCGAGACGTCGATGCCGAAGTGGAAGGCGTGGCTCGCGCCCTGCACGCGCGGATCGTTGAAGAAGCCGCGCACGGGGTGCTGGCGATTGAACGGCTTCACGGGCCAGGGATAGGGAGCGGACAGCGGTCGGCCCTCCTCAGGCGAGGTCGAAGCGATAGACGTGGGCGTCGTGCGCGCTGAACCAGTCGCGGAAGCCGCCGGCGCTCACCTTGACCGGCCGCGGCACCTGCTTGTCCGGCCGCTGCGGCATCGGCAGCGGCCGCTGCACGTACTCGAAGAGCACCTCGCCCTTCGTCAGCGCCGCGCCGTTCTGGCGCTTGGGCAGGCCGGTGAACTCCACGCGCGCCGGGCTCCCGCCGCGCTTGACGGCGATCACGTAGAGGTACCTCCCGGCGCGCCGCACGACGAGCTCGATGTCGGTGGCGCCCGAGCTGTGCGGCTTGACGCGCACCGGGATCTTCGCGTCGGGGGCGAGCAGCGCCGGACGCAGCTGGCTGGAGCTGAGCTCGTGGACGACGGGGCGCAGCACCTGCCGCCAGAACGTCCAGTTCCAGCCCGCCTTGGCGTCGTCGGGAGTGCAGATCTCGGTCAGGTGGCCGCCGAAGAACACGAGCCCGCGCGCACCGTTCACGATCGCCTGGTAGGCCATGAAGCGCTCCTGCGGCAGCGACGGGAAGCGCGGCACGATGTCGGGGTTCTCCTTCGACGGGGCGACGCCGCTCCAGGCCACCTGCAGCGTCATCCACACGGGCTTGCCGCCGCTCGCCTCCTTCATCTTGGCGGCCATGTCGCCGACGACGCTGATGTCGGCGTTGTCCGTGTCGGCGTGCAGACCCGGTGGATACGCGATCGGGAAGATGTCGACGCCCGTGATGTCGAACGCGGGGCGGTAGGGCACGAGCTGCGAGACCGGGCTGCGCGGTGCCTGGATGATCACGAGCGGATGCGCGGGGTCGAGCGCCTTGACGCGCGCGTGCGCCGCCACGAGCCCGGCCGGGCGGATCCACTTGGCACCGCGGAACGGGTTGCGCGGCTCGTCGACGCCCTTGTAGGCGCACAGCGCCGGCGAGCTCTTGAACGCCGTCACGATCTTCTGCAGCAGCTGCTTGTTGGCGGCGGGACCGGGCAGGTTCGCGACCGGGCCGAGCCGCATCCAGCACTTCAGGCCGTGCGTCGCCGCGCTGATCTGCAGCTCCCGCTCGCGCGCGATCTGCTGATCGATCTTCCCGGGCGCCCAGTCGGGCGTGCCCGAGCGGATCATCGTGATGCCGCCGTTGGCGAGCTCCTGGTACGCGTGCTCGCCGCTCGGCGCCCGCCCATTGCTCGGCGGCGGATCCGAGATTCCGATCGGGAAGACCTTCTGCCCGTCGACGAGCAGGACGCCCGTGGGGCCGTGGATCTTGACGCTTGCCACGCCGTCACCTCCGACTCCCCATCGAAGTCGCGCCCCCGCGGCTTGTCAATGCCGGCCGCGGCGGCCATGTGCCGAAACGGACAAATCCTGCGCTCTCCTACGATGCCTGCACGCGCGACGCGCGTGATCATCGATTCCTGGGAGCCGCAATGTTCTGGATCTTCATCGCGATCGTCTGGGTGATAGCCATGGGGGTGGGGCTCTTCCTCGTCTTCCACAGCTATCCCGGACCCGGATCGCATCGACGTCAAGCGCTACGCCTATCGTCCTCAAGGGCTCCTGGCGATCGGCATCGCGAGCGGCGTTTTCCTGCTCGCGACCGTGTTCTTCAGCTTTGCGCAGGTCAACACCGGTCATGTCGGCGTGGTGCGCACGTTCGGCCGCATCTCCGGCCAGATCAACCCGGGCATCTCGCTGATCGCGCCCTGGCAGAGCTATGACTCCGTCAACGTCCAGGTGCAGAAGCAGACGTTCCCGGATCTCACGGCGTTCTCCGCCGAGACCCAGAACGTCCTCATCACGACGACGATCAACTACTCGGTCGCGCCCGACGACGCGCGCGACCTGATCGCCAGGGTCGGCACGGACTGGTTCGACCGCCTGGTGCCGAACAACCTCAACCAGGCGTTCAAGGACGAGGCGGTCAAGTTCACCGCCGTGAACATCGCGCCGAACCGCGAGCCGATCCGCACGGCCGTGCTCAAGGCGCTGCGCCAGCGGCTCTCCCCGTACTCGATCCGCGTCAACGACCTGAACATCGACAACATCGAGTTCTCGAAGCAGTTCGAGGCCGCGATCGAGGCCAAGCAGGAGGCCACCCAGGCCGCGCTGAAGGCCGAGGCCCAGGTGCAGCAGGCGAAGTTCGAGGCCCAGAGCGTCATCGCCAAGGCGCAGGGCGAGGCCGACGCCAACGTCGAAGGTGGCCGAGGGCCAGGCCGAGGCGAACCGCAAGCTCAACGCCTCGCTCTCCGCGAAGGTCCTGCAGTACATCGCGATTCAGAAGCTCAACCCGAAGCTGCAGATCGCCGTCCTGCCGGCCGGCACCAATGCGCTGATCGACCCGTCGAAGCTCTTCTCGGGCGACACGAGCAAGTAGAGCCCGCTCCACCTGGGGTCAGACCCCGCCAGGCGGGGTCTGACCCCAGGTGGCGGAGCCTGACCCCAGGGTGGCGGCTGGGCGCCCTGGCGGCGCTCATGACATGATCCGCGCGGTGTTCGAGCAGCTCCCGGCGACGTGAATCGCGCACGGCTGCGCGAACTGGGCTTCGAGCTCGGCGCTCGCGCCGAGGCCGGCGTGTCCGACGAGGGTGCGTGGTTCGCGACGGCGCCGGACGGTACGCCGGTGGTGCTCAAGTGGTTCCCGGACGAGACGTTCGCCGACCGCTACGCCGTGCTGCTTCCCGCCCTCGACGAGCTGCGATCGCGCGGCGTCCCGGTGCCGGAGTACCCGCACGTCCTCGCCGTCGACGGCTGGACGCTGTCGGCGCAGCAGGTCCTGCCGGGTGCGTCGGTGGGCAACCCGTCACGGGCGATGGTGGAGCAGGTGGTCGAGTGCGTCGCCGCCATGGCCGGTGTCGCCTGTCCGCTGCCGGCGCCGGACCTGCGCCCCTGGGGTGCGTCCGTCGTGCACACGCTCACCGTCGGCGTGGACGGGTGGGCGACGCACGAGCCGCTGCGCAGCGGGGGTCGTCGCAGCGCGGCGGTGCTCGACCGCATCGAGGCCGTCGGCGCCGACGCCGACCCGGCGTGGTTCCCGGCCGACGGGCTCGTGCACCTCGACCTGCACACCGACAATCTCCTCGCCGGCGACGACGGCACCCTCACCGGGATCATCGACTGGGACGGCGCGTGCGCCGGCGATCCCCGCTTCGATCTCGTCGGGTTCGCGTACGACCTCGACGGGCACGATCAACCGGTCTGGGACGTCGTCGAGGCCACCGGCATCGAGCCGCGCGTGCTTCGGGCGTACGTCGCCCACTGCGCGCTGCGGTTCACGTCCTGGCAGATGCATCACCACACCGACGACGTGCCCCGCCAGCTCGACCGCGCCGAGCGCGTCCTCGATCGCTACGGGGCCTAGATGTCCTCGCACCGGGCGTCCTCGCGGCGATCGTGACATGATCCGCGCGTCTCGCCCGCAGGCCCTCTGGAGGTAGCTCGTGAGCACCACGCTCCCGCCCGTGCCGTCGGAAAAGGCGCTCTCGGCCGCCCTCGACGGGTTCGCCGCGGCGGTCGGCTCGGCGGCGGTGCTGACTTCCGAGGCGGAGCTCGCGGAGTTCCGCGACCCGTTCGCGTACGCGACCTGGGACGAGTACACGGCGTCGGCGGTCGTGATGCCGACGACGGTCGAGGAGATCCAGGACATCCTGCGCGTCGCCAACGAGCACAAGGTGCCGCTGTGGACGCACGGCCAGGGGCGCAACAACGGCTACGGCGGGCCCGCGCCGCGCGTGCGCGGCTCCGTGATCGTGAGCCTGCGCAACATGAACCGCGTGCTCGAGATCAACGAGGAGTGCGCGTATGCCGTCGTCGAGCCCGGCGTGCGCTGGTTCGATCTCTACGACGCGATCCAGTCCGGCGGACACAAGCTGTGGGTCTCGATCGCCGACCTCGGCTGGGGCAGCGTGATCGGCAACACGCTCGACCACGGCGTGACCTATCTCCCGCAGGGCCAGGACATGGGCGCGCAGTGCGGCATGGAGGTCGTGCTCGCCAACGGCGACGTGCTGCGCACGGGCATGGGGGCGATGCCGAACAACAAGGCCTGGCACGTCTACAAGCGCGGCCTCGGCCCGACGCCCGACCAGTTGTTCATGCAGTCCAACTACGGGATCGTCACGAAGATGGGCGTCTGGCTGATGCCCGAGCCCCAGACCTACATGCCGTTCTGGGTGCGCGTGTGGAAGGACGACGACATCGCGCCGATGGTCGACACGCTGCGCAAGCTGTTGCTCGACCGCACGATCGAGGGCGTGCCGTCCATGTACAACACGATCTGCCTCGGCTCGGTGCTCTCGAGCCGCTCGCAGTGGTACGACGGCGAGGGGCCGATCCCGGACGCGACGATCGATCACATCGCGCGCGAGCTCGAGATCGGGCGCTGGATCATCCGCTCCGCGCTGTGGGGCGACGAGGCCGTGATCGACCACAACTTCGCCAAGATCAAGCGCGCCTTCGAGCAGATCCCGGGCGCCGAGGTCTGGGGCGCCAAGCACGACCCCGCGACGGCCGCGACGCTGCAGCACCCGGCCGACCTGATCCAGGCCGGCGTCCCGAACCTCGGCTGGAACAACATGACCGCCTGGTACGGCGGCGAGGAGGGCGGCCACATCGGCTTCTCGCCGATCGCGCCGCTCACGGGCACCGACGCGCTCGCCGTGCGCAATCTCCTGCGCAGTGTCATCGAGGAGAAGGCGGGCCTCGACTACATCGCCGCCAACCTCGCCGTCAGCGCGCGCAGCTTCGCCCACATCACGATGGTCATCTTCGACACCAAGGACGAGGCGCAGTGCCGGCGCGCGTACGACACCGCGCGGCTGCTCGTGCGCGAGGCCGCCAAGCAGGGCTACGGCGAGTACCGCGCGCACCTCGACTTCATGGACGTCGCGGCGGAGCAGTACTCGTTCAACGACCACGCCTACCGGCGCTTCACCGAGACGATCAAGGACGCGCTCGACCCGAACGGCATCCTCTCGCCGGGCAAGCAGGGCATCTGGCCGAAGGCGATGCGGGACCGCCGGGGGACGTAGAGCTCAGCTGCGGAGCTCGGACGCGGGCAGGTCGTCCGGCAGCGGCACTTCCTGGGGCGGGCGCGCGGGCGACCCGATGTCGTCCCACGAGGCCCAGGCGAGCCCGTCGCGCCCGGCATGCGCGCCCGGCGTGGCTCCGAGCGCCACGATCGAGACGTCGCCCGGGCCGCGGTTGACGAGCTGCCGGCGCACGCCGGGACCGACGCGCGCAAGCTCGCCGCGGCCGAGGTCGTGCGGCTCGCCCTCGACGATCAGCGTGAGCGTGCCGTCCCACACGAGGTAGACCTCTTCCTGCTTCTCGTGATCGTGCACGCGGCCGCGCTGGCCCGGGGCGAGGATGATCAGGTTCATGCCCAGGCCGCTCGCCTCGAGCGGCCGGCGCAGCGAGATGAAGCGCTCGTCGCCATCGGTGACGAGCGCCGTGCGGGTGAAGCCGGTGTCGGTCATTGCCCGATGCTAATCGGGGCTCGCACCGAGTGCATCTCCGTGCTGTCCACGATGTGCTTTCCGCCCTCGGCTCATAGCGTCATCGGTGCGAGCGCGACCGCGCCCGCACCGACGAGGAGGACTCCGATGACCGCACTGTTCACACCCCGCATCCGGGCCGCGCGCGGACTGGTCGCACTGGCCGCGATCGCCATCTGCGCGCTCGCCGCCACTGCCGGCACGGCCGCTGCCGGTGGCACCGCGAAGTCCGCTCATGGCACCACCGGCAAGACTCTCACCTGGCACTACTACGTCGAGACCGTGAACTTCTTGTACCGGCGGGCCGACGGCAGCGTGGTGCAGCAGCCTCCGGCGACTGCCGCCCCCGGCGACCAGCTCGAGATCACCGAGCTCGGCTACAAGGGCACGCACGCGAGCCACGCCAAGAAGCCGAGCGCGTCGGCCTACACCGTCTGCCACTTCACGTCGGCGAAGGGCGCGCCGACGTGCGAGGGCGTGCTCGCGATCGGCGGCAACCAGCTCCTGATCTTCCGCACCGAGGCCGGCGGCGACCCCTCCGTCATCGGCGGCACGGGCCGCTATGCCGGCGCGACGGGCGGGGTCAAGATGACCGAGGTCCCGAACACGAACAACTCCGACGTCGTGGTCACGGTGAACCTCAAGAAGTGACGCCTGGGGGCGTCCCGGCAGCAGCCCCGGAGCGTTCGGGGCTGCTGCCCGTTCCACCCGCGTGTGCGACGCTCCGCGCATGGAGGACTACCGCGACGTCAACCGCGCGAACTGGGACGACCGCGTCGCGGCGCACGCCGCGTCGCCGGACTACGCCGTCTCCCGCTTCACCGACGACCCGTCGTTCCTGAGCGAGGTCGTGAGTTTCGACCGCGCCCGGCTCGGCGACATCGCGGGCCTGGATGCGGTGCACCTGCAATGCCACATCGGCACCGACACGGTCTCGCTCGCACGGCTCGGCGCGAAGATGACCGGGCTCGACTTCTCGGCACCCGCGCTCGAGCAGGGCCGGCGCCTCGCCGAGGCGGTCGGAGTCGACGTCGAGTTCGTCGAGTCCGACCTCTACGGCGCGCCCGATGCGCTCGGCCGCGAGCGCTTCGATCTCGTCTACACGGGCGTCGGGGCGCTCTGCTGGCTGCCCGACATCCGCCGCTGGGCCGAGGTCGTCGCCTCCCTGCTGCGACCGGGCGGGCGCCTCTTCATCCGCGAGGGCCACCCGATCCTGTGGGCGCTCACCGATCCGCGCGAGGACGGCCTGCTCGTCATCGAGTACCCGTACTTCGAGCAGGCGGAGCCGATGGTCTGGGACGAGGCCGGCACCTACGTCGAGACCGACGTGGTGTTCACGCACAACGTGACCCACGAGTGGAATCACGGCATCGGCGAGATCGTGTCCGCCGTGCTCGCCGCCGGCCTCGCAGCTGACCGCGCTCGAGGAGCACGACTCCGTGCCGTGGGACGCCCTGCCCGGCCAGATGACCGACATCGGGGGCGGCGAGTACCGCCTCACCGACCGGCCCGAGCGGGTACCCCACACGTACACGCTGCAGGCGCGGCGGCCCTAAGATCGCCCGATGGGAATGATCGATGCAGGCGGCGTGCAGCTGTACGCCGAGCAGGCAGGACAGGGCGACGACGTCATCTTCATCTCGGGCCTCGCCGACGAGGGCGCGTGCTGGGTCGACCAGGTCGCGGGCCTCGGCGATCGCTGGCGGATCACGACGTTCGACAACCGCGGCGTCGGGCAGTCGGAGACGCCGCCGGGCGAGTACCGGATCAAGGACTTCGCCGCCGACACGGCCGCGCTGATGGACGCGCTCGGCATCGAGCGCGCGCACGTCGTGGGGTCGTCGATGGGCGGCGCGATCGCCCAGGAGCTGACGCTGGCGCATCCCGGGAAGGTGCGCAGCCTCGTCCTCAACGGGACGTATTGCCGCGGCGACCACTTCTTCCGCGAGGTGATCCGCAGCTGGCAGTGGGCGGCGAAGAAGTCCGACAACCTGCGCGACTTCCTCAACGTCGTGAACCTCTGGTGCTTCGCGCCCAAGATCTACAACGACGGCACGATGGAGGAGTGGCTGACGGCCGCCGCCGCGAGCCCGAACGCGCAGTCGGTCGACGCCTTCTGCCGCTCGGCCGACGCCCTGCTCGAGCACGACAGCTACGACCGCGTCGGCGCGATCTCGGTGCCGACGCTCGTGACCGTCGGGGAGCTCGACCTGTGCCTCCCGGAGCGCTTCGGCCGCGAGCTCGCCGGCCAGATCCCGGGCGCGCAGTTCACGGTGATCGCCCAGCAGGGGCACCAGCCGTTCCAGGAGGGGCCGGCGGAGTACAACGCGCTGCTCGCGGAGTTCTGGTCGTCTCAGTAGCGGCCGCTAGAGCCGCTTGGCGAACCAGTGGTGCGCGTACCGCTCATCGTTGAACGCGTCGACTTCGGCATACCCGTTCGCGCGGTAGAGCGCGATCGCCTCTGTCAACGAGGCGTTCGTCTCGAGGCGCAGGACGGTGACTCCGGCGTCTGCGGCAAGCTGCTCCAGCGTACGGAGCAGCCGCCGCCCTAGGCCGACCCCGCGCACCTCCGGCGCGACCCACATGCGCTTCACGTCTGCGCGCCCATCCCCGTCAAAGCGCAGGCCTCCGCACCCGACCGGCCGGCCGACCTGCCGTGCGACGAGCAGCAATCCCGCCGGTGGCGCGAGGTCCTCGACCTCGACCTGCGTGCTCTGCGCGGGGTCGAAGCCGTGCTCGAAGCGTTCCGCGAGCTCGGCCAGGTACTGCCGGATGCACCAGCGTGCCCCCTCGCCCGCGGGATCCTCGACGCCGATCGTGATCGCCGAGGCGAGCAGGAGCCGTTCGACGTCGGCCATCGCCGTGACGAGCTCGGTGCGGCGGGCCTCGTCGAGCGGTTCGAGGATCGACGCCGCAACGCCATCCGCGAGCCGATCGAGCTCGGCCCGCTCGGCGAGGCCTGCCACCGTCAGCAGGGCGCGGCGCACCCGGCGGTCTCCCGCGGCCTTCGTGACTTCGACCAGGCCCTGCGCCTCCAGCGAGCGCAGCAGGCGGCTTGCGTACCCGGAATCCATTCCCAGGCGCTGCCGCAACTGCCGTACCTCGGCGCCGTCGGCGCCGATCTCCCAGAGCAGCCGCGCCTCACCCAGCGGCCGGCCACGGCCGAGGAACTGCTCGTCGAGCGCGCCGACGCGCTGCGTCACCGCACGGTTGAAGCTCCGTACCCGAGCGACCAGCTCCGTGGTCATTCTCTGACTTTAGTCAGCGATCGGTGCTCGGGTCAAGCCTGTGTCAGACCCGGATGATCTCCACCCCGGCCTCGGCCAGCATCCGCGTGCCCGCGGCCGGTGGCTCGCTGAGATACGCGACGTGCACGCGGTTCGCCGGCGCGATCACGTTCAACCCGCGCCCGTCGAACTTCCGCCCCGTCGCCACCAGCACCACCGTCGCGGCCTGCGAGATCATCGCGCGCTTCACCTCGGTCTCGAGCGCATCCGGATCGGTCAGGAAGCCCTCGGCCGAGATGCCCTTGACGGAGAACACGGCCCGGTCGGCGTAGAAGCCCTCGATCGCGCGCACCGTCTCGGCGCCGACGAACGACTGCGTGAGCGCGCGGAATGAGCCGCCGAGGCCGACGAGCTTGAGGTTCGAGCTCTCGGCCGCGGCGACCAGGCTCATCACCGGCAGCGAGTTGGTGAGCAGCGTGGCGTGCACGCCGATCTCGAGGAGCTCCTCGACGGCGACGTAGCTCGTAGTCGACGAGTCGATGAAGAGCGTCTCGTTCGGCTCGGTGCTGAGCGCGATCGCGCGGCCGATGCGGCGCTTCTGCTCGGTCTCCTGCTCGAGACGGCTGCGGAAGGAGTCCTCGTGGCCGGCGAGATCCGGGAGTACCGCGCCGCCGTGCGTCCGGCGCAGCCGGCCCTCGTTCGCGAGGATCGCAAGATCGCGCCGGGCGGTCATCGATGAGACGCCGAACGCGCGCTCGACGGTCGTCACGGTGACGCTTCCGCGCTCGGCCAGCATCGCGACGATCAGGCGCCTGCGCTCCTCCGGGACGACCGGCGGAGAGCCTGCTGGCGGACTTTGCTCGAGCATCGTCGTCTCAATCTATCGAGAGGCAGGCAGCCCGGTTCCGCGCGCTCCGCGTGCTTGCCACGGAAGGCACGTTTGTGCTACAAGCCGTTCCCATATGGTCGAGTCTAGTGCTTTGGGGCCGCAGATGAACGTGAGTGATCACAAAAACGATCACTCCGAGTCTTCTGCACCCCACCGCGCAGACGTCCGAATGGGGACCGGTCGAGTGGCGACGCGCTCGACGCGGGACGCATTTCGAAAGGAGGCTCGCCCACCGACGTCCTAGAGCCACGGCGCTGTGGCTCACCCGGGTCTGCGAACAGGCCCGGGTGGCGCGCCTCATCGAGTTCCTGTTCGTTCCCTGAATGAAAGGTGTCCCATGCTGTTGACACGCGGGCGTCGCGCACGACGCGTCGCCGTGATTGCGACCGCAGTCGCAATCGTCACGGTCGGCACGACCGTCGCCGCACAGGCGACGAGTTCGCTCAAGAAGGGCCTGACGGTGTTCTACATCCCGAAGGACACGCTCAACCCGTACGAGGTCATCGCGGATCGCGGCGGCAAGATCGCGCTCACGCAGATGGGCAGCAAGCAGGTCGTCCAGTCCGGCACGAAGGACACGGCTGCAGCCCAGCTGCCCGCCGTGCAGACGGCGATCCAGACCGGTGCCAACGCGATCGTGATCGCGGGCAACGATCCGGCGGCGCTGTGTCCGCAGCTCAAGCAGGCGATGGCCAAGGGCGTCGCGGTCGTCACGTTCGACTCCGACACGAACTGCCGCCAGCTGTTCATCAACCAGGCGGACACGGAGACCATCGGCCGCAGCCAGATCCAGGAACTCGGCAAGGAGATGGGCTACAAGGGCGAGTTCGCCATCCTCTCGGCCGCGTCGACGGCGACCAACCAGAACGCCTGGATCAAGTACATGAAGCTCGAGCTGAAGCTCCCGAAGTACAAGAACATGAAGCTCGTCAAGATCTACTACGGCAACGACGACCCGGCCGAGTCGCTGCAGGCGACGGAGTCGATGCTGCAGGCGTACCCGAATCTCAAGGGCATCGAGTCGCCGACGACCGTGGGCATCTCGTCCGCGGCGCAGTACCTCTCGAACTCGAAGTACAAGGGCAAGGTCGTGCTCCAGGGGCTCGGCCTCCGTGAGAAGACCGATGTGAATGCGCGCTGGCAGCGCGAGATGGCGCCGTTCTTCGAGGCTCGGCGACCAGCGGCCCGACGAGGCCTCGCGCTGCTCGACGAGATCTTCCACCTGCTGACGCCGGCGTCGCCAGCCCGGCCGCCGCCGTTGCCGCCGACGAGCCGCTGCTCGTCGTCGACCACGCAAGCAAGAGCTTCGGAGCCGTGCAGGCTCT
The DNA here is from genome assembly GCA_963705965.1 of uncultured Actinomycetes bacterium. GTDB lineage: Bacteria > Actinomycetota > Thermoleophilia > Gaiellales > JALYLC01 > JALYLC01. The sequence continues at coordinate 168,595 of CAVPLI010000008.1, read as the reverse complement.
CGTGGACGGCTGGATCGAGCTGCGCCGCGGCGAGGCGCACGCGCTCGTGCGAGAACGGCGCCGGCAATCGACGCTCGTCAAGATCCTCGCCGGCGTCCACCGGCCCGATACGCCGGTGCTGATCGAGGCGAGGAGGTCGTCTTCGACACGACCGCGCAGTCGCACGCGGCCGGTATCGCGATCATCTTCCAGAACCCACCCTGTCCGACCTGACGGTCGCCGAGAACGCTTCATCGCCAGCCGCCCCCCCATCCACGCGCTGACGGAAAATCAGGGTTCGGTTCAGGGTGACTCCCTGATGTAGTCGGCGCTGCGCCGCGACAAGCTGGCCTCATGCACTTCTCCCTCTCTCCAGGAGTCACGTCATGAGCCATTCCGCAGCCACCCGTCCACTGCCGCGAGCCATCCCGTGGCCGCGCATAGGCGCCGCGCTGCGCAGCGAGGCCGGGCTCGCGCGGCTCGGGTTCGCGCTCGTCGCGCTCCATGTCGCCGACGACAACCTCATTCAGCCCAACGCCGGGACATCGGCGGGCGACCACCTCTTCGCAGGCCTCGTGCCGCTCGCCCTGCTGGCGCCGCGGCCTGGTTCTACCCGCGCCTGCGCGCGGGCGCGCGCGCGACCGTCGCGCTCGTCGTGGGATTCATGGGCGTTCTCGGCGCGATCGAGGCCGTCTACTACAGCAGGGATGCCGGGCCGTCGGGCGACGACTACACCGGCCTCCTCTCGATCCCCGGCGCGTTCCTGCTGCTCGGCGTCGGCGTGGTGACGCTGTGGCGCTCGCGGCGCCGTGACGACGCGCTCTGGTGGCGCTACCCCCGGCGGTTGCTGCTCGCCGTGGGCACGGCGCTCGCCCTGTTCGTCGTCGGGCAGCCGGTCGCCCTCTCGTACATCGTCACGCACGCCGGCAAGCCGCAGGTGCCGGCGGCGAACCTCGGCGCGCCGCATCGAGACGTCGAGTTCACGACCAGCGACGGCCTGCGGCTGAAGGGCTGGTACGTCCCTTCGCGCAACGGCGCAGCGGTGATCGCGTTCGCCGGCCGGCGAGATACGCAACTCCGCGCCCGGATGCTCGTACGCCACGGCTACGGCGTGCTGCTGTTCGACCGTCGCGGCGAAGGCGAGAGCGAGGGCGATCCGAACCTCTTCGGCTGGCAGGGCGAGCGCGACGTGCACGGCGCAGTCGGCTTCCTCCAGCGCCGTCCCGACGTCGATCCCCAGCGCATCGGCGCCATCGGGCTCTCGGTCGGCGGCGAGATGCTGATCGAGGCAGCCGCCGAGTCGACCGCGCTCAAGGCGATCGTGACGGAGGGTGCGGCGTTCCGCTCGGTGCGCGACACGGTCGTGAACCCCGAGCGGAAGTGGCCGATTCGGTCGTCATCATGGGCATCGCGACGGTGGCGACCGCGCTCTTCACGGACAACCTGCCGCCCGCCACGCTCAGGAGCCTCGTCCCGAAGATCGGGAACCGCGCCGTCTTCTTCATCTACGGCGAGAAGGGTCAGCCGGAGGAGAAGCCCGCGAACACCGGCTTCTACGAGCTCGCCCGCGGCCCGAAGGAGATCTGGGAGGTGCCGGACGCCGAGCACATGAACGGCGCCCAGGCGCACCCGAAGGAGTACGAGCGCCGCATCGTCGCCTTCTTCGACCGGACACTGCCGGAGGGTGCCGACTGAGCGGAAATCGCGCACGCAGCGGCGAGCCGGTGACGCCCCAGGCGCCCGCGCGCTCGCCGTTGGCGTGCGAATCGCCCTCTCCCTGACATACTCGGGCCCGTGAGCAGCCTGCACGAGCCGACTCCGGAAGCGTCCCGAATCGCAACCCCGGAGTCGCGCGCCGAGCGCATTCTCGAGCGGCTCGACACGCTCTTCGAGATCGGCCGCGCGGCCGGCACCAACCGGCCCGGCCTGTCCGAGGGCGAGCAGCGGGCGTTCGAGCTCGTGGCGGGGTGGATGCGCGAGGCCGGGCTCGAGGTCGAGTTCGACGCGGCCGGCAACGTCGTCGGCCGACTGCTCGGGAGCGAGCCCGACCTGCCCGAGATCTGGAGCGGATCGCATCTCGACACGCCGCCGGACGGCGGGCGCTTCGACGGCGCGCTCGGCACCCTCCTGGCGCTCGACGCCGCCGAGGCGATGCGCGCAGACGGCCCGCCGCGCCGCACGGTGGCGGCCATGGCGTTCCGGCTCGAGGAGGGTCCGCGCTTCGGTCGCGGCTACTTCGGCAGCCGCGCGGTGTGCGGGGCGCTCGACGACGACGAGGGCGATCTCGTCGATCCCGACGGCATCACGCTCGCCGAGGCCTTCGCGGCGCTCGGCTACGGCGAGCTGCCCGACGAGGGCTGGCTCGACCCGCCGCCCGCTGCCTTCGTCGAGGCGCACATCGAGCAGGGCCCGACGCTCGCCGCGATGGGGGCACCGCTCGGCATCGTCACGTCGATCGCGGGCATGGCCGGCCTGGAGCTCACGTTCACGGGCCGGCGCGGCCACGCCGGCACCGTGCAGATGGAGCACGATCCGACGCGCTCGGCGCCGCCGCGCGCTTCGTCGTCGGCGCTCACGACGTCGCCCGCGCGCTGCCCGGCGCGGTCGCGACGATCGGCCGCATGACGGTCGCGCCCGGCGCGACGAACACGATTCCCGAGCGCTGCGAGCTGTTCATCGACGCGCGCGCGCCCGACGACGAGCGGGTCGAGGCCCTCGTGGAGGGCGTGACGGCCGCAGCGCACGACGCGGCGAAGGCGGCCGGCTGCGAGGTCGCGATCGAGCAGAGCTGGCGCTACGAGGCGGTCGCGATGACCGACCCTCCGCGCGCCGCGCTGCAGCGTGCCGTCGCGGCGCTGGGCGTCGAGCCGGTCGAGCTTCCCTCCGGCGCGGGCCACGACGCCGCGATCCTCGCGCTCGCGGGCGTGCCCAGCGCGATGCTCTTCGTGCGCAGCGACGCGGGCGGCGTCAGCCATGCCCCCGAGGAGTCGACCGGGATCGACGCCGTCGTCCTGGCCGTCCAGGCGCTCGAGGGCGCGTTGCGAGAGCTGGCCGGCGCGTGATCGACTGGGACGCGCTCGCGCGGCCGTCGTTGCGCGGCCTGGTGCGCTACGACCCGGGGCAGAGCCGTGACTCGATCAAGTCGCAGCTGGGCCTCGACGCGCTCGAGCCGCTGCACTGGAACGAGGACCGCTTCGAGCCGCCCCGGCGCGTGCTCGAGGCTGCCGCCGCCGAGGTCTTCAATGCCGCGCTCTACCCCGAGCACCTCTTCGCCGATTTCCGCGACGGCCTCGCGCGCTGGCTCGACGTCCCGTCCGAGTGCATCACCCCGGCGCACGGCGCCCAGGCCCTGATCGCGGCGCTCGCCCAGGTCTTCGTCGGCCCCGGCACGCCCGTCGTCATCCCGAACCTGACCTATGGCCTGTACGCCGCGGTGTGCTCGGCGGCCGGCGGCGTCGTCACGCGCGTCCCGCCGGCCGGCCTCGCGATCGACCTCGACGCGGTCGCGGCGGCGGCGGTCGAGAAGGACGCCCGCCTCGTCTGGATCTGCGACCCGAACAACCCGACCGGCACGCTCATCGAGCCGGCCGCCTGGACGGCATTCCTCGAGCGGTTGCCGGCCGGCTGCATCGTGATCGCCGACGAGACGTACATCGACTTCGCCGATCCCGCGGTGCGCGTCGACCGCCCGCGCGATGTGCTCGAGGGCCGCCCGGTGATCGTCATCCGCTCGTTCTCGAAGATCCTCGGTCTGGCGGGGCTGCGCGTCGGCTTCGCGATCTCGGATCCGGAGGTCGCGCGGCTGCTCGATCTCGTCCAGGAGCCGTTCAACGTCAATCGCGCCGCGCTCGCCGCGGGCATCGCGGGCGTTGCCGACCCGGCCTTCGTCGTCCGGCGGCGCGCCGAGGTGGTGGCTGCGCGCGAGGTCCTGGTCGCAGAGCTGGAGGCGGCCGGGCTCGAGACGTATCCGTCGCAGTCGAACTTCGTGCTCGTCGATCTCGGCGTCGACGACGTCGCGGTGTGCGAAGCGCTCAAGCACCGCGGCATCCTGGTGCGCGGAGGTACCGAGTTCGGGCTGCCCGGCATCGTCCGCGTGACCGTTGCGCCCGAAGCGGTGATGCGGCGCGCCGCTGCCGAGATCGCGCGCGTCGTGACTGATCTGAAGGGGACCGCATGACCGATGCAACTCCCGGCGGCATTCCGGACGCCGTGCGCGCCCGCGATCTCGTCGGCTACGGCCGCAATCCTCCGGGCATCAGGTGGCCCAGCGGCGCGCGCGTCGTGATCAACCTCGTGCTCGTCTACGAGGCGGGCTCGGAGTACTCGGTCGCGTGGGGCGACGACCGCAACGACGGCTGGGGCGAGTACGCCGATCCCGGCGTGCAGCCGCCGCAGCGCGACCCCGGCACCGAGGCGCACTACGAGTTCGGGAGCCGGGCCGGCGTCTGGCGGCTCGCGCGCATCTTCGACGCGGCCGAGGTCCCCGTCACCGTCTCGGCGGCCGCCGTGGCGCTCGAGCTGAACCCGGCCGTCGCGGAGTGGATGCGCGAGCACGACCACGACCTGCTCGGCCACGGCTGGCGCTGGACCGAGGCCTGGACGTACTCGCGAGACGAGGAGCGCGAGCTGATCGGGCGCGCCATCGAGACGTTCGAGCGCGTGCTCGGCAGCCGGCCGATCGGCTGGAACTCGCGCGGCTGGCCGAGCGAGAACACGCGCGGCATCCTCCACGAGCTCGGCGGCTTCCTCTACCACTCGGAGGGCTGCGCCGACGACCTGCCCTACTACGAGTCCGGGCAGGGCACGCCGCCGATCCTCGTGATCCCGTACTCCAAGACCTACAACGACTCGCGCTTCCTCATGAACCCGGGCTTCGCGAGTCCGCGCGACTTCCTCGACACGCTGGTCTGGGGCCTCGACGAGCTGGTGCGCGAGGGCGACGAGCGGCCGACGATGATGACCGTCGCCGTCCACGAGCGCTGGAGCGGCCAGGCCGCGCGGGCCTCCGCCCTGCGGCAGTTCATCGAGCACGCGCAGTCGATCGAGGGCGTGAGCTTCATGCGCCGCTGCGACATCGCGAGCTGGTGGCTCGAGCAGTACCCGCACCGCTGAGCATCGGCTCAGTACGCCATCCAGCCGCCGTCGACCATCACGTTCGCGCCGCTCATGTAGGTGCACTCGTCCGAGGCGAGGAAGACGGCGAGCGAGGCCACGTCCTCGGGCCGTCCGAGCCGCGGGAACGGCGTGCGCGCGTGCGAGTACGCGAGCGTCTCCGGCGTGTCGGGCTCGTCGGCCGGCGCGGTCAGGATCTTGCCCGGCGCGATCGCGTTGCAGATGATCCCGCGCGGGCCGAAGTCGACCGCGATCTGGCGCGTCAGGTTGACGACTCCGCCCTTGGCGGCCGCGTACGCGACGTGGCCGGGCGGCCCGACCATGCCGTGCTGCGAGGAGATGGCGATGATGCGCCCGCGCGCGTCGCCGACCGGCTCCTGGGTGAGCATCTGCTGCACCGCGCGCTTGCAGGCGAGGAACACGCCGCGCAGGCCGACCGCCATGATCGCGTCCCAGTCGTCGCCGTCGGTCTCGAGCAGGCCCTTCGAGTGGCGGCCGGCGAGGATGGCGTTCGGGACGATCACATCGAGGCGCCCGCGTGCGCTCGACCGCCGTGCGGACGAGCAGGTCGATGTCGGCGGCGCTCGCGGCGTCCGCGCGGACGAACGCCCCGCGACCGCCGCGCTCGGCGATCAGGTCGACCGTGGCGCGACCGCCCTCGCGCGGATCCTCGCGCACGTCGCCGACGACGACGTCGGCGCCCTCGGCCGCGAAGCGCAGCGCCATCGCGCGGCCGAGGCCCGAGGACCCTCCGGTGACGACGATCGACTTTCCCGCGAGACGGCCCATCCTGCGATGGTATGGCCCGGCCGCGACGGCGTGGAGAACTTCGGACGACGGGGGCAGCGTTGGCAGGCGAGGCGTTTCGCACGGAGCACGATTCGCTCGGGAGCGTCGAGGTGCCCGCGGGAGTGCTCTACGGCGCCCACACCGGTTCGCGCGCTCGCCAACTTCACCGTCTCCGGCACGACCCTGCGCGAGCGGCCGTCGTTCATCGCCGCGCTCGGTCACGTCAAGGCCGCGGCGGCGCGGGCGAACGCGGCGTGCGGCGTGCTCGACGAGCGTCTCGCGGAGGCGATCACCGCGGCGGCGCGCGAGGTCGCGCGCGGCGAGCACGACGAGCAGTTCCCGATCGACATCGTCCAGGGCGGCGGTGGCACGTCGGTCAACATGAACGCCAACGAGGTCGTCGCCAACCGCGCGAACGAGATCCTCGGCGGAGTCCGCGGCAGCTACGACCCGGTCGATCCGACGCGCCACGTCAATCGCTCGCAGTCGACGAACGACGTCTATCCGACGGCACTTGCGCTCGCAACGGTCACGGTGGGCCGCAGCCGCGCTGACCGGCATCGCCCGGCTCGCGAGCGCGCTCTCGGCCAAGGCGGCGGAGGGCGGCGCCCTCGAGCGCCTCGCGCGCACGTGTCTACAAGACGCGGTGCCGACGACGGTCGCCGCGACGCATCGCGGCCACGCGCATGCGGTCGGCCGCACCGCCGCGGCGCTGGCGCGCTCGCTCGACGAGCTCCTCGCCGTTCCGCTCGGAGCGACGGCGGTCGGCACGGGCATCGGATCGCCCGCCGGCTATCGCGAGCGCGTGCTCCCGCTGCTCGCCGAGGAGAGCGGGCTCGCGGTGACGGGCGCCGGCGATCTCGCCGACGCGCTCTCCAACCTCGACGCCTACGTCGACGTGGCGGCGCAGGTCGTGCGCGTGGCGATCGTCACCGGCAAGATCGCGGCGGATCTGCGGCTGCTCTCCTCGGGGCCGGTCGGCGGGATCGGCGAGGTGCGGCTTCCGGCAGTCCAGGTCGGCTCGTCGATCATGCCCGGCAAGATCAACCCGGTCATGCCCGAGCTGATGCTCCAGATCGGCTACGAGGCGCAGGGCATGTTCACGATCGTCGAGGCCGCAGCGGCCGGCGGCGAGCTCGACCTCAACGTCATGGAGCCGGTCATCGCGAAGCACCTGCTCGCGAAGCCTCCACGACCTCGGCGTCGGCGTGCGACCTCTTCGCGACGCGCTGCGTCGAGGGACTCGAGTGGAACGAGGCGCGGCTGGCGGCGAATCTGGCCGGGTCGCTCGGGCCGCTGGTCGAGCCGTCGGCGTGAGCGCGTGCGCGATTGGGGTCTGACCCCGATCGTGCACGTCAGGACTTGAAGACGCTCACGTCGTCGGGGTCGATCAGGTCCGGGGCCGTCCAGCCGTCGAGGTCGTACTCGGACATGCACTGCTCGACGAAGCCCTTGATGCGGTCGACCGTGCCGTCGCCCTTCGCCATCCAGTAGCACTCGAGCTTCGTCAGCTCGTGGCTGCCCGAGTACGAGCGCTCGTAGAGCTCGTGGCGGCCGCCGAACTCGCTGCCGATCGCGTCCCAGAGCAGCTTGACGAGCTTGATCTTGTCGAGCGCGTCGTAGCCGTTCGAGCCGCGGTAGAACTGGTCGAGCAGCGGCCGCAGCTCGGGCTGACTTCCAGTCGCGCGTGCTCGACGGATGCGCGATCAGGGCGCCGCCGGTCTGGTTCTCGATGATCGACTTGATCGCGGGGTAGGCCTGGTTCGAGAGGATCCGGTACGCCGAGGCCGCCTCGATGTTCGGCAGCACCGTGCCGCTCGGCCGACGGCACCGGGTTGTGGCACATCGCGTCCGTGAGCGCCCAGAACATATTGCGCCACGCGAGGATCTCGCCGATCGAGGCCTGGATGCCGCGGAACTCGAGCGTCCCCGTCGCCTCGACCATCTTGATGAAGAGCCCGGCGAGGAAGTCGAGCTTGACCGCGAGGCGCGTGCAGCCCTGCAAGAGCGCGCGCCAGATGAAGCCGGTCAGGTGGTACGTGCTCGCGATCTCGAGGTTGCCGTAGATGAGGAAGTTCTCCCACGGGATCAGCGCGTCCTCGAACACGAGCACGGCGTCGTTCTCGTCGAAGCGGCTCGAGAGCGGGTAGTCGAACGGCGCTCCCGACCGTCGCGGCCATGTACTCGTACGAGGGCCGGCAGATCAGCTTCACGCCCGGCAGGTCCATCGGCGCGAAGAAGGAGAGCGCGTACTCCTTCTTCTTGATCGGCGTCGAGCCGTGGTAGGAGACGAAGTTGTAGTTCGAGAACGCGGAGCCGGTCGCGACCATCTTGGCGCCGCGCACGACCACGCCGTCGTCGGTCTCCTTGACCGCGTGGATGAAGACGTCGTCGACCTCGTGGATCTCGCTGGTTGCGATCGACCGGCGGGTTGACGAGCGTGTGGTTCATGAAGTAGACGCGCTCCTGCGACTCCCGATACCAGCGGCGCGCGTTCTCCTCGTAGGGCGCGTAGTAGTCGGCGTTCGGCCCGTAGGTGGCGAGGAAGGCGGCCTTGTAGTCGGGGCTGCGGCCCATCCAGCCGTAGCGTCATGCGCTGCCAGGCGGCGATCGCGTCGCGGCCGCGCACGAGATCCTCGGCCGACGTCGGCGCCTTGAAGAACGGGTGGGTGTAGCCGCCGTTGCCCGTGTCGGTCGGCGACGGTGAGCACGTCCTTCGTCGCCGGATCGTGCAGCGCGTCGTAGAGCCGGGCGACGCTGCGCAGCGCCGTTGCGAAATGCCGGGTGCGTCGTGACGTCGTCGACCTTCTCGCCGTAGATCCAGACGTCGCGGCCGTCTCGCAGACTCTCGAGGTACTCCGCGCCGTTCATCGGCCGGGCGACTGGCAAGGCTGCCTCCGTTCGCTACGCCTGACTGAGACAGGCCCCTAGACTCGGCGATGATATCGCCCGACCGTTGTCATTGCCACGCCGCCGGGAGGAGCCCGAGATGCACCTTCGTGGAACTCTGAGCGAGACGAGCGGAAGCGCGGGTCGCTACGCGGGACACAGCAGCGGTCACGTGCGCCGGCCGATCATCGACCGCGCCGGCGGCTCCATCCACCAGGAGGTCGTGATCGCCGAGCTGGAGCCGGGCGGGCGCGTCGAGACGCACCTGCACGCATTCGAGGAAGCGTTCTACGTGCTCGAGGGCGAGCTCGTCTTCGAGGCGGCCGGTGCCACGGAGAAGCTGGCCGTGAACGACTACGCCTTCGTCGACCGCGGAGTCGGGCATGCGCTCCGCAACGACTCCGGTGCGACCGTCCGCTGGCTCGAGGTCTGCGCGCCGCAGCCGGGAGCGACGCTCGAGGACACGGTCTTCGCCGAGGGCCACGCACTGCCCGAGGGGCTCGAGGTCCCGTACTGGCGCGACCACTTCGATGCCGCCGAGCTGCCGCAGCCGAGCGGTGCGATCCTCGAGGGCTTCGACGCCGCCAACGTCGGCGGCGCCGCGCTCAAGATCCTGGTCGGACCCGCCACCGGCGCGAGCCAGCTCAACCTCATGGTCGTGCAGTACGTCCCCGGCGGCTTCATCAATCCGCACGACCACGCGTTCGAGGAGGGCTTCTTCTTCCTCGAGGGCGAGATCGAAGCGAACCTCGGCGGCGAGATCTCCACGCTGCGCGCGGGCGACTACTGCTGGAGCTCCGTGGGCGACATGCACGCGCTCGAGAATCACTCCGACGGCGTCGTCCGCTGGCTCGAGACACAGGTGCCGCAGCCGCCCCCGCGCTACCAGGCCCGCTTCACGGCGGAGTGGGAGCGCTTCCTCGCGAAGTAGAGACCGGGGGTACATTCGCCGCCGGAGCGCTGCAGCCCGGCGCGGATTACCGCCTCGCGGTGGCTTTGGAGTAACGTCCCCCCGCCATGGCGACCCCCGATCCGCAAGCGGCCGCGCCGAGCGCGGCCGAGCGCCGCAGCGAAGGCGAGCCGTTCGCGATGACGGCGCGCCGGCCGATCGCGCTCGCGGCGCTGGCCGCGCTGCTGCTGTTCGCGGCCGTGGCGGGGGCGCTGGCTTGGCGGCAGTACCACGATGCCCAGGAGACCGCGCTGAACAATGCCCGCGCGCGCGCCGTACTCGCGGGCTCGATCTTCGACATCTACTTCGGCGGCCAGATCGGCACGCTGTCCTCGATCGCGCAGGCTCCGGTCGTCCAGGCGACGGACGAGGAGGGCATGCTCGCGTTCTTCAAGCGCGTCCAGCCGCCGAAGGGGAAGCTGTTCCCCGGCGGCCTCTCGTGGGTCGACCGCGAGGGCATCGCCCGCGTCTCCTCCAACCGGGAGCGGCCGGTGCGCATCGCCGACGTGTCGGATCGCTCGTACTACCGGCAGCCGATCAAGACCGGCGCGCCGTTCGTCAGCGAGGGGCTGACGTCGCGCGTCACGAAGGAGCAGGTCATCGCCACGGCCGTCCCGACCCGGGATGCCGCGGGGAAGCTGACCGGCGTGCTCGTCGGCTCGCTGCTGCTCAAGCCCTCGAACCCGTCGCAGGCCTCACTCGATCTCGGGTTCGAAGGCCTCGCGATCATCGACCGCAAGGGTCAGTCGCTGCTCGCGGGCTTCGTCCATCCGGAGCGCTTCGACGAGGGCAAGCGCTTCGGGAAGGCCGCGTCGGGCGTCGTCGCGGACACGAACGGCCTCGACGGCGAGAGCGGGCACGTCCTCGCGTTCGCCCGCGCCAAGGTGCCGGGCTGGACGGTCATCCTCGATCGCCCGCGCTCGGAGGTCTTCGCCGCCGCGCGCCGGACGCTGGTGCTGGAGATCCTGCTGCTCGGCGGCGTTGCGCTGCTCGACCTCATCCTGCTGCTCTGGATCGTCTCGCGCGCGCGTTCCGAGGCCCGCGCGGAGCGCGAGCGCGCGTTGCAGCGGCGACAGCGCTACGAGCAGGAGCACAAGGTGGCGACCACCCTGCAGCGCAGCCTCCTGGTCGACGTCCCGGAGATCGAGTCGATCGAGTCCGCTGCCCGCTACCAGCCGGGCAGCACCGGTCTCGAGGTCGGCGGGGACTGGTTCGACGTGCTGCGTCGGCCCGATGGGATCGTGCACATCACGGTCGGCGACGTCGCCGGCCACGGCGTCGCGGCGGCCGCTCTCATGGGCCAGCTGCGCAACGCATTCCGCGCCTACGCCCACGAGCACGTCTCGCCGGCGGCGCTGATGTCGCGCCTGCATCGCCACATCGGCCTGGACGAGATGGCCACGGCGGTCGTCATCACGATCGATCCATACGCGCGCGAGCTTGCCTATGCGTCCGCCGGCCACCCGCCGCCGCTCTTGCGCGACGACGAGACGAGAGAGGTCATGCGGCTCGAAGCCGCCCAGTCGCCCGTGCTCGCGCACGTGTCTCGATCGGTCGTCAGCGAAGGGCGTCTCGAGTTGCCGTCGCGCGCCACGCTCGTGGCCTACACCGACGGCATGGTCGAACGGCGCGACCGCGTGATCGACGAAGGCATCGAGCGGCTCAGCGCGGCGTTGCGCGCGGCCCACCCCGGCCTGACGGCGAGCGCCCTGGCCGACGGGCTCATCCGCGACGTCGCAGCGGTGACGGACGCCGACGACGACATCGCCCTACTCGTGATGCGATTCGCCGCCGCTCCCACGAGCGTCGACATCGAGCTCGATCGACCGAGCCGGAAGCGGTGCGCGAGACGCGCCGGCGGGTGCACGCGTGGCTGCTGGCTCGCGGCGTCGGCGAGAGCGCGCGCGAGAGGGCGCTGCGGGACGTCGACGAAGCACTGCTCGCGCACGACGACCCGGTGGAGCCGTTCGGACTCCGACTCCAGATAGAGGTCGACGGCGGCGACGTGCGCGTCGCCGTGGACGACGGCAACGCCCGGATCGTCTGACCGATGGGGTAGTCGAAAGCGACTACGACAGAAGCGGCATTCCTCGGATCGGCTCGAACCCGCATGGATTCGATCTATGAGGTATGCGGAAGATCCTTCTCAGTGTCGTCGTCAGCCTCTCCCTCGCGATCGTCCCGGCCGTCGGCCAGGCCGCGACCAAGAAGACCTCCCGCGCCGGCAGCGAGCAGCAGGTGCTCATGCTGCTCAATGAGATCCGCCAGCAACACGGCCTGAGCAACTTCACGGCCAACACGCAGCTCCGCAACGCCGCCCGCTTCCACTCGGCCGACATGCTCGACCGCGGCTACTTCGAGCACGACTCGCCCAACGAGGCATGGGACGTGCGCGTCGGCCGCTACATCAACTCGTCGATGGTCGGCGAGGATCTCGCCTGGGGCACCGGCTCGTACGGCACGCCCGAGGGCATCGTCAGCCAGTGGATGCACTCCCCGATCCATCGGGCGATCATCCTCACGGCCGGCCTGCACCGTGTCGGCGTCGGCTTCGCCAACGGCACGTTCGACGGCTCGGCCGGCGCCGTGATCGCCACCGCCGATTTCGCCGCCTGAACCTCCGGGTCAGACGAAGAGCGTGCTGAGCCGCTGCTCCGCGAGGAGTCGAGCCATCTCCGCCTCGTCCGGGCGTGAGCTGAAGCGCTCCGCGGCATCGAGCACGCGGGGCAGCAGCTCCAGGTCGCCGGCGCTGTTGAGGAACACCGAGGGTTCACCCAGCACCCAGTGCACGGCGAGGTCGATCTCACCCTGATCGACGAGCGGCTCGTACCACGTCGACGAGGTGTGCTCCTTCGAGCCCCACGGCCCGCGCGCGATGCCCTTGATCGTCTGCACCGCGACGTTGCGCTCGTTGCAGGTCGCGAGGACGCGCCCGAAGTCGGACGCATACGGCTCGTCCTGCATTGCGACGTGGCTGTAGGGCAGCAACACCGAGTCGAATGCGAACCGCTCGAGGCTGCGCAGGTGCATCGCGGCGATCGTGAGCCCGTGGCCGGTGACGCCGATGAAGCGGACGAGTCCCTCGTCGCGCGCCTCGACCGCGGCGCGCAGGGCCCCGTCCTCGCCCATCGCCTCGTCCCATTCGGCCGGGTGCACGAGGCAGTGGAGCTGGATGAGGTCGACCTGGTCGACCTCGAGCCGCTCCAGCGAGCGGCGAATCTGCTCGCGCGCCGCGCCGTACGAGCGCTCTTCGGTCTTCGTCGCGAGGAAGAAGCGATTTCGGTGCTCGCGCATCCAGGGCGCCAGCCGCAGCTCGGCGTCGCCGTAGCTCGCCGCGGTGTCGATGTGGTTGATCCCGTGCTCGAGCAGCAGCTGCAGTGCGGCGTCGGCCTCGCGCTGCGGTGTCGCCCAGAGCGCGGCGGCGCCGAAGATGACGCGGGAGCTGTCGTGTCCGGTGGCCCCGAATGGCTTCGTAGCGATCATCTCGGCACCTTAGAGCCCCTGGCGGCCCCATGGGGCGTCAACGTGATCCGCCAGCAGCACGGCCTGAGCCACTTCGAGGCCAGCGCCCCGCTCCCATGCGCGAACGCGGCGGCGCGCCTCGTCGCGGGGCCGCCCGTCGTCGAGGGAGCGTTCCGCTCGCCTCCGCTCGGAGGGGCACTTCGTCATCCGCGCGACCGTTGTCGATCGCGCGGGCAACGACGCGCAGGTCGTCGCCGCATTGCGCGCTAGCCGGAGGCGGGACTCATCTCCAGCACCGCGCGCGGTGGTTCCGGCGCCTCCCGCACGAGCAGCGCCGGGACGAGCGCGATCGCGAGAAACACCGCGAGCACGATCCAGATCGCCCGGTAGGTGCCGGTGAGATCGGCGACGAGGCCGAACAGCGGCGGGCTGAGTGCGATCGCAGAGGCGACGAACGTGATCGCGAACCCCGTTGCGGCACCGACGCGCTCGGGCCCCGCAACCTCGGCGATCATCGTGATCCAGAGGCCCTGGTAGCCGATCAGCGCGAGGCCGGCGATCGCCACGATCACGCCGATCAGCGCGATCGGCGCGGTGCGCGGGACGGCGAACATCAGCAACGAGCCGATCAGCGCCACGACGTTGATCGTCAGCAGGTAGATCTTGCGGCTGCCCCCGCGGTGATGGTCGCTGACGAGGCCCCAGAGCACGCGGCCGATGATGCCTGCGGCGTTGGCGATCGCGAGGAGGATCGAGCCCTCGGCGAGCGTGAGGCCGGCACCCTGGTTGAGGTCGAGCGCGAGGAAGGCGACGAGCGCGTACTGGCCCGTGACGATCAGGCAGCCCCAGACGGTGAGCATCAGCAGGTTGCGGTTGCGCCCCACGTGCGGCAACGGCTTCTCCGGTTGCGGCGGGGGAGGCGTTCCACGCAAGAGGAGCAGCGGGACCGCGGTCAGCGCCGTCACGCACGCGGCGACCGCGAGGCTCCACCGCCAGCTCGACAGATGCGCGATCCAGGGCAGGGTGGCGGCTGCGACCAGGCCCGCGACCGGGATGCCCGTCTGCCGGATGCCGAGGGCGGTTCCGCGGCGATTCTTCGGGAACGCGAGCAGGACGAGGCGGCCGCCGGCCGGCGTGGAGCTGGCTCCCGTGGCGCCCGCGAGCACGAGCAGCGGCACGAAGAGCGGCAAGGGCGCCACCGCCGCGACGAGCACGATCCCCGCGGTGGCGAGCCCGCCGACGAACAGCGTCCGATGTTCGCCCAGCCGGTCGGCGGACACGCCGGCCGCGTACGCGCCGATGATCCTGCCGAGCGCGAACGAGGCGACGATCAGACCCGCGACGAAGGCCGAGAGATCGAGATCCTGCTTGATGAACCCGGTCAGCGTGAGGACGCCCTGGTCGATCAGGGACACGCCGAACTGCATCCCGACCGCAAGACCGAGAATCGTCCACGGCGAGCGGTCCGCCTGGCGGCTCAGCGCCATGGTGCCGTCGCGACGCACGGGGAGTCCTCGAATACGCCCACGTTCGGCAGTGTGCGAGCGAGAGCCGGTCCCGAGAGGCAGTCACCCGCCGGGAGCCGGAGTCGCGCCCCCCGATCACCGCTCAAATGTGCCTGGCCCCATTGAGCACTCGCCGCTGCGCAGCTTCAGGCGGCCGTCTCGTCGGCCTCGTCGTGCAGCGCGACCGCCTCGTCCTCGGCCGGTGACAGCGCGCTCGCGATCTCGAGCAGGCGCAGGACGATCGTCGGCTTCTCGGCGTCGCAGCGCGGGTGCGGCGCGAGCCGGAGCGGACGTGCCGGATCCACCGGTGCCTCGCCGGCCGGCACGCGCGGCATGCCGAACGCGGAGGATTCGAACCAGCGTTCCGCGGCGGCGGCCGTCATCGGCCGGCTGAAGTGGTAGCCCTGGGCGGCATCGCAGCCGTAGTCGATCAGCATCGCCAGCGCGGCCGCGTCCTCGACGCCCTCGGCGACGACCTTCACGCCGAGGTTGTGGGCGAGGTCGATGATCGAACGCACGATCACGGCGTCGTCCGGAGCCGAGGAGAGCGACATGACGAACGACCGGTCGATCTTCAGCTCGACGACCGGCAGGCGCTGCAGGTAGACGAGCGACGAGTAGCCCGTTCCGAAGTCGTCGATGGACAGGCGCTCGTCCATCTCCCCGAGGCGCTCGAGCAGGCCCGGGACGGACGTGTCGATCAGCGCGCTCTCGGTGAGCTCGAACGTGAGCTTGTCGCGCGGGATCTTCCAGCGCCGCGTCAGCTCGTCGGCCGTGGCGATCAGATCCGCTCCTCCCGCGAGGCAGCGGGCGCTGATGTTCACGGCCATCGTGAGGTCGTAGCCCGCGTCGCGCCACGTGCGCAGCTGGCGCAGGGCCTCGTTCATCACCCAGTCCGTGATGGGCACGATGAGCTCGTTGCGCTCGACCTCGGGCATGAACGCGTCGGGCATCAGCAGCTCGCCGGAGGGGTGGTTCCAGCGGATCAGCGCCTCGACGCCCATGACCTTGTTCGACGTCAGGTCGATCTTCGGCTGGTAGTGCAACACGAGCTGATTGCCGCCGATGCACTCGCGGAGATTGCCGATCATCGCCAGGCGCCGCGCGGGAGCATCCTCCTGCTCCATCGCGAACAGCGCGAAGCCGCTCCCGGAGCGCTTGGCGTCGTACATCGCGAGGTCGGCGCGGCGCAGCAGATCGTCGATGTTGTCGCCGTGCACGGGCACGAGCGCGATGCCGATGCTGATGCCGATCTCGACGCTCTGGCCCAGCACCATGAAGGGCTCCCCGAAGGCCTGCTGGATCTTCCAGACGACGGTCGCGGCCCCGGCGACGTCGGCGCCGGTCGGCAGGAGCACGCCGAACTCGTCGCCGCCGAGGCGGGCGACCGTGTCGGACTCGCGCAGGCACGCGACGAGGCGCTCGCCCACGAGTCGCAGCAGCACGTCGCCATGGTGGTGGCCGAGCGTGTCGTTCACGCCCTTGAACCCGTCGAGGTCGAGCACCATCAGCGCGAGCGGCTCCCCGCTGCGGGCCGTCGCGCTGATCGCCTGATTCGCGCGGTCGGCGAACAGCACGCGATTCGGGAGTGCCGTGAGCTCATCGTGCATCGCCCGGTGCCGCAGCGCCTCGGTGTACGTCTGCTGCTCCGACTCGTCGCGCACGCAGGCGACGTAGAGCCGCCGGTCGCCGAGCTGCACGTCGCTCAGGCCGAAGCTCATCGGGAAGGTGCCGCCGCCCTTGCGCCGGCCGAACCACTCGACCGTGCGGTCGCCCCCGGCGTGCTGGGCGAGCAGCTCCTGGATCGTCAGCTCGTCGCCGGACTCCGGTGACAGCTCGAAGTCGATCATGAGCGCGAACGACTGGCCGATCACCTCGTCCTCGTCGAAGCCGAACATCTCCACCGCGGCGCGATTGACGGTCTCGACCATTCCGGCGCTCGTGACGGTGACGATGCCGTCGGCGACGTGCTCGAGCACCGCCCGGGTGCGCACCTCGCTGTCGCGGAACTCCTCGTTGAGCGCCTTGGCGTGCGAGACCGCCTGTTCGAGCGCGCGCGTCTTGGCGAACAGGTCGACATACGCCGAGACCTTCGCGCGCAGGATCGCCGGGTCGACGGGCACGACGACGAAGTCCGTGGCGCCGCTCGCATACGCGATGGGGACCGTCGCCTCGTCGCGTGCGGGCGAGGCCATGAGGATCAGCGGCGTGTACTCGGAGGTGGAGCGCATGCGGATGCGCTCCACGACCTCGTAGCCGTTGATCCCGGGCAGCGCGACGTCCATCAGGATCACCGCGAACGTCCGTTGCGTCAGCACGCTCAATGCGGCCTCGCCCGATCTCGCCTCGACGATCGTGTGACCGAGGGGCTCGAGGGCGCGCACGGTCGCCGTGCGCGTCTCGCTCGTCTCCGCCGACGACGAGGATCGCGACGACCGCCGGCGCCGGGCCGGGGAGGTGCATGCCGTGCGGTGCGGTCATCCGAGCCTCCGGGACGTCGCGCGGCCTCCGTACGGAGGTGCGCGTGCCGGCCAGAGTTGGGGCCGACGGCGAGGGCCGGGGTTCGGGGCCTCGAACAATTCTCAACCTAGCACGACTTTTTCGGCCACAGGCGGTCGGCGCGGGAGGAGCGCGGAGGACGGGAGATGAGCCATCGGCGGCGGTGTGGTTTGATTGATTGGTCTCCAACCCGGACCAATGCCCGCCGGAGGGTCGCTCGCCGTGCCGCTCGATCCCGTTGCCAGGAAGCTGCTCGACGAGGTAGCCGCGTCCGGCCGTCCCAACGCCCACCTGCTGCCCGTTGCCGAGGCACGCGCGAATTTCGAGTCGCTCTTCGCCGGGTCTCGGAGCAGTCGAGGCCGTGGCTGCCGTGGCAGATCACGTCATTCCCGTGAGCGGGGCTGCCATTCCGGCGCGCTCCTATCTTCCGGCCGGTGCCGGCACCGGCCCGCCGCTCGTCGTCTACTTCCACGGCGGCGGCTGGCTGCTCGGGTCGATCGACTCGCACGACGGCATCTGCCGCTCGCTCGCCAACGCCTCGGGCGCCGTCGTGCTGAACGTCGGCTACCGGCTCGCGCCGGAGCACCGCTTCCCCGCGGCGGCCGACGACGCGCTCGCTGCGACGCGCTGGGCGCACGCGAACGCCGCGCCCCTCGGCGCCGACCCGGCGAGACTGGCGGTCGCGGGCGACTCGGCCGGAGGCAACCTCGCGGCCGTCGTCTGCCAGGACCTGCGCGACGCGGGCGAGCCGATCGTCCGCTTCCAGCTACTGATCTACCCGGTCACGACGGCCGACCTCACGATCGGCTGGGACGCGGCCTACGAGGGCTACTTCCTCTATCGCGACGAGCTGTTGTGGCACCAGGAGCACTACCTCGCGTCCGCAGCCGATGCGCGCAGCCCGCGCGTCTCGCCCCTCCTCGGCGATCCGACCGGCCTCCCGCCGGCCGCGATCCAGGCCGCCGAATGCGATCCGCTGCACCCGCAGGCGGAGCGCTACCGCGATCTGCTCGCTGCGGCCGGGGTGCCCGTCGCATTCGCGGTACTACCCGGGCATGATCCACGGCTACTTCGGCCTCGACAGCGTCTTCCCGGTGGCCGGCGAGGCCATGGCCGACGCGGGCTCGGCGTTGCGCACGGCGCTCGCATAGGTGGATACGTTGCCGTCCATGCCGTCCGCCTCCGCGTCCTCCCGCCACGACGCGATCGTGGTCGGCGCCGGCCTCTCGGGCCTCTACCTCCTGCACCGCCTGCGCGAGCTCGGGCTCTCGGTGCGTCGTGCTCGAGCAGGCGAGCGGCGTGGGCGGGACGTGGTTCTGGAACCGCTACCCGGGCGCGCGCTGCGACATCGAGAGCATGACCTACTCGTACTCCTGGTCGCACGAGCTCGAGCAGGAGTGGACGTGGACCGAGCGCTACGCCGCCCAGCCGGAGATCCTCCGCTACATCGAGCACGTCGCCGACCGCTTCGACCTGCGCCGCGACATCCGCTTCGCGACGCGCGTCGCGGACGCGGCGTTCGACGAGGACGCGCGATCGCTGGTCGGTCACGACCGACGGCGGCGAGCGGCTCTCGGCCGGCTTCCTGATCATGGCGACGGGCTGTCTCTCGGTGCCGCGCGTGCCCGACATCCCGGGCCTGGAGCGCTTCGCGGGCGAGCTGCACCACACCGGCGTCTGGCCGCACGGCGGCGTCGACGTCGCCGGCAAGCGCGTCGGCGTGATCGGCACCGGCTCCTCCGCCGTGCAGGCGATCCCGCGTGATCGCCGAGGAGGCCGCGCAGGTGACCGTGTTCCAGCGGACCGCGAACTTCAGCGTGCCGGCCTGGAACGGCCCGCTCAGCGCCGAGGCCATCGCGCGAGCGGAAGTCACGCTACGACGTGTACCGGCGCAAGGCCCGCACGACGACGGCGGGGAACCCGTGGAACTCGCGCGAGCAGAGCGTGTGGGACGCGACGCCCGAGGAGCGCGAGCGCGAGTTCGAGGAGCGCTACGCCGTCGGCGGGTTCTGCCTCCATGCGGCGTACTCCGACCTGTTCTCCGATCCCGACGCGAACGAGCTCGTCTGCGAGTTCCTGCGCAACAAGATCCGCGCGCGCGTCCACGACCCGGAGACGGCCGAGCTGCTGTGCCCGGACGACCACCCGCTCGGGACGAAGCGGATGTGCGTCGACACGGGCTACTTCGAGACCTACAACCGCCCGAACGTCCGTCTCGTCTCGATCCGCGAGACGCCGATCGAGGAGATCACGGAGACCGGGCTGCGCGTCGCCGGCGAGGAGTTCGCGTTCGACACGATCGTGCTCGGCACCGGCTTCGACGCGATGACGGGCGCGCTGCTCGCGGTCGACCTGCGCGGCCGCGACGGCCTGCTCGCTGCGGGAGAAGTGGGCGGACGGGCCTCGCTCGTCGCTCGGCCTGACGATCGCCGGCTTCCCGAACCTGTTCACCGTCACCGGACCCGGGCAGCCCGTCCGTGCTCAGCAACATGATGGTCTCGATCGAGCAGCACGTCGACTGGATCGTCGGCTGCATCGCGCACCTGCGCGAGAACGGCATCGCCACCATCGAGCCGTCGCGGCGAGACCGAGGACGCGTGGGTCGACCACGTCCGCGAGGTCGGCGACGCGAGCCTCTACCCGCGCGCGAAGTCGTGGTACATGGGCGCGAACATCCCCGGCAAGCCGCGCGTGCTGCTGCCGTACGTCGGCGGCGTCGGGGTCGTATCGGGAGATCTGCGAGGCCGTCGCCGAGCGGGGCTACGACGGATTCGTCCTGCGTCGCGGCGCGGCCTGAAGCACCGCGTTACTTCGGCTCGAGCACGAAGATCTCGCAGGCGAGGTCCTGATCGACGTCGACGCCGCTCATGAACGCCTTCACCTTGCGTCCGGTGGCCTCCTCGACGGCTGCGCGGAACTTGGTCTCGGTGGCGTACTGGAACAGCATCCGGATGTCGCGCAATCGCTGCCGCTCACCCATGTCGAGCATGCTGCGCTCGACCGGCGTGAGGGTGTCGGCGAGCAGGCAGATGACCGTGTCCGGCCCGGCGAAGTAGGAATGGGCGGTCTCGGGGCCGCGGCCGAACTGCTCCTTGTAGAGCCGTACGAGCGCGCGCGAGACCAGCGCGAGCGCGCGGCCTCTGTCACCGCCCGCTGCACCATCACCCGCCGTCTCGGCAGGCGTCGTGAGTTCCTCACTGGCCATGTCGCACTCCTTCGCGCTCTCCACTGGTCGCAATCCGCGGAAGGTGGAGGGCACGAGGCCCAACAGCGGAACTGCTTGGCCCAGTCGAGCGCGCAGGCCGGAAACCGGCGCGCCTGGCGTGGGAGGCAGCAAGAGCATCGGCCGTGTCACCAGCCTCAGCCCTGGTCACTCTACCGGCAACCGGCCCCGACTACGGTTGACCGAGCGTTCGCGAAGGGTTATTTTCCGGATAGGTCGACGCTGTCCGCCGGCGGAGGCTCAGATCGATCGGCGCCCTCGGGCGGCCGCGCTCACCGCGGGCGCGGGCTCGAGCGGCAGAGTGCGCAGTTCCGCCCTGACCCCCGCAGAACTGCCCCCAGAGCACCAGTTTCCGGTTTATCGAGGGGTTCTGATGGCAGGACATCAGCATGATCCAGAAGCGCCGCGCGACGCGGGGACGGTCGACGTCGTGCACGACGTCCCCGGCCTCGCGATCGTGACGCTGGAGGGCGAGCACGATCTGAGCACGCGTGAGCTCTTGACCGACGCCCTCCAGCAGGCGGCGGCGCACTCCAACGTGCTCGTCGACCTGTCGCCGTGCACGTTCATGGACTCCACCGTGATCAACGTCCTGATCAGCACGGCGCAGAGCGTCCAGGCGGGCGGGGAGCGACTCGCCCTGGTGATTCCGCCCGAGCAGCGGCGCGTGGCGCGCGTCGCGGAGATGACCGGGCTCGACAAGCTCCTCGCGGTGTACGAGACGCGCGAGGCGGCGCTCGCCGCCTTCAGGCCCCCGGCCTGACCGACGGCGAGCGGACCTTCGCGGACTACTTGCGCACGTCGCCGTGGTCGACTTCGCCGCGCCATGCGCCCGTTGCGCCGCGCTGCTCGACGAGGTCCTTGAACTGCTCGAGGCTGTTCTTGACCTTGCGGGTGTCGGCGCCGAGCGCCGACCCGACCCGCTCCATCACGCCCTCGGTCTCGTGCTCGATCTGCACCATCACGCGGCTGGACTCGTCGCTCAGACGGTGGAACGTCACGACTCCGGCGTTCGGCGTGCCGTCGGTCGATCGCCAGGCGACGCGCTCCTCCGGGATCTGCTCGGTGATGACGGCGTTCCACTCGACGTCGTGTCCGCCGATGCTTGCGCGCCAGTGGAGATGCCTGTCGTCGAGCTGGCGCACCTCCTCGATTCCATCCATGAACTGGGGAAAGGACTCGAACTGCGTCCACTGGTCGTAGGCGACGCGGACGGGGACGCCGATGTCGATGCTCTGCTCGACCGTGCTCATAGCTTCCTCCTGGGGTCGGGTTGGGCGAATCAGTGCCTACCCGGCCTCCTCGGCGCCAAACGGAGGCACCGGCTCGGCCGCTCGGCGACCGCCAGGTGTCCCAAAGATGGGCAGAACCGCCGATGTGCCTACGCGCGGCCGGTTCTAGGCTCGCTCTCGAAGGTACGACACCGAAAGGGAGCGACATGCAGCTGTACATCATCCTCCGCCGCCAGGGCTGGCGCACGCCGGCCGATCTCGAGCAGGCCGCAGGCCGGTCGATCAAGACCGCCGACGAGGACATGCCCGACGACATCCGCTGGATCCGCAGCTACGTGCTCGAGGAGGGCGCCGGCACGGTCGGCACGGTCTGCGTCTACGAGGCGTCGAGCCCGGAGGCGATCCGCAAGCACGCGAAGCTCGCCGGCCTGCCGGTCGACGAGATCATCCCCGTCGCCGACACCGTCGTGATCCGCCCCGATCCGGTGGCAGCTGCGGCCGGGTAGGCCACGAGTTCCACCCCCAGGACCCGCGCCGGCGGTGGCGCGTGTCCGGGCGTGCACGATAGGGGTCAGACCCCTATCGTGCACGCCAAGAACGTCACGGGACATCGACCGCGCACCGTGCACGATTGGGGTCAGACCCTATCGTGCACGGCGGCGCGGGCGATTGGACTTCACGGGGTCAGGACAGCAGCCCCGGCCACGAGCTTCAGCTGCGAGAGCACCCAGGCCCGGATTGCCGTGACCCGCGTGTAGACGCCCGGGTGACCGGGTCGCGCGCAGCCGTCGCCGAAGCTCGTGATCCCGACCAGGGCCGCGTGGCCGCCGCTCGTGCCGACGAGCGGGCCGCCGCTGTCGCCCGAGCAGGTGTCGCGTCCCGGCTTGCTCGCGCACAGCATGCTCGGCGCGAAGTACGGGCCGAAGCTCGTGTTGCCGCGGCTGCACGCGCTCGTCGTCCCGACCTCGAGGACGACGCTGCGCAGCGCGCCCGGCGTCGTGGCGGCGCCTTCCCGTGTCTTGCCCCAGCCGGCGGCGCTGACGGTCGTGCCCGCGCGCGGCGACGAGGTCGCCATGGAGAGCGTTCGCACGCCGTCGAGCGGCTGGGACAGGAACAGCAGCGCGGCGTCGTAGTGCATGGACGCCTCGTCGAACTTCGGGTGGAGCACGAGCGCGCTCACGCCCAGCGTGCGAGTCGCATCGCTCACGCGCAGCTCGCGCCAGCGCGGTGCGGCGGTCGGTGAGGCAGTGAGCGGCGGTGAGGACGACGTTCGGGGCGATCAGCGTGCCGCCGCAGTAGAACGCCGTGGTGTCGCCGACCGTGACGACGAACGGGTAGCTGCCGGGCTTCACCGCCGTCCCGCCCACGACCGCGCTCGCGGCTGCCGGGCACGCGAGTGCCACGAGCGCGCATGCGATGGTCAGGAGCGTTCGCATCGGTGAGCCTTCCGGGTCCAGGCGCGGGCGCCCGAGCCGCGGCGTGCGGACAGGCAGAAGCCAGCCGGCTGGCGCCCGGCTGCGATGAGGAGGAGCGATGGAGCTGACGATCTGGCGGCTGCCGCCGTCTGCTCCTGAAGCCATCAGAACCCGGTTGGCCGGATCCGCCAAGCCCCCTTTCGGGGGAGGGGTGCGGGCACTACGGCAATCGGCGCTCGCGAATACGGCGATCCTGCCGATGTGGCGCCGGCGCGCCCCTTCTACCGTCCTCGAAGAGGCCGGGAAACACCCCGGTCCTAACCGAGGAGAACTTCCACCAAATGAGCACGCTTACTGAACTGACCCCGGCCCAGCGGACTGCGCGCGAGGTCTGGACGTCCGGCGACTACCCCGAGGTGGCCGACCGCCTGATCCGGGGCTTCGGCCCGGCTCTCGTCGAAGAGCTGAAGATCCACGGCGGCCAGCAGGTGCTGGACATCGCCTGCGGCGCGGGCAACGTCGCCATCCCCGCCGCAAAGGCCGGCGCGGACGTGACCGGCGTCGACATCACCCCGATCCTGCTCGAGCGCGGCGCCGAGAACGCTGCCGCGGCGGGCGTGTCGGTCGATTGGATCGAGGCCGACGCCGAGGCGCTGCCGTTCCCCGACGCGAGCTTCGACGTCGTGACGAGCGCGGTCGGCATCATGTTCTGCCCGAATCACGAGCGGGCTGCCGCAGAGCTCGTCCGCGTGTGCCGCCCCGGCGGCCGATCGGGCTCGTCGCCTGGACGCCCGAGGGCCTGATCGGCTCGATGCTCGGCGTCCTGGGGCCGTACGCGCCGCCGCCGCCGGCCGGCACCCAGCCGGGCCCGCTCTGGGGCACCGAGGAGCACGTGCGCGCACTGATCGGAGCCTCCGTCACCGACCTGCGCAACGAGCGCCGCAAGATCCTCTTCGACGGCTTCACGCCCGACTCGTTCGTCGACTTCATGCGCGTGAACTACGGGCCGGTGCTGCGCATCTTCAACCGGCTGGCCGACGATCCCGGCCGCTCCGAGGCGCTCGACGCCGCGCTGCGCCGGTTCACCCGCACGCACGACCACGGCGAGCCGCGTCACTCGCGCCTCGAGGCCGAGTACCAGCTCACGCTGGCCCGCCGCCGCTGAACCGCTCAATTGGGGCCTGGCCCCATTCGAGCACCACACACATACCGGGGTCAGGCGCGCCTGTGCGCGCCTGACCCTACGCCTGTTTTCAGCTCCCGCTCGCGCGCGCGAAGCTGTGTCATGACGAAAATGTCATGTACACAACGCGCGTGCCAGATCCCTCGAATTGGGGAAATGGGGTGGTTTTCTCAAGTCCGCTGACACGTTGCCGATGGGGGAAATGCGCGCGGCTGGCAGGAGTTCACCTCGCTCCGGCCCGATCTCCGCGCGTGCCGCCGGATCAACGAAGGAGACGTCATGCGCAAGATCATCAGTGGGCTGTTCCATGGCTCCAAGCCGGCCCTGGTCATGGCCGTTCTGGTGGCGGTCGTCGGTGTCACGGGCACGGCGTACGCCGGCAAGAGCAACAACTCCGGCAGCAAGGGCGACTCCAAGCAGGGCCAGACCTGGAAGAAGAGCGACAAGGGCAACAAGTGGGACAAGGGCAAGGGCGACAAGGATCCCAAGACTCCCAACTGGGGTCAGTGGGGCCATGCCAAGGGTGGGCGCGTCGCGTACGGCGTCGCCACGGTGAACGTCTCTCGCGGCGGCGCCCCGGCGACCGCTTGGGCGACGTACTCGACCGCTCTCGGCTCGCCGGTCGGCGACAACACGGGCGGCGTCTTCCGCTTCACCTGCGCCACCGCCGTCGCGCCCTGCACCGTCTCGGTCGCCGGCGCGGTCCTCTCGCGCTCGGCCGGAACCGCGGCCATCTATCCGCGCGTCCTGATCTACCGGCAGGACTACAACGCCGGTGGGCCTGAGGTCTACTGCGAGTACGGCGACGGCTCGACGGGTTCCCTTCCGATGGCGCTCACGAAGCAGCCGCTCTCCTCGACCCCGACGTACACCCCGGTGCCGATCAACATCGGCGGCAGCGCCGACTGCGGCGGCCCGGTTGCGACGGCCGGTGACGTGAATCAGATCACCGTGCCCGCCGGCTACTACGACGTCCACTCGACGTTCGTGTTCCTGACGGCGTAAGCATCGGCACTCTGGGCGCCCGCCTCTGAATCGGGGGCGGGCGCCCGCCGTGCGCTTGCGGTCAGCGCAGGCCGAGTGCGGCGACGACGCGCCGGCCGAAGGCCGAGGCGGTCGGCAGCGCGAGGTTCTGCGCGTACGCGCAGATGACGACGATCCGAGGCCCCCGCGCCGTGTAGACGATCGCAGCGGTGATGCGGACGTCGTCCAGCCAGCCCTGCTTCTGCGCGATCGGAACGGCAGGCCCGACCGCCGCGCGGATCATGCCGGCGTTGTCGCCGGTGGCCTGCGACGAGAGCAGCAGGCCGAGCGCGACTCGGGCCTCGTGGATCGTGAGTCCACTGGAGGCGCGGGCGCCGGGTTGACCGAGCGCGACGCGATGCAGTCTCTCGAGCACCCCGGAGAGGTCGCGCGCCGTGGTGAGACGGCTCGAGATCCGCGGTGGCTCGCGAGTGAACGCCGTGCCCGCGAGGTAGTTGCCGGGATAGGTGCTGGAACGTGCGCCGAGCCGGCGCAACTCCGCCTGCACCACTGCCGCGCCGCCGAGTTGTGCCATGAGGCGGTTGGCCGCGAGATTGGACGACCACCCGGTGAGCGCCTGGAGGTCGTAGAACGAGGCGTGCTCCTCCGGCCGCGGCCCGAACCGCTCGAGGCTCGCCGTCAAGACGGCGAGCTTGACGGACGACGCGGCAGGAAATCGCGCTGTGTCATTCCCGCCGTTGCGCTCTCCGGTCGCGAGGTCGACGGTCGACACCGCCGCGATCCCATTGAACGACGAGACAGCTCGTGACAATGCCGCGTCGACCTTCGGGTCCCCGGCGATGCTCGCCGCGGCCACGGCCGCACTCTGTGGCAGGAGCCACACCGCGCGCGAAGTGGCAGTGCCGACGGGCGCACCGGTCGACGACAGGAACGTGACGACGAGGTTCCCTCGCGCCGGCCGTGCGGATATCCGGGTCCGCAGCCAGCCATTCACAACTGCATCACGAGCGACGATCCTGCCCCCGAACGAGACGGTCGCAGTGACGGCAGATCGAGGAGCCCGGGCACGCACCGCGCCGAAGAACGCCTCGAAGCTCGCGGGATCGTCGACCCGGCCCGCCGCGGCTACGGGCGGCGTCCGCCCGGGATGCGCGGCGCACCCGGGTTGCGCGCTCCGCACGCGCGCGAGCGCGCCCGCGGCGGCACTCTCCGCGCGAGCCGTCGCAGCCGGTCGCAGCCGGTCGAATCCTTCGGCGGCCGCGACCTGCGCTGCGGCGTAGTCCCCGAGCGCAGTCGCCAGCGGCACGCAGGCCGGGCTCGCCGCACCGGCGCCGCTCAACGCCGCCTGGAGATCCCGGGCCGCGTCGTACTGGCGCTGCACCGCGTCCGCCCCGCCGCTTGCCGCCGGCCGCCCCGAGCGAGGCGGCGGTTACTCGCGGAAGCAGCGTCGTCGCGCGCAGGACTGCCGCGTCGTCCGCGAATGCGCGTGCCGGTGCCAGGACGGCGGCCGCCGCGACGACGGCGAGGACCGCGCTCGCAACGCCAGGTCTCAACCCCGTGCCGGCGGCGAGGCCGGCACCTGCTCCAGGAACGAGAGCACGGCGGCGTTGAACGCGTCCGGGTACTCCCAGAGGCACCCGTGGCCGCCCGCAACCTCCGCCCAGGTCGACTGCGGGAGCTCGTCGTGCAGGCGGCGGGAGAGCTTCGGGTAGATGATCAGGTCGCCCTCGCCGATCAGCGTGAGGACCGGGCATTGCACTGCGGCCAGGCGCCCTCGCGTGTCGTGCTGCTCGATCGAGTGCAGCTGCGCGAGGTAGGCCTCGGTCGACTGCGGGTTGTTCGCCATGACCTCCTCGAACGCGATCAGCTCGTCCTCGCGCTGCTCGAAGAAGTCGGTCGTGAACGCCCACAGCATCACCTCGCGCTGCGTGAAGCCGACGCCGAGCGAGGGCACGAGGTCGCGCCAGCACGAGAACATGCGCAGGCAGAACGGGCCGGGATAGGAGTAGGTGCAGCACAGCGAGGCCGAGAGCAGGCGATCGGAGTGGGCAATCGCATACTCCTGGGCGATCATGCCGCCCATCGAGACGCCGAGCAGGTGGAAGCGCTCGACGCCGAGCGCGTCGACGAGACCGGCGAGGTCCTCGGCCATGTCCGCGGTGGTGTACGGCCCGGGCGGGGTCGGCGACTCGCCGATGCCGCGGTTGTCGTAGCTGATCACGCGGTAGCGCTCGGAGAACGCCGGGATCTGCCCCTCCCACGAATCCTTGTCGTCGGCCAGGCCGTTGACGAGCACGAGCGTCTCGGGGCCGTCGCCGTCGATCCGGTAGGACAGGTCGAGGCCGTTGGCGCTGATGCTGGGCATGGTCTCCTCGTCTGATCGCTTCCGACCAGGAGATCGTATGCCGCGGCTTCAACGCCGTTTGCAGTTCAGCCGCGCCCTCGGTGGCCGTGCGGAGGCCGGTAGGCGTCGAGGTGGATCTCGCCGTCGCGCCGCGCCAGCCGCTCGGCGGTCACGCCGGTGCGCGGCTCGCCGCTCCACCCGCATTCGCATTCGGCGGCGAAGACGTGCTCGTCGCCGAAACGCTCGCGGCGATCCCTGACGCGCACCGAGTGCGTGCGCGCCTTCGGTGTCTGCCCGGGCGCGCGTGTCTGCCCGGGCACGCGGAACGACGGCTCAGCGCCGTCGACCGGCAGCGGAGGCGAGGGCTCGAGCCAGCGCGATCTGTCGTTGACGGTCATCTGCGGTGCTCCCCGCGCTGCGCGGCGAAGCGCGGCCCGGCCAGCTGCACGTCGCACGTGCGTGTCCGGTCGTGTCGATTCGGTTCCATGATTCCCTTGAAGTGAACGTTGCGGAGGCGGATCGCCTCCGATCACCAGCGAGGACGAGAGGGCCTGCCGCTCCACAGGGATCAGGGGGGAGAGCAAGAGGGGTACCCGTTGAGCCGGCTCCCGTTTGCTGGGGGTGCCAGGCCTGCCTGGGGTTCGGGGTGAGCGTCCGCCGTCATGGCAGCGTTCGCCTGCCCTGCAGCGTATCCGCGACCTCCCGCAGGTTCAAAGGAATCTGCGGAACCCGTGCGAAGGCTGCGGGACCTGAGTCGCTCCGGCTCAGGGAGCGACGGTCGGTGCGGCGTTCATGCGCTCGGCCCGTTCCTCGAGCATCTCGCCCACCACCGTCTGGATCGTGGCGGCGATCGGGATCGCGAGCAGCGCGCCGATCAGCCCGAGCGCCGCGCCGCCGCAGAGCACCGCGACGAGCACGGTCAGCGAGGGGATCTGCACCGTGCGCCCGTACACCAGTGGCTGGAGGACGTGATTCTCGATCTGCTGGTAGAGCATCGTGATCACGAACATGATCACGCCGGCGCGCACGTCGACGAACACGAACGCGGAGGCGATCACGACGAAGGAGCCGATCGTCGCGCCGACCAGCGGTATCAGGTCGAACACCGCCATGAACACACCCAGCGCGAGCGAGTACGGCACGTCGAGCAAGTACAGCGAGGCGGTCGTCACCGCTCCGCAGATGAACGAGATGACGAGGTTCCCCGCGACGTAGCCGCCGATGTTGCGATTCAAGTGCTCCGCCGCGGCCACGACTCGCGGCCGGCGTTGGTGCGGTATCTGGCTCAGCCCCAGCCGGCAGATACCGGGCAATTCGTAGAGCAGGAACAGCGTCAGGAAGAAGACCGTCGAAATGGCGAACAGGCCCCCGAGCACGGTGTCCGCCGTGCCGAACACGACGTTCGGGAGGGTGTCCATGTGCTCCTTCGCGTGATCCGCGAGGTGGAATCGCTCGTCGAGACGCTGGACCGTGCTGTTGTGCTGGGCGTCGGTGATCGCCTGCGGCAACCCGGTGGAGAGGTCGTCCACCTGGGTCACGAACGGCGCAACCAGTGCGATCACGACGCCGATGAAGAGGACCACGAAGCCGATGACGACGACCGTCGCGGCCGGCCGGCGGCCGAGACGCGGCTCGAGTCTCTCGACCAGCGGATTCAGCGCGATCGCCAGGAACGTCGAGGCCAGGATCCACACGAAGATGTCGCGCATGCGCCCCGCGAGGTCGCCGATGAACGCCAGCAGCAGCAGACCGGCCACGATCTTGGCCACGGCCGCCGCCGTCACGTCGATCGAGACCCGGCGGCGCGGGGGCGCCGGCGCGTCGGACGCTCCGGCGCCGGCCGTCGGAGCCGTCAGACGCGGACGATCCTCGGTGAGCAGATCTGTCATCCCGCCCCTGTGCCCGATTCGCCGGGAAACGAACCTCCGGGCGCTCAGCGGACGGGAGCTGCGACGCGCTCGTACAGATCGGCGAAGCGGCACTGACAGCCCGTCCCACGAGTAGCTCTCGCGCACGTGGCGCGCGGCGTTCTCGCCGCGCCACTCGCGCTCCCCGCCGTTGTTGACCGCCTGGGCGATCGCCTCGGCGAGGGCCTCCTCGTCGTCGGGCGGCACGAGCCATCCGTCCGGCTCGCCCGGCACGACGTCGACGAAGCTCGGCGGCCCGCCGCTGAGCGTGCCGATCACGGGCAGCCCGGCGGCCATCGCCTCGAGGTAGACGAGCCCGAACGGCTCATCGGTCGAGGGCGCGACGAAGCAGTCGGCGGAGGTCAAGCCGCGCGGCAGATCCGCGTGGCCGCGCCAGCCTGCGAAGAAGATGCCGTCGACGCCGGCCCGCGTGGCGACGCTGTGGGGATGCTCGCCCTCCCACTCGCCGGGCGCGCCGCCCCAGATCACGAGCGGCGCGGGCACGGCCATGCGGGCCCGTGCGCGCGCGTACGCCCGCACGAGCAACGGCACGCGCTTGAAGCCCAGGAAGCGCCCGACGAACATCAGCACGGGGCGCGGCTCCCCGGTGACCGGGTCGAAGAAGGCGGCCTCGACCTCGTCCTCGGAGTAGCGGATGCTCCCCGGCCGCCGGGTCGCCTCGTCCCAGCCCTGCGGGTCGCGCACGAGCCATTCGACCCAGCGCGCGCGGCGCTCCTCGTCGTCTGGCGCGCGGGACGGCGAAGCGCTCGACGTCGACGCCGTCGGGCACGAGGTGCACGGTGTCCGGGTCGAGATCGAGCAGGCGGACGGCCTCGCCGTGCTGATGGGGGGAGATCACGATCGTCGCGTCGGCGGCGCGCGCCCACTCGCCCATGCGCTCGGCCCACCACAGCGCGTACGGGCCGACACCCGGCTCCCGCGCGCGCGATCGCGTCGAGCATCTTGAGCTCGGTGCCGTGCAGGTGCGTCACGATCGGGACGCCCGGCATGACGGCGGCCGCAGCTGCGTGGATCGGCGTGAGGTGGTGCAGATGGAAGACCTCCGCGCCCCGCAGATCCTCGGATCCGGCGATCAACTCGCTCCACGCGGCGACCATGCGCAGGCCTTGCTCGGGCGACACTCGCGTGAACGACCGGTCGGGCACGCCCTCCCGCTCCTCGTAGGACGGGTGCATCGGGAACGGCGCATCCATCGGGTCCTCGCCGCGCTCCCAGCGAGCCACGGCATCGTCGTACGCGGCCGGCACCGTGTCGATGCCGGCGAAGAACGTCGCCGCGTTGCCGAGGGCGCCCTCGGGACCGAGCGACCCGCAGGCCAGCGTCACATGCCAGTCGTGGGCATCGAGCGCGCGCGAGAGGTATGCGGTGACGAGCGCCGACCCGCCGCGGGGATAGAACAGCAGGCCCATAGCAACGTTGTAGTCATCGTCCCCCAGACGGGCAGACTATCGGCAATCGGCGGCCTCAGCCCGGATCGGCCTCGTCCAGCAGGCGCAGGGCGCGGCGCCGATCCCGCACCATCCGCCCGATCGACGACAGCTCGTGGCGCACGAGCGGCAGCGACGGCAGCGGCCGCACCACGTAGCGATAGCGCGTGCGGTAGCCGTAGCGGCGGTAGAGCCCGCCGAAGAAGAAGCGCACGCGCGGGAAGTGCCGGATCGAGCACACGAGCACGACCTCGGAGGCGCCCTCGATCGCGCGCACGATCTCGAGCGAGCGCACGGCGTTCTCGGCGGTGTTGGCCGCGTGCGGCTCGCGCAGCAGGGCGACATCGCGCCGCCCCTGCCATTCCGCGGCCATCTGATCGGCCTCGGCCGGGCCTCCGGTCGACGACCAGCCCGTGAAGATCACGGCGCGCGGCGGAGCCTCCGCGGCAAGCTGCTCGGCGCGCCGCACGGCGGCGCGGCAGATCGAGCTGATCCCGTGCCGGCCGTCGTCGCCGAGCTCGTGGTAGCCCAGGACCACGATGACGCGCTCGTGCGCTCCGTCGCGCCGCGTCGACCCCGTGCCGCCCGCAGGCCTCTCGACCACCGTGCCCATCAGCTGTGGAGCATTCGCCTGCGAGATGTGAGGTCCTCCGTCGGGACGAGCATCGCCACCACTCAAGCTAGAGGCCCGCGCTCGCCCGATGGGGTCCGGTCGGGTGATGCTCGGGTGAGCGTCCGGTGAAGGACGCAGACCCGCTCCGGCTGGCATACTCGCGTGCGACGGAGGTCTCATGAGCGTCGAGGAACGCGCTGCCGCGTTCGATCACAACGACCACGAGATGCGCGCCCGTTGCGCGGAGGCGTACGGCGAGCTGCGCTCGGGCTGCCCGGTGTTCCACTCGGATGCGTGGGGCGGCTTCTGGGTCGCGAGTCGCTACGAGGACGTCTACGAGGTCGGCCGCGACGTCGAGCGCTTCGCCTCGGGGCCTGGCGTGATGCTGCCGCCGGTCGGTCACGGGCGGCCGCTGCTGCCGATGGAGGCCGACCCGCCGGAGCACCCCGAGTACCGCCGCCTGCTGCTGCCCCGGTTCGCGCCGGCGGCGGTCGCGGGGATGGAGGAGGACGTCCGCGAGCTCGCGCGCGGACTGGTCGACGCGGTCGCCGACGACGGGCGAGGCCGACCTCTACGAGACGCTCTGCAAGCCGCTGCCGATGCTGCTGATCACGCGGCTCCTCGGCATCGAGCGCGACGAGACGTTCTGGGCCTGGACGGACACGCTGATCTACGGCCGCGTCGACGGCACCTCGCAGGAGGAGATCCTCGCCGCGGCCGACTCGCTGTACGCGTTCCTCGACGCCCAGATCGCGGATCGCCGCGCGCATCCCGGGCGCGACGACCTGATCTCGCTGCTCCTGCAGGGCGACGTCGAGGGCCGGCCCTACCGCGAGGACGAGATCCGCGACCTCTGCTTCTTCCTGCTCATCGCCGGGCTCGAGAACACGGCCTTCGGCATCCGCGCGACGCTCCGGCACCTGGCCGTCGAGCCGGCGCACCGCGCGGCCGTCCTGGCCGATCCGGCGCTCGTGCACAACGTCGTCGAGCAGTCGCTGCGGCTGTACACGCCGGTCACCGGGCTCTGCCGCACCGCCACGCGCGACACCGAGGTCGCAGGCGCCCAGATCCCGGCCGGCGACCGGGTGCTGCTGCTGTTCGGCTCCGCGAACCGCGACTCGGCCGTGTTCCCGGACGCCGACGACTTCCACCTCGACCGGCGCGACGGCCGCCACGTCGCGTTCGGCGTCGGGCCGCACCGCTGCGTCGGCTCGAACCTCGCGCGGCTCGAGATCCGCGTCGCCGTCGAGGAGTTCCTCCGCCGCGTCCCCGATTTCCGCCTCGCGCCCGGGCCGGATCCCGGCTGGTACGACGCGAGCGCGCTGAACGTCGAGTGGAAGACCCGGATGAAGGCCGTGGTCGATCGCGCGATGTGCGTCGGGCACGCGCAGTGCTCGGCGATCTGCCCGTCCGTCTTCACGAATGACGAGATGGGCTACGCCGTCGTGGTGGGGGACGGCACGGTCGCGCCCGAGGACGAGGACGACGCCACGCTGGCGGCGGAGTCGTGCCCCGAGCAGGCCATCACGGTCAACGAGTAGAGGAGGCTCGGAATGAGGACGCACCGATCGATGATCGTTGCGGTCGCGCTGCTGGCGGTGCTGCTCGTGCCTGCTGCAGCGATCGGCGGGCAGGGGAGCAAGAGCGGCGACGGCAAGCGCTTCTACACGACGGCCGGGCCGTTGAAGAAGGGCCAGGTCGGCAACGTCCTGGCGCACCACCACATGTTCGTCGAGCTCGGAGCGGTCCCGCCGGTGGCGTATCGCGATGCCACACCCGAGAAGGTGTACGAGGTGATCGGGCCCTGGGTGGAGGATGCCAAGGCACTCGGGATCGGCGTCTTCGTCGAGTTCACCCCCGAGGGCGTCGGCCGGCGGCCGGACATCGTCAAGTACGTGGCCGACCGGGCGGGGCTGCCGACGATGCTCGTGACGGGGATCTACCGGGAGCCGTTCATGCCGGAATGGGTGTTCGGCGCTTCGGTCGCCGAGATCGCCGCATTCATGACAAAGGAGCTGAAGGTCGGCGTCGGCGACACGGGCGTTCCGGCCGGGCTCATCAAGCTCTCCCAGAACGACACGGGCATGACGCTGACGGAGCGCAAGGTGCTCAAGGCGGCGTGCGCCGTCTCGCGCAAGACAGGCGCGGCGATCGCGAGTCACATCACCGCCGGCCCGACCGCGCTCTCCGTGATGGATGCGCTCGAGGGCTTCGGGTGCACGCTCGACAAGCACCGCTTCATCTGGGTCCACTCGCAGACGGCCGCCGGCGCGGCCGGCGCGAAGCTCGAGGGCGGCACGCGCACGGGCCGGGACCCGGGCTTCGCGTATCTGCTCGAGGCCGCCGGCCGGGGCGCGTACGTGAGCCTCGATGCGATCGGCAGCGGCTACTGGGGACCGGCGCTGGGCGGCTACGACGTGAACATCGCCTGGATCAAGCAGCTCGTCGCGGCCGGGTTCGAGGACCGGATCATCATCGGCGCCGACACCGGCTGGTACGACCCTGGCTTCCCACCGGGCTTCGAGATCGCGCTGGGCGCCGATGGCAAGTGGCACCCGGCGGGGAATCTGATGCAGGACTACCGCTCGGTGCCCGCGGAGTTCGTGCCGGCGATGCGCGCGGCCGGGTTCCCGGAGCGGTTGATCAAGACGCTCATGCACACCAACCCCTGGAACGCCTATTCGCGCTGAGACCTCACGGGACGCCCTCGCCACCCGCCGACCGAGTCGGCGGGTGGCGGGCTTCCCGTTCTCACGGCCGGCGGTCGGCCTCGGGCCCGACCGTGCGCGTGACCGCGCACACGGCCACCAGCACGAGCGCCACTGCGACCGCGACCGCCCACGCGGCCAGGTCTCCGGTCACGGCGTAGAGCACCAGCAGCGCGACCACCCCGGCGGCCGGCACGGGGCCCGGGCGGGCCGAGCAGCCGCCAGCGGAACGCTGCGTGGCCGGCGAGGTAGAGCGCGACGCCGCCGCAGAGCGCGAGCCTCGCCGCATCGCCGAGCGGGTCCTCGCTGCCGGCGATCGCCAGCTTCGCTCCCGTGGCGAAGACGATGATCCCCGCGATCATGACGAGGTGCAGGTAGGAGTAGGCGTCCGCGGCCGCCAGCACGGGGTCGTGATGGGTGCGCAGGCTGCGCTCGGCCTCCTCGGCGACGCGGTGGAAGTACGTCCACCACAGCCCGACCGTGATCACGAGCCCGGCCACCATCGCGGCGATCAGGCGTGCGTCGAGCGGCTGCCCGCTCGCGCCCGCGCCGATCGAGATGATCGACTCGCCCAGGCAGATGATCACGAAGAGGCCGTAGCGCTCCGCGAAGTGCGCCACCGCAACCTGCTGCAGTCCGCGCAGGCGCTCGCGCGTCAGCCAGGCGGGGCCGGCGTAGTCGATCGCCACCGCCGCCGCCCACAGGGCGGTGCGCCAGGTCGTGTCGAGGAACGAGCCCGCGATCAGCAGCGCCATGCCGGCCGTGACGGTCGCGGCGAATCCGGCGATCGCGCTCCACGCGGCCTGGCCGCGGCGCGATGCGTCCGCATACAGCCCGAGGTGCAGGAAGCGCACGCCGGCGTACGTGCACGCGAACAACGTGCCCTCGTCGTCGTAGGCGTGCGGCACGGCCAGCCCGGCGACGAAGATCAGCACGAGCCCGAGCAGCAGGCCCACCTGCAGCGTCGGGGAGCTCGGGTCGTGCGCGTTGGCCACCCACACGAACGCCGACCAGGCCCACCAGATCAGCGCGAGCACGATCAGCGAGCGGCCGACGCCGCCCCAGGAGAGGTGGTGTCCGAGCAGCACCGAGACCTCGGTGATGGCGAACACGAAGACGAGATCCCAGAGCAGCTCGACCGGGCTCGTCCGGCGCTCGCTCCACGGGGCGACTCGGGTCGGGTCCGCAGCGCTCACGGCGGGCAGTATCGCGGGCGTCGCTCACGCGCGGTGAGCCGAGCGTTTCGTTCGCGGGCGGACAGGCATAACCGCCGCTCGTGAGCAAGCACGAGACCGAGACGAAGGACGAACGGATCGACCGCGAGCTCATCGAGTTCCTGAACGAGCTGCGGGTCGCACTGCCGGGCGTCCAGACGCTCTTCGCGTTCCTGCTGATCGTCCCGTTCTCGAACGGCTGGGACGACACGACCGATTTCCAGCGTGACGTCTACGTCGTGGCCGTCCTCGCGACGGCGCTCTCGACGCTGCTGCTGATCGCGCCCTCGTCGCAGCATCGCCTGCTGTTCCGGGCGGGCGACAAGGAGCACCTGCTGCTGGTCGGCAACCGCTGCGCCGTCGCCGGCATCGCCTCGCTCGCCGTCGCGATGACCGCCGTGCTCTTCCTGATCGTCGAGGTCGTCCTCGGGGGAAGCTGGGCGGGCGTGATCGGGGCGATAGCGGCAGGGTCCTTCGCGATCGTCTGGTTCGGGTACCCGCTGGTGCGGCGAGCGCGCCTCCGGTCGCGGTAGAACGGGTTGGGCGATTCCCGGAACCGGCCCGCACCTGCGGGCAGCGAGCGCCCGAGCGCCCCGGGAGCGGCGTTCTTCGATCTCGATCGCACGCTGATCCGGCGCTCCTCGATGCTCGCGCTCGCGCCGACCCTGCGGCGCCATGGCCTGATCGGCTGGGGCTCGCTTGCGCGCGCGACCCTCTGGCACGCCGTCTACCTCGTGCGCGGTGTGAGCTCGCGCGAGTTGTCCCAGGTGGCGGATCAGACCTTTCGCCTGATGCGCGGTTGGCCGGTCGAGGAGTTCCGCGGGCTGATCGCCGAGCAGATCGAGCCGCTCGCAGCGCTTGCCTTCCCCGATGCCATCACGCGGATGCGAGCGCATCAATCGCGCGGGGAGCGCACGATCGTCGTCTCCTCGTCGCTCATCGATCTGGTCGGCCCGCTCGCCGACCGCCTCGGCCTCGATGGAGCCATCGCGTCGCAGGCGAAGATCGAGGCGGGCCGCTACACGGGCCACGCAGAGACCTTCCTCCACGGCGCCGCCAAGGCCGAGGCCGTACGCGGCTACTGCGCGGAGCACGGGCTCGACCTCGCGGACTCGAGCGCGTACACCGACTCGCGCTCCGACATCGAGTTGCTCCAGGCCGTCGGTCACCCCTTCGCGGTCAATCCCGACCGGGCGCTCAGGAAGGCCGCCGCCGAGCACGGCTGGCCGGTGCTGCGCTTCACCTCGAGCAAGCTCTCGCTCGCCGAGGCCGAGGCCGCGCTGCTGCTCGACCTCGACGAGTAGCCCCGTCAGTGCGGCCCGCGGGCAGGCCGAGTACCATCGGTCTGCGCCTCCCCCTTGCCCCCGCGGAGTCGCTCCAAGCCGCTGCGCCGGCGGCATCAGAGTGCTGGCAGTGAAGGGTGCCATGGCTCCGGAAGCGACTGACCCGAACACCTCGCAGTTGATGCAGGTGAGCCGCGCGCTGATGCGCGTCTACAAGGAGTACCTCGGGCGCGGCCCCGACCGCGCCCACACCCACTACGCGGGGGCGGACGCGATCGTCTGCTTCCTCGAGGGCACGCTCACGCCTGTCGAGCGGACGCTGACGACGATCTCCGCCCATCAGCGGCTGCGGGAGACGCGGACGCTCATCCAGGATGCCGCCGAGGCCGAGATGTGCCGGTTGGTCGAGGTGGTCACCGGCCGCGCCGTCATTGCATCGACGAGCGGCTTCGACGTCCGTGCGGACGTCGCGACCGAGGCGTTCAGGCTCGGTCCGGCCATTTCGCGCTAGCGGCTTGTTCCCCAGCGCTCCGAGCGGTACTGTGGAGATTCGGTCGATGCTCGTCATGGCTGAGGCTGCCGACCACCCCGGCATCCGGGGGATCTGATGAACGCTCATCCCTCGCGCCGGGCCCGCCTTCCTCGGCGCGGCCCGCAAGCCCTTGACTCTTTCGCAGGTCGCTCCTAGGATCTGGTTCTCGGTGAAGTCCTCGTAGAGGCCGACACTGCTGATCGCTCGAAGGAACGAAGGCCGGAACCTCAGCCGGTCTCTCACCCTCGGGTCGTCGTCCCGGTTTTGACCAGGAGGTGATCAGCATGTCGGACTCCGTTTTGCCGTCTCCACGCGCCGATTACCGCGCCGGCACCGATGACCTCGGAATGCCGAGCGTCGAGGTCGTCCGTCACAGCGCGCGGATCGCGGTCGTCTCGCTCGTCGGAGAGCACGATCTCTCGACGAAGGACAGCATGCTCGACGCGCTCGCGAGCGCGGCCTCGCAGCCATGCGTCGTCGTGGACCTCTCGCGCTGCACGTTCGTGGATTCGAGCTTCATCGGCGTGCTCGTGGCGCTCTACGGCACGGACATCTGCACGGTGAGGCTCGTCGTGCCCGCCACGCAGCGCGTCGTCTGGCGCACGCTCCAGCTGGTGCAGATGGATCGGTTCTTCGCGATCCACGACTCGCTCGAGCAAGCATTGCTCGCGGCCTCCGCCGCTGACGTCCTGCTGGTCTCGTCCGCGAAGGTGGCGTCATGAACGGCGACGTCCGCGCGGTCGTCCCGGTCGGCGACGGCACCTGGCGCGTTCTCGAGCCGGGCGGCAAGCGCGCGAGTGCAGTCGCGGACACCCTCGAGGAGGCGGAGGAGCGAGCCCGCAGCATCCTCCGCAACCTCGGCGGCGGCGAGTTGCGCGTCTGCGCAGCCGACGGCTCGGTGACGGCCGTCCACGACGTGCCCGCACCCGAGTCGCGCTCGGCGCAGCGGCTCGCGGATCTACCGAGCGCCGCGGGGGTCATACGGCATCGGCTGAGCGGTCGCGGCTCGCTAGAGTCGCCCCGTGCACGTCGATTCGTTCGTCGATCCCGTGTTCGCCATGCGGATCGTCGAAGGGCTCGCGGCGATCGGCTCGAGCGAGCTCGGCTTCCGCGTCGCCGGCACGCCCGAGGACGACGCCGTGTGCGCCCTCGTCGCCGGGCAGATGCGCGCGATCGGCCTGCAGGATGTGCGGCTCGAACCGGTGCCCGTGGATGCCTGGCGGTTCCGCAGCGCGAGCCTGGCCGTGGGCTCGGACGTCTTCGAGTGCTCGTCGTTCGGTGGCGTGGAGGGCACGCCGCCCGGCGGCGTCGAGGGCGAGATCGTGTTCGTCGGCGAGGCCACGCGGCGCGAGCTCGAGACCATCGACGTGGCGGGACGCATCGCGCTGTTCGACTGGCGCGGCGACCAGCTCTTCTGGCCGGCGCTGACAGCGGCGGAGCTCGGGCGTGCGGGCGCCGTCGGCGCGGTCTGCACGTGCCTGCCCGGCTCCCGCTACTACCAGGCCGACCGCGCGCTGGGCAGCTTCGACGCGATCGGCCTCGCCGGCTCGCCGCCGCTCGCGTACCTCCGCAAGGAGGACGCGGCGCAGTCGTGATCGACCGGCTCGGCGG
This sequence comes from uncultured Actinomycetes bacterium, assembly GCA_963705965.1. Lineage (GTDB taxonomy): Bacteria > Actinomycetota > Thermoleophilia > Gaiellales > JALYLC01 > JALYLC01. The sequence goes on along the minus strand of CAVPLI010000008.1, from coordinate 129,714 downwards.
CGGCGCGGCGCCCGCGCGTCTGACGATCGACGCCGAGCTCGTGCGCGGGGCGACCGCGCACAACGTGGTCGGGGTTCTGCCAGGCCGCACCGATGGCTCTCCGATCGTCATCGGCGGCCATCACGACTGCTGGTTCGCGGCCGCCTTCGACGACGCGACGGGCGTCGCCGCGACGCTCGCGATCGCCAAGGCGCTCGTCGACGCGGGCTACGAGCCGGAGCACCCGATCGTCTTCACGTCGCACACCGCCGAGGAGTACGGCCGCGCCGACTCGGCCTTCGACTGGCTGATCGGCGCCTGGTGGCAGATCGCCCACGAGCACCCGGAGTGGGCGCAGGAGGCGCTGCTCTACGTGAACGTCGAGGGCACGGGCATGGCCTGCCCGACGGGCATCGACGCGCCGCCCGAGCTGCGGCGCTTCGCCAGGGGCGTCGTGGCGCGCGCTCGGCGGGATGGCCTCTTGCGGCACGGCGTCGCCTGGGGCGTCCCGCGCACCGGCACCGAGCAGTGGCCGTTCGCCGCAGCCGGCGTGCCGAGCCTCGGCGTCGCCGACGAGGTCTGGGACTACATGCGGACGAAGTACCACACGCAGTACGACGACCTCTCGCTGGTCGATCCCGAGTGCCTCGGCGAGGCCGTGAAGTTCTACGCGCGGCTCGTGATCGCCGCCGACCGCAACCCGGCCGCGCTGCTCGACCTCGGTGCCCGTTCACGCCATCTGCGGCGCCACGGCGGGCTGCGCGCGCTCGCGGACTGCGGCGTCGACACCCGTCGCCTTGCGGCTGCGCTGGATGGCTACGAGGCGGCTGCAGGGGTCGGCGTTGATCGGGCTTCTGCCCGCCAGGCATTTCACGCGGTCTCGACAGCGGTCGAGGGCCTGAATGCCTACGACAAGCAGGATCTCTCCCACCGCCAGGCGATCACCGACGTCGTGGCGCTCACCTCCGCCGCGCGCCTGCTCCGCCGGGGCCGCCGCGCCGAGGCGATCATCGCGCTCGAGCGCGTCGGCCGAAATGCGCTGACTGCACGCCTGAGCGAGTCGGTGTTCGCCCACGACGCCGCGCGCCACCGCGACGACCATCCGGGCATCAACTGGGCCGCCGGGCATCTGGCGCCGTCGCCGAACCTCTGGGCCGAGTTGGCGAGTCTTCGCGAGGAGCCGTCCGCTCGCCCGGGCGGCGACTGGATCGTCGCCTCGGTCGAGGCCGCACGCGCAACGGCGGCCGAGCATGCAACGGCCCGCGTGGACAGCCTGGCCCAGGCGTTCGAACGCGCCGCGCTCGAGCTCTCCGGCTAGGTGCTCGCCCGCAGGCCGGCGACGGCTTCTTCCCGCGACGCGTAGATCGGCAGGAACGCCGCAACGCCCGCGACTTCCGTGATGCGGTAGACGATGTGCGTCCCGGGCGGGATCACGAGCCCGAGCCGCGTGCCTGCCGCCTCGCGCTCCTGCGACGCCGCCAGCAGCACGCCGAGCACGGTCGAGTCGATGAACGTGCACTCGCTGAGGTCGACGAGCACGTCGCAGCGGTCGGCGACCACGGCCAGTGTCTCGGCGAGCGCCTGGCGGTTCCCGAGATCGTGCTCGCCGCGGACGTTCACGATCTCCAGGTCGGCCGAGGCGTGCTCGACGTCGACGCTGGGCTCGGTACTCGGACCGTGCTCTTCAGCCGCCACGACACCGATGGTACCGCGGGCATCGCCCGCATCCCGTGCGGCGCGAGCCTGTTTGACAGGCCCCGAGTGCGGGATACTCACGGCGTGGCCGCCTCCTACGCCGTCAACGAGCCCGCAGTGCGCAAGGCGCGCGAGTTGATCGATGCGCACCAGTACGTGCTGACCAGCGACTGGGGCGACACCCAGCCGGGGAGCGACGCGCAGAACGCGTACCTGAAGAACCACTCCTGGGACGAGTACGCCGAGTGGTTCCTCGGCCTGACCGACGGCGCGACGGACGCCACGAAGGGCCGCTATGCCTTCGTCTACGGCGACTTCCGCCGCGTGCACCGCATGGGTCTCATCGCGTGCGTGTACCGCGCGTCGGAGTGGCGCCACAAGGCGATCGAGCTCGCCGCTCACGATCTTCTGCAGCGGCTCGACGCCGCCTCCGCCTGAGAGATCGGCGATGAGTCGAGAGGAGACTCCATGGACACGCCCGAGGTCGTGACGCAGAGCGAGTGGCTCGAGGCGCGCAAGGCGCTTCTGGCCAAGGAGAAGGAAGTCACCCGGCTCCGCGACGAGCTGAGCGCCGAGCGCCGCAGGCTCCCGATGGTCGAGATCGAGAAGGACTACCGCTTCGTCGGCGCGGACGGCGAGGTCGGACTCGCCGACCTCTTCGAGGGCCGCAGCCAGCTGCTGATCTACCACTTCATGTGGCTCGACCACGAGGGCGCGGGCTGCCCGTCGTGCTCGTATGTCGTCGACAACATCGGCGACCTGCGCCACCTGCATGCGCGTGACACGACGCTTGCGCTCGTCTCACGCGGCCCGCTCGACGACCTCGAGAGCTACCGGAGGCGCATGGGCTGGGAGATTCCGTGGTACTCGTCGCTCGGGAGCGACTTCAACTACGACTTTCACGTCACGAGCGACCGCGACGTGGCGCCGGTCGAATACAACTATCGCGACGAGGCCCAGCTCGTCCGGGACAATCCGGCGTGGCAGGACTGGAAGGGCGAGCAGCCCGGCACGAGCGCGTTCCTGCGCGACGGCGACCGCGTCTTTCACACCTACTCGGCCTACGCGCGCGCGCTCGACATCCTGATGGGCACGAACAACTGGCTCGATCTGACGGCGCGCGGCAGGCAGGAGAAGTGGGAGCAGCCGCCCGGCCGCAACGACGGCAGCAGCGGCATGCAATGGCTGCGCCGTCACGACGAGTATTCCGAGAGCAACGCGCGTGCCGCCGGCTAGCGGCGGCACGCGCTCCGTTGCTCAGCTGCGGATGTCGTTACTGACGCCCGCGAGGTAGCAGCTGCCCGCCTGCCCCTGGGGCAGGACCGCGCGCACCCGCGGCCGCGTCTTGCTGTTCCAGCGGAACGGCACCGACGAGATCACCGTCGGGAGGATGTTGGTCGAGTTCTTCTGCAACTGGACGCGCTTCACGGAGATCCAGCGGTTGCCCTTGAGGCGCTGGAACGTCGCCCACTTGCCGGCGAAGCTCTGCGCTGCGAACACGCGCAGCGAGTAGCGATGCGCCGCCACCCGGCCGAGCCGCAGCCGCGGCTCCACCTTGACGATCTGCTCCGGGCTGGTCGTGGTCCCGACCTGCACGGTGTAGATCGTGTGCTTGGCCGTCCGGAGGTCGGTGCTGAACTCGCCGCCGGCCGTCGTCTGCACGGTCGCCGCCTTGGTGGCGGTCGTCTTGCCGCACGGCTTGGCCATGACGACGACGTCGACGCCGGCCTTCTTGCTCGAGAGCTCACCGGTCAGATGGACCTTGCTCGAGTACACGACCTCGTTCGGGTCGTTGAAGAGCGAGAGCGTGTCCGGCACCGGCGGCGCCGTCACGGTCAGCGTGCCGGCGAACGTCGTGCCGGTCACGGTGGGATCCGAGAACGTGTACGAACCGGCAGGCGTGAACGTGCACGTGCCGCTCTGACCGGCCGCGAGCGTGAACGGGCTCGGCGAGCACGTCACGCCGGTCGTCGGCTTGAACGCCACCTGGTGGGCGACGGTGTCGTCGTTCTTGAACTGCACCGTGTCGGCGGTCGTCGCCGTCACGGCCTTCGGGGAGTAACCGGTCTTCGTGATCGAGACGGGCACCGTTGCGGCGCCTGCCATCGGCACCGCCGCGAGCACGAACGCCGCGACGGCAAGGGCACAGATGCTGCGCATCAGGATTGCTCCTCCTGCGTTGGTTGGGGTCGATGAGCGTGCAGGCGGCCGGTGTGGCCGCAGGCCGGTTCGCTCAGCGAAGCGGCGCGTCGTCGCGGACGACCGTGGTGGTCGTCTCGGCTCGGCCGCCGAATCCGCCCCAGCTGGACCAGAAGATCAGCGACAGCAACAGGCCGACGGCTCCGACGACCATGAGGACGACGCCGACTGCAGCGAGGTCGACGCCAGAAGTCGTTGCGGTGACCGCCCACTTCAAGATCGCGCCGGCGGCGATGAACACGAGGCTCAGGCTGATGCCCATGAGGGCTCCTTTGTCCGGGGCTTACGGAGCCTCAGGGTTCCCGCACAGATCGGAACGAAACCTGTGCAAAATTCCATTACAAAATGCAAACTGTGCAGGTAACGGGTGTCGAACGCCCCGCGTCAATCCTCCTGCTTGGGCTGTCTTGTGGCCCTTTCCCGGCTTGTCCTTGTGCTTGTCCTTCGCCTTGCCGGGAGGCGCCGGCTTCGCGGGCGGGACAGGCTCCGGCCCGGCCGAGATCGTGAGGGAGATCGCGCTGTGCGGAGCCACGGCGTTCCCGGCCGCGGGCGTCGTCCCGATCGCGCTGCCCGCCGGAACGGACGAGTAGGCGGTCGTCGGTTGCACGACGAAGCCCCGGCGCTCGAGTTCGGCGATCGCGGCTGCCTGCGTGAACCCGGTGACCTCGGGGACGACCACCTGTGCCGGACCCGAGCTCGGGATGAGCGTGATCAGTGCGCCGCGCTCTGCCGATGCGCCGGTGGGGCGGACGCCGGCGACGGTGCCCGCCGGCCGGTCGGAGTGCCGCTTCGCTCCGACCCGCACGTCGAAGCCGCCCTTCGACCAGCGCTGACCTGGCGGTGTCGACCGGTGTCCCGACCACCTTCGGCAGCGGCACGAGCGGTTGCGTGCCGTCTCCGTCTCCCGCGGTGAGCACGAATACCGCGCCGGCCAGTGCGACGGCAGCGCCGAGCGCCGCGAGGCCATGGCGCCGCGTCAGCCGGCGCCCGGGGGCAGGAGCGAGTCGCGTCGGCGCCGGCATCACCTCGGTCGGAGGGGGCGGCATGACCCGCGTCGGCGCCGCCGCCGGAACGTGCGCGGTGGGGGCGACCATCGTCGGAGCGGGCTCGGCGGCGGGTGCCGTGAGCGCGGCCTTCATCTCGGCGGCCGAGCCGTAGCGCTGCGATGGCTGCTTGCTCAGCGCCCGCTCGACGGCGCGCGCCAGCGAAACCGGAACTGCCGGATTCAGCTCCCGGACGGGCGGCGCGGGCGTACCGACGTGCTGATTGGCGATCGCGAGCGGCACCTCGCCCGTGAACGGCACGCGGCCGGTCAGCATCTCGAACAGCACGACACCCACCGAGTACAGATCGGATGCGGCGCCCGCCGGAGCTCCGCGTGCCTGCTCGGGCGAGATGTAGTCGGCCGTCCCGATCACCGAGCCGTACTGGGTCAGCATCGTCTCGTCGGCAGATCGCGCGACGCCGAAGTCCGCGACCTTGAGCGTGCCGTCGTCGCGCACCATGAGGTTCTGCGGCTTGACGTCGCGGTGCACGATTCCGACGGCATGCGCCGCAGCGAGCCCGTCGAGCACCTGACTCGCGTAGCGCACGGCCGCCTCGGCGGAGAACGGCGCACCGGCCGTGATCAGCTCCTTGAGCGTGCGCCCGGGCACGTACTCCATCGCGATGAACGGCTGTCCGTCGGCGACACCGTGGTCGTAGATCACGATCACGTTCGGATGGTTGAGCGATGCGATCGCCGTCGCCTCGCGCCGGAAGCGCTCGACGAACACGGGATCGGCGGCGAGCTGCGGCGCGAGCAGCTTCAGCGCAACCCGGCGACCGAGCGCGGTATCGCGCGCCAGCAGCACCTCGGCCATGCCGCCGATCCCGAGTCGCGACTCGGTCTCGTAGCGGCCGGCGAACAGCAGCGGCGCGTCCGGAACACCGGGCTCGTTCGTGCGGGAGAAGGGGAGGGTCGGCTTCTGCACGCAGTCTCAGGGTAGTGGCGGCCCGCGAGCCGGCCAAAGGTCGCCGGAGCCGACCGGACGCGTCGCGAGGGAGCGCCGAGGCCGCCGGCGCGCTGTGCGCATCGATCCCTACGGGATACCCAGGAAGGCATGCCTGCAATCCCGCGACGGCGATTCAGCGAACGCCGTCTCCCAGTCCGGCCTGCGCGATCGCCCGCCGCGCGAGCGCATCGTCGTCGGGCCCCGGCAGGCCGCTCACGCCAACCGCGCCAACCCGGCGCTCGCCGTCGAACGCCGCGACGCCGCCCTGGAAGAAGCAGAAGAACGGGTCGAAGCTCGCGAGCTCGGCGGCGTCATCCTTGACCTTGGCGCCGAGATCGCGCGTCGAGAGCGCATCGCTGCGCGCCGCCGTGTACGCCTTCCGCTGGGCGTTGAGCCGCGTGTCGGGCGCCGCGCCGTCCATCGTCGCCGCCGCGACCAGCTCCCCGTGCGCGTCCGCGACGAACACCGCGACCGGCTGCGGCGCCGCCCCGGTCACGGTCTGCACGATCGCAAGTGCCTGCTCCAGCTTCATGCGCCCCCCTCGAGCGGTCGATCTGAGAGAGCCAGCTTACGCGCGTGTGTCAGGCCACTTCCGCACGAAGTCGCTCTGTGCGGCCGTCTCTGGCGACCGGCGACCCGCCTTGCTGCTGTCGCGTCGCAGTTCTTCGATCCGCTCGAGCGCCCGCGTGGCGCTGTATCCGCGCTCGACCTGGTGACAGCCGACGACGGTTCCCGTCCGCCCGATGCCTCCCCAGCAGTGCACGTATGCCGCAACGCCGTCACGCTGCGCGGCGGCGAGTTCGTCGAGGATGCCGCACATCGTCGCCTCGTCGCGCGGCACGCCGACGTCGCGGATCGGGTGGCGCGCGTACGTCACGTCCACGCCGCGCTCCCACGCGAGTCGCTGGAGCAGCGCCTCGTACGGCTCGAGTTCGCCGTCTTCGGTGAGATCGACGAAGCGGCGGACTCCGATGTCGAGCAGCGATGCGAGCTTGTGCTCGGCTTTCTCCTCGCTCTGCGCTCCGGGATACTCGCCGGCCATGAGGACGCCAGGCTCGACCCAGTAGGCGTGCAGGTCGGGCAGGGCTGCCGCCCCGGGCGTCGCCGGCTGCCAGCGAGCGAGGTTCTCCGCCAGAGCGTCGAGCGTCTCCCAGAGCGCGAGTTTCTCGCGCCATTCGTGCGGGATGCCCGACTCGCCGTAGAACGCACCGGCGATCTGGCCGTAGACCGCCGCCGTGGTGTCCGCGTCATCGCCGAGGTTCACGGCGAGCAGGCAGCCTTCGGCGAACGAGTCGCTGCCGGCGAAGGCCCACAGTGCGGCCTCGAGGCAGCGCACCACGTAGCCACTTCCCTTGATCTCCGGCGGATTGCGGCGCAGGTAGGAACCACGCGCGATCTCTTCGACCTCCGGGTGCAGGTGCCCGAGCGACCAGAGGTCGGGATCGAGCAGCTGCTGCTTGCTCGCGCCTGCCACGGCCCGGGCCAGCATGACCGCGAACAGGCGGCACGCATCCGTCGCCTGGGGCGCTCCGTGCGTCGCAACCGAGCTGCGCGCGCCGAGCTCCGCCGCGAGCGCCTCGTCGCCGCGTGCAAAGAGCGCGGCGGGAGCGAGGCGCATGAGCGAACCGTTCCCGGCGGCCTGGTCGTCGGAGTTGACGAGCTCACCCGTGGCTTCGAAGCGAGCCAGGGCCGAGCGGGTCGCGCCGCCGATGTCGAAGCAGCGGCCGTTCGACGACAGGTGGCCCTCACGCCACCAGCGCACGTACCGCGTGAGCTGATCCCGCACGTCGAACCGTCCGCACACGCTGAGACTTTCAGCGAGACACAGCGCCATCGACGTGTCGTCGGTGAACTGCCCCGGCTCGAGACCGAACGGCCCGCCGCCGGTCATGCCCGTCACGTCGGGAAACGACCCGCGCGGCTTGAACTCGACGGTGGTGCCGACCGCATCGCCGGCGGCCAGGCCGATCAGTGCACCGCGTGCTCGGTCCCGTATCGGGGTCATCGCGTCCTCCATTGTCAGCTCGTCAGCGCGGCGTCGTAGTCAGCCTGGGTGAGCGGCGCCGCCATGACACTATCCTCGGCGACGAAGTCGGCCGTGTTGGCGCTGATCGCCCGGTAGGTCGACGCGACGCCCGCTGCGTCTGCCTGTGCCGTGACCATGTTGGCGCTCATGCCCATCTCCTGGCCGACGGCGAACGCGTCCTGGTTGGCGCCGATGTACTGGAACGTCCAGTTCGGCCGCTTCTCGTGCTTCTGGATCGCGCGCCTCAGCTGCGCATGTGTGACCTCTCGGCTCGCGTTCTCGTAGCCGTCGGTGATGACGAGAATGAGCGCGCGGTCGTTCTTGCCGACGAGGTGGTCGAGACGGAAGATCTCCGCGGCGAACGCGTCGCGCAGCGCCGTGGAGCCGCGCGCGAAGTAGACCGTCGCTCGTCAGAGCCTTGACCTTGCTCAGCGGCGCATCGAGATACGGATACTCGTGCTGGTCGTCGAACAGGTGGAGTGTCAGGAACGTGTTGGGCTTGCCCTTCGCCGCCGCCTTGACCGAGCGCAGCCAGGTGTTGAATCCGCCGATGGTGTCGTCGGTGAGATGTTCCATGCTGCCGGAGCGGTCCAGCACCACGCTGATGTGAGTGGCGCCGTTGAAGCACTTGGTGGTCATGAGATTTCCTTTCGGGATTCGGCGTCGTAGGTGATGACGGTGAGGCCGAGCGCGGCCGAGTCGCCGGCGCCGTAGACGAGCCGCAGCGTCAGCTCGAGTTCGCTGGCCACCGTCTCGGCGAGCGCGGCTCCGGTCTCGGCGGTGAACACGCGGTGGTAGTTGGCCGGGCCGTCCTCGTCGCCGCCCTGAGTCCATCCCAGGCGGTCGAGCAGTTCGCGCTCGGACTCGGAGAGCGATCCCATGCCCTGGGCGTCGAGGTCGACCGCCTCCGCGTAGACCTGCAGCGTCTCGGGGCGCACCAGGATCTGGACGTAGTAGCCGCCGCCGTCGAACACGACGGCGTCCTCGGGCTGGCCGGGCACGCGTGTGCGCGGCAGGAGACCGCGGATGGCTCCGGCGATCAGCGCGCGGCGGTAGTCGATGGCCTGCGCCTGCGAGATCAGGCGGGGATCCTGCTCGTCCTGGCGACCCTCGAATGCCTCGTCCACGGTGTGCGGCTCGCGGTCGCCGCGTGCCGCGCGGTCGGCGATGAACCCGGCCGCGTCGTCGACGATGTGGTCGACACCGGGCAGGGCGAGTGCGGCGGCGGCCTGCTCGACGCTCTCGGCGAAGCGGCCGGTGCGCCGCAGCATCTCGGCTCGGATCGCCTCCGGCACGCCCGGGGGACAGTCCGGGTACGCGGGAGCATCGGTCTCGCTGCGCCGCGTCCCAGCACTCGATCGCCCGGGCGCGCAGCTCGCTCGCGGCGGCGTCGAGGCCATGGTCGTCGCACGCCCAGGCGGCGAAGAGCGCGCCCACCAGGGCGCGAGCCGGCTCGCCCAGCACGTCGTCGATCAACGAGCGGCAGAGAGCAGATGCGCGTGACGATCGGGAGCGTCGCGTCCTGACTCAGGCGCCGGTAGGCGCGGCTCTCGATGAGTCCCGTTGACCGCAGCGCGCTCGGCGCGCGTCGTCCGGCGCCCAGAGCGTGTCGGCGGCGCTGACGTAGCCGCAGTGCGGGCAGCGACCGAGCTTGAACGCGAGCGCCGAGCGAAGTGGCTCGGCGGGACGTCCCTCGAGATCGTGGGGGCCCTCGGACGTCAAGTCCGGAGCGACCGTTTGCGGCGACCGCTTGCGGCACATCCCGCACGCCACTTCTTCGAGCTGCCACGACGTCTCTGTCACGCGCCCTCCCTCATCGGTGTCCACACCAGGGAAGTCGCGAGCGAGCGGAGGATTTCTTACACGTGCAAATCGAGGCGATTTGCGGCCTATGATCGAAGCATGGAGCCGCGAGGCGACGTCTATGCCGCCGCCGTCGGGGCGGTGCTCGATCGCTTCGCCTCGCTCTATGGCGGAGTGGGCGCGCCGGTGCCCGTCGAGGACATCGCCGACTCGCTGTACGGCCTGCGCGTCGTCGAGGTCGACGGCCTCGTTTGCTCCGGCATGCTCATGCCTGCGCGCCGGATGGTCTACCTCAACGCGGAGGAATGCCGCACCGTGCCGCGGCGCCGGCGTTTCACGATCGCGCACGAGCTCGGCCACCTCGTTCTGCATGCGGGCGACAGCGCGGCACCGGCGGTCTTCTGCCGCCACGTGCGCTCGACGGAGGCCGCGATCTCGGATGCCATCGAGCGCGAGGCGAACCACTTCGCCGCCGAACTGCTGATGCCGGGCGACTTGATGCGTGCCGCCGTCGCCGCGCGGTGAGACCGATCCAGACGTTCTCGGCGATCGCTTCGAGGTCTCGCCGGTCGCCGCTGGCGTGGCGGCTGTTCAACCTCGGGCTGTCAGAGCAGCCTCCGGTCGCGACTGTCTAGGCGTCTTCCCGACCGAGGAAGAGCGCGTCGACCTCGGCGTCCGGTTCGGGCTGGTGTCGAGGCGCCGCGATGGGCGCCGCCGCGTCCCGCGTGAACGCCAGGTCGGAGAACACCGTCATCGGCGGGTCGATCAGGCGGGTTCGATCGAGCGCTGCGCCGAGGCCGCTGAAGATCGAGTCGAGGGCGTCGACGACGCGCTGCGAAACGCCTCGTGGCGGCAGGACTCCCGTCTCGAGATCGTGCAGGTGCTCGGCGACGCGGTCTTGCTGCTCCGTTCGAAGGCCCAGGGCCGCGGTCAGGCGCCGTACGACTTCGGAGCGCAGAACGCCCTGCTTCTCCCGCGCCTCGACCAGCAGCGTCGACCAGGTCGGCGGATCGAAGAGCGCGCTTGAAGCGATCCGGTCGAGCTCCGCAGCCGGCAGTGGAGCGGGGTACTCGGCGAGGTAGGCATCGAGGATCTCCGCGAAATCCTCCGCGCTGTCTTCGGCGCGCTCGAGGAACACCGCGGGGTCGGGTCGCTCTCCCGCCTCGTGGAGGCGTTTGAACTCGTCGAGCAAGGCAGCGAGCTCGGCGTCGGTCATCTCGCCTCCTCCAGCACCTGCATCAGGCGCTTGCGAGCGCGGTGGACGATGACGTCGAGGTGAGCGCGCGTGAGCCCGAGATCGCGGGCGATCTCCTCCGGCGCCTCGCCGACAAGCGTCCGTCGCATGATCGTGGCCGCGCGCTTGTCGAGCGATGCGAACAGCTGGTCGGCGACGGCGCGATCCAACACGGCTTCGAGCTCGCTGTCGGGGACGCCCGGGAGGTCGATCTCCGCCACCGGCGTCGCCGCGTTCTTGGAGGCGCGCGTCCGGTCGGCGACCCGCCGATCCGCGATGGAGAAAGCGAGGGCCGCGGCCGAGCGGGGGACGTCGGCCGACCCGTAGACGTAGCGGACGAACTGCTCCGCCACCGTGTTGCAGACGTCGTCGACCTCATCCCGCGGCACGCTTCGCGCGATCCGCAGGCGCAGACGCGGCTCGAGCCGGAACCACAGGAGCCCGGCGCACCGGCGGGCCTGCATTCCGTCTCCACGCGCGAGGGCGGCACGGGCATCCATGACGAGCTGCTCATCCGTGCGCTTCGCGAGGCCCGCTTCCACCGGCGCCATCGTGCCACACGGCGAGCGCGCTCAGCCCGCGGGCAGACCCTGAGCGCGGGCCTCGGCGGCCGCGGCGAAGTCATGCCCGCAGCGACTGCACGTGGTGCGGCCGCGCTTCGCGCTCTCACCGCACGCCGGGCACAGGCGCCCCTTGGGACGCGTCATGAACCAGATCAGGCTCAGAACGATGAATCCGACGAACCAGAGCATGAAGATCAGCACGACCGCGATGCCTGTGCCGGCGTTGCGCGCTTGCGTGCAGGTGTCGGCGCCCAGCACCGTGTCGTTCGCGCATTGCGCCGCGTTGTCGGCGGTTGCGGCCCCGCCGATCGCCCACGCCGCCATGAGGGCGGTGAAGAGCAGGATCGTCCATGTCATCTTGCGCCAGCGTCGCACGGTCACTCCCCAGGTCGGATGGTCTATCGACGGGGAGTCGCGCATGGCGCACGCCGTCTTACAGCGCGTCGCGCACGCCCTTTCGTTGATCAACAGGACTACGGTTGGTCTATGGCATCGCGACATGACCTCACTGACTGGGTTGTCGAAGGGCTCGTTCAGCTCGGCGGCAGTGGGACGCCCGTAGAGATCGCTCGCGAGATCTGGCAACGGCACGAGCTGGACCTGCAGAGCTGAGCGGTCCGCTCTTCTACACGTGGCAGTACGACATGTAGGTGGGCGGCGACCAAGCTGCGTGGGGCTGGGCGTCTCTACGGCGCGCGCTGCGCAGGAGGGACGGCCGCTGGAGCGTCTTCGTGCCTCCGAGGGCACGAATGCAGCTGAGCAGCTCGCATTGCCTCGGGCTGGTGATTAACGACGTCGCTCGAGCGATCCGCCTGCGCATTGCGAGAGTCTCGAACGGCGTGAGCTCGCGGTTGTGCCGTTGGGTCGTGAGGGCGGTGCCACCTGCGCGAGATACGTCGTCTGGCGGCGCGGCGAGATCAGCGGTCGGTGGCCGTTCATCCTCAGCGCCCTCCACGTCGGCGATCCGGAGCACCGCTCACGGCATCGACCCGCCGCTGACTACGCGGCATGAGGCTGACGCCTCAACGCCTCCGCCTCAAGGCGCTCCGCCGCGGAGTCAGGTCGATCCGAGGAGACGGCCCAGACCCTACTCAGCGCGGCGACCCGTCGGGGTCGATCCGCACGAGCGCGCGCGGCATGTCGCGCACGCGCCGCGAGAGCATGTCGGTGTAGTTCGGCCCGTCGAAGAGCGCGTAGTGGCTGCGCATCGCCTCGACCGCGGCGGCCGGGTCGCGCGCCTCGATCGCCTCGAGGATCGGCAGGTGCGACGGGACGTCCCACGACTCGGGCGCGTTGAAATCGGGCGGCAGCGAGGTGTCGACGATGATCCGCTGCAGCGGGCGCAGGAGCACCTCGAGCCCCGGCAGGTGCACGGCCTCGACGAGCACGACGTGGAAGCGCAGGTGGGCGCTCTCGGCGGCCGTCCAGTCGGCCGCTCCCGCGGCGGCGCAGAGGTCGTCGTAGGCCGCGCGCAGGCGCGCGATGTCGTCGTCGCTGCGCTCGACGGCCGCGCGCTCGGCCAGCATCAGGTCGATCGCCTCGCGCGCCTTGGCGAGATCGGCGAGCGTCACGTCGGAGCGGATGAGCAGGTCGAAGAGCGCGTCGGCGTAGGGCTCCTCGGGCTCGCCGCGCACGACGGTGCCCGATCCCTGGCGGACGTCGACGAGTCCGCGCGCCGCCAGGGTGCGCACCGCGTCGCGCACGACGGTGCGGCTGACGCCGAACATCTCGACCAGCTCGGGCTCCGACGGGATGCGATGCCCGGCCGGCCAGGTACCGGCCAGCACGCGCTCCGCGAGCACGCCCGCGACCTGGTCGGAGAGCGATCCCGAGCGGCCGAGGAACGGCAGGGCGGTCCCCGTCCGCTGTCATCGGATCCCGGCCGGCGTCGTAGATAGCGCGAGCATTGGTTGACTCATAATACGTGTGACCATTAGGCTTCGCGACCTGGCGACTCTCGGAGGGGAAGATGAGCACCGAACGGCTTGAGGGCGCGGACGACTGGGCGATGACGCGCAGGACGGCGCTGCGTGCGGGTGCGCTCGGGCTCGGAGGAGTGCTGCTCGCGGGCGAGGGGCTCGCCGGTGCGGCGACGACCGGCGCGAGCGCGGAGCCGAAGCGCGGCGGACGGCTGCGTGTCGGCCACGTCGGCGGCGGCAAGGGCGAGTCGTTCAACCCGGGGCGCGGCTCGTCGTTCATCGACGCGTCGCGCGCCTACAACCTCTACGACCCGCTGGTGCGCGTCAATCCGGACTTCTCGCAGTCGCCGGGGCTCGCGCTCTCGTGGACGCCGAACGCCTCCGCGACGAAGTACGAGATCAAGCTCCGTCCCGACGTCAAGTGGCACGACGGCTCCCCGTTCACCGCCGACGACGTGATCTGGTCGATGCGCCAGATGGGCGATCCGAAGCACGTCGGATCGGCGGCCGTCGGGAACGTCAAGCTCGCCGAGCTCAAGAAGACCGGACCGCTCGTCCTGCAGGTTCCGCTCAAGGGGCCGGACGCGCGCCTCTCGGACTCGTTCGTGCAGCAGGGCTGCGTCATCACGAAGAACGGCTACAAGAACTTCGCGAAGCCGATCGGCACCGGGCCGTTCAAGTTCAAGAGCTTCGAGATCGGCGTGCGCAGCCTGTGCGTCCGCAACGAGGACTACTGGCAGAACGGCAAGCCGTACGTCGACGAGTGGGAGGACATCTCGATCGACGACAACTCGGCGCGCCTGAACGCCCTGCTCGGCGGCCAGATCGACATGATGAGCCAGCTCGACTTCGCCCAGGCGAAGGCGCAGAAGAAGACGAAGAAGATCCAGGTCATCGACGCGCCGAGCCCTGCGTACCAGGTCTTCATCATGCGCGTCGACCGGCCGCCCTTCAACGACGTGAACGTGCGCCAGGCGTTCCGGCTGATCGTCGACCGCCAGGCGCTGATCAACGTCGCGCTGGGCGGGTTCGGGACGGTCGGCAACGACCTCTTCGGCTACGGCCTTCCGTACTACGCGAAGTCGCTGACTCCCCGCAAGCGGGACATCGACGAGGCCAAGGCGCTGCTCAAGAAGGCCGGCAAGAGCAATCTCGCCGTGACGCTGCAGACCTCCGACATCGTGCCGGGCTTCACGCAGGCCGCGACGCTGCTCGCGCAGCAGGCGGGGGAGGCCGGGGTCAAGATCACGATCAAGAAGGAGTCGGCCAACTCGTACTTCGACACGGCGCTCCTGTACACGAAGATGGACTTCGCGCAGTCGTACTGGACGACGGGCTCGCTGGCCGCGTTCTACAGCCAGGCACTGGTGTCCGGCGCGACGTGGAACGAGACCCACTTCAAGGATCCGGCGTTCGACAAGATGGTGCGCCAGGCCACCGGCGCGCGCTCGGTCGACGAGGCCACCGCGCTCTGGCACAAGGTGCAGAAGGTGCAGTACGACCGCGGCGGCTACATCGGCTGGGCCAACCAGAACATCGTCGACGCCGCCTCGAACAAGGTGAAGGGCATGAAGCCGAGCGCGTTCTTCAACCTCGGCGGCTTCAACTACCGCGACGTCTGGCTCGGGTAAGGGAAGAATTCGCGGGATGAGCGCCGGCGGCAGCATGACGGGAGAGGCGGAACTCCCGTCGGCGCCGCCGGCGGTCGCCCGCGGTGACCACCCGATCGTCGGCTTCGTCCTGCGCCGCATCGCGGCGGCGCTGGGCACGCTGCTGATCATCTCGATGCTCGTGTTCGTGGGCACCGAGGTGCTGCCGGGCGATGCCGCCTCCGCCGTGCTGGGCAAGACGGCGACGCCCGAGCAGGTCGCCGAGCTGCGCGCGGACATGGGACTCGATCGCTCGATCCCGGTGCGCTACGTCGACTGGCTGTCGGGGTTCGTGCGCGGCGACCTGGGCGACTCGGCGGCGGGCTACGCGGCGGGCAGCAAGGTCTCGATCTGGAGCCAGGTGGAACCGCGCCTCAGCGCGACGCTCTGGCTGGCCTGCATCACGGCGGTGCTGATGATCCCGCTCTCGCTCCTGCTCGGCGTCGTCGCGGCGCGTCACGCGGGTCGTCCCGCGGACATCGGGATCTCACTGACCTCGCTCGCGGTCATCTCGCTGCCCGAGTTCGTGATCGGCTCGCTGCTGATCCTCGTGCTGTTCTCGTGGCTCGATCTGCTGCCACCGGTGGCGCTGCTCGATCCCACCAAGAGCACGCTCTCGCAGCCGAGTCTGCTCGTCCTCCCGGTGCTCACGCTGCTCGGCGCGACGCTCGCGGCGTCCGTGCGCATGACGCGCGCCGGGATGATCCAGGCGCTGCGCTCCGACTTCGCCGAGATGGCGCGCCTGAACGGCTTCCCCGAGCGGCGCGTGGTGTGGCGTCACGCGCTGCGCAACGCGCTCGCGCCGGCCGTGCAGATCTTCGCCCAGAACCTGCAGTACCTGATCGGCGGCGTGATCGTGGTCGAGTACCTGTTCGCGTACCCCGGGCTCGGCAAGGAGCTGGTCGACTCGGTCGCGATCCGCGACGTGCGCGCCGTCCAGTCGATCGCGCTGCTGATCGCGGTCGCGGTCGTCACCCTGAACCTGATCGCCGACCTGCTCGTGCTCCTGCTCGTCCCGAAGCTGCGGACGGCGGCGCGATGAACCGCTTCCGCTTCGCGCGCACGCCCGAGGGCGCGGTCGGCGTGGCGCTGCTGGCGTTCGTCCTGCTGGTGGCGCTGATCGGACCGTACTTCGCCGGCCACTCGCCCACGCAGTCGATCGGGCTCCCGTTCGACGGCCCGAGCAGCGGCGTTCCGCTGGGCACCGACGGGCTCGGGCGGGACGCGCTCGCGCGCACGCTCTGGGGCGGGCGCAGCGTGCTCGCGCTGGCCGGTCT
Organism: uncultured Actinomycetes bacterium; assembly: GCA_963705965.1. GTDB lineage: Bacteria > Actinomycetota > Thermoleophilia > Gaiellales > JALYLC01 > JALYLC01. The sequence goes on along the minus strand of CAVPLI010000008.1, from coordinate 113,376 downwards.
CGCAACGCTGCTCGCGTACATCGTCGGCGCCGCCATCGGTCTGACGGCCGGGTACCTGCAGGGCTTGGTCGACGCCGTGCTGATGCGCGGCGTGGACGTGCTCGTGGGCGTGCCGGCGCTGCTCTTCATCCTCGTCCTCCTGACCGGCGCGGGCACCGGCAACGCCACGCTCGTCGCGGCGGTCGCGATCGTGCAGGCGCCGCTGATCGCGCGCGTCGTGCGCTCGGCGACGCTCGAGCAATCGGTGCGCGCGTTCGTCGAGGCGGCGGTTGCCCGGGGCGAGACGGTGCGCGCGATCCTGCTCCGCGAGATCGTCCCGAACATCGTCCCGTCGGTGATGGCCGACGCGGGCCTCCGCCTGACCTACTCGATCATCCTCGTCGCCTCGGTCAACTTCTTCGGCCTCGGCCTCCAGCCGCCGGCCGCCGACTGGGCGCTGATGATCTCCGAGAACCGCGACGGCTTCGACCTCAACCCCTGGGTCATCATCGCCCCCGCGGCCATGATCGCGCTGCTGACGATCGCCGTGAACCTGATCGGTGACGCATTGGCGCGGAGCCTCGGGCGGTCCGACGTGCGGAGCGGGGTATGACGCTGGCCCTCGAAGCTCGTGGCCTCCGGGTCGAGTTGGGGGACGGGACGCCGATCATCGACGGCGTCGACCTCGCTCTGTCGCCTGGGCGAGTGCTCGGTCTCGTGGGCGAGTCGGGCAGTGGCAAGACGACCACGGCGCTGGCGCTGCTCGGGTACGCGCGGCCGGGGACGCGGATCGCAGCGGGTTCGGTCTCGATCGCGGGCGAGCGGCTGCCGCTCGGCGACGAGCGCGCCGTACGGCGCGCGCGCGGCCGCACGATCTCGTACGTCGCCCAGGATCCGTCGTCGGCGCTCGACCCGACGGTGCGGATCGGCCGGGCCGTGCAGGCGATGTTCGACGTGCACGGCGGCGACCCGCAGCGCGTTCCTGGGCTGCTCTCGGCCGTCGGCCTGCCGTCCGACGAGGCCTTCCGGCGTCGCTACCCGCACGAGGTGTCGGGCGGTCAGCGGCAGCGAGTCGCGATCGCGACCGCCCTGGCGTGCGAGCCGCGCGTTGTCGTGCTCGACGAGCCGACGACCGGCCTCGACGTCATCACGCAGGCGCGCGTGCTCGACGAGATCCGGCGCATCCAGGCCGAGTTCGGCATCGCGCTCGTCTACGTCTCGCACGATCTCGCGGTCGTCGCCGAGGTCGCGGACGAGATCGCCGTGCTCTACGCGGGCCGGGTCGTCGAGCACGCCACGACCGCCGAGCTGACCGCGAGCCCGCGCCACCCCTACACCCGCGGGCTGCTCAACTCGATCCCGGATCACGCGCTGCCACGGCGCCTCGTGTCGATGCGCGGCATCTCCGCAGGCGTCGGTGCGTGGCCCCAGGGCTGCGCCTTCGAGCCACGCTGCGACCAGGCCGTACCCGCGTGCTCGGTCGCATTGCCGCCGCTGCTCGATACCGGCGGGGCGTGGCTCGTGCGCTGCCCCGAATTCGAGCGGACGCCGCCGCTCGCGCTCGGCGACCCGCTCGTGGCCGCCACTGCCGCCGATGAGCCCGTGCCGGTACTCGCGGTCGAGGGGCTCGCTGCGACGTACGGGGCCGGGCGATCCCAGACGACGGCCGTGGGCGACCTCTCGTTCGAGCTCCACAACGGATCCTGCCTGGCGCTCGTCGGCGAATCCGGCTCGGGCAAGACGACCGCGGCGCGCTGCATCGCCGGGCTTCACCGCCCGGCGGCGGGCTCGATCCTGCTCGACGGCAAGCCCCTCGCCGCGCACGCGCGCGATCGTTCCCGCGACGACCGCCGACGCATCCAGATCATCTTCCAGAACCCCTTCGAGTCGCTCAACCCGCGTCACCGCGTCGGCGAGGCGATCATCCGGCCGGCGAGGATCCTGCGCGGCCTCGATCGCGCCGAGGGCAAGCGCGAGCTCGCCGAGTTGCTCGACCAGGTGCGGCTGCCCTCGCGCGTTGCATCCCGCTTCCCCGGCGAGCTCTCCGGTGGCGAGCGTCAGCGCGTCGCCATCGCCCGCGCGCTCGCGGCGGATCCGGCGGTGCTCGTCTGCGACGAGATCACGAGCGCCCTCGACGTCTCGGTGCAGGCGGCGGTGCTCGACCTCCTCGACGGCCTGCGCCGCCGCCTCGGCCTGGCGATCCTGTTCATCACACACGACCTCGGCGTCGTCGCCGCCATCGCCGACCACGTGGTGGTTCTGGAGCAGGGCGAGGTGCGCGAGCGCGGCCCCGCCGGCCGGGTGCTGACGGATCCGGTCGACGGCTACACGCGCGCGCTCGTCGACGCGGCGCCACGACTCCCGAAGGCGGTCTGATGACGATCACCCTGCGAGACGGCGACCTGGCCCTCACGATCGCGCCGGATCGAGGGGCCGAAGCCCGCTCGCTCGAGTTCCGGCGGCGTCGAGTTTCTGTACCAGGCGCCCTGGAGTCCCACGCCCCTGCCGCCGCAGCCGATCGAATCGACGCCATGGGCGCAGGCGTGGCACGGGGGCTGGCAGTTCCTGTGGCCGAACGCAGGCGCCGAGTGCACGGTCGATGGCGTGCAGCACGGCTTCCATGGCGCCGGCTCGGTCGCGCCGTTCTCCGTGATCGAGCAGGACGCGGCCCGCGCCGTCTTGCGGTGCGAGCTGGACGATCTCGTCTGCGAGCGCAGCTTCGAACTGCAAGACGGGCGGGTGCGGGCGACGGCGAGCATCCGCAACGACGGCCCTCGGGCGACCGCGCTCATCGCCGTCGAGCACCTGATCCTCGGCGGGCGCCTGGCGGCCGAGGGGACGCGCATCGCGCTCGAGGGCGGTCACGTCATCGGGCAGGAGTGGGACGGAACGCCGGCGGCCGTCTCTCAGCCCTGGCCGCTGCTCGGCGAGGAAGACCTCTCGCTCTTGCCCGCGACGACCTCGCAGTTCGCCGTCGTCCGCGACCTGGCCGCCGGCACGGCCCGCGTCACCGCCCCCGACGGGCTGATGTGCGACCTGCGCTTCGACCACGCCGCCTTCCCGCACCTGTGGCTCTGGGAGGAGCGCTTCGGCGCCACCGTGGAGCCCTGGAACGGCGAGTGCGAATGCCTGGCCGTCGAACCGTCGAGCGTCCCCTCGGCCGACGGCCTGGCCGGCGCGATCGAGCGAGGTGAGGCGACCGAGCTCGCCCCAGGAGCGGTGTTCGAGAGCTGGTGCGAGCTCACCCCCGGCCGGATCGGAGATCCCACGTGAGCGTCAGCCGTGTCGTAGATGTAGAGGCCATTCCGCTCGTAGCCGGCAGCGGCCCGACGGATCTCGACGCCAGCAACGAGACCGTGCTCGTCCGCGTGACCGACGAGGACGGCCTGGTCGGCGTCGGCGAGGCGGACGCCCCCGCGCGCGTCGTGCGCGAGCTCGTGCACATGGACGACCTCTTCGAGTGGAGCCGCGGCCTGCGCTCGATCGTCGTCGGCCTCGACCCGTTCGAGCTGGCCGCGAACCACGCGCGCATGCTCCACGACACGCAGTACCACGGCCGCCGAGGCCTCGGTATCCACGCCATCAGCGCAGTCGACATCGCGCTCTACGACCTGGCGGGCAAGCAGCTGGGCCGACCGGCGTACCAGCTGCTCGGCGGCGCGTGCCGGGACAAGCTGCGCCCCTACGCGACGATCTGGCCGGGAAGCCCGAACGGCCGCACGATCGGCGAGGTCATGGACAACATCGCGTCCCTCTTCGAGAAGGCGCTCGCCCTCGGCTTCCGCGCGGTCAAGATGGAGGTCGTCTTCGGCGACCTGGTCGACGACCGCGAGCTTGAGCGCTGCATCCGCAAGGGTCGCGAGCTGCTCGGCCCCGACATCACGATGCTCGTCGACTTCGGGTATCGCTGGACGCACTGGCGCGACGCCGCGCGCGTCCTGAGCCACATCGAGGACTGCGACATCTTCCTCGCCGAGGCCACCGTCCAGCACGACGACCTCGACGGGCACGCGCGCCTCGCGCAGGTCGCACCGATGCGCATCGCCGGCGCCGAGTTCGCCGCGACGGTGCAGGAGTGCCGCGAGTGGCTGGAGCGCGGGAAGGTCGACGTGCTGCAGCCCGACGTGAACCGCTGCGGCGGCCTCACCGAGCTACGCCGCATCGCAGAGCTCGCGTTCCATCACGGCGCCGAGGTCGTTCCGCACGGCTGGAAGACCGGGATCACCGCCGCGGCGCAGCGGCACTTCCAGGCGGCGACGCCGTGCTGCCCGATGATCGAGACCTGCCATCCGGACGCTGTGCGAGTCGACGCTCCGATCGAGCCTGACGGGGTCCGAGGCGGGCGTACAGGACGGGTTCATGGCGCTCCCGGAACTTCCTGGGCTCGGCATCAGCCTGGACGAGAGTGTCATCAAGCGATACCGGCGCGGTCGATGATGCCCACTGAACTCTCCTCAACGATTTGCACTGACGCTTTGGCAGATCGCCGTCGTGAAATGCGCCAATCTGCCCGCTGAGCCTGTGCTTAACCGTAGCTTTCGCAGCCGTACCCATCGCCGTCCGCGTCGAAGCGATTCGGATCATCTCCGACCACGGTCACCATCGCTCCAATGTCGGCACAGTTGAGGTCATAGGGGACGATAGGCACGCACGCACCCTCGTAGTTAGGGTCGCAGCCACTACTCGGTGGAGGAGGACTCGGCTCGGGCGGCGCAGGTGGCGGCGTCGGGGCAGGCGGCACCGTGGCGGTGACGGCGCGGACACGACCGCACACTGCGCGTCGCGCCTCCAACAGTCAAGATCGTTTGCCATGTTCCTGGGTACGCTTTCAGCTGGGCGGCGTCGATCCATGCAAAGACTCGCGTGCCCTTCCTATCCGAAGCAACGGTGCGGTCTCTCCAAATTGCGCGGACGATCCCAGACGGATCCTTCCACCCAATGCGCAAAGCCTGACCAGCGCGAGGGGGCGCCCTCCAACGAAATTCGCGTAGATGCGCCCACCAGAACTCAGGATTCACAGAGATTACGGCCGGGCCGCCTGAAGTCTCCGATATCCACGCACGCTGTACTGCGCCCTGCCGCCCCGATCAGCGGCGATCGCCGCACTTCCAATGGCCAGGAACACGAGAAGAACTGCGACGATGATAAGGCGGCGCATATAAATCACCCTACGCTGAATCTCGCAAGTTGCAATCCTCCCAAAGTTCGAGCATGGGATCGCGACCGCAAGATGTCGAACGCGGCGGTGCCACGCGTTAGCAGATCGACGTCGGCTGAGATTGTGGCGGACAGGACGAGAAGCGTCGGCCTGCGGTTCCACTCCATCCAGAATTTTGCTAGCCCATCAGACCGTCTGGCACCGACCCTGTCCACGTGTGCCAGAAGTGCACGCGTGCATCCCGACCGCCCGAGCAGGCCACGTTCACGCACGGCGGCGGGGTCGCGTTGCCGCTCGCGCGGTTGCCGCCGCCGTCGACGGTTCCGGCCGTAGCGTCGATCCCGTGACCGCGGTTCTTGTTGGCCGTGTTGCCCTTGAGCGAGTTCCCGGTCGTATCCCCGGCCTTGTCCTCGGCGAACATGATCCCGCTGCCGAGGTTCGAGTTCGCGACGTTGCCGATCAACTGGTTGCCGGTGCTCTGCCCGACGATGATGCCGGCGCCGTCGCCGATCTCGCCCTGATTCCCGTTGGCCACGTTCCGGCTGACGACGTTGTTGTTCGCGCCTTCGACGATGGCGATGCCGGTCACGGCGTTGCGGTTCGCGGTGTTGCCCGTCACGCGGTTGCCGTCGGAGCCGTGCTGGCCGCCGGCGAGGTCGATCCCGTCGCGGTTGCCCGTCGCGGTGTTCTTGCTGATCAGGCTGTCGTGGAGGTCGAAGAAGAACAGGCCGGTGTCGTTGCCCTTCGCGGTGTTGCGGAGGATGCGAGCCTTCTTCGCGGCGCCGAGGACGATGCCGGCGGCCTTGTTGCTGTCCGCGTTGTTGCCGCTGACCAGCACGGAGTCGGATCCGCCGTTGACCTCGGTGCCGTTGTTGCCGTTGGCGTCGAACTCGTTGCCGATGATGCGGCTTCCCGCCGACTCGAACAGCGCGAGGCCGTTCCAGGCGTTGTGGCTCAGCTTGTTGCTGCGCACCAGGCTGCCGCGGGACTTGAGGACGACGGCGCCGTCGGACTGGTAGGCCTTCACGTCGTTCTGGACGTCGTTGCCGACGATCTGGCTGCCCGGGGATTCGACGATGAGGATGCCCGCCGAGACCGGCTCGCCCTCGACGCCGCCGGCGCCGATGCGGCGGATCGTGAGGCCGCGCACGACGCTCTTCGGCGCCTTGCGCATGCCGACGCCGTTGAGGCGGAAGTCGGTGATCTTGCCGCTGCCGACGATGCGGACGCCGGCGTGGCCGTCGTTCGCGATGCCCTCGCCGCCCGCGGCGTTCGTGCCGGAGATCGTGTGGCCGGCGAGGTTGACGGTGATGCCGTCCGCGCCGATCACGAGCGCCGTTCCGGGGCAGCGCAGGAGATCCTCGGTCAGGGTCGTGCTCTTCGTCAGCGTCGCCCCGCACTGAAGCGCCGGCGCCCCGGCGCCAGCGCTGGTCGCGCCGAGCACGAGACAGCCCCCTGCGACGAGCGTGAGCACGTGCGCGCGTCCAATCCTCATGATCGCTCCTCCTCGTAGGTCGGCCTTGCGCCGATCGTCGGAGGGGCCGCTACCGGTGGACTACCCGTCGGCTGCGCGCTCGCGCTACGGTCCGCGGCCTGGAGCTCGAGTTCCGCATCCTCGGCCCGCTCGAGGCCGTGTCGCCGGCCGGGCCGATCCGCCTCGGTGGCCCGCGGCAGCGCTCGGTGCTGGCGCTCCTGCTGCTCGACGCGAATCGCGTCGTGTCGATCGACCGCCTCGCGGACGAGCTCTACGGCGAGGCGCCGCCGACCAGCGCAGTCACGCAGGTGCACCGGCAGATCTCGGAGCTGCGGGCGTTGCTGGAGCCGGATCGCGGGTCCGGAGCCGGCGGCGCGGTGATCGAGACGCGGCCGCCGGGCTACCGGATCCTGGTGGAGCCGGACGCCCTCGACCTCGCGGTCTTCGAGCGGCGGGCAGAGGCCGCGGGATCGGCGCTCGCAGCCGGCGACGCCGAGGCGGCCGTCCGGCTCTATCGGGAGGCGCTCGCGCTGTGGCGAGGCGAGCCGCTCGCCGATCTCACCTTCGAGCCGTTCGCGCGCTCCGTGGTCGAGCGGCTGAGCGAGCTGCGCCTGGCGGTCACGGAGCAGTGCCTCGAGGCCGAGCTCGAGCTCGGACGACGGCGCCGAGCTCGTGCCCGAGCTCGAGCAGCTCGTGACGGAGCATCCGCTCAACGAGCGCCTGCGCGGCCAGCTGATGGTCGCGCTCTACCGCGCCGGCCGGCAGCCCGAGGCGCTCGAGGTCGTTCCGCGCCGGGCGCGCGGCGCTGGTCGAGGCGTTCGGGCTCGAGCCCACGCCCGCGCTCAAGGAGCTGGAGTCGCGCGTGCTGCAGCACGACCCCGCGCTCGACGGCGGGAGCCGGCCGCGGCTCGCGCCCGCACGGGAGGATCGCCGCACCGTGCTGCTCGCCGCGCGCGACGGCGCGGCGCTGGATGGGCTTGCGGCCGTCGGGCGGTGCCTCGCTGGTCTCGGCCGGCACGAGGTGCTCGTCACGCAGGCCGTCGAGAGCGAAGCGTTGCTCGCCGACGCCGTCGCGGCGACGCGCGCGCAGCGTGACGAGCTCGCGAGCGCCGGCGGTAACCGTCAGCGCAGCGGCGTTCGTGTCGCGCGCGTTCGGCCCGGACATGGCACGGCTCGCGCTCACGCACGACGCGGACGTGATGGTGGTGGACGCACGAGCTCGGCCGCGACGGGATCAGTCCCGGAGCGACCTGGCGCTCCTGCTCGAGCGGTCGCCGTGCGATGTCGCGCTGCTCGCCGGCTCGGCGCCGCCGTCCGTTCGCGGACGGCGATCGCCGTCCCGTTCGCCGGCGGCGATCACGACTGGGCGGCAGCGGAGCTCGGGGCGTGGCTCGCCGCCGGCGCCTCCGCGCGGCTCGCAGCTCATCGGCGTCAGGGGCCGCGGCGACGCCGCCGATGCGAGCAGGCTGCTGGCCTCGGCGTCCATCGCCATCCAGCAGCTCGTGGGCATCGACGTCGAGCCGGTGCTCGCGGATGCGGGGCCGGATGGCCTCGTGGCGGCGGCCGGCGATGCCGGCGTCGCCGTCGTCGGGCTGTCGCCGCGCTGGCGGCGCGAGGGTCTCGGCGAGTCGCGGCGTGCGCTGCTCCAGGCCGTCTCGCCGACGCTCGTCGTGCACCGCGGCGCGCGTCCCGGCGGCCTCGCGCCGCGCGAGCAGCTCACCCGCTACACGTGGACGATCGCCGCGGGCGGCTGATCAGCCGCGCAGGCAGAGCGCGCCGAGGTCGGCGAAGTTGAGCGCGCCCTGCGACAGCTTGCAGCCGACCCGCGCCGAGAAGAACTCCGGATTGACGCCAGCTGGCGTAGACCGCCATCGGGCACGGCGTCGCGCACGAGCGTCTTCTCGAGCGCCGTATAGGCAGCTATGCGAGCGGCTGCCGCGCGTCCCGCGGGCGCTGTCGAGCTGGTCGCGCAGACGCGCGTTGTCGCCAGTAGCCCGGAGCGCTGTAGCGGCCTCGCCGAACGCGAACTCGACGAACGGCGCGGGATCGAGCACGACGTCGGGGTGCGACACGAGCTGGATGTCCGCCGCTGCGATCCGCTTCGGCTCGCGGGCCGGTCAGGCACTGCAGCGACGCGTTGAAGTGCACGTCGATCCCGATCTCGGCGAGGTTCGCGCGGACGATCTCCGCGATTCGCCTGCTTGTCGGGATCGCCGCAGAAGTAGAGGGTCGCCTTGCGGTTCGCCCCGGGGCCGGCGAGCCTGCGCGCCGCTGGCCAGATCGGGTTCGTCCGGATAGGCGATGTTCGCCACCGGACCCGCCGATCGCCACGGGGACGAGGCGGTCCGTCGGCGGCTCTGCGTAGACGGCCGCGAGGGCGCGCCGGTCGAGCGCGTAGGAGGCGGCGCGCCGCATGCGCGCGTCGCGGAAGAGCGGGCGCTGCGTGTTGAACGCGATCCCGTCGATTCCCGGCGACGGGACTCGGCACGTACCGCGCGCTGCCCGCGCGGCCCGGCGCGACTCGCCAGGCCGTATGCCTGGTCGAGCGAGCCGCCGGGCGCGAGCGGTCCGGCCGGGTCGAGCGTCACGGTGCTCCCGCTGACGTAGTCGGCGCGCCCGCGTTCGACGCGCGAGATGGCGTCGGCCGCGTTGACGCCATCGGTGTAGACGATGTGCTCGATGCGGCGCGGGCGGTCGCCGGTGTAGTTCGGGTTCCGCTCCACGCACGACCTGGCCGCCGCCTGCCGAGGCGACGTAGTACGGGCCGGCCATGGGGATCGGCGTCGTCTTGCCGCCGCCCGGCACGGCCGGCGTGCCGATCGGCACCGGGCAGAAGAACGACGTGCGGAGCCGCGCGGAGAGGTCGCCCGCGGCGCGCGTCAGCCTGATCGTGAGCGTGTCGCCGCGCGCCGTGATCCCGCTGATGTGCGGAGCGCGCCCCGCCGCATAGGCCGCCGCGCCGACGACGTCGGGAAGGATCGCGGCGACGTCGTTCGGATGCCCGCCCGTCGCGAGCTTCGGCGACAGCGCGCGTTCGATCGTCGCCCTGAACGTCTCGGCGGTGACCGCCTGACCGGACGGCGGCGAGAACCGGAACCCGGGCCGGATGCGGAACGTGTACGTCCGGCCGTCGGGGGAGATCTCGGGCATGCGCGGCGGCGACCTCGGGCTGCAGCACGCGACCTGCGGCCCCCGACTGCGTCCGGGTAGTTGAGGAGGTACGCGCAGGTCGCGTACGCGAGCTGATGGAAGACCGGGCCGCCGCTCACCGCGGGATCGGCGGTTCCGAGGGCGTCGAACTCCAGTGGAATCCGCAGCGTCCGACCCGGCGGCGTCGCGGCGACCGGCTCGGGCGCGCCCACGGAAGTCCACAGGAGGCCGGCGTGGTAGCGGGTCACCCAGGGCGGCCCGGTCAGCGGCACGCGTCTCACGGCGCCCGGAGGCGTCGACGCGGACGATCTGGCTGCCCTTGGCGTTCGCGATCCAGAGCCCGTTCGCCGACCGAGAGCGACGACGGCCACGCGCCGCCGGGGATCGTCGCCAGCACGCTGCCGTCGTCGGGGCTGAGCCGGTAGACGACGTTGTCGGGGACGATCGAGACCCACACCGAGCCGTTGCCGACCGCCAGGTCCGTGATCGTCGCGTGCAACGGCGTGGCCGTGATCCGGTTCGTCGCGGGATCGATCTTCACGACCCGTCCGTTCTCGGCGCTCGCCACCCACACCGCGCCGTCGGCGAAGACGATCGACGTCGGCGCCAGCGGAGTCAGGAGGCGCTTCGTGACGCCCCCGCTGGCGGGGTCGACGCGTACCGTCTCGGGGCCTCGCGCGACCCACACGCGAGCCGGCCCCGAACGCGATGCCGGGCGAGCTCGCGCCGCGGCTCGCCTCGGATCGGGACCGAGAACCGCTTCGCGATCCGCCCGGTCGCTGCCATCGAGTCGGACGAGCCCCGGCCCGTCGTCCTCGCTGACCCAGGCCCCGCCGGCGCCCGTCGCAATGCCGCCGGGCGCGAAGGGGAGCCGCGTCGACGAGAGCACCTTGCGCGAGGCGAGGTCGACGCGGGCGACGCGGCGCTCGTCGCCGAGCAGCACCCACGCCTGATCCGCGTCGAACACGACATCCCAGGGCTGGCTGGAGAACGGGATGCGCCCGACGACCTCGTGGGAGGTCGCGTCGATCAGGCCCATCGTCTTCGGGGCGATCGCGAGTCGCGGCGCCGAGCCTTCCCCCGCCGTCGTCGTGGGTGACGATGCCGACGACGAGGGCGGCGGCCGCGAGTACCGCCGCGGCCAGCGCGCCCAGCGCGAGACGGCGGCGCCGGCGGCTGCGCGGCGGCAGCTCGCCGCGCAGAGCGGCCTGGCTCGCCGCCGCCAGCTCACCGGCGCTCGCGTAGCGGTCGTCCGGCGCCTTCGCGAGCGCCTTCGCGATCACGGTGTCGAAGCCCTCGGCGAGGCCGGGCCGGACGTCGCTCGCGCGCGGGGGCGGCTCGTTCATGTGCGCGTAGACGGCCGCGAGCTCGCTCTCGCGCGCGAACGGCTCCTGGCCGGTGAGGCACTCGAAGAGCACGCAGCCGAGCGAGTAGACGTCGGCGCGCGCGTCGATCGACGCGCCCTCGATCTGCTCGGGCGAGATGTAGGCGATCGTGCCGACGAACGCGCGCTCACCGGTGAGGCTGTTGACCGAGGAGACGTGCTTGGCGAGGCCGAAGTCGCACAGGTAGGCGTGCTCACCCGCGTCGGTCGGCAGGACGAGGACGTTGCCCGGCTTCACGTCGCGGTGCACGAGGCCGAGCGCGTGGGCCGCGTCGAGGGCGCCCGCGACCTGGCCGACGAGGTCGACCGCGCGCTCGGGACTCAGCGGTGCCTCGCGCTTGAGGATCTCGCGCAGGTCGAGCCCGTCGACGAACTGCATGACGAGGTAGAGCATCCCGTCGTCCTCGCCCATGGCGAGGGTCGGGACGATGTGAGGCTCGTCGAGCGACGGCGGCGATCTGCGCCTCGCGCAGGAAGCGCTCGCGGAAGCGTTCATCCTCGGCGAGGCCCGGGATCAGCACCTTGAGCGCGACCTGGCCGCCGCGCGGAGTCCTCGGCGAGGTAGACGGCACCCGTCGCGCCGCGGCCGATCAGCCGCACGACCCGGTAGCCGGCGACGACGCTCCCGGTCGTAAGGACGTCGTGCATTGAGGTGCGGAGCCTACGGGAGTGCCCGTGGCGACTCCAGGGCGCGACAACTGGTATCGGATTCAGCGCGATTTGTGGATCTGGTATGTGGCCCAGTTCTCCCGCACCATCGGGGTCATGAAAGCTCTCGCATCCGCACCCGGCGCGTGGCGCCTCCTGACCATCTCGATCGTCGCGCGCATGCCGCTCGTGATGCTCGGCATCGGACTGCTCGTCCACACCGTTCACCTGACCGGCTCGTTCGCCGCCGCGGGCCTCGTCACGGCGGCGCACGCCGTGGCGCTCGGCATCGGCGGGCCGCTGCTCGGGCAGCTCGTCGACCGGCGCGGCCAGACGTCCGTTCTCCTCGCGAGCGGTTCCACGGCGGCCGCTCTCCTCTGCGCCATCGCCGTCGTGCCCGTAGGGGCACCGCTGGCCCTGCTGATCGCGTTGGCCGCAGGCATCGGCTTCGCGATCCCGCCGCTCGGTGCGTGCGTGCGGTCGCTGTTGCCGTCGCTCCTGCCCGATCCTGACGCGGTGCGCAGCGTCTACGCCGTCGAGGCCTCGGCTGTCGAGTTCACCTGGATCGCAGGGCCTCCGATCGTGCTCGGCGTCGGCGCGCTCTTCTCGACCGGGGTCGCGCTCGCGTTCGCCGGCATCGTGCTCTTCGCCGGCACCGTCGCGTTCGCCGCACAGGCGCCCTCGCGCGAGTGGAAGCCCGCGCGCGACGTGGCCAGGCAGCGCGGCGGGGCGCTGCGCGCTCCCGCGATGCAGACGCTCGTGATCGTGTTCGTGGCCGTCGGCGTGCTCTTCGGCGCCGCCGAGGTGGCGATCACCGCGGCCGCCTCGGATCTCGGGAGCAGCGCGACCGCCGGCCCGCTGATGGGCGTCTGGGGTCTCGGCTCGCTGGTCGGCGGCGTGCTCGCCACGCGGCTCGGCGGCGGTGCTCGCGGGCCCGCCGGGCTCGCGTTGATCCTGACCGCGCTCGCCGGTGGTCACCTCGCGCTCGCCGTAGCTGCGGGCAACGTCTTTGCCCTCGGCGCAGTGCTCTTCGTCGCTGGTGCCGCGATCGCTCCGGTCTTCGCCAGCGTCTTCGCGATGGTCGACCGCGTCGCTCCGGCAGGTGCCGTGACCGAGGGCTTCGCCTGGCTGAACACGGCCGGCGCGATCGGCGGCGCAGCGGGTGCCGCGATCGCCGGAGCGGTGGCTGACGGTGCCGGGCCGACAGCGGCATTCGTGCTCGCCGGTGGCGCGGGCGCCGTCGCCGTGCTCGTGACGCTGCTTCGCTCGAACACGCTCGCCGAGCAGGACGAGTCCGTCCTCGCGGTGACGGCCGGCAATTGCGCTGCGGCTGCGTGAGGTCGGCGCACGACTGGACTACGCGATACTTCGCTCTCGTCGGCCATGGATGAGACCAGTCAGCCCATCGAACTGCTGCTCTCGGTGTCGCGAGAGGGGCGCGGCACGCTGGGGTCGCAGATCGAGGATCAGCTCCGCTCCGCGATCCGCACCGGCGCGCTCCGGGAGGGGGCGCAGGTGCCGTCGACGCGTGACCTGGCGCGCCAGCTCGGTGTCTCGCGGCGCATCGTCGTGGAGGTCTACGCGCAGCTCGCGGCCGAGGGGTACCTGATCCTCCGGCAGGGTGCCCGGCCACGGGTCAAGGAAGGTGCCTCTGCGGCCTCGGCCTCCGACGCTCAGGCCGTACCGAGGGCGTCGCGGGAGCGCTACGACTTCCGGCCGAGCCGGCCCGACGTGTCGGCCTTCCCTCGCGCATCCTGGTTGCGCTCGCTCCGCACGGCGCTCACGAACATGACCGACGCGGAGCTCAGCTACGGCGATCCGCGCGGGATCGAGGCGCTCCGGGTCACCCTCGCGGAATACCTCGGGCGCGTGCGCGGCGTGGTCGCCGACCCCGAGCGGATCGTCATCACGAATGGCTACGCGCAAGGGCTCGCGCTCGTCTGCCAGGCGCTCGTGGCCGAGGGAGCGAAGCGGATCGCAGTCGAGAATCCCGGCACCCTCGACGACCGGGAGATCATCGACCGGATGGGCCTCGAGATCGTGCCGATCTCCGTCGACGAGGCGGGCATCCGGGTCGACGAGCTGGTGCGGGCCGCGCCGGACGCGGTGATCGTGACGCCGGCTCACCAGCAGCCCACCGGCGTCATCCTCAGCGGCGATCGCCGCACCGCCCTGATCTCCTGGCTGCGAGAGTCGTCCGCGATCGCGATCGAGGACGACTACGACGCCGAGTACCGCTACGACCGCGCCGCCGTCGGGGCGCTGCAGGGACTCGCGCCGGATCGAGTCGTGTTCGCCGGCACCACGAGCAAGACGCTCGTGCCCGCGCTGCGCCTCGGCTGGCTGGTGTTGCCTCCGCAGCTCGTGCCGGCGGTCGCCCACGAGAAGCTCATCGTCGACCGCGGCGCGGTGCGCATCGAGCAACACGCCTTCGCCGACTTCGTGGCGCGCGGCGAGCTCGACCGGCATCTGCGACGCATGCGCGTCCGCTACCGCAGGCAGCGCGACGCACTCATCCGGGAGCTCGCGCGCGAGTTGCCGGAGGTCACGGTCACCGGCATCTCGGCGGGCCTGCACGTGAACGCGCAGCTGCCGGCGAGCGATGACGAGCAGGCGATCCGGGAGGAAGCCGAGCGCCGCGGCGTCGGGCTCGCCACCATGAGCGAGTACCGGTCGGACGCCCATGACGATCCGCCGACGCTGATGCTCGGCTACGGGCGGGTGCCCGAGCCGGCCATCGTTCCGGGCGTGCACGAGATCGCGGAGGCCGTGCGGGCAGCTCGCGCGCGCGTGAGAGTCTCGCCATGACGACGTAATCAGCCTGCGTGAGCCTACGCGCCACGTCCGTCACGCCGCTCGGCGTCCGCGCCCTCGGAGACTGGCGCCTGAAGGTCTACGGGATCGCGTACGGCCGCGACCTGCCGCGGCCCGAGCTCGTGGATGCGGCCGTCGCGAAGGCCTGGAGGTACTCCCGCAGCCGGCCGTCACCGAGTCGCGCTACGGCGTCGGCTTCCTCGTCGTCCACGACGGTCGCGGCGAGAACTTCGTCCTCGTCGACTGGTGGGCGCACGAGAACGAGTGCATCACCACGCGTTCTTCTCGCCGACGGAGGCGCCCGCCGAGTTTCGCGCGGACGGAGAGATCCGATCGCGTGCGCCTGGGATCTCAGCGTGGTCTGTCACGAGCGGGAGGCGTGGGTGCGCCACGTGCTCGCGAATCCGAAGGAGCCCGACCTGGCGGCCTATCTGGACGATCAGCTCGGCGGCTGGATCTAGCGGCCGGCGATTCGACCGCCGGGTAACCTGCCCGCATGGCTACGACGCGGGTAATCCGGACAGAGACCTTCCCCGACCTCGCCGACGAGGTCATGTTCCCGCGGCTCTCCGACGCCAAGCTGGCGTGGTTCGCCAAGCGCGGCGAGCGGCGCACCTTCGAGCCCGGCGAGGTGCTCTACGAGCACGCCGTGCGCGACGCGCCGTTCTTCGTCATCGAGAGCGGGCTCGTCGAGTTCGTCGACCGCAAGCCCGGCAAGGACGTCTACATCGCGCAGGCCGACGGCCACACGTTCATCGGCGACATCGCCGCGTTCACCGGCGAGCCGACGATCAGCGCGTGCGTGGCCGTCGAGCAGACCGACGTGATCGAGTTCGACCGCGCGGGATTGCGCGACCTGCTCGCGCGCTGGCCGGAGTTCGGCGAGCACATCTTCCGCACGCTGCTCGCGCGGCGTGCGTGGCACGAGGCCAACGGGTACGGCGTCATCCGCCTCATCGCACCGCGCGGCTCGCGCCGGGCGTTCGAGGTGCGGGATCTGCTCGAGCGCAACCTGCTCCCCGTGCGGTGGTACGACGTCGACACCGACGAGGAAAGCGCGCAGATGCTCGAGTGGCTCGACATCCCGCGCGAGGAGACGCCCATCCTGGTGCACGCCACGCACGTGATGCGGAACCCGTCCGCCGCGCAGGTCGCTCGCTCGCTCGGATTGCGCGCCGACGTCGACGGCGAGCGCTTCGATCTCGTCGTGCTCGGCGCCGGGCCGGCCGGACTCGCTGCCGGTGTCTACGGCGGCTCCGAAGGACTCCGGACGTTCGTGGCCGAGGCCTGGGCGCCCGGCGGCCAGGCGGGCACGAGCACGCGGATCGAGAACTACCTCGGCTTCCCGAGCGGGATCAGCGGGACGGATCTGACGCGCAACGCGACGCTTCAGGCACGCCGCTTCGACGCGGTGCTGTCGAGCTTCCATCGCGCGGTCGAGATCGCCGACGGGCACGAGGGCATGGTGCGCGTCGACCTCGACGACGGCCAGCACGTCCTCGCCCGCGCCGTCGTGATGGCGACCGGCGCGACCTGGCGCGAGCTCGACGCCGAGGGGATCGAGCGCTTCCGCGGCGCCGGCGTGTACCACGCGATGATGGCGAGCGACGCCGAGCGCTCGCGCGACATGGACGTGATCGTGGTCGGCGGCGGCAACTCGGCGGGGCAGGCGGCGACGCACCTCGCCAAGCACGCGCGCAGCGTGCGCATCGTCGTGCGCGGCAAGGCGCTGAAGTCGACGATGTCGCACTACCTCGTCGATCGCATCGAGAGCTCGCCGAAGATCGAGGTCATGACCGAGACCGAGGTCTCGGCGCTGCACGGCTCGGAGACGGTCGAGACCGTGAGCCTGCGCGATCGCGACGGCAACGTGCAGCAGGTGCCGTGCACGGCCGTGTTCGTGATGATCGGCGCCGATCCGTGCACCGACGCGGCGCGCGGGCTGCTCGCACTCGACGACGCGGGCTACCTGATCTGCGGCTCCGGCGCGGCGAACTGCCAGGGCCATCTCCAGTGGCCGCTGTCGGACCGCGAGCCGAATCTGCTCGAGACGGTGCGGCCCGGGGTGTTCGCGGCCGGTGACGTGCGCGCCGGGTCGTCCAAGCGCGTCGCGGGCGCGGTCGGCGACGGCGCGCTGGTGCGTGCGCTCTCGCCTACGCACGTGCTGAACGCCTGATGGGGTGGTCTCTCAGGCGGCGATCGCCACGCGGCGCGGCGTGACCACGAGCAATGTCAACGCGCAGATCGAGGCCAGCACGACGTACGAGCTGCCGTTCCCGAGCTCATCTCCGAGCCATCCGCCTGCGATGGCGCCGAACGCGCCGGCGGGGGCCCACGCGAAGTTGAAGAGCGCGAACGAGAGCCCGTGCTCCAGTCCGTGCGCTTCGGCGGCCTCCGTCAGCAATGCGCCGCCCGGCACCCAGAACACGTTGTAGACGACCGATGCGGCGAGCACGAGTGCGACCAGGGCTGCGCGGCTGTCCGCCAGCGGGATTGCGAGCGAGACCGCAATCGCCATGGCGAGGCCTGCGCGGACGGGCTCCAGCCGGCCGCGGCGGTCGGACCAGCGTCCCATGAGCGGGCTCTGGATCGCTCCGAGCGCGGCGCTCACGAGCCAGAAGATCGTCATCCCGAGCGCCCCGACGCCGACCGCGTCGAGGCTGAGTGGGCCCAGCACGGTCAGGCATCCGAACAGGAGCGACGGCAGCGCGATCAGCCAGACGCCCGACAAGACGTTCGAACGGCGCAGCGCCGAGACGATCAGCCCGAGCGGCTGGCGGACCTGGGGCCTCGGCGCGGGCATGCGTGCAGCCCAGACGGCGAGCACGACCCCGAGAGCCGCCACGCCGGCGAATGCGATGGGCCGCCCCGTCAGCCGTGCCGCGCCGCCGACGAGCGGGCCGAGCAGGGCGCCCGCGACGGCGGCACCGATGGCGATCCCGAGCAGTTCGCCGCGGCGCTCGGGCGGCGCCTCGACCGCCAGCCAGGCGAGTGCACCGGTCCATGCGATGGCGGCGCCCGTGCCCTGCGCGAAGCGCAGCGCGTCCAGCAGCCATATCTCGTCGGCGAAGCCGAAGCCCGCGCAGCACGTCGCCAGGACGAGCATCCCGATCACGGTCGTTGCGCGGAGTCCGACCCGGGTCGAGAGCCATGCGCCGACCACCGCACCGATGGTGCCGCCCGCCGGATACGCCCCGCTGAGGATGCCCACGCCGGTCTTGGACAGCCCGAACTCGCGTGAAAGAGCCGGCAGCAGCGGCGTGAGTGCGGCGAAGAACAGCGTCTCGACCAGGACGACGGCGCACACCAGGACGAGAAGGCGGCGATCAACCACGGGCGCAAGCCTATGGCCGGCGACAACGGTGGCGCTGCGGCGGCTGGCGCACTCGGTGGCGACGCTTCGACAGCGACGCTCTGATGGAGGGCATAGGCACCGCCCGGCCCGCGGACGGATGAGACCGAATGCCTAGGGCAGCAGCTTCCCGCCGGTCACGCCGATCACCTCGCCGGTGATGAAGCGCGAGTCGGCCGAGGCCAGGAAGACGTAGGCGGGCGCCAGCTCGGCGGGCTGCGCGGGTCGGCCGGTCGGGTTCGACTCGCCGAACGTCGAGACCTCCTCGGGAGGCATCGTCGCCGCGATCAGCGGCGTCCACACCGGGCCGGGCGCGACCGCGTTGACGCGGATGCCCTTCTCGATCAGCTCCTTCGAGAGGCCCTTCGTGAACGTCACGATCGCGCCCTTCGTCGACGCGTAGTGCAGCAGCACCGGGGCGGGGTCGTAGGCCTGGATCGAGGCGGTGTTGATGATCGCCCCGCCCGCCGGCATCAGCGGTATCGCCGTCCGGCAGAGGGTGAAGAGCGGGAAGACGTTCGTGCGGAAGACGCGCTCGACCTCTTCGTCGGTGATCTCCTCGAACGAGTCGTGCACCGTCTGCGTCGCGGCGTTGTTGACGAGGATGTCCAGGCGGCCGAGCTTCGAGACGGTTTCATCGATGACTCGCCGGCAGTTCTTGGGATCGCCCAGGTCGCCGCGCACCTGAATGGCCTGGCGGCCGGCGGCCTCGACGAGCCGGGCGGTCTCGGCGGCGTCCTCGTCCTCCTCGAGATAGGAGATGACCACGTCCGCGCCCTCGCGGGCGAACGCCAGCGCGACGGCGCGGCCGATGCCGCTGTCAGCGCCCGTCACGACGGTCGCGAGGTCTTCGAGCTTGCCTGTGCCTCGATAGCTCTTCTCACCGTGGTCGGCGTGGGGTTCGCAGGTCGGCGTCGCTCCCGGGGAGCGACTGCTCCTGCTCGCCGAAGGGCGGCTTGGCGCCTTTGCGGGGATCGCGCTTCTCTGTCTGACTCATGGCGGCTCGGCCTCGCTCGCTCTGGGATCGACGGAACGCGAGGCCGTACCACCGCCGCGGCGCACGAAACGCGCCGGTCATGCGTCGTCGAGCAGCTCCTTCAGAGCCAGTGCATTGGCGGGCGCGAACCCCTCCCAGTCGTTGTTGAAGTAGGCATAGACGTCGTGATCGGCCGACCACGCGCGGATCGCCGCGGCCCAATCCGCCAGCTCTGCCGGCGAGTAGTTCCCCCGCCGCCCGCGCGTCCCGTGGTGAAAGCGGACGAACGTGAAGTCGGTCGTCAGCTCACGCGTCTGGAATGCGCGGATTTCGGGCCGGTCGGCGATCACGAGCGCAACGTCATGCGCGCGCAGGAGCTCCATCACGGGCTCGGCGAACCAGCTCTCGTGGCGAAACTCGAACGCGTGGCGGAGCGTCCGCGGCAGCTCGTCGAGCGCGTCGGCGAGCCGCTCGTCGTCGCGCTTGAACGTCGGCGGGAGCTGCCACAGCAGCGGCCCGAGCTTGCCCGCGGCGATGAGCGGCTCGATTCGCGCGAGCAGGAGGTCGAGGTGCTGCCGGGCCTCGCGCAGGCGCTTGACGTGCGTCACGTAGCGGCTCACCTTGACCGCGAACGCGAAGCCCTCGGGCGTCTCCTGCGCCCAGCGCTCGACCGCCTCGCGCTTCGGCAACCGGTAGAACGTCGTGTTGACCTCGACCGTGTCGAACTGCTGCGCGTAGACCGCGAGCCAGCGCCGCGCGGGCAGCCCCTCCGGGTAGAAGACGCCGTGCCGCCAGGACGCGTAGTTCCAGCCCGAGCAGCCGATGCGGACGCGCTTCATGGCGGGCACGGGCGTTCATTCCCCCTGCGCAACTCGCGTCCAAACCCGCCGCACCGCGAAGGGCGGTTTCACTTGTGCGGCGCTGGGCAGAGGTCTGATCATGGCCACAGATCCTGATCAACCGCCGCGGCCGGCCGGTGCCGACAAGGCGCGCGCCGTTCGTGCCGTCCCGGAAGCCCCGGAGACGCCGCCCGATGCCGGCGAGCCGATGGGCGCGAACGACGACCGGCCGGCGATGCTCGGCAGGCGTTTTCGCCAGACCGAGCTGATCGGCATGGCGACCGGACTCGTGCTCGCGCTCCTCGCGCACTGGATCCTCGCCGATCAGTTCTTCTGCGCGGGAGTCGAACGGCTGGAGCTGGCTCCTCGCTGCTATCGGCGGCATCGCCGTCGGCGGAGCGCTGACGCTGTTCCTCTACGGCGTGAGCACCGATCGCACCGACACGGGACCGAAGCCGCGCGGGCGCGCCGACGTGAGCACCGAGGGCGAGGATCACCGGAGCCGGCGCCGCAGGCGACGCGCCGACCGGGTGTCGCGCTGACGCGCAGCTTCTCATGCGTCTCAGTGACCCTCATCCCCGGTCCTCCGAGTCCCCGGACGACCCCGAGCAGCTTCCGGACGAGAGCGAGATCGACGAGTCCGACGACCCCGAGCCGGACGAGGAGCCCGACGGGCAGCCCGACCCCGGCTTGACCCCAGCCTGAGCGAAGGACGAACCGTGCCCGACGACATCCACGATCAGCTCACCGCGTACCTGACCGACGCCCACTCGATCGAGGAGCAGGCGCTCGCCCAGCTGCGATCAATCCCCGCGCTCGAGGATGCGCCCAAGATGTCCGCCGCCTTTGCGATGCACCTCGCCGAGACGGAGGGTCACGAGCGAGCCGTCGGGCAGTTGCTCGAGCAGCGGGACGCCACGCCTTCCATGTTCAAGGATTCAGTGATGAAGCTCGGCGGCAAGGGCTTCATCCTCTTCGCCAAGCTCAACCCGGACACGCCGGGCAAGCTCCTCACGCACGCGTATTCGTACGAGGCGCTCGAGGAGGCCTCGTACTCGCTGCTCGCGATCGTCGCGGCGCAGGCGGGCGAGGGCGCCGTCGCGGTCGCCGCCTCGCGGATCGAGGCCGAGGAGATCGCCATGAAGGAGCGCCTCGCGGTGTGCTTCGACGAGGGCGTCGCGGCATCGCTCGCGGCGATCGAGCCCGACGACCTGCAGGAACAGGTCGGCACCTACCTTGCCGATGCCCACGCCCTCGAGCAGCAGGCGCTCGGGCTGCTCGAGCGCGCGGCGGACTCCGACTCCGGGAGGCTCCGCGACGTCTATCGGGAGCACCTCGCCGAGACGCGCGCGCATGTCGAAGCGGTCGGCGCGCGCCTCGAGATGCTGGACAGGGAGCGCTCCGTGCTGAAGGACGCGGCCATGCGCCTCGCGGCCATCAACTGGACGACGTTCTTCTCGGCGCACCCCGACACGCCGGGCAAGCTCGCCGTCTTCACCTACGCCTTCGAGCACCTCGAGATCGGCGGCTATGAGCAGCTGAAGCGGGTGGCCGAACGGGCCGGAGATAGCGAGACGGCCGCGCTCGCCGGCCGCATCCTCGCGCAGGAACGGCACGCTGCCGACACCGTCAAGGAGCACTTTCCCGAGGCCGCCTCGCTGGCTCTGCCGTACCAGGTGTGAACAGCGGCGTGCCCAGGTAGTGCTGGGCTAAGTCGAAGTCCGCGAAGCCGAAGTCGGGGCCCCGGCGCACAAAGCCGCCCCCCGATCTCGACGGTGACGGCGACTTACGCTACGCACGTGCTGCGGTGACGAGCGCGGCGAGGGAGACCGCCAAGGAGCTGAACATCAAGGGCCGCTCCAAGATGGGCAAGTGGGATCTCATCGACGCCATCCGCTCTCACCGCTGAGCCTACGCCGGTGAGTCAACGACGCCTCGGCCGCCGGCCGCGAGGTGCCAGAGCGCGACGGTGATCGCCGCGGCGCCCGTCACGAACGCGAACACGACGACCGCGGTCGTCAGGGTCGTGAAGTCGGAGAGCACGCCCACCCCGATCACGGGCAGCGCGACGCCGAGGTACACGCACGTGTAGAGCGCGGCGTTGATCTCGCCGCGGCGCTCCGGCGGAGCGATCCGGTTGAGGTCGTCCTGCGCGCCGAGGAAGCCGAAGCCGTGGCCCGTGCCGGCGAGGACGCTGGCGGCGACGAGGGCGGCGGCGCTGTCCGTCGCCGACGCCAGGACGAGCGCGGCCAGGCCCGCGGTCAGGATGCCGAGTCCGAGGGCCTGCGCGATGCGCGGGTCGATGCGGCCGCGGGACACGATCTGCGCGAGGCTCGAGCAGATCAGGACGATCGCGCTGACCGCTCCCAGCACCGCCAGGTTGCTGATCCCGATCTTCTCGGTCGCGAACGACGGCACCACGGAGAAGAACAGCGCGGCCACGGACCAGACCGCAGCGCCCGTGGCCGCCACGCGCGCGAACGCTCTCCGGATGTCCTTCGGCACGCTCGGCCGCGGCACGTTCCAGCTGCCGCCGCGCGGCTTGCCCGGCTCGGGCATCGCCAGCACCAGCAGCGCGAGCGCGACGCAGAACACCATGCCAACGAGGTAACTCAGCACTCGCGGCGCCGGCAGCCACTGCGCGAGGACGCCGGTCAGCAACGGGCCCGCGGCGCTCCCGGCCGTCTGGGCGAGCGTCGCGAGCAGCGCGGCGTGTCCCCGGTCGTCACGCGGGTCGAGCTCGACGAGCGCCGCCGTCGCCGCACCGCCGGCCATGCCGACCGAGAGGCCCTGGGCGATGCGCGCCGCGAACAGCCAGGCGACGCCCGACGCGAGCGCGAACAGGCCGAGCGCGATCGTGCCCATCGCCAGCCCGCCGAGGATCACCGGGCGACGGCCGATCCGGTCCGAGAGCTCGCCGAAGAGCAGCAGCGACGGCGCGAGCACGAGCGCGTAGACGGCGAACACGAGCGTGAGCACCAGGCCGTTGAAGCCGAAGCGATCGCGGTAGACGGCGTAGAGCGGCGACGCCAGATTCGCGCCGAGCAGGAGCGAGGCCAGCGCAATCGCCACGACCGGCTGGCGCGCAGCGGGCCGCAGCCCGAACGGCATGAAGCCGGTGCTCAGAACGGCGACCGGGCTGACATGAGACGGTCTCGGTGAGCGCTCAGGCGCGCATCGCGTCGCGGTAGACCTGCGTGAAGACGCGGTTCGCCGCCTCGAGGCGCTCGTTGAACGGGCCCGGCTCGTACGCGCTCGAATGGATGCCGCGCTGCACGATCTCGACGAGCTCGTTGTCCTCGACGCGCGTCACCTCGGTGATGCGGAACGCCTCCTGGGTGTAGTCGACCCCCTCGACGGCGTCCTCGTGCACGAGCGTGATCGCGCGGATCGCGGTCGTCGTCGGGCCGAGCGCCTTGAAGCCGGCGACGTACATGGCGTCGATGCCCGCGAACATCTCGAACGCGCCCAGGTGCCACTGCAGCGCGGTGGAACCCGTCGTCGGATCGCCCTCGCGGCGGATCGTCTTGCCACCTCGCCGGCGCTCGACGCCGGGGAGGTTCGGGCGGTCCGGGATGTAGTCGTACTCGGCGACCTCACGCGCGTTCAGCTGGTCGCCGTAGTCGTCGATCGGGACGACCTTGCAGAGGTCGGGATGGTTGATCCCGCAGTGGTAGCACTCGAGGCCGCCCTCCCACGCGATCTTCCAGTTGGACTCGATGACGTAGTCCCGCTCCCACGCGACCTTCAGCCCGGTCAGGTCGTAGCCCGAGAAGTCGGCGCCGGCGAGGCGGTCGGCGATCGGCTCGGGCGCCTCCTGCGCGAGCGAGATGAAGACGCAGCCGTTCCACACCTCGACCCAGACGCGCTTCAAGTCCCAGCCCGTGCGATCGAAGCCTTCGTGCATCTTCGGGGTCGTCCGCACGGTGCCGTCGTAGTCGTACGACCAGCCGTGGAACGGGCACACGAGCCGCGCGCGGCAGGCGCCCTTCTCGTCGGTGACGAGCGGCGAGCCGCGGTGGCGGCAGACGTTGTGGAGCGCGTGGACGGCGCCCTCCTCGCCGCGGACGACGATCACGCTGTCGCCGGCGAGGTCGTAGCGGACGTACTGCCCGCGGCCGGCGATCTCCGACTCGTGGCAGACAAAGCGCCATCCCGGCCGCCAGAAGCGATCCAACTCGAGCGCGTAGTGGGCAGGATCGATGTACTCGTGCTGCTCGAGGCCGAGCTGCGGGAGCTCGGAGACCGCGATCTGGACAGCCATGCGCAGCGAACCTCCTGAGGGCGAGCGGGATGTGCTCATCGTACGCGCCGAGGGGCGATGCTTGCGGTAGCGCTGGTTTAGAGTCAGCAGGCGGGGCATAACCGTTGGAACTCGCGGTGCCACCGGAAAACGACTGTGACGGATCAACTCACCCAGACCCGCCCATGCGACCACGTCGTCCAGTTCTATCTCTCGGACGATGAGATGGTCGAGACGGCCGGACGCCACCTGGCCGACGCGATCGGCTCGGGCTCGCTCGCGATCGTGATCGCCACGCCGGTCCACGTGCGCGCGTTCGCAGCCTGGCTCGCGGCTTCGGGCATCGACGTCGCCGCGGCCGTCGCCGATGGGTCGTACGTGGTGCTGGACGCAGGTGAGACGCTGCAGCGGTTCCTGGTCGACGGCCGTCCCGACGCGCGGCGCTTCGATGCCGAGATCGGCGAGCTCGTCCGATCCGCCGCCGCCGGCGGTCGCCGCGTGTGCGCGTATGGCGAGATGGTCGCCCTGCTCTGGGGCGAGGGCAAGGTCAATGCGGCGATCCAGCTCGAGTCGCTGTGGAACGACCTCTCGACTCGCGTGCCGTTCTCGCTGTTCTGCTCGTATCCGTCGGTCTCGGCGACGGGCGAGGATCAGACCGAGGAGCTCGCGCAGGTGTGTTGCATGCACACCGCGGTCATCGGGCCCGACCCCCGGCAGAGGGCGATCCGGCGCTTCGTCGCGTCGCCGGAAGGGCCGCGCGAGTCGCGCCACTTCGTGCTGGCGACGCTCGACGAGCTCGCCTGCGAGCAATTCGCGACCGACGCGGCGCTCGTCGTCACCGAGCTCGCGACCAACGCCATCGAGCACGCTCGCTCCGACTTCACCGTCTCGGTCGTCGCCTCGAACGGAGGGATCCGCATCGAGGTGCGCGACTGGAGTGCCCTCGAGCCGATGCTCCAGGAGCCGTCGCCCCTCGCGACCTCCGGTCGCGGCCTGCTGCTCGTCGACGCGCTCGCGAGCGAGTGGGGAATCGTTCGCCGCGGCGACGTCAAGGTCGTCTGGGCGCAGCTCGCCGGCAACGGCTTCCCGCTGACGGGCGGGTAGATGAACGCCGCCGACGTCATGGCGAAGCTCGCGCACGTCTATCGCGCGCGGGCGGGCGACTGGGACGCCCTGCGGGCGCTCTACCACCCCGACGCGCGCCTCGTGACGGTGACGGGCGGCCCGGAGCCGCTGCCCGTGGACGGGCTCATCTCGGAGCTCCAGCGGGCCTCGGAGGACACGTGGTACTCCGTCAAGAGCACCAAGGCCGTGGTCGTCGACGAGCACGCGGTGATCTTCGTCGGCCGCATGAGGCGCAGCGTCTCCGGTGGCGGCTTCGAGGACGCGGGCCACGTGTGGCTGCTCACGGTGCAGGACGGGCTGATCTACCGCCAGGGCGTGTACGGCACCGCGGAGGAAGCGGCTGCCGCCTATCAGGAGCTCGGTGTCAGCCTGGGGATGAGCGGCCCTCCGCCGCCCGAGGCAACGGACGAGCAGCGCCTTCAGGCCGAGCCGTTGCCGCGCTGGAAGCCGGCGTCCGGCGAGGCCTGAGGCGCGCTCCGTCCCGGTCGGTCAGCGCGAGAAGCGCCCGCGGCCGAAGATGGCCATCACGACGAGCACGATCAGCACGATGATCAGAATGGTCCACAGCATGTTCGGATCCTTCTCTGGGATGCGACTGTTGGCTCGCGAGTTGCGGCCACTCGTCGTCGGTCGCCCGTCGGCGCGAGGCGGCGACGGCACGCCCCGTAGTCCCCTTGTGTCGCGGGCGACAAACACCGTCCGCCGACCGGAAGGGCGCCAGCTGTGGACTTCGGGCGGCCGTGAGTCGCCAAATTGGTGGTCGGCCCACTGCCGGCGTGTGCGTCCTCGCGCGGTCCTGTGAACCTCAGGACACGTAGCCTCGCCCCGTGGACATCTCGAGCGTCGGCACCGCAGCGGCGTCCTTCCTCGCGTCGGGCGTCGAGTTCGTCGAGGCGCTCACGATCGTCCTCGCACTCGGCGTCACGCGCGGCTGGCGCTCCAGCCTGTGGGGCGCGGCGAGCGCATTCGTTCTCCTTGTCGTGGCTCGTGGTCGCGATCGGCCCGAGCCTCACGCAGCACGTCAGCCGCGAGTGGCTGCAGTTGATCGTCGGCGTGCTGCTGCTCATCTTCGGATTGCAGTGGCTGCGCAAGGCGATTCTCCGCAGCACCGGCTTCAAGGCGCTCCACGACGAGGACGAGGCCTTCGCGGCGGAGACCGAGGCCGCGCGCCGCGCGCCCGCCCAGCAGCGCTTCGGCCTCGACTGGTACGCGTTCACGATCTGCTTCAAGGGCGTGCTGCTCGAGGGTCTCGAGGTGGTCTTCATCGTCATCGGATTCGGCGCGAGCGCCGGCGATCGCGTGCCGGCAGTGGTGGGCGCCGCCGCGGCGTTCGTGGTCGTGCTCGTAGTGGGCATCGCCGTGCACCGCCCGCTCTCGCGCGTGCCCGAGAACCTCATCAAGCACGGCGTGGGACTGCTGCTCTCGACGTTCGGCCTGTTCTGGCTCGTCGAGGGACTGAACGCCGTCGCGGCGGACGGTGCACCCCGTCGAGTGGCCGGGCGGCGACATCGCGCTACCCGTGATCCTGCTCGGATGGCTTGCCTGTTCCCAGCTCTGCATGTGGGCGCTGCGCCGGAGCGGCCGGTGATGATCGCGTGAGCCTCCTGCGCGACTTCGGACGGTTCTGGTGGGAGTTCATCGTCGGGGACGAGTGGCGGATCGCGGTCATCGTCGGCGTCATCACCGCAGTGGGCGGGCTGGCCGCGCATGGCCACTGGGTCGACGGCGAGGTTCTCGCCGTCGCCGTCGCCGTCGCCGTGATGGGCGGGGTGTGCGCCGTCCTGATCGTGACCGGCCGGCGATTGCCGAGTTAGGACGAGGGGTACGAAGCGTGGTGATGCCTGCCTTCATCGAGCGCGTGGATTGCATCGTCGGAGAATCGATCGAGCGGGCGACGAGCGCGCACCACCGGCGCCGGCTGCGCCGCATCGGCTGGGATCACGCCCTCTCGGCGGCCGATGCACGCTGGGCGGTCGCGGGCGAGCCGCCGAGCGAGGGCAACGCCATCGAGGTGCTCGTCGACGGCGAGGAGGCGATCCCGAGGATCGCCGAGGCGATCGCGAATGCGCGCTCGAACGTCCACATCGCGGGCTGGTGCGTGACGCCCGAGTTCGCCATGTCGGTCGGAGAGCCGCCGATGATCCTGCGCGACCTCCTGGCGGAGACGGCCTCGCGCGTGCCGGTTCGGGTGCTGCTCTGGGGCGGCGCGCCGCTGCCGCTCTATCCGATGTCACGCAAGGCCGTCCGTGCGATCCGCGAAGCGCTCTGCGCCGGCAACGAGATCGTCTGTGCGCTGGACACGCACGAGCGCCCGATGCACTGTCACCACGAGAAGCTGGTCATCGTCGACGACGAGCTGGCATTCGTCGGTGGCATCGACCTGACCGACTTCGCCGGCAACCGTCTCGACCGACCGGGTCACCCACCGCGCGGAAGCCTCGGCTGGCACGATGTCGCGACCGTTCTGCGCGGACCCGTCGTCGGCGCCGTGGCGCGGCACTTCAACCTGCGCTGGAAGGAGGCCGCGGGCGAGCACCTGCCCGCGCCCACGGAACCCGGCCGCGCGGGTGACGAGAAGCTGCAGATCGTGCGCACCGTGCCGGAGCGCGTCTACGACGCGCTGCCGCGGGGCGAGTTCTCGATCCTCGGGAGCTACGCCGGCGCGCTGCGCTCGGCCGAGCACCTCGTCTATCTCGAGAACCAGTTCCTGTGGTCGGCGGAGATCGTCGAGATCCTGCGCGAAAAGCTGTCGCAACCCGCCGAGCGACCGCTTCCGCGTGCTGCTCGTGCTGCCCGCCAAGCCGAACTCCGGCGCGGACGACACCACCGGACAGCTCGGCCTGCTCATGGACGCCGACGACGGCGCCGGCCGGATGCTCGCCTGTACGCGCTACGCAGTGGGGGGCGGCTCGTTCGATCGCGTCTACGTGCACGCCAAGGTGGGAATCGTGGACGACCGCTGGCTCACGGTCGGATCGGCGAACCTGAACGAGCACTCGCTCTTCAACGACACCGAGGTGAACGTCGTCAGCCACAGCCCCGAGCTCGCCCGCAAGACGCGGCTCCGGCTCTGGGCCGAGCACCTCGACCAGCCCGTCGAGACCCTCGACGGGCGACCCCGCGACGCTCATCGACGACGTCTGGCGACCGCTCGCCGCCGAGCAGCTCGAGCGACGGACGACCGGCGCGCCGCTCACGCACGGCCTCGTGGGCCTGGCGCACGTCTCGCGCCGCTCGAAGCGCCTACTCGGGCCGCTTCAGAGCCTGCTCGTCGACGGCTGACGCCGAACCGCGCCGAACGGTTTCACGCTCCTTCATTGCCATTGCCGGTCTCGGCAGTGACCGATCCCGGCAGTGGACCGGCCGCAGGTAGGCTGATGGGATGGAGCTGGGAAGGATCGGCGTGTGGGTGAGCCCCCGCGCATTCGACACCGAGCAGTTCGGGGCGGCGGCGAAGCTCGCCGAGGATCTCGGCTACGGCGCGTTCTGGCTCGGCGGCTCTCCCCGCCTGCCGGCCGTCCGCCCGCTGCTCGACGCGACATCGAAGATCGTCGTCGGCACGAGCATCGTCAACATCTGGGCGTACGAGCCCGCCGACCTCGCCGCCGAATACGCCGAGCTCGCGCCGGACTTCTCCGAGCGCTTGCTCGTCGGCATCGGGGTCGGCCATCCCGAGGCCACGGGCAACTATGCGACGCCGCTCACGGCCATGCGGGAGTTCCTCGACGGCCTCGATGCGGCCGAACCGGTGATCCCCCGCGACCGCCGGGCCATCGCGGCGCTCGCACCGAAGATGCTCCGGTTGAGTGCCGAGCGCTCGCTCGGTGCGCTGCCGTACTTCGTGCAGGTCGCCCACACCCGCGCCGCGCGGGCACTGCTTGGCCCCGACGTGCTGCTGGCGCCAGAGGTCGCGTGCGTGCTCGACGAGGATCCCGAGCGCGCCCGCGCCACGGCACGCGAGTTCGCGCGCATCTACCTCGGCCTCAGCAACTACACGAACAACCTGATCCGGCACGGCTTCACGGAACAGGACATCGCCGACGGCGGCTCCGACCGGCTGATCGACGCCGTCATTCCCCACGGCACGGCAGGAGAGATCGCGGCGGTGGTCGACGAGCATTTCGACGCCGGCGCGGATCATGTCGCGCTGCAGGTCCTCGGCGAGCCCGGGATCCCGCGTCAGGGCTGGACGGCCATGGCCGAGCGCATCCTGAGGTAGCCAACCCGCCCCGCGGGCGGTATCACTGAGAAGCGGCATGCGAGTACTCTTGTGGCAGCCGATACGGAGGCATGGACCGCGAAGGTTCCCTGGATTCCGATCTCGTCGCGGCTGCCGCCGTGCTCAGGATCGTGGGCGCGGTCGACGACTACCTGTACACGAACGAGCACTGCGCCGACGGCACGCGCCGCTCGATCTTCTCGGGGCCGAATCGCGAGAAGCTGATGGGCGGGCAGCCCCCGCCCGGCACCGATCCGGCGTCGGAGTGGGAGCGGTTGATCCATCCCGACGACTGGGATGCCCATCTCGCGCACCGCGACCGCTTGCGGCGCGGCGAGCCGAGCGAGGTGCGGTACCGGCTGTGCGGCTACGACGGCGTCGTGCGCTGGATCCACGCGCGCACGCGGCCCGTGCACGTCGACGGCCGGGTGTTCGTCGACGGCGTGGTCTGGGACGTCACCCGGCAGGTCGAGAACGAAGTCGAGCTCGCGCGCGCGCGTGAGCAGCTCGAGCTGCTCGCCTCGCTCAACGAGCAGCACGCACTCCACGACTCGCTCACGCAACTCGGCAACCGGCGCAAGCTGCTACCGCGGTTGGAAGCGGCGCTCGATTCCGGCGAGCCGTGGCTCATGGTGCTCTTCGACCTCGACGGGTTCAAGCAGTACAACGACACGTTCGGCCATCCGGCCGGGGATGCCCTGCTGATCCGGCTTGCAACGCGACTCGCGGATGCGGTGCCGGCGGAATCGGCATACCGCCTCGGCGGCGACGAATTCCTCGTCCTGACGCACGCCGACGTCGACGTAGAGAACCTGCTGGCGGACGCGGCGCACGCACTCAGCGAGGAAGGCAACGGATTCACGATCAGCGCGTCGTTCGGAGCGGTCTTCATTCCCGAGGAGACCGTCGACGCGAGCACCGCGCTGCACCTCTGCGACCAGCGGCTCTACAACGAGAAGCGCCGGCTGTCGGCCCGCCGGGGACGTCCCCAGGACGCATTGCTCGAGGCGCTCAACGCGCGCGAGCCGAGCCTCGAGTCGCAGGCCAACGAGGTCGCCGATCTCGCGGTCGCCGTCGGCGGGCGCCTCGGGCTCGATCCGGTCGGGCTCGCGCACCTGCGCCAGGCGGCCCTGCTGCACGACATCGGCAAGATCGGCATCCCCGACTCCGTGCTCACGAAGCCGGGCCCGCTCACCGAAGCCGAATGGACGTTCGTGCGCCAGCACACGCTGATCGGCGAGCGGATCCTGGCAGCCTCGCCGGCGCTCATCGACGTCGCCGGCATCGTGCGCTCCACGCACGAGCGCATGGACGGAACGGGCTACCCGGACGGCCTCGCCGGTCCGCAGATCGCGCTGGAAGCTCGCATCATCGCGGCCTGCGACGCGTATTCCTCGATGATCGGAGAGCGCACCTACCGCGCAGCCGCTCTCGCCGGGCGAGGCCATCGCGGAGCTCGAGCGGCACGCCGGATCGCAGTTCGATCCCGACGTCGTCGAGGTGCTCGCCGCCGTCGCTGCGAGCGCCATTCCGAAGCTCACGCCCTGAACCGACAGCCGGCTAGACGAGCGCCGGCAGCGGATCGCCGCGCAGCATCCCCGAGAGCGACTCGGCGGCCTCGACGAGGCATTGCGCCGCCTCCTCGAGGCGCGGCTCGAAGCGGAATCCCGGTGCCGAGACGTTGAGTGCCGCGACGATGTGCCCGGCCGGGTCGCGGATGGGGGCCGCGGCCGCGACCACTCCCGCCTCGAACTCCTCGCGGACGATCGCGTAGCCGTCGGCCCGTGCGCGGGCGATCTCGTCGCGCGCGCCTTCGAGGCCGAGTGCGGCGAGCTCGTCCTCGGCGAGGTCGCCGGCGAGCACGCGCCCGGCCGACGTCGTGGCGAGCGGGGTCAGCGCGCCGACGCGCCCCGGGGCATGCAGCGTCGCGGGCGGCGACTCCGAGAGCAGCGTCAGCACCTGCGCGCCCTGCCTGACGGAGAGGTGCGCGCTCTCGCCGAGCGAGGCCACGATGCCGCGCAGGATCGCGGGGCCGGCGACGAGCAGCCTGCTCTCGGCGGTCATCGACGCGAGTGCGAAGAGGCGCCATCCGAGGCGGTAGGCGAGCGTCTCGGCGTCCCGCTCCACGAAGCCGGACTCGGCCAGCGTCACCAGGGTGCGCGAGAGCTGGCTCTTGTCGGAGCCGACGAGCGCCGCGAGGCGCACGACGCCGAGTCCGTCGCGCGCCGCCTCGGGCGTCGCCAGCGCGGCCAGGACTTCCAGCCCGCGCGCCAGTCCTGTGGTCCCGGGGTTCATGCGACCTGCAACGGGTCGCCGAGCTCCATGGCGCGGCGCTCCACGAACTCGACGAGCTCCTCCTCGATCGGCGTCGTCGAGCGGCGGCCGGACGTAGCTCTCGAGCAGCTCGGCGACGCGCGCCTCGCAGCGGGCGGCGTGGTCGAGCGCTCCGCCGCGCGTCCAGCGGTCGAAGTTGTCCGTCGTCGCGACCGTCGGCCGCCAGAAGCATTCGCGGAAGCGCTCGAGCGTGTGCTCGGCGCCGAAGAAATGGCCGCCATGGCCGACCTCGACGTGGGCGCCGAACGCGAGGCTCTCCTCGTCCACCTCGATCGGCGTGAACTGCCGCAGCATGAGATCGAGGATCTCCGCATCGGCGACGAACTTGGCCGGCGAGGTGACGAGGCCGCCCTCGAGCCAGCCCGTCGACTGCCAGACGACGTTGGCGCCGGCGAAGAACGCCGACTGCAGCGTGTTCATCGACTCGTACCCGGCCTGGTAGTCGATCGCCGGGCTCGCGGTCAGCGTGCCGCCGCCCGAGCGCCAGGGCAATCCGAGGCGGCGCGCGATCTGCCCGGATGCGTGCAGCCCGACCGCGGACTCGGGGCCGCCGAACGCGGGCGACCCGTTCTTCATGTCGGTGGAGGAGAGGAACGACCCCATGACGCAGGGCGCGCCCGGCCGGACGAGTTGCACGAGCGCGATTCCCGCGAGCGCCTCGACGGTCTGCTGCACGAGCGCGGCGGGCACGGACACCGGCGCCATCGCGCCCATCAGCAGGAAGGGCGTCACGATCACGGGCTGCGCCGCGCGGGCGTAGGCGACGATCCCCTCGAGCATCCGGACGTCGAAGCGCAGCGGCGAGTTGACGTTGCAGTTGGCGAAGATCACCGGCTCGGCGGCGATCGCGTCGGCGCCGCCGAAGACGATCTCGGCGAGGCGCAGGCAATCCTCGGCGGCCACGGTCGAGGATGCCTCGCCCGCCCACACCCGGTCGGTCATGCGGATCGCGGCGAGTGCGCGCACGAGGTGGCGCACGTCCAGGGCGACGTCGTTGGGCTCGAGCATGCTGCGCCCGGGCGTGTCGATCGCGTCCGTCTGGTGCGCGAGGCGCAGGAGATCCTCGAGATCGTCGAGCGTCCCGTCGCGCCGCTCGAGCCCGCGCCGCACGAACGGCGGTCCCTGGACGGCGCCGAAGATCATGTTGTCTCCGCCGATCTCGAGCGACCGCTCGGGATTGCGAGCGCGCAGCGAGAACGCCGAGGGCGCGAGGCGCGGCCTGCGCGCGCAGGAACCCGGGCTCGAATCGCACCGTGTCGCCCTCGACCGTCTGGCCGGCCTCGCGGAACAGCGCGAGTGCCTCGGCGTGGTCGAACTGCACTCCGACCTCTGCCGCCAGGCGATCCACTCCGCGGTCGATCGTCGCGAGCGCCTCCTCCGACAACGGCTCGAACCTGGGCAGGCGGTTCACGAACATGCCGGGACAGCTCCTCTCGCAGATTCGTCCACGGGCTCAGGATGGCACCGCTCGAGCGAAGATGCAACTCGGGTTGCAAAACGCGCTCGCGAATCACCCCTCCTCGACGGGCGCTAGCGTCTACCGGGTCTTGACCGAGTCGACGCGGCACCCGGCTGATCCATTCGCCCCGCTCTCGCCGGACGAACGGGCGCTGCTGCGGCCCGCTCCTCTCCCGGAGAGGGTCGAGGTGATGAAGGCGGTGCTGACCGAGGAGCGCTTCTCCGACCCGGCCTGGGTCTTCGAGCGCAAGCTCGACGGGATCCGCTGCATCGCGATCAAGTCCGAGCGGGACGTTCGCCTCCTGTCGCGCAACGACCTCAGCCTCAACGAGCGCTTCCCCGAGGTCGCGGCCGCGCTCGCCGCAGACCCGGCCACGCACCTGATTCTCGACGGCGAGGTCGTCGCGTTCGCCGGCGGGAAGACGAGCTTCGAGATCCTGCAGCAGCGCGGCGAGCGGCACGTCTCGGTGTTCCTGTACGCATTCGACCTGCTCCATCTCGCGGGGCACGACACCACCGCGCTGCCGTTGCACGCGCGCAGGCGCCTGCTGCGCAAGGCGGTCGGCTTCCACGGTCCGCTGCGCCTGACGCCCAGCCGCAAGCGGGACGGCGAGCGCTTCTACGCGGACGCCTGCCGCCAGGGCTGGGAGGGCCTGATCGCGAAGCGCGCCGATGCGCCGTACACGCACGGGCGCTCGCGCGACTGGCTGAAGTTCAAGTGCAGCGCCGAGCAGGAGCTCGTGATCGGCGGGTACACCGCACCGCGGGGCAGCCGCAGTCACCTGGGGGCGCTGCTGCTCGGCTATTACGAGGACGGGCGGCTCCGCTATGCCGGGAAGGTCGGCACCGGCTTCACCGAGGCGACGCTGGCCGACCTCTCGGCGCAGCTGGTGCCGTTGCAACGCGACACGACGCCGTTCGACGAGCTCGTGCGCGAGCCGCACGTCACCTGGGTCGAGCCCCGTCTCGTGGCGCAGGTCGGCTTCAGCGAGTGGACGCGAGACGGCCGCCTGCGCCATCCCCGCTACCTGGGGCAGCGTGACGACAAGGCCGCGGAGGAAGTGGTGCGCGAGCGCTGAGAGGCCCGCTCGGGTGAGAAACAGATGCGCCTCTCAGCGACGAGCGCGCGAGCGCAGACGCTCGAGAAGCTCCCGGTTACGTGGATCTCGTGCAATCTGCTCGGCTTTGGCAAGCGCCTTCCGCCCTTCGGGGCTTCGTGCTGCTGCCTGAGCCTGGGCGAGGATCTTCCGGCCTTCCGGGCTGCGAGCGAGGCGGATCATTTTTCCCACGAGCGTCGGCATGGTTGCCATCGGTACCCCTGATCGTCTGTCTCGGATGCCCGATTCGCCGGCATCTCAATCCCGTCCTGCATGTCCGCAGCGCGCAAGCCGGTTCCGCAGCGTATTGGCGGCCGTCGGGCCGAGAGCCCGGACGGCTCAGTCGTCCGCCGGCCAGCGAGGGTCGTAGCCGTCCGAGGAGCGCTCGGCGCGCATCAGGTGCTCCTGCCCGTCGGCCTCCGCCCCTCGCCGCGCCTCCTGCCCGGTGAAGGGTCTCCCGCTCCAGCCGCACGAGCAGCGGGCAACCGCCTGCTCCGGCTGCGAGGGCGGCGCGGCGACGACGGAGACCGAGTGCACGGGCCGATCCATGGCTCGAATCCGCTCCGTGCAGCGGGCCGACGAATTCGACGCCGTAGGCCTCACAGGCCTCGCGGATCACCGTGCCACGTCGACCGACTCGAGCCGGCGGCGCGCCGTCTGGTCCCCCCGCCAGCAGTGATAGCGCGGTAGAACCGCCCGTGGCGAGGAGTGGTGAGGATGAGATAGCGCGCGGTCTCCGACTCGACGCGAAACCCGTGAACCGTCCCGCCGGGCACGTGCGCGAACGAACCGGCGCCCGCGCGCTCTCCCGGCCGATCGCCGATGTAGAGCGTGATCTCGCCCTCGAGCACGTAGAACGACTCCATGTCGTCGCGGTGCAGGTGCAGCGGGACGCTCTCGCCGCGCCTTCGCCTGCTCGTCGATCAGGGCGAACGTCTCGTCCGTCTGCTCCCCGGTCGCCAGGAAGTAGGTGAACGTCTCGCCCATCCAGCGCAGCTCGCTCGACTTGGGCTGACGCAGATACGCGCCGGTCTCGGTCGCCACGGACGCCCCTCTCACGGTCAGTCGGTCCGCCGACGGTACACCAGCGCTAGATCAGGCGGCCACGTCCGTCGCTCTGCCTGCCGACGACGACCCAGATCGCCTCGGCGTCCTCGTCGCCGACCGCCCACAGGCGATGCGGTGACGACGAATCGAAGGAGAGCGCCATCCCGGGTCCGAGCTCGTACTCGTCGAAGCCGATGCGCACCCCGAGTCGGCCGCGGATGATGTAGCCGTACTCCTTGCCGCCGTGCCGCACGAGCGAGTCCTCGTCGCAGGATTCGGCGCCGGCGGGGTAGACGACGAAGAGGAACTCGACGAGCGGATCGCTCTCGGCCGTCAGCCGCTCCCAGCGAACGCCGGAGGCGAGATTGACGACGGCGCGAGACCCGAGTGCCGTCAACGGCCCCGCGGCCGACGCCGCCGGAGCCGACGGCAGGTGCTGCGCTCCGTCCACCTCGGAGAAGAGGTCGCTCATCGTCAGGCCGAGCACGGTCACGAGGCCCCAGAGCGTGCTCACCGACGGGTTCACCTTGTCGCGCTCGATCTGCGAGATCAGGCTCGGCGAGACGCCGACGCGCTTCGCGACGTCGCGCGCCGTCAGGCCCTGGCTCTGGCGCGCCTCGCGGAGGCGCTCCCCGATCCGGGAAGGCGCGGAGACCTCCGGGAGCCGGTCGAGGCGCGACGCTTCCATGCGGGAAACTTAGTCTTCCGCCTGCACGGACGCTTCAGCGCGGAGGTGAGCCGCGAGGTGCTGCCAGTCGCGCTCGAAACGATACGAGTGGCGGTCCGGCGGCCCGGGGGCGGACGTCTCGAGCCAGAGGACCGTCTCGCCCTTCGTCTCGTAGAAGGCGTGGATGCAGCCGACGCCCGTCCAGAAGACGTCGCCGGGCCTGAGCGTGTAGCGCGCACCGTCGGCGACGACCTCGACCTCGCCGTCGAGCATGAAATACGACTCCTCGAACGGATGGTCGTGCGGGTGCGCCACCGCGCCCGGCTCGTAATGGACCATGAACATCGTCTGGAGCTGCGCGTCGAGGCGCTTGTCGACGAGCATCTTGACGGTGATGCCGCTGTAGGCGAGCGCCGCGGTCGCCATGCTGGCCGAGACCGTGGGCTCGTCGACCGAGGCCCCGCGCTTGAGCCGGTCGAGATCCATGTCGCCCGGCCCGAGCAGGAAGAAATAGCGATTGCGCGGATCGCGCACGTCGAGCTCCGCCGGCTCCGCGTCGGGTGCCGGTCCCACGAAGAACGTGTCCGGCGGCTCGTCCGGTCCGCGCGGCCGCGGCGATGTCATCTCGATCCAGCGCGCCGTCTCGTCCGATCGCCACGCGTGCTCGAGCCCGACGGGGATCGCACCGCACGCACCCGGCTTGAGCCGGGTCCCGACGCCGTCGAGGTAGAGCGTGGGCGTTCCCGAGAGCACGTAGAACGTGGTCTCGCGGGAGTGCACGTGCGCATCGACCCACCCGTCGGTGAGCTCCGCGACCATCAGCCCGCTGTGCGTGGCGCCCGTGTGGCCGCCGATCAGCTGCGCCGCCGTGAGACCGGAGCTGTGGGCAGGCAGCGCAGGCGCGAGCGCGACGTCCTCGCGGCGGATGAGCAGGTGCATCTCAGCTCCTTCCTTCCACGCGTCCACGATAGAGGCGCGTGCAGTCAGAGTCAACTCCGCGCGAAATCCGTGTTGGTTTGGCTTCGTCATGCGAAATACCTCGCAAAATGCGGCCGATTTCGATCCCCGCAGAGTGCGTCGAGAATTGATCCTGGGTGGCGCTCTTGACTTCGTACGTTAAGCGTGCCTACACTCGGCCACATTCGCCGGCTCGTCCCGAGCGCGTGAGCGACAGCGATTCCCCCACCGAGAAGGATCGCCCCTCCGCGGTTCTCGACGACCTGCTGAGGCGCACCCCGCTCGTGCAGCTCGATGCTCGCAAGTGACAGCAGCCCTTGAAGGAGGGTGAGTGCAAGTGAACCTCAAGTCTGGTCATCCCCGACGCCGGTGGCTCGCGCGAGCATCTGCGGCGCTCCTCGTCGCCGGGGTATCCGTCGCGACCGCCGCGAGCGTCGCGGCGAGCACCCCCGCAAACGCAAAGGCGACGAAGACCGTGCGCGTCGCGTACCTCTCGTTCGCCGTCGCGAACAGCTACGACGCGCCGATGCTCGCGGCTGCCAAGTCCGTCGCGAAGGCCAAGAACGCCAAGGTGACGGTGTTCGACGCGGCCAACGATCCGAAGAAGCAGCTCTCGCAGCTCACGACGATCGCGACGTCCAAGCAGTACGACGCGATCATCGTTCAGCCCATCTTCGGGCCGCAGCTGATCTCCAAGATCAAGTCGGTGATCGCGTCCGGGATCCAGGTCGTCAACATGGATCAGATCCTCGGTACGAACCCGGCGACGGCGGCGCCTCCGGTGCCGAAGATGGCCGGCAACATCGTGTTCGTGCAGTCGCAGATCGGCCGCAAGCAGGGCGGGCTCGTCGTCGATGCGTGCTCCGCGCTGAACGCCAACCCGTGCAAGGTCGGCTATCTCTACTCGGTCAAGGTCTCGTCGCTGGACACCGCCATCCGCAAGGGGTTCGACGCGGCGACGTCCGGCCAGAACATCCAGGTCGTGGCCGAGGGTGAGACGTTCTACAACCCGGCGAACGCGCTCAAGGCCGCGCAGACGATGCTGCAGGCGCAGCCCGACATGAACGTGATCGTCGGTTCCGACCAGGGTGCGACCGGCGCGCAGCAGGCGCTGGGCGGCAAGAAGATCACGCTGATCGGCTACGGCGGCGGCGGCGTCGGCCTGCAGGCCGTCGCCTCGGGCGCCTGGTACGGAACGGTGATGCAGCGGCCGGCGACCGAGGGCAAGCTGGCGATGCAGTGCGCGATCGACGCCGTCAGGACCGGCAAGAAGTGCGGTGGCGTCGACGTTCTCAAGGATCTGCTCAACGGAGGAATCGTGACCAAGGCCAACGCCTCCAAGTTCAAGGCTGAGTGGCCCGGGTAGCAACGCCGGGCGCCTCTCCGCAGGAGGCCGCCCCGTACCTCGAGCTCCTGGACGTCGCCAAGCACTTCGGCGGCGTCCAGGCGCTTGCGGGTGTCTCGCTGACCGTTGCCCGAGGCTCGGTGCACGCGCTCGTCGGCGAGAACGGAGCGGGCAAGTCGACGCTCGGGCGCATCGTCGCCGGGGAGATCGCGCGCGACGGCGGGCGCATCCTGCTGAACGGCGAGGCCGTCTCGTTCCGCTCGCCGCGCGAAGCGCTCGAGCGCGGGGTCGCGGCGATCGCGCAGGAACCGTCCGTCGTCCCGCAGCTGAGCGTCGCCGAGAACGTGATGCTGGGCCTCGAGCCGCGCTCCGGCGGCTTCGTCCAGCGGGGCAAGCTGTCGCAGGCGTACGCCGCGCTCGCGGCCGAGGCCGGATTCGAGCTGCCCGGTGACATGTCGGCCGGCCGGCTGCGGACGGCCGAGCAGCAGAAGGTCGAGATCCTGCGCGCGCTCTCGCGCAAGGCCGAGCTCATCGTCATGGACGAGCCCACGGCCGCGCTGAGCGAGCACGAGACGCGGCAACTGCACGAGATCATCCGCGCGCTGGCGCGGGGAGGGACGTCGATCCTCCTGATCTCGCACTTCCTGCGCGAGGTGCTCGAGCTCGCCGACTCGGTCACCGTGCTGCGCGACGGCCATCTCGTACGCACCGCCGCCGGCGGCGGACGAGACCCAGTCCTCGCTGATCGAGGCGATGCTCGGCAGGCCGCTGACCTCGACCTTCCCGGCCAAGCAGTTCGTCGCTCCCGACGCGCCCGTGCGCCTCTCGGTGCGCGGGCTCTCGGCTCCCGGCGTCACCGACGCGACGTTCGACCTCCGCGCGGGAGAGATCCTCGGAGTCGCCGGGCTCGTCGGCGCCGGACGCACCGAGCTGGCCCGCGCGCTCTACGGCGCCGCGCGCGTGCAGTCGGGGACGGCGCAGCTCGACTCGGGCGAGTCGCTCGGCCGCAGCCCGCGCCGCAGCCTCAACGCCGGCCTCGTGATGATCCCCGAGTCCCGCAAGGACGACGGCCTGATCTTCGGGCGCTCCGTCGTCGAGAACGCGACGCTCTCGCGGCTCGGGGACCTCAGCGCCTTCGGCGTCGTCCGCCGGGCGCTCGAATGGAAGACGGCGCGCACCGTGCTCGACCGCTGCGACGTGCGCGGCGCGCCGTACTCCGCGCCCGTGCGCGCGCTCTCGGGCGGCAACCAGCAGAAGGTGCTGCTCGCGCGGACGCTGCTGAGCGTCCCGCGCGTGATGATCGCGGACGAGCCCACGCGCGGCGTCGACGTCGGCGCGAAGCGCGCCATCTACGACTTCATCACGAGCCTCGCCGCCGACGGCCTCGGCGTCATCCTGATCTCGTCCGAGCTCGAGGAGATCCTCGGGCTCTCGCATCGCGTGCTCGTCATGCGCCGCGGCCGCGTGGTCGCAGAGCTCGCCGGCGACGCCATGACGGAGAGCGCGATCCTCGCCGCGGCCTTCGCCGACGAGCCGTCGGGGGGAGTCGCAGCGTGACCGCGCGGACCGCCGTGGCGGGCCTGCTCGACCCCGGCAACCCGGTCGCCGCACGCTTCCGCAGCGTCGGCATCCTCCTGCCGTTCGCAATCCTCTTCGTCGTCCTGTCGCTGACGAGCTCGTCGTTCTTCACGAAGCCGAACCTGCTCAACATCCTCGATCAGCAGTCGGCGATCCTGATCATCGCGGCGGCCGGGACGCTGGTGCTCGTCGCCGGCGGCATCGACCTCTCCGTCGGCGCGATCTACGGGCTGGCGGGCGTCATCTCGGCGCACTATGCGCTCGAGACGAATCCCGTCGTGGCCATGCTCCTCGGCGTCGGCGCCGGCCTGCTCGTGGGCTTCACGAACGGCATCGTGACGACGGTCTTCCGCATCAACGCGCTGATCGCGACGCTTGCGATGTCGTTCATCGTGAGCGGCTGCGCGAGCCTCGTCACCAAGGGCAACCTTCTCGTCCTCTTCGACAAGCCCGGCTTCGGCAAGCTGGCCCGCACCGAGTGGTTCACGATCAAGACGTCGATCTGGCTCATGATCGTCTTCGTCGTCGCGATCGGATTGCTGCTCGCCTGCTCGACGGCGGGCCGCTACATGTACGCGGCCGGCGGCAACGCGCAGGCCGCGCGGCTCGCAGGCATCCGCGTCGACCGCGTGCGCATCCTCGCGTTCGTGCTCAGCGGCGGTGCGGCCGGCCTCGCCGGGGTCATCGACACCTCCCGGGTGCTCAGCGCGCAGGCGTCCTCGGGCGACACCGGCCTGGCGTTCACCGTC
Source organism: uncultured Actinomycetes bacterium (assembly GCA_963705965.1). Taxonomy (GTDB): domain Bacteria; phylum Actinomycetota; class Thermoleophilia; order Gaiellales; family JALYLC01; genus JALYLC01. The sequence goes on along the minus strand of CAVPLI010000008.1, from coordinate 72,783 downwards.
CTCGCCGGAATCGTGGTCGGCGGAACGAGCATCCTCGGCGGAGTCGGCGCGGTCTGGCGAACCGTCATCGGCGTGCTCTTCATCGCCCTGATCGGCAACGGCTACATCCTGCTCGGGCTCGACCCGCTCTACGAGCAGATCACGATGGGCGTCATCCTGCTCGCGGCCGTCGGCCTGGATGCATGGACGTCACGGTCGGCATAGCGATGCAGCGCCAGGCCACCCGCACGCGACGCGACGCCAACACGGACTGGGTGGCCGAGCGCATCGGCCCGCGCATCCGCGCCCGCCGTCTCGAGCTCGGCATGAGCATGCGAGAGCTCGCGCGCCGGCTCGGCGTGTCGCCGAGTTTCGTCTCGCGCCTCGAGAACGGCCGCTGCCCGCCGTCCGTCGGCACGCTGCGCGCGCTGACGAGCGAGCTCGACATCTCCGCCAGCGATTTGTTGTCGGACCCGCAGCCGGTCTTGCCGTAACGCCGCAGCTGGATGACCGGCGAGCCCGCTTCGCCGGCGGCGAGGACGGATTCATCCCCCACGCGTCGGCGGACCCGGCCGCAGAGGTCTCGACCTGGCCCTTCCCCGAGACCTACGAGACGTTCCGGGAGCTCAAGAAGCGCGAGGCGCCGGCCTATGAGAACCGGAGCACGATCGAATCCGCCGAGCTCCTGATGTACTACGACGTCGGGCCCTTCCTTCCCCGCCTGCTCGACGTCCCGACGCAGGTGATCGTGGCCGAGAAGGACGACCTCACGCTCTGGGATCTCGAGATCGAGGCCTACAACCAGATCCCGACCGCGAAGAAGCGACTGGTCGTGATCGGCGGCTCGACGCACATGACCCTGTACAGCGACCGCTCGCTGCTCGGCCAGGCGGCGTCCGCGGCGAGCGACTGGTTTGCCCGCCATCTGCTGGGCAGAGAGGGCTGACTCCCAGACGCATTCCGGCTTCGACGCCGGCTCAGCAGGGCCGACCGGCGCCGTCGCAGTGCGGCGCGAGCGTGTTGTTGCTGTCCAGCGCTCCGGTGGGGTCGCCCAGCTTCTCGAAGTAGCCGCCTGTGAGCGCGCCCTGGTGGATGACCGAGTTGCGCACGCCGCTGCCGGGGGCGGGCCCGGTGAACATCGCGCCGTAGTGCAGGTGCTCGAGGTTGCAGCCGTCGCACACGACGTTGCTGATCCCGCCGAAGTCCTTGCCGTCGATGTAGAACCCGGCCGCGCCCTGCCCCGTGACGTACGGACAGACGATGCTGAGGCCGTTGAACGTCACGTTCGTGCCGCCCTGCACCTGCACGCCGTCCTGGTGGAACGTGGTGTCGGTCAGGCGGTCGCAGACGATCCGGCTCGGGCCGATCGTCAGGTCGTGCGCGCCCGCGTGCACCTTGACGCCGTCGCCGCCACCGCTGGTCACGTGAATGTCGAAGCTCAGCGTGCCGGTGCAGCCGGCCTCGAGGTGGACGAGCGCGCGCGGGTCCGATCCTGGTCCCGACCACGCGCACGCCGTGGACGGGGCCGTTGCAGGTGTAGGGAACCCCGACCACCGGCCCGCTCGGCGGGGGCGGCGCCGGCTGGGCGGGCACGGGCGGGAGTGGAGGCGCCGCAGGCCGCGGAGCGGGCTTCGGCTTGCCCGGCACCGCCTTCGACTTCGCGGGCTTGGGGCGCGCTGCGCTCACGACCGCGGTCGTCGTCGTCGCGCGCTCGCCCTTGAAGGTGCCGACGTGGACGCCCACTCCGATGCGTCTCGCCCACGGCAACAGCAGCGCGTGCCGCGAGGCGCGCCGGCTGCGCCAGTGGCGCACGATCGCGGCCGCTCGGCTCCGCCCTTCCTTGCGCACGACGCTCTCCCTCGTGCACCGGCTCGGCGAGTAGAGCGCGAGGCGCGCCGTCAGCTCGTTGCCGGCCATGCCGCGGGCGCGAGCGGCGTAGCGCAGCCCCGAATCGAGCTTCAGCGGGCGCAGCCCATGCTGGCGGCGGAAGCGGTTCACGAGCAGGACGACGCGGCGCTCGACCGCCGGCTGCGTGGGCTTGATCTTCTTCCCGGTGACGTGTCCCTTCCAGCCCTTCGCCGTGACCGAGCAGTGCGCGGGCTTCGCAGCCGAGCGCGCGCTCGCCCCGGCCGGGACGACGGCGATGAGCGCGAGCATGCATGTGCAGAGCAGTGGAAGGAAAAGGCGCATGGCCTTGACCGTAGGCCCGCTCGCCCGTCGCTTGCCACGGGCTCATCGCGAGACTTCAGCGGTTTGCCCGCCGAAACACCCGAAGACGGGCGTTTTCTCGAGCCGGAGCCCAGGAACCCTCTCAACCAGCCGGCTCGGTCTCCTTCACGCGAGCGTCGAGCCCGCCGTAGACGCCGAGCACTGCCGCCTCGTTGCCCTCGAGGTCGGCCCGGTGGGCAGGCGGCGAGCAGGCGCTGTGCCAAGGCAGCGTTTGCAGAACGTAAAGAAGACTTTGTGCCCCCGCCGAAAAGGGCCTCGCTGATTAGGGTGGGGTCAGTCATGCAAGCGTCGTGGAACCCAGGCAAGGCGGCGGTGGCGCTCGCCGCCACCCTGGTTGCGGCGCTCGGGTTGCACACGGATGCTGCTCGCGCAGACGTGACCGTCGGGCAGGCGGAGCGCGCCGCCGCATCGGTGCGCAACACACTCACGATCGCCTCGGAGGCGGGGCGCCTGACGGCTGCCGAGCGCTATCGGTACCGGCGCTCGCTCCGCCTCGCGATGGGCGTGGTGCGGACACTCGACCTCCCGGCCAAGGCGCAGCGGCGTGACGAGCTCGGAGCCCAGATCGTCATGCTGGCCACCCTCGGCTCGAGGGGAAAGCTGTCGCCCCAGCGCATGCACCCGCTCTTCCGGCAGCTCGATGCGAACCGCGTCTGGTTCGGCCGATCCGGGCCACCCAAGGCCTCCGCACAGGTCGCCGTTCCGGGCGACCCGCTGGTCTACGCCTACTACCCCGGTCACGGGCTTCAATTCCAGCCGCTCTTCAACTGGACCAAGGTCAACGGCTACTGGTTCGCCAAGGACTACGCCGGCATGCAGGCGCTGATCGACGAGCTCGCGCCGCTCGCGGTGTCGCAGCACGGCGGCTGGGTCTCGTGGGAGTACGCGTTCGACTACCCGGGGTCGCGCGCGCCCTGGCTGAGCGGCATGGCTCAGGGCGTCGCGATCCAGGCCCTCGCGCGCGGGTGGGAAGCGACACACGACGACCGTGACCTTGCGCTCGCACGGCGCGCGCTGCCGGGCCTCGGTCGCCGGACGACCTCGGGTGGCCTGCTGGTCGAGTCGGCGCGCGGCCGCTGGTGGCCGCTGTACGCCGAGCATCCGTCGCTGCGCGTGCTCAACGGCGACCTCCAGGCCGTGATCTCCCTCTACGACTACGCCGCCATCACCGGGGACGCGACAGCTCTGACCTGGGCGCAGGACGGTGCGCGCGCGGCGGCCGCCGTGCTGCCGAAGTACGACACCGGGGCGTGGAGCCGCTACCACCGGTCGCGAGAGGCCGACCTCGGCTATCACGACCTGATGACGCTGCAGCTTCGGCAGCTCGCCCTCAAGTCCGGCGATCCGGTCTTCCGCGACTACGCCGACCGCTTTGCGGCATACCGCGTCACGCCTCCGGTCATCGCCGGCGCGACGAACACGACCGCGCGCGCGTACCCGTCCGTCGACGACAGCCCGCGTGCCGCCGTTCACGTGCGCGCTCGCCTGAACAAGATCTCTCGCGTGACGCTCGTCGTCACGGATGCGGCGGGCTCGACCGTTGCGGCGAGCCGACTCGGAACACACCGCCGAGGCCTCGTGAAGGTGCGCTGGAACGCGCACGTGCGTCGTCGCCCCGCCGTCCCCGGTGACTACCAGCTGTGGCTGACCGCCACGGATCTGGCCGGCAACCGCTCGTCGCGCACAGCCGTCGGCGTGGCGGCCGTCGAACGCGACACCGAGCGTCCCGCGGTACGCGCCCTGCGCGTCGGCCGCGAGGGCGGGAACGTCCGGCTCCGCTGGGCGTCGACCGACAACGCGTCGCGCCACCTCCGCATCAAGGTCTCGGTCGCCGGGCGCACCGCGATGCTGCGCGGCGTAGAGCCGAACGGCCGGCGAACGCTCGCGCTGGCCGCCCCCGCCGGCGCGTTCACCGCGTGGATCACCGTGACCGACGAGAGCGGGAACGACGCCACGTTCAAACGGCGCTCGCCGTAGTGCCGTCGCTCAGCCGCCGCTGAAAGCGAGATCGCGATTGCGCAGGACGTGGCGGTGCGCGTGGTCGAGCGCGGCGTCGATCGAGGGCGAGAGGTGGGCGTCGTGCGCCAGGGCATCGAGTGCGCCGGCCGGCGAGCAGGGAGCGAGCAAGGAGCCCGGGCGCGTTTCACCCCACCCGGGTGAGCAGCGAGACGCGCTCCCGTGTGAGCCTCGCCCCGATGGATGGATGCTGCGCTCCTTCGCGTCGCACCGCCGGCCCGGCGAGCGCCGCGGTTCCACACGGCGATGCGGCGACGGCGTCCGGCGCACTGCCGCCCGCCTTCGCACGGATTCCCGCGGGCGAGACCCTTCAGGGAAGCTCCGACGTCCACGCGTATCCCGGGGACGGAGAGGGGCCGGTGCGATCGGTCCGGATCGACGAATTCGCTCTTGCACCGCACGCGGTGACCAACCGGGAGTTCGAGCGCTTCGCGGATGCGACCGGCCATCGGAGCGAGGCAGAGGTGTTCGGCTGGTCGTTCGTCTTCGGCGGTCTGCTGCCGGACGAGTTCCCGCCGACGCGAGGCGTCGCAAGCGCGCCGTGGTGGCGACAGGTCGAAGGGGCCTCGTGGCGCACGCCCGAGGGTCCGCACTCCAACCTCGACGGGCGCGAGGAGCATCCGGTCGTCCACGTGTCCTGGAACGACGCCGCGGCCTACTGCGCGTGGGCGGAGACGCGCCTGCCCAGCGAGGCGGAGTGGGAGTACGCCGCACGCGGAGGCCTCGTCGGGAACGTGTTCCCGTGGGGTGACGACCTGGAGCCGGACGGGGAACATCGCATGAACGTCTGGCAGGGCACGTTCCCGTCCGACAACACGCTCGCCGACGGCTATCTGGGCACGGCGCCGGTCGATGCCTACGCGCCGAACGGTTTCGGGCTCCACAACATGACGGGCAACGTCTGGGAGTGGTGCGCCGACTGGTTCAACCCGGACACGTACAAGCTCGACGTTCGTGAGAATCCGCGGGGCCCCGCGTCCGGAACGCACCGCGTGACGCGCGGCGGCTCGTATCTGTGTCATGCCTCGTACTGCCGGCGGTATCGCGTCGCCGCACGCAATGCGATGACACCCGACTCGTCGAGTGGCAACACCGGCTTTCGCTGTGCGGCCTCCGTCGAGGTCTAGCGGGCTCCTAGACGGCGCGGCTCGAATGCAGGTGGGTCACCCGCCAACTCCCGTTCAACCGTCTGAGCACAAGGGTCTGGCGTTCGCCGTCGGAGACGCTGCCCGCGTTGAAGGTGTACGTGCAGGCCGAGACCCAGTAATTGGCAGCGACCCACGCAACATCCGCACAGAATATTTGCCCGGTCGTGACTGCCTGACCAGGCGTCCTCGAAGGCATCCTGGATGGCAGCCTTGCCTACTCGTGTCCCGTCCGCCAACCAGTAGACGGCATCGTCGGCGATCAGCGGGGCCAGAGCTGTGAACTCACGGTTGTTGCACGCGTCCTCATACGCGCCCAGGAACGTGTCGAGCTCGTACTGCAACTCCCGCCGGTCGTCGATGGTGACGGCCTCGCCCTTCTGGATCGAGCGCAGCGCCACGTTGCCGCCTCGGGCGTGGTCGGGGTAGGTGCTCGGGTCGTCGGAGTGATTCACATATCGCTCCGGCTCGGAGAAGAGATAGATCCGGCCGTGAAATGAATGCGTCCACTCCCACTCGCCCGGAGGGAGATCGTCGAATTCCGCCTGTGTCAATTCCCTGAGGGCGTAGGGAACGACGAGCTCTCCCTGCTCGAAGGCCCGTGCTGCATACACGCCCTTGCCGGCCAACGTGCCCTCGCCGATCGTCACGTCCAGCGGACGGTGTGCCTCTCGCATCCGCGGCGGCCTAACGAACCCGCGTGTAGACCAGATCGAAATCGGTCGACCATTCACCGTCGGTCCTCGATCTCCCAGCGGCCGTCGATCCGCGTTCCGTCGTCGCTGAAGCGACCGATGAAGCGCTGGTCGAACGGCTCGCCCTCTCGCCAGAGCCTCCACTCGCCGTCGCCGATGCTCATCTCGTAGACCCGGCAGACCCCGCGGTCGTCGGCGTAGAGCTGGAAGTACGTGCCGTTGGCCGCGTCGCAGCCGAGCACGCAGATGCTGTTCGGAGCCTCGGGCATCTCGATCGTCGAGCGCTCGATCACGAGCTGGTTGCCCTCCATCCACTCGAACGTCGCCTTCGCCTCGCCCGGCCAGGAAGGCCCGCCGGGCGGCGTCGCCTCCAGCGTCCACTCCCCGAGCAGGGGCTCGAGCTCCTTCAGTGCGTTCTCCGCTGTGGGCTGATCGGTCATCTGCGCTCCTCGTGGCGTTTCCACTATGACCGCGGAGCGTGTCCCGGTTCATCGGCCTCGGATCGAGCGAGGCGATACGAGGGACGTTGCAGCACGCCGGGATTCACGATGTGCGGCGGAAGCTCGCCGCGCAGAACGTGCGCCACCGACTGCGCCGCCCGCGTCGCGAGTTCGGCGACGGAGGCCTCCGAGTAGAAGCCCACGTGCGGCGTCACGATCACGTTGGGAAGCGCGAGCAACGGGTGATCCGCGGGCGGAGGCTCTGCGGCCATGACGTCCAGGGCGGCGCCGGCGATCCAGCCTTCGGTGAGTGCGCGAAGCAGCGCCGCCTCGTCGACGAGCGCTCCGCGCGAGGTGTTGATGAGGTACGCGGTGGGCTTCATCGCCCGCAACTCCTCCTCGCCGATGAGGCCCTGGGTCTCGGGGGATGGCGGGTGCGTGGAGCGACACGTAGTCCGACTCGCTCAGGAGATACGCGAGGTCGTTCGTCGTCTCGACGCCGGTCGCCGCGTCGCGCCCCGGCTCGAGGCGCGGGGTGTATGCCAGGACATCGAGGCCGAGGCCGCGCGCCTTCGGGACGAGCGCGTGGGGAATGCCGCCGAACCCGATGAGGCCGAGGCGCTGGCCGCGCAAGCGCGGGAGTCCGCGCGCGAGATCGAGATTCCAGGAGCCGGCGCCCGTGGCGCGCGTCGAGCTGCACGACCCGACGCGCGCACGCGAGGAGGAGCGCGAGCGCATGGTCGGAGACCTCCTCCGTGCAGAAGTCCGGCACGTTCGTGACCAGGATGCCGAGCTCGGTCGCCCGGGCCACCGGGATGTTGTCGACGCCGACGCCGTAGCGGGCGACGACGAGACAGCGCTCGGCGCCGTCGAGGGCTCGCTCGGGAACCTTCGCCCAGTTCGTCAGGATCGCGTCGGCGTCGCGCGCGAGCGTCGTCAGCTCGGCCTCGCTCGCCGTCTCCGCGACTGCGATCTCGGCGCCGAGCTCGCCGAGGATCCGGTGCTCGATGTCGAGCGACGGCCAGGCATGGTCGGTGATGAGCACACGGAAGGGCATTTGCTCCTCGAGCTAGACGGAAAGCGTTTTACCAGCTATCTTTGGGGACGAGTCTCACCGACGACGCAGGCGACTGCAGCGAAAGGATAGGCGTGCCCACGCTGATCACCGAATCGACGCTCGAGAGCTTCCGGCGCGACGGATTCATCATCATCGAGGACCTCTTCGATCCCGCGGTCGACTTCGCGCCGCTGTTCGACGAGTTCAACGACGTGCTGTCCGGGATCGCCGCGCCGCTGCTCGCCGACGGCGTCGTGAGCTCCGCCTACGAGGAGCTCCCGTTCGACCAGCGCCTGATCGCGCTCTCGGCGGAGAGCGGGCGGAACTTCTCGCAGGCGTTCGACATCAGCCTGCCGCAGGGCGGCATCGCGCGGGACACGCCGATGTTCCTCTCGGACACGCTGTTCGGGATCATCACGGCCCCGAAGCTGCTCGATGTCGTCGAGGAGCTGGTCGGTCCGGAGATCATGTCGAACCCCGTTCAGCACATCCGCATGAAGCTCCCGGAGCGGGCGATCGCGACCGACGGCCACAACTACCTGACCTCGAGCGTCACGTGGCATCAGGATCTCGGCGTGCTGATCGAGGAGGCGGACGCGGCCACGATCCTCTCGTGCTGGATGGCGGTCACGGACGCCACCGTCGAGAACGGCTGCCTCAAGGTCATTCCGGGCAGCCACCGCAAGGATCTCGTCGATCACTGTCCCGGTGAGAAAGGCGTCGGCATCCCCGAGAAGCTGCTGACGCTCGGGGACTCGACACCGCTGCCGATGCGCGCCGGATCCGCCCTGCTCTTCGGGCAGAACCTGATCCACGCCGCCGTCGACAACTCGACCGACGATCAGGTCCGGATCAGCATGGACCTCCGCTACCAGCCGCCCCATCAGCCGAGCGGGCGCCCCGACTTCCCGTCGTTCCTCGCACGCAGCGAGAGCGATCCCGGGGGCGTTCTGACCGACCCTGCGGAGTGGCGGCGGATGTGGGCCGAGACCCGCGACCGCCTCGCCGACCGCGAGCTCGGCAAGTTCAACCGCTGGGACGGCGACTCGCCGGTCTGCGCCTAGGGGGCCTGCCCGACCGACGCGCGGCCGACGACGCGCGGCGCCGGCGTGCCCAGCGTCACGACGGAGGGCGGTTCGCCCGCGAGCAGCCGTGCGAGCTCGTGGACGGCCGTCTCCCCGAGTTGCTGGAGCGGCATCTCGACGGTCGACAGCGGCGGGGAGGTGTGATCGGCGAACCACATGTCGTGGAGGCCGATGACCGACAGTTCCTCCGGGACGCGGATGCCCATCTGTGCCGCGGCCGCGAGCACGCCGATCGCGATCACCACGTTGGCAGCGAACACGGCCGTGGGGCGTGGCTCGACGGCGAGCAGCACGGCTGCCGCGGCCGCCCCGGCATCGGCGGCGTAGTCGGACGCGGCCACGACGAGCTGCTCATCGGGTGCGATCCCGGCTGCGGTGAGCGCGCGCTCGTACCCCGCTCGCCGCCGCGCGGCCGTGTCGGTCGGCGGAGGTCCCGCGACGTGCCCGATCCGCCGGTGGCCGAACGAGAGGAGATGCTCGGTCGCCAGCTGCCCGCCCGCCTCGTCGTCGACGGCCACCGACGATTCGACGCCGGCGACCGTCCCGTTCAGGAGGATCGCCGGAACGCCCGCGGCGAGCGTCCGGATCACGTCCTCGTCGCTCATCTCGCTGGTGCGCTGGAACAGGAAGCCATCGACCCGGCCCTGCGCGGCGAGGCCGCTGAGCGTCTCCGCGGAGTCGGTCTGCACCTGCGAGTCGGCGAGCAGGAGCGTCAGGCCGCGCTCGCTGGCCGCGCGCTGCGCGCCCGTGAGGATCGCGGCGTAGACCGGGCTCGTGAGCGACGGGACGAAGACGCCGATGGTCCCGGTGCGGGCCGACTGCAGCGCGCGGCCGCGCGCGTTCGCGACGTACCGCAACTCCGCGGCGGCCGCCCGGATGCGCTCGCGCGTCTCGGGCCGGACGCGCAGCGTCTCGTCGTTGTTCAACACGCGCGAGACGACCGCAGGCGTGACGCCGGCCAGTTCTGCGACGTCGACGAGACGCGCGGCGCTGTCTCTGCTCATGCCGCAATCATCGCGGACGGGGGTACTCGAGCCCGGCTGGGCCCGGACGCGGTCGCGTGAACGGCCGCGGAACTCCTCTACCCTGACCGGGCGCCGACCAGTACCTCGAGAAGGAGGGCCGCAGTGGATACGCCGCCGATCGTCTCGCCGCAGGAGTGGGAAGCCGCGCGCCAGGCATTGCTGGTGAAGGAGAAGGAGCTGACCCGCGCCCGCGATGCGCTGGCCGCCGAGCGCCGCCGGATGCCGAGGATGGCGGTTGAGAAGGACTACCGCTTCGACGGCCCCGACGGCCCGGCGACGCTGCTCGATCTGTTCGACGGTCGCAACCAATTGATCGTGTACCGCTTCTTCTACGAGCCCGGCGTGGCCGGCTGGCCCGAGCGAGGCTGCGGCGGCTGCTCCTTCCTGGCCGACCAGGTCGCGCACCTCGCCCACCTGAACGCCCGCGACACCACGCTCGCGTTCGCCTCGCGAGCGCCGCAGCCCGACATCGAGCGCTGGAAGGCGCGGATGGGCTGGGAGATGCCGTGGTACACGGTCACGGACGACTTCGACGCCGACTTCGGCGTGGACGAGTGGCACGGCACGAATGCGTTCGTCCGCGAGGGCGACCGGATCTTCCGCACCTACTTCGTCAACAGCCGCGGCGACGAGGCGATGGGGAGCACGTGGAGCTACCTCGACCTCACGGCGCTCGGGCGCCAGGAGGAGTGGGAGGATTCGCCTGCGGGGTACCCGCAGACACCGCCCTACCAGTGGTGGCACCTCCACGACGAGTACGCCCGGCCTGCGTGAGGCGAGGCACAACGAACGAAGGAGACGTGATGGGACTCGAGCTGGAACCCGACGACCCGTGGGTGCTTCGCGGCTATGGCCAGGCGCGCATCGAGCCGGGCGAGCGCCCGGCGGTGCTCGTGGTCGACCTCCAGTACGCGTTCACGGATCCCTCGTTCCGCTTCGGCGGTGCCGAGCTCATCGAACGCGCGACCGTCAACTGCGCGCGCCTCCTTGGCGCCGCCCGCGCGGCCGGCGTGCCGGTGTTCCACACGGTCGTCGAATGGCGTGACGAGCAGGAGCTCGGGCTCTGGGGCATCAAGCTGCCGCCGTGCGCCGAGATCACGCCCGGCTCGCGCTGGGCGCAGGTCGACGAGCGCCTGTGGGACGACTCCGACGTCCTGCTGCCCAAGAAGTGGCCGTCGTTCTTCCACGGCACGCCGCTGATCTCGCTGCTCACGGCGATGCAGCGCGACACCGTGATCGTCACCGGGCTGCACGACCTCGGGCTGCGTGCGCGCGACGACCGTCGACGCCTTCTCCTACGGCCTGCGCGCGATCCTCCCCGAGGACTGCATCGGCGACCAGGGCCGCGACGCGCACGAGTCGAACCTGCGCGATGTTCACCGCCGCTACGCCGAGGTCACGAACTCCGACGAGGTCATCGCGTACTTCGAGCGGCTGCCGAGCCCAGCGCTCGCGTAGGCCGGCACGGGTCGGCCGATGGGAGTCCGATCGCCCGACTCACTTGCGCACGGCTGCCGTCTTGTGTACCTTTGCGCGCAATTAGACCGATCGGTCTAGTCATCCGGCCACTCGGAGAGGGAGGGCAAGATGCGGGTCGCGAAGGAGAAGGTCGACGTCCGGTTGGACATGCCCGGGGCGGTGATTCGCCAGCGCAAGGACTTCGGTGACGTGAGCGGGTTCGACACGATCAGCGGCGAGTACTTCTCGCTCTCCGCCGGCGTGGACACGACGCCGCTGTTCGAGGGACTCGAGGGCGGCCTCTGCCAGTGCCCACACTGGGGCTACGTGCTGGGCGGGCGCCTGACCACGACTGATGCCGACGATGTCGCCGAGACCGTCGAGGCAGGCGACCTCTTCTACTGGCCCCCCGGCCACAACGTCAGGGTCGACGCGGACGCGGAGATCGTGATGTTCAGTCCGCAGCGCGAGCACAGCCACGTCATCGAGCACATGATCGAGAAGGTACGGGGGTAGCGAGCGTGCGAAGGCCCGCAGCGAGCGGCGATCGGCTTCGGCGGTGACCACGGAGGCGGTGCATCCGACGAAGGATCGACTGCTCGACGCGGGCCTCAGCATGCTGCTCGAACACGGCTACAACGATCTCGGCATCCAGGCGCTGCTCGAGGCGACGGCCACCCCGAAGGGCTCCTTCTACCATCACTTCAAGGACAAGGAGGACTTCGCACTCCAGGTCGTCGACCGGTACATGCACGGGGTGCACGCCGGGCTCGACGGCTGCCTGGGAGACGAGAGTCGCCCCCCGCTCGCGCGCGTGCGCCTGTTCTTCGAGATGACGCAGGAGCACTATCGGAGCGAGGGGTACATGGGCTGCCTGCTCGGCGGCCTCGGCCAGGAGCTCTCTGGCGTCAGCGACGTCTTCCGGCGCAAGATCGAGGAGTGCTTCTCCGTGATCGCCGAGCATTTGACCGGCTGCCTCGAGGAGGCCCGGGAGCGAGGCGACATCTCGCCCACCGCCGACGCGCGCCACATGGCGAGCCTGCTGGTCGACTGCTGGGAGGGCGCCGCGCTCCGCAGCCGGCTGCGGCGCGAGCCGGCGCCGCTGGACGCGATGCTCGACTTCTACTTCTCGGCGGTCGCGACCAGCCGCTCACAGCAGGGCTTGCGATAATCGCGCGATGCCGCTCAACCATGTGGCGTTGACGGTCGCGGATCGCGAGCGATCGGCCGCGTTCTACGGGGAGCACTTCGGCCTGACCGAGCGCATCCACGAGGACGAGGCCCGGCTGATCCTGGCGGCGGGCGACGGATCGGAGCTGGCGCTCTCGAACGGCGAGCCAGTCGCCGCCGGGCTTCCCCACACGAACCACTTCGGGTTCCGCCTCGCGGACGAGGCCGCCGTCCGGGCTGCGCGCGAACGCTTTCGCGATGCCGGCGTCACCGAGACCGAATGGCAGGACGACGGACGATTCGTGCGCGTCCAAGTCGTCGATCCAGACGGCTACCTCGTCGAGGTCTACGCCCATTGAGCCCGGCGTTACTGTTCTCTCGCGATGACCGATCCCGCGATGAGCATCACGCGCAGGCAGGCTGTCGCGTTCCGCCTTGCGCGCCACCACCTGAACAAGCGCTTGGGCCCCAAGGGCACCGAAGCCGCCGCGGTCGTTGGACTGCAGGACACGCCGCCGGGCACTGCCGCCCTGGCACTCGCCGCACGCGCCGACGTCGAGCCTGAGGCGCTCGACGCGCTCGTGGTCGTACCGAGCATCCGCGGCGCTCCTCTGGCCGTCGCGCGGAAGGATCTTGCGATCTTCACCGCCGGGCTCGAGCCGCCCGACGAGGAGGCCGCCAGGGCGGTCATCGGAAATGCCTGGAAGACATTGGACGGCATCACGGCGATGGATGCCCTGGGCCGCGTCAGCGAGGCCGTCGCCGACAGCCTCTGCGCCGGCCCGCTGCCGCGCGACGACTTCCACCAGGCGCTCCGCGACCGCCTACCGAAGAAGCTGCTGCGGTGGTGCAAGGGCTGCAACAGCCACCACGTGCACCCGTCGCTGTGGCGCGCGACCGGCATCCGCGGCGTGCTTGCGATCGTTGGACGCGACGGACGCAGCGCAGTCTTCGGCGCGCCGCCGAAGATCCGTCCCCGCAAGGATCCCGGAGCCGACCTCGCCCGTCGCTTCCTGCACGCCTACGGGCCGGCGCGCCCCAGGCTGTTCGCGGAATGGGCGGGCCTGGCACCGTCGCACGCGACCGCGCTGTGGGACCGCGCAGGGCGGCTCGTCCCAGTCGACCTCGAGGGCGCGCAAACGTGGGCGCTGGCAACAGACGCATCCGCACTCGCCGAGGAGACGACGATCGACGGCGTGCGCCTGCTGCCGAACCTCGATCCGTTGAACGCCGCCCGCGATCGCGAGCTGCTCGTAGCCGATGCGGCCACGCGCAAGCGGATCTGGACCGTCCTGGGTGGGCCTGGAACCGTGCTCATGGCAGGCGAAGTCGGCGGTCTGTGGCGCGCGACCAAGAAGGGCAAGGAGTTGCTCGTGACGGTCGAGTCGCTGGCCAAACTGAAGGCATCTGTGCGGGACGAGCTCGCAGCCGAGGCCGAGCGTCTCGCACCGTTCCGCGGCGCCGACAGCGCCGAGCTGCGAACCGCGAAGATCTGACGGAATGCGCAGAGCCGCTCCTACCCATGACGCGAACCCGGGTGGTGGCGCGCAGACGGGCTGAACGAGCTCCCGAGCTCGATCCCGGCTTCCGGGTTACGCGCTCCCGAGTTCGTGTCAATGCGGCTGTCCTCGAGAATCGGGCGAGTCGCTACCGGACTCCTACCGCGCGCTGCCGGGCCGGCCGGGGTCACTTCAACTGCTTCCCGGCGGGCGAGATGACGAACCAGATCCCGAGGAAGCCCTGGCCGTTGGCATCGCCCGGCTTTGCGTCCCCGGCGAGCGAGAACTTCGCCGCGCCGGCGTCGGTGTAGAGCGGGTGCCCGTTGTAGGTGACCTGCGGTGCGCCGTCCTTGCGCTTGATCGTCCCGAGTAGGGCGGACTTGACGCCTCGTCCGGCGTGCGGCTTGCCGGAGGTGCGCAGCGGAGGCCACGCCTTGGAGCAGTGATACTGGGCGTCGTTGACGCACTGCGACTGGTTGCGCTGATCAGCGGTGTAGACGTAGAGCGTGAAGCCGCGGCCGTCCACCAGGATCGTCTTCCCGAGCTTCTTGTTGGCCGCCACCTTGACGACCGCCGACGAGCGCGCAGCGTCCCCCTCGGCGCTCACCGGGCCTGGTGCTGCGACGACCAGCACGCCGACGACGACTGCAATCAGGGCTAGCGCGCGCGACACGCTCACGACTCCTCCTTCTTCGTGGCCGGCGTGTCGGCCGAAGCTACCACTCTCGTGGCAACGAGTACAAGCCTCAGTCGGTGACGAGGAGAAGCACCCGATCGGCGACTAGCCTCAAGCCGGAAGGCGGTAGAGGAAACCGCCGGTGTTGTCGGCGAACCAGACCGCGCCGAGGCCGGTTGCGAGGCCGTGCACATCGACGCGGCCGCGGGCGGTTGCGGCCGTCGTCACCTCGCCGTGGGTCGTCACGCGCCGCAACGCAGTCATCGTCGGGAACCCGGTGCGATCCACCGCTTCGGTCCGGACCGGAACCCACAACGCCTTGGCTGTCGCGACGACATCGATTCCGGTGCCGTGGATGTCCACGGAGCGGCGAGTTGCGCCTGTGTCCGGGTCGACCTCGAGGAGCGGCATGCCTCGCCCGGTGATCCAGATGCTGCCGGCGAGAAGCGCGAGGCGCTCGGCTGCCGCATTGCCTCCGGCGACGGTGGCGAGGCGACTCACGTCGTTCGTCGCGCCGTCGATGCGGAAAAGCGTGTTGTCCCGGTGGGTGATGACCCAGGCGTTTCCTCCGGCGAACACCATGTCCGCCGGTCCGTCTCCGACGGGGATGTGCGCGATCACCTTGTTCGCCGAGGGCGAGACCCGAACGACTTCGGCGCCCTGATCATCTGCAACCCAGATCGCGCCGGCTCCCGTCCAGATGTTGTACGCGGCGGCCGTGTCGAGGGCGATCTCCTTGGTGACCCGCGCTCCGCGGGGATCGATCCGGTAGAGCGTCGAGCGGTCGTCGAGCGCCCAGACGGAGCCATAGCCGATGGTGACCGCGATCACCGCGCTCGGCAGACGCACCGTCCCCGTCTTGCGGCCCGCCGGCAGGCTGATCCGCACGATCCGCGCCTGCTCCTTGCATGCGACCCACGCGGTGCTGCCGCCGACCGCGAGTGTCATGGTCGGCCAGTACGCGCCTGCGCCGGCGCACGCGGGGACCGCCCGCGCCCGGAGAACGCTTCCGTCGGCGATGCGTGGGCCGGCGACCGCGCTCCCGGCTGCTGCCGCGATCGCGAGCGTGCCGGCCAGCATGAGCGCTGCAAGTCGCACGTGTGCCCTCCTCCAACTACCTACGAACTCGCACTAGTTTAGCGACGAGCTCGCAGTAAGTCCAGTCCTATCATCCGGGCTGTGACGTGGGAGCACGAAGCCGACCTCTTGCAGGAGCTGTACTCGACGGGACTCCTCGTCGGGGTGCTCGTCGACGAGGAGCTCGAGAAGGCCGGGGTGCCGCTCCCGCTGTTCTCGTTTCTCGGCTGGATCGCCCGACTGCAGCCAGTCACCCCCGGTACGCTCGCGGCCGAGACCGGCCTCCCCCCGACGACGATCCGCGACTATGTCCGCCGACTCGCGGACCGCGGCGACGTCCGCAAGACGCCCAATCCGGCGGATGGACGCTCGTACCACCTCGTCCTCACGCGCAAGGGTCAGAAGCTCTCCGACCGGGGCTGGCCTGCCGTCGTCGCGGCGTTCGAACGCATGACTCCCCACCTCGATCGGCCTGCTGCCGAGCACCTCGCCGCGATGCGGGAGCTCCGGGTGGCCGTGAAGGAGGCGATCGCGGGGCCGCTACCGGCCGCGTCCTCAGTCAAGCGTCGAGCGCGGCGCTGAACGACGCGAACTCGTCGGCCATCCTGCCCGAGCTCGTGTGATTCAGTGGCAGGTGCCGCTGCCGGCGTCGGTGAACGTCTGCCCGGCGATCGGCACGAACCGGAAGTCGTAGCTCGACGCCTTCAGCGTGAGCCGCAACACGCCGATCGGAGCGCCGCGCACCAGGCTGTTCGGCTGGATGGAACCGAAGCCGTTGGTTCCGACGCCCCCGGTTCCGACGACGAACTCCTGAATGCCACGCACCGAGTCTGCCGCCCCGGTCGGGGTCTGGCGGGCGAACCGCTCGTAGTCGTGATCGTGGCCGTTGAGCACGAGGTCGGCGTTGTACTCGTACAGCGCGTTCCAGAACGGAATCATCAGGGTGCTGCTGCCGTGACTCGACCCCGACGAGAAGCGGGGAGCGTGGAACAGCGCGACCGTGCAGAGAGCGGTATTCGCGGCGAGATCCGCGCGCAGCCATCGCTCCTGTGTCGAGCCGGCCGCGCACGAGACGAACGAGCAGTTCGAATTCAGCACGATCACGTGCCACGAGCCGAGGTTGGTCGAGTAGTACCCCTTTGCCGGATCTCCGGCTGCTGCGCCGAAGTACGTGAAGTAGGCCTGGGCATTGCCGGTGGCGTACTCGTGGTTTCCGATCACCGGGATGGTGCGGTTCTTGTGGCGACCCCACGTCGGGGCGTAGAAGGCGTTGAATTCGTTCAGGGTGGCATTCGGATAGACGTTGTCGCCCGTGGTGAAGACGGTGCCCGGGATCGAGTCGAGGAGATTCGCCGTGGCGTCGTCACCGCTGCCCGAGGAAGCGATGTCGCCGGCGCCGACGAACGTGACGTCCGTGCCCGGCGGTGGCGGAGGCGGAGGCGGAGGGGGCGGTGGCGTCACGACGATCGTCGTGACGGCCGAGTAGTTGTCGATCGTGAGCGTGAGCGGCGCGTTGCTCGTTGCGCTGGAGGTGTAGCTGCGCAGTCCTGCTCTCCCTGCGACTTGCGGTCCGGCGCTGTCCGTGGCGGTGTATTGCCAGCTCGCGGGCTCACTGCCGCTCCACGCCTTGATCCTGATCGTGGTCGGGTTGGTGCCGGTGAGTTGACCGCGGAGCATGAAGCCCGTGCGGTAGTTGACGCCCGGAATGGCGACGGGGGTGCCGATCTGCGTCTCGGTGCCGTTGACCACGCGTGAGGCGCTGATGGAGGTCGTGCCGTCGCTGGCGAAGCGGGCGTACAGCCGGTAGCTGTTCGGCCCGTTGAGGCGGAGATCATGGTAGAGCCAGGCGCTTCCGCCCGTGGGTGCCTTGTCGAGTGCGACGCTCGTGGAGACGTCCCATTCGGTGCCGCTGTTGCCGAGGAAGATCGCTCGATTGGCGCCACCTGCCGTGAGCCGGATGCGACCGGTGGTGCCATTGACCGAGAAGTCGCCGGCTCCGGATTCGGGGGTCCACGCGCCACCTGCGTCGGCAGTGCCCCACCCGCCGGCAAGCGTGCGCGTGAATGTGTCGCTCGCGCTGCCGCTAGGTGGCGGTGGCGGCGGCGGTGGAGGTGGTGGCGGTGGCGGTGGCGGTGGCGGCTGAGGCGGGGTGCCGGTGACGTTCGCGGCGTAGTCGTCCACCGTGAGCATCAGCGGCCCGTTGCTCGTTGCGTCCGAGGTGTAGCCGCGCAGTCCTGCTCTGCCTGCGACTTGCGGGCCGGTGCTGTCGCTGGCGGTGTAGTTCCAGGCGGCGGGCTCGCTGCCGGTCCAGGCCTTGATGCGGATGGTGGTCGGGTTGGTTCCGGTGAGCTGGCCGCGCAGCGTGAAGCCGGTGCGGAAATTGACCGACGGGACGGTCACGGGGGTGCCGATCGTGACCTCGGCGCCGTTGACGACGCGCGAGGCGCTGACGTACGTGGTGCCGTCCGTGGCGAAGCGAGCGAGGAGGCGGTAGCTGTTGGTGCTGTTGGTCGCGCGGCGGAGCTCGTGGTAGATCCACGCGCTCCCGCCGACCGGCGCCTTGTCGAGCTGCACGGCGGCCGAGACGTCCCAATCCACGGACGTGCCGGCGAGGAAGATGGCGCGGTTCGCGCCGCCCCCGGCGAGGCGGATCCGGCCCGTGGTGCCGGTCACCGAGAAATCGCCCGCGTCGGACTCGGCCGTCCACGCGCCGCCCACGTCGGCAATCCCCCAGCCGCTCGCCACGGCGCGCGTGAACGTGTCGTTCGCCGCGAGCGCTGTAACCGGCGCGAGCGAGAGGATCGCCCCCGCGGCGATGGTGGAGATGAGCTTCACTCGGTCCCGATTTCGTTGGCGCCCGTCCCCGGGCGATCAAGCGTTCACCCGGCGCAACTCCGAAACGGCGTTGCAACAGGGTACAGAGTGCAAGCGCGCTTCGAATGGCGTTTTCGGCACCCCACCCGGCAACCCACAGGCCACCCCAACGCGCCCTGAATCGGCTTGGGCGCGTGCGATCGAGCCTTCACTCGGGTCGATGCCGAGCGATAGGATGGGCCTCCCGAGCTTGGGGGAAGCTAGGTGCCGCCCGCGGGGAGCGGGTGGTACGACCTCCACGACGGATCAACCGGCCGGAGCGACTCCGAGATGTCCAGGCGGTCCAAATCCGAGCTCATCGCCCAGCTCCGAGACGCGAGCAACCGCATCGCGGAGCTGGAAACGGCGCGGTTGCGTGCCGAGACGCTGTTCGCCGTCACGCAAGCGCTCGGCAAGACGCTGAGCCTGCAAGACACCTTCGAGACCATTCTGGGTCAGCTGCAACGAGTCGTGCCGTACGACAGCTCGTCCGTGCAGGTGATCCAGGACGATCGCCTGGTGATCGTGGGCGGGCGCGGCTTCGAGGATCCGCAAGCCATCCTCGGGCTCGGCTTCGACCTCGACGACGAGACCAACCCGAGCATCCAGGTGCTGCGCTCGAAGCGGCAACACGTCTTCGGCGACGTGTCGCATCATCCGCATTTCGCCAGCCAGCTGCACGGTGGTGGACGCATTCGCGGCTGGATCTGCGCACCGTTGATATTCGGCGATCGCGTCACCGGCGTCATCACGCTCGACAAGTTCGAGCCCGATTTCTACAACGATGAGCTCGCCGAGCTCGTGACGGCATTTGCCGCGCAGGCGGCGACAGCGATCGAGAACGCACGATTACTCGAAGCCGAGCGCGACGCCCGCGGGCACAGCGAGACGCTCCGTGCGGCGGCGCACGCGCTCAGCAGCACCTTGAGCCTGCGTCAGGTGTTCGACCTGATCCTCTCCGAGTTGCGCAAGGCCGTTCCCTACGACAGCTGCAGCGTGCAAGAGATGGACGGCAACGAGATGGTCATCGTCGGCGGCAATGGCTTTCCGAACCTGGATGAGTTGCTCGGACAGCGCTTCAACTGGGGCCATCCCGACGATCCCGCCTCAGCGGTGGTCGAGAGGCGCGAGCCGGTCATCATCTCGAACGTGTCGGCCGAGTTCGAGCATTTCCGGCAAGAGGCCCATGGCGGCGGGCGTGTCAAGGGATGGATGGGCGTGCCACTGCTCTCCGGCGACCACCTCATAGGCATGCTCACTCTCGACAAGCTGGACGAAGGGTTTTACACGCCCGAACACGGCCGGCTCGCGGAGTCGTTCGCTGCGCTCGCGACCCGTGCGATCGAGAATGCGCGCCTCTTCGAAACCGAGCGCGCCGCGCGCGAGCAAGCCGAGACGCTGCGCGCCGCCGCCCAGTCGCTCGATAGCACGCTCAGCCTGCCGCAGGTCTTCGATCTGATCCTTTCCGAGTTGCGCAAGGTCGTGCCCTACGACAGTTGCAGCGTCCAGCAGATCGATGGCAGCGAGATGGTCATCGTCGGCGGACACGGCTTTCCCAATCTCGACGAACTCCTCGGACAGCGCTTCGACTGGCGCGGCCCCGACGACCCTGCCGGCGAGGTGGTGCAGCGACGCGAGCCGGTCATCATTCCCGACGTCTCCGCGCGCTTCGAGCATTTCAAGGACGAGACCCATGGCGGTGGGCGCGTCAAGGGGTGGCTGGGTGTCCCGCTGCTCTTCGGTGACAGCCTGATCGGGATGCTCACCCTCGACAAGCTGGACGCCGACTTCTACACCGCCGAGCACGCCCACATGGCAGGAGCCTTCGCCGCCTATGCCGCTGCCGCGATCGAACGAGCGCGTCTCTTCAACGAGATCGAGAGTCTCCTCGAGGAGGCGAAGGACGCGCGCGGAAGGCTCGTCGACGCCATCGAGAACTCGTCCGAGGGGTTCGTGTTCTTCGACGCCGAGGATAGCCTCGTGCTCTGCAATACCAGATACCGCGAGTTGCTCTATCCGGAAGCGAACTTCGCGATCGAGCCCGGAATGGCGTTCGAGACGATCATCCGAGCGGCCGCCGAGAGCGGCTATGTCGCCGATGCCGAGAACGGAGTCGAAGAATGGGTCGCGGAGCGCATGGCAATCCACCGCAATCCCGGGGAGCCGTGGCTTCAGCAGCGCAGTGACGGTCGCTGGGTTCTCATCACCGAACGCAGGACCGGGGACGGCGGATCCGTTGCGATCTTCTCCGACATCACCGATCTCAAGCAACGCGAGGCGGAGCTCACGGAGAAGTCGAATGCACTGCAGCAACTCTCGCAGCAGCTGGCGAAGTACCTCTCGCCTCAGATCTACGACTCGATCTTCGCAGGCAGGCAGGAGGTCAAGCTCGTCAGCCAGCGCAAGAGGCTGACCGTGTTCTTCTCGGACATCGCCGGCTTCACCGAGATGACGGAAAGGCTCCAGCCCGAGGACCTGAGCCAGGTCCTCAACCACTACCTCACGGAGATGTCGCAGATTGCGCTCGCGCACGGTGCGACCATCGACAAGTACGTGGGCGACGCGATCCTGATCTTCTTCGGCGACCCGGATACGCGCGGAGCCAAGGAGGACGCCGTCGCCTGCGTCAAGATGGCACTTGCGATGCGCAAGCGGATCGCGGAGTTGCAAGCCCTGTGGAGAGCGTCAGGTATAGAGGATCCGCTGCGCTGCCGGATGGGCATCCACACGGGCGTGTGCACGGTTGGCAATTTCGGCAGCGACGATCGCATGGACTACACGATCGTCGGCGCGGACGTCAATCTCGCCGCGCGACTCGAGACGGCGTGCCCACCGGATGAGATCCTGATCTCGTACCAGACACACGCGCATGTGCGAGACGAGATCCTCTGCGAGGAGCACGGACACATCGACGTAAAGGGCGTTGCCCGTCCCGTCGCGACCTATCGGGTGATCGATGTGTTCGACGACATGCATGACGCCAGTAGGCCGATTCGCGCGACGCTGCCCCACTTCAAGCTCGACGTCGACGTTCGGCTGATGTCGGCCGATGAACAGCAGGCGGCCGCCGAGGTGCTTCGGGAGGCCGCTCGGCGTCTGTCTCCGTAGGCACCTTGTGTCGGCGGTGGTCAGGGCTCCTGATGTACGCGCGTCGCGCTCGCGAATCCGTGGGGTCGTGGTCTCTCGGCCACGCTCGGCTTCGTCGCGTCGAGCCGGAACCGCCCGGCTCTGGGCGTCGCGCACACGGCTCTTTGCCCGCGCGGCGCATCCGGCGGGCCTCTCGTGGCGCCGGATGGCGGACTGCTCGGCTTCAACGTCATGCGCCTCGACGGAGGCTTCGTCCTCGCGACGGCGACCGATGCCGAGACGCGGGAGCGCATCGAGAAGCTGATCGCCGGCGAGCGTCGCAGCGACCGCACGCTCGGAGTCGCATCGCGCCGCCCCGCGTCGCGAAGCGGCTGCGCCGGTCCGTCGGCCTGGACGATCGGGACGGCCTTCTGGTGCGCGGCGTGGAAGCCGACTCCGCGGCGTTCGGCGCAGGTATCCGGCAGGGCGACCTGATCGTCGCCGTCGGCGACTCGCCGATCGCCTCGGTCGACGACCTGCTCGCCCACCTCGAGAAAACGGTGAAGAGCTCGCTGTGACCGTCGTGCGCGGCGTCGACGAGCACACGCTGACAGCCCGCCTGGAGCCGTGACCGCGCTCGAGGAGCGAAGCGCGCTCGACGCCTATTCGCGCCTCGTCGTCGAGGTCGCCGAGCGCGTCTCGCCGTCGGTTGCGAGCCTTCGCGTTCAGGCTGAGCGCGGCGGTGGCCGCGTGCGAGTGGGGAGCGGCAGCGCCGTCGTACTGAGCGACGACGGCTTGCTCGTGACGAACGCGCATGTCGTGGCAGGCCGGGCGCGTTCGGGTACCGCGAGCCTCACCGACGGCGGGGAGCATGCCTTTCGGCTCGTCGGCCGCGACCCGCTGAGCGATCTCGCCGTCGTGCGGTGCGACGCGACCGGGCTGGTGCCCGCGGTGCTCGGGGACGCCGCGTCGCTGCGCGTCGGCCAGCTCGTCGTCGCGATCGGCAACCCCAACGGCTTCGCCGGCACGGTCACGGTCGGTGTCGTCTCCGCACTCGGGCGCGCGCTGGCGAATCACGGGCGCTTGGTCGAGAACCTCTTCCTACGGCAGGATCTCGACGTACCCATCCGTGCCATGCACGCGGATCCGCTGACCATCCAGGATCAGCCGGGTAGCCCCTTCCACCCCCACGACGGCCGGCAAGCCGTACTCGCGTGCGATCACCGCGCCATGGGTCATCAGGCCCCCGACCTCCGTCACGAGGCCCTCGATCGCGACGAACAGGGGTGTCCAGCTGGGGTCGGTGTAGGCGGTGACGAGGATGTCGCCCGGTTCGAGATCGGCTTCCGCCATATCCAGGATGACGCGGGCCTTGCCTTCGATCGTCCCGGCGGAAACCGGGAGGCCGACGAGCGCGCCGGCCGGCAGATCGTCGCGCCGGTACGCGCCGGCAACCCCCTCGCCGTCGGACGTGAGCACCCGGGGCGCCTTGAGCGCTCGATACGACCCGAACGCGTCCTTGCGCTCGCGGATGAGCTGGTAGTCGACGTCGTTCGTGCGCACGACGTCCTGGAGCTCCTCGAACCTGAGGTAGAAGATGTCCTCCTTGTCACGGAGGACGTGGGCTTCCACGAGGCGCTCGGCTTCCTGCAACAACGCCTGCTTGTACACGAAGTAGCGGCTGACCATGCCGTACTTCGGATACTCCCGGTAGCCCATGAAAGTGCGGACCAGGGCGATCTTCCGCTTGGTCTCCTGGGCTTTTCGTTCCCCGTCCGGCAAGGCCCGCAAGCGCTCCAGCAGCTCCTGTTCCTTCTTCAAGGCCTCCTCGCGGCCTTGCTCGAAGCGACGCTTGCCCGCGCCCGGCTCGAAGTTCTCGATGTTGCCGAGAAGCGTGGGCACGAGCGTGGTGGGGCGCTCGCTCCAACGCGGCCGCGTGATGTCGATCTCGCCCGCGCAGCGCATGCCGTACTCATCGAGATAGGCGCGGATGGCGTCTCGCGCTTCCGGTCCGCCCGGGAGCTTTGCCAGGTCGTCCAGGAAATCGTCGTCCTCGACGTGCTGGAGGAAAGCCACGAGCTCCGGATGCGGGCGGATCACGTCTGCGACGTCCAGGAGCGCAAGCCCCATCTCCGACGTGACGTTGTGAGGGACGGACTGCGCGAGCGTGTCGGCGGCGTTCTTCTCGCCCAGCCACGTCTCCAGCTGCTCGTTGAGCCACCAGGTCGACTCCATCGCCGCCATGAATGTCCGATGGCTTTGCGGATCGAACAGGAGGCGTCTCAGCTCCTGGATGTCCGCAAGGATGAAGTCGAGCAGCGCCGGCCCGGTCTTCGTCCGGATGTCGCGCTTCAAGGCGGCGATGGAGGTCTCGCTGTGCTCGATCAGCTCGGTCACGATGGCCGGGTCGGCTTCGATAGGTGCCTGTGCGGCTTCTGCCGGCGGCGGCCCGCCGGGGCTTTCGTCCGGGAGCGACGGGATGAAGTCGCCCCGTTCGAGGATGGTCTCCAGCGCGTCCCCGACCAACGGGTCGGATCTGCCGATCATCTCCAGGAGGCCCGCGCGGCTCGCCGGTGAAGCCAGGGTGCGGGTGACGTCGACGAACAGCCGCCCGCCGGCCTCGGCCATCGGCCGGGGTGTCGTCATCTGCCAGAAGGAGAGCCCGAGGGGCTTCATGGCGTCGGTCATCATCTGCTGATGACCGACGGAGATGTAGACGTGGTTCTCCCGGTCGCCGGCCGCGGGGATGGGGAACAGCGTGGTGATCGGCCGGCTCTGGACGATCTGGAAGTCGTCGTCGACCAGGCACCATTCGATGTCCTGGGGGCCGCCGAAATGGTCTTCGATCCGCCTGCCTTGCTGCGCGAGCCGCAGGACCTGCGCATCGGTCAGTGCCGGCTGCTGCTGCCGCTCCGGCTCGATCGCCTGTTCACGCGTCCCGCCCTCCGGTGAGGCCTGGATGGCAAGCTGCTTGGCGGCGATCGTCTTGGCGACGACCTCGCCGTCGCGCACCTTGTAGACGTCCGGATTCACCAGGCCGGAGACCAGGGCCTCGCCGAGGCCGAAGCTCGCATCCACGGAGGCCACCTTCCGGTTGGAGGTGACAGGGTCGGCCGTGAACAGGATGCCGGCCGCCTGCGGGAAGACCATCTGCTGCACGACCACGGCGATCTGAACCTCTCGGTGGTCGAAGCCGCTCTGCAGGCGGTAGGTCGCGGCCCGCTCGGTGAACAGTGACGCCCAGCACCGGCTGACGTGCCGGAGGATCGCTGCCCGCCCCACGACGTTCAGATAGGTGTCCTGCTGACCCGCGAAGGAGGCCGTCGGCGAATCCTCCGCCGTCGCGCTGGATCGGACGGCGTAGGCGGCTTGCTCGCCGAGCCTGGCGAGCGGGCGCGTGATCGCCGCCGCCAGCTCGTCGGGGATGGTGATTCCCTCGAGTGTCCGGCGGATCTCCGCGCTGAGCGCGCGGATCGCCTCACGGTCGTCCGGCCTCAGTCGCGACAGCCGGTCGACCCGATCGTCGATCGACGGCCCCTCCGCCATGACGAGCCGGAAGGCATCCGTCGTGACGCAGAAGCCAGGCGGCACGCGGATGCCTTCGATTCTCGAAAGCTCTCCGAGATGCGCGCCCTTACCGCCGACGAGCGCGATCTGCGTCCGGTCGATCTCCTCGAATCCCACCACGTAGCAACCCATGCGCTCACCTTCCCGGCGCCGGCGTCCCGAACCTCTGCGCCAGTTCCTGGGAGCCGTCCGCCGCGCTGTTACTTCTCCGATGTGGCCGCCGCCCGCCGAGCCTTCACCCTAGCGCTCGAAAGCGGGTGTGCTGATCAGCGCTGCAGCCGTGGATCGTGCGTCGGGTCGGCGTAGGAGGGCGGACAGCCGTGAGCGACGGCTTCGGGACGCAACTCGTAGTGCCAGGGCTCGTTGCCGTAGATCTGGCACAAGCCGTACCCGGCGCCGTGGTCGGACAGCCACGCCGCGGCATCGTCGGGCCCGATGTCGACCGCGTCCCCCGACACGTGGGCAGACGTGTCGGGAGTCGCGACCCAGTGGGCAGCCTCCGCTTCCGAGCCGTACTTCGAGACCGCCTCCTGAAGGAGTCGTTCCTGGTACTGCGCGGAACGCCAGCCACTGTCGACGAAGACCTTGATGCCGTCGTCCGCAGCCGCGGTGGCAGCTCGGCGCAGGGCGCCGAGGAGGTCGGAGTCGAGCTTGGCTACGCCCGGAATCCCGTCGTCGAAGACCGTCGTGCCGGAAGGGACGGCGCCGTCAGCCTCGCCCAGCGCGCGTTGGTGCTCACCGATTGCCGGGCCGCCGGGGACGACGCCGTCGGGCTCGCCCAGCGCACGACGCTGCTGACTGACCGTCCGGCCGCCGGAGACGACACCGTCTGGCTCGTCAGGCGCGCTGAGATCCGCATTGCGCAGGACGCCGATGGGCGACGCGAGCGTCGAGGACGAGGACGCCAGCGACTGGTAGCCGAGAGCTGCGAGGATCGCTGCAACGACGACGAGCAGGCCTGCGAGACGGAGCCTGCGCATCCGGATTCGACGGTTCCGTCGTCGTGCTGGTCGGCTGGAGGTCACGCCTCCATTCAAGGCAGCGCGTGGTTGCCGGCGCGTATGAGGATTTCGATACGTCCGCGATATGCGCCGGCTCGTACGCTGTGCGCGTGCGTGTGCTGATCGTCGAGGACGAGCCCTACATGGCGGAAGCCATCCGCGATGGGCTACGCCTGGAAGCGATCGCAGCGGATATCGCAGGTGACGGCGACACCGCTCTGGGACTGCTGAGCATCAACGACTACGACATCGCCGTCCTCGACCGGGACATCCCCGGGCCTTCCGGCGACGAGGTCGCCCGGCGCATCGTCGCCTCGGGCAGCGGCATGCCGATTCTCATGCTCACCGCGGCCGACCGGCTCGACGACAAGGCCACCGGGTTCGAGCTCGGCGCCGACGACTACCTCACGAAGCCGTTCGAGCTCCGAGAGCTCGTGCTCCGCCTCAGAGCGCTCGACCGCAGGCGCGCACACAACCGGCCGCCCGTGCGAGAGATCGCCGGCCTGCGGTTGGATCCGTTCCGCCGAGAGGTCTACCGCGACGGCCGCTACGTCGCGCTGACCAGGAAGCAGTTCGCAGTGCTCGAAGTCCTCGTCGCCGCCGAAGGCGGCGTAATCAGCGCCGAGGAGCTCCTGGCGCGAGCATGGGACGAGAACGCAGACCCGTTCACCAACGCCGTGCGCATCACGGTCTCCGCATTGCGCAAGCGCCTCGGCGAGCCCTGGATCATCGCCACCGTGGCCGGCGCCGGGTACCGCATCGACACGCAACCAGACAGCGGGAGTGAGGGAGGAGACGATGGATAGAGCCCCTGGCCTGAGCGTTCGCCTCAAACTCACCCTCAGCTACGCCGGCTTCCTCATGCTGGCCGGTGTCCTGATGCTCGCGGCCGTGTGGGCGGTCGTTCTGCGCTACATCCCCGATGGTTCGCTCTACGACATGCATCCCTCGTGGTGGTTCCTCTTCAACCGCTCCGACCCCCTGCACGGCTTCGCCTCGATCGCGGCCATCGTATTGACGTTCCTGCTGGTATTCGGTCTCCTGGGAGGCTGGATTCTCGCCGGCCGCATGCTCGCCCCGCTCGACCGAATCACAGAGGCCACACGCACGGCCACGACCGGATCTCTCTCCCACCGAATCCACCTGGAAGGCCGTAGCGACGAGTTCCGCGAACTCGCCGACGCCTTCGACGCCATGCTCGCCCGCCTCGAGGCACACGTGGCCGAACAGCAGCGATTCGCAGCGAACGCCTCCCACGAGCTGCGCACCCCGCTGGCGATCACGCAGACGCTTCTCGACGTGGCCCGCAACGATCCCGACCGCGACACCGGCGAACTCGTCGCCCGCCTCCACGCGGTCAACACCAGGGCGATCGACCTCACAGAAGCACTGCTCCTGCTCAGCCGCGCCGATCAGCGATCCTTCACCTCGGAACACATCGACCTGTCCCTCATCGCGGAAGAAGCCACCGAAACGCTGCTCCCGCTCGCCGAAGAACGCGGCCTCACCATCGAAACCTCCGGCGACACGACGCCCACCCTCGGCTCACACGCGCTCCTGCTGCAGCTGACGACGAACCTCGTACAGAACGCGATCGTCCACAACCTGCCCGAGCGAGGCGCCGTGTGGGTCAAGACCAGCGTTCACCCCAAGAGTGTGGAGCTCACTGTCGAGAACACCGGCGAGAAGCTCACGCCACAGTTGGTCGCCGCTCTTGTCGAGCCGTTCCGCCGCGGCACCGAACGCATGCGCACCGAGCACGCAGGTGTGGGCCTCGGACTGACAATCGTCAAGAGCATCACCCAGGCGCACGACGGGACCCTCACCCTCACCCCGCGCGCTGCTGGGGGGCTCGGCGTCACGGTGCAACTACCGGTCGTGCCGGTGCACACTCGCAGATGACACGCCGCAAGCTCAGCAAGTCGGCGAGTGCGCGCGGCAGAACTCGCGCACGGCCGCGTTGAACTGCTCGGGCCGCTCGATGTTCGGGACGTGCCCGGCGCCGGAGATCACCACGAGCTTTGCATCCGGGATCGCCTGCTCGAACTGGCGCGCGACGCTCAGCGGCGAGCGCACGTCGAGCTCGCCCCAGATCAGCAGGGTCGGAACTGCGATGCGGGGCAACAGGTCGCGCTGGTCGGCCTCGGCCATGACGGAGAGCTGTCTCCTGACGCTCTCGGGCCGGACGCCGGTGGCAATCTTCTCGAGCAGCGGTACGAACTGGGCCGGCGGGTCGCCGGCGAACAGCCCGGGAATCGTGGGATCGAACTCCGTGGCGGGCGCCGCGAGCATCTGACGCACGCCCGCGACCCGGGCACGCACCTCCTCCTCGGGCAGCGACCCCTTCCAGCCGGCGTAGGTGTCGACGAGGATCAGGGTGGCGACGAGCTGGGGATGGTTGCGGTAGAGCTCCTGGACGAGGGTGCCGCCCCACGAGTACCCGGCGACGTGCGCCGGGCCAAGCGCGAGATCGTCGATCACGGCGGCGAGACAATCCGAGTAGTCCGCCAGTCTGAAGTTCGCGGGCACATCCGATGAGCGGCCCGCCCCGGGCTCGTCCCAGCGCAACGACCGTGAACTCGTCGGCCAGGGCGGCTAGCTGCGGTTGCCAGATGCGGCCGTCGTCCGCGCCGCCGTGTACGAACACCAGCGGCGGGCCCTCGCCGACGCGCTCGTAGGCGAGTTCGAGGCCGTTCGCCCAAGCGAACGTGCGCAATTCAGTCGAGCGGACCAAGTCGATAGCCCACGCCGCGGACCGTCTGGAGCGCGGGAGCGCGATCGCCCAGCTTCCGGCGCAGCCCACTGATGACCGCCTCGACGACGTTCGAGCTTGCGCCCGTCCACCGGTGTCCCCAAACCTCGCGCAGCAGCTCTTCGCGGGTGACCGCGACGCCCTGGCGGCGCTGCAGGTGATGCAGGACGTCCAGTTCCAGGCGGCTGAGGTCGACCCCGCGGCCGTCGAGCATGAGCCGTCGCTCGGCCAGATCCAGCACAGGGGGCTCGTCGGCGGCGAGCTCCCGCCCGACGACTTCGCGGAGCCAGGCGTCGATCGAGCCAGGCCCGAAATCGTTCATCAGCGTCCAGTGAGGGTCGTCCCCGATCTGAACCGGCGCGCCTGGCAGCGCAGCGAACCCGAGCGGAGCGAGCGCGGGCAGCGCGGAGTCGACATCCGGCACGGACAGGTACAGCCGCCGCAGGTGCGGGCGAAGCTCGAGATAGACGCGCTTGACGTCGAGCCAGAGCCTCGCCGTGGCGCTGTCGCCGCACGCCAGGGCGTGGCGGTTGAAGAGCACCTTCTGGCGCACTCAGCCGTAAGGCGTCGCGTCGCCGTCGGCGCGCAGCGTCGTCATCTTCAGCACGCGGCTCTTGATCGTCTCCTTCCACTCATGCCCGCTCGCGTCCTTCCACCAGACCTCTTGGTTGCTCTCCGGCGAGTACTCGTAGGGGCTGTGGTGCTTGTTCTTCTCCTGGTGCCACTCCTTCGCAAGCTGCGGGAAGGCGGCCTTTAGCTGGTTGGTCGTGTCGATGCGGCCTGGAATCTCGCGCGGGCCTGGGACAGGCTCTCCATCCTCGCGCCACTCGGCCATCTTGCCCCAGTAGAAGCCGACGTGATCCTTGAGGTGCTCCTGCTGCGGGTACGGATCCTCGTACATCCACACGGCCCTTGGCAACGATTCGTCGCCAACCGTCAGCGTCATGTAGCTGGCGACACCCTTGTAAGGGCAGAAGGTGTGATGGTCCGTCACCGTCTCGAAGAACTGCGCGTTCAGTGCCGACCTCGGGAAGTAATAGATCGGCGCATGGCCCAGCTCGTACATCACGCGCACCTGGTCGCTCTCTGCCACGACCTCGCCGTTGAAGGAAGCGCTGACCGTCGCCGGCACCAAGTCCCAGTCGATGAGGTAGTTGGGATTGGCCGCCCAGCCCGGCGACTCTTTCGGCTGCTCATGTGGTTTCATCGCATTACCTCGCTTGTGTGGCGTGTTCCCGGTGGACGATGTGCGGACGGCTCGGTCGGTGGCAACGGCTACGAGGCCTGGCGCAGCGAGTACGCGGGCGCCCACGCCGAGCCGCCTCCCACGATCGTGCGCTGTGCGGAGATCGTTCCGGGCGGCCGCGGCGGGCCGAGCACGTACGGCTGTCCATCCAGCGGTACGCCGTGAAGCCAGCGCCGTGACAGCCATGGCCGCCACCATATACGCGCGTAGGAGCGTGGCCCAGGATGCCGCGCCCGGCCGGTGCCATCGCCGGGCGCAACGTCTTCGCGTGCTACGGCGTGGGCGACGAGCTTGCCTGCGTCGCCAGCGACGCGCGCGGGAGATGGGGCGACTTCCGCTTCTGGCGCAATAGCGACGACGCGCCGGTCGCCGTCGAAGTGGTGGCCGATGCCCTGGCTGATCACGAGCGTGTCGGGATCGAGCAGCAGCGAGCACCAGCGATCGAAGCCGATCGTGGCCTGCAGGATCTCGATCGCTTCGCGGCGCAGAGCGTCGATATCCGCGCCCGAGTCCGCCAGGTCGTCGATGCGCTCACGACAGCGCTGACGCTTCCACTCACTCGCCATGCGATCACAGTACCGCGCGAGCGGGGACGAGCGACATCCCAGCCTTGTGGGGTCGCCGGCGCGAAGATCCCAGCCTTCTGGGATTGGTCGCCGCACTCCGCTCCGGCAGGCTCCTGGTGAGCCCGGCACCGGCCGGGAACCGTCCACAGGAGGTACTCATGTCCCAGGTGCAAGAAGCCCCCGCTGCCCATCCGTTCGCACTCGCAAACGGCGAGGGCGAGCGGCTCTGGTTCATCAACTCGGAGATCACGATCAAGGCCACCGCCGCATCGAGGGCTTCTTCTGCGGCGCCGGACCTCCCGCGGAAGGCCCGGATGCGACTCCGTCCGCCATCGACATCGCCGCAATGAGGCAGATCGCCGCGCGCTACAACACCGAATTCGTCGGGCCGCCCCTGGCCCCTCGTGACACCGCCTTCGCCCTACGCGCCGCAAGCCCCCCACATGGGTGCGCCGGGACGCTCGTATAATCGAAACGTTCCTGCGTTGAGGCCGTCGAGGCGAGCGCACGTGGACATCGTCGCGAGGCGTATCGAGGAGCCACGGTGGACAGGACGTACGGCCAAGTCATCTCGGGCACGGCGGCAGACGGCACCCCGCTCCAGTCGGGCGTCTTCAACGAGAACGAGGTGCGTGCCGCGGCCGGCCTGACGATGGTCGTGGGCGCCGTCGCGTTCGCCTACGCCTACTTCGACAAGGAGTACGTCCCGCTCCAGGTGGTCGCGACCTTCTTCTTCGTCGAGTTCCTGATCCGCGTCACGCTCGGGCTCAGATACAGCCCGACCGGCGTGGTGGCGCGCTTCCTGACGCAGCGCCAGCCGCCGGACTGGGTGTCGGCGAAGCCCAAGCGCTTCGCCTGGACGCTCGGCCTCTCCCTGTCGCTCGCGATGACGATCATCACGAACAGCGGCGTCCGCGGCCTGCTTCCCCGGACGATCTGCCTGATCTGCCTGACGCTGATGTGGATGGAGTCGGTGCTCGGCCTCTGTATGGGCTGCGAGATCCACGCCTTCCTCGTCCGGCGCGGGTGGGCGACGAAGGACGAGGCCTACGAGATCTGCGCCAACGGCGTATGCGAGATTCCCGCGCCGGCGGCCACGGCGACCGAGTACGCACGGACCTGAGCTCGGTGAGCGCGCAGTCGACTCCAGCGCGAGAGCGGTTCCTCTCGACCGGCCGGGGTCGGGCGGAGGCCGCGTTCCTCGAGTCGAATCCGTCCTTCCGCGAGACGGCGCTGCTCGACGAGCTCCGCGCCTCCGAGTACGGGCGCCTCGACGCGGGCGGCGACGTCTACCTCGACTACACCGGGGGCGGCCTCTACGCGGAGTCGCAACTCGCCGAGCACATGCGCGTCATGCGCGAGAGCGTGTTCGGCAACCCGCATTCCATCAACCCGACGTCATCGGCGGCGACCGTGCTCGTCGAGCGGGCGCGCGCCGCCGTGCTCCGCTACTTCAACGCGTCCGAGAGCGAGTACGCCTGCATCTTCACCCCCAACGCCACGGGCGCCCTCCGGCTCGTCGGCGAGGCGTATCCGTTCACGAGCGAGGGCCGCTTCCTGGCGCTGTTCGACAACCACAACTCGGTCAACGGCATCCGCGAGTTCGCCCGGGCCCAGGGCGTCGAGACCGCATACGTGCCGCTCGAGGCGCCCGACCTGCGCGTCGCCGACGCGGTGCTGGAGCAGTACCTGGACGACGCCGGCCCGGCCGGCCACAACCTCTTCGCCTACCCGGCGCAGTCGAACTTCTCCGGGGTCAAGCACCCGCTGGAGTGGATCGCGCACGGCGCAGGAGCGGGGCTGGGACGTGATCGTGGACTGCGCCGCGTTCGTGCCCACGAGCCCGCTCGACCTCTCGGTCTGGAAGCCCGACTTCGTCCCGATCTCCTTCTACAAGATGTTCGGCTACCCGACTGGCATCGGCGCGCTGCTCGCACGGCGCGAGGCACTCGAGCGGCTCCATCGGCCCTGGTTCAGCGGCGGCACGGTCATCACCGCGAATGTCCAGGGCGACATGGCCGTACCTCTGCTCGGGCCACGCCCTGTTCGAGGACGGCACGGTCAACTACCTCGGCATCCCGGCCATCGAGATCGGCCTGCGGCACATCGAGCGCATCGGCATCGACATGATCGCGCGGCGGGTGCAGGCACTCGGCACGTGGATGCTCGATGCCCTCCTGCGGCTGCGGCACTCGGACGGCTCCCCGGCCACGCGCGTGTACGGGCCGACGACCTGGGATCGTCGCGGGGGCACGATCTCGTTCAACTTCCTGCACCCGGACGGCCGCGTCATCGACGAGCGCTACGTGGACGTGATCGCGGCCGCGCACGGCATCTCCGTCCGCACGGGCTGCTTCTGCAACTCGGGCGCGGGCGAGACGGCGTTCTCGATCTCGAGCAGCACCCTGATCGGCGCCGAGTTCGGCGAGGGGATGATCCTCGACGACTACATCAGGCTGATCGGCATGCCGACGGGCGGCGCGGTGCGAGTCTCGCTCGGGCTCGCGACGAATTTCGCCGACGTGTACCGCTTCATGACGTTTGCGACGGAATTCGGTGACGTCACCGAGGTACCGGCGGATCTCCCGCCGCGCATCGCCTGCTAGCGGCTCGACGTCAGGCGATGCACCGAGCGCGCCTGGATCGAAGGGCGTTTCGGACATCGCTTCGGCCGGTATGATCCTGTGCGCCAGGCGGGCCTCCCGCCGCGGCGGATCTGGGCTCAGTGAGCCTCAAGACGAGTGAGCGAGAGGAGGAGCGCCGTGAAGGAATTCCGTTGTGGCGACCTCGTCCCGGGCTGCCCGACCACGTTCCAGGGTGAGTCGGAAGAGGAGATCCTGCAGCAGGTCGAGGTCCACGCACGCGACGAGCACGGGATGGACGAGGTGCCGCCCGAAGTCGTCGACGAGGTGCGCGCGGGAATCTCGGACATGTAGGCGCGCGTCGCGCGGGTGGCGCCTAGAGCGCGAGCATCGCCGCGGCTACCTCGTCGGCGGCCGCGTTCGGGAATCGCCGTCGCAGCCGTTTTCAAGACGAGCAGCCGCGCGCCGGGGATCTCGCGCGCGAGCGCTCTGCCGTTGCCGACAGGGAAGAACGGATCGCGGCGACCGTGCACGACGAGTGTTGGGATCGCGATCTCGGACAGGCGCTCGCGCCAGCGCGGCTTGCAGTTGAGCTTGGAGAACACCATGCCCATCTGGTTCGCCATCTGTATCGCGGGCTCGGTGCCCGGCGTTCGGTCCCAGATGCGCGCAGCGGTTGCGCGTGCCGCGGCCGGGTCGTTGCCGAGGATCTCTGCGCCCGTGGCGGCATAGTCCGCTACGGCCGAGCGGTCGGACCAGTCGGGCTTCCGGCGTGCGAACACTCGCTTCATCGTCGCCTTGTCGTGGTCGGGCAGGTCGCCGTCGAGCCGACCTGGAGCGACGGGCCGCGTTGCGGCGAGCGTGAGCGCCGAGAACGCATCTGGGTGCTCGAGCGCGGCGACCTGCGCGACCATGCCGCCCACGCCGATGCCCGCCAGCTGCGCCGGCCGATCGTCGAGCTCGCGCGCGAGCGCGGCGGCGTCCGCTGCGAGATCGCGCAGCGTGTACGCCGGAGCCTGGGGATCGACGGTGGTCGATGCGCCGGAATCACGCAGGTCGTACCGCACGACGTGGCGCCCGCCGCGCGCGAGCGCCTGGCAGAGCGCGTCGGGCCAGGAGAGCATGGTCGGGCCGCCTGCGAGCAGAACGAGCGGCGCCGCGGCGTCGCCGAAGTGCTCGACGCCGAGCGTGACGCCGTTCGCCTCGACCGTCGTCATCACGCCTCCCCCGTCTCGATGAACACGTAGTCCCGCCGAATCCGGTCGTCCGTGCCGAGGACGAGGAACACGAGGCCCACCGCCGCCACCCCGCCGTCTGGCGAGACGGCCTCCCAGTGGAACTTGACCACCTCGCGCAGCCGATAGACGTCGTTGCGCAGCCGGAAGTGTGAGACCGACGGACGCGACCCACTGCTCGTAGGACGTTGCCGCCCGCGCCGCCAGCTCGGCGTGTCCCCGCGCCTCGAGCGTCGCCGCCATGCCGATCCCGGCGCTCGCGGCGATCTCGCGCATCTCCAGCGGCGGCTGGAGGATCTGCGACCCGTCTTCGGTCCAGAGCTCGGCGATCATCCGGCTCCGGCGCTCGGGGTCTGCCTCGTTCCAGAGCGCGAGGTATCGACCCGCCAGTTGCTCCGCCGCCTCGATCCGGGTCTCTGGAAACGCAAGTGCTTCACTCATTTCAGGTGCCTCCTTCGAAACGTTGCTCGTGGCGGTAACGATCCCCGAGCAACCGCCGCGCGTCGATTACCTCCGATGTAAAAGCCGTACGCGTCTCCATCCGCGATCACGGAGCCGCACCGAGCAAGCGCTACCGTTGGCCCCGTGGCCGAACAGACCGAGAGGGAGCCGCAGACCGCCGGTGAGCTGATCCGCTTCTGGCGCACGCAGCGGCGGCTCACGCAGATGGAGATGGCGCTGGACGCGCACCTCTCCACCAAGCACCTCAGCTTCGTCGAGACCGGCCGCTCGCACCCGAGTCGCCAGCTCCTCGTCCACCTCGCGCAACACCTCGACCTGCCGATCGCCGAGCGCAACCGCCTGCTGCTCGCTGGAGGCTTCGCTCCGCCCTACCTGGAGCAGCCCTTCGACGGCGAGATGATGCGACCGCTGCGCGCGTCGCTCACCCGGCTGCTGGAGGCGCACGAGCCGAACCCGGCGCTGATCGTCGACGGTCTCTGGAACCTGATCGAGGCCAATCGCGCTGCGTCACTCCTCTGGGACGGAGTCGATCCCGAGCTGCTCGAGCCCCCGATCAACATGCTTCGCCTCGCGGTCCACCCGGGAGGTCTCCCGAAGATCTCGTCGATGACCGCCGCCTGCAACGCGCCGCTGATCACGAAGCTGAGGCGAAGGAGCCGCGAAGACGCCAATCCAGCGCTCGGCGCATTGATCGAGGATGTGGAGTCCTATCTCCCGGACGAACCGCCGACCAGCCCGGCGACCCAGCCCGTGGTCTCGCTGAACCTCCGCACTCCCCTCGGCGAAGTCAGCCTCTTCACCGTGATCGCCACCCTCGGGGCGCCGCTGGAGGTGACGGCGGCAGACCTCGCCATCGAGACGTTTCTGCCGATGGACGAGCGCAGCGCAGCGCGCCTGCGTGAACTCAGCGGAACCGGGCGAGGCGCATGACGCGGTAGCCGGAGGCGGCGGCGCCGGGTGGAATACCCGTGCGTCGACGGCGTTGAGCAACAGGAGATGACGCACTCGAAGAAGATCGGCTTCCTCTCGTTCGGCGCCTGGCACCCCGGCGGGGGTCTGACGCGCAGCGCCGGCGACGCGCTTCACCAGACGGTGGAGCTCGCGGTCGCCGCGGAGGAGATCGGGATCGACGGCGCGTTCGTCCGCGTCCACCACTTCGCGCGGCAGCTCGCGTCTCCGTTCCCGCTGCTCGCGGCGATCGGCGTCAAGACGAGCCGGATCGAGATCGGGACCGGTGTGATCGACGTGCGCTACGAGAATCCGCTCTACATGGCCGAGACGGCGGCGGCCGCCGATTTGCTGGCAGGCGGCCGTCTCCAGCTGGGCATCAGTCGCGGTTCGCCGGAGCCGGCGTGGCGCGGCGCTGAGGCGTTCGGCCACTCGATCGACCCCGACGAGGCGCGGGAGAAGGCGCGCCTGTTCAGAGCCGCGGTCGCGGGGGCAGGCGTCGTTCGCGCTGACGCGGGCGGGCGGCCGAGTGACGCGCTCCTCGCCGTCCAGCCGCAGTCGCCCGGACTCGCCGACCGCATCTGGTGGGGTTCCGGTTCGCGCGAGACCGCCGTCTGGGCGGGCGAGAACGGCTACAACCTGATGAGCTCGACGCTGCTCCTCGAGGACACGCAGGTGCCGTTCGACGAGCTCCAGGCCGAGCAGATCGCGCTGTTCCGCGAGGCGTGGCAGAAGGCGGGTCACGAGCGCGAGCCCCGCGTCTCGGTCAGCCGAAGCGTCATGCCGGTCACCTCGGATCTGGACCGGCAGCTCTTCGGCTCGGACAGGAACGAGGATCAGGTCGGCTGGCTCGACGGCGCGATCAGCCGCTTCGGCCGCACCTACTCCGGGGAGCCCGACCGCATCGCCGCGGAGCTCGCCGGCGACGCAGCCGTCCAGGCCGCGGACACCATCCTCCTCACGGTTCCGAGCCAGCTCGGCGTCGACTACAACGCCGCCATGCTCGAGACGATCGCGCGCGAGATCGCACCCGCGATCGGCTGGGCTCCCCGGGATCTCGCGGCGCTGACTCCGTAGGCGTCTCCTGAGCGCTGCGGGCGCTGCTCGAGACGCACGGAGGGTCGGCGACGGCGGGTCGACACGTCCCGAGCGGCGGGGCGTTACTGCCGTGCCATGGCGATCCGCAGGCGCTCCTCGGGCGTGATGAGGTGGTCGATGTCCTCAGCGGCCTCGTCGATGTCGATCTGCACCCAGCGGACGCGCCCGCTGAACTTCGTCTCGGCAGCTCCGAGATCGTCGCTCACGGGGGTGCCGCTGTCGGAGCCGACGTCGCAGGTCTCGTCGCCGGAGAACACCATCGGCACGGTTCCGGCCACGCGGCCCTCGCCGGCTTTCTCGCCGTCGACATAGAGCGTGACGGTGCCGCCCTTCGCGAGGCCGCCGCCGTCGTAGGCGAATTCCATGCGTACCTGATGCTCGCCGGCGGGGATCGGCTGCTCGCCGTAGATCTTGAAGCGCTGAATGCCGAAGAGGTTGTAGCAGTACGCGGGCTTGCCTTCGTAGGCGTAGAGCGTCCAGCCGCCGAAGGCTCCGCCCTGGGCGACGATCACGCCGGACGCGCCGCTCTCGGGCACGGAGATCTGCGCGGTCACCGAGTGCGACTTGTTCTTCGTCACGAGCACCGAGTTCTCGGTCAGGCGGGCCATGCCGCCGAAGAGCAGCTGCGACTTGCCCGTGATGAGCTGGGGCCTGCCGGCGAGGTCGGCATTGAAGCGCTCGATCCGTCGGTCGTCGAGCGGGAAGACGTTGTACTTGCTCGCCTCCAGCATGAACAGGCGCTCCAGCTCGTGGAGCTTCTGCGGATTCTCGGATGCGAGGTCGTGCGCCTGGGTCCAGTCGTCGGGTGCGTAGAGCTCCCAGACGTCGTCGTCGATCGCCGGGATAGGTGCGTGCGCGTCCCAGGGAATGGAGTGCCGGGTGACGGCCGTCCAGCCCTCGTGGTAGATGCCGCGGTTGACGAACATCTCGAAGTACTGCACCGTGCGCCGATCGGGCTCGTCCTCGCCGTCGAACGAGTAGAGCATCGAGACACCCTCGTAGGGCCGTTGCTGGATGCCGTTCACGAACGACGGCTCGGGGAGCCCGGCGGCTTCCAGCACCGTCGGCGCGACGTCGATGACGTGGTGGAACTGGTGACGGATCTCCCCCTTGGCCTTGATCCCGTTCGGCCAGTGCACGATCGTGCCGTTGCGCGTACCGCCCCAGTGCGAGGCGACCTGCTTCGTCCACTGGTACGGCGTGTTCATCGCGTGCGCCCAGCCGACGGCGTAGTGGTTGTACGCCTGCGGCGTGCCGAAGAGGTCGATTCGCTCGGCCATGAACTCGACGGTCTCGAGAGCGTCTGCGCCGTTCAGCATCAGCAGCTCGTTGAAGCTGCCCTTCAGCGTGCCCTCGGCGGATGCGCCGTTGTCGCCGATGATCACGTACACGAGCGTGTCGTCGAGCACCTCCAGCTCGGCGAGCGCATCGATCAGCCGCCCCACGTGGTGGTCGGTGTGCTCGAGAAAGCCCGCGTAGACCTCCATCTGACGGGCGAGCACGGGCTTGAGGTCATCCGGCATGGCCTCCCACGCGGGAATCTGCTCGTGCCGCGCGGTCAGATCGGCATCGGCGCCGATCACGCCCTGCTGCTTCTGACGCTCGAACGTCTCCTCGCGCAGCGCGTCCCAGCCCTGATCGAAGGCGCCTTTGTACTTCGCCGACCATTCCGGCGGCACGTGATGCGGGGCGTGCGTCGCGCCTGGCGCGAAATAGACGAAGAACGGCTTGTCGGGCATCAGCGCCTTCTGCTGGCGCACCCACCCGATCGCGCGGTCGGAGAGATCCTCGTTGAGGTGGTAGCCCTCCTCCGGCGTGCGATCCGGCTCGACCGGCACCATGCCGTCGTAGAGCGCCGGCGCATACTGATTCGTCTCCCCGCCGAGGAAACCGTAGAAGTGCTCGAACCCGCCGCCGCCGGAGGGCCAGTTGTCGAACGGGCCCATGGGGCTCGTCTCCCACACCGGCACCTCGTGGCACTTGCCGAACTGGGCCGTCGAATAGCCGTTCAGCGTGAGCGTCTGAGCCAGCGGCGCACACGATTTCGGGCGCAGCGAGCTGTAACCGGGAGCCGAAGTCGCGATCTCCGTGATCCCGCCCATGCCCACCGAGTGATGGTTGCGGCCGGAGAGCAAGGCGGCTCTCGTCGGAGAGCACAGCGCCGTCGTGTGAAAGCGGGAGTAACGCAAGCCGGCAGCGGCGAGCCGTTCGAATGTCGGCGTGTTGACCGGCCCGCCGAAGGCGCTCGAGGCCCCGAAGCCGGTGTCATCGAGCAGGATCACCAACACGTTCGGCGCATCCGCAGGCGGTCGCAGAGGCGTGATGGCCGGAAACGACGTGCTCGGATCCTTCGCGTCGTACGTTGTCAGGTGCGGCTTGACCTGCTCCGGAATCGGCAGGGTCGACCGCGACGGCTCGCGCGCGCTCTTCGTCATCTCAACGCTCCTCGCTCGGTGCTTGCCCGGAGTCTCCGGAGCGCAGCACCGACGTGCTTCACCCCCTAGAGGTGAAACCTGCCGACGGCGACGGATCGGACCCAGCTCGGAGACGAGACGGCGATCCGGTGTGCCTTGCCGGAGCTCAGCCGAGTTCTTGGGCGAGGCCGATGAGGAGTCCTCCGGGGCCGCGGATGTAGCAGAGCCGGTACGCGTCTTCGTACTGGACTACCTCGCTGCCGACAAGCTGGGCGCCGTGCTTGCCGAGCCGGGCGAGCGTGTCGTCGATGTCGTCCACGGTGAACATGACGCGGAGGTAGCCGAGCGCGTTCACCGGGGCGTTCCGGTGATCAGAGACCGGAGGCGGCGTGATGAATCGCGAGATCTCGAGCCGGCTGTGGCCATCCGGCGTTCGCATCATGGCGATCTCGACACGCTGGTCGCCCAGTCCGGTGACGCGCCCTGCCCACTCGCCTTCGACCGTGCCTTGCCCTTCGAGTTCGAGGCCAAGCTCGCGAAAGAACTCGATCGTCGCCGGTAGGTCATCAACGACAATCCCTACATTGTCCATTCGCTTAAGTGCCATAGGGCCACCGTACAAGACGCCCACTGCGCCGGCTGACCGAACGCGCGCCGTAAGCCGAAGCAGTAGCCAGCAGCACGTTTGTGCCTGATGATGGCGAGGCTGCCGCATCTCCCGCCTCCGCCCCGTCCCCAACACGGACCTGCTGATGCCCTCGTTCCGCCTGCGCGTATCGATCTTGCTCGCCACCATCCTTGCGGCCGCCGTGCTCGCCGAGGCGGGGGCCGGCAGTCCGGCGGTGCCTACGTGCGCTGCGCCTGCGGGCGGTTGGAGGGCGTCGAACGGTGCTCAGGTGACGCGCGCGAGGGCAGGCGCGATTGGTCGTGCTCGTGGATCGCTATCGGCGCACGAACGGCTTGCAGGCGGCCAAGCGCGGCAGGCCTGGGCGCGGCGCGGTGCTGGTGCGCCGAGCCGGTGCAGTCCTGCGAGCACGATGCGCGCGTGGCGCGCGTCACCGCGCGTACGGCGCGTGCTGCTGTCGCGAGGCCTCGTCGTGCGGTTCGTGCGCCTCGCCGCGCCGGTCGAGCGCCCGCCGCTGCCTCCGCCGCCTCCGCCGCCCGTAGGCCCGCCGCCGACGGTCGTGGGCGTGCCCTACACGTGCACGGGTCCGGTCGACAACGTGCGCGTGGTCGGCACCGGAACGGCGGACACCGCGCTCGTGAACCTCGCAGCGGGCTGCACGGGCACGATCAGCCTTGACGTGACAGTCACGGCGCCAGGCGGCGGCGACGGCGTCAAGGTGCAGAACGGCGCGCACGACCTGACCATCGGGCCGAGCAGTATCACCTGCCAGCCGGGTCTGTCCGACAAGGAGCACCAGGACGGCGTGCAGGTGCAGGGCGGCACCAACGTGACCTTCAAAGGACTGGTCGTGTCGTGCCCGAGCTCACCGGGAGCAGCGGCGTTCTACATCGACGGCAAGGACTTCCCGGGCATCTCGAACGTGACGTGTGACGGATGCGACCTCAGGCACATGGTCATGGGCGCGCTGTTCACCGCGCCCGCTCCCGGGTCGGGCGTGCGCAACTCGCACATCCACCAGGGCACGACGACGAGCGCCTACTACGAGATCGTGGGGTCGGGCGCGATCAACGAGAACAACACGCTGGAGCCGAGGGACTGATGCCCGAGGGGAATCTCGCACGACGGTGAGAGGGTTTCTCAGACCCGTCACGGGCCGTCGAGGAATTCGCACACCGCCCGCCTGGAACGAAGTACGTGCAGCGCCACATGCTTCCCGTGCTGCGACAGGATCGCGAGCTCTCGTTCGCGCTCCGAACGACGAGCTCGCCAGATGCGCCAAGCCAGGCACCATTCGTCGCGCAACCGTCGCCAGGCGGACTCTTCGCAGCCTGCCGGCAACTCGAAGCCGGCCGGACGCTTACGTACCCCGCGCGCGAGCGCACGCCGCGCGCAGATCCACCACGGCGTGTCAAGGAACACAACCGTGTCCGCGCGCTCGAGCCGTCGGGCGAGTGTGGCGTGGTAGTTGCCGTCGGCGATCCACTCCTCGCCCGCGAGCAGTCCGCGCTCCTTCTCTCTCCACTCGTCGTCAGGCGTCGGAACCCACCCCGGTTGCCAGAAGTGGACGTCGAGATGGATGACGGGCAGCCCGGTCTTCGCCGACAGCGCCCGCGAGAACGTGCTCTTGCCCGCTCCGGCCATGCCAGTGACCACGACGCGGCGACCGACCGAAAGCGCGGGCGCGATCCACTCAGCGGAGCGCTCTCTGTCCATCTCGCGATGTTCGCAGGCTAGGCCGGGGCGCGTCGGCCACGGATGCGAGACTACCGACGTCGGCTTCGGAGCTGGGAGGCGGGGAGATGCCCGAGCGCTATGGCGTGGGAATCATCGGCAACTGCTGCACCCATGGCGAGTTCGTGGCGTTTGCGCTGAAGCAGGAGCCGGAGGCCGTCATCGTCGCCTGTTGGGAAGATGATCCGCGACGTACCGCCGGCTTGAGTGCGGCGACAGGCCTCGATCTCGCGCCATCGCCGGACGCCCTGCTCGAAGATCCAGCTATTGACATCGTCGCCCTGGCTTGTTCTCCGCACGAGAAAGCCGCGTGGGTCGAGAAGGCCGCTCGAGGCCGGCAAGCACGTATTCCTCAACAAGCCGATGGCCGAGAATCTCGATTCGGCGCGGCGTATCGCAGAGGCAGTGGCCGGAAACAAGGTTCAGCTTGTCTACGACATTCCGGCGATCGGCCGCTTCCACCCGGTCACGGCCAGGTTGCTCGACGAAGTCAGAGCCGGCCGATATGGCCACGCGATCAACTACACGCACTCGTTCAGCTTTACGTTCTCGACGGATTTCCCGCTGGCGGCAGTATGGCCGGAGCGGCTCGATCCACCGTCGATTTCGGGAGGCGGCGAACTGACAAACCTCGGCTGCTACGCGGTTGACTACATGATCGGGCTATGGGGCCGGCCGAAGTCCATCCAGGCCAAGAGCACCTCCTACTGGGATGTCTATCGCGAGGCCGGGGTCGAGAACTTCGGTCAGGTGATCGCCGACTACGGCGACTTCTTTGCCGTACTGGCCAGCGGTAAGCAGCCGCTGCAAGGCCACGCTTCGATGGATGTGACCGAAGCGCTCAATCCACGCAACTGGCACAACGTGCTGGAGATGCAATTCGAGCAGCACAACGTCACCGTTCTGCCGTTCCACGAGCTCCTGATTCACAACGGCGCACCAATCTCGCCGGAGGAGTATCTCTCCGGCTATGCGTATGTGACACCGTTCCAGCAACTGCTGCGGGCGATCGAGACCGGCCAGGCGCCCGATAGCAACGTCGAGAGCGCACGACTGGGTGTCGAGGTGCTCATGGCGGCGTACGAATCGGCCCGTGAAGGCGGCAAATCAGTGGCGCTGCCGGTTTCCTGATCACGTCACCGGCTGGAGGCGGAAGCGCGGCGATCACCTCGTCGGCGTCGGCGACCCAGCCGAACTTCATCGCGAAGTTGCGCAGGGTCGCCGCGTGCAGGTCGGGCGCGAAGCTCGAGACGGCGTCCGCGACGATCGTCGTCGCGTAGCCGTGGTGGAACGCCTCGCGGGCCGTCTCCTCGACGCAGATCTGGGTGACGGTGCCCGTGACGACGAGCGACTGCACGCCCAGCATCGCGCAGGCGCGCATCGAGGTCGGTCCCGTGGAAGCCTCCGTACGCCGTACTTGTCGATGACCGCGTCGCCGGGCGCCGGCGCGAGCTCGTCGATCACGTCGGCGCACGGGCGGGGCTCCGGCGCGTCGTCGTAGCTCCGCGCGTGATCCGGCCAGCAGGCGCGCGTCGCCGGATGGCACTGGGGCGACCAGCGCCACAGCAGGTTGTCTTCCTCGCGCGAGAGGAATCGCGTGTAGAGCACCGGCAGCCGGCGCGCGCGGAATGCGGCGAGCAGGCGCTGGTGCGCGGCGATCGTCTCCCGTGCGTCCGGCACCTCGAGCGGCGCGCCGGCGCGCACGAAGTCGTTCTGCATGTCGACGACGACGAGCGCGGGCGCCACGAGCCGGTCGGCCGGCGGCACCTCGGCGGCGATCCAGAGGTGCAGGAGCCGGGCGTCCCATGGCGGCGATCCT
This sequence comes from uncultured Actinomycetes bacterium, assembly GCA_963705965.1. GTDB lineage: Bacteria > Actinomycetota > Thermoleophilia > Gaiellales > JALYLC01 > JALYLC01. Next base: position 29,264 of record CAVPLI010000008.1, on the reverse strand, counting down.
AACGTCGGGTACACTCGCCACCCGATGCGGACCGCCGAGACGAACCTCGACGCGCCTCGCGACGTCGAGGACCTGGAGGAGCGCCTCTCGCGGCCGACGCCCGAGGTCGTGGCCGACCTCGCGGCGGTCGAGGGCGACATCATGCTGCTCGGCGTCGGCGGGAAGATGGGGCCGACGCTCGCGCGAATGGCGCGTCGCGCCGCGCCCGACCGGCGGATCCTCGCCGTCGCCCGCTTCAGCGACCCGGCGGTCGCGACGGCGCTCGAGGCCCACGGAGTCGAGACGATCCGCGCCGACTTGCTCGACCGCGCGGCGATCGCGAGCCTGCCGCGCGTCCCGAACGTGATCCTGATGGCCGGCCACAAGTTCGGCACGAGCGATGCGCCGTCGCGCACGTGGGCGACGAACACCATCCTCTCCGGCTACGTCGCCGAGGCCATGGCCGACAGCCGGATCGTGGCGTTCTCGACCGGCAACGTCTACCCGTTCGTCCCGGCCGACTCGCGCGGGGCGACGGAGGACGAGCCGCTCCTGCCGGCACCCGGCGACTACGCAGCGAGCTGCCTCGGCCGCGAGCGCGTGCTGCGCTGGTACTCCGAGACGCGCGGCACCCCGGGCCTGATCTTCCGGCTCAACTATGCGATCGACCTGCGCTACGGCGTGCTGCACGATGTCGCGCGCAAGGTGCGCGACGGCGAGCCCGTCGACGTGACGATGGGCCACGTCAACGTGATCTGGCAGGGCGACGCGAACGCGATGGCACTGCGCTGCCTGCGGCACTGCACGCACGCCGACGGAGCCGCTCAACGTGACCGGGCCCGAGACGGCGTCGATCCGCACGCTCGCCCATGCCTTCGCGGAGCGCTTCGGCGTTGCGGCGACGATCGTCGGCGAGGAGGCGCCGACCGCCCTCCTGAGCGACGCGAGCCGCGCGCTCGCGCTCTTCGGCCCGCCGACGGTGCCGCTCGACACGCTCGTCGCGTGGCAGGCCGACTGGCTCGCGCGCGGCATGCCGACGCTCGCGAAGCCGACCGGCTTCGAGGTGCGGGATGGCTCCTTCTGACGCGCGCGACGCGCCGATCGACGTACTCGGCGAGGACGACCTCGAGTGGGCGCTCGCGCTCTCCGAGGAGGCCGGCTGGAACCAGGTCGCCGCGGACTGGCGGCTCATGCTCCGGCTCGGCAGCGGCTTCGCCGTGCGGGACGGCGGGCGGCGTCGTCGCGACGGCGCTCGCCCTCCCCTACCCGCCCGCATTCGGCTGGGTGAGCATGGTGCTCGTGCACGACGCCATACCGGCGGCGCGGCCTCGCGACGCGGCTCGTCGAGCGGGCGATGGCCGTGCTCAGGGGTGACGGGCTCCTGCCCGTGCTCGACGCGACCCCGGCCGGCGCGGAGGTGTACGGGCGCATGGGCTTCCGGCCCGTGGGGAACCTGCTGCGCTGGCGCGGTACGGGTGCGCGGCGCAGCTGCCGTGCAGGAACCCTCGGACATTGCCGATCGCGTGCACGACCTCGACCGCACCGCGTTCGGCGCCGACCGCGGTGCCGTCCTCGCCGAGCTTTCCACGCGCCCGCGCACCGGTCGCCGTGCTCGCGGCCGGCGGTGACGGCTACCTGCTCTCCCGCGCCGGCCGCACGGCGACCCAACTCGGGCCGCTCGTCGCGCGGGAAGCGACCACCGCGGTGGCGCTGCTCGCCGAAGGGCTCGATGCCGTCGCCGGCACCGTCGTCGTCGACGTGCCGGAGCAGGCGACGGCCGTCGCCGACGCACCTCGCCGCCCGCGGCTTCGTGCCCGAGCGGCCGTTCGTGCGGCTGGTGCTCGGCCCGACGAGCTCGCCGGGACGCCCGAGCTCGTTCACGCGATCGCCGGGCCGGAGCTCGGCTGATGCGCTGGCAGGACATCCCCGCCGAGGCGCTCGCGGTGTTCCGCGCCGGAACCGTGATCCCCGCCCACCCGCTCGCGCTCGACGCCGATCGCCGCCTCGACGAGCGCCGCCAGCGAGCACTCACGCGCTACTACCTCGACGCCGGCGCCGGCGGTCTCGCCGTCGGCGTCCACACCACGCAGTTCGCGATCCGCGACGTCGGGCTCTACCGCCCGGTGCTCGAGCTCGCGGTCGAGACGGCGCGCGCGTGGACGCCGCGGCCGCTCTTCCTCGTCGCCGGCGTCGCCGGGCGCAGCGAGCAGGCCGTCGCCGAGGCGCGAGTCGCACGCGACCTCGGCTACCACGCCGTTCTCGTGAGCCTCGCGGCGTTCCGCGACGCGAGCGAGGAAAGCGATGCTCGCCCACTGCCGCGCCCTCGCCGACGAGCTGCCCGTGGTCGGCTTCTACCTGCAGCCCGCGGTCGGCGGCGTCGTCCTCTCGCGCTCGTTCTGGGAGCAGTTCGCCGCGATCGAGAACGTCGTCGGGATCAAGGTCGCCCCGTTCGACCGCTACCGCACCCTCGACGTCGTCCACGGCGTGGCGGCGGCGGGCGCGCAGGAGCGGATCTCCCTCTACACCGGCAACGACGACCACATCGTGCTCGACCTGACGGTGCCGTTCCGCACCGCGGCGGGCGAGCTGCGCTTCGTCGGCGGCCTGCTCGGCCACTGGTCGGTGTGGACGCGGACGGCCGTCGAGATCCTCGAGCGCTGCCGCGCCGTGCGCCGGCCTCGATGCCGTCCCCGCCGACCTGCTGGCGCTCGACAGCGCCGTCACGGACTGCAACGCCGCGTTCTTCGACGTCGCCAATGCGTTCCACGGCGTGATCGCGGGCTGCCACGAGGTGCTGCGCCGGCAGGGTCTGCTCGCAGGCCGCTGGTGCCTCGACCCGGCGGAGGACCTGAGCCCGGGCCAGGCGGAGGAGATCGACCGCGTCTACCGGACCTACCCGGAGCTCTCCGACGACGCGTTCGTGGCCGAGAACCTCGAGCGCTGGCTGGCACCGGCATGAGCGCGCCGCTCGACCGTGAGACGATCGAGCGGCTGCTCCAGGTGCACGACGTCGGGCTCGTGCGCTTCGAGACTCCCGACCTCAACGGCGTCTCGCGCGGCAAGACCGTCACCACCGACCACTTCTGGGACGTCGTCGAGAGCGGCCTCGCGCTCGTGAGCGACATCTTCTGCTGGGATCACCACTGCCTGCTCGCGACCGGCACGGGCTTCGGCGAGGACATGACGTTCGCCGACCTCGTGATGCGGCCCGATCTCGCGACGTTCCGCGTGCTGCCGCACGTCCCCGGCCAGGCCCGGGTGATCTGCGACATGGAGTACAGCGACGGGCGGCCCGTGGAGGCGAGCCCGCGCCGGGTCATGCAGCGCCAGCTCGAGCGCGCCGCCGCGCAGGGCCTGACGGCCCTGATGCAGGCCGAGTACGAGTTCTACCTGCTCGACGCCGAGACGCGCAGCCGCCGTTCGGCGGCACCGACATCACGACGACGCTCACGAATCAGCGGCTGCCCGTCCTGCCGGAGATGGTGCGCCACCTGCAGGCGCTCGGCCTGCGCCCGCGGACGCTGAACCAGGAGTGGGGGCCGACCCAGTACGAGCTGACGTTCTCGCCGGTGAAGGGCCTCGCCGGCGGCGACGACAACTTCACGTACAAGACCTACGCGAAGGAGATCGCCACGCAGCACGGTCTGCTCGCGACCTTCATGACGAAGCCGTTCATCGACGCGAGCGGGTCGAGCAGCCACCTGCACATGAGTCTCTTCGACGGCGCGCGCAACATCTTCTGGGACGCGGCGCAGGGCGAGCTGACGCCGGAGTTCGGGTGGGCGATCGGCGGTCTGCTTCGAGCACGCGGCCGCGCTGAACGCCTTCCTCGGGCCGACCGTCAACTGCGCCAAGCGCTACCGCACGAACACCTACGCGCCGGCGAGCGTCACCTGGGGCTTCGAGAACCGGTCGGTCGCGATCCGCGTCAAGGCCGGGCGCGGCGACGCGACGCACATCGAGGATCGCCTCGGCTCGGCGGCCTCGAACCCGTACCTGGCACTCTCGGGCATGCTCGTCGCGATGCTCGACGGCATCGCGCGGCGCGTCGAGCCGCCGCCGCCGATCCAGGTCAACGCGTACCACCTCGACGAGTTCGTCCCGCTGCCGCGCACGCTCGAGGACTCGCTCGCCGCATTCGAGGCCGACGAGGCGCTGCGCGCTGCGTTCGATCCTGCGTTCGTCCAGGCGTTCCTCGCCGTGAAGCGCCACGAGATCGAGAAGGCGCGCGCCGCGAATCCCGGGCTACGGCGGCGACGAGTGGCACGATCAGGTGACCGAGTGGGAGCTCGACCAGTTCCTGTTCCTGGCGTGAGCGGACGCTGCCCGTGAGCCGCCGCGCGCGGGCGGACGTCCTCATCATCGGGGCCGGCGCCGCCGGCGGCGTGGTCGGGCGCCGGCTCGCCGAGGCGGGGATGGACGTGCTCTGCCTGGAGCAGGGCGACTGGCCCGATCGCGCCGACTACCCCGGGCCGAAGCCCGACTGGGAGCTCCAGGCGATGAAGCAGTGGGCGCCGGACCCGAACGTCCGCGGAGGCCCGGCCGACTACCCGATCGACGTCTCCGCGTCCGACATCGTGCCGCTGATGTACAGCGGCGTCGGCGGCTCGACGGTGCTCTACGCCGGCGATTGGCCGCGCCTGACGCCGTCCGACTTCCGCGTCAGATCGCTCGACGGCGTCGCCGACGACTGGCCCCTCACGTACGAGGAGCTCGAGCCGTCCTACGACCGCATCGCCCGCCAGGTCGGTGTCGCCGGGCTACGCGAACGATCCGGCCTATCCGGCGGGCGCCGATCTCCCGCTGCCCCCGCTGCCGCTCGGCCGCGGCGTCATGGACGTGGTGCGCGCGCACGACCGGCTGGGCTGGCACTGGTGGCCCGCGCCGTGCGCGATCCTCTCGCTTCCGTACGAGGGGCGGCACCCGTGCGCACAGTGGGGCTCGTGCATGCAGGGCTGCCCGGAGGGTGCGAAGGCGTCGACCGACGTCACGCACTGGCCACAGGCGATCGCGCGCGGTGCTCGCGTGCTCACACGGCGCGCGCGCGACCCGGCTGCTGCTCGGCCCGGACGGACTCGTCACGGGAGCGGAGTACGTCGACGCGGAGGGCAGGACCGACCGCGCGGAAGCGGACGTCGTGGTGCTCGCCGCGAACGCGATCGGCAGCGCGCGGCTGCTCCTTCTGTCCGCCTGCCGAGGCGTTCCCGGACGGCCTCGCGAACACCAGCGGCCTGGTCGGGCGGCGCCTGATGATGCACCCGTTCGCGGTCGTGACCGGTGTCTTCGAAGAGTCGCTCGAGACGTGGCGGGGCAACGTCGGCTCGCGCATCCACTCGCTGCAGTTCTACGAGAGCGACGAGCGCCGCGGCTTCGTGCGCGGCGCGAAGTGGAGCCTCGCGCCATCGACCGGCGGGCCGATGAACGCCGCGATGCCTGCCCGCGCCGGCGCGGCCGTCTGGGGTGATGAGCATCACGCGCGCGTGCGCGAGCGCTTCGGCCACTGCCTGAGCTGGGGCATCTTCGGCGAGGACCTCCCCGACGAGAGCAACCGGGTCACGCTCGACCCGGTGCTCGTCGACGCGAGCGGCGTGCCCGCGCCGCGCGTCTCCTACCGGGCCTCGGACAACTCGCGGCGGCTGCTCGACTTCCACGTCGAGCGGGCGCGCGAGTCGCTGCTCGAGGCCGGCGCGCGGAGCGTCGACTCGCTGACCCTGATGCGCAGCGCCGGCTGGCACCTGCTCGGCACGGCGCGCATGGGCACCGACCCGGCGACGTCGGTCGTCGACCCGTGGGGCAGGGCGCACGACGTCGACAACCTCTACGTCGTCGACGGCAGCGTCTTCGTCACCGCCGGCGGCGTCAACCCGACGAACACCATCTGCGCGCTCGCCCTGCGCTTCGCCGACCGCCTGGTCGAGCGGCGGGCCCATCAGCGGGTGCCGGCGTGACCGCCGGCGTGCGCTCGCGCGCAACTGCGCGCGCGCCTCGTGGAGATCGCGGACGGCCTGATCCCGGGCACGCAGGAGATGCCGGCGCCCGGCAGCCTCGACATCGGCGGCCGCCAGCTCGACCTCGTGCTCGCGTCGCGACCCGACCTCGCGGACGCCCTCCGCCGCGCGCTCGAGGCCGCGAGCGATGTCGGACGATCCGATCGCCTGGGTCGAGCGACTTGCCGTCAGCGACCCGCCGGCCCACGAGGCGCTCGTCACCGTCGTGGTCGCCGGCTACTACCTGCATCCGGACGTGCAGCGGCGCCTCGGCTATCCGGGGCAGGTCGGAGAGGTCGTCCGCGTCGACGGCTACCCCGACTTCATCCACGAGGGGCAGCTCGAACGCGTACTCGAACGCGGCCCGATCTACCGGCCGACGCCGCCGGGCTGATGCGCAAGAAGTGGCTCGTACGTCTATACGGGAATTACCTCTCAGCTGGGTCGAAATGTCCCGAGCGGCGGGACGTGTTCGCACCACGGCGGTGACACTATTTCCCGGCATGCCGCGCCACAACGGCCAAGGGTCGGGCGGCCACCCACCCCCACAGGTCGTGGTTCCGAGTCTCTGCGTTCTCCGAAAAGCTCCGCATAAGCAGGGGGTTTAGCCTTTCTACCCCACGTTCGGCCAGACCTGTCCCCGGAGTTGTGCAAAAAGAATCGGACCTGGCATACGTTGTTCTTCTAACCATCCAGGAGAGCAGCGACTTGGAACTCAAACGGGAACTCATTGAGCGGAAGGACTTCCCTCAGGTACGTCGGGGTTTTGACCCGCAGGCGGTACAAGACCACCTGTACGAGGTGGCCAAGGCCGTCGCTGAGGTGAAGCACGGCGACACCGCCGCCGCGACCGGCGCGTGGGTGACCGCCATCGTCGATGCGGCCGAGCGTGCCGCGCAGGAGATGGAGCAGACGGCGCGGGCCGACGCGGAGCGAATGCGCTCCAGCGCCAAGGCCGCGGCCGAGACCACCCTCGCGCGTGCGAAGAACGAGGCCGAGACCACGATCTCGAGCGCCAACGCCCAGGCCGAGAAGACGGTTACGAGCGCAAACGCGAGCGCTCACCAGACACTCACGAGTGCCAAGGCCGAGTCCGAGAGCACGCTGACCAACGCCCGCAACGAGGCCGCCGGCACCTTGGCGACCGCCAAGGCCCAGGCGGAGAAGACGGTCACGACCGCCAACTCCAACGCCCACCAGACACTCACGAGCGCCAAGACCGAATCCGAGCGCATGCTTGCGAGCGCGCGCAAGGAGGCCGACTCCATGCTGTCGAGCGCACGGGCGGAAGCCGCCAGTACGCGGGCCAGCTCCCGGGCGCAGGCGCAGCAGCACGTGGAGCGGGTGGAGCAGTCCGTTCTGCGGCTGCTCGACCGCGCCAACGCCGTGCAAGGCGATCTCGGGAAGCTCGTGGCCGACGCAAGCGGATCGATCTCCAAGCTCGCCGAGACAGTGCGCTCCGGAGCGGACAAGCTGCGTGCCGACCTCGACGTGCCCCGCGAGGAGCGCTCCGTCGGGTGGTGACGCGGACGCCAAGGAGGATCGCCCCGCCGTCGTCTCCCCGAAGCCGGCTCCCGCGGCGGCCAAGCCCGCTGAGGCGAGGCCCGTCGCTCCGGCGACCACGAGCGCTCCGGCGTCGCAGCCGGCCGGCGCCAAGCCCGCCGCCCCGGCGGCGAGCGCGTTCGCCGTGCCCGTCCGGCCCGCCGCTCCCGCCGTGTCGCCGCTGGCCACGCCGAAGGAGCCCGTGCAACCGTCGCCCGCGACGGCGGATCCGCCCCGCATGGAGCGGGGTGCCGCCGAGGCAGCGCCGCAGCCCGAGACGCAGCGCCTCGTGTTCGGCCGCCCGGCGCCGCCGGCGGCCCCGGCAGCCGGCAGCGGCACCAGCGGGGTTCAATCGCCCGGTGCGGATCCCCGCCTCGAGGCTTTCAACATGGCCAAGAGCGGAGCGTCCCCTGAAGCGGTGGCTCGCCACCTCAAGGAGAAGTTCGGTCTCGAGGATCCGCAGGCGATCATCACCGACGCCTTCCTCCGTTCCGGCCGCTAGGCCACAAACCCCAACCAGCGACGCCTCCGGGCCGCCGCGGAATGCTTCCGCGACCGGCTTCCGGGGGCGTTCGCACGTTCAGGCCGAGGCGCCGGTGAGGAGCCCGTGAAAACCGAGGGCGTCACGTGCCGTTCCGGCTGGTGATCGCGATCTGCACCAGCGAAGCCGCGCGCGGCCGACGATGACGCCTTGGCTTCCAGCAGACGATCGGGGTGGGGTAGCCGTACCCCTGAGGGGAGGCTACCCCGACCGCACGATGCGAGCGTTTGCGGCACCATTCGCACGCAAGCTTCCAGGGGAGGGGGCGTGGAGGACATGACGACCAACGGAGCGGTTGTCGTCGCGCGCGATGTGACTCGGCGCTATGGCCAGGGCGATACCGCCGTCGACGCGCTGCGTGGCGTTTCCGTAGCGATTCCAAAGGGCCAGTTCACGGCAGTCATGGGGCCCTCCGGCTCCGGCAAGTCGACGTTGATGCACATCCTGGCAGGGCTCGACCGCCCGACCGAGGGCAGCGTCACCATCGAGGGCAACGAGATAACGAAGATGGGCGACCAGCAGTTGACTCTGCTGCGGCGTGACCACATCGGCTTCATCTTCCAGTTCTTCAACTTGCTGCCGATGCTGACGGCGTTCGAGAACATCATGCTGCCGCTGCGCATCGCGGGGCGCACGCCCGAGGAGGGCTGGGTCGACGAGGTCATCGAGCGCGTCGGCCTGGCCGACCGGCGTCGCCACCGCCCGGCCGAGTTGTCCGGCGGCCAGCAGCAGCGCGTGGCGATCGCCCGGGGGCTGGTTACCCGCCCGACGGTGATGTTCGCCGACGAGCCGACCGGCAATCTCGACTCGCACACCGGCGAGGAGATCCTCGCGCTGCTGCGCGAGACCGTCGACAACTTCGGCCAGACCACCGTGATGGTGACCCATGAGGCGCGGGCGGCCTCCATGGCCGACCGGATCCTGTTCCTCGCGGACGGGCTGATCGTCCGTGACCAGGGCCGCTCCAGCCCGGATGACGTGCTCACGGCCATGAAGGAGGTCTCGGCGCCGTGATGCTCGTGGCCGTGCGCGGGCTCTTCGGGCGCAAGCTGCGGACGGTGCTGACGATGATCTCGATCATCCTCGGCACCGCCATGATCTCCGGGACGTTCGTGCTCCGGGATCAGATCACCAGTGGGTTCTCGGACATCTTCAGCACCGGGCTCGAGGGCACCGACATCGTGCTGTCGAAGAACACCGCATTCACCACCGACGAAGCGCAGGCGGGGCCGCTGCCGGACTCCGTGATCGACCAGACGAAGCGGGTACCGGGAGTGGGCAAGGTCGAGGGGCAGGTGCAGGCGATCGGGGCGCTCGTCGTCGACGGCAAGTACGCCGGGTCGAGCGGTGGGGCGCCCAGCCTCGTGCTCTCCTGGCTGTCCGAGCCCTTCAATCCGAACACGCTCATCGGCGGCCGTGAGCCGCGGGCGAGCGGCGAGGTCGCAATCAACAAGAAACTTGCCGATGACGAGAATCTGCAGGTCGGCGACAAGGTGGAGCTCGCCACCGCGAACGGCACAGTCCCCGTAACGCTCGTCGGCATCTTCAACTTCGGCGACGTCTCGTCTCTCGCCGGCGCGACCATCGTCTCCACGACCTTCGAGGAGGCTCAGCGCCTCTACAACCGCGTCGGAGAGACTTCGACGATCTTTGTCGACTCCGCGTCGGGAACCAGCGTCGGGGAGCTCAAGCAACGCCTTCAGCGGGCCTTGCCGGATGAGGTGAAGGTCGAGACCTCCGCCGAGGCGGCGCAGAGCCAGACCGACCAGGTCGCGGGCGGCATCAACAGCTTCCTGACGCCGCTGCTGCTGGCGTTCGCCGGAGCCGCGGTGTTCGTCGGCGGGTTCATCATCTTCAACACGTTTTCGATCACGGTCTCGCAGCGCATCCGAGAGTTCGCCATGCTTCGCACCATCGGTGCGAGCAGCCGGCAGGTGCTGCGATCGGTGCTGCTCGAGGCCCTCCTGATCGGCCTGGTTTCGTCACTCCTCGGCCTGCTTGCGGGCATTGGCTTTGCCCAGCTGATGACGGTCGTCTTCGGCGCCATCGGCTTCGAGATCCCCAGCACGAGCATCCCGCTCAGCGCGCTGACAATCGGCCTTCCACTGGTCGTGGGCACCTCCGTCGCGCTGGCCGCGGCTCTGGGGCCGGCGTTCCGGGCAACCCGGGTTCCGCCCGTCGCGGCGCTCCGCGAGGGAGCCGAGCTGCCGCCGTCGGCGCTCGCACGTCACGCCACGCCGATCGCAGCCGTGATGGTGCTGATCGGACTCGGCGCCATCGTCGACGGCGTCTGGCGCAAGGGCGCAGTCATCCAGGCCGTCACCGGCCTCGGCGACAGCGCAAGCCTGCTGATCAGCCTTGCGACAGGGGCGATGCTCTGTTTCCTGGCGGTCGCCGTCCTCTCGAAGCACGTCGTCCGGCCCCTGGCCCGCGCCATCGGCTGGCCGTTGGAATGGATCGTGCTGGGTCTGCAGTACGTCGGTCACGGCATCCGCTGGATCCCCGGCGTCCGGCCCGCAGGAAAGGCAATCTCGCGATTGCCCCGCTGGCTCTTGATCATCGCGATCGTCGTCCTCGAAGTCGCCGGCATCGCCCTCATCTTCGTGGCCGGGCCGGTATTCGTCCTCTGGGCGATCCTGTTCCCGCTGTTGAGCCTGCCGCTGCTCGAGTGGCCGCCGGAGCGGCCGTCCAAGCAGACCGGCCGGCTGGCGCGCGAGAACACGGTGCGCAGCCCGTCGCGCACCTCCGTGACGGCGTCGGCGCTGATGATCGGCCTTGCTCTGGTCGTCTTCATGGCGGTGTTCGTGAACGGCTTCAAGGACTCGTTCCTCGGCTCCCTGGACAGGTCGATCACCGGCGACCTGATCATTCAGAACGACGACTTCGCAACCATCCCCGCGGCCGCCGTCGCCGCGGCCGGCCGAGCACCCGGTGTGGCAGTCTCGACTGGACTCGCATTCTCGGAGGTGCGGATCGGAAACGGCGGGCGCGACTTCGTAAACGGCATCGATCCGGAGACGATCACGCGGGTCTACACCTTCGACTGGCAGAAGGGCGGCTCGGACCAGCTCGCACTCAACCTGGGGCGGGACGAAGCGCTGATCGAGGAGCAGTTCGCCAAGTCTCATGATCTCGAGAAGGGCGACACCTTCAGCATCACGTCGATCGACAACAACCATGTCCAGCTGACGGTCAGAGGGGAGTACAAGGATCCGACGCTGATGCCCGGCTTCACGGTGACGAACCGCACCTTCGACACGTTCTCCGACACCGCCGACCCGAGCGTCATCCTCGTCGGGTTGGAGAACGGCGTGTCGCCTGCAGAGGGGAAGCAGTCGGTCGCGCACGCGCTCGAGAGCTTCCCGGTGGCGACCGTGCGCACGAACGCCGAGTACAAGACGTTCACCGAGGACGAGGTGAACGGCTTCCTCGGTTTCCTCTACGTGATGCTGGGAATGGCGGTCGTGATCTCGCTGTTCGGCATCGTCAACACGCTGGCGCTGTCGGTGTTCGAGCGGACGCGCGAGATCGGCATGCTGCGGGCCGTCGGGATGACGCGCCGCCAACTGCGCCGGGTGGTGCGCTACGAGAGCGTGATCACAGCGGTGATCGGCGGAATCCTCGGCATCGCCGTCGGACTCACCTTCGGCTGGATCCTGTCGAAGGGGCTCGAGGACCAGGGCATCGTGTTCTCGATCCCCTACGGCCTGCTGTTCGCCGTTGTGGGCGCGGCAATCGTCGCCGGCATCCTGGCAGCGATCCTGCCGGCTCGGCGCGCGGCACGACTGAACGTACTGGAAGCGCTGCAGTACGAATAGCCCATCGCTGCGGCCGGGGCGCTCGCACACAGTGTCAACAGCAGACAGTGGCATCGCCTGCTGCAGGTCCGATTCGGGTGTCGGATTCCGGGCTTGGAGATGCCGGCGGCGTTAGCCTTTCGCCAGCCCGTGCTCGTTGCTGTCAGGGCCGTTCAAGTTGGTGGTCGCAAGCGAAGAGGTGCCAGATGAGCGACGGTGGTTGGGAGGACTCGGCTGAGGCTTGGATTGCCTCGCTCGGTGCCGACGGAGATTTCACCCGCCGGTATGTGACCGACCCCGCCGCGCTGGGGAGGCTCGAGGGGCGCGTGTTTCGCTCGGCGCTCGATGTCGGCTGCGGAGAGGGTCGCTTCTGCCGCATCCTGCGCGAACTCGGCATTGCGACGACCGGCGTCGACCCAACGCGGCGGCTTATCGACGAGGCCTTACGGTGCGACCCGGCTGGCGACTACCGCGTCGGGCGCGCCGAAGCGCTCGACTTTGCAGACGGTAGCTTCGACCTCGTCGTGAGCTACCTCTCATTGATCGACATCGCAGGCTTGCAGGAGGCCGTTGGCGAGATGACTCGCGTACTCGAGCCTGGTGGCACGCTGCTGATCGTCAACCTCGCGAGCTTCAGTACGGCCGGCGCAGAAGCGGGATGGATCATGGCGGCCGACGGCACTCGCCTCCACTTCGCGGTCGATCGGTATCTCGAGGAGCGTGCGATCCCGGCGGAGTGGGAAGGCATCCGGATCGTGAACTGGCACCGACCGCTCTCCACCTACCTGCGCCTGCTGCTGGAGCAAAGGCTAAGCCTCGTCGACTTCGCCGAGCCCCGTCCCATCGGCGGCTCACCGGACGACATCGTGGACTACGAGCGCGCACCCTGGGCTTACGTGATGGAGTGGCGGAAGTGCTGAAAACGGCAATGCACCTGATAGGGACGGCTTTCAAACCCCTGTGAGGCCCTGGTCCGCCTTCTCGGCTTGTGACCCCTCGCGGCGCGGCGTGACGCGATTCTTGGCTGACTACAAAGCTCGGTCGCTACCGACCCGACCGACTAACACCGGGAGGGGGACGAGCATCTGTTCGGCGCCTTGGGTTCGCGAGTCGGAGGCGCGCTGAGTGGCCTGGTGTCAGGCGGGCTTGGCACCGACGGCGGCGAACATCTTGGTGGCTGCGACCCAGACGTCGCGGCTTGCCGTATGTCGCTCCGCGGCTGTCACCAGTGCTTCGCCTTGCTGGGCTGTCAGTAGGCCGGTCTCGGCCACGCGCGGCAGGGCGGCGGCCCACGTGCGTTCCCAGAGGTGCTTCTCGGGGCCGTCGCGGAAGATGGGCTGATCGGCCGTGATGAACTCGGTGGTCAGACCTGCGTCCAGTATCAGTTCGTGGAGCCGGACGCCGATGGCGTAATCGACCCCGATCTGGGCGCCGAACGGGAACGCGAATTCGTTGATGATGGAGTCGTAGACCGAGCAGGGTGGCATCGTGAACGGCGTGCGCATGTCCATATCGACGAGCACGAGTCTTCCGCCGTCGTTCAGCAGCTTGACCATCTGCGCCACAGCCTTGTCCGGCTCCTGCAGATGGCACAGCACCAACCTGGCGAAAACGATGTCGAACGCATGCTCGGGCAACGCCGGCTCGTACGCACTCGCGACGTGGTACTCGATCTGAGCAGTATCAGGCGAGACCGGCGTCGATCTGGCGATATCGACCTGCTCTGGAGCAATATCGATCGCGTCGACTCTGCCGGCAGGCCCGATGCGCTGGGCGATCCAGCGAGACACCGTGCCTGTCCCGCAGCCGATATCTGCGACGCGTGAGGCTTCTCCGATTCGGGCCGCCTCCAGGCCCTTCAGGCTGACCGGTCCGTAGACAGCGTGGATCACGTCTAGGCGGGATTGGTCATCTTCGCCAGTCGGCAACACGTAGTCGTCGCCGACACGGCCCAGGGATTGCGGCGTCACCCCTGCCTCCTCTCACACGACTCGAACTCATTCGTTCGGATCGCCATGACCGGCCACCCGACATTTCGGGCGAGGCTACCACGGCGGCGACGGAGGCGAAACGTCACCGATTCGGGCCGCTGGCGAAGCCAAACCGGCCGACCATGCGATGCCCCGGAAGGACTCGACCCTCCGACACACGGTTTAGGAAACCTGTTGCTTCCGGTTCAAGCAACCGGATGCAGCACGCGTGCGGCTCCCGGCGTGGCTCCCGATTCACCCCGGTAGCGCGGGGCCGTGCCTGTGCGGAATCGCGCTTGGGCCGAGTCCACCAAGGAGCGCAACGGGTCGTTGTGCCAGGATCACGTGAGCCACCTCGAATGAACCCTCCGCGGTGTCGAACCGTGAGGGCCGGCTCAGGGTCGGGTCAGGGTCATTCCGGATACCGGAATCGGCGTCGGCCGGACAAGCTAGACCCATGACAGAAACCAGCACCCACACACTCGGTAATGGAGCGACGAAGCGCCTGGAGCGCAGTCGCTCAGATCGCAAGCTCGCCGGCGTCTGCGGCGGGCTCGCGCGCTACTTCGACATCCATCCGGCCGTCTATCGCGTCGGCTTCGTCGTGCTCACGCTGCTCGGTGGCGCGGGGATCCTGATCTACCTTGCGGCGGCGCTCGTGATGCCCGACGAGGGGCACGAGGATTCCTTCGCCACGGCTGCCCTGCGCAACCGTCGCGACCGGCCCTGGCCGCTGATTGGCCTGGGACTCGTCGCCGTTGCACTCGTCACCCTGCTCTCGCGGGCGACGCTCTGGCCACACGGCGACGCCTGGATCCTGCTCCTGATCGCGGGCGCAGCGATTCTCTGGATCACCCGTCACGGGAAGGCAGCGACGGCGGATGCGGCCACGCTCGCGACCGAGGACTCGCGTCGCATCCGACGCCTCGTCAAGCGCATGGCGATTGCGTTCGGCACGCTCCTCGCACTCCTGCTCGTGGGCGCCGCGGTCGTCGCGTCCACGTTCAACGTCCACCTCGGCAACGGCGTTGGCGACCGCAGCTACGTCGTCGCCGGAACGCAGGATCTCCGCCACACCTACAAGCTCGGAATCGGCGAAATGACCCTCGACTTGCGCGATGTCCGCTTCACGAGCCGGGTAACGCACGTCAAGGCTCGTGTCGATGTCGGCAGCCTCCGCGTCATCGTCCCGCAGAACGTCGCCCTCGAGGTGCGGGGCGATGCCCAGCTCGGGGAGGTCCACATCCTCGGCAAGTCTGACGACGGGCGCCACGCCAGGACGTCGATCGTCCAGACCGGGGAGCACGTGCTCGTCCTCGACACGCATGTCGGCGTCGGCCAGGTGCGCGTCACGCGCGCCGTACAGTGAGCGCGGATGCCGCTGCGCTCCTTCACGACGAGTGCTGAAGGGCGTGCCCTCGCTGGGGTCTGCGCGGGAATCGCGCAGGCCCTCGGCGTGGACGTCACGCTCGTGCGGCTCATCTTCGCTCTGCTCGCGCTCGCGGGCGGAGCGGGGATCGTGCTCTATCTCGCGCTCTGGGCCTGGTCGGCGGCGGATCGCCCCCGCTGGGCGATCCTCCTGCTCCTGGTGGCCGGCTCGACCTTGCTCGGTGCGCTCGGCGTCTCCGACCGCGGCGTGGCGGGCATCGTGCTCGTCGCCGCCGGCCTGGCGCTCGCGCTGCGCCAGGGTGGCAGGTTCCGGCGCGACGCGCCGCTCTCGTACGGCGGCATCGCGCTCGCGGGTTGCGGCACCGTCCTCTTGCTGCAGGGCGGAAGCGCGCCCACGCGGCTGCTCGCCCCGGGCGCCGTGGTGGGCGCTCTGGTGCTCGTCTGCGGACCTTTGCTCTGGCGGCTTGCTCTCGAGCGCGATGCCGAGCGCTCCGCGCGCATCCGCACGGACGAGCGCGCTGACGTGGCTGAGCGCGTCCACGACTCCGTGCTGCAGACGCTGGCGCTCATCCAGCGTCACGCGGGCGAGCCGCGTCGCGTCGCCACGCTCGCGCGACGCCAGGAGCGGGAGCTGCGCGGCTGGCTCTACGCCGCTCGGCCGCTCGGCGACGACGGCTCGTCGCTCGTCGCGGCGCTCTCGGCTGCCGCGGCCGACGTCGAGGAGCTCCACGGCGTCCGCATCGAGCTCGCGAGCGCGGGTGATGCGCCGCCGGAGAACGCGATCGTGCTCGCCGCGCGCGAGGCCATGACGAACGCGGCCAAGTTCGCGGGCGTCGAGGAGATCGACGTCTATGCCGACGTGGCGGAGGACGAGATCGCCGTCTTCGTACGTGATCGCGGCGCCGGTTTCGATCCGGCGAGAGTGCCGGAGGACAGGCAGGGGATCCGCGAGTCGATCAGGGGCCGCCTCGAGCGCGCGGGCGGCAGCGCCGTCGTCACGAGCACGCCCGGCGCCGGCACCGAGGTCGAGCTGAGGTTGCCGCGATGAAATGGCGCGTCGTCCTCGTCGACGATCACGGCCTCTTCCTCGCCGGAGTCCGCTCCCAGCTCGGCGACAGCGTCGAAGTCGTCGGCGAGGCCGGGACGGTCGCAGACGCCGTGCCACTGATCAAACAGCTCGACCCGCATGTCGTCCTGCTGGACGTTCACCTCCCCGACGGGAAGGGAGACGCGATCATCAACGCCGTCGCGCCCGAGCGCCCCGGAGTCAAGTTCCTCGCGCTGTCCGTCTCGGACGCGGCAGAGGACGTCATCGCCGTCATCCGCGCCGGCGCCCGCGGCTACGTGACGAAGACGATCGCCGCCGACGAGCTGACGGCGGCGATCGGGCGCGTGGCCCAGGGGGACGCGGTCTTCTCGCCGCGGCTCGCGGGCTTCGTCCTCGACGCGTTCCGCGCCGGCGACCGGCTCACGAGCAGCGCCGAGCTGGACGAGCTGACGCCGCGCGAGCGCGAAGTGCTCCAGTTGATCGCGCGCGGCTACATGTACAAGGAGATCGCCGCGCGTCTGCACCTTTCGGTCAAGACGGTGGAGAGTCACGTCTCGAGCGTTCTCCGCAAGCTGCAGCTGTCGACTCGCCACGAACTGACCCGCTGGGCGACACAGCACCGACTCGTCTAGGCCTGAGGCCCTGCCAGCCGTGGATGCCCCCGCGAGGACTCGAACCTCCGACACACGGTTTAGGAAGCCGTTGCTATTCGGGTTGGACGTTGGGTTTGAGGAATGCCTGAGGCTCCCGTGAGCCTCCCGCTTGCTCGGCTCCGCGTGGGATAGGCAACGGAGGTGACGCTACGGCTGTCGTGCGCGTTACGCGCCGAGTCAAGGCTCCGACAGCTTGCCACAGTCGGGATCCCGTTCGGCATCGTCTCGGGCCGAGCCTTCACGCGCCGAGGGGCCATGGACGCGGATCGCGCCCGGCCGTGGGTGGTTCCCGATGTCGTAGCGGTCGAGATCTTGTTCATCCATCCCGAACAGGTGGCCGACCTCATGCAGGAGCGTCTTGTAAACCCGCTGCTCAAGTTCGGCGCGAGACGCCGCCAAGCGGGCGTGTGGACGGCGATAGATCCAGATTTCCGATCGGCCGGCGGTCGTGTGGTAGAGCCCGAGGGTGCTTGGCTGTCCGGGCCGCTCCTCGTCGATCAGCACGGCGACGTTGCCGCTGGCGATGTGATCACGGACCCAGGCAGGGAGCGAGGCGTACTGCGCCTCGACGATGCCCGCGAACTCCTCGCTATCGACGACGATCATCCCGGCCACCCACATTCCGATCGATCTGACGCATTCCCCGAGCGTAGATGTCCCCGGCGGGCTACTGCGCGGATGAGCGGGCGGAGTCGTCGCTGTGCGCGCTTCGTCCGAGCGGGCGATGGCTGCCTCGATACGACCTTGAACGACAAGGTGTCGCAGTGTTCGCGGCCAGGCTTCCGCGTCCGGCTCCGGTGATGCCCGGTCCGGCAGGCGCCATAAAGTCCTGTATGGAGCCATTGAACTGGCCCATCACGTGCGCGGTGCCGCGGAGTGACGCGCGGCGATCGACCGGCCTCAGTTGGTGTGGCGCCGGCCGACCGTGATCGTGATGAGCGCGTCGCATTCCCTGGTGCGAGAGCGGGCGCCCATCTCGTCGAAGTGGTGGCGCGCCCGGCGTAGTAGCTGGCCTGCGGCGGGATCGCCGGTCAGCGTCAGGCAACGGCCTTGGCCGAGCAGCGCGTGCGCTTGTTCGAGCACGCCCGTGAACCGTTCCCAGCGGCCGGCGGCGTCGGCGTAGAGGCCGGCGGCGTTGACGTCGTCTCCGGCGTGCTCGGCCCGGATCGCTTGGACGGTTGCGAGCGCGTGTTGCTGGATCGGGAGCGCGCCAGGTACGCCGGCGGCCAGCTGCTCGAGGAGCTGGTGGTCGTCGAGTGTGGCAGCGGCGCGTGCGAGTGCCGGCAGCGTCCGTGCGTAATCAGGGTTGTGATGCACAGGGCCGCGGGCGATCTCATCGAGGAGCGTACGCGCAGTGGCCGGGTCTCCTGCCGCGATCAGTGCCGGTACCGCTCCTTGGGCGGCGTACGCGAGATCGATCGGGTCATCGGTGTCGCGGGCGACCTGAAGTGCATCCTTGGCCGGTTCACGGGCGTCGCCGCCGCGCTCGCTCAGTGCGGCAGCCTGAGCTCCCAGCATGTCCGGCACGTCGTAGCGGTCGCCGCTCTCGCGCAGAAGCGGCAGCAGGGCTCCCGCTCGTTCCAGGGCCTGTTCGAGCCGGCCGGTTGCGACGAGCGCGGCGACGCTGCTGGCCGCTGAGGCCTGCGCCCGTTCGGCCAGGCCGCGACCGACGGCGAATGCTTCTGCCTGCTCGAACCGGGCCGAGGCGGCAGCAGGCCCGTCCAGGTACCAGCGGGTGTACGCGAGGGAGTGATGCATCTGGGCTGCATCCCGTCCCTTTCCCGCCGCGATGAGCAGCTCGAGCGCCTGCTCCGCGTCCTCGAGTCCGCCCACGTCACCGAGATAGCAGCGCGCGAAACCGCGGATGCCCAGTGCCCTGCCCGGCACAGGTAGGCCGTACTGCGCGGCGAGCGTGAGCCCCCGGCTTGCCGCCTCGATACCGGCTGCATACGCGGCGGCTGCGTACCGCTCGTAGGCGACCTCGGCGAGGGCGGCGACGAGTTCCGCGCCCGGCGTTCGCTCGAGCAGCGCAACCGCCTGCTCAGCGACCGCCAGCGATCCCGGCTCGCCGAGGCGGTGACGGATGCTGGAGAGAAGGGTGAACGCCTCCCCCGCGTGGAGCGGGTCGCCCTGGGTCTGGAAACGGTCGGCGGCCTGCTCGACCGCGTCGGCGGCCTCCGGCATCCGACCGGCTTGGCGAGCCGCATCGGCCCACCGCATGAGAACGAGCGGGAAGCCCAGATCGTTGCCGGGGGTGAGTTCCCGTGCCCGGCCGAGCAGTGCGAATGCCTTGCCGGTGTCGAGGCCGAGCGCGCGTTCTCCGGCCAGCAGCGCGTAGCGGGCCGCTGCGGGTGTGATCTCGGTCTGGCGGATGGTGTCGCCGATCGCTTGGGCGAGGGTGAGGGCTTCTCCGGTGTGGTAGGCGAGTACCTCCGCCATATCCTCCACACGCCTCCCGGCCTTGCCTTCGAGCCAAGCCGCGGCTTTCAGATGCTTGGTGACGCGCTGGGCCCTCGGGATCTGGCTGTAGGCGACGTCTCGCACGAGGATGTGCCAGAAGCCGTACTCCACGTCTCCTTCCATCGAGCTCCGCCGGGCCGGCCGCACCAGTTCCTTGCGCGACAGCTCATGCAACGCCTGCTCGACCTGATGCGGGTCCCTGGCTCCCATGGCGGCGGTCGAACCGGCCCAGAAGACCTTTCCGATCACCGAGGCGTCCTGCAGCAGTTGCTTGCGGTCGAGGGGCAGCGTGTCGAGCCGGGCCGCGATGAGCGCCTGGATCGACTCCGGGAATGGCACGTCCGCGTACCGCTTGAGGCTGCCGCGCTCGTCGAGGAGGTCGCGGTCACGCAGCATGCGGACGAACTCCTCCGCGTACAGCGGGTTTCCGCCCGCGCGTTCCAGCAACAGCTGTTGCGTCTCCGCCGGCAACACGGCCTGCTTCAACAGCGCGGAGACGAGCCTCGCGGTATCCGAGTCCGACAGCGGCACGAGGCTGATCGTCGTCGTGTTCCGGAGCGCGGCAGCCCAGGCGGCATGCGTCTCGAACAGTTCCGGCCGGGCCGTACACACGATGAGCAGCGGAACGCCTTGCGCCCAGTCCGCGAGATGCTCGAGAAACGCGAGCATCGCCGCGTCGGCCCAGTGGACGTCCTCGACCACGAGCACGAATGGACATTGCTCCGCCACCGCCTCGATGAACCTGCGCCAGGCCGTGAACAGCTCCTCCTGCGCCGCACCCTCACCGGCATCCACCCCAACCAACGCCAGGAGCCGGGACAGCAGCCAGGGCCGGTCCCCCGACTCCGGTAGCACTGCTTCCAACTTCACGGCAGCCACGCGCGGGGAGTCCGATTCATAGATGCCCGCGTGCGCCTTCACGATCTCGCCCAGCGGCCAGAAGGTGATCCCGTCCCCGTACGGGAGACAGCGCCCTTGCCGCCACGTCACCCGCTGGTCGAGCCCGTCGACGTAGGCCAAGAGCTCGGCCACCAACCGGGACTTCCCGACCCCCGGCTCACCTGTGACCGTGACGAGGTGCGTCGAGCAGTCCGCCACGACCTTGTCGAATGTGCCGCGCAGCAATGTCAGGTCGAGATTGCGCCCGACCAGGGGAGTGCTCATTGAGCGGATCACGTCGCTGCCGAGCCGCGCCCGTGGAGCGACCGCGCGCCAGACGTTGACCGGTTGCGACTTGCCCTTCAACATGAGCGGGCCGAGTTGGTCGTAGTCGAGCACTCGCTCGGTGGCCTTGAACGTGCTCTCGCCGACAAGGACGCCGTTGACCGGGGCCGCGCTCTGGATGCGCGCGGCCGTGTTCACCGCGTCACCCAGTACCTCATCCTCGCCGACGACTTGGGAGCCCAGACTCACCAGCACCTCGCCCGTGTTGACGCCGATCCGCACCGAGAGGCCGAGCCTTGATCCGGCCCCGGTCGGGTCGGCGATGGCCTCCACGATCGCCAATCCCGCCCTGACCGCCCGCTCCGGGTCATCCTCATGTGCCACGGGTGCGCCGAACACCGCCATCACCGCATCGCCGATGAGCTTCTCGACCGTGCCTCCGAACGCCTCGATGATCGGTCGTAACCGCTGGTAGAAGTCCTGCGTTCGAGCTCGCACATCCTCCGGGTCCGCACGCTCCGACGCGGCCGTGAACCCCACCAGATCACAGAAGAGGATGGAGACGACCTTCCGCTCCTGCACGACCGGCATCGCGGGCGCAGTCAGCGCCGCCGCGCAGAAGCCGCAGAAGAGAAATCCGCCTGGGTTCTCTTTCCCGCAAGCCGGACAGGGAACCATCGGGCGACTCTACGCTCTCGCGTTGGAAGCGTCGTGATCCGCCTGCGCCTTAAGTGCAGGCGCCGCTAGTGGCGTTGCAGCCCCCGGCCTGTTCGCATGCGGATTCGACGTACGCACGGGAGGAAGCAAGCAAGTAGCGAGAAGCCTGAGAGAAGCGTCCCGTGGGGCTCCCGACTGCCTAAAGGGGCTCCCAGTTGACGGCTCGAGCGGACTCAGGCGGATCGAGGCGGACCCAAAGCCCCCTGCTCAGGCGAGATTCGCGATGCCCCCGGGAGGACTCGAACCTCCGACACACGGTTTAGGAAACCGTTGCTATTCGGGTTGGGCATTAGGTTTGAGGGGCGCGTGAGGCTCCCGTGAGGCCCCCAATTCGCACCAAGGCCTCCGGCGCCGGCGCCAAGGAGCGCCCACCGAGAACGCGCTGCCAAGGTGGCGAGGCGCCGGCGCGTCTCGTCGCAAGCCTGCCGTCGCTCGTCGGATCTCGCCGGAACCTCGCCCACCGGCGTGCCGGACTCACACTGCCCGCCCCAATGCCGATGCACCCGTCGCCCTGTTCGCCCGCACCGCGGCCGCTGAAGGGTCACGCGCCCCCGGCAATGAGGGCGTCGACACTCACTGCGTAGACCTTCACCGGTTGTCGCTTCCCCTTCAATACAACATGCCCCTGGGGTTCTACGGCGATGCCCTTGCCGAGGCCGGCGCGCGTGTTCTCTGCAATCAGGATCGGGTGCCCGAGTTCCTTCGTCTGCGCCTCCAGCCTGGCGGCGACGTTGACGGTGTCGCCGACGCACGTGTAGGTCGCACGGTGCTGCGTCCCCGTGTACCCGGCCACGACTTGGCCGGACGCGATGCCGATCCCGATCCCGATCTCCACCTTTCCCCGGGATGCCTGCTCCGCGTTGAAAAGGCGGATCAACTCGACCATCCCGCAGGCGGCGCGAACGGCCCGCAGCCGGTGATCCTCGCGCGGTACCGGAGCCCCGAAAATGGCCATCAGGCCGTCGCCGATCATCAGGCTGACGATGCCGCCTTCTCCGCCGATGGCGTCCATCATCAGCGTGTAGTAGTCGTTCAGCAGTTCGATCGTCTCGGAGGGATCCTGCGCCTCCGCGATCGACGTGAACGACCGGATGTCGCAGAACATCGCCGTTGCATCGACGTGCTTGCCGCCGAGCGCGAAGCCCGATGTGAGCAGGTCGTCGGCCACTTCCTTGGTGGCGAACTTGCTGATGAGCTCGCGTTGCTGGTCGCGCAGCCGCTTCTTCTCGAGGCTGGCGTTCACCCGGGCATTGAGCAGTACCTGGTTGATCGGCTTCGTCAGGTAGTCCTCCGCCCCCATCTCGACGCACTTGACGACGCTCTCGAGCTCATCGAGCGCGGAGATCATGACGACGGGGATGTCACGAAGGTGAGCGTCACCCTTCAACTCCTGGAGCACCCGGTAGCCGTCGAGCTCGGGCATCAGCACATCGAGCAGCAGCACGTCGAACCGCCGCTGCCGGAGCAGGTCGAGCGCCTCGCGCCCGTTCTCGGCGAACACGACCGTGTGCCCCTGCTGCTCGAGGCTGCGGCCGAACAGCAGCCTGTTCATGCGGTTGTCGTCCGCGACGAGAACGGTGCCGGGCGCGACGGGATCGCTCATGTGGCCGCCGCCGGACGCAGCTCCTCCAGCGCACGCTCGAGCAAGCCGTACTGCTCTTCGATCCGCGCAACGAGGTCGGAAGCAGCCTCCAGGCGGCCTTCCCTCGCCTCCTGCTCGAGTGCGCGACAACGCTCGGTGAACTCCCCGGCCCCGAGGGTGGCGCCGTTCGACTTCAGCGTATGCGCCGCCCGCCGAAGCTCGGCGATCCCTCCCTCCGCGAGGGCGTGGTGAAGCGTCGCCAGGAGCGCCGGCGCGTCGGCGAGAAAGGTATCGATCACCTCGGCGAGGAAGTCGTCGCCACCGAGCTCCCGCAGGCTCTCCAGTGCGGCGCCGTCGACAAGCCCCTGAGCGTTCTGTGCCGCCGGCACAGCATCCTGTCGGGCCGGCGCCACGCGCTTCAGCGCCTCCGCGAGCTGCTCCGAACGGATCGGCTTCGCCACATAGTCGTCCATGCCGGCCGCGAAGCAGGCTTCGCGGTCCTCGGGCAGCGCATTCGCCGTCATCGCGATGATGTGCGGACGTGTATCGGGCCACCGCTCGCAGATCCGGCGCGATGCTTCGAGACCGTCGAGCTCCGGCATCTGCACATCCATCAGCACCACGTCGTACCGGCCTCGCGCGACCGCCTCGATCGCCTCGAGTCCGTCAGAAGCGACGTCAGCGCTGTAGCCGAGTCGTTCGAGCAGGCGGAGTGCAACCTTCTGATTTACCGCGTTGTCCTCGGCAAGCAGGATCTGCAGGGATCGCCCGCCCGGCCGGGACCGTCCCGGCTCGGCTACCGGCCCGACTCCCTCGTCGTCCGCGAGCAGTTGCACGAGCGTGTTGTAGAGCTGCGATGCCCGCAGCGGCTTTGGAAGCTGCGCATCGAACTCGCCGCTCGTGCCGGCCCCCGGCAGGCGTCCGAGCGAGGTCAGGAGCAGGAGTGCCAGCTCTCCCCGCGAGCGACGCTGCCGGATCTCGCCCGCCAGCTCGACGCCGTCCATGCGCGGCATCATCATGTCGAGCACGGCAACGTCGAACGTCTCCCCCCGATCGATGAGTGCGAGCGCTTCGTCGCCGCTCTCGACTGCGACAGGTTCCATGTGCCAGGCCCGTGCGTGCCGCGTGACGATCTCGCGGTTGGTCGCGTTGTCGTCGACAATGAGAACGCGCTTCCCGAGGAGCTGCGTCAGGGTGTCCTCGGGCGCCGGCCGCATCGGCCGCTCCGCGGGCTCCGCGGAAAGCGCGAGACGGAACGTCGAGCCCTTCCCTTCCTCGCTCTCGGCGCTCATGGTCCCGACCCATCAGCTCGACGAGCCGCTTCGAGATCGCGAGTCCGAGTCCCGTTCCGCCGTAGCGTCGTGTCGTCGATGCGTCGACCTGGCTGAAGGACGTGAAGCAGGCGGTCCATCCGGTCATCCGGGATCCCGATCCCCGTGTCGCGTACCGCAAACTCGAGCCTGACACGCCCGTGGATTGGGCCGTCTGCCTCCACGTGGACGACGACCTCGCCCTCCTCGGTGAACTTGACTGCGTTCGAAAGGAGGTTGAGGAGCACCTGTCGCAGGCGGGCGGCGTCGCCCAGGATCGCGGCGGGAGCCTCCTCGTCGATCAGGCACCCGAGCTCGATTCCCTTCTCCGAGGCGCGGGGAGCGACGATTTCGAGCGCACGCTCGACGCACTCCCGTAGGTCGAACGGCTCGTGGTCGACCTCGAGCTTCCCCGCCTCGATCTTCGAGTAGTCGAGGATGTCGTCGATCACGTGCAGCAGGGCGTCTCCGCTGGAGTGGACGATCTCGGCGAAATCCCGCTGTTCACTCGTGAGCTCGGTGCCGAGCAGGAGGTCGGTCATGCCGATCACGGCATTCATCGGCGTCCTGATCTCGTCGCTCATCGTCGCCAGGAAGGCGCTCTTCGCCTGCGTCGCCGCCTCGGCCTCCTGCCGCGCCCGCTGAAGCTCGGTCACATCGTGATAGATGCCGAGGAAGCCGACGTGGGAGCCGTCCACCATGAGCGGAACCAGCTTCAGCTCGACCTCGATCGAAGTCTCCGTCCTTCCGCCTGCGGCTGGTGATCCGCTGCGCCCGACCGTCTTTCATAGCCTCCTGCGTGACCTCCCGCCCCTCGGCGCGATCGCCGTCGCCGAAGACGAGTTCGTCGACCGAGCGGTCGAGCGCTTCCTCCGCCGAGTACCCGAAGAGCTCGGAAGCTGCCGGGTTCCAATCGGTGACTCGCTCGTCGACGTCCATCACGACAACCGCTGCGGGATTGATCGCTGCGAGCGACTCGAGGTACTGGCGCTGCCGCTCTACCTCGGCGAAGAGCCGGGCGTTCTGGATTGCGACACCAACGTTCGCCGCGATCGTGGCGAGCAGGCGCGCATCCTCGTCTCCGAACCTCCCCTCCTCCCTCGACGTTCTGGGACGCTGAGTACGCCGATCGATGTCTCGCCGACCAGGATCGGAACTCCGAGGTAGGAGAGGGAAGGCGTGCCCACGGCGGCATGCCCCTCGTAGTGCTGCTTCCGGTTGAGCATGAGCGGCTCGCGCGAGCGGAGGATCTGCGAGGTGAGCCCCTCTCCGTAGGGCAGAGACGGTTCCGGCCGGCGCTCACCGTCCTCGTAGTAGTAGGCAAATTCGATCTGCCCGGCGGCGACGTCATGCAGCGCCACGTAGGCGATGTCGGCGTCGAACGTCTCGCGCACGCGCTCTCCGACCAGCTCGATCAGTGCGCCGAGATCGAGCTGCGAAGCGAGTGCCTGCCCGACGCTGTTGACGGTCGCAAGCTCGGCCACTCGCTGGCGGGTCTCGTGCACGAGGTGCGCATTCTGGAGCGCTGCGCCGACGCTGCCGGCGAGTGTGACGAGCAACCGCTGGTCGGAGTCGCTGAACGCATGCTCGCGGATCGACGTTCTGCAGCGAGACGACGCCCGAGGGACGGCCGCCGGTGTAGAGCGGCACGAAGAGCACCGACTTCGGCGCCTCTCCGGCGATCGCCGTCGGGTTGCCGTAGTGCTCGGCCGCCGACGCGACATCGTGGTTCACGAGCAGGGGCTCACCGGTCTCGAGCACGTGCTTCCGGAAACCGACGAGCGGCATCGGCTCGACGACGAAGCGCTGCCCCCGCTCGACCACGAAGGGGAAGCCGAGAAGTCCCGTCGCCTCGTCGTAGGTCGAGATGCTGACTGTCTGCGCGTCGTACACCTCCTCGATCTTGTTGCCGACCACCTCGTAGATCGCCTGCGGGTCGAGCTCGGCGGCGACCGCGGCCTGCACGCCGTTGATCAGGGCGAGCTCTGCGTTCCGCCGCCGCGTCTCGTGGATCAGCCGGGCGTTCTCCAGCGCCACGCTGAGACTGGCGGCGAGCGTCGTCAGGAGTCGCTGATCCGCGCCGCTGAAGGCATGCGTGCGGTCCAGGTTCTGGAGAGAGATCACACCGGTTGCGATCCCACCGACCACGAGCGGTACGAACAGCGCCGAGCGCGTCGGTTCGCCGCTGAGGACGAAGGGATTGCCGTAGCGCTCGGCCTGGAACTCCGGAGTGCTGTCGTCGATCATCAGCGGCTCACGCGTGTCCATCACGTGCTTGCGGAAGCCGATCAGCGAGATCGGCTCGTCCGGGAAACGCGCGCCCCGCTCGATGGTGTACGGGAAGCGGATCAGCCCCGACGAGGGCTCGTAGATGCCGATGTCGACGACCTGCGCGTCGAAGACCTCCTGATCTTGTCGCCGACGAGGTCGTAGATGGCCTGCAACTCCTACTTGCCGGCGAGCGCCGCCTGAACGCTGTTGATCAGCGCGAGCTCCGCGTTCCGCTGTCGCGTCTCCTCGATCGCACGCGCGCGTGAGAGCGCGACGCCGATGTGCTGCCCGACGAACGCGAGCAGCTCCATGTCCCGCTCGGTATATTGGACGTCGCGCGTATACGACTGCACGGTGGGCTACGCCGAGCGTACGGTCCTCGGCCTTCAGCGGAACGCCGAGCCAGCTCGAGTCCTCGGTCGCAGCCCCCCTGATCTCGATCTCGCCCCGCGCGACCAGCTCGAGTAGGCGCTGCGTACGGCAGGGAGCTGCGGCTCCCCGGTCCGGAGGACGTATGCGGTCGCCCCCTTGGCATCGCCGCCTCACCGAACGGACATCCCACTGGTTGGGGTTCCGGCACGTCCATCATCGAGCTCGTCCACGTAGTAGGGCCAGCTGATCAGCTGTCGGTCATCGTCGTACAGCGCGATGAAGAAGTTGTTCGCGTACATGAACTCGCCCACGACGGCGTGCACGTCGCGGTAGAACTCCTGCATGTCCTGTACCGAGCTCGCGAGCTCGGCAATCCGGTACAGGGCCGTTTCGACGCGTGCGGCGCGCGCGTCGCCGCCAGGAATCGTCACGTCCGTCCGTCGTCGCTCAGCAGCATGCGGTGAGTATCGTCGAACCAGCAGGTAGTCGAGCAGGCCAGGGGCTTCGCGAGGGGCGCTGCTGCGGCGGTCATGCCCGGTCGCGCAACCTGGTTGAGTTCCACAAGATGGGCGAACAGCGGGTGTCATGCGTTGAGGGTTGGGCGGGCGACGCGATGAGACGGGAGCCTAGAGCGCAGGCGTAACGAGGATCTTGCCGGCGCCTTTCGCCTGGTGAAGTTGATGCCCCCGGGAGGACTCGAACCTCCGACACACGGTTTAGGAAACCGTTGCTCTATCCCCTGAGCTACGAGGGCGCCGCCTCGGATCGTAGTCCGCCGGGCGATTCGCCCGGTTGCAGCGGCCGGGTTGGCCCCGGGCGCGCGGGCACCCTACGATCGCAGGCGTGAGCACCGCGGAGCCCTCGACTCGCAGTCTGGCCGACAGCGTCGGGCCCGGATGGGCCGAAGCGCTCGCGCCCGTCAGCGACGTCATCGCCCAGCTCGGCGACTTCCTGCGGGCGGAGCGCGCGGCGAACCGCGCCTTCCTGCCCAGGTCGACGCGGATCCTCGCGGCGCTTCAGCAGCCACTCGACGATGTCCGCGTGCTGATCGTCGGCCAGGATCTGGTACCCGACTCCGGGGCACCCGATCGGGCTCTCGTTCAGCGTCGCGCCCGACGTCCGGCCTCTGCCTGGGAGTCTCCGCAACATCCTCCAGGAGTACCGCGAGGATCTCGGTCACCCGCAGCCGGCCAACGGCGACCTCACGCCCTGGACAACGCAGGGCGTCCTGCTGCTCAACCGTGTTCTCACGGTCGCGCCGGGCAACCCGGGCTCGCACCGCGGCAAGGGCTGGGAGGCCGTCACCGAGCAGGCGATCCGGGCGCTGGCGATGAGGGATCGGCCGCTGGTCGCGATTCTCTGGGTCGCGACGCTCGCACGCTGAAGCCACTTCTCGCGCCGCATCCATCGAGAGTGCGCACCCGAGCCCGCTCTCGGCGCACAGCGGTTTCTTCGGCTCGCGACCGTTCAGCCGCGCCAACGCACTGCTCGCCGAGCAGGGCGCCCAGCCGATCGACTGGCTGCTGCCCTGAGCGCAGTGGAGCTCGGCGAGGAGGAGTACGGGAGGAGCGGCAGTCGCCTGACGCTGCTGGTCGGCGGGCTCGTCTTCTTCGATCTCGTGCTCTGGTTCGCGGTCGCGCCGCTGCTGCCGGGGTGGGAGGAGTCGCTGGGTCTGAGCAAGGCGCAGTCGGGCATCGTCGTGGGCGCGTACAGCGCGGCCGTGCTGCTCGCGTCGGTGCCCGCGGGCAGGCTCGCCGACAAGTTCGGGCCGCGACGGGTCACCATCGCCGCGACGCTGTTGTTCGCGATCGCGGCGCCGCTGCACGCGTTCGTCGGCTCGTTCGCCGAGCTCGTCAGTCTGCGATTCGCCGCGGGCGTCTTCTCGGCCGTTTCGTGGTCGGCCGCGCTGGCGTGGGCGATCGGGAGCGTGCCGCCCTGCGCGGCGTGGCCGCACAGCGGCGCTGATCAACACGGCGCTGCCGGTCGGGGCGATCGCGGGCCCGCTCTTCGGCGGGCCCTTCGTCCAGCTCGTCGGCCTGAAGGCCGCGATGGGCGCGCTCGGCGCCGTCGTACTCGTCCTCGCGGCGATCGCGGCGCGCGAGCCCGAGGTCGGCGCCCCGAAGCACGAGCCCGTACCGCTGCGAGACAGCATCCGCACGGTCGCGCGCGACTCCTGGCTGCTCAGCGCCAACGTCGCGCTCATCGTGCTCGCGATCGTCGGCACGACGATGCAGACGCTGGGGTCGCTGCACCTCGCCGACCACGACGTCTCGCAGAGCGGGGTCGGCGCGGCCTTCACGCTCGTCGCCATCGCCGGTGCGATCACCACCCTCACGATCGCGCGCATGGCGGATCGCCTCGACCGCCTCAAGCTCGTCGGTCTCGGCACGCTGCTGATGGCGCCGGCGATGGGAGCGATGGCGCTGCCGCTCGGGACGCCCGCATTCATTGCCGCGATGGTCGCCGTCGGGATCGCGCAGGC
>CAVPLI010000007.1:0-237592 GCA_963705965.1 uncultured Actinomycetes bacterium | reverse complement strand
CTGCCTGCCACGGCACCTGCAGGAACTCGGGCACGATCCGCCGCGTCGACGAGGCGCGCGAACTCGGCCTCTTTCGCGGTCGAGGGCTCGCGCGACGGAGTCGCGCTGCTCGCACCGCCCCCCGTGCTCGGCGCAGCGCGGAAAGCGCGAGGCGTCGATCCCCAGGCCGACGGCGCGGAACCAGCACCAGAGGAGGTAGGCGTCGACGATCGTCCACTCGCCGAACAGCCACTCCCGGTCGGCGAGACGTTCCTCGGCGATCGCGAACTCCTTCTCGAGCTGACCGAGGGCGGCCGCACGCACGGCGTCGTGCGACTCGGGCAGCGGAGACACGCTCGCGGGGAAGCGCAGCCCGGCCGACGACCGGGTGGATGCCCGATGCGAACCAGCACATCGTCGACAGCGCCTCGAGTGCAGCCTCCGGCTGCTCCGGCAGCAGCCGCGCCTCCGGAACGAGCGGGCGAGAAACGCCTCGATCGCCGGGTTCTCGGTGATGACGCGGCCGTCGGCGACGAGCGCGGGCACCTTGCCCTTCGGGTTGACGGCGGCGTACTCGTCGGACGGGCGGCGCGGCACGGTCAGCTCGACGGCGCGCCGATCTCCTCGAGCGCGAACAGCGGCACGCGGCGCAGCTGCCGGGAACCAGTAGAGGCGGAGGTCGGCGGATGGCTCATGGAGGGCTCCTTCGCGCGATTGACACCGCGCCGTCGGCGGTTAGAGCGAATCTCAATCTAATGGCACGGCTGGTTTCGATCCTCGGAGTGCCGCACGAATCGACGGTGCCGCGCAATTGGACGCGGCGGCAGGCCGATCAGGGTGGCCGAGTTGATAGACCGGCATGCTCAGTTCATGACGACCACGCCGAAGCATGGGCAGCCCCGACATGAGGTCGGCGGACCACCAGGCCAGCTCATGCCGGCTCGCCGGTCGATCAGTCGAAACCGTGGCGCAGCCAGCGAAGCGTCTGGAGGACGCCTGACACCGCCGTACCGCATTCGACGTCGCGTACGCCGAAAGCGGCACCTCGGCGTTATCATCGACGATGCGATGGACGGCGTGTCAGAGCTAGTCGGATGCTCGTTGTGACCGGGTTACCGCCGCCGCTCCTGAGATCGCTTCGATGCCGCCGCCCGACGTCCGCGAGTGGACCCGGCTTGGCGACTACCTTCAATGGCTCGAGCACCAGCGAGGCCTTCGTTTCGACAGCTATGAGGAGCTGTGGCAGTGGTCCGTCGACGACCTTGAAGCATTCTGGTCTTCCATCTCAGGAGTTCTTCGGCGTCAAGGCGCATGCGCCCTACGAGCGCATGATCGCGCCGAACCAGGTGCCCTTCGGCATCCGTGGTACCAGCGCGCATCTGACGCCGAACCATGGTGGCGATTGACGGTGATCTTGGCCGGATCGCCATAGTGCGGTTCCGATACACGCGCGTCGTTTGACATGAGCTTCGGCGAGCACGCGATCAGGTGGCCGCGCACGGGCCGGTCTTATCCGCTCGGCGTCCAGAAGGGTGATCGGGTCGTTGCGTACCTGCCGAAACTTCCGGAAACCGTGGTCGCATTTCTGGCGACGGCGAAGCCTCGACGCGATCTGGGCAGGCTGCGCCACCGAGTACGGCCGTCCGGGCTGTCGTTGACCGTTTCGCGCAGATCAAGCCGAAGGTTCTACTAGCAGTCTCCGGTTATAGATACGGCACGTTGGACGTTGACCGCACTACGCATGTCGCCGAGATCGCGTCGACGTTGCCGGGGCTGGAGGAAGTCGATCCCGTGCCTTACGGCGAACACAGCATTCCGTTGGCCGGTGCTCGTGAATGCGGCGACGTGGTGGCACAGCAGCGGACTTGGCATCGAGCCGCTGCCGTTCGACCACCCGATGCTCATTCTGTTCTCGCAGAACTACGGGGCTCCCAAAGGCGATCGTCCCCATTGCCATGGTGGAATCCCTTGTCGAGCACCTGGAGCTCCTCGCGCTGATCTGGGACCTGCACGAGGCGATCGCCTTTTCTTCCCGACGACGACGGCATGGATGCTATCGATGCGCCAGGTCGCAACGCTGGAACGGGGCGCAGATCATCACATTCGATGGGAACCTCGCGTTGCCGGGCCGGAACGTTACTTCGCCATCGCCCTGACAGCCGCGCGACCGTTCGGCGCCCGCTCCCGCGCAATCGCCGGCGTGGCGGAAGGCGGGCCTGGAACCAGCGCGGATTTTCGAACCTCAGCGAGGTGCGTGAGATCTGCACGGCAGGCGCACCGCTGCCGGCCGAAGGCTATCGCTGGATCTACCAGTAATCCCTTCTCATCCGCTCTCTCCAACGGCACCGGAGGGACGAAGGTCTGCACAGGGACCAGCCTGCGGCACCTACCTGACGCCCCTGTGTGGGCTGGCGAGATGTCCGCGCGCAGCCTTGGCGTCGCAGCGAGCGCCTTCGACTCACAAGGTAACGCAGTCGTGAACGAACTCGGTGAACTCGTCATCACGAAGCCGATGCCGTCCATGCCGATCGGCTTCTGGAATGATTCAGGCGGCATCCGGTACCACACGACGTATTTCGACCTTTATCCAGGCGTTTGGCGGCAGGGGGACTGGGCCCGTTTCACCGAACGGGGCACCTCGGTCGTCACCGGTAGGTCGGACGCGACCCTGAACCGTGGCGGCGTCCGGCTCGGCAGCGGCGACTTCTATGCGGTTCTGGAGGAGATGCCGGAGGTCACTGAGGCCATCATTGTCCACCTAGAGGACCCGGCGGGGAGGATTGGGCCAGCTCCTGCTGTTCGTCGTGCTGCGCGAAGGCCGAGAATTAGACGATGAGCTACAAGCGGAGATCAAAGCGACATTGGCCGCAAACCTCTCGCCCCGCCACGTGCCCGACAGGATCGTCGCAGCACCGGCGGTACCAAAGACGATGACCGGAAAGCGCCTGGAGCTCCCCGTGAGCGTGTGCTCCAGGGGGTGCCCGCTGAGGCGGCGGCTAGCCGCGATGCTCTGCTGCAGCCCGAGGCACTCGACTGGTTCGCACGATTCGCTGCGACTCGCGTAACGACGAATTAGAGTGCGCCGCATGATCGATCCTCCTTCGCCGACTGTCGTGCCTCTCCTGAGGACGGCTGAGCTGGTGAGCGCCGCGTTGGCCGAGCGCTTTCCCGGCGCAAACTTCTCTGTCGTGACAAAGCGACGCGGGCGGACAAGTTGGATCGTCGTTGGATGGGAAGGGGCACCACACGCCAACGAAGTACGCGATGCCACGGGAGCCGTTTGAGGGGATGCGTTGGTACCCGGCGAGTCGCCAAGGCGGCGCGTCATCGTCAGAACGCGGATAAATGGGGTCGAAGGTCGACTGACGTATGAACCAGGTTCGGTGGTTCTTCGTTCATCAACGGCCCGCACGTCCGTAGCCATACGAGCACTCGCTCGGGTCCTCTGCGCTCGGTCGGGACTCCGCTCTCTTTCAGTAGACCGCACGTCCGCCCGAGAGATCGAATGCTGCCCGTGCTAAACGAGCAACGGTCGGACGCGAGCCAGGATACGAGTTCAGCGAGCTCATTCGGGCGTCCCATCCGGCCCATCGGCACGCGAGCTGCAAACAGCTCACGCTCGTCCGCTGACGCCGCCAACGCATCCCCGTGTTGAAAACCGCCGGAACAATGCAGTTGACGAGGATCCCCGTCTGGGCCAGTTCCTTACCAACGGATTTCGTCAGCGCGATCAAGCCCGCCTTCGATGCGGAGTAGGCGGACATTTCAGGGTTGCCCTCCTTTCCGGCGATCGAGGCGACGTTGACAATCCGGCCGTAACCGAGCGTCATCGGCGGCACGCAGCGGCGTATGCAGAGGAATGTGCCCGTCAAGTTCACGTCGAGGACGCGCTGCCAATTCGTCGAGCGGATATTGGTCCGACAGGCGCGGTCGGGCCGGCGAGACCAGCGTCGTTGACGAGGACGTCGACGCGGCCGTGTCGCTCGAGTGCCAAGGTGACGTACGCGTCCACGGACAGCTGGGTCGGTGACAGCGAGTTCTGCGAGATCGTCTCCCTCGACGATCGAATCCCTCGCCGCGAGCCGTTCGACGATCGCGGTGCCGAGGCCGCCGGATGCGCCTGTTACGAGGGCGACCCTAGGCACGCTCGAGCCGCCGAAAGAGGTCGACTGTGCCGCGCACGCCCTGCTCGAGAGGCCGCCATTCGACGCCGCCGAGCGCCTCCTCGAGTCGTCCCATCCGAACGACGGCGGCGTCGCTGCAAACGGCGTAGCTTCGAACGTGATCTGCGCATGGGCACAGCCGCCTCTATCGCAGCTACGACGTCCTCCATGTGATGCTCACCGCCTCCCGCGTCATACACCTGGGCGCCCGTCGACACCGCACGCGCGGTGCGGACGAAGATCCGAGCAAGATCGCCGGCATGGTTCAACGGCGATGAGCCGCCGTGGACGATGTGGAATGGCTCGCCGCGAGCGGCGGCTTCCATCGCGAGCGTCATCGAAGCTGTCATTCCGCGGTCTCGGCCGACGCCATAGACGAGCGCGGCGCGGACGCCGATGCTCGGAAAGCGATCCTCGGCCCAGTACGCGGCCGCTGAGCCTTCGTTCGCGCGCTTCCACGTGCCGTAGAGGCTCTCGTGTGCGAGAGCTGCGATCGAGCTTGCGTAGACGAGCTTCGCGCCCGCGTCGAGCGCCGCGTCGAAGACGTTGACCGTACCGACGACGTTGACGCGCGCACCGGCGGCGTGGTCCTCGCGGCAGTACGGGTACTGCAGCGCCGCCAGGTGGACGACGTGCGTTGCGCCTTGGAATGAGAGCGATTCGGTGATGTCTGCCTGGACGAAGTCGACGAGTGCGAGCTGCTTGTCGTCGAGGAGCAGCTCGGTTCGCCCGCGGCCCGCTCCGATATCGAGTGCGACCACCTGCGTGCCTTCGCGGACGAGCTCTGCGACGACCCAGGCGCCGACGCACCCGTGGGCTCCGGTGACGACGAACCTATTGCTCACTTGTCGAGCGCCTGAGCGAACAGCTCTAGATCGTCTGGAAGCAGTGCCTTGAGCTCGTTGCTGAAGGTGCCGTCGACGAGGATGAAGACCATGCGCGCCGCTTCGTCGGTTCGGTTTTCCCAGGCGTGATCGGTGCCCGAGCGTTGAACCACGACGTCGCCCGGGCGGAGCAGCGTCTCGCTGCCGTCATCCAGCGTCAGAACCACCTCCCCCTCGAGAACGATCCCGTAGTCGATCGACTCTGTCCGGTGTGCTGAGGTGGAAGGTCACCGTGCTCGACCCCGGGCTGGTCGTGATGCCGCGCGTGAGATCGCAGTGCTTGCCCGTCAGGCAGCCGGCGCCGCCCTCGATCACGGCCAGGTAGGAGCCCGGGGGATTGCCACCGCTCTCGAGCAGCGCCCGTTCGATCCCGCGGCGGATATCGGCAGGCTGAACGACCCCGCCGGTCGAGTAGCGGATCCCCTCGCGCAGCTGGAAGGTGTACGTGAGGCCGCCGTCGCTGCGCGTCGGGAGGCCGGTTGCCAGGTCGGGAACGACCTTGTAGGCCTCGGCGCCCCCGGCCCGACTGTACGTGAGGAGGCCGTCGTTCGTCATCGAGAGGAGCTCCCAGGCCGAGTAGCCGGAGCCGGGATCGAGCGATTTCGGGATCGGCTGCGAGTAGAGGCCGGGCGGGTTCGCCACGGCGAGCGTGAGCGTGCCGCCGCGGTGCGCGCTCGGCGGCACCCGGGCCGCGACGTACGCCGTCTCGCCGTCCAGCGCGACCCCGCCGGGCGGTGCGCCGGTCGGTACGGTCCGGATCACGTGGCCCGTCGTGGGGTCGAGCTCGGTCAGGGTTTCCGAGCCGGCATTTGCAACCCAGACGTGGCCGTCCGCTGCGACGGCGATGCCACTCGGCTGTTTGCCGACCGGGAAGAACCCTTCCACGTGCCCACTCGAAGGATCGATCTTCGAGACCGTCCCGTCCGCCCCGTTCGCCACCCACACGGCGTCGGGACCGACGGCGGCGGCGGCGGGCTCGTTGCCGACGCTCGTCGTGCCGACGACCGTGCGCGCAACCGGATCGATGCGAGAGAGAACGCCGGTCGACCGCCCGATCACCCAGACACCGCCGTCTCCCGCGGCCACGCCGTCCGCCCCGGCCTCGACCGAGATCGGCCGGCCCGCGGTTCCGGTGACCGGGTCGATCCGGATGACCGTCCGGTCGACCGAGTTGGCCACCCACACCCCGCCGAGGCCGTAGGCAATGCCCGATGGCCCGTTCCCGACGCGGATCGTGCCGACGACCTGGCCGCCGTTCGCGCGCGGGTCGATCTGCGCGACGGTGCCGCCGAGCGTGTCCGCGACCCAGACGAACCCCCCGCCCACGGCGAGCGCCGACGGTCCTCCCGGCGTCGAGATCGTCTGCTGCACCGTGTTCCTTCCCGGATCGATCCGCGACACGATCCCGCGGTCGGACATCGCCGCCCAGATCGACTCGGCTCCGGCCGCGATTGCGTCAGGCGAGGCCGGCAGCGGGATCGCCGCGAAGATGTGCCCGGTCGACGCCGAGACGGCGCCGACCGTGTTCCCGCCGAGCATGCCGTCGAGCTGCGTCGCGCGCGACCCACCGCTCGAGAACGCGAACAGCGCTACCGCGACCGCCGCTGCGATCACGCCGCTGAGCGCCGTGAAAAGCACCGCCCGGCGCTTCCGTGACGGTTGCTCGGTTGCCTTCTTCGTGCGGAGCGCTGGCAGCGCGGTCTGGACCTGCGAGGGCTCGGGCTCACCGGGTTCGAGCGACGGCTCGACGACCGGCGGCGTCGCTCGAGCCGAGGGCTGGGGTGCTGCCAGGAGCGCGCGGTAGATCGTCTCGGTCTCCGGCGACGGATAGGCGCCGAGCTCGTCGGCCAGGAGCCGGCGGCACTGCTCGTAGACCTGGAGCGCCTCGGCCCGGTTGCCGGCGGCGGCGTGCGCCTCCATCAGGAGCCGGTAGCCCCGCTCTCGAAACGGCGCCAGCGCGACCGCCTTCTCGGCCCACTTGGCCGCCTCAGCCGGATCACCCGAAGACAGGCACGACTCGGCCAGCGCACTGACGGCGCGACCACGGATCTCCGTGAGCTCGCGTCGCTTCTGCACGACCCAGAGTCCGTCCTCCC
The DNA here is from genome assembly GCA_963705965.1 of uncultured Actinomycetes bacterium. Lineage (GTDB taxonomy): Bacteria > Actinomycetota > Thermoleophilia > Gaiellales > JALYLC01 > JALYLC01. The sequence continues at coordinate 230,470 of CAVPLI010000007.1, read as the reverse complement.
CGGGAAGAAACGGGCGCTCCAGCAGAGAGGCCGCCAACTCGGCAGCGGCCCTCACCTCTTCCACCTCGCCTGCCTCGAGCGCGTGCTCCGCCTCCTCGGCTGCCTCCGCAGCAGCGGTGATGTCAACCCACGCGCCGTCCGGCAGGTCGAGCCGGTAGCAGCCGAACGCGTGCGTCAGCACGACCCCGTCGTCTGCAAGCAAGCCGCGCAGCTTGCTCACGATCACCGCCAATGCCTTCTCCCAGGTCGCGGGCGGCGATTCCCCCCAGATCGCGTCCGCAAGCTCGTCCCGCGGCACCGGCCTGCTCTGGGCCGCGACCAGGTACACGAACAGAAGCCGGCCCTGACGCCCTGGCAAGCGCCGCTCATCCACCACTCGGCCGTTCGCCTCCGCGGCGACCCGACCTGTGAGGAGCACCCTCAGCCCCGACGACTTAGCCACGGTCTAACCCTGGTCTTGCCGCCATCTAACTGCGCATTCCTAGCCTGCGGCCAGGCAGTCATGGAGAAGACGCTCACCTGCAACTGCGGACATGAGGCCCGCGCCGGCGACGACGACGCGCTCGCCGCCGAGGTCCAACGCCACGCCTGGCAGGCACACGGGATGGCGCTCTCGCATTACGACGCGCTGCTGCTCGTCCTCCGCGGCGAACCGACGCGGCTGCCCACGACCACTCGTACCACACGAACTGAATCCAACGAGGAGGAGAGATGAAGAGCACGGCGGTCCGAACGAGTCCTCGGCGACCTCGAGTGCGCCCACGATCCGAAAATCCAGGGCCATCGGTAGACAGTAACGCGCCGGGACCGCAACGGGAACGGGCCGGGACAAGGCCTCCCCTGGCGTCGGCGGCCATGAAGCTCTCGACGATCATCGGCGCAATGCTCCTCGCCGCACCGGCCACCCATGCCGCATCGACGCAGCCGCCTTCGGCGGTCGAGTTCGCGAAGATCTTCGTCGGGTCGGTGAACGCCTACTCGGTCGCCCATCACGACGGCCGCCGCGTGGCGAAACCGCACTGCGTCCAGGCGGCGCGCGGCCGCTACATGTGCGCGTACACGGCGGTCAAGCCCGCGGGACGCGAGTGCCACCTCATGCAGGCCAGCTGGACGCCGACGGCGGCCTCGACCATCACCGTGACGCTGTCCGGCCGCACACACCGCTGCGACTCGCTGCGTGCGGCGATTCGCTCGCTGCCGTAGCCGGAAATGAAAGACCCCGCCAGGGCGCGGTGCCCAAGAACATCGCGAATTCGCAAGAAACACGAATCGCCTGCGTCCGCCTCCGCAGTGTTCGCGCGTGCAGTAAGCCGCTTGAGTGGGGTTAGCCGAGGTACGCGTTCCACGCCCCGTCACAGCGCGTGAAACCAATCTTGAGACGTCATGCCGCGGCAGAGCAAGCCATAGCCGGCACAAACGCGGCACCAACCTCTCAGAACGTTGTCGCTCAACCATGCGGGTTTGCGGGTTCGGTCGTCGGTCATGCCCGGGTAGGGGTTGGGTGCTGCGCGTTGGGGTAGTAATGGTGCGCACGCTGCTGTTGATGCCGCGTCTGCGCTCGAGGCCGCGGGTGTGCTCGATGCAGACGGTCGAGAACTGAGGCGTCCGGCAGCGTGCTTAGGTAGGTCTGGTCCCACTTTGGTACCGCTCACCGCTCCACGCGCTGCAAACCGTGCACAGAATGCACACCGCGAACGGGTTTGGTTGACGCAACCAGCCCAGAGCGGGGGACTATGGAAGCGGCTGAGGGCCGGGCGGTCGGAGGTTCAAATCCTGTCTCTCCGATCGAATAAAAGCCCGCTACGGCGGGCTTTTCTCGTCCTCGGGTACCAGTGTGGGTACCAATCGCTGCGAACGTCGCGATTGGCGCGAGTGGTTGCTGCCGGACGTCGCGGCCTCTGACGCTGCGGCTACGCCGTCCCGACCAAGACGTAGCTCATCGCCGCGCCCTGGTTCCAGCCGAAGTTCGGCTTGGCGATCGTGCACGCCCCGCCCTGGCTGAAGGCGACGAGTTCCAGGACGTAGCTTCCCGGCGCGACCGTGTACGGGCTAGATGGCGCGTTGGGATCGCTGCCGGCGAGCAGGAGGCCGCCGGTGGTGAGCGGGCTCACGGTGAGCGCGTCGAGCCGACCCTCCCACTGCGCAACGGACACCGCTAGCGTGGTCGAGCTTCCGGTCGCCCGAAGGCGCAGCCACAGCCCGGCCTCGGTGTTGCCCGAGTTGTTATTCGCGATCGCGCCGTGGGCGTGCGTCCAGACCTGCGACGGCTCGGTGACGGTGAGCGGAAGCCCACCGACGACCACGTCTGTCTGGCAGGCGATGTCGTTCATGTTCGGCACCTGACGGCTGCCGGCGACGTTCAGGCCGCGGTCGCCCTTTGCACCGGCGGGACCTGTGAGCCCGGCGGGGCCGGTCGCGCCCCGCGCACCGGTCGCATTGAGCTGCGAGCGGACGCCGGTCGACAGGTCGGCCTTGGCGACCGAGTTGTTGCGGATCTTCGCGCTCGTGACGGCGTTGCGCTTGAGCTGGGCCGAACCGACACTGTTGCGGGGGATCGTGATCGCCGCGTACGAGACGCCGGACGTCGCGATGACCAGCGCGAGCGTGGCGGTCACGTTGGCGTAGGAGATGTGACGCGACATCTGCTTACCCAGACTGTATCCGCGCCGGTACACGATGTCTACGGGAGGCGCTCCCGAATCCGCTCCGCATGGGCACCCGCCGCGATCAGCGACGATGCGCAGGGGTGGCGCCCGCCGTCTTCCTGTTCCTTCGGCCGCTGCGCTCCTTCTCAGGGCGGCGTTAGGATGACGAGGGCAACATCGGCACGCTGAAGCTTCCGAAGACGGGCGTGCCTGTCGCGATGCTGTCGCCGAGCGATCCCGAACCATGTTCAGGTGTCTGCGCGAACGCGCGTGCTGTGACCCGCCGGCTGCCGTATTTCCACTCGTGCTTGCCCGTCAGCGACCCGGGTTAGAACCACGATAGAACCACGGAGCCCAGCCGCGGCACTCGATCTGGCTTGTCTACAAGGGTGAGAGACGGGATTCGAACCCGCGACCTCCCGGACCACAACCGGGGGCTCTAACCGACTGAGCTACTCTCACCACGCGCCGCGGACGCGCATGGCGCGGCCCCGTCTCGGGCCAGTGTAGATGACCGCGGGCACGGCGCGGTTACCGGCGACCGATGGGCGTGGCACGCTTTGGCCGTGGCGAGCGTGCTCGTGGTCGAGGACGACGGCGTGATCGCGCGTGCTATTGCGGCGCACCTGCGACACGCCGGATTCGACGTCGTCGTTGCGGAGGACGGCGACAAGGGCCTCCGGAAGCTGCGCTACGAGCAGCACGACGTCGCGATCGTCGATCTCATGCTGCCAGGCGTCGACGGCTGGGCGCTCACGCAGGAGGCGCGCCGGGAGGGCATCTCGACGCCGATCCTGATCGTCTCGGCACGCAGCTCCGAGCACGACAAGGTGCACGCGCTCGAGATCGGCGCCGACGACTACCTCGCGAAGCCGTTCGGCATGCGCGAGCTCGTCGCCCGCGTCCAGGCGCTGCTGCGCCGCACGCGCTCCGTGCCGGAGAGTGCCGAGTCGCTCGAGCCGATCGGCGCGCCCGGCCTCCTGATCGACCCGGCAGGGCGGCGGGCGTTCCTGCTCGATGCCGCCGGCGAGCGCCTCGATGCCGAGCTGACCCCCACCGAGTTCCGGTTGCTGCTCACGCTCGCGCGCCAGCCGGGCCGCGTGCTCGACCGCGACGAGCTGCAGCAACGCGTCTGGAACGTCCCCTACCGCGCCCGCGACCGCTCGGTGGACGTCTGCGTGCGCAAGCTGCGCGAGAAGCTCGACCGCCGCTCCACGCACTCCTACATCCAGACGCAGTACGGGGTCGGATACCGCTTCGACCCCACCCCGCAGGCCGAAGAAGCCGTCTGAGGCGGTATCCTCGGGGCATGGCAACCGTCACCGCCGCCCCACTCCGTATCGAGGACACCGCGGGCGTGCGCACGCTCGTGCTCAACCGGCCCGAGCGGCGCAACGCGCTGTCGCTGGCCCTGCTGCAGGATCTCATCTCCGCACTCGCCGAGACGGCCGCCGACACGTCGGTGCACGCCGTCGTCGTACGCGGCGAGGGCCCCGCGTTCTGCGCGGGGCACGACCTCTCCGAGATGACCGGGTGCTCGCTGCCGGCCGCGCGAGAGCTGTTCGACACCTGCAGCGACCTGATGATGGCGATCCATCGCCTGCCGCAGCCCGTGATCGCGCAGGTGCACGGCATCGCGACGGCCGCCGGCTGTCAGCTCGTCGCCGCCTGCGACCTCGCGATCGCGAGCGAGGACGCGCGCTTCGCCACGCCGGGCGTGCGGATCGGCCTCTTCTGCTCGACGCCGATGGTCGAGGTCTCGCGGGCGGTCGGGCGCAAGCGCTCGCTCGAGATGCTGCTGACGGGAGACCCGATCGACGCGCCGACCGCGGCCGAATGGGGCCTCGTCAACCGCGTGGTGCCGCTCGAGCGCCTCGCGCAGGAGACGCACGAGCTCGCCGAGCGAATCGCGCGCGCGAGCTCGGAGACGATCGCCGTCGGCAAGGTCGCGTTCTACGAGCAGCTCGACCGAGCGTTGCCCGACGCGTACACGCATGCGAGCGACGTCATGGCGACGAACGCCGTGACACCCGACGCACGCGAGGGCATCGACGCCTTCCTGAGCAAGCGCGAGCCGCAGTGGCGCGGCCGCGAAGCCTGACCTAGTCCTCGCGCAGGAACGACGGCACGTCGAGGATGTCCGACGGGACGTCGAAGAGCTGCGATCCGCCGGGCTCACCCGTGGTCGGGCGCTCACGGCGCGGTGAGCTCGGCGTGCCGCGCTCGAACCCGGTCGCGATGACCGTCACGCGCACGTGCTCGCCCATCGCATCGTCGACGACGGCGCCGAAGATGATGTTGGCGTTCTGGTCGGCCGCGCCCTGCACGATCTTCGCGGCCTCGTCGACCTCGAAGAGGCCGAGGTCGCTCGGACCCGTGATGTTGAGCAGCAGGCCGCGTGCGCCCTCGACGCTCGTCTCGAGCAGCGGCGAGGAGATGGCGGCCCGTGCGGCCTCGGCGGCGCGGTTCTCGCCCGCGGCGGCGCCGATGCCCATCAGGGCGGTGCCGGTGTTGCGCATGACCGTGCGCACGTCGGCGAAGTCGAGGTTGATCAGGCCGGGCACCGTGATCAGGTCGGTGATGCCCTGCACGCCCTGGCGCAGCACGTCGTCGGCGACGCGGAACGCCTCCATGATCGGCGTCGACGGGCTGACGACCTGCAGCAGGCGGTCGTTCGGGATCACGAGCAGCGTGTCGACCTTGGCCGCCAGCTCCTCGATGCCCTGCTCGGCCTGATCGGCGCGCTTCTTGCCCTCGAAGCCGAACGGCCGCGTGACCACGCCGACCGTGAGTGCGCCGAGCTCGCGTGCGAGCTCGGCGATGACGGGGGCAGCGCCCGTTCCGGTGCCGCCGCCCTCACCCGCGGTCACGAAGACCATGTCAGCGCCCTTGAGCGCCTCCTTGAGCTGGTCGCGGCTCTCGATGGCGGCATCGCGGCCCACGTCCGGGTTCGCACCCGCACCGAGGCCGCGCGTGACCTTCTGCCCGACGGCGATCTTCACGTCGGCGTCCGTCATCAGGAGCGCCTGCGCGTCCGTGTTGACGGCGATGAACTCGACGCCGCGCAGACCGCTGTCGACCATGCGGTTGACGGCGTTGGTACCACCGCCGCCGACTCCGACAACTTTGATGACCGCGAGATACGACCCGCCGGTCTCCTTCATCGACACCGATTCACCCTCTCTCGGAAATACGCAAACTCCGCGCCGCGGCGAGGGCGACGAGTCCGTTTCTCACGATACAGGAACGACTTGTTAGCCAGGTGCGCGCGCATCACGCGCCATTCTGAGCGTTTTTCGCGCTCGTGTCGTCTTCAGCGGTCTTCTTCGCCACCTTCTTCTCCCCCAGGCCCGCCGTCTCCGCGTACCCGCCGCGCGGCATGACCGCGGGACGGAAGGGCGCGGACACATCGGCGTACTCCAGGGTCGACCGATCCGCCTTCGTCGGGTAGTGGCGCAGCACCCAGGCCGCCGCGCGCATCTTGTCGCGCAGCTTGAGCGGCGGGCCGAGAATGATGTCCAGTCCGCCGTTCAGGCGCATGACGATGCCGAGCTCGGGCTTCAGCTGCACGTTGGCGACCTGGGCGCGGAAATCGCTCGGCCGGGCGGCGAGCGCGTCCAGCGCGGCCTGGATCGGCGCATTGTGGAGGGATCCGCCCGGCACCGGCCGCTCCGAGGGCCAGATGCGCGGCAGCGACGGCACGGCCTCGTTCGGCTCGAAGACGCGGAGCACACGGCCGCTCGAGGCGACGAGGCTGCGGTACTTCCCCTTGGCCACCGCGAGCGCGACGGCGCGCTCGGGGACGATGTGGACGCGCAGCGTGTGCGGAAAATCACGGTCGACGCTGGCGATGCGGATCGTCGGCACCGACTCGATCGCAGATGCGACATCGGACGCGGAGATCTGCAGCAGCGAGCGCCCCGCGGCGGCACGGGCGACCGCGTCCCGCACGGCGAGCCGATCGCTCTCGGTGCCGCCGCGCACGGCCACGCTCTGCAGCCTGAAGACGCTCGAGCTCTTGACCCAGAGGTAGCCGAGGCCGACGATGCCGGCGACCAGCGCACAGGCCGCGGCGGCCACGACCACGGCGGCGGCACGGCGGCGCACGAGTACGGCGGCGGAGAGCTGCACGCGCCCCGTTTCGGCGCGGCTGCTGCGCCTCCTGCCCCCCGAATGGGTGGGGTCAGACCAGGCTGACGGGCCCGAGCAGCTCCACTTCGTGCTCCAGATCGACCCCGAACCGCTCGCGCACGCAGCGCCGCGCGAGCGAGACCAGGGCCGCGACGTCCGCCGAGCGCGCCGCTCCGGTGTTCTCGATGAAGTTCGCGTGCACCGTCGAGATGCGCGCGCCGCCGATCACGTGGCCCTTCAGCTCGCAGGCCTCGATCAGCGCGCCGGCGCCCGGGCCCTCGTCGGGGTTCTTGAAGACCGACCCGAACGTGCGCGCCTTGCGCGGCTGGCTCTCGCTGCGGAGGCGCTGCATGCCCTTCACGCGCTCGCGGATCTCGTCGCGCACGCCGCGCTCCAGCTCCAGCACGGCCTCGGCCACCACCTCGGCCCCGCGCACGTTCGAGTGCCGGTAGCTCAGATCGAGCTCCACCGGGCCGCCCGTACGCATCCCGGCCGCGGAGACGACCTCGGCCGAGGCCAACACGTCCCGGATCTCGCTGCCGTAGGCGCCGGCGTTCATGCGCACCGCTCCGCCGACCGTGCCCGGGATGGCGCACCCGAACTCGATGCCGGTGAGCGCGGCCTCGGTCGCGCGGCGCACGACCGCGGCCAGCGAGGCGCCGCCGCCGCAGCGCACGCTCGTGCCGTCGATCTCGATCGCAGCCAGCGCGCCCTCGAGATGCACGGCGACGCCGTCATAGCCGGCGTCGGCGACGAGCAGGTTCGAGCCGAGCCCGATCACGGCGACGTCGAGGCCCTCCGCGTCGGCCCAGGCCAGCACCTCCGCCAGCTCGGGCGCCGAGACCGGGCGCGCCAGGAAGCGCGCCGGGCCGCCGGTGCCGATCGTGGTCAGGCGCGCGAGCGGCGCGTCGGCCTCGACTCCCGGCGGCGTCGCTCATAGTCGCTCGCGCACGAGCCCGAGGACGGAGTCGACCGGCCCGGCGCCGAGCGTCAGCACGAGGTCGCCGGGGCGCGCCGTGTGGACGATCCAGTCGGCGGCATCGGCGTACCCGGGCGTCCAGGCGATCGGGAACGCGGGATCCTGGCGTCGCGCGCTCTCGACGACCAGCTCGCCCGTGACCGCCGGGTCGGCCGCGCCGCGCGCGACGTAGACGTCGCAGACACAAGCCGCATCGGCCAGTCGCAGCGCCTCCGCGAAGCCGTCGGCGAACCTGCTCGTGCGCCAGGGCATGTGCGGCTGGAAGCAGGCCAGGAGCCGCCCGGGCGGGGCCTCGCCGCGCGCGGCGGTGAGCGTGGCGGCCAATTCGCTCGGATGGTGCGCGTAGTCGTCGACGAGGCGGATCCCGGCGACCTCTCCCCTGCGCTCGTAGCGCCGCGCGGCGCCGCGGAACTCGGCCAGCGGGGCCGCGGCGCGCTCGGGAGCGATGCCGGCCCAGTCGAGCAGGGCGAGCGCGGCCGTGGCGTTGAGCGCGTTGTGCGCCCCGGGCACGCCGAGCCGCAGCGGCAACGGATCGCGACCTGGTGCGGAGAGCACGAAGCGCGTGCCATCCCCGTCCGCGACGACGTCGAGTGCCCGCCAACCCTCCCCCGGCCCTGCCCCGTAGCGGCGGATCGCGCATTCGGCCGGGTAGTCGAGCGATTCGTGCAGCACGAGCAGCCCCTCGCGCGGCAGCTCGGCCACCCAGGCCCGGAACAGCGCGTGCAGGTCGTCGAGCGATGCGAAGTGGTCGTGGTGGTCGAGCTCGGCGTTGAGCACGACCGCGGCCCGTGGACGGAGGCGCGCGAGCGAGCCGTCCGACTCGTCCGCCTCGGCCACGACGTAGCGACCCTTTCCCACCCGGGCATTCGAGCCCAGCTGCGGCACGACGCCGCCGATGAGATACGTCGGATCCTCCCCGCACTGCTCGAGCACGTAGGCGATCAGCGCCGTCGTGCTCGTCTTGCCGTGCGCACCGGCCACGCAGATGCCCTCGCCGGAGGCGACGATGTCCGCGAGCACGTCGGAGCGATGGCGCACGCGCAGGCCCTGGCGGCGCGCGGCCGCGAGCTCGGGCTCGCTCTCCTCGACGGCCGTCGAGATGATCAACTCCACGCCGGGCCGCAGGTGCGCGGGATCGTGCCCCACGTAGGCGTCGATCCCCTCGGCGCGCAGCTCCTCGACCGCCGCGGGCGAGCGATCGCAGCCGGTCACCGTGCGACCGTGGCCGCGCAGCACGCGCGCGATGCCCGACATGCCGGCTCCGCCGATCCCCATGAGGTGCAGCTCGCCGCTCACTTCCGATCCCGCGCGAGGCGCAGCAACTCGTTCGCGACGGCCGCGGCGGCGTCGGGCCGCGCGACGCTGCGCATGCCCTCACCCATCTCCGCGAGACGCCCGGGCTGAGCGCGAAGCTCGCCGACTCGATCGCGCAGGCGCGCGCCGTCGAGCGCCGCGTCCTCGACGATCACCGCACCGCCGGCCGCGGCGAAATAGGTCGCATTCGCGAGCTGATGGTCGGCAGTGGCATGGGGATAGGGTACGAGCAGCGCGGGCAGACCGGCTGCCGCGAGCTCCCAGACCGTGCCGCCTGCGCGGCTCACACCGAGGTCGGCGGCGGCCAGCACCGTCCAGAAGCGATCGGTCTTCGCCACGATGCGGTAGCGCTCGGCCGGCGCCGTCACCGCTGCGGTCACGTGCTCGTAGTCGCGCGTCCCGGTGACGTGCAGGACGATGCCGTCCTCCATGCCGTCGGCCCCGTAGGCGGCCACGGAGGCGTCGTTGATGCGGCGCGCGCCCGCGAGGGCGCCGAAGACGGCCAGCACGAACGCGTCCTCCGGCAGCCCGAGCTCGGCGCGCGCCTCGGCGCGCGTGGTCTCGAAGTACGCGCGCAGCACCGGGCGGCCGACCACCTGGTAGCGCGGCGGCCTGCGCCCCGGCAGCGGGTAGGCGAGGAACACGCGATCGGCGAGCGGCGCGGCGAGGCGGTTGGCGAGGCCGAGGTGCGCATCGGCCTCCGTCAGGACGCGCGGGATGCCGAGCGTGCGCGCCGCCAGCAGCATCGGCCCGGCGACGTAGCCGCCTCCTCCGAGCACGGCGTGCGGTCGCCTGCGGCGCAGGATGCGGATGCACGCGGCGGGCGCGGCGACGTCCAGGGCGAGCGCCCGGGCGAGGCCGAGCGACGGCCGCCGGGGCAGTCCGCGCACGGAGAACGGGTCGAACGGGTAGCCGGCCGCGCGGACGAGCTCCGCCTCGGCGCGCTCCGGGGTGCCCGCGAACGTGACCTCGGCGCCGGCGCGTACGAGCTCCTCGGCGACCGCCAGCGCGGGCATCACGTGCCCGGCCGTGCCGCCGGCCGCGACGAGCACGCGGCGGGTCGTCACATCGCCCGGCGGCGCCGCGCGCGCGCAGCGGCGGCGGTCGCCGGGCGCGCTGCCGCCTGTGGTCGTTTGACCGGCTTGCGGGCCGTGCTGCGCGTCGTGCTCCGGGCCGTGCTGCGCGCGGGATCCGCGGCGCGCAGCGCCTGCCCGCCGTAGGTGCCGACCGAGAGCACGAGCCCGATCGCGGCGAGCGTCGCGATCAGGCTGGTGCCGCCGTACGAGATCAGCGGGACGGGGACGCCCGTGAACGGCAGCACGCCGAGCGTGCCGCCGATGTTGAGCACGGCCTGGCCGGCGATCAGCGTCGTCAGCCCGGCCGCCAGCAGCTTGCCGAACGGATCCTTGGCGCGCAGGGCGACGCTGTAGCCGCACCAGGCGAGCAGACCGAAGGCGACGAGCAGACCGAGCACGCCGATCAGCCCGAGCTCCTCGCCCACGATCGGGACGATCATGTCCGTGTGGGCCTCGGGGAGGTAGCTGAGCTTCGTCACGCTCTGGCCGAGACCGACGCCGAAGAGGCCCCCGGCGCCGAGTGCGAGCTTGGCCTCGTAGAGCTGGTACCCGGCCGCGCCGATCTTGTCGCCCGGGTGCAGGAACGCCGTGAGGCGCTGCATGCGGTACGGCTCGGCCGCGATCATGACGCCGCCGAGCGCGGCGGCCGCGACTCCGAGGCGCGCGAGCGCTCCGGCGGCCGCGCCGCTCGCGATCAGGACGGCGGCGGCGGCGAGACCGACCGCGATCGCGGAGCCGAGGTCGGTGATCACGATCAGGCCGCAGAGGATCGCGGCAGCGGCGCCGACCGGGCGCATCGCCTCGCGCCAGTCGCGCGGCGCATGCTTGCGCCCCGAGAGCACGGCGGCGCCGAACACGCAGAGCGCCACCTTGGCGAGCTCGGAGGGCTGCAGCGTGAAGCCGCCGGGCAGACTCAGCCAGCGCTGCGCGCCGTTGCGCTCGACGCCGGCGGCGAGCACCATCAGCAGCAGCACCGCCGCGATGACGAGCATCGCGGGAGCAAGGGCAGCGATGTGCCGGTAGTCGCGCCGGGCGAGCAGCCACAGGGCCGCGAGGCCGAGCGCCGCGTAGACCGCGTGGTGCTCGAGCAGCGTGAACGACGACGAGGCCGAGTAGACCATGACGACGCCGAACGCGACGAGCGCCATCGCGACGACCACGAGCAGCTGCTCGGCGCCGCGCGCCTGGTCGCGCGTGCGACTCACGCCAGCGCCTCGACGAGCTCGCGGAAGCGCTCGCCGCGCGCCTCGTAGTCCTGGAACTGGTCGTACGAGGCGCAGGCCGGCGAGAGCAGGACGACGTCGCCCTCCGCAGTTACCGAGGCGGCGATCTTGACGGCGCGGGCGAGCGTGCCGCAGTCCACGAGCTCGATGCCCCAGCCGGTGAGCGCGCGCCGCAGCTCGGGCGCCGCCTCGCCGATCAGGTACACGGCGCTGGCGCCATGCGCGAGCGGCGCGGCGAGCGGGGCGAAGTCGGCGCCCTTGAGCGAGCCGCCGAGGATCACGTGCAGCGGCGCGTCGAACGACGCGAGCGCCTGCAGCGTCGCCTCGACGTTCGTCGCCTTGGAATCGTTGACGTAGCGCACGCCGCGCAGCTCGCGGATCTCCTCCATGCGGTGCGCGGGCGCGGCGAACGTGCGGAGCGCTTCGGCAGCGCCGGCCTCGCCGGCGCCGAGCGCGCGCGCGACGGCGATCGCGCAGGCCGTGTTGGCGCGGTTGTGCGGGCCACGCAGCCGCGAGGCCGCGAACGCCTCCTCGAACGTCCCGAGGTCGGCGCCCGAGACCCGGAGCTTCGTCGCGTCGCCGGGCACGTCGGCGTCGCTCAGCGCCGCGACGTAGGCGTCGTCGACGCAGAGCACGGCGGTGTCGCCTGCGCGCTGGCGCTCGAACACGCGCAGCTTGGCCGCCGCGTAGGGCTCGAACGTCCCGTGGCGGTCGAGGTGGTCGGGCGTCACGTTGAGCAGCACGGCGACGTCGGAGCGGAAGCGCTCGACGCCTTCGAGCTGAAAGCTCGAGAGCTCGCACACGATCGTCCGCCCGGGCTCGATGGTGCCCGCGAACGACGACAGCGCGGTGCCGACGTTGCCGGCGCCGACGCTCGGCACGCCGCCGGCCTCGAGCATGGCGGCCGTCAGCAGCGTGGTCGTGGTCTTGCCGTTGGTTCCGGTGATGCCGACGATCGGATTGCGCTCCTCGAGCAGGCGGTACGCGAGCTCCACCTCGGCCCACACGGGGATCCCGGCCGAGCGTGCGGCGCGCACGATCTCAGCCTCCTCCGGTACGCCGGGGCTCTTGACGAGCAGATCGGCGCCGGTGAGAAGCTCGGGATCGTCGCGACCGAGCACCGCTTCGACGCCCGCGGGCACCTCCCCTGCATCGGCCCGCCGATCGGCCAGGACGACGTGCACGTGCGGAGCGCAGCGCCCCAGCGCCTCGGCCGCGGCGAGCCCCGAGCGGACGGCCCCGAGCACGACGATCCGTCGCGCGCCGGCGAGTACCTCGTCCATCAGGTGTACTGGTTGAATCGCAGGTAGGCGAGCACGAACGCGGAGCCCGCGAGCAGCGCGGCGACGATCCAGAAGCGCACGATGATCGTCGTCTCCGACCAGGCCTTCATCTCGAAGTGATGGTGGATCGGCGCCATCAGGAAGATGCGCCGCCCGTAGCGCCGGAACGAGATGACCTGGATGATCACCGAGAGCGCCTCGACGACGAAGACGCCGCCGATGATCGGCAGCAGCAGCTCGGTCTTCGTGAGCACGGCCAGCGCGCCGAGCGCGCCACCGAGGCCGAGCGAGCCGGTATCGCCCATGAAGACCTGCGCCGGGAAGCTGTTGTACCAGAGGAAGCCGATGCAGCAGCCGAGCATCGCGGCGGCGAAGACGGCCAGGTCGAGGCGCGCGGAATCACCGCCCGGGCCGACGTAGAGGCAGTTCGAGACGCCGTCGGCGCAGACCGTGCGCGAGAGCTGCCAGCCGATCGTGGCGAGCGCCGTGTAGGCGAGGAACGCGATCGCGCTCGTGCCCGCGGCCAGCCCGTCGAGGCCGTCGGTCAGGTTGACGGCGCTGGTCGAGCCGGCGAGCACGAGGAAGACGAGCGCGTACCAGCCGTAGCCGAGGTCGATGTGGAAGTCGGCCAGCGGCACGTAGAGGCGCGTCGAGGCGCCCTCGTGGTGCGCGACGTAGCCCAGCACCGCCGAGATGGGCACGAGCGCCGCGAGCTTCCAGCGCCCGGCCAGGCCGAGCGAGCGCTTGTTGGCGATCTTGGCGTAGTCGTCGGCGAAGCCGATCGCCGCGCAGGCCACGGTCACGCCGAGCACGGTGAACGCCTGCGCGCTGCGCTCCGTGAAGATCAGGAACGAGATCGCCGCCATCGTCAGGATCAGCAGCCCGCCCATCGTCGGCGTGCCCTGCTTGACGCGATGGCCCGCGGGCCCCTCCTCGCGGATGTTCTGGCCGAGCGAGCGGTCGCGCAGGAACGCGATGAAGAACCCGCCGCCGAGCACCGTCAGGAACGCCGCGAGGACGCCCGCGCCGAGCACGTGGGTCACAGCGCGACCTCCGCGAGCCGCTCGATGCCGGCCGAGCGCGAGCCCTTGAGCAGCACGAAGTCGCCCGGCTGCAGCACGCGCGGCAGCAACTCGGCCGCGGCGGCCACGTCGGCCGCGGCGTGCCACTCGCAGGCGGTCGCGGCGGTCGCGTACCCGGGCTCGCCGACGCCGATCACGACACCGATTCCGAGGCGCGCGCATGCCTCTCCGACCTCGGCGTGCCAGCGCGGCGCGTCGGGCCCGAGCTCGGCCATGTGGCCGAGCACCGCGACCGTGCGCGCGCCGCCGGCACGCTCGACGAGCGCCGCGAGCGCGCTCTCCATCGAGGCCGGGTTCGCGTTGTAGGCGTCGTTCACGAGCACGCCGCCGCCGCGCCGCTCCTGCTCCTGCCCGCGGTAGGGCGAGAGCTCGATGTCGGCCGCCCCCGTGGCGAGCCCTTCCAATGGCAGGCCGGCGCAGAGGTAGGCCGCGGTCGCGGCCGCGAGATTCGCGGCGTGATGCGGGGCGCGCAGCGGCACCGTCAGCGTCGCCGGGCACTCCGCGCACGTCGAGCAGCGCCCGCGTGCCGCCCTCGGCCGGCTCCCAGGCGAGGCAGCGGACGTCGCCGTCCGGCTCGCCGAACGTCGTCGTGCGCACGTCCGCGCGCCGGTAGGGCGCGAGCAGCGGCTCGTCGGCGGGCAGCACGGCGTCGCCGTTCGCCGGGCAGGGCCGCCAGCAGCGCAGCCTCCTCGCGCGCGACGCCCTCGAGGTCGCCCAGGAACTCCAGGTGCTCGGGCGCGATGTTCGTGATCACGCCGATCTCGGGCTCCGCGATGGCCGCGAGGTCGGCGAGCTCGCCGACCTCGCTCGTGCCCAGCTCGCAGATGCAGAGCTCGTGCTCGGGCTCGAGCCGGAAGAGCGTCAACGGCAGGCCAAGGCGATTGTTGTGGTTGCGATGGGTGGCGAGTGTCGGCACGTGCGGGGCGCAGAGCGCGGCGAGCATGTCCTTCGTGGACGTCTTGCCATTCGATCCGGCGATGCCGATCACCTTCCCGCCCCACGCACGCCGCACCTGACGCGCGATCGCGCCGAGCGCCGTGAGCGGGTCGTCGGCCTCCAGCACGCACACCCCCGCGAGCGGGCGCGAGCGGCCGCTGCGGCACAGCACCGCGACCGCGCCCGCCGCCTGCACGGCGTCGAGGAAGTCGTGGCCGTCGGCGCGCTCGCCCTCGAGCGCGCAGAACAGCGCGCCCGGCCCGGCGGCGCGCGAATCGGTGACGACGCTCTCGATGCGGGTGGCCGGATCGCCGCTGAGCAGGCGCGTTCCCGCCAGCGCGCCTGCGGCGAGCGGGATCAACTGCAGGAACTCCTGCGCCACGCTGCGATCGTCGAAGGGCTCGACCACGCCGTCGATGTCCTGGCCCTGCTCGTGTCCCTTGCCGAGGATGAGGACGAGATCGCCCGCCTCGGCGTCCGCCAGCGCGCGGCCGATGGCGCGGCGCCGGTCGTGCTCGATGTGCGCGTCGCCCGGGCGTGCGAGTCCGGCGACGATCGCCTCGACGATGCTCTCGGTCGGCTCGGAGCGCGAGTTGTCGCTCGTCACGTAGAGCCGGTCCGCACCGGCCTCGGCCGCGGCGCCCATGAGCGGGCGCTTGGCGTGGTCGCGGTCGCCGCCGGCCCCGAACACGCACAGCAGGCGCCCGCCGGAGAGCGGCCGCGCGGACGCCAGCACCGCCGCGATGCCGCCGGGCGTGTGCGCGTAGTCGACGATCACGCCGAAGTCCTGGCCCGCCTCGACCGGCTCGAAGCGGCCGGGCGGGGCGCCCGTGACCGCCACCGCGCGCTCGATCGCGCCGAGCGGCACGTCCAGCAGCAGCGCGAGCGTGACCGCGCAGAGCACGTTGTCGACGTTGAAGCGCCCGCGCAGGCGCGGCTCGAGCGAGACGGCGCCCTGCGGCGTGCGCACGAAGAGCTCGGTGCGGTCGGCACGCAGCTCGAACGCCTCGCAGCGCACGTCGGCGGACTCGGCGTCGACCCCGAAGCGCAGCTCGGCATCGAGCCTCGCGCCGTAGGCGTCGTCGGCGTTGACCGCGCGCGGGAAGCGCCCGTCGAAGAGCGAGGCCTTGGTCGCGAAGTAGGTCTCGAGGTCGCCGTGGAAGTCGAGGTGGTCCTGCGAGAGGTTCGTGAAGCCGACCGCGGCGAACTCCGTGCCGACGAGCCGCCGCTGAGCGATCGCGATCGAGGACGCCTCCATCACGCAGGCCTCGTCGCCCGCCTCCAGCATGAAGCGGAGCGCGCGCTGCAGATCGGGGGCCTCCGGTGTCGTCAGGCCGGCGGGCTCGCGGCGGCCGCCGATGCGGCGCTCGACGGTGCCGATCAGCCCGCACGGCCGCGCGGCCGCATCGAGGATGGCCGCGAGCAGCATCGTCGTCGTGGTCTTGCCGTTCGTGCCGGTGACGCCGACCGCGTCGAGCTCGCCGCTCGGGTGCTCGTAGAGCGCATCCGCGAGCAGCGCCATGCCCGCCCGGGTGTCGTCGCAGACGATCTGCGGCACGCCGAGACCGGGCAGCTCCCGCTCGACGAGCAGGGCGACTGCGCCATTGGCGACCGCCTGGCGTGCGTACTCGTGGCCGTCGGCCTGGGCGCCGCGCAGGGCGCAGAACAGCGAGCCGGGACCGCAGCGCTCCGACCGGTACGCGATGTCGACGACATCGACGCCGTCCGTCGCGCCGAGCACACGCGAGGCGACGCCGGCCTCCTTGCAAAGCGCGGCGAGCTCCACGAGTGCTGGAGTCTAGTTGTTGGAGTCCGTGAGCTCGCGCGGACGATCCGGCGGCACGCGCAGCTCCTGCAGGATGCCCTGGGCGATGCGCTGGAACGTCGGGGCCGCGACGCTGCCGCCCTCGAGCGACGCCGTCTCGCCGTTCTTGTCGTGCGGCTCGTCCACCATGACCAGGGCGACGAAGCGCGGGTTCTTGGAGGGTGCGAAGCCGACGAACGACGTCTGGTACTCGCACTTGCGCTTGTACGGGTCGCAGTAGGTGCCGTGCTTGGCGTCGAACTTCGGCGTCGTGCCGGTCTTGCCGGCCACGCTGTAGCCCTTGACGCGCGCCAGGGTGCCGGTGCCGACGTCGACGACCTGGGTGAGCATGCCGCGCAGCTCCTTCGCCACGTGCTTCGAGACGAGCTGGCGGTGCTTCCAGCCGGTCGTCGGCTTGCCGCCGACGGCCGCCGTGATGTGCGGCTGGATCCACGTGCCGCCGTTCGCGATCGAGCCGTAGAGCGCGGCCATCTGCAGCGGCGTGACCGCGATGCTCTCGCCGATCGGGACGTTGAGGATGCCGGTGCCGTACCACTTGTCGTTGTCGAGCGGCTTGCCCGGAACCTCGCCCGGCAGGTCGACGCCGGTGGGCTCGCGGAAGTCGATCTTGTCGATCCACTTCCGCAGCGCCGTCTCCCCCAGCTTCTGCTCCGCGATCGTGATCGTGCCGACGTTGGAGGAGTGCGCCAGGATCTCGCGCGCCGACCAGTCCTCGACCTTGTGGCCGTGCGCGTCGGAGATCGTGCGCGAGGGCGCGTTGTCGAAGGTCTTGGTGTAGGTGTACGGGACGCGGAACCGCGTCTCGGGCGTGATCACGCCCTCCTGGAGCGCGCCCATGAACGTCACGAGCTTGAACGTCGAGCCGGGCTCGTAGAGGTCGGTGATCGCGCGCAGGCGCCATTCCGTGTCGTTGCCGGCGCGGTAGCCCTGCGGCGGCACGCCGGGCGCGGCGGCCATCGCGAGGATGCCGCCGGTGCGCGTGTCGAGCACGACCGCCGTGACGGCCTTCGCGTGCCAGAGCTTGAGCGTGTTCGCGATCTCCTTCTGCACGAGCGACTGGATGCCGTTGTCGAGCGTCAGCTGCACCGTCTTGCCCGGCACCGGCTCGCGCACGTGGAGCACGCGCGCCCAGTGCGGTGTCGCCGGTCGGCCGGTCGTTGACCTTGGACACGGACGCGAGGCCGTCGCGCGCGCTCAGCTCCTTGTTGCGCGTCAGCTCGACGCCGGAGATTCCCGAGCCGTCGACGCCGACGACCTGGGCGGCCAGGCCGCCGCGCGGATAGGAGCGCCGGGGCTCGGTCTGCGGCTCGATCGCGCGCGCCTCGACGAGCGGCCCGAGCACCGGGTCCTTCGTGATCCTCGTCCACATCGATGGCTCGAGGCGGCGCGCCGCGAACACGAACTGCGCGCTCCCCCCCATGCGCTGCTCGATCGTCGCCGGGGTCACGTCCGCGTACTGCGAGAGCGCCTGCGCGAACGCCCGGCGATCGGGCACGCGCGACGGCCACACGCCCACGGTGACCGCGCGGTAGGAGATCGCGAGGATCTGCCCGGTGCGGTCGACGATCGGCCCGCGCGGCGCCCACAGCGGCACGGACACGCGCTGCTGGGCCTCGGCGGCCTTCGCGAGCGCTCCGCCGTCGAGCAGCTGCACCTGCACCGTCCGGGCACCGAGCACGCAGATGGCGATGCTGACGCCCGCCAGCATCAGGCGGATGCGGCGATCCGAGCGCCGCGGCCCCGACGCGGAGGCCGGGCGGCGGCGCTTAGTGGCCAAGCGAGCCCGTCTGCCGCATCTCGACCGGCGGCAGCACGAGGCCGGCCTTGATCGCCCTGGCAGCCAGCACTCCCGGTGCCAGCTTGCCGCCGAGCCGTCCGCGCAGCTCGCTGTTGGAGCTCGTGAGCGTGTCGCGCTTCGACTGCAGGTCCCCGCGCTCGCTGTTCAGCTGCAGCACGGCCACCTGGAGCGTGACGATGCCGATGAGCACCGCGGCGCAGGCCAGGATCAGCAGCGCGGACGTGACGCTGACGCGCACCGGCGCCCGCCGCGCGGAGCGCGCGCGGCTCGAGCGCGGAGCGGCGACAGCGCTCACGCGCTCACCTCCCGCTGGACGACGCGCAGGCGCGCGGAGGCCGAGCGCGGGTTCTCGGCGACCTCCTCGGTGTTCGGGCGCACGGCCCTGCTCGTCACGAGCCGGAACTCGGGCGTGCGCCCGCAGCCACACACCGGCAGGTCGGGCGGGCAGATGCAGCCCTTGGCCGACTTGACGAAGCGCTGCTTGACCATGCGGTCCTCGAGCGAGTGGAACGAGATCACGGCCACGCGGCCGCCGGGGGCGCACAGCGCGAGCGCGCTCTCGAGCCCGTCCTCGAGCTGGCCGAGCTCGTCGTTGACGGCGATCCGCAGCGCCTGGAACACGCGCTTGGCGGGATGCCCGTGCCCGAAGCGCGAGGGCGTCGGGATCGCGCGCTTGACGGTGCCGACGAGCTGGAGCGTGGTCTCGATGCGCTCCCCCTTGCGCTCCTGGGCGATCTTGCGGGCGATCTGGCGCGCGAAGCGCTCCTCGCCGTAGCGATTGAAGATGTGCGCGAGGTCGCGCTCGCTCCACTCGTTGACGAGCGTGGCGGCGGTGACCTCGTCGCTCGGATCCATGCGCATGTCGAGCGGCGCGTCGTGCATGTAGCTGAAGCCGCGCGCGGGCGCATCGACCTGCATCGACGACATGCCGAGATCCATCAGCACCGCGCCGGCCTGTGCGCCCTCGTCCACGAGGCGGCGCAGGCAGGTCGCGAACGGGCCGTGCATCGGGCGCACCTGGACGCCGGTGCCGAGCGTCGCGCGCAGGGCGTCGACGTAGGGCTGCGTGGTCGGGTCGCGGTCGATGGCGACGAGCTGGCCCGTGCCGTCGAGATCGCGGGCGAGGATGCGCGAGTGACCGCCGGCGCCGAACGTGCAGTCGACGATCAGCTCGCCGGGATGCACGTCGAGCAGCTCACCGACCTCGTGGGCCAGCACCGGTACGTGCGCGTCAGGGCTTGGACTGGGCAAGACGTTCGGCAACACTCTCGGCGCTCCCTTCGACCTCGGCGAGCTGGCGACGCCAGGCCTCGCGGTCCCAGATCTCGAGCCGGTCCCGCAGGCCGGCGATGACGATGTCCTTGGTCAGCTGGGCGTGCTGCAGCAGCGGCGCCGGCAGCGCGACGCGGCCCTGGCGGTCGAGCTCGCCGTGCAGCGCGCCGCCGAAGAGGTAGCGCTGCATCAGGCGGCCCTCACGCGAGAAGCCGTCGAGCCGGTCGCCCTGCGTGTTCACGTAGTCGTCCCAGCCGCCGGGCGACCACACCGACACGCAGCCGTCGAGCCCACGGGCGCAGACGACGCCGTCCGCGAAATGCTCCCGCAGCCGTGCGGGCAGCGTGACGCGGTTCTTGTCGTCCAACCGTTGCTCGAACTCACCGAGGAGCACACATTTCCCCTGACCGCGCCCCAATTGGCGCCTGATCTCCCAGTGCGCACCACTTTACCCCACCACCCCCCACATTGCAACACCAAGATGCGATGTTCGCCCCACAGGCCTCCCACCCGGACCACGCCGTGGCACGCGGCTCGCCCAGGCGGATGCCGCCGGGCTCTGAGGCCCGCCGGCGGCTAGGTCGCCGAGCGCAGAGGACCGACGTCGGTCAGCATCTGCAGGCGGTTCTGTGCATCGAGCGCCGCGACCTTGTAGGCCTCGGCCAGCGTCGGGTAGTTGAAGACCGTGCCGACGAGGTAGTCGACCGTCGCGTGGCTGCCCATCGCGACCTGGCCGATGTGGACGAGCTCGGTCGCCCCCGTGCCGATGACGTGCACGCCGAGCAGCGTGCGGTTGTCGAGCGAGACGAGCAGCTTGAGCATGCCGTGGCTGTCGCCGAGGATCTCGCCGCGCGCGAGCTCGCGATAGCGCGAGATGCCGACCTCGTAGGGCACGCCGGCCTCGGTCAGCTGTTCCTCGGTCTTGCCCACGAACGAGATCTCGGGGATCGAGTAGATGCCGATCGGCAGCAGCTCGCCCATCGCCTCGGTCGGGCGGCCGAGCGCGGACAGCGCTGCGATGCGGCCCTGCTCCATCGCGGTCGCCGCGAGCGCCGGGAAGCCGATCACGTCACCCACCGCGTAGATGCCTTCCACGGTCGTGCGGTACTGCTCGTCGACCTTGATCTGGCCGCGCTCGTCCGCCTCGACGCCGATCCCTTCGAGGCCGAGGCCCGCGGTGGCGCCCTGGCGGCCGGCCGAGTAGAGCACCGTCGCCGCCGCGATGCGCTTGCCGCTCTCGAGCATGATCAGCGCGCCGCTCTCGTGGCGCTCGACGGCCGCGACCGTCTCGCCGAGGCGGAAGATCACGCCGAGGTCGCGCAGCGAGTTCTGCAGCGCGCGCACGATCTCGGAATCGCAGAACGGCAGCAGCTCGCGCCGCGTGTCGACGACGGTCACCTTCGTGCCGACGGCGGCGAACATCGACGCGTACTCGATGCCGATCACGCCCGCCCCGACGACGACGAGCGTCTGCGGGATCTGCTTGAGGTTGAGGATGCCGTCGGAGTCGAGGATGGACTCCTCGTCGAACTCGATGCTCGGCGGCCGCACCGGCCGGCTCCCGGTCGCGATCACGATGCGGTCCGCGTCGACCACCTGGCGGCGCCCGTCCGCCGCCGTGATCACGACGGTGTCGTTGTCGACGAAGCTCGCCACGCCGTCGAAGACGGTCACGCGGTTGCGCCCGAGTTGATCGCGGACGACGTCGCCCTCGCGCTGGCTGACGGCGGCGGCCCGCGTGCGCAGGTCCTCCATCGTGATGTCGTCCTTGACGCGATAGCTCTGCCCGTAGATCGAGCGCTGGCTGAAGCCGGTCAGGTAGAGCACCGCCTCGCGCAGGGTCTTCGACGGGATCGTGCCGCTGAAGACGCTGCACCCGCCGACCTCCTCCCCCTCGACGACGGCAGCGCGCCGGCCGAGCTTGGAGGCCTGGATCGCGGCCTTCTGGCCCGCCGGGCCCGCGCCGATCGCGAGGAGATCGAAGTGCGCCGTCGGCGCGTCGAGGGTGACGGGTGGAGGACTCACGAAGGCCGCAGTGTGGCGGATTTCCGCGGCGAAATCTTGCCGGACTGGTGAATTCGCACCAGTGCCCCGCCGTCGGCCCTCTAGTAGAGCGAGGCCGCGAGTCGCTTGCGGATCGCGATCGCCAGCGGATCGGTGTCGCCGAGCTCGGCGAACGCCCCGATCATCACGCGCCGGATGCGGTCCTTCGTGTCGCCCTTGGCCTCCGCGATCGCGTCGAGCAGGGCGCGCAGGCCCGCCTCGTACTCGCCGCGGGCGAGCGCTTCGAGACCGAGGCGCGACGCGGGCGGCGCGTCCACATCGCTCTCCAGCTCCTTGCGCGCGAGCAGGCCGTCGGCCTCGCGGTCGAACTCGGCGACGGGCCGCAGGAGCTCGAGCGCCTCCTCCTCGCGACCGTCCGCCATGAGCATCCGCGCGAGCTGGACGCGCACGTCGGCCCGCGCGGGATCGACGTCGATCGCCTTGCGCAGCGACTCCTCGTCGCCGGCGGCGAGCAGCTCGTCGGAGGCCGAGGGCACGAGTCCCTGCACGAACTGCTGGACGACCGCGGGCGGCTGTGCGCCCGTGAACTCGTCCACGAGCTCGCCGTCGCGGAAGGCCTTGACGTTCGGGATGCCCTGGATGCCGAAGCGGCGAGCGATGTTCGGGTTCGCCTCGATGTCGATCTTGACGAGCTCGACGGCGCCGCCGGTCGCGTCCACGGCGCTCTCGAGCACGGGCGCGAGGCGGTGACACGGCCCGCACCACTCGGCCCAGAAGTCGACGAGCACCGGAACGCTGCGCGAGCGCTCGATGACCGCCTGCTCGAATCCCGCTTCGTCGACGTCGATCGCCATGTCTGCCGCAGCCTAGGGCAGGTGCGGCGCAGTCGCGAGTAGGATCGAGTGATGGCCGAGCTGGAGACCTACGACGAGCTGGCGATCCCGTCCGGTGCCGAAGTCCTCGGCGTGTTCGTGAACGGCGTGCCGCTGACCGCCGGGCAGGACTACGAGGTGCTGACCGACAGGATCCACCTGAAGCGAGGCGGTGCGCCGCCGCACCTCGGTCTCGGGCTTCGGCAAGATCCTGCTCTCGCTCGGCATCGGCGTCTACAACAAGGGCGACGTCGTGGACGTGCAGGTGCGCAGCAACGGCCAGACGTCGGTCGTGCGCGGACGCCGCTACGGCGAGCAGCGCTAGACGCCCGCCAGCAGCGAGAGCGCCTGCGACCCGAGCACGAGCACCAGTGCGGAGGGCACGAGCGTCACCGCCACGACGAGCGCGATCTTCGGCCCGGCCGCGGCTGCGCGCTCGCGCACGCCGAGGCGTGCGAGCTCGCGCTGCATCGCCGCCTGCTCCGTCAGCGTCGTTGCCAGCGGCGAGCCGAGCTCGTCGGCCGCCGCGAGCGCATGGCCGGCGCGGTCGAGCTCGCGGACGGATGCTCCTCCGAGCGCGCGCAGCACCTCGCGGCGCGGACGGGTCGAGCGCAACTGGGCGGCACACACGCCGAAGCGCGGGCCGAGTGCGCCGTCGACGTGAGGCGCGACCGCGGCGAGCGCGTGATCGAGCGTCGCACCACCCTCGACGCATGCCGCGAGCAGATCGAGCGCATCCGGGAGCGCCGCCGCCAGCGCAGCGTCGCTGCGCGCCCTTGCGACCACGTCGCGCCGCCGCAGGGCCAGAAGCACCGCTCCGACGCCCGCGCACTCGACGATCGCGGCGGACCCGCCGAGCGCGTGCCAGGTGAGAGCACAGGCGGCCAGGAACGCCAGGGCCGGCGCGATGCGTG
Organism: uncultured Actinomycetes bacterium; assembly: GCA_963705965.1. Taxonomy (GTDB): domain Bacteria; phylum Actinomycetota; class Thermoleophilia; order Gaiellales; family JALYLC01; genus JALYLC01. The sequence continues at coordinate 207,116 of CAVPLI010000007.1, read as the reverse complement.
CGCGCGGCACCAGGGCGGCGAGCGCCATGACCGCCGCCAGACCGGCGAGCACCGTGCTCATCCGATACCCCGCGCGATGGCGCGGATCGCCAGCAGTCCGGCGAGGTCGAGCACGGCGGCCACGGCCACGATCGCGAGTCCGGGCGCCGTCGTCAGCAGCAGTCGCACGGCACCCGCGTCGAGCAGGGCGGCCAGTGCCAGGCCGACCACCGGAAGCAGCGGGACCACGCGCGCAGACAGGCGCGCCTGCGCGGTCAGCGCCCGGATCTCGGCGTTGACGCCGCGGCGTTCGTCGAGCCGCCGCGCGAGCGAGCGCAGGAGCGCGGGCAGATCGCCTCCCGCGCGCAGCTGCAGAGACACGGCGGCGGCCGCGAACCGGGCGCGCTGTCCGAGCGCGGTGGCGAGTGCCGCGGCGATGTCCTCGCCGGCGGTCGCGCGCCTCCCGGCCAGCGCGAATGCCTCGCCCGCCGGCCCACCGGCGGAGGCAGCTGCGACGAGCGCGCGATCCACCGTGCGACCGGCTCCCAGCTCGGCGGCGACCCGTCGCAGCGCATCCGGCAGCTCCCGCTCGAGGTCGCGTTCGGCGCGCACGCCGCGGACGTGCCGGAGCAGCTCGCGCGGCACGCGTTCCGCTCCGGCGAAGCTTGCGAGACAGAGCGCTGCGGCCGCGCCGGCCAGCAGCGCCGTCACGCAGTCTCACATTCGGCGCAACGACGCTCGACCGCGGCGCGCGGGACGACGTGCCACCCGCGGTCACGATGCTCGACACCGTGGATCGCCACGAGCCGGCGCTCGCCGTCGCTCTGCCGAGTCACCTGCACGAGCACGTCGAACGCCGATGCGACGAGCTCGCGCACGGCGGCGTGCGGAAGCTCGAGCCCCGCCATCAGCGCCAGGAGCTCGATGCGCCTGAGCGCGTCGTCCGGGGACTTCGCGTGGACGGTCGTGAGCGAGCCGTCGTGCCCCGTGGTCATCGCCTGGAGCATGTCGAGTGCCTCGCCGCCGCGTACCTCGCCGACGACGAGACGGTCGGGCCGCATCCGCAGCGCGTTGCGCACGAGCTCTCGAATGCCGACCTCGCCGCTGCCCTCCAGACTCGCGCCGCGCGCCTCCAGGCGGGCGACGTGCGGACGGTCGATCCGCAGCTCGGCGGCATCCTCCACGGTGACGATCCGCTCCGCCGCGTCGATGCGCGCGGCCAGGGCACCCAGCAGAGACGTCTTGCCGCTCGACGTTCCTCCGCTGATGAGGATCGAGAGCCGGGCTCGCACGCACCCGTCGAGCAGCACGGCGTCCGCTTCGGTCAGCGAGCCGAGCTCGACCAACTCGGCGAGCGTGAACGGGCGCGGCGCGAATCGCCGCAGCGTCAGCAGCGGGCCGTCGGGAGCGAGCGGCGGAAGCACGACGTTGAGGCGCGACCCGTCGGCGAGCCGGGCGTCCACCATCGGCTGCGCGTCGTCGAGGCGCCGGCCCGCGCGAGCCGCCAGCCGCACGCACGCGTCGCGCAACGCATCGGCGTCGTCGAAGCGCAGGGACGCCCGCTGGAGACGGCCGCGGCGCTCGACCCACACCTCGGCCGGCCCGTTCACGATCACCTCGCTGACGCTCGGGTCGTTCAACAACCCCGCGAGCGGATCGGGCCGGTTCGCTGCCGTCCCTCCGACTCCCGGCGCCTCGAGTGATGCCGCAGCACCCAGCTGTGCTCGCTCCCAGAGGCTCACGCGACGGGTGCGCCGTCGAGTGCGACGAGTGCCGCGAACGCCGCGCTCGGCGGCGCCAGTCCCTGCTCGCGGGCGCGCGACACGCGCGCGTCCGACTTCACGGACGCGAGCAACGGCACTCCCATCTGCGCAGCCATCGCCTGCGCGGCACGCGGGTTGCGCGCTCTCGTCACGACGATGCCGAGGCTTTGGCCGCCCAGTCCGAGTCGTGCGAGGAGCAGCGCCGTGCGGCGCGCGCCGCGGGCGCCGCGGGCGTCGTCGCTCGCGACGATTGCGATGAGCGTCGCCCGTTCGAGCACCGGCACGGTCTCGACGCCGAGGCGCGCGCCGCAATCGACGATCGCGCGCAGCCCGCTCGCGACGGCGAGGTCGAGCACGCGGGCGACGCCGTGCTCGTCGATCAGGTCCGCGTGCTCCGGCAGCGCCGGCGCCGGCAGCACCCGGCACGAACCGCCGGCGGCGAACGCGGCTCCGAGCTCCGACGGCGCCGACACCGGGCCACAGGCGATGCGCAGCAACGCGTCCGGGATGACCACCTCGGCTCCCGCTGCGTCGGCGGCATCGCCCATCGCGAGGGCGAGATCGAGCACGAAGGCCCGATCGAGCCGCGCAGCGAGCGCGACCGCGCACGTGGTCGTGCCCATGCCGCCGCCGGCCCCGAGCAGCGCGATGTGTCCCTCGTCGTCGGTGGTCCGAGCGCTGAGCGACGAGTCGAAGCATCCGGCCGCTGCGAGCGCCTGCCGCACCGCCGCCGCATCGAGGGGCCGCCCCATGACGCCGACCGCCCCACACTCGAGTGCCTGGCGGTGCGCGGCCTCCGAACCGGCATTCGCGACCAGGAGCACTCGCGCGTCGGATCGGCGGGATCGCTCGGCGCGAACGAGATCGCCCGCGGCGGCGAGCGAGGAGTCGGCCGCGAGCAGAATGTCGGCATCGGCGGAGTGAGCAGGCGCCAGCAACGCGATCCCGGGCAGGTCGGCGAGCGCCGTCCGCAGTTCCTGATCGAGTACCGCGTCGCCCCCGAGCAGCGCGAGGCGGACGATCACGGACCGTCGCCGCGCAGGAGCAGCCGGAGGTCGTGACCGCCCGCGCCCGTTGCCAGGTCGAGCGCGACCGCGACCGGCGCACGCACCGTGACCATGATCCCGCCCGAGCGCTCGCTCGCCGGCGAGAGCAGCTCGAGTCCGCGCGCGGCGACGTGAGATCTGCCGCCATCGACGATCACGACATCGACGCGCCGCCCGGGCCTGAGCAGGCGCACGTCGGGCGCCGACGCCGGCGTCAGCTCGAGCGCCACGGCCCGCTCGCCCGGGCGAAGCGCAGAGGACGTGTCCCCGGCGCGCAGGGCACCGCGCACGAGGAAGTCGCCTCCCGCCAGACTGATCGACGTGCGCCGGCCGGCCAATTCTCCGAGCGCTTCCACCATGGACGGCGTGCGATCGGCGGCGGCGATCGGGACCGCCACGACATCGCCTTCGCGGACGACCCCGCCCGCAGCGATCGCATGGCGCAGCGCGAGCACTGCCGTTCGCGGCTCGCCGCTGCCCGGCGCCAGGCCGAGCGCGAGCGCGACCAGCGCGAGCGCGAGTCCCGCAGCGGCCAGCCAATGCTCGCGAAGCCGGTCGAGTTCCCCAAGGCGGTTCACGAGGCGGCCAGCTCGACCGGCGACAACGGCAGGCGCAGCGTGACGCTGGTACCGCGCTCGCGGCCGGCGCCCACGCTCACGCCTCCGCCGTGCGCCTCGGCGATGGCGCGGACGGTCGAGAGCCCGAGGCCCGAGCCGCCCGCATCATCGGCGCCCTGCGAGAACGCCTCGAAGAGGCGCGGGAGCAATTCCCGGTCGATGCCCGGCCCGTCGTCCGTGACGCTGACGACGACACCCAACGCCGGGTCGCACGCCAGCTCGACGCGCACCTCGCCGCGGGCGTGGCGGATCGCGTTGTCGAGCAGGTTGTCGAGTGCCTGCCGCACCCGCTGTGCGTCCATGACTGCGCGCATCGCGCCCGGCGGTGCGAGCAGGAGGACGCGTTTCCGCCCGGCGCGGGCGCGCGCCGCGGCGGCGGCATCGGAGACGATGGCGCGCACATCCACCGGGACGCGCTGGATGTGCAGTGCGAGCGCATGGGTGCGCCCGAGCGCAAGCAGGTCGTCGACCATCACGGCGAGCCGGGACACCTCGTCCTCGATCGTCTGCAGCTGGGCGGCGCGCGGACGCGAACGCTCGCCCTTCCGGAGCACGGCCGCGTAGGTGCCGATGACGGCGAGGGGATTGCGCAGGTCGTGGCTGACCTGGGAGACGTAGAGCCCGCGATCGCGATCGAGGTCGCGCAGCCCGTGCGCGAGATGCTCGAGCGACCCGGCAACGCGACCGACCTCGCTGCTCCCGGCGACGAGCGCGACATCGCGGTCGCCGTCGCCGAGCCGGCGCGCGGCATCGACGATGGTCTCGAGCTGCTTGCGGTGTCGCCTGCCCGCGCGCTCGAACAGCCGCACGCCGACGAGGAGGAGCACCAGGCCGATCGGTGCGAGTCCCTCGGCCTCGATCAGCAGGAGATCGCGGTCGAGGTACTGCGGGCTGCGGGTGACGGCGAGCACCCGCAGCGTTCCCGCGCGCTGCTCGGCGACCGTGCCGAGGTCCGACGCGCGACCGTCGCGGGCAGCCGCGATCAGCTCCGCGTCGCCACCTGCCCGGGCGCCGTCGATCCAGGCCAGGCGCGTGCCGGGCACGGATGGGATCTCGCCCCGCTGCAGCGCAGGCAGCGCCGCGCTCAGGCTGCGCGCCAGGCTCGCCCGGCCCTCACGGGCGACGCGGTCGTGGATGCGCGCGACCACGAGCAGCCCGATCGCCGCAAGCGCCAGCGCGACGACGACCGCCACGGCGACCGAGAGGCGCGCTTCCAGCGGCAGATGTCGAACGCGCAGGCTAGAGCGCACGAGCGACTTCGAGGCGGTACCCCCGCCCCCACTCGTTCACGATCGGATCCGATGGGGCTCCGGCCGCCACGAGCTTGCGTCGCAAGCGGCTCGCGTGCGAGTCGACGGTGCGCGTGCGCATGGTCGCCGGCATGCGCCAGACCTCGCGCAGGAGATCGGCTTTCGAGCGCACCGCACCCGGGTCGCGCGCGAGCTCGAGCAACAGGTCGTATTCGCGTCCCGAGAGCGGCAACTCGGCTCCTCCCCAGCTGGCTCTGCGCGCAGCCGGCTCGAGCAGCAACTCGCCGACGCGGATGTCGGCGTGCACGCGTCTGCCGCGCGCGAGCAACGCATGCACCCGTGCGATCAGCTCGGGGAGGGCAAATGGCTTGCGGAGGTAGTCGTCGGCTCCCCGGTCGAAGCCGCGCAGCACGTCGACCTCCTCGGTGCGCGCAGTGAGGACGAGCACGGGCGTTCCGCTGTCGAGCCTGTCCGCACCGCATCGCAAGCGCCGCAGGACGTCGAGTCCCGATCCGTCCGGGAGGCCGATGTCGACCACCGCGATGTCGGGCACGAGGTCGTCCAGCATGCGCAGCGCCTGCCTCAGCGAGCCCGCCTGACGTACGTCGAAGCCCTCCTCCGCGAGCTGGCCTGCGAGCACGTCGGCAAGCCTCACCTCGTCCTCGACGAGTAAAACGGTCCTGCGCATCTCGATCTCCCCCTCCGAACATCCCGTGCAGCCGGCGCCACCGTACGCTCAAACATGCACTCCGGGCAAGGAGATCAGGACACTTGGCACACTTCCGTCACGCTTTAGTCAGAGGCGACACGTTCAACCTGCGTGCCCGCCGCTCGAACGCCGGCTCGACTTTCAGCGTCATTCCTTCGCGCAGCCCGAGTCGCGCGGCCTCGCCGGGACCGATCTCGAGGGCGTAGCGCGCGCGCCGGGCCCCGGCCGTCCGCCACGGGCGGAGCTCGGGGACGATCCGGATGATCTCCATGTCGGCGTCGCAGAAGACGATGTCGAGCGGCATGCGCATGAAGAACATGTGGATCGACTTCTCACGGAAGGCAAGTCCCTCACCGGCCGGCAACGAGCGTCGTCCCAGCAGTCCGCGCAGGCGGCTACGCGAGCTGCGGGCAAAGCGCATGCGATCGAACAGGAGTTGCCCATCGGGGCCGTGCACGGAATGCCAGGTATTCATGCGTCTCACCGTAGTCCGAGAACCGTGAACCCATCATCTACGCTTGCCCGGGTCACGAGGGGAGCGCAATGGACGCCGAAGACACGCAGCAAGATCCACTGCGGGACGCGCGCGAGGCGGCCCTGCGCCGCATCGGCGAGTTGCGCCAGCGGAGCCTTGCGCCCAACGAGCCCGCGGGCCCCGATCTGCGCACGCTGCTGGCGCGCTCGGAGCGCCACGTCGACGAGTTGCGGCGCACGTCGAGCGAGCTCGCGGCCATCCTGCCGACGCGCGTCGAGGCGGCAGTGGCGCGCGCGCTCGGGGAGGACGAGGGCGGTCTCGGCCGCCGGCTGGATCATGTCGTCGATCAGAACGGCACGCTCGCCGCCGCGCTCGAGCGCGTCGAGGGCGACCTGCTGGCGGAGCGCATGGCGCGCGTCGAGGATCTCGAGGTGCTCGTCGACCTCGTCAGCGGTGGACTGACGTCGCTCCGCGCCGATCTGCGCGCGGTGCGCAGGGAACTCGCGGAGCTGCAGGCCGTCGTCGGCCGCCCGCTCCAGGTCACCGTCGCCCGCGAGCAGGCCGAGCAGGCGGCAGCCACGGCAGCCGAGGACGCGCCCGCCGCGGTGCGCGTCCGGGCAAGCGTCGAAGACGCGCACGCGAGCGCCACGCGCTCGCATCCCGACGCGTCCTGACACGCACTCGTCACATCCGCGCGTAGATCCGTCACTGGCCCCGCCCCCATCGTGGCGGCATGCGGGAACGAGCACAGGCAAGTGTCGAGACGGTCGCGCTCATGGCGGCGGCCGTCGCGCTCGCCGCGGCGCTCGCGTTCGGCGTGGTGCGCCTCGGGCCGCCATTCGCGTCGGCCCTGCGCGAAGCGCTCTCGGGCGTCTTCGCGTCGGGCTCGGCGACGGCTCCGAGCCTCGACGGTCTCGAGCGCGCACTGCTCGCCGGCGCCGCCGCGCGCGGACGCCGACGGGCCGACGATGCTCGACCTGCGCGCGCATCTGCGCTCGCGACTCGATCGCCCTGCCGCCGACACGGCGTTCTCGGCCGTCCTGAAACCACTCGTCGAGCGAGCTCTCACCGATGCCGCCATCGAGGCGGAGCCGGGCGACATCACCGTGGTCGACCGCGCGTCGGAGGACGGCTGGGTGCGGAACCGGCTCTATCCCGGGCGGCTCGACCGCGCGAGCGAGCTCGTGGCCGGAATCCTCGCGTCACGCATCCGGGTGTTCGCCGTCATCGGCGATCTCGGGATCGGCTTCGGCGGACCGGACGACGCCATCGCGCCCGGGCACGCCGCCGGCGACATCATCGTCCGCGTCGACGATGGCGCCGTGCGGGACGTCGTGCTGCGGCGGCGAGCCGGCGCCGGACTCGCGGTGATCGCCATGGCCGACGCGAGCGGCGTGCCGGCGCAGGTCGGCCGGCGATGACGGGCGTCGAAGGTCAGGCGTCCGCCGAATACGCAGGGCTGCTCGCGCTCGCCGCCGTACTCGGCGCCACGCTCGCACTCATCGCCGGGCCACCGCTCGTCCATGCTGTCCGCGACGCCCTGGCCGCCGTCCTCTCGGGATCGGCGCGTCGAGCCGTTGCCCGCGGATGTCGGTGCAGCCGACATCGCGGACGTGCAGTCCGCGGTTTCGGGCGACGAAGCGCTCACGCCCGACGCCGCGCTCCTCGCCCTCACGAGACGCCACGGACCCGAGCGAGCAGCCGCAATCTCGGATGCACTCGTTCTCGAAGCGGCACTCGGCGCGGCACCGTGGATGCGCAAACCCCACGCCTACCGCGCGTGGAAGCGCTTCTCCGACGGGCCGTATCGGGAGGATGCCGCGACGATCCATGGCGATCGCGACGTCGAGTCTCCGACCGCGCAGCCGGCGGTCGCCTGGATCACGGTGGCCGAGCAACGACGCGTGCTCGCGTCGCTCTTCGCCCACCACACGAGTTTCGCGGCGCTGGTCATGGACGTGCTCCCGGGCTCGGGTGGGCTCAAGCTCTTCCGCGGCGCGCGGCGCATGACCCAGATCGCCACCGATCGCCTCCCGCGCGCAGTCGACGACCTCGTCACGGGCAACGAGATCATCGATCTGATCGCCGCGGACGGCGGGGACGTCCCACCTGGGGCGCGCGCGGGCGACGTCGTCGTCGCGTGGCCCGCGCACCGCACGTTCTGGCGAGACGGGAACGACGTGCCATCGGCGTTCGTCGATCTGGGCCACGGCCTCGGGCGCATCCCCGCGCCGCACGACTACCGCCACATCGTCTACTTCCGCCCCGGCCCGGCCGGCCTGCGGGTCATCGGCGAGGCGTTCCGCGCGTGAGCGCACGAGCGCAGCTACTGCGGGCGGCCGATCGGCGCCCGTTCCCGGCGCGCGGGGCACGTGCCCCGCGCGTCCATCGACAGCCCGCCCTCCGCGGCGGGCCGAACGGAGGAGCTCTTCCCAATGTCCGTCTTCATGACGCGCCTGTACACCTCGCGGATCCTGAACGCCGATCGCGCGCAGGGCACTGTCGAGTACGTCGGCATCGTGCTCGCCGTCGCGGCGCTGCTCGTCGCCGTCGCCGCTGCGATCGACAACAAGGTCGGCGGCCCGATCGCCACCGCGCTCGTCCACAAGCTGCAGGAAGCAGTCGCCCAGGTCGGCAACTCCAAGACCAAGTAGCGCCGTCCCGCCGGGTGCGCGGAGGTCGCGCATCCGGCGGGGGACGGAGTCTCCTATTCGGCGACCAGCTCGGATGCAGGCTGTGCGCGCGGCGGCAAGGCCTGCGGTGGGCCCGCCTCAGGCCCGCCGCCACCACGCGCCAGCGGCAGGCGCAGCGTGAACGCGGCCCCGCCGCCCGCGCGCTCGCCGACGACGATCGTGCCGCCCATCGCCTGCGCGAGCTCGGATGCGACCGGGAGGCCGAGGCCGACGCCGTGGCGCACGTCGCTCGTCACGAACGGGCGCAGGATCGACTCGCGCTCGGCCTCCGGGATGCCGGGGCCGGTGTCGCTCACGACGACCAGCCCCGCGCCGTCCGCGAGCGCGACGTCGACGGTGACCTCGCCGTCGGCGGGCGTCGCGTGCAGGGCGTTCGTGACGAGGTTGGTGACGATCTGCAGGATCCGGTCGCCGTCGCCGACGACGACCGGCTTCGCCTTGGCGTCGACGTGCAGCTTGAGGTGCCGGCTGCGAGCCTCCTCGCGCTGGGCGCCGGCGGCGCTCTCGCAGACCTCGAGCAGGTCGACCTCCTCGACGTTGAGCGAGAACTTGCCGCGTCTCGAGACGGGCGAGATCGAGCAGGTCGCCGATCAGGCGCTGCAGGCGGCCGGCCTCGGTGAGCACGATGTCGAGCGACGCCTGCTGCTCCTCCTCGCCCTCGATGACGCCGTCCGCGATCGCCTGCACGTGGCCCTGGATGGCCGTGAGCGGCGTGCGCAGCTCGTGCGAGATGCGCATCAGGAAGTTGCGCTCGTGCTCGCTCGCCTCCTTCAGCTGCCGCGGCCATCTGCTCGAAGCGCAGCGCCAGCTGGCCGAGCTCGTCGGGGCCCTTCGAGGTCGAGGTGCACGTCGTAATCGCCGCGCGCGATCCGCTCGCTCGCGGCGGTCAGCTCCTGCACCGGGCGCGTGATGCGCCGGCTCAGCAGCAGGGCGACCAGGGCGGCGGCGGCCACGGCCAGCAGCAGCGGCAGGCACGAAGCGCCGGCCCTGCACGAGCGTCGAGGCGTTGATCGTGCGCACCGGCCGGGCCACGACGATCGCACCGATCAGCTCGCCGCCGTAGCGGAAGCCGCTGGCGGCCGCGAGCGTCTTGCGTGCCGTCGGCGAGCTTCAGATCGAGCGTCTGCGCGACCTGGGCCTTGCCGGTCTTGCCGAGCAGCTTCCAGTCGAGCCGCCCCTCCGTGCCCTTCGGCGCCTTGGCGAAGCGCACCTCGTCGATCGGCGGCTGCAGGCCCGAGCGGCCGACGAAGTACACGCGCGCGGCCGTGATGCCGCCCAGGCGCGTCGCGAAGTCCTCGGGCGCGCCCGCCTTGTCGGCGAGCCGCTGCTCGGCGAACTCCTCGATCAGCTGGCCGCTCTCGAGCGCCTGGCGGCTCAGCTCCGAGCGTGCACGCGAGCGCTCCTCCTGCGAGAACTGGCGCATCGCCACCGCGGCGAACAGGAAGGCAGCGGTCGCGAGGCTGACCAGGAAGAGCGCGACAAGTCGCGTCCTAAGAGACAGCAGAGGCATCGTCGGCGACCTTGTAGCCGACACCCCAGACGGTCACGATCGGGCAGGTCTCGCCGATCTTGCGCCGCAGCTGGCGCACGTGCACGTCGACCGTGCGCGTGTCGCCCGCGAACGTGTAGCCCCAGACGCGCTCGAGCAGCTGGTCGCGCGTCAGCACCAGGCCGCTGTGATCGAGCAGCTCCCAGAAGAGGTCGAACTCCTTGGGCGCGAGCTGGATCGGCTCGCCGTCGACCAGGAGCTCGCGGCGGCCGGCGTCGATCGAGATCGCGCCATGCGTGCGGCGGCCCTTCGAGGCGGGCGGCGGCGCGGTGGCGCGGCGCAGGATCGAGCGGATGCGGGCGACCAGCTCGCGCGGGTTGAACGGCTTCGTGAGGTAGTCGTCGGCGCCGACCTCGAGGCCGACGATCTTGTCGACGTCGTCGTCGCGCGCGGTCAGCATCAGGATCGGCACCGTGCTCGTCGCGCGCACGTGGCGGCAGACCTCGAGCCCGTCCATGTCGGGCAGGTTGAGGTCGAGCAGGATCAGCGACGGGCTCGTGCTGACGGCCTTCTCCTTCGCCTCCGCGCCGTTCACGGCCCGGTCGACGAGGTAGCCCGCCTTCTCGAGGTAGGCGCTGACGAAGCTTGCGATGTTGGCTTCGTCCTCGACCACGAGGATGCGCTCGCTCATGCACCCACTCTAGCTACGCGCCCCGTCAGCGCCCGCGGCGGCTCAGCCGCCGGTCGTGACCGTCGTGGTCGGCGGCACGGTCGCCGGCGGGGGCGGAGCCGGCGGCGCGGGCGGCGGCTGTGCCGGTCACTGCGAGCTCGAAGAGCTCCCTGACCGCCCTCGGCACCTTGCCGAGCTTGATCGGCGGGCCCGTTCCAGCGCGTCTTCTTGCCGTTCACGGTCAGCGACGACTTCACGCCGCGCACCTGGAGGCGGCCGTAGACGCCGATCGCGTTGTAGCGTGCTGGAGCCCGAGCACGGTCACGCGGTAGAGCGTGCCGGAGATGCGGAAGGCCATGCTCTTGGCTCCACCGGCGGGCGCGAACGTGCGCGAGCCGTCGGCATTCGTGGTCGCCAGCACCGGCGAATCGACCTTGAGGTCGTGCGTCGGCGAATAGTCCATGACGACGAGCGAGCCGCCGGAGAAGACCGTGCCGTACGCGACCCCGCCGCCGCCGGCGAAGATCTGCCGCCCGACGCCCTTGGAGACGAAGACGCCGCGATCGCCGGGCGCGGCACCCGCAGCGGGCACCAGCACGAGGGTCGCAAGCAGCGCGGTCAGCACGCCACGCAGCAGCAAGGCGCGACTGACACGCGGGCGCTGATGGCTGGGGAGGCGCATGACCCGATTATCCCCCGGGGCTGTCATAACGCGGTGCTGCGGCGGTAAAGATTCCGTAAGTTCCCGGTCTTTCGCCCGCTCAGGGCTCACTCGGCCGCACGGTAGTCGTAGAAGCCGCGGCCCGTCTTGCGCCCCAGCAGGCCGGCCGCGAGCATGCGGCGGAGGCGAGGCGGCGGCGCCATGCGCGGCTCGCCCACGGCGGCGTACAGCGCCTCGGCCGCGTGCACGTGGACGTCGACGCCGATCAGGTCGATGAGGCGGAACGGCCCCATCGGCCAGCCCGCGCCGTTCGTCATGGCGAGGTCGATCTCGGCCGGCTCGATGCCGATCTCGTCGAGCGCGCGCACGGCATCGTTGATCAACGGGATGAGCAGGCGGTTGACGACGAAGCCCGGCGTGTCGTTGCAGCGCACCGCCTGCTTGCCGCACGCGACGATCAGCTCGTAGGCGGCGGCGTACGACGCGTCGTCGGTGTGCTCGGCGCGCACGACCTCGACCAGCGGCATCAGCGGCGCCGGGTTGAAGAAGTGGAGCCCGAGGCAGCGCTCGGGACGGCGGCTGCCCGCGGCGATCGCCGTGATCGAGATGGCGGACGTGTTGCTCGCCAGGATGGCGTGCTCGTCGCAGATGGCGTCGAGGGCGGCGAAGAGCTGGCGCTTGGCGCCGATGTCCTCGACGATCGCCTCGATCACGAGCTGGCACCCGGCGAGCCCGCCGAGCTCGCTCACGAGCGTCAGCCGCTCGAGCGCGCCGCGCCGCTCGTCCTCGCTGCGCTGGCCCTTCTCCACGCGGCGCGCGAGCCCGCCCTCGATGCGCGCACGCGCGCGCTCGAGCGCGGCGTCGTCGATATCGCGGCCGACGACCTCGCAACCGCCCTCGAGCAGCACCTGTGCGATGCCCGCCCCCATCTGACCGAGGCCGACGACACCCACCCGCGTGATCGCTGCTTCCATGCGCGCGAACGGTAGAGCAGCGAAGCGCCGGGGAGCGCTGGAGGCGTCCCGCGCGCGGCGCCGGGATGTTCACGTCCGCGGCAAGTGCCCGTCCGTCGGGCGCCTGTTACAAGCTCATCACCGCGATGGCATGTGCCGCGTCACAAAGTCGGCTGTCAGATCTGCAAATCTGTTCACCGATTACTAGTTTTTCGCGCTCTCATCCGATACGCTAATGGTCCGCTTCCCGAACCGTGAGTGCACGAAGTTCAGGGAAGTTCCCCCCAGCCGTCCGTCACGAGCGAGCAACCATGTACCGCTTCAGCCGCACCCTCTACCTCGAGCTCAAAGACCTCGTCGATCCGCACCCGGACACCATCAGTGTGACCGAAGCGCGGCGACGCGTCCTCGAGGCGGCGCAGTCGACGGTGGAGCGGCTCGCGAGCGATCCGCGCTACTTCCCGCAGCCGGCGCGCAGCCTCTTCCAGCAGATCCGGTGCTACTTCCCGATCTCGCAGCAGGCGCGCGTCTTCTACGCGATCGAGCGCATGGTCAGCCTGGCCCGGGCATCGATCCAGATCGAGCTCGACCGGCTGAACGAAGCGAACGCCCGCTGCCGCGCCACCACCCGCAAGGGCAAGGCCTGCCAGCGCACGCCGCTGCCGGGTCGCGAGTACTGCCCGTCGCACTCGCACCTCGAGGAGCCCTCCACGCTCCCGTCGCGCGTCGGCGCAGCCGCCTGAGCTAGACAGGCTCCGGTCGGCGGGCGCGCCATGATGCGCGCGTGCACGACCTGCCCGAACGCCTGACCCTGGGCGCCGAAGGCGAGCCCAACCGGCTGCTGCTCGCGGACGCGCTGACGCTCTGCGGGACGCTCGCCCAGGGCAGCGCCGGGCTCGTGTACGCCGATCCGCCGTTCGCCACGGGGCAGGTGCGGCGGGCGGCCGACGGCGCCGGCGTCGAGCACCGCTACGACGACCTCCTCGACGACCCGGAGGCCTTCCGCGCCTGGCTCGAGCCGCATCTCGCCGAGTTCCATCGCGTCCTGGCGCCGACCGGGTCGCTGTTCCTGCACCTCGATCACCGCATGAGCGCGTACGCGCGCGTCGCGCTCGACGCGGTGTTCGGGCGCGCGGGCTTCCGCAACGAGATCGTGTGGCGCTACGGCCTCGGCGGGCGCGCGCCCGCCAACGCGTTCGCGCGCAAGCACGACGTGCTGCTGTTCTACGCGCGCGGGCCGGCGAACACGTTCCACCGCCTGCGCGGCGGCATCACGCCCGCGATGGCGGCGAAGTACGCGCACGTCGACGAGCACGGGCGCTACCAGAACGCGCACGGGCGGCGCTACTACCTCAAGGGCGGCAAGCCGTTCGACTCGGTGTGGGACATCCCGAGCATCTCGCCGACCGCGGGCGAGCGCGTCGGCTATCCGACGCAGAAGCCGCTCGCGCTGCTCGAGCGCGTGATCGGCGCGACCACGGACGCCGGCGCGCTCGTCGTCGACCCCTTCGTCGGGAGCGGCACGACGGCCGTGGCGGCCCAGCGCCTGGGGCGCCGCTTCGCGTGCGGCGACAGCTCTCCGCAGGCGATCGCGCTGACCTGCGGCCGCCTCGAACGCGAGGCGCAGGCGCATCCGGCGCCGGATGTCATCCTTTCGCGCCCTTGATTCTCGCCCCGAGAGACTCCACAATCGCTCGCAGGGAAACGAGCGCCCGGTGGCGAACCTCCGTCCGCACGGTACGAGAGCGGTCACCCGGCAGGAGAGTGCATGTATCAGTACAGCCGCGCGATCTTCCTCGCGGTCAAGAACCTCGTGGACGAATCGCAACCCGGCGTAGGCCGGGTTGAGGCCCAAAGGCGCGTCCTGGCCGCCTGTGAGGCCGCGGTCGAACGGCTCGCTGCCGATCCCCGCTACTTCGCACGCCCGACGCGCAGCCTGTTCGAGGAGATCCGGCGCTACTTCCCGATCACGCAGCAGGCGCGCGTGTACGTCGCAGTAGACGAAGTTATCTCGCGCGTCGTCGAGGCCGCCGAGGCGGAGCTCCAGCGGCGCAGCGACCTGCTCGGGCGCTGCCGTGCCCTGACGCGCAAGGGCCAGCCGTGCCAGCGCGGCGCGATGCCCGAGAGCGAGTACTGCCCGTCGCACGCGCATCTGGACGAGCGCATCGCGGCCGGCTTCGTCGCCGCCTGAGGTAGTCTCGCGTTACTCCAGCGGGAGCTCGAGCTGCGCCTCGCGCGCGAGCTTGCCCACGTACACGCCGAGCAGGCGCACGGGAGCGCGGCGGTCGGCGAGCGCCTTGTCGAGGAGCTCGACCGCGAGGCTGCTGAGCACCTCCGCGCTCGCCACGGGCGCCGGGAGCGTGCGCGAGCGCGTGACGATGGCGAAATCGGAGTAGCGCAGCTTCGTCGTCACGGTGCGCGCGGCGAACCCGCGGCGCTCGACGTGCCCGAACACGTTCTCGGCGATCGGCGCGAGCTCGGCGGCCATCGCGAGCGGGTCGAGCAGATCGTGGTCGAACGTCGTCTCCTCGCCGATCGTGACGGGATCGGAGGCCTCGACGACCACCGGCCGCGGGTCGACGCCGCGGGCGCGCTCGCGCAGGTCGCGGCCGACCTTGCCCATGCCGAGCGCCGCCAGCGCATCGTCGTCCTGGCGGGCGAGGTCGCCGATCGTGACGAGGCCCACCGCCAGCAGGCGCTGCTCGCCGCGCGGGCCGATGCCCGGGAGCGTGCGCAGCGGCAGCGGCGCCAGGAACGCCGCCTCGCGGCCGGGTGCGACCACGAACACCCCGCCGGGCTTGCGATGGTCGCTCGCGATCTTGGCGACGGTCTTGCCCGTCCCGCAGCCGAGCGAGCACGACAGGCCGGTCGCGTCGCGCACGGCCGCCTGCACCGCGCCGAGCAGCGCGCGGGCGTCCGAGGGCTCGCGCACGAGCCCGGTGAGATCGAGGTAGCCCTCGTCGATGCCGACCTGCTCGTAGCGCTCGACGAGGCTCGCCGACGACCTCCCAGACGGTGCGCGAGCGCTCGCGGTAGCGCGCCATGTCGGGCTTGACGAAGATCGCGCTCGGGCAGCGCCGGTAGGCCTCGGCGGCGCTCATCGCCGAGCGGATGCCGAACTTGCGGGCCTCGTAGCTGGCCGTGGAGACGACGCCGCGGCTGCGCGGATCCCCGCCGACCACGAGCGGCTTGCCGCGCAGCTCGGGCCGGTCGAGCTGCTCGACGGCGGCGAAGAACGCGTCGAGATCGAGGTGCGCGATCACGCCCGGCGGGTGCGCACGGGCGAGGTGCCGGCCGCCACCGCCTCGCTGCCCGTGAAGACGGCGCGCACCGCGGCCCGCCGCGGGAGCTTGACCTTGAGGACGACGCGCGCGCCCTTGACCTTGAGCCGCCCGGCGCCGACGCGCTTCCAGACCGAGCCCTTGCGCTGCTCGAGCGTCACGCGCACGCCGGTGAGCGCGCGCGAGCCGGTCACCACGACCCCCACCGGGCTGCCCGGCGGGGCATCGGGCTCGGGCGGGACGAAGCGCACGACGTGCAGCGCCGGCGAGCGCTGCACCGTGCCGACGTAGGCGAGCTGCAGCCCGGTCGCGTCCTTGCTCACGACCGAGAGCGAGACGCGGCGGCCGCGCAGCGCGGCGATCGGCACGCGCACGGCGCGCCAGCCCTTGCCCGCGATCGCCGAGCCGAGCGTCCGCCCGCCCGCGCTCAGCGTCACGCGCGGGTGCAGCCCTGCGATGCCCCGGATCCAGACGCTCGCGGTGGCCGCGTCCGAGGCGACGCGGAAGAGTCCCGTCCGCAGCTCGAACGGGCCGGCGCCGGCCGTCAGCAGGGCGCCCGCCGGAAGGCCCGTGGCGCGGCGCGCGGCGCCGCGCACGAGGCGCATGCCGGCCGCGACCTGCTCGCTCTCCCCCACGCGCGCGAGATCGACGGCGTCGGCGCGCCCCATCACGGGATCGAGCATCAGGCGCACGTTGCGCCCGGTGAGGCCCGCGGCGTTGAACGCGAACGTGTCCCAGCTCGCCGTCGGGCGGAGGTCGCCGAGCACGCGCGGCGTGCCGTCGTCGAGCAGCGCCGTGACGTGCAGCAGCGGCGAGCCGACGGGCGCGCGCGCCGTGATCAGCAGCACCTGCTGGCCGGCGGCCACGGGCAGCGGGGGCGTCTCGAGCGTCGTGTTGTCGCGGAGCGCGGCGAAGTGGCCGCCCGGGCCGCCGGCGCGGACGGTCACGGAGCCGGGGCCGACCAGCGACCAGCCCGTCAGACCGGTCGCGAAACGGGCGACCGGCGGACGCGAGGGCGCCGCGGTCACGGCCAGCAATCGGGCGCCCGGTGCCCACCACGCCGGATCCGGCGCGACGGGCGGAGCGCCCGCGCGCGCAGACGCGCCCACCGGCAGCGCGCCGGCCACGACGCAGACCACGACGGCGGCGCCCAGCGACGACAGGCGGCGCGATGCCATACCGGCATCGTAGAGACGCCTGCGCGCGTCACCCGCGCGTGCGCCCGGGACGCGCTCGCATCACGGGAAGGGCATGGGCCGAAAATGGGCCTTCGACACATCCGCCGCAGGCCCTTGCCTCGCATACACTCCTTGCTCTGTGACACCCGACACCGACAAGCTCGTGCGCCAGCTCTCGCTCGTCGCGTACCTGATGGCAGAGCGCCGCTCCGCCTCGGCGCGCGACGTCAAGCAGGCCGTCGAGGGCTATTCCGAGATGTCCGACGAGGCCTTCGCGCGGCGTTTCTACGCGGACCGCAGCGAGCTGCTCGCGCTCGGCGTGCCGCTCGAGTCGCAGCGCGACGACTTCACCGGCGAGGAGCTCTACCGCCTGCTGCAGGAGGCCTACTTCCTGCCGCCGCTGGAGCTGAACGACGCCGAGCTGGCCGCGCTCTCGACCGCCGTGCACCTGCTCGACGGGCAGTTCGCGTACGCCGAGCCGCTGCGCCTGGCGCTCCAGAACCTCGCGCTCGGGCGCCCGAACCCGTCCTACGACGTCGCGCCCGAGGTCAGCGTGCGGCTGCTCGGCAGCGGGTTCACGGCCGAGGTCGCCGTGCGCCTGCAGAAGCTCGAGACGGCGATCTCGAAGCAGCGCACCGTGGTCTTCCGCTACTGGGCGATCTCCTCCGACGAGGAGGCCGTGCGCACGGTCGATCCCTACAGCCTGTACCTGATGGGCGGCCACTGGTACGTGATCGGGCGCGACCACGACCGCGACGCCGTGCGCACGTTCCGGCTCGACCGCGTGCGCGGCGACGTGCGCTTCGCGACCCGCCGCGAGCGCGACTTCCGCGTGCCGCCCGAGTTCGATCCGAGCGCCTACCGCAATCGCGCGCCCTGGCAGCTCGGCGAGACCGACGATGTCGCGACGATCCTCGTCGAGCCCGAGGCCGCCTGGCTGGCCGAGCGCACCGTCGGCCAGTTCGGCACGATCGAGCAGCGCGACGACCGCTCCATCATCTACACCACGCCCTACGCCGACTGGCGGAAGCTGGCGCAATGGCTGGTCAGCCAGGACGGCCTCGCCGCCCCGCTCTCGCCGCCCGAGCTCGTCGAGCGCGTGGTCACGGCGCTCGAGCGCGTCGCCTCCGATCACGAGGGCGAGCCGCACCGGCATGCCGTGCCGCTCGAGCTGGTCGATCGCGCGCCCGCGCCCGAGCGCGGCGAGTCGCCGGTCACGCCCGAGCGCTTCGCCGTGCTCCAGGCGATGCTGGCCGACGTGCTGGCGGCCTGCGGCGAGCGCAAGGACGCGTTCATCGACGCGGCCGAGCTCGCAGAGCGCTTCAAGCTCGACGACGACGAGCTCGAGGATCACCTGCAGCTGCTCAACCTCGTCAACTTCGGCGGCGGCTGCTACGCCGTGTACGCCGAGCGCGTCGAGGACGGCCGCACGATCCACGTCGAGAAGGAGCTGTACGGCGACGAGTTCCGGCGCCCGGCGCGGCTCTCCCCGCTCGAGGCCAAGTCGCTGCTGCTGGCGCTCGACCTCGTCGGCCCGCTCGTGGCCGCGGACGCCGGCACCGCTCTCGCCGACGTGCGCGCGAAGCTCGAGGCCGCATTCGGGCGCTACGACATGCGCGGCGCGCCCACGCCACAGCCGACGCCGCTCGACTAGGACGTGCTCTCGGTGCTCTCGGCGGCGGTGCGCAGCCGCGAGGTCGTGGAGATCGAGTACCTCGGCGCAACAGGACGAGAAGGTTCAGCACCGCGTCGTCGAGCCGCACTACCTGCGCGGCGTGCGCGGCGCCTGGTACTGCGACACCTGGGATCGCACGCGCGACGACGAGCGCACGTTCCGCGTCGACCGCATCAAGAAGGCCCGGGCTCTCGGCGAGACGTTCGAGCGCCGCGAGAGCGTGACCGCGCCCATCGACGGAGCGCTCGGCGATCGCGCCGGCACGGCCTCGGTGTGGTTCTCGGCCGACGTCGCGCGCTGGGAGCTCGAGGACCGGGCCGACACGGGGCGCCTGGCCGACGGCGCCGCGCTCGCGTCGATCCCGTACGGCTCCGAGGGCTTCCTGGCCACCGACCTCTGCAGCTACCTCGGCGACGCCGTCCTGCTCGAGCCCGAGGCGCTGCGCGCCCGGGTCGCGGCGCGCGCACGCGAGCTCGCGGCGCACCTGCGCGCGCACGCCACCACCAACGCGCAGTGACCGCCCCGCAGGCGCGCTGGCTGAGCGACGCCGAGGTCGCGGCGCTGCTGCCGCCGCCCGGCGAGGCCGCCGAGCTCGCGCGCGCCGTGCTCGTGGAGCTCGCGAACGGCACGATCGAGCAGCCGCCGAAGCCGGCCATCCACCCGCGCCCCGACGGCTTCGTCAACGTCATGCCGGCGTACTGCGCGGGGCTGGACGGCTCGGGCGTCAAGCTCGTGAGCGTCTTCCCCGAGAATCGCGCGAACGGGCTGCCCGCGATCAACGCGCTCGTGATCGTGCTCGACAGCGCGACCGGCCTGCTGCGCGGGCTGCTCGGCGGCGCCGCGCTGACGGCCTGCCGCACGGCGGCGGCCTCGGCCGCCTGCATCGCGCGTCTCGCCCCGGAAGCTGCCGGCCACGTCGCGATCACCGGCGCCGGCGTCGAGGCGCGCAGCCACCTGCTCGCGCTCGACGCCCTCGGGCGCCGCGACGTCATCGTCTGGGATCACCGCGCGGCCAACCTGGACGCGCTGCGGGCGTGGGCGAGCGAGCACGCGCCGGCGATCGAGCTGCAGACCGCCGCGAGCGCCACGGAGGCCGCCGTGGGCGCCGCGATCGTGGTCACGGGGATCCCGATCGGGGCGAGCGGCGGCCGGGTCGAGCACGAGGCCCTGCGCGCCGACGCCCTCGTGCTGCCGATCGACTACTCCACGTCGATCCTGGCCGAGACGGCCAACGAGGCCGACCTGCTGCTGGCCGACGACGTCGCCCAGCTCGACGGCTACCGCGGCGCGCACTTCGGCGGCTGGCGGGAGCTCGACGGGCCGGTCGGCCGCTGGCTCGCCGACGGCGCTCCGCCCCGTCCGCGCGGTCAGGTGGTCGTCGCGAACCTCGGCGTCGGCGCCCACGACGTCGTCTTCGGCAGCGCGGTGCTCGCGCGCGCCGAGCGCGAGGGGATCGGCGTCCTCGTCACTCCGTGAGCGCGCGGCGCGCGGCGTCGCGCAGCAGCGGATCGGCGCTGTCGGCGTAGCGCCGCGCCAGCTCGCGCTCCTCGGCCGGCCCGTTGCCGAGCGCCACGAGCGCGTTGCGCCGCAGGTAGCGCGGATCGCGATCGGGCACGTAGAGGTGCGCGTGCCGCTGCATCAGCTCGTCGTCCGGCAGCTCGAGCCAGTCGGCGAGCGAGACCCACGCGCCGGGGTGCTCGGGCAGGTCGGCGCCGCGGCGGGCCGGGCCGGCGTTCCACGGGCACACGTCCTGGCAGATGTCGCAGCCGTAGACGCGATCCTCGAGCGCCGTCGGCGTGGTCCTCGGGCACGGGCCCGCGCGCCTGCGTCGTCGTCGACAGGCAGCGGGTCGCGTCGAGCACGCCGGGCTCGATCAGCGCGTCGGTGGGGCAGGCGTCGAGGCAGAGCGTGCAGGAGCCGCAGCCGGGCGGCACGAGCTCCTCGGCGGGCTCGAGATCGGCGTCGGTGACGATCGCCCCGAGCGCGACGAACGAGCCCTCGCCGGGGACGATCGCCATCGTGTTGCGCGCCGAGAACGCGAGGCCGGCGCGCACGGCGGCGTCGCGGTCGACGTGGTGATTCGAGTCGACGAACACCGAGCAGCGCGCGCCGCGCGCGCGCAGGCGGTCGGCGAGCCCGTTGAGGCGCTCGCGCAGCGGCGCGTAGGGATCGCTCCAGGCGTAGCGCGGCATGCGGCCGGCAGGGCCGTCCGGCCGGGCGCCGGCCGGGCGCCAGAGCGGCATCGCCGCCGCGATCACGCTGCGCGCCCCGCGCACGAGGCGCTCGGGATGGCACGAGCGCGGCGTGTTGGTGAGCGTGAAGCGCAGATCGCCGAACAGGCCCCGCGCCCGCCGCTCCTCGATCAGCCGCTCGGTCTCGAGGTACGGCTCGGCCCGCGCCACCCCGAGCAGCAGGCCGTCGACAGCGAGCTCATCCTGCATCGGGGACAGGGTAGGACGTTCTCCGCCGTTGGAATACGATCCCAGCCGTGCGCGCCGTCAGGATCCACGAGGAGGGCGGCCCGGAGGTCGTGCTCGTGGATCACGACGTGCCGGTTCCCGAACCCGGGCCGGGCGAGGCCCGCGTCCGCATGCGCGCGAGCGCGCTCAACCACATCGACATCTGGATCCGGCTGGGCAAGCCGTCGCGGCCCAAGCCGCACACGCTCGGCGCCGACGGCGCCGGCGTCGTCGACGCGCTCGGCCCCGGCACCGACGGCCCGGAGCCCGGCACGCGAGGTCGTCATCAACCCCGGCCTCTTCTGCGGCGTCTGCGAGGCCTGCCTGCGCGGCCAGCAGTCGCTGTGCGAGCGCTTCGCCGTGCTCGGCGAGCACGTGCCGGGCGCGCATGCCGACTACTGCGTCGTGCCCGTGCGCAACCTCCACCCGAAGCCCGAGCCGCTGAGCTGGGCCGAGGCGGCCGCCTACCCGCTCGTGTTCGCGACGGCCTGGCGCATGCTGATGACGCGCGCGCGCCTGCAGCCGGGGGAATGGGTGCTCGTGTGGGGCGCCGGCTCCGGCGTCGGCAGCGCCGCCGTCACGCTCGCCTCGGCGCTCGGGGCGCGCGTGATCGCGACGGCCTCGCGCGACGACGTGCTCGCGGTCGCGCGCGAGCGCGGCGCGGTCGCGACCATCAACCACCGCGGCGACGACGTCCTGGCGGCCGTCAGGGAGATCACGGGCGGGCGCGGCGTCGACGTCGTCTACGAGCACGTCGGCGCCGACACCTGGGCGACGTCGATCGAGGCGCTCTGCCGCGGCGGGCGCCTCGTGCTGACGGGTGCGACGACGGGCGGGAACCCGCCCGCGCGACTGCACCGGATCTTCTGGAAGCAGCTCGACATCCTCGGCTCGACGATGGCGAGCGACTCGGAGTTCCGCGCGGTCACGCGCCTCTTCGCGCAGGGCCGCATCCGGCCGCTCGTCGACTCGGTGCGGCCGCTCGAAGACGTCCAGGACGCGCAGCGCAGGCTCGAGGCCGGCGAGCAGAACGGCAAGCTCGTGCTCGAGATCTCGAATGACTGAGGGGCCCGAGGTGCTGCTCGTACCCGACGGCGCCGTCTCGGGCAATCCGGGCCCGGGTGGCTGGGCCGTCATCCTCGTCAGCGGCGACCACCGCAAGGAGCTCTCGGGCGGCGAGCCGCACACCACGAACAACCGCATGGAGCTGCGCGGGGTGATCGAGGGCCTCAAGGCGCTCAAGCGGCCGTCGCGCGTGCGCATCCAGTGCGACTCGGCCTACGTCGTCAACGCGCACCGCCAGGGCTGGCTGCGCAACTGGCAGCGCAACGGCTGGCGCACGGCGAGCAAGAAGCCGGTCGAGAACCAGGACCTGTGGCAGGACCTGATGGCCGCCGAGGAGCCGCACGAGATCACGTGGGAGCTCGTCAAGGGCCACGCGGGCCACGAGCTCAACGAACGGGCCGACGAACTGGCCGTGCTCGCGCGCGAGCGCGCCGCGCTCGGGCCGCGGCCCGTCTAGCCCCTCAGTAGCCGAGGATGAACTTGGCGTCCTCGGACATGAGCTCCGGCGACCAGGCCGGCGTCCAGACGAGCTCGGTCTCGACCTTCTCGATGCCCTCGCAGCCGGCTGCGACCGTCTCGATCTGCTCGGCGATCCAGGGGCCGACCGGGCAGCCCATCGAGGTCAGCGTGTAGGTGATCTTGGCGTTCTCGCCCTCGACGGCGACGTCGTAGACCAGGCCGAGGTCGACGATGCCCATGCCGATCTCGGGATCCTCGACGGCGTTGAGCGCCTCGCGCAGGGTTTCGGTTGTGGTCATGGCCGCACTCTACGAGGTCGCCCGCGCGGGCGACGGCGAACTCAGTGCTTGCGGTTCTCGAGCACGCCGATCAGCAGCATGCCGAGCAGCAACACGAAGATCAGGCCCATCATGATCTCGGTGGTGCGGTCCTTGTGCCCGCCGCCGTCCGAGCTCTCGGCGGCGAGAGCGGCGGCCGGCAGTGCGAGCAGACCCACCAGGGACACGAGGAGCGTGCGCAGCATGCGATTCCTTCCGCCGAGATCCATCGCCGGGAATTGAATCACACCGGCTGCGGGACGGGCGTCGTCCGACGACGTCCCTAGCCTGACTGTCCGTGACGCGATTTGCCCATGAGGCCGAGGTCGAGTGCGCCCGAGCTCTCGACGCTCTGGGCATACGCTGGGCGTACGAGCCGCACATGTTCGTCCTGAGCCGCGACGCGGAGGGGCGGGTGCGCGAGGCGATCACGCCCGACTTCCATCTGCCCGACCTCCAGCTCTACATCGAGGTCACCGCGATGAAGCAGCGGCACGTGACACGCAAGAACCGCAAGCTGCGCCGCCTGCACGAGTTGCACCCCGGCGTGCGCTGCGTCGCGCTCTACGGGCGCGATCGCGTGCGGCTGATCGAGCGCCTGAGCGAGATCTGCACGATCACGCGGGCCGCGTAGAGGCGTCCGGGGACGCCTCGAGGCTCTCCAGCTCGGCCAGCGTCGCCACGGCCTCGTCGCGCAGCGTCCGGCGCTCGCGCTCGGCGTCCTCGTCGGTGAGCTTGCCCGCCTGATGATCGAGGTCGAGCTCCTGGAGCGCCTGTAACGCCGCGTCGCGGCGTTCGAGCAGCGCGAGGCGGCGGGCGTCCGGCGCGGTCATCTCGACCGTGCGCTCGCGGACGAGCGGCCAGGCCACGAGCGCGACCACGCCGACGGCGAGCACGAGCAGGACGATGCACGGCGATCGCCATCAACGAGCGCGCGCGAACGCCTCGTTCGTGCGGCGCGCCAGCCGGGCCGCGAGGCGCGGATCGGGCCAGATGGCGATGGCGAAGCCGAGCACGAGGACGATGGCGGAGAGCCACAGCAGGTTGACGAGCGGATTCACGAATGCCTTGATCGTGGCCACGCCGGGGCGCGGCGAGCCGTCGAAGACGAGGTAGAGATCCTCGCCGGTCTTGAGCAGCGGGCGGATCGCGATCTGCTTGGTCGGCTCGCCCGAGTCGAGGTACGTGCGCGCCGAGGGCCGCAGCGTGTCGACGCGCTTGCCGCCCTGGTAGACGTCGACGACGGCCTCGGTCGAGATGTAGCTGCGCGTGATCGGCGACTCGATGCTGCGCAGCTTGAGCCCGTAGCCGTGGAACTGCACCATCTGGCCGGGCGCGAGCACGAGCGTGCGGCTCGTCGCATACGCGCTCGTGCCCACGATCGCGACCACGCCGATCATGACCGCGAGGTGCACCACGTAGCCGCCGTAGCGCCGCCGGTTGCGGCCCACCAGCTGGGCGAGCGCGCCCGGCCACGAGGTGCCCGGGCTGAGCGCCTTGCGAGCCGCCGTCCCGCGGGCCAGCTCGAGGCAGATCGTGACCGTCACGAAGAGGCAGAGGCTGAGCGCCACGATGCCCGGGACGCTCGACGCATAGCCCAGCAGCACGAGCAGCGCCCCGGCCGCGAGCGCCGAGATGAACGGCCAGCGGAAGGCCTGGACGACGCCGCGCATCGATGCCCGGCGCCACGCCACCACCGGCCCGATGCCGGCCAGCAGCAGCAGCGGGAGGCCGAGCACGACGGCGAAGAAGTCGTAGTACGGCGACTGCGTCGCGACCCGGTGCCCCGCGAGCGCCTCCGAGATCGACGGGAAGAGGACGCCCCAGAGGATCGCGAACGCCAGCGCCACGAAGAGCAGGTTGTTGAACAGGAACGTGGCCTCGCGCGAGACGAGCGAGTCGATCCGGTGCGGCGAGCGCAGCTGGTCGAGATTGCGCGTGATCACGACGATCGACACGACCGCGACGATCGCGATGTAGCCGATGAACCACCACCCCACGCTCGAGACGACGAACGTGTGGATCGACGACGTGAAGCCGGAGCGGGTCAGGAACGTGCCGACGATGCAGAGCAGGTACGTGATCGCGACCAGCGAGACGTTCCAGACCTTGAGCATCCCCTTCTTCTCCTGCACGATCACCGAGTGCAGGAACGCCGTGGCGGTCAGCCACGGGATCAGGGCCGCGTTCTCGACCGGATCCCAGCCCCAGAACCCGCCCCAGCCGATCTCCTCGTAGGCCCACTTGGCGCCGAGCAGCATCCCGACGCCGAGCGCCAGCCAGGGCACGAGCGTCCAGCGCCGGACGGCCTGGAGCCAGCGCCCGTCGGTGCGGCCGCTGACGAGGGCGGCCATCGCGAACGCGAACGGGATCGTGAAGCCGACGTAGCCGAGGTAGAGCAGCGGCGGGTGCGTGAGCATGTACGGGTTCTGCAGCGACGGCACGAGCCCGGCGCCGTCGCGCGGCACCTGGGCGACGGTCGCGAACGGACTGGCCACGAAGCTGGTCGCGAACGCGAAGAACGCGCAGGCGCCGCCGAGGAACGCCACCAGGTACGGCATCAGCTCGCGCGAGCGGCGGCGGTGCTGGTAGGTGACGAGCGCCGAGAGGCCGCTGAGGACGAGCAGCCAGAGCAGCAGCGAGCCCTCCTGGCTCGACCAGAACGACGAGAACAGATACGGCTGCGGCACCTCGCGCGAGGAGTGCTCGGCGACGCTCGCGAAGCGGAAGTCGTGGCGCACGATGGCCGTCGCGAGCACGCCGGAGGCGACGGCGACGCACAGGAAGCAGCCCGCGAGCGCGCGGCGCGCGCTCGTCACGAGACGCTGGTCGTGCAGGCGCACGCCCACGATCGCCGCGATGGGGGCGTACACCGCCGCGAGCAAGGCGAGCAGCAGCGCCCCGCGGCCCAGCAGCTCCATCAGCGGCTGTCCGGGCTCACTGCGTGGGCGCGACGGATGTCGACGAGTACTTCGACGGGCATTTCGTGCTCAGCGTGTCGTTGCGCGGGTGGAACGCCGCGCCCTGGACCTTGCCGTCGATCAGGATCGCGCGGCCGTCGCGGAACGCCGACGGCACGGAGCCGTGGTAGACGATCGAGATCATGCGCTGCGGTGGCCGGATTCTCCGAGTACGCCTTGTTGTCGGCGAGCTGGATGCGGAGGCCGGACGCGCTGGCGGCATCGCCCTCGTGCGAGACGACCGTGCCGTTGAGCCGGACGTCGCCCGGGCTCGCCTTCTTCGCGAGCAGCTGCTGCACCTGGACGACGTCCACCGTGCCACCGAGGACCGTCGAGTAGATGAGCGCCGCGCCCAGCGTCGAGGCGACGATGAGGGCGACGATGAGCCGGACATTGCTACCGCGCATCGGTGGTAGCAGCATACCCGCCGGGGCCTGGCGTCCCCCTTGCCAGGACTGCTACGAGCCGGCTTCGTACCCGAGCTCGCGCGTGAGCGAGCCACCGGCCGGCTCGCGCAGCGCGTCGCAGTAGCCCTGACCGTAGGCAGCGCGCAGGAACCACCCGATCAGCTCGTGATCCCAGCGCTCGCGGGGCACCTGGAAGAGCTCGGCCCAGATCTCCGTGAGGCGCGCATCGAGCACCGATGCGAGCTGCTCGCGCGACGCAGGCGGCGGCGCGGTCGGCGAAGTGGATGCAAAATCAGCCATCGGCGCAAATCGTACGACGGCCGTCGGACGGAGCCGCCTCGCGCGGCCCTCAGATCGCGCGGTCGGCGGCCGGCGGCGCCGTCGGCACCGGCGAGGCGTGCGGCCACAGGCGCGTCAGGACGCGCGGCCAGGCCACGAGGCTCTCGATCGAGAGCAGCACGAGCGCGGCCAGCGGCAGGTCGGAGTAGCGCTCGAACGCCGCGTAGCGCGGCTCCCACTCGGGGAAGAACTTGCGGTTGAAGGCGAGCAGCCGCTCGACCTGGAAGAAGCGGTCGGCGCGCGCCAGCACGAAGCGCAGCCCGCGCTCCCAGGCGGGCAGCTTCGCGTCGCTGCGCAGGAGGTCGCCGAATGCGTTGAAGTTGAGCGAGATGCGCTCGATGCCGCGCCCCCCGGCCCACTGGAACGTCTCGCAGAGCAGGAACTCCATCAGCCCGTTGGGCGTGTGGTGCAGGCGGCGCATGGCCGAGAGCGAGAGGTCGCCGGTGGCGGGCGCGGGCACGAAGTGGACGAAGCCCACGAGGCGCCGCGCATCGTCGTAGCCGAGCGCGAACACGGCGTCGCCGTGGTCGGGAGCGTGCATGTCGTCGAGCGCCATCGAGAAGCCGCGCTCCGGCTGGCCCCGCAGCCACGTGCGGCTGACGCGCTCGACCTCGCGGCGCTGCTCGAGCGTCAGGTCGCGCGCACGCACGAGGCGGGCGGTGTGGCCGGCCTTCTTCAGCCGCGTGACGGACTGGCGCACCTTGCGGATCGGCCGTGCCCTCGAGCGAGAAGCGCGCGGGGTGCACGACCGCCTCGTCGCCCACGTAGATGGTGCGCAGCCCGATCGCGTGCCAGTCGTCCAGGTGCTGGCGCGCCACGCCGAGCGCGGCGACGCGCCAGGCGTGCGCATGGCAGTGCTCCGCGAAGTCGGCGAGCAGTGCCGGTGCAGCCGCCGGGTCCCCGACGGGATCGCCCGAGACCAGCGCCACGCCGCCGACGGCGCGGTAGGCGAGGAACGCGGTGCGCTCCTCGTTGAAGAAGTACGACTTGTCGCGGCGCAGCGCGAAGTACGCGAGCGAGTCGCTGCCGTGCCGCTCGACCAGCCGGCGCGCGTCGCGGCGATCGGCGGTGTGCTGGCTGACGGCGCAGTCGCGCGGGCGCAGCGCCAGCCAGACGACGTACGTCGCGCAGATGATCGCGGCGCTCGCGAGGCTGATCGTCAGCCCGTGCGCGAAGCGGCCCGGGTCGTTGCTCGGGTCGATGCCGACGAACCCGATCGTCACGTTCACGATCGTGTCGCCGAAGACGAACGGCGGGCCGTCGCGCAACTCCGCGTGGATGAACGTCGCCGCGATCCCGTACGCGTAGAGACCGGCGAGCGCCCAGAGGAACGCCGCCAGCGCGCGCGGCGGCCCGTGCGGATCGCCCGCGGCATCGAAGTCGGCGCGTTTCCACCAGAGCAGCGCGAACGGCACCGCGCTGACGATCGCGTCGATCAGGTCGCGCTCCTTGAGCAGATGCCCGATGCACGAGATGCCGAGCAGCCAGAGCGCCGCCTGCCACGAGCGGTGCCGGCGGCGCGCGAGGCCGCGGCCGAGCAGCACGAGGCCGAGCGAGGACGCGACGAGCATGCCGTCGGCAACGTGAGGAGCGGCCGGGCTGAGCAGCTCGGAGACGATCTCGAAGCGCCCTGCCCAGGCGGGTGTGACCACGGAGACGAGACCGGCGAGGCCGGCGGCTGTGGCAACGAGCGAGAGCAGGAACGGTGCGCGGGGGGGACGCGCGGGCATGCTGACGGAAGACGCGATACCCACACACTAACGCGGGACGTCGCCGCCGACTGCCTGCTTATGGTGTGCGTCGTGCAAGTAGACGAGGCGCTCGATCCACGCTGCTACGCGACGGTCGGGATCGAGCCGCGCACGCGGGCGCTGCTGACGCCGGTCACGCACCGCGGAGCACTCGTCCGCGATGGCGCCTCGAGCCGCAGGCAACGGCCGTTCTGGGCGATCACGCTGCGCGCCGTCGCAGGGCCCGCGGCCGGTGTCCATGCGGAATTGCGCCTGTGGCCGGAGTCGAATCCCGAGTGGTTCCGCGGCCGGCTCGCCGTGCTCTGCGACGCCGAGCTCGCGCTGATCGAGGGGCTCGACCTCGAGCGGCAGCGCGCGCTGCTCGAGCGCAACCTGGCGGAGCGCTCCTACACGGGGTTCCTGGAGACCGCGGCCGACGGGCTCGCGGACGTGGCCTATCTCGAGCTGGCGCGGCCGCGCATCGAGGTGCCCGACGACCTGCCGGCCTTTCCCCCGGCGCGGCGCGTGCCGCCGCCCGAGGACGCGCCCGAGGCGCCCCTGCCCCACCCCCGCTTCGAGCTCGTCGAGGACGCCGCCGGGCTCGCGCGCCTGTGCGAGCGCCTCGCGCCCTCGACCGCGGTGGCGGTCGACATCGAGACCGATTGCGGGCCGCTCGGCGCTCCTGCCGACTGGTCGCCCGCCGACGGAGCCGTGCGGCTCCTGCAGGTGGCAGCGAAGCTCGGCGACGAGATCGTGTGCGGCGTCGTCGACTGCTACGCGGTCGCGCCGCGTCCGCTCCTGCGCCTGCTTGCCGACGGCCGCGAGATCACCGCCCACAACGCGCGCTACGAGCAGTCGTGGCTGAGCTGGCACTTCGGCCTCCCCGCCTGGACGCAGGTGTTCGACACGAGCTGCGCGTTCCGCGTCTTCGAGCGCCACTGGTCGATCCAGGACCCGGCCTACGAGCGCCGCGATGCGACGCTCGCCACCGTCACCCGCCGCCTGCTCGGCGCGCCCAAGGGCGAGTACGGACCCGACTGGTGGGGCGCCGAGCCGCTGCCCGCCGCGCAGCTCGACTACGCCGCCTACGACGCGGTCGCGCTGATCGAGGTGCGCGAGCGCGCACGTGCGCTGGCGGACGCGTTCGGCTGCACGGACCAGGTGCTCGCGGCCTCGCGCACGGCCTGCCGGGAGGCCGCGCGCCGGCCACCCGCCTCCCACCCCCACGCCTGGACGGCGGCGCTCGAGCTGATCACGGGCGCGGAGGACGACGCCGCGCTCGCGCACGCCGCCGCGGTCATCCGCCGCCTGCCGCTCCCGGCCCGGCTGCGCGCAATCCTGCGCGAGCGCTACGCCCTGCGCCGCGCGGAGCTGGCCGCCTAGCCCGGACTGCTCAAATGGGGCCAGGCCCCTTTGAGCACGCACGTTGGGGCCAGGCCCCAATGGTGCGGTCGTACGTGAGCTAACGACCGCACGTTCGGGGTCTGGCCCCAAATGTGCGGTTCAGCGGACCAGGGTGCGCGCCAGGACGGCGCAGGCGGCGAGGCAGTCCTCTTCGGAGGCGCTCTCCGCGGGGTTGTGCGAGATGCCGGTCGGATTGCGCACGAACAGCATCGCGGCCGGCAGGTGGCGGGCGAGCACGCCGGCGTCGTGGCCGGCGTAGGCGGCCATGTCGATCGCCTCGCTGCCCTCGGCCCGCGCCGCGGCGTGCAGCGCACTGCGCAGGTCGTCGTCGAAGACGCATCCGGGATCGGCGGTCTCCAGCATCCACTCCGTCTCGACGCCCTCGGCGCGGGCGGCGGCGTGCACGCCGTCGCGCACGCGCTCGAGCGCAGCCTGGCCCGGCGCACGCACGTCGAGGCTCAGCCGCGCCTCTCCCGGCACCTGGTTCGTGGAGCCGGGCAGCGCGCTGATGCGGCCGACGGTCGCGACGGCGCCGGGCTCCGCGAGCGCGAGCTCGTGCGCGGCGATCACCGCGCGGGCGGCGGGCACCAGCGCGTCGCGGCGACCCGCCATCGCCGCGGTGCCCGCGTGGTCGGAGACGCCGCGCACCGTGCAGCGCCAGCGCTCGCGCGCGGCCAGCGACGTCGCGACCGCGAGCGGAGCGGGCACGTCGGCCAGGTGCCGACCCTGCTCGACGTGCACCTCGATCCACGAGGCCACGCGGGGCAGGAACTCCGGTGCGGCACGCGTGCTCTCGGGCGTCACGCCTCTCAGCGCGGCGAGGTCGCGCAGGACGTTGCCCTCCGGATCGGTGCGCGCGAGCACCTCGTCGACGTCCATCTCGCCGCACAGCGCGCGCGAGCCGAAGATCGCCGCGCCGAAGCGCGGGCCCTCCTCGTCGACCATCGCGCCGACCGCGAGCGGCCGCCTCGCGCCACCGGCGCGCCGCGCGGCCTCGACCGCGACCAACCCGGTCACGACGCCGAGCGCGCCGTCGAATGCGCCGCCGTCGGCAACCGAGTCGACGTGCGATCCGACCGCGTCGAACGGGCCTTCCTCCCCGCCCGGCTCGATCGCCCAGAGATTGCCGGCCGGGTCCTGCGTGATCTCCAGTCCGAGTCCGGCGGCGGTCGTGCGGAACCAGTCGCGCGCGGCGTCCTCCCCCGGCCCCCAGGCCATGCGGTTCCAGCCGCCGGGCTCGTGCCCGATGGCCGCCAGCTCGGCGAAGAGGCGCCGGTAGAGGCCGGCGTCGATCACGCGACGACCGGCTCCTCGGTCGCGCCCGGTCAGCTGCACCGGGCCGTCCGGCCCGATCAGGTAGCTGTTCTCGATGCCGACCGCGCCGAGCCCGGTGAACGCGAGCTTGGGCTCGATCGCGACGACGTTGCCGATCTCCAGCGGCTCGCCGTAGCCCTTCGCGAGGTACGGCGGCTCGTTCAGCTCGAGGCCGATGCAGTGCCCGACGAACTTCACGCGACCCTCGCCGGCGCCCATGAAGCGGTCGGCGTGCCCGGCCTCGCTCGCGACCTCGAGCGCCCGCTCGAAGAGCGCGCTCCCCGGCGTCCCCGGCCGCAGCAGCGCGACGCATTCGCGCAGGATGCGCCGGCAGGTCTCGTAGGCCTCGAGCAGCACGGGATCCGCGTGCCGGACGAAGAACGTCCGCGTCTGATCCGAGACGTAGCCCTCGGCCAGCCCGGAGATGTCGACGAGGACCGGATCGCCCTCGCGCAGCGCCCTGCGCGACGGGCCGCGACCCTGTGCGGTCGAGAGGCCCGGCCCGTGCAGCGGCGTCTCGGTCGGGCCGGGGACGGCACCGCTCTCGCCGGCGAGCACCTGCCCGAAGAAGAACTCGGCGTTGATGCCGCGGAAGCGGATCGTGCCCTCGTGCCCGTTCTTCCGCATGTGACGGGCGAGCTCCGTGAGCACGTCGCACTCGGGCGTGCCGGGGACGAGCAGCTCCGGCGCGAACTCCATCGCGGCCTGCGTCTGCGCACAGGCGGCGCGGATGCGAGCCAGCTCCCACTCGCTCTTGCGCGAGCGCGCCGACCACAGCGCCGGCATGCAGTCGCCCATCTCGGCTCCGGGCAGGAGCTCCCGGTAGCGCAGGTACGAGGCGGCCGGCAGGACGTCGAGCTCGAGGCCGAGGCGCAGCCGCTCGGGCAGGCCGACCGAGGCCAGCGCCGCGGGGAGCGCACGCAGCGACGTGAACGGCTCGACCCGGCCGAGGGCGCTCTCGCCGCGCGCGCGCTCGAGGTCGCGCCGCACGAGCAGCACCGGCTCGCCGCTCGCGGGCACCACGAGGTGCGCGTTCTGGGCCGTGCCGCTGAGATAGACGAGGTCGGCCGCCTGCACGAGCAGCGCGGCGTCGAGGCCGTCTCGCACGCAGGCCGGCCTGGAACACCGCGAGACGGCGCGCGAGCTCCTCGGCGGGAGGCGGGGACGGCAGCACGGCGCAGACGATAGCGACGGGGAACAGCGGCGAGGGCTACCCTCCGCCGCGTGATCCTCCACAACGGCAGCGTGCGCACCGGCGATCCCCGGCTTCCGCTCGCGCGCGCGATCGCGATCGCGGGCGACCGCATCGGAGGCGGCGTCGACGTGCGCGAGGGCGATCGCTCGCTCGTCTCGAACGAGCGCGTCGATCTCGGCGGCCGCTGCGTCGTGCCCGGCTTCACCGACGCGCACGTGCACTTCCTCGAGTGGTCGCTGGCGCTCGGACGGCTCGACCTCGGCGGAGACGCGCTCGCACGCCGAGGTGCTCGCCGCCGCGGCCGCCGCGGCGCCGCGCGCCGACGGCTGGGTGATCGGCGCGGGCTGGCGCGCGGAGCGCTGGCCGGCGGGCGACCCGCTGCCGGGCCGCGAGGCGCTCGACGCCGCCTGCGGCGACCGCCCGGTGCTGCTGTGGGCGCACGATCACCACACGGCCTGGCTCTCCTCCGCGGCGCTCGACCGGCTTCCGATCGGCACGGCTCCCGTGGTCGAGCGGGATGCCGCGGGCCGGCCCACCGGCGTGCTCCGCGAGACTGCGGCCTGGGACGCGGCGGCGGCGATCCCCGCTCCGGGCGAGCGCGAGCTCGACAGCGCGGTCGCGAACGGCATGCGCGAGGCGCACGCGCGCGGACTGACCGGGATCCACGACTTCCAGCGCGAGCACGGACTCGCGGCGTGGCAGCGGGTCAACGACACGCGCAGCCTCACGCTGCGCGTCTGGGCATCGCTCCCCGCCGAGCGGCTCGGCGACATCATCGCGCTCGGGCTGCGCAGCGGCCTCGGCGACGACTGGCTCCGCATCGGCCCGGTCAAGGCGTTCGCCGACGGCACGCTCGGCTCGCGCACGGCCTCGATGCTCGAGCCGTTCGCCGACGCGGGGCTCGGCGAGCCGCTGCTGAGCGCCGAGGAGTTGCGCGACGTGGCGGGCCGCTGCGCCGACGCGGGCCTCGACCTCGCGGTGCACGCGATCGGCGATGCCGCCAACCGCGCCGTCCTCGATGCGCTGGCGGCGACCCGGGAGCGCTGGTCGCCGCGCGGCCTCCGGCCCCGCATCGAGCACGCCCAGCTCCTCCACCCGGACGATCTCGCCCGCTTCGCCGAGCTCGGCGTGACCGCGTCCATGCAGCCCTCGCACGCACCCTCCGACCGCCCGCTGGCCCAGGCCGTCTGGGGCGATCGCTGCGCGGGCGCCTACGCGCTCGGCTCGCTGGCCGCGAGCGGCGCGCCGCTCTGCTTCGGCTCCGACGCGCCGATCGAGCCGCTCGACCCGCTGGCCGGCGTCCAGGCGGCCGTGACCCGCGACTGGCCGGTCGCCGAGGCGCTCGCGGTCGAGCTCGCGCTCGACGGCTTCTGGAGCGGCGCCGCCTACGCCCGCCACGCCGAGCGGCGCCTCGGGCGGTTGCTGCCCGGCTACGCGGCCGACCTGGTCGTGCTCGAGCGCGACCCGGTGACCTGCCCGCCGGACGAGATCGCCGCGCATCCCCGTGGTGGCGACGATGGCCGGCGGGCGCTGGGTGCACGGCCGCCCGCCCTGGTGACGCGCTCGGAGGCGTCAGCCCCCGGGCGTCGTCGCGGCCGCCGGCGCCTCCCCGGCGCCGAGCGGGTGCGCCGCGGCGTCACGCGGATGGCGCGCGTCGCGGGCAGCGACAGCAGCACGATCAGGCCGAGCAGCCCGAACGCCAGCCCCGCCGCGTCGTGCAGCTGCGGGAGCGGCGCCTCGCCGTCCTCCGCGGCGCGCAGCACGGCCTCCGGGACCGTCTCGATCAGCACGAAGCCCGCGAGCGCCGCGCCGATGCCGGCGCCGAGCTGGCGCGCCGTCGTGACCGCGCTCGTGTCGCGGCCCTCGCGCCCTTCGTCGTCCGAGAGCGCGGCCGGGAAGAGCGCCGGGCTCGCGAAGCCCATGCCGAATCCGGAGATCATGAAGCCGATCGCGATCGCGAGGCCGCTCGAGACGGGGATCGCCATCACGAGCGTGCCCGCGGCGACGATCACCGTGCCGAGCGTGACGATGCGCCGCAGCGGCCAGTCGAGGTGCGTGACGAGCCCGGTTCCGATCGTCCAGGTCAGGCTGGAGACGAGCAGCGGGAACGAGGCCCAGAACACCGACCACCCGGAGCCCGCCTGCAGCGCGAGCGTGATCACGGTCGTGCCGCCCGTGAACGCGACGCCGGCCGACAGCGCGACGATGCACGTCGCGTAGCCCGAGCGGTGGCGCGGGATCAGCGGCCGGTCCGTGTGCGTCTCCTGCCACAGGAAGGCCAGCGCGAACGGCAGCGAGATCACCGGCCACGGCGATGGCAGGAGCAGCGCGAGCGCGAAGCCGCCGAGCAGGACCGGCCCGAGGATGTTGGCGCGCGCCTGCGGATGCGGCGTGAACGGGCGGCCCTTGAAGCCGCGGACGGTGAACAGCAGGGTCAGCGCGAGCAGCGGGAGGTTGACCCAGAAGACGGCACGCCAGTCGACGAGGGCCACGAGCAGCGCGCCCGTGGGCGGCCCGATGACGGCCGAGATGGCCCACACCGCGGCGTTGACCGCAAAGCCGTAGCGCTCCAGATGCCGCGGCAGGTAGGCCGTCCAGATCACGAGCGGGACGGACAGCAGGAACCCGCCGCCGAAGCCCTGCAGCAGGCGGCCGGCGGCGATCTGATCCATGCTCGTGGCCGTGCCGCCGATCACCGTGCCGACGAAGAACACGCCCGAGCCTGACGAGCAGCGTGCGAAAGGGCCCGATGCGATCGTTGACGATGCCCGCGAGCGGCATGCCGACCACGCTCGCGACCGAGTACGCGCCGGCGGCGAGCGCGTAGTTGTCGATGTCGCCGACGTCGCGGGCGGCGCTCGGCAGCGCCGAGACGACGATCAGGAGGTCGAACGACGCGAGGAAGCTCGCGCCGAGGCCCGCGAGCACGAGCGCGCGCGTCGCCGGACCGAAGAGCTCGCGCAGCGAGCCGCGCGGGACCGTGCTCACTCGACGAGCAGCGCGGCCGCCTCGACGCCCGCGACGGCGCCATCCGGGCGGACCGAGAATCCCGTGGACTCGAGCGGCAGGAAGAGGCGCCAGTCGCGCCCGCCGACCCACACGCAGCGTCCCTTGATCGTGCGCACGCTGCGATCGGTGCGCACGCGCACGACCTCGACGTCGCGCGACTGCCCCGGCCGCATCCCGCTCAGCATCAGGCGCTGCGCGGTGGCGCCGACGAGCGCGGGAGCGCCTTCGACGTCGAGCAGCGCGTCGGGCGGCACGTCCAGCGGGACGGCCTGGCCGTCGACCGCGACCTGAACGCGGGCCCAGCGGCCGTCGCCGTCGAGCGACGCCTCGCCGGCCACGATGCGGTTCGGGCGCGGCAGCCCCACCGCCCCCTCGAACGCCAGCGCCGAGCCCGCGCCGCTCGCGCGCGTGTCGCAGCGCGAATGACCCGCGGGCAGGCCGTCCTCGAGCAATGTGTGCTCCTGGCGCACGGCGCGCAGGGTAGCGGTTGGCCCGTGAGCGGGCTCCAGCGCCGGGATCAGAGCGGGACGGCCGCTGTGAGCACCTCGCAGCCGTCGTCGGTGATCAGCACGTTCTGCTCGAGGCGCACGCCGCCGAAGCCCTGCAGCTGCGTCGACGCGCTCCCAGTCGACGTCGTCGCGGCCGCGTTCCCGGGCGAGCAGCGCGGGCACGAAGTAGATGCCCGGCTCGACCGTCCACGCGTGGCGCGGTTCGGAGCGCGATGTCGACGCGCAGGGGCGGCAGGCCGGGCACGGGCTCGCTCGCATCATCGGAGGCGGCGCCCGTGTCGCGGACGCCGAGGCCGACCATGTGGCCGACGCCGTGCGGGAAGAAGAGCGTCGCCGCGCCGCTCTCGACGAGCGTCTCGGGCGAGCCGCGGAGGACGCCGAGCTCGACGAGGCCCTCGGCCACCACCAGCGCCGCCGCGCGGTGGACGTCGTGCCACTCGACGCCCGGACGGCAGGCGGCGATCGCGGTCTCGCCGGCGCGCCGCACCGTGTCGTGGACGAGCGCCTGCTCGGCGGTGAACGTCCCGCCGGCGGCGTACGTGCGCGTGACGTCGCTCGCGTAGCCGCGGTACTCGGCGCCCGCGTCGACGAGCAGGAGATCGCCGTCGCGGAGCTCGCGCGCCGTCGGCGAGAAGTGCAGGACAGCCGCATGATCCCCCGCCGCGACGATCGACTCGAACGCGAGGAAGTCGCCGCCGTTGCGGAGGAACGCCGCCTCGAGCGTCACCTGCAGCTCGCGCTCGCTGCGGCCCGGGGCGATCTGCGTCACGAGCTCCGCGAAGCCGGCGCGCGTCGCCTCCGCGGCCGTTCGCATGCGCGCGAGCTCGACGTCGTCCTTGGGGCGGCGGACGTGGACGAGTGCGTCGCGCAGCCCGACGTCGGCATCGGCGTCCGCGCCGAGGCGCCGTACCGGCCGGCCGCCGACCCACGCGTCGAGCTCGCCGAGCGGGCGCGTGCCCTCGGGCACTCCTTCGCGGTCGCCCTCGAGCCCGGTCCAGAGCAGCTCGTCGGCGGTGACCGGCGCGACGAACTCGACCCAGCCCTCCGCCGGCGCGTAGGCCAGCACGCCGCCGGGGCGTTCGCGGTCGGCGAGGTAGAGGTACTCGGAGTGCGCGCGGAACGGGTAGGTGCGGTCGCCGCGACCCGGCACGGGGATCTCGTCGCCGGCGGCGATGAGCACGACACCGCCGTCGAGGTTCCA
Source organism: uncultured Actinomycetes bacterium (assembly GCA_963705965.1). GTDB lineage: Bacteria > Actinomycetota > Thermoleophilia > Gaiellales > JALYLC01 > JALYLC01. The sequence continues at coordinate 170,309 of CAVPLI010000007.1, read as the reverse complement.
CGCCGCCGCGGCCGCCGCGCGCCGCCGTTCGAGGAAAGCGTCCGTCAGCCGGCCCTACCGGTGTGAGGCCTAGACGAGCTCGCGGAGGCGCTGGGCCTCGGAGAGCGACGAGAGCTTCTTGAGCGCCTGATTCTCGATCTGGCGGATGCGCTCGCGCGTGACGTGGAACGCGGCGCCGACCTCGTCGAGCGTGCACGGCTCGAAGCCGCTCATGCCGAAGCGCATCTCGAGCACGCGGCGCTCGCGGAAGCTGAGCACGTCGAGGATCTCGCGCAGCGTCTCGAGGCGCATCTTGCGCGTCGCCTCGTCCTCCGCCGTCGGCGTCGTGACGTCGGCGATGAAGTGCCCGAGCTGCGAGTCGTCCTCGTCGCCGACCGGCTTCTCGAGCGAGATCGGCGTCTGCGCCGCGCGCATGATCTGCTCGACCTCGTCGATCGGCAGCTCGACGCGGGCGGCGATCTCGGCGAGCGAGGGGTCGCGCGCCAGCTCCGTGCGCAGCTTGCGCTCGACGCGGCCGATGCGGTTCAGCTTCTCGACGACGTGCACGGGCATGCGGATCGTGCGGCCCTTGTCGGCGAGCGAGCGCGCGACGGCCTGGCGGATCCACCAGGTCGCGTAGGTCGAGAACTTGTAGCCGCGCCGGTAGTCGAACTTCTCCACGGCGCGCACGAGGCCGATCGTGCCCTCCTGGATCAGATCCAGGAACGGCAGACCCTGCTCGCGATAATGCTTGGCGATCGAGACGACGAGGCGGATGTTGGCCTCGATCATGTGCCGCTTCGCGCGCAGGTCGCCGCGCTCGACGCGCTTGGCGAGCTCGATCTCCTGTGCCGCGGTGAGCAGCTTGGTGCGGCCGATGTCGCGCAGGAAGCGCTGCAGCGAGTCGCTCGAGAGCACCTCGACCGCCTGCACGGCCGGCTCTTCGTCCTCGTCCGCGTCGGCCTCCGCGTCGGCGTAGGCCTTGGCCTCGCCCTCTTCCTCGTCCTCGATCTCGTCGACCGGGCTCAGGGCCATCGTCGCGACGTCAAAGGGCTCGTCGTCACCGAGCGCAGCGAGAACGCGCTCGTCCAAATCCAGGGGCGAGGTGAGAGTGCTCATGCCCGCCGTGGTTCGCGCTCCTCCCGCGATCTCCTTCTCGTACTGCCGAAATGCGCTCGAGATCAGCTCGAGGCGTTCAGCACGCTGCGCGCGAAGCGCCCGATCAGGCCCGACGGATCGAGCGCCAGGGCCTGCCGGTACTGCTTCTTGGCCTCGGCCTGCTGACCGATCCAGGAGAGCAGCTCGCCGAAGTGGAAGCGCGGGCTCGGCGCGTCGGGGCGGCTCCGCATCAGCTGGGCGAGACGGCCGACGGCCTGGGCCGGCTGATCCTTGTCGAAGCCGAGCACGATGACCGCCACCTGGGCGTCGATGTTCGTGGCGTCGAGGGCCAGGGCTCGCTCGGCGACGACCCGGGCCCGCGTGCGCGACTGGAACTGGAGGCTGTAGGCGTAGCCGAGCTGGGCGCGCAGCGAGCGCGGCGCCTTCGCGGCCCGGGCGCGCACCTCCGCCAGCGAGCCGCTCACCGGCTGCGAGCTCAGCCAGAGCGGATAGCCCTTGCGATACGAGGGATGCAGGACGTCGTCGGCGGTGCTCCCGTAGAAGCCGTCGGGGTCGATCAGGCGCGTCTGCTCGAGCTCCGAGGTCGCCTCGCCGCGCTGCCCCGCCCAGAGCAGCGCGAGACCGAGGTGGAGCGCCGGCACCGGCGCCCGGTCGTCGTTGGAGGCGAGCGCGCGCAGCACGCCGATCGCGGTGTTCGGGTCGCCCCGGCGGTAGTGCACGAGCGCCCCCGCCACCTGGACGCGCAGATCGCCCGCGCCGAGCGTGCGCCGCGCGCGCACGAGGGCCGCCTCCGCCTGCGCCGTGCGCCCGGCGCGCAGCTCGTTGCCCACGGCCGCGAGATCCGCGAGGCCGCCGGACGGCTTGGCCGGCAGATCGAGCACGAGCGGCGGCGAGCCGCTCAGCGGCGCCGACGAGCGGGGCGCCGCGGCAGGCGCCGGATCGCGCAGCGCGAGGGCCCCGAAAACGGCCACGGCGACGACCAGAACGCCCGCGATCGCGACCGGCAGGGCGCGCTTCCTGTCGATGCGGGCTGCCACGCGCGCAGGGTAGGCGCGACGGAATAGCCGCGATGCACGTAGCGTTCGCATGAACGTGGCGAGTTACCAGGATCTTCTTGCAGAGGTGAAGTCGCAGATCTCCGAGATCAGCGCCACCGATGCCGCAGCCCGTCTGGCCTCCGACGACCCGCCGGTGCTGATCGACGTCCGCGAGCCCGACGAGTTCGACCAGGGCGCGATCGAAGGCTCCGTGCACATCCCGCGCGGCTACCTCGAGTCGCGCGTCGGCGGAATCGCCCCCGACCTCTCGACGCCGATCATCCTCAGCTGTCAGTCCGGCGCGCGCTCGGCATTCGGCGCGCGCTCGCTCGAGGAGCTCGGCTACGAGGACGTCACCTCGCTCGCCGGCGGGTTCGGCGCCTGGAAGCAGGCCGGCCTGCCGTGGAGCGCGCCGAAGGTGCTGAACGAGGCGCAGCGCGCCCGCTACTCGCGCCACACGCTGATTCCCGAGGTCGGCGAGGCCGGGCAGCTGAAGCTGCTCGAGTCGAACGTCCTGCTCGTCGGCGCCGGCGGCCTCGGCTCGCCGGCCGGCCTCTACCTGGCCGCGGCCGGCGTCGGGACGATCACGATCGTGGACGCGGACGTGGTCGACGAGTCGAACCTGCAGCGGCAGGTGCTGCACTCGATGGCCTCGATCGGCGAGGCGAAGGTCGACTCGGCCAAGCGGCGCATCGAGGAGCTCAACCCCGACGTGCACGTCGTCACCTATCGCGAGCGCCTGACGTCCGAGAACATCGACCAGATGCTCGAGGGCGTCGACGTGATCGTCGACGGCACCGACAACTTCCCCACGCGCTATCTGCTCAACGACGCGAGCCTGCGCCACCGGATCCCGGTCGTGCACGCCTCGATCTACCGCTTCGAGGGCCAGCTGACCGTCTTCAAGCCGTATGACGGCCCGTGCTACCGCTGCCTCTTCCCGCAGCCGCCCCCGCCCGAGCTCGCGCCGTCGTGCGCCGAGGGCGGCGTGCTCGGCGTGCTGCCGGGGATCATGGGCTCGCTGCAGACGAACGAGGCGCTCAAGCTCCTGCTCGAGATCGGCGAGCCGCCCGTCGGCCGCCTGATCCTGTTCGACGCGCTCGACACGACGTTCCACGAGGTGCGGCTGCGGCGCGATCCGGACTGCCCCGTGTGCGGCGTCGACGCAGGCCCCATCGAGTACATCGACTACGAGGAGTTTTGCCTCCCGCCTGCGCGGGCGACAACCTGACATGGCCAGCTTTCGTCTGCCCCCCGTCCTGCGCCCGATGGCAGGCGGCGCGCGCACCGTCGAGGCCGGCGGTGACAGCCTGCGCGCCGCGCTCGACGACCTGACCGGTCAGCATCCGGCTCTGCGCTCGCGCCTGCTCGACGACGACGGCGAGATCAACGCGTTCGTCAACGTCTACGTCGAGGGCGAGGACGTGCGCGTCCGCGGCGGCCTCGACACGCCGCTGGCCGCCGACGCGAGCGTCATCGTGCTGCCGGCCATGGCCGGTGGTTCCGGCGTCTGAGCGCATGGTGGCAGCCTCGCCACCCGGGATCTTCTCCTGCCGCACGGTCGGTGACACGCCGCTCGTGGAGCTCTCGCGGCTCTCGCCCGCGCCGGGCGTGCGCCTCTTCGCGAAGCTCGAGTGGTTCAACCCGACCGGCTCGATCAAGGACCGCGTGGCGTGCTCCATGCTCGACGCCGCCGCCGCGGCCGGTGAGCTCTGGCCGGGGCGCCGCATCCTCGAGCCGTCGAGCGGCAACACCGGCATCGCGCTCGCGATGCAGGGCCGCATGCGCGGCTTCGAGGTGACGATCGTGATGCCGGCCGGGTCGACGCCCGAGCGCGAGCAGATGATGCGCCTGTTCGGGGCCGACGTGATCTTCTCGCCCGCCGACCAGGGCTCGAACGGCGCCGTGCTGCTGGCCCGCGAGCTCGCCGAGGCCGACCCCACGCTGTACATGCCGTTCCAGTACGGCAATCCCGCGAACCCGCTCACGCACGAGCGCGGCACCGCGGAGGAGATCCTCCGGGTGCTGCCCGAGGTCGACGTCTTCGTCGCCGGGCTCGGCACCGGGGGCACGCTGATGGGCTGCGCCCGCCGCCTGCGCCGCGACCGGCCCGACGTGCAGATCGTGGCCGCGGAGCCGCTGCCCGGCGAGGGCATCGACGGGCTGCGCTCGCTCGAGGACGGCTACACGCCCGAGATCATCGACCTCTCCCTGCTCGACCGCAAGCTGCTCGTCAGCAACGAGGAGTCCGTGCGCGGCCTGCGTGCGCTCGTGCGCGAGGAGGGTCTCTTCGCCGGCGTCTCCTCGGGTGGCGTCGTGCACGCCGCGATGCGCGTCGCGCGCGAGCTCGAGGGTCCCGGCGAACATCGTCATGGTGCTCGCCGACGGCGGCTGGAAGTACCTCTCCGCCGGACTCTGGGACACGCCCGAGGACGAGCTCGCCGAGCGCATGGAGCAGGGCATCTGGTGGTGAGCGCGTGGTGAGGTTGCCGCGCGCGCTGGCGGACGAGATGATCGCCCACGCGCGCTCGGAGCTCCCCAACGAGTCCTGCGGCATCTTCGGCGGATCGCTCGAGGGCGAGCTGCACACGTTCCATCCCGCGCGCAACGCGGACGCGAGCCCCTACCGCTACAGCGTCGACGCCGACGACCTCCTCGAGATCGCGCTCGCGATCGACGAGGCCGACGACGAGGTGGCCGCGATCTACCACTCGCACACGATGTCGCCCGCGAGCCCGTCGCGCACGGACATGGAGCTCGCGTTCTGGCCCGAGGCGGCCTATCTGATCGTCTCGCTCGCGAGCGATCCGCCCGACATCCGCGCCTGGCGCCTCGTCGAGGGCAAGCCGCCCGAGGCGCTCGCGCTCGAGATCACCTAGAGCGGATCACCGACTCGCCGAGGCGCTCCGGCGTCACGGCGCCGCGCGTCGCGTCACGCAGGCAGGCGCCGAGCGCGTCGCAGCGCGCGAGCGGGACGAGGAAGCGCAACTCGACGCCGCTGCTCGCCGTAGGCGTGCTCGAGATCGCGGCCGCCGTTGCCGTGCACGCAGCGCATGACCGCGGCGGTCTGCTCGTGCCCGTAGCGGACGAGCACCTCTGCGGCGCGCTCGCCGCGCACCGTGGGCGCGCCGTCGAGCGCCCGCGCGAGCGCTCCGCCGTAGGCGCGGACGAGACCGCCGACCCCGAGGTTCGTGCCGCCGTACCAGCGCACGACGACGGCCGCGACGTCATGCAGGCCCGCGCCGCCGAGCGCTGCCAGGAGCGGCGCCCCGGCACTGCCCGCGGGCTCCCCCGCGTCGCTCGAGAACTCCGTCCCGTCGCGCAGCCGGAACGCGGGGACGACGTGCGTGGGGTTGCGCTGCGCGCGGGTCTCGCGCTCGAAGAACGCCTCGGCGCCGGCGCGGTCGAGCACGGGCTCGGCGATCGCGAGGAAGCGGGAGCCGCGCTCCTCGAGCTCTGCCGTGACGCGGCCGGCGAGCGTCGCGAACGCGTCCACGGCGGTCAGACCAGCGGGTACTTCGAGCGCGCGAGCGCGAACGCGGCGACGAGCAGCACGACGAAGGCGGCCGCTCCGACCCCGACGACGATCCGGCGCTTGTCGCCGCGGAAGCGGCGGTTGCGATCGAGCTCGACCACGATGGCCATGATCGCCGCGCCGCCGGCGAGGCCGCCGAGATGGCCGCCGATCGAGATCCCCGGGATCGTGAACGTGATCGCGAGGTTGAGCAGGATCACGGGCCCGATCCCGCTCTGCATGACGCTGATGCCGCGTGAGCGGGCGAAGATCACGAACGCGCCCATGAGTCCGAAGATCGCGCCCGAGGCGCCGATCGAGAGCGCGTCCGGCTCGACGATGATCACGCCGAGCGAGCCCGCCGCCAGCGAGACGAAGTAGATGACCGCGAGCCGCAGCGACCCGAGCGCGGGCTCGAGCGCGCGCCCGATGAAGAACAGCGCCAGCATGTTGGAGCCGATGTGGAGGAGGCTCGCGTGCAGGAACCCGCTCGTGATCAGCCGCCACCACTCGCCGGAGGACACCATCGGCCCCCACAGGCCGAAGTCGCCGTCGACCGAGCCCTGGACCGCCTGCGAGCCGCCGGTCGTGCCGCTGTCCATCGTCACGATGATGCTGCGAGCTGCGCGCCTGCAGGGCGTAGACGACGACGTTGATCGCGATCAGGACGACCGTGAGCGGCGCAGCCTGCATCAGATCGGCTCCGGCGCCGCCGCGCGTCGGGCGATAGCTCACGAGTCGTCGCCGTCCTCGTCGTCTCCGTCCTTCTCGGGTACCGGGAGCAACGTCGCATCGGCGTGCAGGATGCGGGTGCCGTCGACCGTGGCGACGTCGAACTTGACGTGGCCGATCTCGACGCTGTCGCCGACCGCCGGCGCACGCCCGAGCTCGCCGAAGACGATGCCGCCGACCGTGTGGTAGTCCTCGTCCGAGAGCTCCCGGTGGAAGCGCTCGTTGAACTCCTCGACCGGAAGGCTGCCCTCGACCCGGTAGCGATCGGGGCCGAGGCGCACGATCGGGGCGTCCTCGGGGTCGAACTCGTCGTCGATCTCGCCGACGATCTCCTCGAGCAGGTCCTCGAGCGTGACGAGACCGGCGACGGAGCCGTATTCGTCCACGACGATCGCCATGTGGCCCTTCTGGCGCCGGATCTCGGTCAGCAGGTGGCCGAGCCGCTTCGTCTCGGGCACGAGGTGCGCCGGATAGAGCAGCGCGCGCAGATCGGTGCTCGCGGCGGCGCCGTTCTGGAGCGCGACGAACAGCCGCCGCACGTGCAGCACGCCGAGCACGTCGTCGAATTCCTCGTCGTACACCGGGTAGCGCGTGTACGGGTGCTGGAGCACCTGCTCCATCGCGGCCTGCGGCGTCAGCGCCACCGGCAGGGCGACGATGTCGGGGCGCGGCACCATGACGTCCTCGACCGGGGTGTCGGAGAAGTCGAAGACCTTGTCGATCATCTGCTGCTCCTCGGACTCGAGCACGCCCGAGCGCTCGCCCTGGCGCAGCAGCATGCGGAGCTCGATCTCGCTGTGCGAGCCCTCCAGCTCGTCGGTCGGCGTGATGCCGAGCATCCGCATCACGAGCTGCGCGAGCCAGTCGAGGAACGAGATGAACCAGGCGAAGACGAAGAAGAACACGCCGATCGGCGGCGCGACGGCCAGCGCCACCTGCTCGGCGCGCGGCAGCGTGTACGACTTCGGCACGATCTCGCCGATCACGACGTGCAGGATCGAGATGATCACGAAGGCGAGACCGACCGAGACGAAGCGCGCCGTCCAGTCCGAGACGCTGCCGAAGGCGGCCTCGAGCACGCTCGCGACGGCCGGCTCGCCGAGCGCGCCGAGCGCGACCGACGAGAGCGTGATGCCGAGCTGCATCGCCGCGATGAAGTGCGACGGGTCGGCGACGATCTTGCGCACGGTCCGCGCGCGGCGATTGCCCTCGGCGGCGAGCTCGTCGAGGCGCGTGTGACGCACGGAGACGAACGCGTACTCCGCCGAGACGAAGAACGCGTTCCAGAGGATGCAGAAGGCGATGAGCACGAGCTCGATCGCCGTGATCACGCTCACCGGCACACCTCGCCGGGCAAGCCGGACGCTCGTCGGCCACAGGGACGACGTTCATCATCTGCCTACCAGGGTGCGGAGCGACGCGACACGCCGCTCCCGGCGCCTGCTCGAACGTGATCGACCGGACGGGGTCAAGTAAGCGGGAGCATAGCGGCGGCGGTGGTCAGCCGAGCACGCGCAGCGCCTCGCGCGCGTGATCCGCGCCCGGCAGCGCAGGATCGAGATCGAGCGCGTGTGCGTAGGCGCCGAGCGCCTCGCGCGGCTGAGCGGCCGCCGCGAGCTGGTCGCCGAGCACGATCCAGGCCGCCGCGGAGTCGGGCCGGCGCTGCACCTCGGCGTGGGCGCGCGGCAGCCCTCCTTCCGGGTCGTCCTCGCGCTGCACGAGCGCGCGTGCGACGGCGACGTTGGACGGGTCGAGGGCGGCGGCGCGCACGAGGGCGTCGCGCGCCTGCAGGTCGCGGCCGAGCGCCTGTCGCGTGAGCCCCGCGAGGGCCCAGGCGCCGGGAGAGTCCTCGCCGCCCGCGAGCGCGAGCTCGGCCGCCGAGGCGGCGAGCGCGACGTGCCCGCCGCCGAGCAGGCGATCGCCCAGGGCCACGAGCTGAACCGGGTCGTTGCTGGCCGAGGCGAGCTCGTGGCGCATGACGCGCTCGAAATCGCCCGGCGTCAGCCAGAAGACCTCGCCGTCGGGGCCCTCGATGCGCATCAGCGCGCCGAGCGCCTCGAGGCGCTGCAGCAGGAACTCGTCGCCGGGCGCGAGCTCGAGCGCGCGCTCGTAGGCCAGCACGGCGCGCATCTGCTCGTCGAGCGCCTCCCAGATACGGCCGCGCAGCACGTGGTAGGCGGACTCGCCGTTGTACGCCCACTCGGCCTCGTCGAGCGCGGCGAGTGCCGCCTCGGGCTCGTCGGCGCGCCGCAGCGCGACGGCGAGATTGAAGCGCGAGGCCGCGTCGAACGCGCGTCAGCTCGATCGCGCGCGCGAGCGCCGGGACGGCCTCCTCGAAGCGCTCCTCGCGCAGCAGGCGCTCGCCGAGGCGGCGGTAGGGCTCGGCCGTGACGAGCGCGAGCAGCACCGGCGCGAGCTCGTGGTCGGCGTGGCCGGCCACGAACGCGCGGGCCCACTCGGCCACGCGCACGCGCTCGATCGGATCCCCGCGCTCCGCCACCTCGCGCGGGACGGCGAGGCGCGCGGGGAGCCCGGAGCGCGCCGCACCAGCCGGCTCGAGCTCCACGACGACCCAGTCAGCGACCATTGCGTCCCTAGGTGCTCTCGACGAAGACGTCGCTCGTCACCGTGTCGCCGTCGCGGCCGGCTCCAGAAGAGCAGCCCGCCGACGTGCTTCAGATTCTCGAGCGCTTCCTTGTCGCTCGCGTCCTTGAACGCGCCGAATGCGCTCGCGAGGTTGACCAGGCTGGGCACGTCGACGTACGCGCAGGCCGAGCGTCTTCGAATCGATGTCGACGCCGTCCTCGGTCGAGCACGCGCTTGAACTTGTCGCTGTCGACGATCGAGTCCTTGACCACGTCGCCCACGCTCGGGTCGGTGCCGATGCCGATCACGTCGTCGACGGCGCGCCAGTACACCGTGAAGCCCTGGACCGAGGCCTTCTGGCCGTCGGCGGTGTCCGTGAACACGATGCCCTGCTGGGTCAGCAGCTTGGTCAGCGCCTTCAGCGTCGTGGCGCCGCGCTGCACGTCCTCGGGGTGCAGGATCATCCCGGCCGAGACGGGAGCGCCCGGCCCGGCGAACAGCGCGTGCTCACCCGAGAGCAGCGCGTAGACGTCGTCGAGCTTGATGCCGAGCGCGGCCTCCGCCTGTGCGACCTGCTCCTTCGCGGACGGGTTGGAGGCGAGCACCTGGTCGACGGCGCTCTTCGCGTTGATGCCGACGTCGCCGAACGAGGCTGCGAGCCACGAGCTGGCGGGCACGCGCGTGAGCAGCGACGGCTCGTACGGGGTCGAGAAGCTCTTGGAGTCGCTGCTCAGCAGCGACGTCCCGCGGATGCGCAGCCCGTTCTCGGTCGCGCCGAGCGAGAAGCCGAAGCTGCGCACGCCGGCGAGCGCCTCGGTGATCTTGTCGAACTGCGCGTTGCTCAGGCTGTCGGTGCTGCCGGTCGGATCCTTCTGCCGGCCGAGGGTCACGAGCTTCTGCAGCACGGAGCCCGGCGCGTAGCCCACGACGATGTTGTCGCTCGGCAGGCTCGCCAGCGTGTCCTTGTAGGTGCTCAGATCGGCGAGGCGATCGCCCGTCCCGCCGAGCCGGTCGATCGCGGCCTCGGTGACGCCCTTGGCGTTCGAGATCAGCGCCGTGTCGGCCGAGATCGCGACGACGGCGTCGTCCTTGCTGCCGAAGAGGTCGTAGTCGCCGTGCTTGCCGAGCGAGCGGGTGTCCTTGTCCTTCGTGATCGCCGCCTCGAGCTGCGCCTGGTCACGCACCTCGGCGAAGCCCAGCACCGTGGGATCCGCGCCATTGGTGGGCACGTCGAGCACGCCGATCGCGAGCTCCGAGCCGAGCCAGCTGCGCAGCTGCGTGAGCGTCGGGCCGTCGTCGGTCGCGTCGTTCGCCGCCTTGTTGAACTCCGCCACGAGCTTCGGCCAGCTGGGGAAGCGCGCGCCGAGCGCGAGCAGCTGCTTCCAGGCCGCCGAGGTCTCGTCGATGTTCGCGTCGAGGAACGCGACCGTCGAGGCCGGGAAGGCCTGGGCGGCGCGCCCGTCGGTGCCGGCCGCACCGGCGGCGCCGGCCTTGCTGGAGCTGCCGCAGCCCGCGGCCACGACGGCCAGGAGCACGAGCGCAGCGCACACGGCGAGCAGTTGCCGGAGGCCGGGAAGGCGTCGAAAGGTCATGTCCGCACTTTATAGGCGGAGGATCGAGAGACCATGCCGCGAAGCGTGTGCCATGCCCAACATCTTCGAGCCGGAGTTCGACCAGCAGCGTGAGCACCCCGGCTTCCGGGCACAGCGGGCGCGCCTCGGATGGCAACTCGCGACGCAGCGCCTCGGCGCCAGCATCTGGGAGATCGAGCCCGGCGAGGCCGCCTATCCGTACCACTACCACCTCGCCGAGGAAGAGCTGCTGATCGTCCTCCTCGGCCGCCCGAGCGTGCGCACCGACGGCGAGTGGCGCGAGCTCGAGCCCGGCGAGGTGCTGTCGTTCGCCCGCGGCGCCGAAGGCGGCCACCAACTCGCGAACTGGGGCGACTCCACCGCGCGCTTCCTCGCCGTCTCGACCAGCGGCACGCCCGATCTCGTCGTCTACCCCGACTCCGGCAAGCTCGGAGCCTGCGAGCGCCCGCCGCAGGGCGACGGCCTCTGGAAGATCTTCCGCCTCGCCGACGCCGTCGACTACCACGAGGGCGAGCGGCCGCCGACGCCTCCTGCGTGAGGCTGCGCCAAGTGACATTCGCCGCGGATGTCACTTGGCACCGTCCGACCGCAGTGGGCTGCGTGGCGCGGGCTTCGTCTCGACTACCGTCGAGCCATGCGGCGCGCCGACGTCATCGCGATCGCGCTCGCCGTTGCGGCGGCCGTGCTCGGGTATTCGGCCGGGACGGGGCCGCTGGTCGCCGGGATCGCGGTGCTCGTCCTCGCGGGGATCGCGGTGCGTGCCCGGAGCGCCCAGTACATCGTCGTCTGGGCCGTGGCGCCGCTGCTGTTCTGGGCCACGTATCCGGATCCATCCGGGTCGCTGGCCGCCATCGCGCTGGCCGGGTGCGCGATCTGCGGTCTGCTGAGCGCGCGGGAGCGCCCGAGCGCGGCCACCGACGGCGTGGTCGCGCTGCGCGTGACGCTCGCCGCCGCGGTCATTCTGACGGCCAGTGGACTGCTCTCGTTCGACCTGCTTCTGAGGTGACAGCCGCAGCGTCGTAGGTCGTATGGTGCAGAGGCGATGTCCACCGCCACCGTCGAGGCGCTCGAAGGGTTCTCGCCGCATGCGCGGCGATGGTTCGACAGCGCCCTCGGCGCGCCGACGCCGGCGCAGACGCTGGGCTGGCCGCCGATCGCGGCGGGCGAGCACACGCTGCTGTGCGCGCCGACGGGCTCGGGCAAGACGCTCGCCGCCTTCCTGTGGTTCCTCGACCGCCTCATGACCGAGCCGGGCGAGGGTCTGCGCGTGCTCTACGTGTCGCCGCTCAAGGCGCTCAACTACGACGTCGAGCGCAACCTGCGCGCACCGCTCGCCGGCATCCGCGCGAGCGCCGCGGCGGCGGGCGTCGACCTGCCGGCGCCGACCGTCGCCGTGCGCACGGGCGACACCTCGCAGGAGGAGCGCCGGCGCATGCTGCGGACGCCCCCGGACATCCTGATCACGACGCCGGAGAGCCTCTACCTGATGCTCACCTCGCGCGCGCGGGAGATCCTGACCGGCGTCGAGGCCGTGATCGTCGACGAGGTGCACGCGGTCGCGGCGACCAAGCGCGGCGCGCACATGGCGCTCTCGCTCGAGCGTCTCGCCGACCTCACCGAGGCGGATCCGCAGCGCGTGGCGCTGTCGGCCACGCAGCGGCCGCTCGAGGAGATCGCGCGCTTCGTCGGCGGCGACCGGGGCATGCGCATCGTCGATGCCGGCATGCGCAAGGAGCTCGACCTGCGCATCGAGATGCCGGCCGACCCCGACGAGGCCGAGACCGAGCCGGTCGCCTACGTCCAGGGCGCGAACGACGGCGGCTCGCACTCGATGTGGCCCGCGCTCTACCCCGAGCTGCTCGAGCTCGTGCGCACGCACCGCTCGACGATCGTGTTCGTCAACAGCCGGCGCATGGCCGAGCGGCTGGCGCTGCGCCTCAACGAGCTGAGCGAGGAGCCGGTCGCGCGCGCGCACCACGGCTCGCTCTCGCGCGAGGCGCGCAGCGAGGTCGAGGAGGCGCTCAAGGCGGGCACCCTGCCGTGCATCGTCGCCACCTCCTCGCTCGAGCTGGGGATCGACATGGGCGCGGTCGACCTCGTCGTCCAGGTCTCCTCGCCCGGCTCCGTCGCGAGCGGCCTGCAGCGCGTCGGACGGGCCGGCCACTCGGTCGGCACGCCCTCGCGGGGGCGCATCTACCCGCGCTTCCGCGGCGAGCTCGTGGAGGCCGCCGCGGTCGCCCGCGGCATGCTCGAGGGCGAGGTCGAGCACACGCGCGTGCCGCGCATCCCGCTCGACGTGCTGTGCCAGCAGATCGTCGCCATGGCATCGGTCGAGGAGCTGCACGTCGACGAGCTGCATGCGCTCGTCCGGCGCGCCTACCCGTACCGCGAGCTCACGCGCGAGCAGCTGGAGAACGTGCTCGACCTGCTCGCCGGGCGCTATCCGTCGGACGAGTTCGCCGAGCTGCGCCCGCGCATCGTGTGGGAGCGCACGACGGGCTCGCTGCGCGCACGCGAGGGGGCGCAGCGCATCGCCATCGCGAACGCCGGGCACGATCCCCGACCGCGGCCTCTACGGCGTGTTCCTGGTCGACGGCGGCGGGCGCGTCGGCGAGCTCGACGAGGAGATGGTGCACGAGGCGCGCGAGGGCCAGGTCTTCCTGCTCGGCGCGTCGGCCTGGCGGATCGAGCAGATCGAGCGCGATCGCGTGATCGTCTCCCCCGCGCCCGGCCAGCCCGCGCAGGTGCCGTTCTGGAAGGGCGAGCAGGCGGGCCGGCCGCTCGAGCTCGGCCGTGCCGTCGGCCGCCTCCAGCGCGAGCTCGCCGCGCTCGACGACGAGAGCGCGGTGCAGCGCCTGATGGGCCTGCACGCCTGCGACGAGCGCGCCGCGCGCACGCTCGTGGAGTACCTGCGCGAGCAGGAGCTGGCCACCGGCGTCCTCCCCTCCGACCGGACGATCGTCGTCGAGCGCTTCCGCGACGAGATCGGCGACTGGCGGCTCTGCATCCTCTCGCCGTTCGGCGCCCACGTGCACGCGCCCTGGGGGCTCGCGCTGCGCGCCCTGCTGCGCGAGCAGCACGGCATCGAGACGCACGCGCTGTGGTCGGACGACGGGATCATCCTCCACCTCCCCGACGCGGACTCGCTGCCGCCGGACGAGCTGGTCGCGATCGACCCCGATCGCATCGAGGATCTCGTCGTCGGCGAGCTCGGCGGCTCGTCGCTGTTCGGCGCGCGCTTCCGCGAGAGCGCCGCGCGCGCACTGCTGATCCCGCGCCGGCGCCCCGGTCAGCGCACGCCGCTCTGGCAGCAGCGCCTGCGCGCCCAGTCGCTGCTGGCCGTGGCCGAGCGCTACGGCTCGTTCCCGATCCTGCTCGAGACCTACCGCGAGCTGCTCGCCGACCACTTCGACCTCGGTGCGCTGCGCGAGCTGCTGGCGGGCCTGCGCGACGGCAGCCGCCAGCTCGTCGCGGTCGAGTCGCAGACCGCGTCGCCGTTCGCGGCCTCGCTCAACTTCGAGTACGTCGCGCAGTACCTCTACGAGGACGACGCGCCCGCGGCCGAGCGCCGCGTGGCGGCGCTGACGCTCGACCGCGACCTGCTGCGCGAGCTGGCCGGGTCGGACGAGCTGCGCGACCTGCTCGACGCCGACGCGCTCGAGCAGGTCGAGCTCGAGCTCGGAGGCGAGCGCCGCGGCGGCCCCGACGCGCTGCACGACCTGCTGCGGCGGGTCGGCGATCTCGCCGAGGCCGAGCTCGCGACGCGCCTGCCGGGCGACCCGGGCGAGGCCGTGGCCGACCTGCTGGCCGACCGCCGCGCGCTGCGGCTGCGCATCGGCGGCGAGGATCGGCTCATCGCCGCCGAGGACGTCGGCCGCTACCGCGACGCGCTCGGCACGATGCCGCCCGGCGGCATGCCCGCCGCCTTCCTCGAGCCGGTGCCGGACGCGCTGCGGTCGCTCGTGGCGCGCTTCGCGCGCTGGCGCGGGCCGTTCCCGACGCAGGCTGCTCGCCGAGCGCTACGACCTCGAGCCCGCCGTCGCCGAGCGCGAGCTCGTGGCGCTCGAGCGCGCGGGGCAGCTCGTGCACGGCGCGCTGCGCCCGGGCGGGAGCGGCAGCGAGTGGTGCGACGTCGAGGTGCTGCGCCGCATCCGCCGCGCATCCGTCGCGCGCCTGCGACGCGAGGTCGAGGCCGTCGAGCAGCCGGCGCTCGCACGCTTCTCGCTGGCCTGGCACGGCGCCGGGCGCAAGGGCCGCGGCGGGATCGATCGCCTGCGCGAGGTGCTCTTCCCGCTGCAGCGCCTGCCGCTCGCGCCGGAGGTCTGGGAGCGCCAGGTCCTGCCGCTGCGCATGGACTACCGCCCGGAGCTGCTCGACCAGCTGTGCACGAGCGGCGAGCTCGTGTGGCTGGGCGCAGACTCGGGGCGAGTCGCACTCGCGTTCCGCGAGGACGCCGCGCTGCTCGGGGCGCCTCCCGGGCAGGCGCCGCCGCCGGCCGATCCCGCCGCCGAGGCCGTGCGGGCCGCGCTGCAGGGCGCGCGCCACCTCAGCGAGCTGGGCTCCGACACCGGTCTGCCCGAGACCGAGATCATCGAGGCGCTGTGGCGCCTCGTGGCCTCGGGCGAGGTCACGAACGACGCCTGGGAGCCGCTCCGGCGCGCGCGGCGCGCGGCGACGCCGCGCACGCTCGTGCCGCGCCACGGCACGCGCCGGCTGACGCGCAGGCGGCCCGCGCCGCGCGGCGCGGCGCTCGGGCGCTGGGCGCCCACGGCGCCGCTGCTGCATGCCGCGATCGACGAGTCGGACCGCAGGCGCGCGCTCGCGGAGCTGCTGCTCGAGCGCCACGGCGTGCTCGTCCGCGCCGCCGTCGTCGCCGAGGGCGTACCCGGCGGGCCCGCGGGCCTGCGCCGCGCGCTCGGCGAGCTGGAGACGCTCGGCGTCTCGCGGCGCGGCTATCTCGTGGACGGCCTCGGCGGCGCGCAGCACGCGCTCCCGGGTGCGATCGAGCGCCTGCGCGAGGTGCGCGATCCGGCATCCGACGCGGTCGCCATCGCGCTGGCCGCGAGCGATCCGGCGAATCCGTACGGCATCGCCCTGCGCTGGCCGGCGCATGCGGCCGGCCGTGCCTCGCGCGCGGCCGGCGCCAC
Source organism: uncultured Actinomycetes bacterium (assembly GCA_963705965.1). GTDB lineage: Bacteria > Actinomycetota > Thermoleophilia > Gaiellales > JALYLC01 > JALYLC01. The sequence goes on along the minus strand of CAVPLI010000007.1, from coordinate 154,603 downwards.
GGTCGTCCTGCGCAACGGCGAGCCGCTCGCATTCCTCGAACGCGGAGCCCGCACGCTGCTCTCCCTGCAGCCGCTCGAGCTCGCCGGCTGGGCCGCAGTCGCCCAGGCACTCGCGACGGCGTCGCTCGAAGGACGCGTGGGATCGCTGCAGCTCGAGCGCATCGACGGCGAGCCCGCGGCCGGTTCGCCCGTCGGTGCGGCCTTCACCGACGCCGGATTCGTCGCCGGGCCGAAGCGCCTCACGCTGCGCGCGAGGCGCTGACCCTGCCCGAGGGGCACACGCTCGAGATTGCCGCGCAGCGCATGGCGCCGCTCGTGGGTCATCGCATTGCCGCGACGGGGCCGGGCTACCAGTCGCCGTTCGGGCTCGCCGTGGCGCTCGACGGGCAGGTGCTGGAGTCCGTCGAGGCCCGTGGCAAGCATCTGCTCGCGCAGTTCGGCAACGGCCGCATCCTCCACTCCCACCTGCGGATGACCGGCGCGTGGCACGTCTATCCCGAGGGCCGGCCCTGGGCGCGCTCGGCGCGGAACGCGTGGCTGACGCTCGCGGCGAACGGGCTCGTGGCCGTCCAGTTCGGCGGGCCGGTGCTCGAATTGCTCGATCCGGCCCGCGTCGCCCTCCACCCCGCGCTGCGCGGCCTCGGCCCCGACCTGCTCGACGACGACCCCCAGATCGCGGTCGCCGTCGCGCGTGCGCGCGCCCGCACGCACGCCACGCGGCCGATCGGCGAGGTCCTGCTCGACCAGAGCGTCGCGGCGGGCATCGGCAACGTCGTGCGCTGCGAGGCGCTGTTCGCGTTGCGGATCGACCCCTGGGCGCCGTTCGGCGGCATTTCGGACGAGACGCTGACGGCGCTCCTCGAGCATGCGCGTCAGATCCTCCAGGCCGGCGTGCGCGAGGGAGGACAACTGCCGAAAGCCGTCTACGGCGCGCGCCGCTGCCGCCGTTGCGGAGGCGCGATCACGCGGCGAGGTCAGGGCGACGAGGCGCGCATCGTGCATTGGTGCCCCGCATGCCAGACTCTTTGCAAATAGTCCAACGTGCTCGATTTTCTTTGCGCTGAGAATCAACGCTAACGATTTGGCGGCTGCTGCCGATACCGGAACCGGAGAGAGCGCCGAATAGCCCGCCCTGGGGGGTAGCCGCATCGTGACCGTGAACGCAGACCAGCCCATCACCTGCCTCATCGCAGACGACCACGAGATCGTTCGTGAGGGCCTGCGCATGGCCCTCTCTCGCGAGCCGAACATTCGCGTCGTCGGAGAGGCCAGTGATGGCGAAGCCGCAGTGGTGCTCGCCGAGCGCCGCCGCCCCGCCGTCGTCTTGATGGACGTGCGCATGGGGAACGTCGACGGCGTCACCGCCGCCAGCCGCATCCGCGACCGCGTTCCCGGTACCGCCGTCGTGCTCTTCACCGCCCACGCCGAGCGCAACCTGCTGCAGCGCGGCCGCGAGGCCGGCGCGCGCGGCTACGTGCTCAAGGAGGCGGGGCACGACACCATCGTGCGCGCCATCGACCGCGTCTCGCGCGGCGAGGACTTCATCGACCCCGCGCTTGCGCCGTCCCTGCTCGAGCTCTCGCGTGAGAGCCTGATCACCGGCCGCGAGCGCGAGATCCTGCAGTTGCTGGCCGACGGCATGTCCAACGCCGACGTCGCCCAGAAGCTCTTCATCAGCCAGGAGACGGTCAAGAGCCACGTGCGTCACATCCTCGCGAAGCTCGAGGCCGACAACCGCACGCAGGCCGTCGCCATCGCGCTGCGCGAATCGATCATCGAGTAGTGAACGCCGTGCACGGGGGGATCGAGCGGACGTGAGCGTCCACGAGATCGTTCTGGACGTCATGCTGGCGCTCGCCCTCGGCGTGCTCGCGGCGCTCGTCGTACGCGCACGCGGGTCGCGGCGGGCCGCCGAGCGCAACGTCGAGGCCGAGCGGGCACTGCGTGAGCAGCTGAGCGCCCAGGCCGACGCGCTCGACCGGCTGCTCGCCGCCACGACCGGCCTCGCCGACGAGCTCGACGAGGGCCGGCTGCTCGAACGCATCGCCGAGGAGGCGCTCGCGCTCGTCTCCGCCGACTGCGGACTCGTGCTCGAGCGCACCGGCAATCGCTGCACCGTCGTCACGAGCGCACCGCTCGGGCAGGCGTGGCGGCCCTCGGCGCTGGACGCCGTGAGCGCCACGGATCTGGCCGCCGAGCTGACCGCGGCCTACGGCGGATCGGTCGAGGTCACCCCCCTCCCGGTCCCGTCGCTCCAGGCCGGCGCGCTGGCCGTGCTGCGCTCGCCCGACCACCCCTTCAGCGCCGTCGAGCGCGCGCAGCTGCGCGTGTTCGCCGCCGCCGCCGTGCGCACGGCCCACAACGCCCGCCTGTTCACGCTCGCCGAGACGCTCCGCGTCGAGGCCGAGCTGCGCGAGCGCGAGCGCGGCCGCCTCTCCGACCAGCTCCTGCGCGTCGAGGAAGGCGAGCGCCGCCGGCTCGCACTCGCATTGCACGACGGGCCGCAGCAGAGCATCGCCGGCATCGGCCTGATCGTGCAGGCAGCGCACGACACGATCCAGGCGGGCGAGGTCGAGGAAGGCCTCGGCTCGCTGCAGCGCGCGCTCGCCCACTGCAAGGGGGTCGTCGGCTCGCTGCGCACGCTGACGTTCGCGCTCGAGCCGATCACGCTGCGCGACCACGGCTTCACCGCCGCGTTCTGCGAGCTCGCCGGGCAGCTCTCGGAGTCGCACAAGGTCAAGATCGAGGTCGACGCGAGCGCGATCGACGCGCTCGACCGCCAGGCCCAGGTCTCGCTCTACCGCATCGCGCAGGAGGCGACGACGAACGCCGTCAAGCACGCCGGCGGCTCGCGTGTCGACGTGACCGCCCGCACGCTCGAGAAGGGCGGCATCGAGCTGATGATCGCCGACGACGGGCGCGGCGCGAGCGAGGACGAGCTGATGCGCGGCGGCATGCACCGCGGCGTCGACGCCATGCGCGAGCGCGCCTGGGGCGTCGGCGGCACGATGACGTTCGAGGAGACGAACGGCGGCGGCTGCACCGTGCGCGTGATCGTCCCCCCGCGGCCGGCGGTCGAAGGCCCGGTGCCGATCAGCCAGCAGCTTCGCGCGGCCTAGCCTCCGGCTGGGCCTGCGGCTCCGGCGACTGACGCCGCATGCGCGCGAGCGCCGCGAGCGAGACCGCGAACACGACCGCCGCGACCACCTGGTTGAGCCGGAACGGCCCGATCTCGTGCGCGGGATCGACGCGGAGCCCCTCGACGAGGAAGCGCCCGAGCGAGTAGAGCGCGAGGTAGAGCGCGAGGTAGTAGCCCGGCGGGTGCTGCCGCCAGCGGCGGGCGGCGCGCAGCAGGACGGCCATCACGAGCAGGTTCCAGAGCGACTCGTAGAGGAACGTCGGATGGAACGTCGTGTCGTCGAGATACTGCGCCGGGCGGTTCTCCAGGTCGATCTCGAGCCCCCACGGCAGGCTCGTCGGACCGCCGAACAGCTCCTGGTTGAAGTAGTTGCCGAAGCGGCCGAGCGCCTGCGCGAGCGCGACTCCGGGAACCGCGCAGTCCAGGATGACGAGCAGCGGCACGCCGGCGCGCCGCGCGCCGACGACGGCGCCGAGCGCACCGCCGAGCAGGGCGCCGTAGATGCCGAGGCCGCCCTCCTGGATGAGCGGGATCTTCCCGAGATCGCCCGAGAACGCCGACCAGTCGGTGGCCACGTGATACAGCCGCGCCCCGATCACGCCGCACGGCACCGCCCAGACGGCGACCTCGCCGGCAATGCCCGGATCCCGGCCGCGCAGCGCCAGCTGCCGGCGCGTCACGAGGATGGCGATCAGGATCCCGACCGCGAGCAGAACCCCGTACCAGCGCGGCGCGAGCGGGCCGAGGTGGAAGATGAACGGATCCGTCGGGCTCGGGATCGAGGCCAGGAGCACGCCTCGAAGATATCGGCATCCCGGTGGGGCGGGAGCCGGGCGCGGATCTCGCGAACGGTGGACGCCAGCCGGTCACCAGTGGTTCTCCAGCGGCGAGCGGCAGTCTCTCCGGCAAGACGTGGCGTGGGGTCACGTCCGATGGGGAGGTAGATCGACATGAAGATGAAGCTGCGCTGGATCGCGAGCCTCGCGGCCGTCGCCGTCGTGACGACGGCACTGGCCGCTGGGACGGCGGGCGCGAAGACGACCCCGGTCTCGGTGGAGGTCTCGGGGACGCAGGTCACGATCGACCCGGCCACGGGAGCGTCCGAGATGCACGGGAGCCTGGTCGGCAGCTGGGTGTTCACGAAGTTCACGCCGCGCTACCAGTCCGCCTCGCAATTCGTGGCGACTGCCGATGAGCTGTTCACCGGGTGCCTCGACTCCAACACGAACGGCACCTGCGACAAGAAGGAGCCGACCGGGTCGCTGAAGTTCACGATGATGTACTGGGCGTCGTTCGATCCCGCCTCGGGTGCGCTCTTGCACGGCGAGTGCGTCCACCCGGTCACGGGCGGCAGCGGCAGCTTCAAGAAGGCCGCCGGCTGGATTCACATGGTGGACACTCCGCAGGGCGCCGAGGTCATCACGACCTACACGGGCACGATCGAGTACCAGGCGGCCAAGGGCGGCAGCGCCGCCAAGCACCGGAGCCTGAGCTCCGCGAGCGCGAGCGCCGCCGGCCACAGCCTCGGCTGCGGTTCCTGATCCGCGCAGCGGGCGGCAACCCGCCTGCCGCGCTCGACCGACGACCCGCACCTCTGGGGCCTGGCCCCCAGAGGTGCGGCCGCATTCCCACGGGCGTACGCTTGGCGCCGCGTGCACGACTACCGGATCCTCGGGTCGCTCGAGGCGTACGAGGGCGAGCGCCCCGTCGCCCTCGGCGGCGCACGCTGTCGCGCCGTGCTCGCCGTGCTCGTGGTCTGCGCGAATCGCCCCGTCTCGGCGGGCCGCCTCGTCGACGAGGTGTGGGGCGACCCTGCTCCGGCGAGCGCGGGAAACGTCGTGCAGGGCCACATCTCGGATCTGCGGCGTGCGCTCGGCCGGGATGCGATCGAGACGCGCGGCGATGCCTACGTGCTGCACGTGCCGCGCGGCGGTCGGGACGTCGATCGCTTCGAGCAACTCGCGGCGCGCGGGTCCGAGGAGCTCCGCGCCGGGAACTTCGAGGACGCCTCGGCGGCGTTCGCGGACGCGCTCGCGCTGTGGCGGGGCCCGGCGCTCTCGGACATCGCCGAGGGCGGCCTGCTCGTCGCCGAGTCCCTGCGGCTCGACGAGATGCGGGTGCACGCGCTCGAGCAGAGGATCGAGGCCGACCTCGCGCGCGGGCGCCACGCGGAGCTCGTCGGGGAGCTGCGGGCGCTCGTCGCCGAGCACCGCCTGCGTGAGCCGCTGAGGGCACACCTCGCGATGGCCCTGTATCGCGCCGGACGGCAGGTCGAGGCGCTCGAGGTGCTGCGCGAGGCACGTCGCTCGCTGGCCGACGAGCTCGGCCTGGAACCAAGTCCGCGTCTGCAGGAGCTCGAGCGCGCGATCCTGCAACACGACCCGGCAGTCGGTGAGCCACCACGCCCGGCGCCGGTGGTCGCCCTGGCCGCGCCGCAGCGGTCGATCATGCTCGCGCAGCTCGGCGAGACGGGCTTCGACGGGCTGATCGGCCTCGCCGCGCCGCTCGCCGCCGGCAGCGGTCGCGAGCTGCTCGTGACGGCTCTCGTGGAGGAGCCGGGCCGCCTGGGCGAGGCCGCGCGCAGTCTCAACGAACGCCGCGAGGCCCTTCTGCGCGACGGCGTCGCTGCGCGCTCGGTCTCGTTCATCTCCGCCGACGCCGAGGCGGACATCGTGCGGCTCGCGCAGCAGCAGGACACGGACCTGCTGCTCGTCGAGGCGCTGCCGGCGACGCTGGGCGATGTTCGCCTCGGGACGATCCTCGCCGAAGCGCCCTGCGACGTCGGGATCCTCGTCGGACGACCTGCCGACGGACCCGTGCTCGTCGCGTTCTCGGGTGCGGAGCACGACTGGGCGGCGATCGAGCTCGGCGCCTGGCTGGCGATGGCCCGAGGCAGCAGCCTCGTGCTCGCGGGCTCGACGGGCGATGGCAGCGGGCGCGACGCGAGCCGCTTGCTCGCCAGCGCGTCGCTCGCGATCCAGCGCACCGTCGGCGTTGCCGCCGAGCCGCTCCTCGTCTCCCCCGATCCGCAGCGCGCTCACCGCTGCAACCGCCGGCATGGGACTCGTCGTCGTCGGGCTGTCGCACCGCTGGCAGCAGGAAGGGCTTGGGCCGGCGCGCTCCGCGCTGGTGGCGCGCGAGGACGGCGCGACGCTGCTGGTACGCCGCGGGCTGCGTCCCGGCGGCCTCGCCCCCGCCGGTCACGAGACGCGGTTCACCTGGACGATCCAGCCGCTCGCGACCTGACTCAGCGCGCCCAGGGCGGCGGCGTGGCGCGCGAGCACTCGTTCGAGCGCGGCGTGGGCGAGAAGTCTCGCGGTGAAGAGGCCGCCGAGCGTCTCGTCGACCGCGGGGATCCGGAGCACCGGCTCGAACGATGCGGGCCCGGGCTTCGCTGCCGGTCAGCCGCACGAGCGTCGCCGGCACCACCGCCTGGCGGTTGCCGTCCAGGTGGACCGGGCCCGTCGGCGTTTCGAGCCGGAGCGAGGCGAGTGCCGTGCGCAGCGCGCCGCGATCGGTGCCGAGCGTCTCCGTCGATGCTCTCGAGCGCCTGCAGCAGCGCATCGACCGCGGTGTAGTACGGCAGCACCAGGGGATTGGTCGACAGGCCGGCGGGCAGGCCCGGAAATGCGCTTGCGAAAGCGTTGCGGTACGCCGTGTTCTCGGCCCGCGACGGGTCGGGGATACCGGACAGACGCGCGACGACGCCGTGCACCTCGGGCCACAGCGCCGCGTAGTCACGCTCCTGGAACGGCGCGTAGATCCAGAGCCCGAGCAGCAGCGACCGCTTCGCATCCGGACGGCGCGCCAGGTAGGCGCGGATGAACGCGGTCGGCGTCCCGTAGGGGAACACGGAGAGCACGGCGACGCCGTCGACCGCAGTCGGGACCTGCTTCAGCAGCGGGCCGGGTGCTCCGTAGACCGGAGTCCAGATGCGCTGCACGCTGCCCCCGAGGGCGCAGAACTCTGCGCTGAACGCCGCCACCGCTCCCCAGCCGTCCACCACGTCCTCCGCCACGACCGCAGCGTGCCGCCAGCCGAGCGTGCGGTACGCGTAGGTCGCCAGCCCGGCCTGGTCCTGCTCGACGTCGGAGCTGAAGCGGTAGACGTTCGGCGCGGGGACATGCGCGGTCGCCTCGCGCACCGCCGTGCCGGCGACCAGGAACGGCACCGTGGGGTACCGCCGCGCGACCTCTCGCAGGACGACGCCGTCCGACGCGCCCATGCCACCCACGACCGCGTCCACGTGATCGATCTCGACGAGCTGGCGCGCCGAGGTGATCATGCGGCCGAAGACGCCCGTCTCGGTGCACGCCTCCACGAGCTCGACATCGCGACCGGCGACCCTCGCGCCGCGCACGCCGCCTGCGGGTCCCTTGCCGGCGAGGTCGCCGCCGCGCAGCAGCAGTGGCAGCTCCGAGCCCGCGAGCGCCCAGTCGTGGGTCTCGGCGGCGATTCCGGTGCAATCCACGAGAACGCCGATCCGGAACGGAGCGTCGGCTCTGTCACCGCAGCCCGCGACGAGCGCTGCCAGCGTCAGCAGCGCACCTGCGAGCGCGAGACGGACGGGGCTAGACCGCGTCGCGCGTCACCCAGACCTCGTCCGGCCCCGCCGCCAGCTCGCGGAGCCCGGTGCCCACGTCGATGCGCGCGACGATGCGACCCGTCGCCGGATCGATGCGAGCGACCTGGCCGTCGAGCGCGCTCGCGACCCAGACGCTGCCGGCGCCGAATGCGACGCCGTCGGTTCCCCTGCCGGTCGCGATGCGCTGGACGACCCTGCCGCGAGCGGGATCGAACTTGACGAGCACGTCGTGCACGGCATCGGTGATCCAGACGGCACCCCCACCGGTGGCGATTCTCTGCGGCGTGATCGGCAGGGCATAGCTGGCCAGCAGCCGGCCGCTCCGCGGCGCGATCTTGAAGAGGCGATGGTCGAGCGCGTCGCCGATCGCCCACACCGCGCCCTCTCCGATGGCCATTCCGAACAGCGAGTTGCGCAGGTGCTCGGCCCGCGGCGGATCCGGGAGCGGGATCACGGTCTCACGGACGACCCTGATCGCCGTGCCGGTGCCGAGCCGCTGCACGTTGGGGCAGCCCGCCGAGTAGACGACCCCGAGTCCGGCTGCGACGCTGCAGGGCACGACCTTCGTCGTGCCGTCGATGCGCCCGCCGGTGAGCGCGTCGTAGCGCGTGACGTTGCCGCCCAGCAGCGACGGGCCGTCGCTGCCGACGTAGACGCGTCCTCCGATGATCGCGAGGGCGCGGGGATTGCCGATCGCCGGGAAGCTGTTGGCGTCGCCGGTGCGCCGATCGATCCGCCAGAGCGTCCCCTGACGGAAGTCCGCGACCCAGATGCGCGGCCCGAGCGCGACCGCCGACGGATGCGCCGACAGGCGGTAGCGCTCCTTCACGGTTCCGGTCGCCGCGTCGATGCGCACGACCGATCCGGTCTCGGGCAGCGCGGGCGCCGGTGCCTGATCGGAGCGGACGGCCCATGCGATCACGCCGGCCGCGAGCACGCCGGCAAGGAGCGCGAGCGCGGCGAGACGCCCGCGCCTGAGCCGCGGCGGCGCGTCCAGGGCGAGCGCACCGCGCACCTCGTCGACCAGCTCGCCGCAGCTCGACTGGCGGGCGTCCGGATCCTTCGCGAGCGCGCGTGCGATCACCGCATCGAGCTCGGTCGGCAAGCTCGGGCAGGCGCTCGCTCGGCTTCGGCGGCGGCTCCTCGAGGTGCGCGAAGACGACCGCGACCTCGGAGTCGCGGACGAATGGCACCTCTCCGGTGAGGCACTCGAAGACGAGGCATCCGAGCGAGTACACATCCGCCCGCGCGTCGACCGGATCGCCCCGCACCTGCTCGGGCGCGACGTACGCGAGCGTGCCGAGCAGCCGCTGCGACAGCTCTTCGGCTCCGCGGTCGTCGACCGTCGTCGTGATGCCGAAGTCGGCGAGATAGCAGTGTTCGCGATGCTGCTGCTCGTCGATCAGGACGTTGCTCGGCTTCACGTCTCGATGGACGAGGCCGCGCGCGTGCGCCGCATCGAGCGCCGAGGCGACCTGCGCGAGCAGTCCCACCGCGCGTGCCGCGTCCAGCCGGCCGTCGCGCCGCAGCACGGTGCGCAGATCGCTGCCCTCGACCAGGCGCATGGCGATATACACGTGCCCGTCCGCCTCGCCGGCCGCGTAGACCGGGATCACGTTGGGATGGTCGATGCTCGCGGCGAGCTGCGACTCGCGCAGGATCCGCTCTCGGAACGCCTCGTCCCCGATGAGCTCCGGCGCCAGCACCTTGAGCGCGACGGCGCGCGCCAGTCGCCCGTCGAGCGCGCGGAACACCTCGCCCATGCCACCGCGCCCGATCAAACTCTCGAGCGAGTAGCCCGCGATCTCGTCGCCGATGGTGAGTTGGGATTCGCTGGCCACGTCGGTGCAGCTCCTTGCGTGCGGACATTGCACCTCGGCCACGCGCGGTGCAACTCCCGCGCCGGCGAGCGAGCGGCCTGGAACGCAGCATCCGCGCCGCTGCTGGCGATCGGCTGGCGGCTCGCTGGCGACGGCGGAACGCGCCAAGTGGCACACGCGGCGAGTGCCACTTGGCGCTCCGGGATCGTTATCGTCCGGGCCATGGCGCCCGCCGTAGCAGGCGAGCACGACCTGCGCGACCGCGTGGCGGTGGTCGCCGGCGGCACGCGCGGTGCCGGCCGGGGGATCGCAGTGGCCCTGGGAGCGCGCGGTGCGACGGTCTACGTCACGGGGCGCTCGAGCGAGGCCGGGCCGTCGGACATGGGGCGTGCCGAGACGATCGAGCAGACGGCCCGCCTCGTCGATGCGGCCGGTGGGCGGGGCATCGCGGTGCGCTGCGACCACATGGTCATCGCAGAGGTCGACGCGCTCCGCGACCAGGTCGAGCGTGACGCAGGGCGGCTCGACGTGCTCGTGAACGACATCTGGGGCGGCGATGCCCTGGTGGACTGGGGCGTGCCGTTCTGGGAGCAGGATCTCGAGAACGCCCTGCGTGCCTGGCGCAACGGCGTCGAGACGCACCTGATCACCTCGCACCGGCTCGTGCCGCTGCTCGTCGCGACGGGTCGCGGGCTCCTGATCGAGGTCACCGACGGCGACAGCGACCGCTACCGCGGGTCGCTCTTCTACGACCTCGCCAAGGCGTCCGCGATCCGGCTCGCGACCGCTCAGGCGAGCGAGCTCGCGCCGCACGGCGTGGCAGCGGTCGCCCTCTCGCCCGGCTTTCTGCGCTCCGAGGCGATGCTCGACCACTTCGGGGTGACCGAGGCGACGTGGCGCGACGGCATCGCGCAGGACCCCCACTTCGCGATGTCCGAGACTCCCGCCTACGTGGGCCGCGCAGTCGCCGCCCTCGCGAGCCGATCCCGACGTCATGCGCTGGAACGGCCGTGCCCTCTCGTCGTGGGTCCTCGCCCGCGAGTACGGCTTCCGCGACGACGACGGCTCACAACCCGACTGGGGCCGCTGGTGGGACGAGGTGGTGACGGTTGACGTGGATCCGAGCACGGCGGACGCCGAGCGCTTCCGCTGAGGGGTGGTAGCGGTGGTGGTCGCGCTGCGCGCGCTCGCCCGAGTGGACTAACCCAGCGCCTCGAGCGCTTCCGGGTTGACCTGGAAGGAGCGGCCGCAGCCACAGCCCGCCTCGACCTGCGGATTGCGGAACTCGAAGCCCTTGCCGCCGAGGCCGCCGTCGTACTCCAAGACGGTGCCGGCCAGCAGCGGCGCGGAGAACGGATCGATCACGATCGTCAGGCCGTCCAGCTCGAGCACGTGGTCGTCGTCACGCCGCTCGTCGTACTCCAGCAGGTACTGGAAGCCCGAGCAGCCGCCGCCCTGCACACCGACGCGTAGCACGGCGTCGACGGGGCGGCCCTCGGCCTCGCGCAGGGCGATCGCCTTGACGCGTGCCGGTTCGCTGACGGTGACGAAGTCCATTGTCTTCCAGTCTAAGCGCTCGCGGCCGCTCGGCTATTCCCGCGCCGCGTCGCTCGTGCCGCCAGGCACGCTGCTATCGTCGCGCAACCGTGGAGGAGGCCGCGACGATCGGGAGCGCCAGGGCGGGTGCGCCGTCCGGTGACGTCAGCGTCCGGCGCGCCGCCGGCTCGCAGTCGTCCTGATGGCCGTGCGCGCGCTCGGGTGGGCGTCGCTCGCCGTTGCCCTCGCCTGCGTGGCGACGGCCTGCGGCACGAGCAACTCGACGACGAACGCCGCGCAGGCCGGTCCCTCCGGGCCCGAGACGACGCTGCCGCGCGCGGAGGGCGCGCTGCGGCTGCTGGCACGTCAGGGGTACGCCGAGACGAGCTGGGTGCGGCCGTTCGAGCGCAGCACGGGCTGCCGCGTCGAGGTGCGCTACGCCGACACCGCCGAGGGCCTCCGGCGCGCAGCCGACGGCTGGAGCTTCGACGTCGCGTCGATTCCCGGCGGACTGGCGTATGCGGTCGCCGAGGACGGCGCCGCCCGCGCGCTCAACCCGGACCTCGTCCCGGAGCGCGCGCGCTTCCGCGCGCCGTTCCGCGATCCGGCGGCGGGACGAGCGGGCGCCCGCCGCTACGGCGTCTCGTTCATGTGGTCGCCCCGTCTGCTGCTGTGGCGCAAGAGCATCCGCAAGCACGCGCCCGCGACATGGGCGCCGCTCTCGTGGAAGACCAAGGAGCGCCGCGGACGCGTCGCGCTCGAGGACACGCCGCTCCAGATCGGCGACGCCGCCGTCGAGTTGCGCAGCCTCATCCGCGGGCTCGGGATCCGCGACCCCTACGCGCTCGACGAGAAGCAGTTCACCGCCGCCGTGGCGCTGACGAAGCGCCGCCTCGGTCTGGCGGGCGCGCTCTGGCAGCTGCCGGGTGACGAGATCGACGCGTTCGTCGGGGGCCTCGTCGACGTCGGCGCGGGCGACTGGTACACGGCGGGGCAGATCCGCGACCAGAACGTCGACGTCGGCCTGACGCTCCCGCGCGGCGGCGCGCCCGGCGAGGTCGACCTCTGGATGCTCGGCGCCCGTGCACCCCACCCCGGCTGCGCGTACCGCTGGATGCGCTACGCGTCGTCGGCGCGCGTGCAGGCTCAGGTGGCTCGCTACTTCGGCGCGACGCCGGTCAACCGCGAGGCCTGCGCGCTGCTCGGTCAGGCTGCCTGCCGTGCCGTCCACCTGGATGCTCCCGCCCGGTTCCTGAGCAAGATCGCGTTCCGCCACACGCCGGTCGAGAACTGCGGCGGTGGACGGCGCTGCGTCCCGTTCGCGCGCTGGGAACAGGCCTGGCGCGACATGCGCAGCGGGTAGACCCACCCGCGCACACCCATGGCGCATGCGACATCCGCGGTTACATTGAAAGGGTGAGCCCGACCCGCGTAGCTCTGCTCGCTTTCTGCACGCTCTTGATCGGTGCGGGGATCGGATTCGGCGCCACCCAGCTCGGCGGCTCGGACGACGACGGGGGCAGCACCGAGCCCGTCGCGGCCACGACTGCCGCGAGCACCACCTCGGCGGGCGCGACCGCGGAGCCCGGCGCCTCCGACTTCGCGGCCTGCCGGCAGGACGAGACGTTCGGCTGCTACCAGCGCGCCTTCCGCGCGCTCGTGACGGCGAAGAATCCCGGCGTCGCGCTCGACGAGCTCGACGCGCTCTCGAAGACCGACACCTACGTGCTGCGCACCTGCCATCCGCTCGCGCACGAGATCGGCCACCTGGCGTTCGCGAAGTACAAGACCGTGCAAGGGGCGGAGGCGTTCGCGCGCGAGACGTGCTGGTCGGGCTACCACCACGGCGTGATGGAGAGCTACATCTCCCAGTTCAACGACGGCCAGCTGCGCCAGCGCATGAACGGCATCTGCAAGCAGGACGCCGCCCATCCCTACTCGCTCGCCTACTACAACTGCTGGCACGGACTCGGCCACGGGCTCACGATCCGGTTTACGCAGGACGTCTTCCGGTCGCTCAAGTTCTGCAACTACGTGACCAAGAGCTGGGAGCGCCAGTCGTGCTACAGCGGCGTGTTCATGCAGAACATCGTCGCCAACGGCAGCGGCATGCACAAGGCGGTCGACCTCAAGCCGAGCGACCCGATCTACCCCTGCGACGCGGTCACCAAGGAGCAGAAGCCGTCCTGCTACCTGATGCAGACCTCGTACGTCCTGCAGGTCAAGAACTGGAACCTGCCCGTGGCGTTCCGCATCTGCGACCGCGTCGAGGCCGGCTTCGTCGGCACCTGCTACCGCAGCATGGGCCGTGACATCTCGGGCGCCGCGCTGCTCGATCCGGCCAAGGTCGTCGCGCAGTGCAACGAGGGTGCGAACGCCCACCGGGCCGAGTGCATCGCCGGGGCGGCCGCGAACGCCGTCTACGACCGCCACGCCCGGCCGATGGCCGACGCGCTCTGCAAGCTCGCCCGCCCGGCCGACCGCGCCGCCTGCAAGGCAGCGACGGAGCAGGCCGTCTCGACGCTCTGAGCCGCGCGGCCGGCCGCTTGCGGCAAACGGCACTAGTGTCAGACATATGCGGTATCTCCTCGCAATCGCCATGCTCGCGGCGATCGCCGCGCTCACGTTCGGCGGCCTCGCCGTGCGCGCGACTCCCGGGCAGGCGAGCCCGCTCGGGGACGGGGACGACCGCAGCGGCGTCGGGGGAGCGCTCTCCTACCGCGCACAGGTCGTCACGCCAGGTCCCGGACACGCGCGTGCACTGCGAATCGCATACGCCCGCAAGCACGCTGCCGCGCTGCCCGCGCCGCGCCGCGTGCTCGAGGCGACCCATCGCGGCGTGGTCTGGGCACTCGCGACGTTCGCCCTCGCCGACGGAACGGTCGTCACCGAGCGCTTCAGCCGCCGCGGCGGCCAGGCCTGGCGCGATCTCGGGCCGACGCACGCCGGCTGCCCGCTCGTGCCGCGCGAGGTGCGCAGCGCCTGGCGCCTGACGGCCTGTCAGACCTCGTAGCGCAGGAACGCGTGCTCGCACGGCCGCCCGGCGGCCACGCGCAACTCGGGAACTCCCGGGCGCATCGCGAGCGAGACGACCGTGTCGACGAGCGGACGCCCGACCTCGCCCGGCGGCTCGTCGTGCCGGCAGATCGCCTGGGGATCGGTCTCGTGGGTCGCGAGCAGAGCCACCGCGCCGTCCAGATCGCCGGGCGCAGCGCCCACCGCCGTCGCCAGCCGCGCGCGCGAGCCCGCCAGCCATTCGGCCGGCTGATCTCCCTCGGCGCGAGCGAGCCCGTCGTCGAGGAAGTGATTGGTGTGGGCGAGCAGGCCGTCGTCCGGCTCGATCCGCGCCACCCCGGCGGGCGACAGCTCGAAGCAGGCGCCGTCGCCGCCGGCGTCGATCACGGTGATGCAACTCGAGGCCGAGTACGGCGTCTCGCGCAGCAGGTCCCACGCCTCGTCGGCGCTCCCCGCCTCCTCCAGCAGCCGCCGCAGCACCAGGTGCACGGGGATGCCGAGCTCGTCGCGCCCGTCCGCCCGCGTGGTAGAGGATGTTGAGCGCCACGGCGATGCCGCGCGTCGAGACCCCGACCTTGGCCAGGATCCCCGCCTCGGTCATCGTCGCGAAGCGCGCGCCCTCCACCGCGGCCGACCAGACGACGCAGCGCTCCGGCGCGTCCGCGTACCAGTCCCAGTTCTGCGCCAGCCACGGACCCTCCGCGCTCGCGCACCGGCCCACCGTCGTGCACTCGGCCAGGCACAGCAGCTCGGTGCGGCCGTTGAGCGCCGCGACGAGCTCGGGCTCCAGCCGCGCACCGCAGCGCGAACGCCTCGAGCTCCACGACCAGCGGCGCATGCCAGCGCCCGGTGCGCTCCAGCACGCGCGCCCCGAACCGCCGCACGTCGTCCCGCGTGCGCCCGCCCGCCTCGAACAGCGGCAGGTACGCATCGAGGCAGAGCGCCGCACGCGCAGCCAGCGCCACCCCGGCCGCATACCCGCGCTCACGGGGATCCGTGGCGTCGGTGCGCACCGTCGCGAGAGCGGTTTCGGCGAGTGCCGGCATGCCGGGAAGCGTAGGGCGTCCGTGCCGCGGACTGCCAAGTGTCATTCGCGGCGAATGTCATTTGGCTACCCAGCCGCGCGACCGATGCGCGGCGATAGAGTCCAGTTGATGGCTAACGACCTGTTTGGTGCCCGCTCGAGCCTGCCGGGCATGCCCGACGTCTTCCGGATCAACCGGCTCGACGAGACCGGCGCGGCCGACACGCAGCGGCTGCCGCACACCGTGCGGATCCTGCTCGAGGGGCTGTTGCGCAACGCCGGCGGATTGCACGTGCGCGAGGAGGACGTGCTCGCGCTCGCGCACTGGCCCGAGGCGCCCGGCGCCGGCAAGCGCGTGCCGTTCTTCCCGGCGCGCGTGCTGCTCCAGGACTTCACCGGCGTGCCCGCCGTCGTCGACCTCGCCGCCATGCGCGCGGCGATGGCGCGCGCGGGCCGGGATCCGGCACGGGTCGATCCGCTGGTGCCGTGCGACCTCGTCATCGACCACTCCGTGCAGGTCGACCAGGCCGGCTCGCTGCAGGCCTACGCGCACAACATCGAGCGCGAGTACGAGCGCAACGGCGAGCGCTACCTGCTGCTGCGCTGGGCCCAGGGCGCGTTCGGCTCGTTCCGGGTCGTGCCGCCGGGCATGGGCATCGTCCACCAGGTCAACCTCGAGCATCTCGGCCAGGTCGTGGCGATCCGCGACGGCGTCGCGGTGCCCGACACGCTCGTCGGCACGGACTCGCACACGACGATGATCAACGGGCTCGGAGTGCTCGGCTTCGGCGTCGGCGGCATCGAGGCCGAGGCCGTGATGCTCGGCGAGCCGCTCGAGCTGGGCACGCCCTCCGTCGTCGGCGTCCGCCTCACCGGCTCGCTGCACGAGGGCGTCACGGCGACCGATCTCGTGCTCACGCTGACCGAGCTGCTGCGCAAGCACGGCGTCGTCGGCCGCTTCGTCGAGTTCTGCGGCGACGGCCTCTCGGCGCTCTCGCTGGCCGATCGCGCGACGCTCTCGAACATGTCGCCCGAGTACGGCGCGACGGCCGCGCTCTTCCCGGTCGACGACGAGGTGCTGCGCTACCTGCGCGCGACGGGTCGCGGCGACCGCGTGCCGCTCGTGGACGCCCACAGCAAGGAGCAGGGGCTGTTCCGGCGCGACGGCGATCCCACACCGACGTTCAGTACGCTCGTCGAGCTCGACCTCGACGGCGTCGCACCGAGCCTCGCCGGCCCGCGGCGCCCGCAGGATCGCGTTCTGCTCGCCGATGTCCCCGCGAGCTTCACGGCCGCCTACCCGCCGCGCGAGAGCACCAACGGCAAGGCCGTGCACGACGGCGACGTCGTGATCGCCGCCATCACCTCGTGCACGAACACGTCGAATCCGTCGGTCATGGTCGCCGCGGGACTGCTCGCGCGCAACGCCGTCGCACGCGGCCTCAAGGCCGCGCCGCACGTCAAGACGAGCCTCGCGCCCGGCTCGCGCGTCGTCACCGACTACCTCGCCGCGGCAGGGCTCCAGGAGCCGCTCGACGCACTCGGGTTCCAGCTCGTCGGCTACGGCTGCACGACCTGCATCGGCAACTCGGGCCCGCTCTCCGACGAGATCTCCCAGGCCGTGCGCGACGACGAGCTGGCGGTCTGCGCCGTGCTCTCGGGCAACCGCAACTTCGAGGGCCGCATCCACCCGCTCGTGCGCGCGAGCTACCTCGCCTCTCCCCCGCTCGTCGTGGCCTACGCGCTCGCCGGGTCGATCTCGGTCGACCTCGAGCACGAGCCGCTGGGAACGGACGGCGACGGCAGCGACGTCTACCTGCGCGATCTCTGGCCCTCCAGCAGCGAGGTTCGCGAGGCGATCGAGGCGCAGCGTGACGCCCGAGCTCTTCGAGCGCGAGTACGCGACGATCTGGGACGGCGACGAGCGCTGGCGCGCACTGCCGGCTCCGGAGGGCGCGCTCTTCGACTGGGCTCCCGACTCCACCTACGTGCGCGAGCCGTCGTTCTTCCAGGATCTGCAGCCGCAGCCCGAGCCGCTCACCGACATCGAGGGCGCGCGCTGCCTGGTCATGCTCGGCGACTCGGTCACGACCGACCACATCTCGCCGGCCGGCGCGATCCCGCGCGACATGCCGGCCGGGCGCTACCTGCTCGAGCACGGCGTCGAGCCGCGCGACTTCAACTCGTTCGGAGCGCGCCGCGGCAACCACGAGGTCATGGTGCGCGGCACGTTCGGCAACATCCGCCTGCGCAACGCGCTCGCAGACGGCCGCGAGGGCAGCTACACGGCCCACCTCCCGTCCGGCGATCCACTCACGATCTTCGAGGCCGCCGAGCGCTACCGCGCCGAGAACGTGCCGCTCGTCGCCCTCGTCGGCAAGGAGTACGGCTCCGGCTCGTCCCGCGACTGGGCCGCCAAGGGCACGCTGCTGCTGGGCATCCGCGCGGTGATCGCCGAGAGCTACGAGCGCATCCACCGCTCGAACCTCGTCGGCATGGGCGTGCTGCCCCTGGAGTACGTCGATGGCCAGACGGCGGAGTCGCTCGGCCTCGACGGCCGCGAGCGCTTCGCGATCCACGGCATCGCAGGCGGTGTCGCACCGCGTGCGCGCCTGGCGGTCGAGGCGACCGCCGACGACGGGCGCCAGACGCGCTTCGAGGTGCTCGCGCGCGTCGACTCGCCCGCCGACGCCGAGTACCTGCGCCACGGCGGCATCCTCCCACTGGTCCTCCGGCGCATGATCGCGGCGGCCTGACGCACGATGTGCGCATGACCACCGTCCCGACCGTCGAGAACGAGCCGATCCTGACCTACGCGCCGGGCTCGCCCGAGCGCAGCGCAATCCGCGACGCGCTCGAGCAGTTGCGCGGCGAGCAGCCCGAGATACCGCTCGTGATCGGCGGACGCGAGCGGAGGACGAGCGAGGTGCGCGAGCAGCGCGAGCCGCAGATTCGCGAGCGCGTGTGCGCGAAGTGGTACGCGGCCGGCCCGTCCGAGGCGGCACACGCGATCGAGGCCGCACTCGCTGCCCGCCACGACTGGAGCTCCTGGACGCTCGCCGACCGCTCCGCCGTGCTGCTGCGCGCGGCCGACCTGCTGGCCGGGCCGTGGCGCGCTCGCGTCAACGCCGCGACGATGGTCGGCCAGGGCAAGACCATCCGCGAGGCCGAGATCGACGCAGCGGCCGAGCTCGCCGACTTCTGGCGCTTCAACGTCTACTTCGCCCAGCAGCTCGGCGAGGTGCAGCCGATCTCGCCGCCCGGATTCCGCAACCGGCTCGAGCAGCGCGGCCTCGAGGGCTTCGTCTACGCGGTGACGCCGTTCAACTTCACCGCCATCGGCGGCAACCTCCCGACGGCGCCCGCGCTGATGGGCAATACGGTGGTGTGGAAGCCGTCGCAGACGGCGATCCTCTCCAACTGGTTCGTGTTCCAGATCCTGCGCGAGGCCGGGATGCCCGACGGCGTCATCAACTTCGTGCCCGGCGACCCCGGCCCGATCACCCAGGTCTGCCTCGACCACCCGGAGTTCGCCGGCGTGCACTTCACGGGCTCGAGCGCGGTCTTCCGCTCGCTCTTCCGCGAAGTCGGCGAGCGCATCGACCGCTACAAGGGGTATCCGCGCCTCGTCGGCGAGACGGGCGGCAAGGACTTCGTCGTCATGCATGCCTCGGCCGACCCGCAGGAGGTCGCCGTCGCGCTCGTGCGCGGCTCGTTCGAGTACCAGGGTCAGAAGTGCTCGGCGGCGTCGCGCGCGTACATCCCGGACACGCTCTGGCCCGACGTGCGCGACCGCGCGCTGGCGATGGTCGGCGAGATCCACCAGGGCGACCCGGCCGATCTGACGACGTTCATGGGCGCCGTGATCGACGGGCGCGCGTTCGCGCGGCTGCGCGACGCGTTCGACATGGCCGAGTCCTCCTCGAGCGCCCGCATCCTGTGCGGCGGCGGCGTCGACGACAGCGTCGGCTGGTTCGTCGAGCCGACGATCATCGAGACGAGCGACCCGCACTACGACACCATGGAGCGCGAGCTGTTCGGCCCCTGCCTCACGGTCTACCCGTACCCCGAGGCGCGCTACGCCGAGACGCTCGAGTTGTGCGACAGCACGTCGCCCTACGCGCTGACCGGCTCGATCTTCGCGCGCGACCGCGCCGCCATCGCGCTCGCCCACGACAAGCTGCGCCACGCGGCGGGCAACTTCTACGTCAACGACAAGCCCACGGGCGCCGTCGTCGCCCAGCAGCCGTTCGGCGGCGGCCGCGCCTCGGGCACGAACGACAAGGCCGGTTGGTCGAACAACCTGATGCGCTGGTCGTCGCCGCGCACGGTCAAGGAGACATCCGTCCCGCCGCTCGGCATCGCGTACCCCCACATGGAGCCCGACAGCCCCGCGTGACGGTCGTGAACGAGGAGTCCAGCGCCGGCGGCGTGCTCGTCGCCGTCTGCCGCGAGCGCGCAGACGGCGAGCGACGGGTCGCGCTCACGCCCGAGGAGACCGGCCGCCTGAGCGAGAAGGGTGCGCACGTCCGAGTCGAGCGCGGTGCGGGCACCCCCGCGGGGTTCCCCGACGAGAGTTACGCGCTCGCCGGCGCGGAGCTCGTCGCCGACGCGGCGGCTGCGCTGGACGGAGCCGGGGTCGTCCTGCGCGTGGCGCCGCCGAGCGCCGAGGAGATCGCCGCGCTGCCCGCGAGCGCGCTCGTGATCTCGTACCTGCGCCCGCTCGACCAGCCCGAGGTCGTCCAGGCGCTGGCCGCGCGCGGCGTGAGCGCGCTGGCGATCGAGCTGGTGCCGCGCATCACGCGCGCTCAGACGATGGACGCGCTCTCCTCCCAGGCGAACGTCGCGGGCTACCGAGCGGTGCTCGTGGCCTCCACGCACCTGCCGCGCTACTTCCCGCTGCTCATGACCGCGGCGGGCACGGTGCCGCCCGCAAAGGTGCTCGTGCTGGGCGCGGGGGTCGCCGGCCTGCAGTCGATCGCGACCGCGCGCCGCCTGGGCGCCGTCGTGAGCGCGTTCGACGTGCGACCGGCCGTACGCGAGCAGGTCGAGAGCCTGGGCGCGACGTTCCTCGAGGTCGAGCTGCCCGAGGCCGGCGAGGCGAGCGGCGGCTACGCGCAGGAGCTCTCGGAGGAGACGCAGCGCCTGCAGCGCGAGCTCCTGGCCGAGCACATCGCCGGCAGCGACGTCGTCATCACGACGGCGCTCGTGCCGGGGAGGCCGGCACCGAAGCTGATCGCGGCGGACATGGTCGCTGCCATGCGCCCGGGGTCGGTGATCGTCGATCTCGCGGCCGAGGCCGGCGGGAACTGCGAGCTGACCGAGCCGGGTGCGACCGTCGTGCGCGAGAACGTGACGATCGTCGGCGACCGCAACCCGGCGGCGGCGATGCCCTACGACGCGAGCAGGCTGTACGCGCGCAACGTCACGGAACTGCTCGGCGTGTGCCTGCACGACGGCCGCGTCGAGATCGCAGCGGACGACGACGTGATCGCAGGCTGCCTCGTCTGCCACCGCGGCGCCGTCGTCCACCCCGCCGTCCTGGAGCGCCTGAAGTGAATAGCCAGCTGATTCACGAGCTGACCGTGCTCGCCCTCGCGGTGTTCGTCGGCTTCGAGGTCATCTCGAAGGTGCCGACGATGCTGCACACGCCGCTGATGTCCGGCACCAACGCGATCCACGGCATCGTGATCGTGGGCGCGATCCTCGTCGCCGGCGTCGGCGGCAGCGGCTTCTCCACGATCCTCGGCCTGATCGCCGTGGTCTTCGGTGCGATCAACGTGGTCGGCGGCTTCGTCGTGACCGACCGGATGCTGCAGATGTTCCGGCGCAAGGACGAGACTTGAGCCGCAGCGAGGCGATCCAGCTGATCGACCTGCTCGCGATCATCGCGTTCGTCGTCGGTCTCAAGCGCCTCTCGCACCCCGCCACCGCGCGCAGCGGCAACACGATCGCCGCGGCCGGCATGCTCGCGGCCGTCGCGGCCACGCTGTGGGACGAGGGGGTCGTCACCTACTGGGCGATCGCGGTCGCCATCGTGATCGGCTCCGTGATCGGCCTGATCTCCGCGCGGGCCGTGAAGATGACCGCGATGCCGCAGATGGTGGCGCTGTTCAACGGCGTCGGCGGCGGCGGGGCGGCGCTGATCGCGCTCGCCGAGTACCACCGCATCGCCCCCGAGCCGGGCCGTGCCGCACTCGCGGAGTCGATCGCGATCGCGCTCTCGCTCGTGATCGGCTGCATCTCGTTCTCCGGCTCGCTGATCGCGTTCGCGAAGCTGCAGGAGCTGATCGGCGGGCGCCCGATCACGTATCCGGGCCAGAAGGCCCTCAACGCCCTGATCGCCGCCGCCGTCGTGATCCTCGCGGCGAGCATCAGCTTCAGCGACGGCGAGGCGCGGCTGATCGCGGCCGGAGCGCTCGCGCTGCTGCTCGGCGTGCTCTTCGTGCTGCCGATCGGCGGTGCCGACATGCCCGTCGTGATCTCGCTGCTCAACTCGTGCACCGGCATCGCCGCGGCCGCGTCGGGCTTCGTCCTGCACAACGACCTGCTGATCGTCTCGGGCACGCTCGTGGG
Source organism: uncultured Actinomycetes bacterium (assembly GCA_963705965.1). Lineage (GTDB taxonomy): Bacteria > Actinomycetota > Thermoleophilia > Gaiellales > JALYLC01 > JALYLC01. The sequence continues at coordinate 132,908 of CAVPLI010000007.1, read as the reverse complement.
CGCCTCGGGCACGTTGCTCACCCGGATGATGGGCCAGGCCATGAACCGCCCGCTCACGAACGTGCTGTTCGGTGCGTTCGGCGGCGGCGGAACCGCGGGCGGCGGTGGCGGCGGGCCGGGCGCGGAGGGCGGCAGCGTGCGCTCGCTCGGCGCGAGCGACGCCGCCGTGCTGCTGGCGTACGCCTCGCGCGTCGTGATCGTGCCGGGCTACGGCCTCGCGGTCGCGCAGGCGCAGCACGTCGCGCGCGAGCTCGCCGACCTGCTGGAGGCCCGGCGGATCGACGTGCGCTACGCGATCCACCCGGTCGCGGGACGCATGCCGGGCCACATGAACGTGCTGCTCGCGGAGGCCGACGTGCCGTACCCGCAGCTCTACGAGATGGAGCGCATCAACCCCGAGTTCGCGCGCACGGACGTGGTGCTCGTCGTCGGCGCGAACGACGTCACGAATCCCGCCGCCCGCACCAACCCCGAGAGCCCGATCTACGGCATGCCGATCCTCGAGGTCGACCGCGCCAAGCAGGTCATCGTGCTCAAGCGCTCGCTCGGCACCGGGTTCGCCGGCGTCGACAACGCGCTCTACTACGAGCCGAACTGCTCGATGCTGTTCGGCGACGCCAAGGCGTCGCTCAACGCCCTGGTCGCCGCCGTCAGCGTTCTCTAGCGCTCTAGGCCTCGGCCACGCAGGGGTTGCGCAGCACGCCGACGCCCTCGATCTCGACCTCGCAGATGTCGCCGTCGCGCAGCCAGCGCTTCGGGTCGCGGCCCATGCCGACGCCGCTCGGCGTACCGGTGGCGATCACGTCGCCCGGCTCGAGCGTGATCGCGGCCGAGATGTAGACGATCAGATCCTCGGCGTCGAAGATCATGTCCGAGGTGTTCGAATCCTGCAGGGTCTCGCCGGAGACCCGCATGCGGACGGCGAGGTTGTTGGGATCGAGCCCGCTCGCATCGCTGATGCACGGGCCGAGCGGCGCGAACGTGTCGTAGCTCTTGCCGCGGATGAACTGACCGCCCGAGCTCCGCTGCGCCGTGCGCGCCGAGACGTCGTTGACCGCCGTGATGCCGCCGATCGCCGCGCGCGCCGCAGCCCTGTCGGCCCGCCGGGTGCGCGTGCCGATCACGAGCGCCATCTCGGCCTCGTAGTCGGGCGTCGCGTCGTCCTTCGGCAGCACGATGGTCTCGTCCGGGCCGCTGTAGGAGTTGGGCAGCTTGCAGAACAGCACGGGCTCCGTGGGGATGGCCGAGCCGGTCTCCTCGGCATGCAGCCGGTAGTTGAGGCCGATGCACAGCAGCTTCGGCGGCACGACAGGCGCGAGCAGCGTCACCTGATCCAGGCGGAAGCACGCGCCCGAGGCGCCGCGCACGGTCTGCCAGGCTTCCGCGGTCGGTACGAAGCCGACTGCCGGCGCAGGCCCGGCGTCCCAGACTGCGTCGTCTTCGAGACGACCGATGCGGATGCCGGGGCCAGGCCCCTGGAAGCGGACGGCGCGTGTCATGTGCTCTCCGGGTCGCGGAACGGGAGGTCGATTCTCGCAGGCGCGCAGCGCATCTGCGACGATTGCCCGCATGACGAAAACGCCCGTTCAAGGAACCACGCCGGCCGGCGCCTACAGCCCCGGGATCATCGCCGAGGGACGCTTCCTCTACGTCTCGGGCCAGGGCCCGCTGCAGGACGGCGCCTACACGCCGGCCGCGATCGACGTGGAGACGCGCCAGACGCTCGAGAACGTCGGGCGCATCCTCGCCCAGGCCGGCGCCGGCTTCGGCGACGTCGTGCGCTGCGGCGTCTTCCTCGCCGACATCAACGACTTCGCGGCCATGAACGAGGTCTACGCGACGTTCTTCCCCGAGCCGAAGCCCGCGCGCACGACCGTCCAGGTCGCCGCGCTCCCGGGTGGCATCAAGGTCGAGATCGACTGCGTGGTCGTCCTGCCCTGACGGGCTGACGACCGGCGGTCAGTTGCCGGTCGCCGCCATCGTCTTCGCCCCGATCGAGTCGCCGGTGCCGGGGTCGAAGACGTGCATCGCCTCGCAGTTGACGGTCAGGGTGATCGGCTCGCCGACCTTGACCTGCGAGGCGGCCGAGACGCGCGCGGTGAACGTCGAGCGCTCGGCCTCGTCGTGGATCAGGCGAGCCCCGCCCTCCTCGTCGGCCTCCTCGGCGGCGCGCACGGCGTCGCTCGAGACCGGCGGCGCGTCGACGCCGAAGAGCACGTGCACCTCGGAGCCGAGCTCCTCGACCACCGACGCAACCGCCGGGATCGTCGGCAGGTGCGGATCGCGCCCGAGCGCCGCGTCGTCGAAGTCGGACGGCCGGATGCCCAGGATCACGTTACGGCCCTCATACGCGGCCAGACCCTCGCGCGGCGGCGCCGGCAGGCTGAACCCGGCGAACTCGACCTTGCCGTCGGCCACGCGCGCATCGACCAGGTTCATCGCAGGCGAGCCGATGAACGCCGCCACGAACAGGTTGACCGGGAAGTTGAAGAGATTCTGGGGCGTGTCGCACTGCTGCAGCACGCCGTCGCGCATGACCGCCACGCGATCGCCGAGCGTCATCGCCTCGACCTGATCGTGCGTGACGTACACCGTCGTCGTCTTGAGCCGGTCGCGCAACCGCGCGAGCTCGGCGCGCATCTGCACGCGCAGCTTCGCGTCGAGGTTCGAGAGCGGCTCGTCCATCAGGAACGCACGCGGCTCGCGCACCATCGCACGGCCCATCGCGACGCGCTGGCGCTGGCCGCCCGAGAGCGCCGCCGGCTTGCGCTTGAGCAGCGGATCGAGCCCCAGGATCTTCGCCACGTCGGTGACGCGGCGCTTGATCTCGACCTTCGGCGTCTTGCGCAGCTTCAGCCCGAAGCCGAGGTTCTGCTCGACCGTCATGTGCGGATACAGCGCGTAGTTCTGGAACACCATCGCGATGTCGCGGTCCTTGGGCGCAAGATCGGTCACGACGCGGTCGCCGATCGCGATCTCGCCGTCGGTGACCTCCTCGAGGCCGGCCACCATGCGCAGGATCGTCGTCTTACCGCAACCCGAGGGGCCGACGAGCACCATGAACTCGCCGTCACCGATCTCGAGCGAGACGTTGTCGACCGCCTGCACGCCGCCTGCAAAGACCTTACTGACCCCGTCGAGTGTGATTCCAGCCACGCGTTGGCTCCTAATCAGTCGTTGCCGAGCATGATCATATCCGCGCAGAGGCACCGGCTGCGAGTGCGTCGAGCGCGTGCCAGAGACGTTCCCGCTCGTCGGCGGTCTCGCGCGTGCGCGCGAGCGGAATATGCGTCGAGCGCGGATGGCGATCGTTCCAGAAGCGACCGGTGACCTCCGCGGGCTCGGGGGCGGCGGCCAGCCAGACGATCGTGCCCGCTCCCTGCTCGGGAGTGCGCAGCAGCGGCCGCATGACGCGCCTGAACGCCGGGATCGAGGTCTGGATGCCGGGCGTGTCGGCCCAGCCCGGGTGCATCGAGTGCACCACGACGCCGGTGCCCGCGAGCTCCTCCGCCCAGCGCTCCGCGAGCACGACCTCTGCGCGCTTGCTCTTCGCGTAGGCGACCCGGCCGTCGAACTCGCCGCTGCGCGACTGCAGGTCGTCGACGTCCAGGCGATGGGTGTACATGCCGCCGGACGAGACGAAGATGACGCGCGCGGGCGCGCTCTCGATCAGGCGCTCGCGCAGGAGGCGCGTGAGCAGGTGCGGCCCGAGCACGTTGGTCGCGAACGTCAGCTCGAGCCCCTCCTCCGTCTCGCGCCGCTCGGGGGGCAGCACGCCCGCGTTGTGCACGAGGACGTGGACGGGCTCGCCCGTCGCCAGCAGGCGCTCGGCGCACGCGCGCACCGAGCGGCGCAGGGAGACGTCGACCAGCTCGCAGCGCACGTCCTCGTTGCCGGTCTCGGCGACGATCCCGCGACGGGCCTCCTCGCCCTTCGCCGCATCGCGCACGAGCAGGCGCAGCGACGCCCCGAGACGGGCGAGACCGGTGCTCGCAGCGAGCCCGAGGCCGCCGCTGGCACCGGTGACCACGCACACCCGCCCGTCCATCCGCGGCGGATCGGCCCACCCCTCGAGACGTCCGCGCACCAGCGGGCCGACGCGCGAGAAGCCTCCCACCACGGTCGCCTCCAGCGCGGTATCGACCAACCCGGCGAGCCTGCCGCGGGTCGTCATGCGAGCACGATACCCGCGCCGGGGTTCATGTAGACCGGGGGACGGCCCGATCGACGATCTCGGCGGATGTCGCTGGGTCTCGCGGCTCTGGGGACCGCAGGCACCCGGCGGGCCGCGGCGCGTCTTGGCCGCCGCGACGGGCACGCCGTCGCCACTGCCACACGGCCGGAACGAAATGGCGTGACTGCCGCCAGAACGCGGCGGAGGGCGCCGCGTCGCGCGCGCCCTCCGTCGATAGCGGGGGCAGGATTCGAACCTGCGACCTTCGGGTTATGAGCCCGACGAGCTACCGGACTGCTCCACCCCGCGTCGTCGTCCGGATGGTAACGCAGCACCCCCTTCGATGCAAGACCTGCCACGATGCCGCGATGCGCGTCGCCGCGGCCGACATCGGCACGAATTCGACGCGCCTGCTCGTCGCGGACGTCGGGGACGACGGCACGGTCGCCGAGGTCGAGCGGCTGCTCGAGATCACGCGGCTCGGCGAGGGCGTGGACGCCAGCGGCGCGCTCGGGGAGGTGCCGATGGGCCGTGTCACGACCGCGCTCGCGCACTTCGCGGAGCGCGCACGTGCGCGCTCGGCCACGCACATGCTGGCCGTCGCCACGAGCGCGGTGCGCGATGCGGCCAACCGCGAGGACTTCCTGGCGCGCATCGCGGCGAGCGGCTTCGAGCCGCGCCTGCTGTCGGGCGAGCAGGAGGCCGCCACGACGTTCGCCGGGGTCTGCTCTCGCCCGCCGGGCGGCGAACCGGTCTCGGCGGACGGCACGCTCATCGCGGACGTCGGCGGCGGCTCGACCGAGCTCGTGCTCGGCGCGGCCGGGGGCGTGGCCTGGTCGCGCTCGCTGCAGGCCGGCTGCGTGCGCATGACCGAGCGCTTCCTGGGCGAGGACGTCATCTCCGATCGGGACGTCGCCGCCTGCGCCGCCGAGCTCGCCGTGCTGCTGGACGTCGTGCCGGACGAGGTCGTCGACGCGGCGAAGCGCGTGATCGCCGTGGCCGGCACCGCGACGACGCTGGCCGCCATCGCACACGGCGCCTACGAGCCGGACGCTGTGCACGGCGCCCGCATCACGCGCGCGCAGGTGCGCGAGCTGCAGGAGCGCCTCGGTGCGCTCGCGCTCCCCGAGCGGCGCGGCGTTCCGGGCCTGGAACCGGCGCGCGCGCCCGTCATCGTCGCGGGCCTGGTCGTGCTCGGCTGCGTGCTCGACCGCTTCGGGATCGACGAGGCGATCGTCTCCGAGCGTGACATCCTGCACGGCGCCGCGTTGCTGGCGGCCGGCAAAGCCCTCGCCGCCTGAGGAGGAAGCATGACCATCGACGTTGCCGCGGCCCACGACTTCATGGCGACGCACGCGCGCGTCCTCGACCGCCGGCGCTTCGAGCTGCAGAACGGCGGGACGGACGCGCTCCGCTGCGCTCGCCGCACTCGACGGCTACCGCAACTCCGACGGCGGCTACGGCTGGGGCCTCGAGGCCGACCTGCGCTCCCCCGAGAGCCAGCCGGGCGCCGCGGCGCACGCATTCGAGGTGTTCGAGGACATCGCGCCGGCCACCGCGCTGCAGGCGGCGGCGCTGTGCGACTGGCTCGACTCGATCAGCCTGCCCGACGGCGGTCTTCCGATGGCCCTGCCGTCGAGCATCAGCGCCGGCTCTGCGCCGTGGTGGCGCGAAGCCGACCCGTCCGTCTCGTCGCCGCAGATCACGCTGGTGACGGCGGCCGCCGCGCAGCGGGTCGCCGACTACGATCCGGCCGTCGCCGGCCACCCGTGGCTCGAGCGCGCGACGCGCTACAGCCTGACCGCCATCGACGCCATTCACGAGGCGCCCTTCGCCTATGTGCTGGCGTTCTCGCTGCGCTTTCTCGATGCCGTGCACGAGATCCGGCCCGAGGCGCCCGCGCTGCTGCGGCGCCTCGGCTCCTTCATCCCCGCGAACGGCCTGATCCCGGTCACGGGCGGCACCGAGAACGAGATGCTCCGGCCGCTCGACATCGCGCCGTATCCGGATCGGCCCGTGCGCGACCTGTTCGCGGCCGACGTCATCTCGGCCGACCTCGAGCGGCTGGCCGGCGAGCAGCAGGAGGACGGCGGCTGGACCGTCGACTTCCTGAAGATCTCACCGGCCGGGTCGCTCGACTGGCGCGGTTTCGTGACCGCGCGCGCGATCGACATCCTGCGGCGCAACGGGATGGTCTAGCCGGAGGCTCTGGGCGCGTGCGCCGCGTCTGCCATCGCCGCGCGCAACAGCGTGCGAGCGGAGGAGCGCATGAGGGCGACCGCGTCCTCGCGCGGGAGTCCGGCGATGTCGCAGAGCCACACCAGCGGCTCGATGCCGAGGGTGGCGCGGATGGCGAGCACGAGCCGGCGCAGCTCGGGCGCCGGCAGCTCGTCGCGCAACGGCGCCAGCGCATCCTCGATCCAGCCGATCGCCCGTCCCGTGCGCAGCGGCAGGGCGTCGTGGTGTGCCGGCGTCGTCTCGAGGGACAGCCGCAACATCGCGCGCATCTCGGGCTCGCGCTCGAGGAGCTGACGCCCGATGGCCTCGGTGACCAGCTCGAGGCGCGCGGGGGCGTCGGACGGCGCATCGGCGTCGAGCAACGACTGCGCGTCGAGCCCGGGATAGCTTGCGAGCAGGAGCGCCCGCTGGTTGGGGAAGTAGCGATAGGCGGTGGTCCGTGAGATCGCTGCCCGCTCCGCGGCCATCTCGACCGTGACGGTGGCGCCCTCGGCGAGCAGCTCGCGGGTCGCCGCCAGCATGGCCGCGCGCGTGCGCGACTTCTGCTGCGTCCTCCCGGTCAGCTCATATGGGGTTGACTTGTTCATCATGGGACTCTAGTGTCCATGTAGGTACTGGAGTCCCATATTACCTATCGCGGCGGCGGGCGACCGCAGGCGCAGTCAGGAGCACCATGAGCAACGCCATCCCGATCATCCGGCAGGCGGGCGAGGGCGAGCACCTCGGCTTCGCAGGCGGCGGCGTGTTCACGGTGAAGGCGAGCGGAGCGGAGACCGGCGGTGCCTTCCTCCTGATGACGCACCGCAGCGTCGGGGGCAAGAGCACGCCGCTCCACACGCATCCCGAGGACGAGGCGATCTACGTGCTCGAGGGTGAGCTGCTCGTGCACATGGACGGCGAGGAGCACCGCGTCGGCCAGGGCGGCTTCTTCGTGGCACCGCGCGGCGTCCCCCACGCGATGCTCGTCACCTCCGAGACGGCGCACATGCTGGTGCTCCAGACGCCCGGAACGGGCGAGGCCTTCTACCGCGACGCGAGCGATCCGGTCGACGCGTCGGCGGATGCGTCGTGGCCGCCCGACTGGGAACGGCTGCGGGGAGTCGCGGAGCGGTCGGAGAGCATCGAGCTGGTCGGCCCTCCGCCCTTCGCCGCGCAGGGAGCGGCGGCGCGCAGCGCTTCGTAGCCCGAAGCGCTGCCGATGCCATGCCCGGAGCGGGACTCGAACCCGCACGCCCGCAAGGGCAGCCAGTTTTAAGCCGGCCGTGTCTGACCAGTTCCACCATCCGGGCGGCGCCAGTCTAAGTGCCTGTCTCGCGCGCCGTCCGGCGCACCCACGTGACGCATCTCACGCCCTGCTAGCGTGGCCCGGATGGACGAGCGCGAGCGCGTGCTGCTCACCCTGGCCGGCGTACGCGCATTCATGGGCGTGTTCTGGCTCGTCAACGTGCTCTGGCGGCTGCCCACCGACTTCGGCAAGGGCGAGTACTGGGGCCTGCCGCGCACGCTCGACGTCGCTCGCCACTACGCGCTCACGCCGCTGCTGCGCAGCCTCGTCGACGACGTCCTGATCCCGCACCTCTCCGTCCTCGGCTGGATCCTGTTCTTCGTCGGGCTCGCTACGGGCCTGTCGCTCGTGCTCGGCTACATGACGCGGCTGGGAGCGGTGCTCGGCCTGATCCAGGCGGTCGCGATCACGCTGCTGCTTGGGCAACGCACCGGGCGAATGGCTCTACGGCTACCTCATGCTCATCCTGCTCTCGGCGCTGCTGCTGCTCCTCCCGGTCGCCCGCCGGATGAGCCTCGACGACGCGCTCGGCCGCGACCCCTGAGCGGCGCCGCGCGCCCAACTTTCCGCCTGCGGTAGCTTGATTCCCGGTGCTCGGGGTACGCTGAGGTCATGTGCGGAATCGCCGGATTCACGATCGCCCCGGGCATCGGGCTCGATCGGACCGCGCTCGCGCGCCTGCTGCTCGCGGGAATCGCCGAGCGCGGGACGGACGCGACGGGGTACGGCTACCACCGCCCGGACGGCACCGTCGAGGTGCACAAGGAGTCGCTGCGCCTGCGCGAGTTCGTCGAGCACGTCTCCGTGCCCGAGGAGGCCGGCGAGGCGATCTTCCACGTCCGCGGCTACACCAAGGGCGTGCCGTCGGTCAACGACAACAACCACCCGGTGCGCTACGGCCGTGCCGTCGTCGTCCACAACGGCCATCTCGACAACGACGACGAGCTCTTCCGGCGCTACCGCGCGCCGCGCTCCACGCCGCACATCACCGTCGACTCGGAGGCCATCGCCATGCTGGCCGACCGCAGCGGCGACATCGCGGCGACGCTCACCGAGGTACGCGGCAGCGCCGCCGTCGGTGTGTTGTGGGACGGCGAGCCGGGTCGCCTGACGCTCGCGCGCCGCGCCTCGCGGACGCTCTGCCTCGGCCACGGCGACGGGTTCGTCCTGTTCGCCTCGACGCCGGAGCCGCTCGAGCTCGCAGCGCGCGCGACGGGACGCCGCGTCCGCATCGAGGAGATCGCGGAAGGCCGAGCGATCGAGTTGCGCGAAGGCCGCGTCGAGTCGCGCAGCCGCTTCAAGGTCGACCGGCGCTACGTCGGCGTGCAGGTCGTGACCTACCCGCCGCTGGCCGAGAAGCCCGCGCTGCTGCGCCTCGCGCTGTCCGGCTTCTAGGGAGTCGGCGTCTACCAGCCGGTGCCGGGCTGCACGCCCGAGTCCGGCGTGTTGAACGCCGCGCGCTCCGGGGCGACGCCGTTCATGCCGGCCCACTTCGCCTGGGCACCCGTGAGCGCGTCCTCCTGGAAGCCCTGGCAGCTCAGCATGCGCTGCCAGGCGGTGTAGACGACGCGCTTGCCGAGCCTCGGGTACGGCGCCATCAGCGTCCGGCTGCGGTGCTTCAGCACGGCCGCGCGGAGGGCGGCCCTGTCGGCCGCCGAGACCTTGTTCCCGTACTGCACGAGGACGTTGCCGTGCTCGAGCGCGTGCAGGAGGATCCACTGCGGAACCGGCTCGTCGTAGATCATGAGCGGCGGCGGCGTCTGGTAGTGCTTGCCCGAGGTCGGCGGGTCGGACTGCGTGTACACGACCTTCGTCTTCGGGTCGGTCGTGTGCGCGCGCCCCATGCTCCGCTTGAAGTCGGTCTCGACGCAGGTGCCGTTCTTGACCAGCGTCTTCATGCCGGCCGTCTTGTCGCTGCCGAAGACGTTCGTGGCGAACAGCACGACGCCGATCGCCGCGACGGCCACCAGCGCGCCGACGCCGCCGAGCACGCGCCGCCCGCCGAAGGACCGTGTCCTCCCGCTGCTGGGCTTGTACCCGGGTGGCTTGCGGCGTCCCGCCGCAGCCTTGCGCTCCGCGTTCCGCCGCGTCGCTTCCTGCTTGCGCTTACTCACGGAAGCCCAGCATAGATCATGTTGCGAGCTCGACCGACCGCGCGAAGAAGGCCTCCACGTCGGCGATCTCGTGCACCCTGGGCACCGGCGCGAGCGCCGCGAGCAGCGGCTCTGCGTAGCGCGCCGTGTTGAGCCTGCCGTCGAGCACCGCGACCACGCCGTGGTCGTCGTGCGAGCGCAGCAGCCGGCCGAAGCCCTGGCGCAGCATCAGCGCCGCCTGCGGCAGCGCGTAGTCGTCGAACGCCGAGCCGCCGTCGCGCACGATCTGCTCGCAGCGGCCGGCGACGAGCGGGTCGCTCGGCACGGCGAACGGCAGGCGGTCGATGATCACGCACGAGCACGCCTCGCCGCGGATGTCGACGCCCTGCCAGAAGCTCTGCGTGGCCAGCAGCACGGAGTGCACGTCGGCGCGGAACGCCTCGAGCAGCCGCTCGCGCGGCGCCTCGCCCTGCACGAGCAGCGTGTAGGCGCCGAGCTCGGCGGCGACCAGGCCGCGCACCGACTCGAGCGCGCGCCAGCTCGTGAACAGGCACAGCGCTCGGCCGTCGCTCGCGCGCACGATGGCGGCGATGTGGTCGGCGATCGCCTGATCCCAGCCCGCGGAGCGCGGGTCGGGCGCGGTGCGCGGGACGTAGAGCCGTGCCTGGGTCTCGACGTCGAACGGAGAGGCGAGCACGAGCTCGTCCGCGCCCGTGAGCCCCAGGCGCGCGCGCGTATGCGAGAGATCGCCCTCGATCGAGAGCGTGGCCGAGGTGAGAACGGCCGCGTGCAGCCGGCCCCAGAGGTGCTCGCGCAGGAGCGGCGCGACCGACACGGGCGCCGAGCGCAACTCGGGCCCGGCGGCGCCGCGCTCGCTCCACACGACGAGCTGGTCGTGGTCGGCGCCGAGGCAGGCGTCGAGTGCGACGCGCAGGCGCTCCGCCCGTCGCGCGATGACGTCGCGCTCCTCCCCCATGCCGCCCAGCCGCGCCGTCAGGCTGCCGAGTGCGTGGCGCACGGCGGCGGCCTCGCGCGGCGCGAGGTCGCGCAGCTCGGACTCGCGCAGGCGCGTGCGCCCGCGCGCGGCGGGGAGACGGGCGAAGAGCGCGTGCGCCGCGCGCTCGAGCTCGTGCAGCATGCGCGCCGGCGAGGTGGCGTTGTCGAGCCGGCAGGCTCGCTCGCAATCGCGCCGCAGTTGCGTGACGTCACGCAGCGAGAGCCGGGCGCCCAGCCACTCCGCGGCCGCGTCCTCCAGCTCGTGGGCCTCGTCGAACACCACGGCGTCGTGCTCCGGCAGCACGCCGATCGCCCCGTCCGAGGCGATGCGCAGCCCGAGATCGGCGAAGTAGAGCGCATGGTTGACGATCACGACCTCGGCATCGAGCGCGCGGTCGCGCGCTTCCTCGGCGAAGCACGTCGAGGAGTACGCGCAGCGCGGACCGAGGCAGCGCTCGGGCCCCACGGCGACCTCCGCCCATGCGCCCGCGGGCGGCACGTGGTCGAGCTCGGCGCGGTCACCCCTGACCGTCGTGTCAAGCCACGGCCGCAGTCGCTCGAGCGCCTCCCCGTGCATCGGGTCGAAGAGGCGCATGCCGAGCTGCACGACCATGCGGCGGCAGGCGTAGTTCGAGCGGCCCTTGAGCAGCTCCGCGCGGATCGGCTTGCCGCGTGCCGCCGCGGCCAGCGGGAGATCGTCCCGCAGGAGCTGCGACTGCAGCGCGAGCGTCGCCGTGGACACGATCACGCGGCGACCCGAGAGCGCCGCGGGCACGAGATAGCCGAGGCTCTTGCCGGTGCCCGTCCCGGCCTCGCACACGAGCGTGCCGCCGCGCGTCAGGGCCCGCTCGACGCCCTGGGCCATGACGAGCTGCGCCGGCCGCTCACGATACGCAGGGTGTGCGCGCGCAAGCGGCCCGTCCGCCGCAAACAGCCGCTCGAGCACGACTTCAGTGTACGACCCGGGTCGGAGGCTACTCGGGGCGGGTGAGCACGACGAGCTTCCCCATCGCAGCGCCCGCCGCCATGCGCCGGTGGGCGTCCGCGATCTCGTCCAGCGCATAGATCGTGTCGATCACCGGATCGACCTCGCCGCGCTCGACCTGCTCGACCACCGCCCGCAGCAGCGGGCCGCCGATGCCGGCGTCGGCCGCCTCGTCGGAGTGGTACGCGGTCAGCTTGCGCCCCGAGGGGATGTTCTCGATGGGCTGGAAGTCGTCGATCACCCACTCGCCGCCGAGCAGGCCGGAGTTGCACACGGTGCCCCCGCGGCGCACGACCTGGAGCGAGTCGAGCACCGCGCGCGCGCCGATCAGGTCGACGACGCCGTCGGCCCCGTCGGGGAGCTCCGCGCGCGCCCGCTCGGCGAAGCCCTCACCCTCGAGTATCACCGCGGAGGCGCCGCGCACGAACAGCATCGGCACCCTGGTCTCCGTGCGCGTCGTCGCCACGGTCCGCAGGCCCGCGGCGCGCGCGAGCCCGAGGCACGCCATGCCCACCGACGAGGTGGCTCCGCGCACGAGCAGCGTTTCCCCGCGTGCGAGTCCGAGCGTCGCGAGCGATCCTGCCGCCGTGATGAAGGTCTCGGGCAGCGCACCGAGCACGTCCCACCGGAGCGTGGTGTCGAGCGCGATCAGCTGACTCTCGGGGAGCAGCGCGTACTCGGCATAGCCGCCGTCGAAGCTCCGCCCCATGCCGCCCATCACGGCCGCGACGGTGGTGCCGGGCGCGACCGCGGAGCCGTCGGCGACGGCCTCGACGACGCCCGTGCACTCGATCCCGAGGATGCGGGGGAACTCGACGGCCGGGCCGGACCAGCCGCGCAGCGTCATGTACTCCGAGCGGTTGAGGCCGAACGCCTCCACGCGGACGAGCGCCCAGCCGGGCCGGGGCTCCGGCCGCGGCACGTCGCGGACGACGAGGCCGTCGGGGCCGTCCGGCCGCTCGGCCACCGCTGCGCGCATGGTCGGCACGCGCCCAGTGTAGGCAGGGGACGTGCGGGGAACCACCTACGCTCCAGCGGTGCACGCTGCTGGCGAGGGTGGGATCTGGACGCGGCGGCGCGTGGCGACGCTCGTGCTCGGCTACCTCGCCGGACTCGGCGCGATGATCCTCGTCAAGGGCGTGTTCCTGTCGGCGGATCGCTACTTCCTGATCCTGCTGGTGCCCGCGCTCGCGCTGCGCGTCGGGCGTGCGTACGTCCGGGACTTCCTGCCGCTCATCGTCCTCGTGCTGATCTACGAGGAGGCGCGGGGCGTCGCACATCTGATTCACCCGAGCCCGTTCTACGAGCCGATGCTGCTCTTCGACCGCTGGCTCGGCTTCGGAGAGGTGCCGACGGTGCGGCTGCAGGACCTGCTCTGGCAGGGGCACCTGCAGTGGTACGACCATGCGCTCTCGCTGCTCGACCGGCTGCACTTCATCGTGCCCCCCACGCTGCTCCTGCTGATCTGGCTGGAGCGCCGCGAGGTCTACTACCGCTGCGCCGCGACGCTGATCGCCGTGTCGTTCGCCGGCGCGCTGACGTTCCTGGCGTTTCCGGCCGCTCCGCCCTGGCTGGCGTCGAAGCACGAACTGATCCCGCACGTCGCGCGCATCGGCTACATCGAGGGCGGCAGCTCGCCGGTCGAGACGTCGAAGTCGTGGATCGAGTCGCAGATCCTCTCCAATCCGGTCGCCGCCGTGCCGTCGCTGCATGCCGCCTACGCCCTGCTCGTGCTGCTCTTCGCATACGCCTGGCGCGGGCGGATCGCCGCCTGGATCGCGGCTCCCTACACGCTCGGGATGTGGTTCACGATCGTCTACCTGGCCGACCACTACGTCGTCGACATCGTCGTCGGCGCGGCCTACGCGCTGGCCGGCTGGTACCTGATCCCGAAGCTCTTCCGGCGCACGCCGCTGCGCCGCCTGATCGGGCCCGTTCCCGTCACCGCTCGCGCTCGGCGACACCCGGAGCAGCGATGTTCTACGCTCGGGCCCATGAGTGACGATGTCCGTGAGCTGATCATCATCGGCGGCGCCTGCGCAGGCCTGACGGCCGCCGTGTACGCCTCGCGAGCGAATCTGCACCCGCTCTGTATCGAGGGTTTTGAGGCCGGCGGTCAGTTGATGATCACGTCCGACGTCGAGAACTTCCCCGGATTCCCCGAGGGCGTCCTGGGCCCCGACCTGATGGTGCGCTTCCGCGAGCAGGCGGAGCGCTTCGGCACCGAGTTCATCACGGACGACGTGACCTCGGTCGACTTCAGCGAGCAGCCGTTCAAGGTCAACGTCGGCGCGCAGGAATACCGTGCGCGCGCGGTGATCGTCGCCACCGGCGCCTCGGCGCGCCAGCTCGGACTGGACAGCGAACAGGCGCTGCAGGCGCGCGGCGTGAGCTACTGCGCCACCTGCGACGCGGCCTTCTTCCCGGACAAGAAGGTGATCGTCGTGGGCGGCGGCGACTCGGCGCTCGAGGAGGCGACGTACCTGACGAAGTTCGCGAGCGACGTCGTGCTCGTGCACCGCAGGGACGAGTTGCGCGGCTCCAAGATCATGCAGGACTACGCCAAGGCCAAGCCCAACCTCTCGGTGCTGACGCCGTACGTCGTCGAGGAGGTCCTGGGCGCCGACGTCGGTCGCGTCACGGGTGCCCGCCTGCGCAACCCGAACACCGGCGAGGAGCACATCGAGGAGTCCGACGGCTTCTTCGTGGCGATCGGGCACACGCCCAACACCGAGCTCTTCCGCGGCATCCTCGAGATGGACGAGAACGGCTATCTCGCCGTCGAGCCGGGCACGACGCGGACGAAGATCCCCGGCATCTTCGCCGCCGGCGACGTCGCCGATCACGTGTACCGCCAGGCCATCACGGCAGCCGGATCCGGCTGCATGGCCGCGCTCGACGCCGAGCGCTGGCTCACGCACGGCGACGCCACTTCGTAAGCGCGAGGTGAGGAGTAATGCGGCTCGATTAAGGCCGGTGCCGTTGCGCGCCACGCGGCCCTAGTCTTTGTGCGATGGCGTACTTCATCTGCCCCAATTGCGGGCTCCGCTCAATGGACTCCGACGGCCGTGACGGCCTCACCCACCAGGCCGTGGGCTGCACCCGCTGCGGCTTCGGCTTCATGTTCGAGCTTCTCGACGACTTCTATCCCGGACCCGACGCGGGCATGCTCGCCTGCGACCGCGAGGCGCGCATCATCGCCGTCGGCAAGGGCGTGTTCGAGCTGACCGGCTTCCAGGAAGGCGAGCTGATCGGCAAGGACCTGCGCGAGGCGCTCGCGCTCCACAGCCCCGGCGGCGACAACCCCGTCGACATGGTGCTCGAATGGGGCGTCCGCCAGCTCGACCAGACGATCGAGTTGAAGCATCGCGCGGGCATGGTCAAGCTCATGCGCGCCGACATGTTCCCCGCCTACGACGACGACGGCGGCCTGCTCGTCTGCCTCGCCCCGCACGCGACCGCAGCGACCACGGCCGACTGAGAAAACCGCCGCCCGGGGCGCTCGACCGCGCTCAAATGGGGCCTGGCCCCATTTGAGCACCTAGCCGCACAAACGTGGGAGCCTGGCCCCGTTTGTGCGGGTGGCTTGGGGCACCCTGCGTGGGTGGGGGCGCGGCAGGTGCCGTAGCCCCATCGGGAGAGGTTCCGGGAGATTCCGGCGCTTCGCGCGGCACTGCGCCGAACGGGTGATAGCGCCCGCCCGATTGCCGGTCAATCTTTGCAGGTGGACGCTCATCCGCCCTCTCGTTTCGCGTTCCTGCGCATCGCCGCACTGGTGCTCGTATGCGCCGGCTGCTTCGCCGCACCGGCGGTCGCCCAGGCCGACGACATCATCCAGCTGAACGGCGACGGGCCGGTCACGCTGCAGGGGAACTACAACTTCGGCCTGCTCTACCTCGACGGCGTCGTGCGCCTCGCGGCCAACACGTCGATCACCGCGAACGACGTGTTCATCGGGCCGGACGCGGCGCTGCAGACGTGCTGGGACATCGGCACGGCCGGCCAGAACTGCACGGCCGGCCGCTCGCTCTCGATCACCGCGTCGGGCGGCGTCGCGATCTCGCCCGCGATCGACCTGCGCGGGCTGATCGGCACGAACCGCCCCGGCGGCTCCCTCGCCATCCGCGCGGCACGCGTCTCGCTCGGCGGCGGCGTCGAGACAGCGGGCACGGCCGCCAACTCGGGCAGCATCTCGATCGACTCCCCCGGGCTCGTCGTCACGCAGACGCTGCACGCTCCCGGCAACAACGTCATCGTGCATGGCGGCGCCGGCGTGCTGATCGGCGGCGACGCCTGGAGCGCGGGCAGCGACACCGCCACGGGTGCCGACCCCAACCGGCTGGCGAGCGGGGGCATCATCGATCTTGCCTCGTCGGGAGGCGACGTGAGCGTCCTCGGGACGGTCGCGAGCTGGGGCCACGACGTGCCCGGTGCGGGCGTGGTCGAAGGTGGCAACGGCGGTGCCGTCGCGATCAGCGGCGGCGACGTCCGCGTCTCGGGCGGCATCGACTCGAGCGCCGGCCGCGGCGTCGACCTCTCGGCCGGCCAGGCGGGCGCGATCGCCATCGGCGCGCGCGGCAGGCATCGTCGATCTCCGGGCCGATCAACGCCGTCCGGAGACGCCTCGACGGGCGGCAACGCTCGCGCGGCGCGAACGTGAGCCTGACGGCGGCCGGGGCGATCGCGACCGGATCCGTCACGGCGTCCGGGGCGGGCGGCCCCTACGGCGGAACCGCCGGCGGCGCCGTCGCCGTCACGGGAGCATCCGTCGCGCTCGGCACGATCATCGCCGACGCGGGCGACGCCACGTCCGATCCCGTCGGCGGCAGCGGCGAGCGCCGGGCGGCAACGTGACGATCAAGGCCACCGCCAACGTCGACGATCGGGCCGATCTCGGCGCACGGCGGCAGCGGCCGCACGACCGGCGTCGGCGGGCCCGGCGGCAGCGTCAGCATCACCGGTGACCGCGTCACGACCGGAGCGATCATCACGCTCGCGGAGAACCTGGGCGGCACCGGCGGCGGCGTCTCGCTGAGGTCGCAGAGCGCGCTGCTCGTGGGCGGCGCCGTCGACACTGCGGGAGCGGCCGGCGGCAACGGCCAGCCGGGCGGCGGAGGCGGCGCCATCTCGATGCTCACCGGCGGACCGCTCACGCTCGGAGGGCGCCTGCGTTCCGAGGGCGGCATCGGCAGCAACGGCGGCAGCGTCGGAGCTCCCGGCGGCTACGGCGCGCCGATCCAGCTCGTCGTCGGTTCCATCGCGTCCTCTGCCGGCGTCATCAGCGGCGGCGGCAACGGCGGCAATGCCAGCGTGCAGGGCGGCCTGCGCGGACGCGGCGGCAACGGCGGCGCCGTGCGCGTGTGGTCGCAGCTGCCCTCGCTGATCCTCCTGCAGCTCGTCGACTCCGGCGGCGGCACCGGCGATCCGAACGGCGCCGACGGCCCGCAGGTCGAGGAGTCGGCTCCGACGGGGCTCGCGCTCTCGAAGACGCGCGTGCTCTCGTGGGTCACGCACTCGCCGGACGCCGAGGGCTACCAGGTGCTGATCAGCCTCGCCGGCGCTCCGGCCAAGGAGCTGCTGACGACGAAGGCCGCCTCCGTGCCGCTGCCGAAGGTCGCAGCCTGCGTCCAGGCCGACTACTCGGTCGTCGGCTACCAGAACGGCATCGGCTGGCACACCGCGCCGCTCGGCCCGATCAGCGTGATCGCGGCGCCGTCCGACACGCAGGCCTGCACCGACGCACCCCAGGTGACGCTGCTCTCGCAGAAGATCAAGAAGAAGCTGAAGCCGCTGAGCAAGAAGAAGTGGAAGGTGCCCGTGCGCTTCCTCGCCGACGGCATGGGCACGGCGCACGTGGTGCTCTCGCGCAAGAAGAAGATCCTGGCGTTCGTCGACAAGCCGCTCGCGGCGACGCGCCGTAACGTCAGTGTGACGCTCACGATCCCGAAGAAGCTGCGCAAGTCGGGGAAGTTCACCGTGACCGTGACGGGCAGCGCGCCGCTCGGCAAGGCGCGGTCCAAGAGCACGCTCACCCTGGAGGTGAAGAAGTGAACCGCTCGACCCGTTCCGTCTGCCTGGCCCTCGGCGCGCTCGCGATCAGTGCGGCTCCCGCCATCGCCTGCGTCAACGTCGGCGTCTACCAGGACAAGCCCGCCTCGACGCTCCCCGCGCTCCAGAAGAAGGCGGGCAAGAACGTCAAGACCGTCTCGACCTACCTGACCGTCGGCCACGCGCTCGATCCCAAGCTGATCAAGCTCGCCCGCACGAACGGCGTACGTCTGATCATCAGCTGGCTGCCCGACAAGGGCAGCGACAGCGTCAAGGCCCCGGGCTTCCGGCTCAGCGCCATCGCGGCGGGCAAGTTCGACAAGGACCTGAAAGCGCTCGCACTCCAGATCAAGGCCCTGCCGCACGGCGCGATCGTGCGCCCGATGCCCGACCCCAACACGCCGTGGTACGCGTGGTCCGGCACCGTCAACGGCAATCGCCCCGGCGACTACGTGCCGGCCTGGAAGCACGTGCGCAAGGTGCTGACGAAGACCGCGGGCAAGAAGGTCAAGCTGCTCTGGAGCGTGTACGCGCGCAGCGTGCCCGACGACGAGAAGAACGCGCTCAAGGTGTACTTCCCGGGCGCCAAGCAGGTCGACCTCGTCGGCGCCGACGCCTACAACTTCGGGAACGCGCAGGGCCTCACCTGGACCGCCCCGGCCGACCTGTTCCTGCCGGCCTACGGCACCATCCAGAAGCTCGCGGCGAAGAAGCCGTTCTGGATCTCCGAGACGGGCTCGACGGCCCGCGGCGGCGACGAGGGCGCCTGGATCGGCGCACTCGGACAGCTCGGCAAGACCATGCCCAAGCTGGCCGGAGTGGTCTGGTACGACGTCCGCGACAGCACCGGCGACTTCCGCGTACCGCGCAAGGGCGCAGCCGGAGCGGCGTTCAAGGCGTTCGTCAAGAACGCGTGCAAGTAATGGCATCCGCAGCCATGACAGCCTCGTCGAGAGGGAGTAGCCGATGAGTGTGACCAAGAAGAAGCCACACAAGGCGCACAAGCCGGCCAAGGCGCGGACCGTCAAGCCGCGGCGGCACCGCCTGCACGTCCCGCCCGGCGGATCGTTCGCCTTCAACCCGACGTCCATGTCCCAGGCGATGGTCGACCGGCTGTTCTGGCGCGCCGGCTTCGGCCCCAGCGCGGCCGACCGCGCCGCGTGGATCGGCAAGCCGCTCGACGACGCCGTCGACTCGCTGCTCAACACGCCCCAGGGCGCGCTGGTCGGCCCCGACCCCTCGCGCGACGGCAAGGCGCTCGACCCGAACGGCGACGACACCGACCTGGTGCTCGCCTGGGTCGACCGCATGGTGCGCACGAGCAACCCGCTGGTCGAGCGCCTGACGTTCTACTGGCACCGCCACTGGGCCAACTCGCGCGAGGCCGTCTCGCCGACCCAGCTGCTCACGACCCAGAACGCGCTCCTGCGCAAGTACGCCGACCTCGCCGCCAACCCGGATGCGTCGTTCCGCGAGATGACGCTCGAGGTGTCCAAGGATCCCTCGATGCTGCGCTACCTGAACGGTGAGTCGAACGTCAAGGGCGGCCCCAACGAGAACTACGGCCGCGAGCTGATGGAGCTCTTCACGCTCGGCGTGACGCACGCCATCACCGGCGCCAGGAACTACACCGAGTCCGACGTCGCGCAGCTCGCCAAGGCGCTCACCGGCTGGTACATCGACGACAAGAACCCGGACAACGTGACGTCGCTGTTCGACTCCGGCCGCTGGTTCAACGGCCCGAAGTCGCTGTTCGGCAAGCTCGGCAACTACAACACCGACACCGCCGTCGACGTCGTGCTCGGGCAGGACGGCCACGCGCCGTACGTCGTCAACAAGCTGTGGGGCGAGTTCATGCCCACCCCGCCCTCGACGGCGGTGCTCTCGCAGCTCGCGACCGAGTACACCGCGAGCGGGCGCAAGCTCAAGCCGCTCGTGCGCAGCATCCTCACGCAGCCGCAGCTCTTCGAGTCCATCGACGAGCCCAACATGATCAAGCCCCCGGTCGTGTTCGTGACCGGCGCCCTGCGCGCGCTCGGCCTCGGCGTGACGTCGACCGGGCCCGCCACGTACCTCGACTCGATGGGTCAGCTCCCCTACTTCCCGCCCACCGTGGCGGGCTGGGAGGGCGGCCTCTCGTGGCTCAACACGAACACCGCGCTCGCGCGCTTCGGCTTCGTCGCGGACGTCATCGGCAACGCGCCGAACGGCTCGCCGGCGAAGGTCGTCGACGTCCCGAACGAGACGCCGGCCGCAGCGTTCGACCGCGCGTACGGCGCCGTCGGCTCGCCCTGGATGAGCGCAGGCACGCGCGCCGCCATCCAGGACTACGCCAACCGCGCGTCCGCCAAGGCCAGCAAGGACCGCATCGGCCGCCAGGTCATGCTGCGCACGCTCATGCTCGCAGGCCCCGACGCACAGGTGATGTGAAATGACGATCCAGAGCGAGATCCAGGCGCTCAAGTGCGCCGACTGCGCCCGCTCCGACAGCGCCGTCTCCGACCTCAAACCCGACTCGATGCTGCCGATCCCGGCAGATGCGCTGACGGGCTGGAGCGAGGGACGACCGGGTTCGGATGGCATCACGCGCCGCAAGCTGCTGCGCAACGGCGTGCTCGGCTTCGCAGCCGTGTACGGGGCGACACAGCTCTCGTTCGAGGAGGTCTGGGAATCGGCCGTCGCGCAGGCCGCGGAGCCGATGCAGCGGAGCATCGTCGTCGTCTACCTCAACGGCGGCAACGACGGCCTCAACTGCTTCGTGCCGACGAGCGCACCGGAGTACGCCAAGTACCAGTCGCTGCGGCCGACCATCGCGCGCGTCCTCGGCGACGGCACGGGCGCGACCGTCGGCACGACGATCATGCCCAACACGGGCGGCAATCTCGCGTTCTCCAACAAGCTCGTGTCCGGCACCGGCGCCGACCGGAACCTCGACACCAAGGGCTTCGACACGCTCTACGGCGACGGCACCGGCGGTCCCGGGATCCGATCTCGCGATCATCCCGGCGGCCGACTACAACCCGCCCAACCGCTCGCACTTCGAGAGCCGCGACTACTGGTTCGCCGGTGCGCTCGCGCAGCTCCAGACCGGCTGGCTGGGACGCTGGCTGGACAACTACGGCTCCGCCACGAACCCGCTGCAGGCGGTCTCGCTCGACTCCAGCCTGTCCAAGCAGATCCGCTCGCTGAAGGCGCCCGTGTGCGCGCTCGAGGGGCTCCAGGGCGTCGGCTTCGGCGTTCCCGGCGTCACCGCCGACGTCAACCTCGAGGTCGGCAAGCTGGCCGCCGTGCCGTTCGCGGCCGGCAACGACGCGCTCGCCCGCTCGCGCGGCATGATGGGCCTCACGGTCGACGTGGCCGGCCGCCTCTCGACCCTCAACGGCGGCGCGCTGGGCGCGGGCTACCCGCCCAACAGCGGTCTCTCGCAGAAGCTGCAGCTCGCGGCGACGCTGCTCTCGGCGGGCCTCGGCACGCGCATCATCACGATCGACTGGGGCAGCTTCGACACGCACGGCGACCAGATCGCGGGGCAGGATCCGCAGCTCACGACGCTCTCGCGGGCGCTGGCCGCGTTCAAGGCCGACCTGGCCGCGCGCGGCGTCGAGCAGCAGGTCGTGACGATGGTGTTCTCCGAGTTCGGCCGGCGCCTCGAGGAGTCCGACTCCGCCGGCACCGACCACGGCTCGGGCGGCCCGATCATGCTCAGCGGCTCGGCCGTCAGGGGCGGTCTCGCCGGCGAGCACCCCGGCGTCAACGTCAACCAGGACGGCGACCTCGTCGTCAAGACCGACTTCCGCACCGTCTACCAGTCGCTGATCACGGAATGGCTGGGCGGCGACCCGAACGCCATCCTGCCCGGCGGCCCCTTCCCCGGCGTCGCCCGCTACGACGGCGGATCGACGCTCCTGAAGGCCGCATAGGCACGCGACTCGCAATGGCTCGCCGGCCGGCCCTGCTCTCACTCCTGCTGCTCGCCCTCGCAGCGGCACCGGGAGTGGCAGGTTCGGCCGGCGAGCGGTTCCACCGCCTGCACGTACCGCCTCCGCCGGTCGTGGTGCTGCCGCAGTCCCTCGCCGTCGACGAGTTCGAATGGGGCATGCGCGGCACGCACCTCGAGGTCAAGGCCGGCGTCGTCCGCATCCACGTCTACAACCGCGGCATGGACGACCACGACCTCACGCTGGTCGACGCCCACGGTCAGGTGCACAGCGTGCCGCTCGTGTCGGGCGAGGACGCCGTGCTCGAGGCCGATCTCGGCGCGGGCCCGGTGCGCCTCTTCTGCTCGCTCTTCGCCGGTACGCCCGACTCCCACGTGGACAAGGGCATGGTCTTCGACCTCACAGCTCGGTGATCCGGCGCTCGACGTAGACCTGGAGCGCCGCGAGCGCCTCCAGCTGCTCGCGCCTGCGCGCCAGGAGCGCCTCGTCCGCCGCACCCGCATCGACCTGGGCGAGCACGCCGAGGGACTCGAGCAGCAGCGACCGCCCCGCGCCCAGCTCGGCCCTGGCGCTGCGCTCGAGCGCGGCCCAGGTCAGGCGCAGGCGGGCCGCGGCGAGCTCGTCGGCCAGACGCGACGCGTGGCGAGCGAGGCGGTCTGCGTAGAGCTCGAGATCAAGCCGGTCCATGCGAGCCAGGCTAGGGCCGGTGTGCGTGCCCGGTCCGTCACGCAGTGCGCCGCGCACGGCGCGGTGGCACGCGGATCTGGCCCTCGGGACACAGATCCAGCAGAACGCACTCCGGACAGCGCGGCGCGCGCGAGATGCAGACGGCGCGGCCGTGCCAGATCGAGGAGGTGCGAGAACTCGACCCAGGCCGGCCGCGGGACGATCGCCATGAGGTCGCGCTCGGCCTTCTCGGGATCGGTCTCCAGCCGTCAGCCCGAGACGTCGCGAGAGGCGCCCGACGTGCGTGTCGACGGCGATCCCCTCACGCCGTCCGAACGCATTGCCGCTGACGACGGCCGCGGTCTTGCGGCCCACGCCCGGCAGCCGCACCAGCTGCTCGGTGGAGCGCGGCACCTTGCCCCCGTGGCGCTCGAGCACGGCCAGCGCAGCTCCGCGCAGCGAGCGCGCCTTCTGGTTGTGGAAGCCCGTCTGGAAGATCGCCTTGGCGATCTCGCCCTCGTCGGCGTCCGCGTACGCCTGCGGGTCGGGATAGCGCGCGAAGAGGCCGGGCGTCACCATGTTGACCCGCTCGTCGGTGCACTGCGCCGAGAGGATCGTCGCGACGAGCAACTCCCAGGGCGTCGTGAAGTCGAGCGAGCAGCGCGCCTCGGGATAGGCGACGCGGAGACGCCGCAGGATCGCCCGTACGCGGTTCTGGGGCGGCGAGGACGCGTTGAGGCGGCTCACCCGGCCTCCCGGCCCTGCCAGCCGGGAGCCGGGCACAGGCGGTCGAGCGCGGGACACGTCGCGCAGTGGTCGCCCGCGCGCGCGGTGAACTCGGACGCGCGCAGCCGTCCGATCGCCGCGCGCACCTCGGCGGCGAGCCCCTCGGCGTCCTCGGGGGCGAAGCGGCGGGTGACCGGCGCCTCCGGTCGCTCGAGGAAGCAGAAGGCGATCTCCGCCGCCGGCGCGCCGCTGCGCAGGGCGGCGAGCGCGTAGATCGAGCGCTGCAGGGCGTACTCGCTCTCGACCACGCGCGGCGGGCTCGCGCCCCGCCAGCGCTCGTCGTCTTGAGATCGGCCACGAGCAGCGCTCCCGTCGGGGCTGCGGGCGCAGATGTCGAGCGAGCCCCTGAGCACGACGTCGTCCTCGACGAACGCGAACGGCAGCTCGTGCAGCACCGTTCCCGCCGCCGCCATGCGGGCCGCCAGCGAGGAGCCCTCCCAGGCGGCGAGGAGGGCCTCCACGGCGGCGCGATCGGCGGGCTCGAGGCCGGCGCAGGCGACCTCGACACCCACCGCGACTGCGCGATGGAGCGCATCTCCGAGCAGCGCACCACGCAACGGGCCCGCCTCGGCGAGCGGCGGACGCAGCCCGACGACGCGCTGCGCGTAGTACGAGAACCCGCAGCGGTCGTGCAGCGCGAGCGCGCTGTAGGAGAGCGCTCGCGGCACGTGCGGCGCCGGCGCCGGCAGCGGCTCGAGCGGGGCCGGCAGGTCGACGGCGGGCGCGACGACCACGCGGCGGAGCATCGAAGAGGCTGAGCTGGCCGTCGGGAGCCGCGGCGATCGGCTCCTCGGGGACGGCCGGCGGCGCCGGCGGCTCGGCGAGCGATTCGGCCGTGTGGACGTTCACGCGCACCGGCATGCCCGCGACCGCGACGTCGGAGACGCCCGGCTCCAGCGCCGCCGCGAGGATGCCGAACTGGCCGAGCACGCGCTGGAGCTCGCTGTTCTTCCTGCCGCTCAGCCACCCGCCGAGCAGCAGGCGGTCGCGGGCGCGCGTCCAGGCGACGTACGCGACGCGATCGCTCTCGGCCTCGTCGGCGGCCCGCGCAGCCTCGCTGAGACGCGCGTAGGCCGGCCCGTTCAGCGCCTTGCCGCGCGCGTCGCGCAGGCGCAGGCCGAGCTCGCCGTCGGGGCCGACGGCCACTGCGCCCGACTCGCCCGGCGTCTGGCGCGACAGGTCCGGCACGCACACGACGGGGAACTCGAGGCCCTTGGAGGCGTGGATCGTCATCAGCGCGACGGCGTCCTCCGCGCCTCCCGGAGCGGCGTCCGCCTCGCTCAGGTCGCGCTCGTCGCAGAGGCGCATCTGATCGACGAAGCCCGCGAGGTCGGGGCCGCGATCGCGCTCGTAGGCGCGAGCCGTGCGCAGCAGCTTGCGCACGTTGCCGAAGCGGCGCTCGCCGTCGGGCGCGGTCAGGCAGGCGAGCTCGTAGTCGTGCTCGGCGACGATCCGTTCGAGCAGCGCCGCCAGGCCCAGCTCGCCGCCGGCGCGCACGAGACCGTCGTAGAGCTTCCTGAAGCGCTCCACGAGCGCGCGATCGGCCTCGGGGAGCCCTTCCAGCTGCCCCAGCTCGATCGGCCAGTAGAGCGCGGCCTGGGCGGCAGTCCGCAGCGCGGCCAACCCGTCGTTGGAGACGCCGACGAGCGGCGAGGCGAGCACCACCAGCAGCGCGTGGTCGTCGAAGCGGTTGCGCAGCAGCGCGAGGTAGGCGCAGAGGTCGCGCACCTGCTGCGAGCGGTAGAAGCCGCGGCCGAGCTGGCTGTGCGCCGCCAGGCCGACGTGCTCGAGCGCGGCGGAGTAGATGGACGCGTCGCGCGCGGAGCGCAGCAGGATCGCGATGTCGCCCGGCGCGACTCCGCCGCCGTCGACGAGCTCGCGCAGGCGGCGCGCCAGGGCGACCGCCTCGAGCTCGCGCGCGGGACCCGCGCGCATCGTCCCTTCCGGGCCGGTGACCAGATGCAGCTCGATCGCGGGCTCGTCGATCGGCCCGACCGTGCGCAGCGCGTGCGGCGGATCGAAGTCGCGCTCGTCGAAGCGCTCGCCGAAGACGTGCCCGATGACGGCCAGCAGCTCGGGGCGCGAGCGGTAGCTCCCCGTCAGCGGCAGGCGCGCGGCGGCGCGCTCGCCCCGGGTGCGGAAGAGCTCGACGTCGGCGTAGCGGAAGCGGTAGATGGACTGGCACGCGTCGCCGACGAAGACCCGCTGGGAGTCGGGCCCGGCGAGCGCGTCGAGCAGCCGGCACTGCAGGCCGTTCGTGTCCTGGAACTCGTCCACGAGCACGAGGTCGAAGCGCTCGCGCACGGCCGCACCGATGGCCTCGCGCTCGAGCAGCTCGCAGGCGCGCTCCTGGAGATCGTCGAAGTCGAGCGCCTGCTCGGCCTCCTTGCGCGCGCGGTAGGCCTCGCGGTAGCGCTCGAGCAGGGCCGCGACCGCGAGCCCGACCTCGTGCTCGAGGCGAGCGCTCGCCTCCTGCTGCGCGACCGCGAGCAGGTCGCTCACCGGCCCCGCGGCCTCGCCCTTCGGCGCCACGAGCGCGAGCAGCTCGCGATCCGTCGGCGTGCCGGCGAGCACCGCCTCGATGCGCACCAGGCGCCGCAGGTCGCTCGCAGCCTGCGGCCGCGCGTCACCCGCGACGGCCGCGACGGCCGCCTCCGTCGCGGCGCGCAGTGGCGCGAGCAGCTCGGGCCCGGGATGCGCGGGCGGCAGGCGCGGCGCGAGCGCGCCCGCCGCGCGCAGGCGCGCGTCGAGGCTGCGGATCAGCGCACGCGTGCCGGCCACGCCGTACTCGCCGAGCAGATCGAGCAGCACGGAAGGCCCGTCGCGGCGCTCGCGCGCGATGGCATCGGCGAAGGCCGCCTCCGAGAGCACGAGCGCCTCGGCCTCGTCGAGCACGCGCAGCTCCGCCGGGAGCCCGGCCTCGGCGGCGTACTCGCGCAGCAGCCGGGCGGCCAGCGCGTGGATCGTGCCGACCTGCGGGCGCGCGGCGTCGACGCCGGCCGGCAGCGCGCGCTCGAGCCGCACCGCGAGCTCGCGGGCGGCCGCGTCGGTGTACGTCACGACGAGCACGCGCTCGGGCGCCGTGCCCGTCTCCAGCGCCGCGCGCACGCGCTCGATCACGAGCGTCGTCTTGCCCGTCCCCGCTCCGGCCGCGACGACGATCTCGCCGCGCGCCTCGACCGCCGCGATCTGCTGCTCGCTGAGAGCCAGGACGGCGCTCATGGGTTCGCCACCCGGCAGACGCCGTGCCAGCGGCACCACGGCGGGCACTCGCCCTCGGGGGGATCGTGGAGCACGTCCCCCACCTTCATGCGCCCCGCGAACTCGCCCGCGCGCTCGGCCGCCTCGTCGAGCAGCTGCTCGAACAGCTCGGGCTCCACGTAGTCGCGCGATGCGAAGCCCTCCAGCGCCCCGGCCTCGCGCACGTCGTCGCGCAGCACGCCGCGCGGCGCCTCGTCGCCCCGGATCGACTGGTAGAGGCCTCCGACCACGTCACGGCCGAGCAGTTCCGCCGCCGCGCGGATGTAGAGCGGCATCTGCAGGCGGCCGCGCTCGAGCACGTTCGCGCCCAGGGCGCCGACGGTGCCGGACTTGTAATCCCAGATCAGCGCCTCGGCGACCCACTCGCGCTCGTCGACGCGGTCGATGCGGCCCGTGATCGCCACGTCGCCGACGCGCACGCCGCTCTTGGGGAGCGAGATCTCGAAGTGGCGCGGGATGAACTCGTCGATGCGCTCCGCCTCGCCGCGCACGACCGTGCGCAGGTTGCGGCGCAACTCGCGCCGCAGCGCCTCCCAGGCGACGTCGTCGTCCTCGTAGGCCTGGATCGCGATCGCCTCGTCGATGCAGCGATCGAGCAGGTCGAACGCCGCGGGCAGGTGCTCCGGGCGCAGCCGCTGGACGCGCAGCTCGGACGGCACGCCGTTGAAGAAGAGCCGCAGCGCGTTGTGCATGACGCTGCCGCTGATGCGCGCGTCGAGCGGCTGCTCGACATCGCGCGGCGAGAGCTTGCGCTCCACGAACCAGAGCGACGAGCAGGTCTGGAACGTCTCCAGCTCGGTGACGGAGTACGTCGGCTGGCCCGCCAGGCGCGCGAGCACCTCGGGGTTGCGCAGACGCGTCGGACGCCGCCACGCCGCGAGCGCGCGCTCGACCCGCGCGACCGCGCGCCCGCCGTGTGCACGCGCGCGCACCAGCGCCGTCGGCTCGTCGTTGCGCGCGAGCGCGGCGATGGCCTGCAGCCGCTCGCGCTCGTCGTGGCCGTCGAGGGCATGCGCGGGCAGGGTCGACCGCCGCGGGCGCGCCATCGCCGAGCACGCGCACGACCTCGTCCCAGAACGGGGAGGGCGCGAGCTCGAGGCCG
Source organism: uncultured Actinomycetes bacterium (assembly GCA_963705965.1). GTDB lineage: Bacteria > Actinomycetota > Thermoleophilia > Gaiellales > JALYLC01 > JALYLC01. Next base: position 105,336 of record CAVPLI010000007.1, on the reverse strand, counting down.
TCGTCGTCGACCGCGCGCCGCACGAGCACGAGGTGCTCGTCGACGCGCGCGAGCGCCGCCGCGAAGAGGAAGCGGTCGCGCTCCTCCTGGCGAGGACGGTCCCCGGGGAGGCCCGCCGGCGTCAGCGATCGCCGCAGATCGGCCGAGCCGGCGGCCTCGGCCGGCTCGCGGCGCGGCAGCACGCCCGCCTCGAGGCCGCACAGCACGACCGCGCGCACGGGAGCGAGACGGGCCAGGCCGATGCGGACGATGCGGACGCGACCCTGAGGGAGACCGTCGCCGAGGCGCACCTGGACCGCATCCAGCGCGGCCATGACGTCATCGCCGCCCGCGCCCGGCAGCGCGCCGGCAAGCTCGTCGGCGGCTGCCGAGGCCGCCGCGAGCGCGCGGCGAGCGGCGATCCCCGTGCGCGTCTCGGCGACGACGGGCGCGTCGCCGTAGGCGCGCGCGAGCGCCGCATCGGCGACCGCTCGCAGTGCCGCGGCCGGATCGTCCGCCGCGCGGAGCGCCGTCAGCTCCGCGACCGGGCGCGGCGGGTCGGACGCCCCCAGGTCGCGCTCGGCGCGCGCGGCATCGGCGATGTTGCGCCCGCGCAGCTTCGCCTCCGACTCGTGCGCGCGCGAGGGCACCCAGCTCGAGCCCGCCAGCCGGAGCCAGGCGAAGAGGTCGTCGCGATCGCCGTCCGCCCAGGCAACGCGGCACAGGCCGCGCAGTGCGTGCCCCGCGGGCAGGCTCGTGAGGCGCTCGCTCGTGTCGAGCGCCACCTCGACTCCGGCGCGCTCGAGCGCGGCCGCGAGCGGCTCGCAGTCATGGCCGTCCGGGGCGACGACGAGCACCTCGTCGGCCGCGAGGCCGCTCCGCAGCAGCCTGCAGACCTCCGCGGCGACGGCCGTCGCCTCCCCGTCCGCACCCGACGCCTCGACGAGCCGGACGGCGCCGTCTGCGCGCCGGCGGCGGCTCGCTGCGCGCCGAGAACGCGCCGCGCGCCAGCGCGACCACGGTCGCGGGTGCGCCGTAGGCGGCCGCGCGCAACTCCTCGACGCGCTCGGCGCGCGCGGCGAGCCACTCGAACGCGACGTCGAGCGAGCCGAGCAGCGGACGCCCGGGCTCGTACGGCAGGGCGAGCAGGACGTCGCAGCGCCCCGCGAGCGCTCCGATCAGCCGCAGCTGCGCCGGCGAGAGATCGTCGAACCCGTACGCGAACACCGGCGCGCCGCTCCAGGCCGCCAGCTCGCGCTCCAGCCGCTCGGCCGCCCGCACGACGAGCTGACCGCGGCGGGCGCGGCCGCTCGCGGCGAGCGCGTCCTCGTAGGCGGCATAGGCGGGCGCGAGCCGCGCATCGCCGCCGGGTGCACGCTCCAGCGCGCCCGGCGCGGCCCCGGCGCGGTCGCACTCGCGCGCGAGGCGCTCGAGCGCCGAGGCGAGCGCGGCGGGCCGCAGCCCGGCGGCCGCACTCTGGCTGTGCGCGACGCGACGGCGGACGACGCGGTCGAGCGCCTCGGACGCGACGGCGACCTCGCCGCCCAGCACGCGCTCGATCAGCGTGTCGAGCGTGACGACCTCGCCGCCCAGCACGGCGCCGGCGCTGCGACAGGCGTCGCGTTCCAGCGCGTCGCGCTCGAACGCCGCCGGTACGAGCAGCAACGGCCGTGCACCCGCCTCGCAGGCGGCGGCGAAACGGCCGAGCAGAACGCCGAGCTTGCCCGAGCGGACGGGCCCGACGACGAGCTCGAGCGTCATCGCGCCTCACACGGTGCGAGACCCGGGCCGAGCCCGGATCCGCCGATTCGCGCGGGCCTGGAACTCGTGGGAGCACCTCGGACGCGCTCCGGCCTCTTGCAGAGGCGTCCCGCCTGAGCCTGCGAGGCCGGACCACGTCCGAGGCGCTCCCACGAGCCCCAGACGGTCACGCGCCTCGACGGATCCGGGCTCAGGTCGAGAGCTGCGGCGGCGGGCTGTCCTCGATCTGCTTCGCGGCCGCCGCGTTGACCGCGTCGATGCCGTCCGAGTACAGATAGTTGATGCGGATGAACGGCTCCCACTTGTCCGGCACCGCGTCCTCGGGGTAGATCGCCTCGACCGGGCACTCCGGCTCGCAGGCCCCGCAGTCGATGCATTCCTCGGGGTCGATGACGAGCATGCGGTCGGTCTCGTGGATGCAGTCGACGGGACACACGTCGATGCACGACTTGTCCTTCAGATCGATGCACGGCTCGGTGATGATGTAGGTCATCGTTGCTCCGGTCGGGGGTCGCTCGACCGGAACCCTAGATCATCAGGTCGTCGACCAGCGCCGCGACTCCCCCTGCGATGGCAGAGCGCGCGACGACGCGATCGAAGCCGGCACGGCGTGCGGCGCGCAGCGCCTCCGGCTGCTCGTGCGAGCCGAAGCCGAGCAGCTTCGCGGGCCGCAGATCGGCCACGGCCTGCTCGGGCGCGACGCGCTCGACATCGCAGATGCAGACGTCGGGAGCCTCGCCCTCGAGACCCGGGCGCGCGCGCTGGACGACATGTCCGAGCGGCGAGAGCTGGGTCTCGACGCGGCTGAACATCATCAGGTCGGCGCCGTGGACGTGGATGACTGCCATTCCGACCTGAGGGTAGCCGCAACGCCGTGAGAGCTACGTGGCCAGGGCATCGAGCCCGATCGTGCGCAGCACGCGGTTGACCGCGACGGACAGCCACCAGACGCGGTCGAAGAAGACGAGCAGGCCGAGCGCGATCAGGACCAGGCCCGAGACGACGCGGATGACGTCGTAGCGGTCGCGCAGGAACGCGGCCGCGCCGATCACCCGGTCGAACGCCAATGCGCTCAAGATCAGCGGGAGCGCGAGGCCGGCCGCGTACGCGCCGAGCAGCAGCGCCGCCTCCGCGGCGCCGCCGCGCGTGGAGGCGAGCGCGAGCACCGCAGCGAGCACGGGGCCGACGCACGGCGTCCAGCTGAGCGCGAACGCGCCGCCGAGCACGACCGCCGAATGCGGACGGCGCGATCCGCCGGTCAGCCCGGGCAGCGCCGGCAGTGGGCAGCGCGCCGGTCAGTACCAGTCCCATCGCGACGATGAGGATCCCGGAGGCCTGCGCGATCTGGCTCGCGCCAGTCGTCGAGCGCCGAGCCCGCCGCGCCGACGAGCGCGCCGAAGACGACGAACACCAGGCCGAAGCCGAGCACGAACGGCGCGACGCCGCGCAGCGTCTTCGCCGACCCCGCGGCGGTCTCGCAGATCGTCGACCGAGGCGCCGCCGACGGCGGCGAGGTAGGCCGGCACGAGCGGCAGCACGCAGGGGGTCGCGAACGACAGCACACCCGCCCCGAACGCCGCTGCGAGCGTCCCCGGAGCTCACTCGAGCCGGGCGAGCTCGTCGTCGAGTTGCTGCTCGAGACGGTCGCGCTCTGGACCGGGAAGTGCGGCTGCGGGCGCATCGACGGCGCGCCAGCGGCGCGCGAGCACGACCGCGAGTCCACCGCCCGCCAGCAGGAGCACCGTGGGCGCGAGCCAGGCCAGCGCCCCGAAGCCCGAGCGCGGGGTGTCGGCGAGCACCTCCGAGCCGTACTGGGCCTCGAGCGCGCGCTTGGCCTCGCTGCGACTCTCGCCGCGGGCGCGCAGGCGCCCCAGCTCGCGGCGGATCTGGTTGGCCTGCGGCGAGTCCGACTGGTCGAGCCTCGTCTTGCAGGTCGGGCACATCAGCTCCGTGGAGAGCTGCGAGATCGTCCAGCCGTGCTCCGGTGCCGAGCCGGGCCGGAACGCGCCCAGCGCGCCGGCGATCAGCGCGGCCGCGGCGATCAGGACCACGACCGCGAGGAGCGGCGTCCAGAGCCTGCTCATCGCCGCCTCCGCCCGCTGCAGCGCAGCCGCGATCGCTGCCTCCGACGGCAGGCCGCTGAGCGCGGCCACGAGACGGCCGCGGCCGTCGATCGCGAGCAGCGCCGGGAACGAGGTCACGCCGAGCGCCCGCTGCGCCTGTCCGCCCCCGCGCCCCGTCCGGTCGGGAGGATCGGGCGTCGCGCCCGGCACCGCGCCGCCCTCCGAGATGGCGATGACCTTCGCGTCGCCGCCCACGGCCGACACGCGCTGCAGGAGCGCGCTGCAGGCCTCGCAGTCCGGTGTCACGAACGCGACGAGGGCCGGAGCGCCGGCGAGCGTGGAGATGGCCGTGCCTCCGACCTTGACGTCGGGGTCGAGCGGCGCCGCGCGCCCGCTGCGCGCGATCGCGACGCGCACGTACGGCTCGAGCAGCGGCGTGTCGACGGGCCCCTCGATGCGCACGATGGCGCGCCCGGAGCCGTCGAGGACGTAGGTCTCGGGCGGCGCGCTGACACCGAACCGCTCGCGCACGCCGCGCGTGTCGTGGACGAGCGTGTACGGCACGTCGTGGCGTCGCGCGAACGAGCGCGCCTCGTCGACCGCATCGTTGAAGTCGACGCCGACGAAGCGCACGCCGAGCCCGCCGTAGCGCACGGACAGCGCGTTCAGGTCGGGCGCCTCATCCGCGCACGGCGGGCACCACGAGGCCCAGAAGTTGAGCACCGCGGGGTGTCCCCGGAGACTGCTCAGCGAGATCGTCCCGGGGCGATCGAGCCGCGGCAGCGAGAACGCGGGCGCCTGCGGCGACTCCCCCGAGCGCAGCGCGTCGCGGAACGCGTTGTCGTCCTTCGTGGCGAGCTGCCACACGAAGAGCGCCGACGAGCGCGAGCAGGAGCGCGACCGCAGAGGCTGACAAGCACGCGTCTCACAGCACGGATGATCCGTCATCCGGCCGATGCCGGTTGCCGGCTAGGTCGCAGAGCGGCTTAGTGGATGATCCACACGGGACTGCCGACGCGCACGTGCATGAACAGCCATTCGGCGTCCGGGATGCGCATGCGGATGCAGCCGTGCGACGCGCTGTAGCCGACCGAGGCGGCGTCGGGCGTGCCGTGCAGGCCCACGCCGGGCGCCGAGATGCCCATCCAGCGCGTTCCGAGCGGGTTGCCCGGGCCGGGCGGCACGGGGCTCTCGCCGGCGGCCCAGGCGGAGTTCGGCGGATACCACCAGGGATTGCGCTGCTTCGTGACGATCTCGAAGCGGCCGACCGGCGTCGGGTACTGCGACTGCCCGACGGCCACGCCCAGCATCTTGAGCTTCTCGCCGTGCTTCGAGTACAGCGAGACGCGGTGCAGGGTGCGGTCGACCACGACCGCGGGCGGCAGCGAGCGCGCCGTGACCGCAGGGCGGACGACCTTCGTCGGCAGCGCGACCGGGCCGCGGTCGGGCTGCCGCAGCGCCTGTGCGATCACCGCGGGCGCATTCACGACGTCGAGCTTGCGGCCCCAGACGTCCGGGACGACGACGGGCACGCTCTTGACCAGCCGGAAGCGCGCGTCGACCGGCTCGATCCGCACCTCGGGAGCGATCTTCTTGACGAAGGCGCGCAGGGCGTTGCCGGTGATGCGCGTGACGACCGGGATGTCCTCGCCCGTGACCGCCATCGTGCGGCCCTGGGCGAGAGCCGCGCGCAGCGGCCGTGCCAGGTAGGCGTGCATGCCGAGCTGCTCGGCCGAGACGGTCCAGGACTGCGTGCCCACGTTGACCGTGATCTCGCCGAGCACGCGCTGGCTGATCCAGGGCTCGGCCTGGCTCACCGTCATGCCTCCGACCGCGACGCCGGCGACGCTCACGCCCGGCGCGATCACGCCGGCGGGCAGCGGCGACGCATCCTCGCTCGGAGGCGGCCTGCGCGACGCCCAGCGGCACGCCGAAGGCGAGCACCGCGGCGACGGCCAGGAGGCGGCGCGACCAGAGCACGTGGGCAGTGTTGCATTTCTCGCCGGAGCGCGCCGACGATAACGCTAACGAGCTAGGGACGCTACCGCGAGCCGAGCCGGCGGACGGCCTGCGCGGCTGCGACGGTCACCGGACGCGTCGGGTCGAGCGAGACCATGACGACCACGCCGCGGATCGAGCCGGGCGGGCCGAGCGGGATGAGCGCGGCCGACGAGCCGGACTGCACGAACGGCGCGAGCGGGCCTGCATCGGCGTCGTCGGCATCGAGCACGACGACCTCGCCCGCGAGCGCGCGCGCGACGACCGTCGTCGTGATGTCGAGCGGGCGGCCGAGCACGCGGCCGACGGGCTCGCGCAGGGCATTGCCCTCGACATGGAGCGCGGCGGGCTGGAGCGTCCCGTCGGGCCCCAGGCGCTGCACGGCACAGGTCGAGACCGTCGCGATGCGCGCCGCGGCGGCCGCCAGCGCGCCGTCGGGATCGCCACCCTCGAGCGCCGCGTCCGCGAGCGCCTCGTGGGCCTCGAGCCGGACGGCGACCGAGCGCGCGGTGATCTCGCTGGCCTTGGCGCCGCGGGCGGTCTGCTCGGCGATGCGCCGCTGCTCGTCGGCGGCGAGCACGGCGGCCGTCACGCCGGCGACGCGCAGCGCGACCTCGGCCGCGCCGGCCGGCGGCGCGGAGGCGGGCGAGAGCAGCGCGAGCACGCCGACGTCGAGATCGCGCAGCGCGAGCGGGATGATGACCGCGCTGCCCGCGTCGACGGTGCGCGCGAGCGGTGCGAGACGCGTGTCGGAGGCGAGGTCGCCGCGCAGGGCGGGCGCGCTGCCGGCCTCGTCGAGCAGCGCGGCGACGAGTCCGGCCGCGGCCTCCGCTCCTCCGGCCGTCGCGACCTCGCGCAGCGAGCCGTCGGCAGCCCTCGCCCACACGCCCCCGGTGGTCAGGCCGGTGAGCCGCAGCGCCGCCTCGAGCGCGCGCTGCGTGGACGGCTCGCCGGCGGGCGCCACCGCGTCGCAGAGGGCGCGGGCATCGGCCAGCTCGACCGCGACCTGGCGCTGTGCACGAGCGGCGGCGAGCGCCTCGGCGACGCGCGTCGCGAACACCGTGAGCGCGACGTCGCGCCGCAGCGGCATCGGCGCGGTCGCGCTCCGCGAACAGCAGCTGCAGCACGCCCAGCGACTCGCCGCGCGTGCGCAGCACGACCGAGAGCACCGCTCCCGAGCCGATGCCGCCCGCGAGCGCGGCCGAGCCGTCGCCGCCGGTGACGATCGCATCGTCGTGGCGCAGCGCCTCCAGCGCGAGCGCGTCGAGCGGGCCCTGGCGGAGCGGATCGGCGAGGCGGGCGCCGAAGCCCGCCAGCACGTGCAGGCCGTCCTCGTCGACCGCGTGCAGGAGCGCGCTGTCGGCGCGGCAGGCGCTGCTCGCCAGGCGCGCCGCGACGCGCGCGACGGCCGGGCCGTCACCGGTCGCCGAGAGCGCCTCGCCCGCGATGTCGAGCAGCTCCTGCAGGCCGGTCTCGACGCCGGATCCGGCGCGCGAGAGGGCCAGCGCGGCCTGCGCGGCCACGTGCCGCAGCAGCTGGCGCTCGGCCTCGCTGAACGGCTCCGGCCCGGCGCGCAGGATCTCGAGCACGCCCACCGGGCCTGCCGCCCCGCCGATCGGCAGCGCCAGTGCGGTCGGAACGCCGCGGTTCTGCAGGCGGCGTGCCACGGCGGGCTCCAGCGCCGCGTCGAGATCGGACTCGCGGCCGCGCATCGCCTCCTCGAGCCCGCCGTCGAGCAGGGCGCTCGTCCCCGTCAGCTCGGCCTCGAGCGCAGGGGCGTCGACGTGCACGGCGCGCGCGACGAGCACTCCGCGCGCGCTGTCCAGAATGCGCACCAGCACGGCATCGGCGCGTGCAAGCTCGGCCGCGACGCGCGCGAGCAGCGCGAGCGCGCGGGCATCGTCGCCCTCGCCCGCCGCCGCGGCGGCCTGGTCGAGCGCCGCGAGCTGCGCGGAGAGACGGCGCGCGCCGACGGCCGCATGCGCGGCCTCGAGCGCGCGGCCCGCGATCTCGGCGATGCCGTCTGCGAGCGCGAGATCCTCCGAGGCGAGCGCCTCGCCGGCGTCGCGGCCGCAGAACACGACGGCGACGCTGGCGCGATCCGCGTCCCGCAGCGCGAACGCGAGAACGGCCGCGGGCCCTCCGTCGCCCTCGAACGGGATGTCGGCCGCGTCGCTCGCGATCGCGGCGCCCTCGTTCGTGAGCGCGCGCGCGGCGAAGCCGCTGTCGGCGCGCAGGTGCCAGCGCTGCACCCAGCCCGCGCCGCGCCCCGTGCTCGCGGCGATCACCAGTCGCCCGTCCGGCTCGCGGACGGCGACCGCGGCCCAGTCGCACGCGAGTCCCTCGGCGGTCGCGCGGCTGATCGCATCGAGCACGCGATCGAGATCGAGCGCAACCCCGGCGAGCAGGCTGGCCGCCGCGCGCACGCGGTCGGCGATCGCCGCTCGCCGCCGCAGCGAAGCGCGGTGCGTCGTGTCGAGCTCGGCGGCGGCGGCGGTGCCGACGCGCTCGAGCACCCCGCCCGCAGCGCCGAGCAGCGCCTGCGCGGCCTCGGACGGCGCGCCGGCGACCTGCGTGCCGAGCTCGACGAACGCCCGCTGCAGCGCGCCCATGAGGGCGACGAAGCTGAGGCCGCCCTGGATGCAGCCGGCGACCTCCCGCTCCAGCACGAGCGACGAGAACGGCGCGCGGTGCGGATCGCGCAGGCAGCGCTCCAGCGCCTCCAGCGCCTGCTCGCAGCCCGCGCGCACGCGCGAGAACGGGACGCCCTCGGGAGCGAGCACCTCGTGCGCCACGAGCGAGCACCGCTCGAGCAGCGACGCGCGTAGCTCCGCCACCAGCGCAAGACCGGGCGGCTCGGCCTGAGCACTCTCGTCGACCACGGCGCTCAGCATACGGCGCATACGAAGATCGAGTGCCCCCGAAGGTGGATGCATTACCCTGGGACGCGTGAGCGTGCCCCCGGGCAGGCGTACCCGCTGGAAGGATCGAGCAGACGACCCCGAGCTCGAGCGGGAGCTGATCGCCGAACTCGAGCGGCGCCGCCGTGCCCGCGAGGAAGATCGCGAGCGCCGGGCGCTGGAACGCCGTTCGCGCTGGGTCATCTGGCTCTTCGTGCTGCTCACGGCCGCCGCGGCCGTGGCGATCGGCTACGGAGCGCTCTCCGTGGCGCGCTCCCTGTTCGGCTGACGCGCACGCGTCCGGGGCGAGCCCGGCGGCGCCCTGGCGATCACATAGGATCCCCGCCATGGCCAGACGCGTCGCCGCCCTCAAACCGCAGCTCAACCGCATTCGCGCGTGGGCGCAAGAGGGCTCGACCGACGCCTGGATCGCGCATCAGCTCGAGACCACCGCCGAATCGGTGCGCGCCTTCCGCCAGGAGCACGGCATCGAGCGCGGCGGCCCGGCGCCGCTCGCGCCGATCACGCCCGACAGCGTCGTCGAGGCCATGCTCGCAGAGGAGGCCGCGGCGCTCGAGGCGGGCCCCGAGCCGAGCGAGCCCGAGATCGTGAGCGCGTCCGATGTCGCAGCGGACGAAGAGCCGGCGCCTGCACCCCGGCGCAGCAGGGCGCGCCGTCCGGTGGCCGACGACATCGAGGGCCCCGAGGTGGCGGCACCCGTCGAGGAGCCCGCTGCCGAGGAGTCGCCCGAGGCCGCCGCCGAGCCGGCGGCCAAGCCGAGTCGCCGGCGCGGAGCGCGCGGCGGCGCCGGTCGCACCAAGGCCGCCGCGCCCGAGGCGGCGGCAGCCGCCGAGCCCGAGGACGAGGTCGCGGACGAGGCTGCGCCGGTCGAGGCCGGTGAGGCCGAGGCGGCCCCGCTCGACGACGAGCCGAGCCGCAGCCCGCGCAAGCGCGGGCGCCGGCGGGGTCGCGGCCGTGGCGGCTCGCGCGGGCTCGAGGCGCGCCTGCTCACCGGGAGCGTCCTGCTGCTCGACCCCTCCGTCGCGTCCGACCCGACGTTCCAGGAGCACTGGGGCGACGCCGGCGCGCTGCGCGTCGAGGTCAGCACGGACGCGATCGTGCTCCGCCGCATCGCGGCGGACCCGGAGCCCGAGCGCTCCGACCGCTAGATCGGCGCGCGAGTCTTCGCCGCCGAATCTCGCTCCGTATGGCGCTCGGCGTGAATACGCCGGCTGGGCGTCCTGGGGGCGGCCCGGTGTCGCCGCACGTGCTCAGCACTTGCAAGACGCCGGGTCGTTCCCAGGGCGTCCAGACGACGTAGTCGCGCCGAGCTCGCTTACCCGAACTGGGTTACGCGGACTCGTAGGAGGGCTTTCGCCTGCTCCACGAGGGCGAGCGGGTCGAGCGGCTTGCCGACGAACGTGTTGGCGCCGTGCTCCTCGGCGTGATCGTCCTCGCTCTCGCCCGAGAACATGATCACGGGGAGCGTCTCGATGCCGTGGCGCTCGCGGACGCGGCGCAGCATCTCCCAGCCGTCGATGCCGGGGAGGTTGACGTCGAGCATCACGAGATCGGGCGGATCCTCGTCGAGCGCCGCGAGGCCCTCTTCGGCCGTCGCGGCCTCGCGCACGACCATGCCGTCGAACTCGAGGTTGACGCGGATGAAGGAGCGCAGCTTCGGGTTGTCGTCGACGACCAGGACGACGGCGTCACCGCGCGGACGCGAGCCCGCGCCGTTGCGCTGGATGAACGCATCGAGGTCCGACCGCAAGAACCGGCGATGGCCCCCCGGCGTGTAGAACACCGGCAAGCGCCCGCTGTCCGTCCAGACCCGCACGGTGCTCTGTGCGATTCCCAGGTACTTCGCCGCCTGACCGAGCGTCAACCACGTCGGCTCGGCAGACCGCGCACCCGTCCGGCGGTGCGGGGAGTCTGCGTCTCCCTTCATGCGGCTCAGTGTAGCCCGGATCCCGCGGCGCGGTCGGCGGGCGGCCTGAAACCACCCTCCCCGACCCTCGTCACGGCGTGCCGCGCGTGACGACGGTCACGGTGCGCGAGGCGACCGTCTCCGTGACGGTTACGCGCACCAGCCCGCGATCCGTCGTCGTCAGCTCGGGCCCCGGAGCCTCCGTGAGCGCCTGCCCGAGGAAGAAGCCGCCGACGCCCGCTCCGGCGATCAGGAGCACGGCCAGGAGCCCGCGCAGGCGCGAGTGGCGCCGCTGGCGCACCGCGGCCTTGCGGCGGCGCTCGAGGCGCATCAGCTCGTCGGTCGGCCCCGGCTGCGGCGGCAGTGGCGGCGGCGTGCTCAGCCCGGCGTCCAGTCGCGTGCATTGCGCGCGGCGCGTGCGCAGGCGGCGTCGGCGAACGCGCTGTCCTGGATCCAGCCGACCTCGGGAGCGGCACGCTCGGCCGCGGCGCGTCCCCAGCGATCGGCGTCCTGGTAGACCCGCACGAGCTGCGCGAGCGTGTAGGTCTGCCCGAGCCGCCGGCGCAACTCGCGCTCGAGCTCGAGCATCACGCTCCGTACGACCGGCGCGCGGCGCGGATCCGCGAGCACGCGCTCGACGAAGCGCTCGCCGGCGCGCCAGTCCTCCCGCGCCAGCAGGACGCTCAGCTCGCTCACTCCCACGCGCAGCAGCTTTCCGGAACCGGTGCCTTCGCGCGCTCGAGCACGAGGCGGCCGAAGGCGTAGGGCGGCGCGCCGAGCGCGACGGCGGCGTGTGCGTGCAGGCACTTCAGCGGCGCGGCGTCCGCACCGCCGTCGAGGCTCGTCCCCAGGGCGTCGCCGCCGTCGGCGCGCGGGCCGCCCGCATCGAGCGCAGCGCGCAGCGCGGCGACGCGGGCATCGGCGCGGCTCCGGCTCTTGCGCAGTCCCTGCCGCAGCGCGAGCTCGGCCTCGAGCTCGGCGATGCCCCCGCTCGACTCGAGCTCGCTCACGGCGCGCACGAGCACGCGGCAGGACAGCCACAACGTCGTCGGGAACGGCATCCCCGCCTCGTCGTACGGGCGCTGCGCGATCACGCTCGGCCCGCCGAGGGAGCAGCGCGCCGCCACGCCCGCGAGCGCGCGCGGCGGCCGCCCGAGCTGTCGCTCGATCGCCTCGCGGTCACGCTGCGTCGCAGATTCCACGAGCGGAAGTGTGGCAGCCGGGAGGAGCACCGGCGCAGACGGCGAAGCGGTTGCCCGTGCCTCCCCGCCCCCGCCCCGCGCGCAGCGACCGCCTGCATCGCGCCCGCCGTCTCGGAGCGGTCGCGCTGCTGCTCCTGCTGTTCGTGCTGTGCGTCGGCCCGGTGCGCTCGTACCTGCACGCGCGCACCGCCACGCAGCAGCTGCGCACCGAGGTGGCACAGCTCGACCGCCAGAACGCGAAGCTGAAGGCCGATCTCCACAGCGCCTCGCAGACCACGGCGATGATCGCCCAGGCACGAGCCGAGGGCTACATCCGCCCGGGCGAGAAGCCCTTCGCGCTGACGCCCTGAGCGCGTGCCGACGCTACCTCAGAGCGTCTGGACGAGGATCGTGTTGGTGGCGCCCGGGCGGTTGACGTTCGTGCCGCTCGTGATCACGACGCGGTCGCCCGGCCCTGCGATGCCGGCCCGCTGCACCGCGTCGATCGAGCGCAGCCAGAGCGTCTCGACGTCCTTCGTGGGATCGAGCGCGAGCGGCACGACGGCCCAGTCCAGCATCAGCTGGCGCTGCACGTCGCGGTTCGGGGTGCAGGCGACGATCGGGCGGTGCGGCCGGTGGCGCGAGACCTCGCGCGCGGTCTCGCCCGAGACCGTCGGCACGATGATCGCCGCGGCCTCGATCACCTCCGCCATGTCGCAGGCGGCGTGCCCGACGACGTCGGAGATGTAGCGCGGGCCCTGCCGCGTCGCCTCGAAGGGCGTGTCGCGGTAGGCGAACTCCGGCTCGACCGGCGGCTGCGATGCGCACCATCGTGTCGACGGCCTCGACGGGGTAGGAGCCGACCGCCGTCTCGCCGCTCAGCATGACCGCGGAGGTGCCGTCGAGGATCGCGTTGGCGACGTCCGAGGCCTCGGCACGGGTGGGCTCGGGCGCGTCGATCATCGACTCGAGCATCTGCGTGGCCGTGATCACCGTCTTGCCCGCCTCGCGGGCCAGGCGGATGAGGCGCTTCTGCAGCATCGGCACCTCGGCGGCGCCGATCTCGACACCGAGATCGCCGCGCGCGACCATGAGCGCGTCGGTGACGGCGACGATCGCCTCGAGCTGCTCGATCGCCTCGAGCTTCTCGATCTTCGCGATCACGCGCTGGCGGCCGCCGTGCGCCTGGACGAGGCGCTTGAGATCCTCGACGTCCTCGGCACGCCGCACGAACGAGAGCGCGACGTAATCGACGTCCCAGCGCACCGCGTGCTCGAGCAACTCGCGATCGCGATCCGTGATCGACGGGATCGGCAGGTAGCTGCCGGGCAGGTTGACGCCCTTCTGCGACTGGATCAGGCCGCCGGTCTCGACACGGCAGCGCACGCGCTTGCCGAGGGCCTCGACGACGCGCAGGCGAACGCGCCCGTCGTCGATCATGACCGGCGAGCCCGGCCGGACGACGCGCGCGAAGTCGAGCTCGAAGCCGAGCTCCAGATCCTCCCCCGACGCGGCTCCGGCGCTCGCGAGCACGAGATCGTCGCCGCTCACGACGAGCCGCGGCTGGGTCAGGCGCGCAACGCGCAGCTTGGGCCCGGGCAGGTCGGCGAGGATCGCAAGCGGACGGTCGAGCCGCTTCTCCACCGCGCGCACGGCGCGGACGAGCTCCTCGAGCTCCTCGACGGTGCCGTGCGAGCAGTTGACGCGCGCCACGTCCATGCCCGCCGCCACGAGCCGCTCGATCATCGGCTCCGCGGCGGTCGCGGGCCCGATCGTGCAGACGATCTTCGTGCGGCGCGGCTGCAGGCTCATGTCGCGCGCCCGGCGAACGCCCGCAGGCCCGGGTAGTGCGCCTGGGGCCCGAGCTGCTCCTCGATGCGCAGGAGCTGGTTGTACTTGGCCACGCGCTCCGAGCGGCACGGTGCGCCGGTCTTGATCTGTCCCGCGTTGGTCGCGACGGCGATGTCGGCGATCGTCGCGTCCTCGGTCTCGCCCGAGCGGTGCGAGATGACCGAGCAGTAGCCCGAGCGCGCACCGAGGGCGATCGCGTCGAGCGCCTCGCTGAGCGTGCCGATCTGGTTGACCTTCACGAGGATGGCGTTCGCCACACCTGCGCGGATGCCCTCTGCGAGGCGCGACGGGATTCGTCACGAAGAGATCGTCGCCCACCAGCTGCACCCGCTCGCCCAGGCGCTCGGTGAGCAGCCGCCAGCCGTCCCAGTCGTCCTCGGACATCGCGTCCTCGAGCGAGAGGATCGGGTACTTCCCGCACAGCTCGCTCCACCACTCGACGAGCTGCTCGGCGGTCAGCGCGCGCCCTTCCACGTGGTACGCGCCGTCGCGGTACAGCTCGGTCATCGCCGGGTCGAGCGCGATGCCGACGGCGTCGCCGTGACCGGCGTCGCCGGCCGCCGCGAGGATCAGCTCGATCGCGGCCTCGGCGGACGAGATCTCCGGCGCGAAGCCGCCCTCGTCGCCGACTGCCGTCGAGAGCCCGTCGCGGTGCAGCCGCGACTTGAGCGCGTGGTAGACCTCGCTGCCGATGCGCAGCGCGTCGGCGAAGCTCTCGGCGCCGTGCGGCACGACCATGAACTCCTGCAGATCGAGCGCGTTGTCGGCGTGCGCGCCGCCGTTGATGACGTTCATCATCGGCACCGGCAGGACGTGCGCGGACGGGCCGCCGAGCGACCGCCAGAGCGGAAGGCCGAGCGCGGCGGCCGAGGCCTTGGAGACGGCCAGCGAGACGCCGAGCACGCCGTTGGCGCCGATGCGCCCCTTGTCCGGCGTGCCGTCGACGTCGCACAGCAGGCGATCGACGCCGCGCTGGTCGTGCACGTCGTGGCCGAGCGAGCGCCGGGGCGAGCTCGGAGTTGACGCTCGCGACCGCGCCCTCGACCGCCTTGCCGCCGTAGGCGGCGCCGCCGTCGCGGCGCTCGACCGCCTCGTGCGAGCCCGTCGAGGCTCCCGAGGGCACGGCCGCGCGGCCGAACGCCCCGTCGTCGGTGAGCGACGTCGACCTCGACGGTCGGGTTGCCGCGCGAGTCGAGGACCTGGCGCGCGTGCACGGATGCGATCGCTGTCACTTGCTTACTTGCTTTCCCTGAGAGAACGCTTGGCGGCTTGATAGTAGTGCTCCTGCTGCGGCGTCCCCACCGCCCGGAAGGCGACGCCCTCGGCATCGGCGAGGCGCTCGGCGAGCTCGACGCGCTCGCGGAAGCGGGCGGTCGCGGCGCGCAGCGCGAGCTCGGGATCGCAGTTGTGCCTGCGCGCCACGTTGACGCACGCGAAGAGCACGTCCCCGATCTCGCCGGCGACGGCGCTCAGCGGCTCGCGCTCGGGCTCGGGCTCGTCCCCCAGCTCGGCTCGCAACTCGCCGATCTCGCTCTCGAGATCGCCGAACGCCGCCTCCGACGGTGGCGTACTCGAACCCGATCGCGGCCGCGCGGCGCTGCACCTTGCGCGCCTCGAGCAGTGCCGGCAGCGCGCGCGGCACGTCGTGGAAGATGCCTTCGCGGCCCTCGCTCTCGACCTTGACGTCCTCCCAGAGGTTGCGAGCGTCGCCCGCGGACTCCGCGCTCTGGCTCCCGAACACCCACGGGTGGCGGAGTCGCAGCTTGGCAGCGACGCCGAGCGCGACGTCGACCCACGAGCCGACCTCGGCCTCCTCGCAGAGCAGCGCGAGGAACGTCGTCTGGAAGAGCAGGTCGCCGAGCTCGTCGAGCAGCTTCGGGGAGAGGCCGGCCTCGCGCACGGCGTCGGCGACCTCGTACGCCTCCTCGACGGTGTGCGGCACGATCGAGGTCGCCGTCTGCGCGCGATCCCACGGGCACTCGCGGCGCAGCACCGCGGTCAGCTCGAGCAGGGCGCCCGCCGCGCCCTGGGCGGCCTGGCGCGCGAGCAGCGGCCGCGCGGGCAGCGTCTCGGCGTCCGGTGCGCTCCGCGCCAGCGCGTAGGCGACGGCATCCGGCGCGCAGGCCGTGCCGGCAGGAGCTCTCGAGACGGATCCCGCTCGCCGTGAGCGCTGCGGCGAGCGCCTCGGGCAGACCGTGGGGAGCGGCGCTGCCCGCACGGCTCAGCGCCTCGAGCGCGGCCGCGGGCACGAGCTCCGGCTCTCCCGGACCGAGCGCGACGATGAGAGCGAGAGGCGCCGTGGCGCCGTCGGTCACTGCGTTGCCGCGATCGGCGGGCCGTAGCCCGGCGCGAACTCGATGTTCCTGCTGAGCTCGATCTCCGCCCGGGCGAACTCGCTGCGCGATGTGCTTCTGGCGCGCCTTCTCGACGAGCTGATCGCGGATCTGCTTCGTGAGCGCGGCGTCGAGCGGTTTCGTGCTCTTGGGCAGGATCGGACCCATGGGCTCGATGATGTGCCAGCCGAACTGGGTCTTGACCGGCTCCGAGACGACGCCCTGGTCGAGCGTGAACGCGACATCCGCGAATGGCTTGACGAGACCGTTGCGGTTGACGACGCCGAGGTCGCCGCCGTTGTCCTTCGAGCTGTCCGTCGAGTACTTCTTGGCGAGCGCCGCGAAGCTCGCGTCCGACGAGGACAGCTGGGAGTAGATCTGATCTGCGAGCGCCTTCGTCTTGACCAGGATGTGGCGTACCTGCCGGCGCTCCGGCTGGACGTACAGCGTGGCCTTGTCCTTCGCGTACTGGGCCTTGATCTGGGCCTCGGTCACCTTGGGGGAGCCGCCGACCTTGGCGGCGGCGGCCGCGGCCAGCAGCTTCGTCTCGATGCGGTGCCGCAGCAGCGCGCGCGTCATGCCCGGTGCGACTTGAACTCCGTCTTCAGCTTGACCTCGTCGATGGTGCCCGCCGTCTTGCCGGGGAACGCGCCGGCGAGCGTCTGCTTGACGGCGGCGTCGACGGCGCTCGGCTTCACCGTCGCGCCGAGCTTGCGCGCCCAGGCGCGCAGCTCCTCGTCGTGGGCGAGCGCCTCGAGTGCGCGCGTGCGCAGCTGCAGCCACTCGTCCGTGCCCACGACCGGGATACGACGTCTTCATCGACAGCTTGCGCGATGTTCATCGTGGTCTGCGAGCTGGGCGAGCGTGATGTCGTTGCCGTCGACGACGGCGACGACGCCGGCGGGCAGCGAGCTGCCCGAGCTGCTGCCGCCGCAGCCCGCGAGTACGACGACGCCGAGCAGCCCGACGCAGGCCGCGCGCCGCATCATCCCGCGGTGGTCGTGGCGGGCGCCGTCGTCGCGGTGCTCGTCGTCTTCGCCGGAGCGAGGCCGGCCGCGTAGCGGACGTTCTTCTCGATCTTCTTCTGGAAGGTGACGAACCACTTGTTGGCGACGCTCTGCTTCTTCTGGGTCAGGAGGGTGGTGCGAATCGTCTTCTTGAGCGCCGCGTTGAGCGGCTTCTGCGATGCCGGGACGGTAGCGGCCGTGGCCTCGATCACGTGCCACCCGTAGGAGCTCTTGACCGGAGGCGCGACCTTGCCGGTCGCGACGGCGAATGCGACCTTGTCGAAGGCCGGGACGGTCTGGCCCTTCTGGATGCTGCCGAGCTTGCCTCCGGTCTTCTTCGAGCCGGGATCGATCGTGTACTTCTTGGCCAGCGCCGCGAACTTCGCGTCGCTCTTGGCGAGCTGCTGGTAGATCTTGTCAGCAGTGGCCTTGTTCTTGACCAGGATGTGGCGGATCTGGCGGCTCGCGGGCGTCGCGTAGGTCTTCTTGTTCTTCGTGTAGTACGCCTTCACGGCCGTGTCGTCGACGGTCACGTTCTTCGTCAGATTGACGTAGATGGCCTGGCGCAGGAGGCCGTTGCGGAGGTTCTCCACGACCGCGGCCTCGCGTCGTGTGATTGTCCTTCAGGACCTTCTGCCACTTGGCGTCGTCGACCTTGCCGTCGGCGCCCTTGGCGTACTGCAGCTTGAGCTTGTTGAGGTTCGTGTCGATCTCGGACTGCTTGACGTTGACCTTGAGCTGCTTGCCCGCCTCGTCGAACTCCGCCTGCGTCACGAGCTGCGTGACGAAGCTCTGCTGGAGCTGCTTGCGCTCGGCCGAGCCCGGCTTCGGGCAGGCCTTCTTGGCGGCCTTGTACTGGACGCAGACCTGCGTCATCAGCTCGGTCGAGCTTCGTGCGCGGCACCGTCTCGGCGCCGACGACGGCGACGGCGATCGGCCGGGACCGTCTTGCTGCCGGAATCGTCATCGGACGCGGAGCTGCCGCCACACGCGCTGATCAGCAGGGCGGTGGAGCAAAGTGCGAGGCCGACGAGCGGCACGCGGAGACGGACGGGCAGATGCATGAGTACAGCCTTGTGAGAAATCGCTTGGGCTCAACGGCGCGGGAGCGAGGTCACTCCCCCGTTCGGGTGAGCCACCGCGCCTCATCTATAGCAGCAGCGGAGCCCTCCAACCGCAGCATCGCGCTCCTTATGCCATTGTCGCAATGGTCTGCGAAGGCCGCTTCACCGAGGCTTAACCCGGGGTTCTCCCGCGCAGCACCCCTTAACGAGGTCGCCGAGCGTGTCGACGAGCGCGATCACCTGCGCGAGGGGCCGCTCCGGCGCGAGTGGCAGGCCGAGCTCGCCGCCGCCGCGTTGTAGAGCACGCGGCCGTGGCGCTCGCGCAGCTCGCGCAGGTCCGCTGGGTCCGAGCGTGATGCGCGCGACCGTCGCGCGCGTCCCGCGCACCGTCAGCGAGTCGGCGCCGAGCAGCCGCCAGCTTGATGCGCGCCTCCTGGGCGAGGATGAGGTTCTCGACCGGCTCGGGCAGCTCGCCGAAGCGGTCGGCGAGCTCGATCTCGATGTCGCGCAGCTCGTCGACGGTCTCGGAGAGCGCGATGCGGCGGTGGACGTCGAGCTTGGCGGCCTCGTAGGCCACGTAGTCGGCCGGGACGTAGGCGTCGAGCGCGAGATCGAGCCGCACGGGGCGCATGAGCGCGCCGCGGTTGCCGCTCAGCTCGGCGACGGCCTCGGCGAGCAGGTCGCAGTAGAGCTCGAAGCCGACGGCGGCGACGTGACCCGACTGCTCGTCGCCGAGCAGGCTGCCGGCGCCGCGCAGCTCGAGATCGCGCAGCGCGACGCGATAGCCCGAGCCCGAGCTCGGTGTAGTCGGCCAGCGCCGCAAGGCGCGCGCGCGCCTCCTCCGACAGCTCGCTCCCGTCCGGGTACATGAGGTAGGCGTGGGCCGCGTTCTCGCCACGGCCGACGCGACCGCGGATCTGGTACAGCTGGGCGAGCCCGAGCACGTCCGCGCGCTCGATGATGAGCGTGTTGACCTGCGGGATGTCGAGCCCGCTCTCGATGATCGTGGTCGCGACGAGCACGTCGAGGTCGCCGCGCAGGAACTCGACCATCGCCTGCTCGAGCTGCTTGTCGTCCATCTGGCCGTGGCCCACGCCGACGCGCGCCTCGGGCACGAGGCGGCGGATCTTCTCGGCCGCCTCGTGGATCGTCTCGACGCGGTTGTGGAGGTAGAAGACCTGGCCCTCGCGCGCGATCTCGCGCCGGATCGCCGCCGCCACGAGCGTCTCGTCGTACTCGGTGACGTGCGTGCGGATCGGCTGGCGGCCGCGCGGCGGCGTCGCGATCACCGAGATGTCGCGCAGCCCGGCGAGCGACATGTGCAGCGTGCGCGGGATCGGCGTGGCCGACATCGAGAGCGCGTCGACCTCGAGCCGCAGCTGCCGCAGCAGCTCCTTCTGGCGCACGCCGAAGCGCTGCTCCTCGTCGACGACGATGAGCCCGAGGTTCTGCGGGATCACGTCGCGCGAGAGCAGGCGGTGGGTGCCGATCAGCACCTCGATCTTGCCCTCCGAGAACGCCCGCAGCGCCTTCTTGACGTCGCCGGCCTCGCGCATGCGCGAGACGGCCTCGACCTGCACCGGGAAGTCGCGGAAGCGGTCGCGGAACGTCTGCAGGTGCTGCTGCACGAGCAGCGTCGTCGGCGCCAGCACGAGCACCTGCCGCCCCGAGATCGCGGCCAGGAACGCCGCGCGCATCGCGACCTCGGTCTTGCCGAAGCCGACGTCGCCGCAGATCAGCCGGTCCATCGGCTGCTCGCCGGTGAGATCCTCGTAGACCTCGTCGATCGCGCGCAGCTGATCCTCGGTCTCGGTGTACGGCGAACGCGCGCTCGAGCCGCTCGAGCCAGCCCTCCTCGATCGTCGTAGGCGGGGCGCGTGCGCGTCTGGCGCACGGCGTACAGGCGCAGCAGCTCGCCTGCGAGCTCGTGCACCGCGGCCCGGGCGCGCGAGCGCAGCGTGTGCCAGGCCTTGCCGCCGAGCTTCGAGAGCGCCGGCGGCGCGCCCGTCGGCGCCGATGTAGCGCGAGAGCTTGGCCAGCTGGTCGTGCGGGACGAAGAGCCGGTCCTCGCCCTTGAACTGGAGGTTGACGTAGTCGCGCGTGACGCCGCCGACCGTCTTCGTGTCGAAGCCGAGGAAGCGCCCGACGCCGTGCTCGACGTGGACGACGTAGTCGTCCGGACGCAGGTCGGCGGCGCTCGAGAGCGCGCGGCCGAGGCGCCCGGCGACCGCCGTGCCCGCGGCGCGGCGCCGGAACAGCTGCTGGGCCGAGACGACGGCGACGCGCGCCGCCTGCCACACGACGCCGCGCCGCAGCGGCGAGACGACGAAGCTGACGCCGGACTCGTCGGGCAGGGGCTGTCCGGGCGCGAGCAGCGTGGCCTCGCACGCGCCGCAGCGCCTGCTGCGTGCGCTCGGCGTCGCCGCGGTGCGGGAAGGCCACGACCACGCGGAGTCCCGAGCGCACGAGCCCGAGCAGCTCCGCCTCGGCCTCGCTGATGCCGCGGCCGGCCAGCGCGGGCCGCTGCGCCTCGAACTGGGCGTCGCCGGCGAGCGGATCGAGCGCCGAGACGCGTCGCGAGCAGGTCGACGACGGCCGACTCGTTGACATAGGCCCGCTCGCGCGCGGCCTTCGAGTGGCTCGCGGCGGCCTCCTCGAGCCGCTCGCGCGCGCCTCGAGCACGCGGTCGGGCTGCCACGCGCACGATCGCGCCGTGCGCGATCAGCTCGGGCGCCAGGTTGACGAGGTCGCCCGGGACCGGCACGTCCTCCTCGTGCGTCCACTCCTCGACGTCGGCGGGCGAGCGGCGCGCCTCGCGCGCCGGCTGCAGGTCGCTGCGCTGGAGCTCGGCGAGCGAGCGCTGCGTGAACACCGAGAAGCGCGAGATGCGCTCGACCTCGTCGCCGAACAGCTCGATGCGCACGGGCTCGGCTCCCGTGGTCGGGAAGACGTCGAGGATGTCGCCGCGCACCGCGAGCTCGCCGCGATCGCCGACGCGCTCGACGCGCGTGTAGCCGGCCGCGACGAGCGCCGCGACGGCGTCGTCGCGCACGAGCTCTCCCCCGCGCTCGACGTGCAGCGCGGTCGACCGGCGCGCGGGCGGCGGGACGCGCTCGACCAGCGCGGCCGCCGAGATCGCGACCAGCCCACCGGTCCTGAGCAGCCCGAGCCCGCGTGCGCGCTCGCCCACGAGATGCGGCGCGGGCTCGAGGCCCGAGCCGTACGGCGACGCCGCGCGACGGCACGAATCCGACCTCGGACGGCGGCGCGTACCAGCTCGCCTCGTCGGCCACCTCGCGCGCGCTCTCGTCGTCGTCGCAGAGGATCGCCAGTCCGCGCGCCGCTCCTCGCCCCGGCGGCGCAGCCAGAGCGCCGCGAGCAGCGGTGCGAGCAGCGCCTCCGGGCACGCGCGCACGCGCCGGCAGCGCCGAGTCGAGCGCGCTCCCGAACTGCGCGACGGCGGCCTGCTCGGCAGACCTCCTCCGTGACGGAGGTCAGATCGGCGAGGCTCGAGGTTCGAGGGTGCGGTCCATGAGTTCGGCCGGCACGGGGCCGGCGACCTGGCAGGATAGCCTCCGGCCCGTGACGGACTCGCTTCTCGACGAGCTGTGCGCCTGGCTGCGCATCCCGTCCATCTCATCGGGCGGGGGCGACCCCGCCGACCTCGAGCGGGCAGCCGAGCTGGGCCGCCGAGCGCGTCGCTCGCCGCCGGCGGCAGCGCCGAGGTCGATCTCGGGCTACGGCAACCCGCTGTGCCTCGGCGAGCTGCGCTCGCGCCGCGCGGACGCGCCGACCGTCCTGATCTACGGCCACTACGACGTGCAGTCGCCCGAACCCGGTCGAGCAGCTGGACGTCCGACCCGTTCGAGCCCGTCGTGCGCGACGGCCGGCTCTACGCGCGCGGCGCGAGCGACGACAAGGGCAACTTCCTGCCGCTCCTGCACGTCGCCTGCGAGCTGGCGCGCGCCGGCGAGCTGCCCGTGCACGTGCGCGTCGTGCTCGAGGGCGAGGAGGAGGTCGGCGGCTCGAACGTGCTGCGCTTCGTCGACGACGACGAGCGCGGCGCCGACTGCGCGATCGTGTTCGACGGCGGCATGATCGACGAGGCGCACCCCGCGCTGGACATCGCCGTGCGCGGCGCGATCATGGCCGCCCACCTGCGCGTGCGCACGGCCGAGCGCGACCTCCACTCCGGCGTCTACGGCGGCGTGGCGCTGAACGCCGTCGCACGTGCTCGTCGCAGATGCTCGCGCACGTGCTGCCCGGCCCCGACGGCCGGCCGCGCGACGAGCTGCGCGCCGGGCTGCGGCAGCCGAGCGCCGAGGAGGTCGCCTCGTGGGCCGAGCTGCCCGTCGGCGCCGACGTGCTGGCCGAGGCGGGCGCCCGCGAGATCGCGCCCGGGCGCCGCCGCCGAGCTCTACGCGCGCACCTGGGCCGACACCAGCGTCGACGTCAACGGCATCGAGAGCGGCGACGCCCTGCAGCGGCGCACGATCATCCCGTGCACCGCGAGCGCGCGCCTGAGCGTGCGCGTGGCGCTCGGCCAGGCACGGCCGGAGATCGCAGCGGCGCTCGAGCGCATCCTGCGCGAGGCCGCGCCCGCCGGGCGTCGAGATCGAGCTCGACGTCGACGCCTGGCGAGCCGGCCGGCTTCGACGCCGGGGATCCGGTGCTCGCCTCGGCCGCGAGGCGATCGGCCGTGCCGCGGGCACGCTGCCGCTGCTCGTGCGCAGCGGCGGCTCGATCCCGATCCTGGCCGCGCTCGCGAAGCGCGGCATCCCGACGGTCGCTGTCCGGCTTCGCGCTCGACGCCGACGGCATCCACGGGCCGGACGAGAGCTACCGGCTCGAGAGCCTCGCGCTCGGCGAGACGCGCCGCGCGCGAGCTCTACGCGGCGCTCGCGACGCTCAGCTAGCGCTCTGCGCTCAGGGGTAGGCGGCGAGTGCCGCCTCGATGCCCTCGCGCGCGATCAGCTCGACGCAGTCGGCGGCCGCCTGGATCATCGGCTGCGGGTCCTCGTCGGGCTCGAACGGCGAGAGCACCCAGTCGGCGAGGTCGCGGCGGTCGCCCGCGCGCTGGCGGCCGATGCCGCAGCGCACGCGGCCGAAGTCGCGCGTGCCGAGGCGCTCGGCCACGGAGCGCAGACCGTTGTGCCCGCCCAGCCCGCCGCCGAGCTTGGCGCGCACCTGGCCGAACTTCGCCTCGACGTCGTCGTGGACGCACACGACCTGGTCCGGTCCCGAGCCCGTACGCGCGCACGGCCTTCTGCACCGGGCCGCCCGAGAGGTTCATGAAGCCGAGCGGGCGCAGCAGCGCGACGGTCGTGCCGTCGTCGAGCCGCACCTCGCTGAGCGCGCCGCCGTGCTTCTCGCGCTCGGCCGGCGCGCTGCCAGCGCGCGGCCAGCTCGGCCGCGACCAGGTAGCCCCGCGTTATGGCGTGTGCCGGCGTAGCGCCGGCCCGGATTGCCCAGGCCGGCGACGAGCAGGTCCACGGGTGCCTCGCCGCTTGCGGAAGCCCGAAGAAGGCGAGCTACTCCGAGTCCGACGCCGAATCGCCCTCGGCCTCGGGCTCGCCCTCGCCCGCCTCGGCGCGCGCCTCGGCGGCCTCGGCGGCCTCGGCGGCCTCGGCCTCCGCAGCCTCCTCCTCGGCCGTCGGGCCCTTGGGCTGCGCGACGCTGGCGAGCATCGTGTCGGGATCGCCGACGTAGACGACGCCGTGCGATCGGCGGCAGGTCGGCGATCTTGATCGAGTCGCCGATGTCGAGCGCGCTGATGTCGATCTCGACGTGCTCGGGCAGGTCGCCCGGCAGCGCCTCGAGCGTGAGTCTCGTGCGCGTTCTGCGCGAGGATGCCGCCGTAGGTCTTGACGCCCTCGGCCTCACCCACGAAGACGACCGAGACCGTGGCCTGGATCGTCGCTGTCCATGCGCACCTCGAGCAGGTCGAAGTGCTGCAGCGTGTCGCGCAGCGGATGCAGCTGCATGTCCTTGATGAACGCGTGGATCGGCGTGCTCGACCCGGGCACCTTGACCTCGAGGATCGCGTGGCGCCCGCCGGCCTCGGCCAGCGTCTCGCGCAGATGACGGCTCTCGACCGCGAACGAGAACGCCTCGCGCCCGTTGCCGTAGAGGACGCCCGGGATCTTGCCCGTGCGGCGCAGCGCGCGCACCTCGGACGTCCCACCGATCTCGCGTGTCTCGATCTCGAGCATGACTGCCTTCTCGCGTTGTTCGTGGACGGCTCGCGCCGCACCTAGAAAAGCTGATTCTCGCCCTTGAAGATCGCCGACACCGAGTCGTCGGTGAAGACGTTGTGGATGGTCTCGGCGAGGATCCGCGCGACCGAGAGCACCCGCACCTTGTCGGGCTTGGTCGTCGGATCGACGGGAATCGTATCGCAGACCACGACTTGCTCGAGCACCGAGTCCTCGAGCCGCTGCAGCGCGGGCTCCGAGAAGACCGGGTGCGTGGCGCATGCGTAGATGGCGCGCGCGCCCGCCTCGTGGATCGCCTGGGCGCCCGCGACGAGCGTCCCGGCGGTGTCGATCATGTCGTCCGAGATCACGCAGATCTTGCCCGCGACGTCGCCGATGACGTTGGTCACCTGGGCCTGGCTGTGCGCCGGGCGCTCCTTCGTGAGCACCGCCAGCTCGCCGCCGAGCATCTCGGCGAACTTCTTCGCGAGCTTGACGCGCCCGGTGTCGGGCGAGATGACGACGATGTCCTCGCGCGGCAGGCCGAGATCGAGGAAGTACTGCTGGAACATCGGCAGCGCCGTCATGTGGTCGACCGGGGCACGCGGAAGAAGCCCTGGACCTGACCGGCGTGCAGATCCATCGTGAGCACGCGGTCGACGCCCGCGGTCTCGAGCATGTCCGCCACCAGGCGCGCCGTGATCGGCTCGCGCGGAGCCGACTTCTTGTCCTGACGCGCGTACGGGAACCACGGCACGACGGCGGTGATGCGCTTGGCCGAGGCCAGGCGCGCCGCGTTGACCATGATCAGCAGCTCGATCAGGTTGTCGTTGCAGGGCCGCGAGCAGGACTGGATCAGGAAGACGTCGGAGCCGCGCACGGACTCGTTCAGCCGCACGTACGTCTCGGTGTTCGGGAACGTCTTGAGCGTCGAGCCGCCGAGCGAGACGCCGAGCTCGTCGGCGATGCGCTCGGCCAGGTCGATGCTGGAGCGGCCCGCGAAGAGCATCATGCGCCGCACCGAGGTGCCGTCGCGCGAGCTGCTGCGCGGGGTGTCCCTCGCCGCCGTTGTCGCCGCGCGCGGGGAGGAACTCGCTGGCCCCGAACAAGGGGTCGGGCGTCATTGCTGCTCGTCCTTCCGGCGCGCGTCGACCCGCGCGGCATATCCAGGCTTGGTTGTCTGGCGCGGGCGGGCGATCGCGAGCGCGCCTGCCTCGACATCCTCGGTGATCACGCTCCCGGCCGCGACATACGCGCCGTCGCCGATCGTCACGGGCGCGACCAGCGTGGAGTGCACCATCGTGCTCACGCCCTCCCCGATCGTCGTCCGGTGCTTGTTGCGGCCGTCGTAGTTCGCGGTGATGGTGCTGGCGCCGAGGTTGCTGCCCGCGCCCACGTCGGCATCGCCGACGTAGCTCAGGTGCGGCACCTTGGCGCGCTCGCCGAGGTTGGTGTTCTTGAGCTCGACGAAGCGCCCGACCTGCGCGCCCTCGGCGAGCGTGCAGCCGGGGCGCAGGTAGGCGAACGGCCCGACGCGGCAGTTCTCGCCGATCGTCCCGTCGTCGACCATCGCGTACGGGCCGATCACGCTGCCCGCGCCGACGGACGTGGCGCCGCGCAGCATCACGTGCGGCTCGATGCGGCAGCCCGGGCGCGAGCTGCACGTCGCCGTCCAGATAGGTCGTCGCGGGATCGACGATGCGCACGCCGGCCAGCATGTGGCGCGGCAGGATGCGCTGCGCGCAGCGCGGCCTCGCGCTCGGCCAGCTCGGCCAGGGTGTTGACGCCCTCGGCCGTCTCGAGCGCCGGCTCGTCGACCGCGACGGCCGGGCGTGCCGTCGGCGGCCAGCAGCCCGATCACGTCGGTCAGGTAGAGCTCGCCCTGCGCGTTCTGGGCCGTCAGCCGGGGCAGCGCGGCCGCGAGGGCGGCGTGCTGGAAGCAGTACAGCCCGACGTTGAACTCGTCGAGCGCGAGCTCCTCGGGGCTCGCGTCGCGCGCCTCGACGATGCGGGCGACGTGCTCGCCCTCGCGCACGATGCGGCCGTAGGCGTGCGGAGGCGCGAGGCGTGCGCTCACGAGCGCGCCGCCGGCACCGCCGCTGCAGGCGTCGATCGCGCTGCGGATGGTCTCGGGCTCGATCAGCGGCGTGTCGCCCGAGAGCACGACGACGCGCTCCGCCTCGGCCGGCACCGCCTCGAGGCCGACCATGACCGCGTGGCCGGTGCCGTTGGCGGGCGACTGGACGACGACGCGGACGCCGGGCAGCGCGGACGCGATCGGCCCGGCCGTCTCGGGCCCGGCCACGACGACCACGTCGTCGGCGCCCGCCTCGCGCGCGGCCTGGACGACCCAGGCCAGCATCGGCAGCCCGCACAGCTCGTGCAGGACTTTCGGCAGCGGCGAGCGCATCCGGGTGCCCAGCCCGCCGGCCATGATGATCGTGGAGATGGCAGCCATCGGCGCGGCGCCCGTGGGAGCGCGCGGGCAGTCTACCGGGCATCCCTGGCCGTGACGACGCCAGTGCCCTCCCGGGCCCTCGCAATTGCGCTCTAATCCTCCCCGTCGATCGGGAAGGCAGCATGGAACCAGGTCATCTCATGGGAACCGCGGCGCGCCTGAGCACCTCGCTCGAGGCGCTCGCTGCGCTCGCCGCACATCTGCGCGTCGAGAGCGAGGGGCTCGAGGCGGATCCGCGCGTCCGCGAGCTGCTGGCGGCGATCGCAACGGAGCTGCTCGGGGAGGACGCGGACGCGACCGGGCCCGAGGCGGCCGCCGTCGTCGGCATGGCCCGGACGCTGCTCGCGCAATCCGCCGAGCTCATCGCCGATCCCGCGCGACCGCCGGGATGGGAGCACGCCGATCCGCAGATCCTGCAGGGCGCCGGCAAGATGTCGACGGCGATCGCGGGTGCGATCGCCGCTGCGGCCGCGGCCGATCTCGACGGCCTCGGCGCGCGTCTCGGCGAGCCGGGAGCGACGTTCCTCGACGTCGGCACGGGCACCGCGTGGCTCGCGATCGCAGCTCGCGCAGGCCCACCCGCAGCTGCGCGTGACCGGCATCGACATCTTCGCGCCCGCACTCGAGCTCGCGCGACGGCAACGTCGCAGCGAGCGGACTCGCCGAGCGGATCGACATCCGCGTCCAGGACGTCACGCAACTGGAGGAGCACGCGGCCTACGACGTCGTCTGGCTGCCGCTCCCCTTCCTCCCGCGTGAGATCGCCTCGCAGGCGATGGGTGCGGCGAGGCGCGCACTGCGGCCCGGCGGCTGGCTGCTCCCCGGCACCTATGCCGGTCCGCCCGATCCGCTCTCGCAGCTGCTGATCGACCTGCGCACGGTGCGCTCGGGCGGCCACGCCTGGCAGAGCGACGAGCTCGTGGCCGAGATCGCGCGCCACGGCTTCGCGGATGCGCACGAGGCGGAGCGCACGTGGAACGCGCCGGTGCGCCTGTTCGCGGGCAGGCAGCCTGCCTGAGCCGGCAGTCGCACTCGGATCGCGCAGGAGCTAGGCTCGCGGCCCATCCGGAAGGAGCCTGCGATGCCGCTCAAGGGCATCCACCACGTCGACATCGCTGTCGGCGACATCGAGCGCTCGCTGGAGTTCTACCTCGCCGTTCTCGGCCCGCTCGGCGCCAGGGTCGACTCCCGCTACCCGAGCTATCGCGGCACGGAGGAGGTCGTCTACCTCAGCGTCGGCGAGCAGCTCCTCGGCCTCCGGCAGGCCGATGGCGGCGTGTTCCGCTACTACGACGTCGGCATGGAGCACCTCGCCTTCGTCGTCGACACCCGTGAGGAGCTCGAGGACGCCTACACCCGCTGCCTCGATCTCGGCGCGAAGATCCACTTCCCGCCCGAGGAGGATCGCGACATCCCGGGCTACTGGGAGATGTTCGTCTTCGACCCCGACGGGATGCGTTTCGAGATCGCCTACTACCCGCCGGAGGGGTAGCGGCGCCGTGCGTCGAGAGCTGGGGCGCCAGGATTCGAACCTGGGATCACGGGACCAAAGCCCGTTGCCTTACCGCTTGGCCACGCCCCACCGGCCAGCCAGTCTACGAGGCGTTCGCCCGGGCCGGAACTACCCCCGGCTGCGATCGCCGAGCAGCCGCATCAGCAGCACGAGCAGCAGGACGACCGCGATCAGGAACGTGAAGAAGAGCGTGACCGGGATCGCGACGACGACGAGCGCGAGGAGGCCCTGGGCGAAGGCGACGATCCACGCGCCCTCGCGCACGGGGCCCTGCGGCAGCTTGCGGCCGGCGAAGATGTAGGCGGCGATCGCGAGGATCCCGAAGAGCACGAGCGTGAACGTGTCCGCGTCGCCAGAACGCCACCGCCAGGAACTCGATGGTGGCGAGCCCGGCGGCGATCAGGACGCGGCGCTGGCGCAGCTTCGCGTGGAAGCCGCGTCGGGCCGGGCGGCGGCACGCGCTGCCCGTCGCGATCGACGACCACCACGTCCTCGGGACCGACCTGGTAGCTCACGGCTTGATCCTAGCGCCAGCGTCGCCCTCCGGTAGGCGGGTCACGGCGATCCACGGAAGCGTGCGTCGCGAGTTGCTCGTCGGCGGCCCGCGCGGCGGCCTTCGTCGCCGAACAGCCCGAAGACCGCGGAGCCCGATCCGCTCATGCAGGCGACCAGCGCGCCGCACGGCGAGCAGCCGCTCGCGCAGCGCGAGATCGGCGGGCAGAGCGCCTCGGCCGCGGCGGCGAGGTCGTTCTCGACGAGGGCTGCCAGCTGCGGCAGCGCCCGGCACGGCGAACGCCGCGGCCGACAGCTCGTCGACGCGCTCCCCCGCTCCGGCCGGCCGGCCGGTAGCGCGCGTAGACCTCGGACGTGCTCAGCTGGACGCCGGGCCACGCGAGACGACCCAGGCGGCCGCGCTGCGAGCGCGCACGGCTCGAGCAGCTCGCCGCGGCCGCGCGCGAGGGCGGACGTCGCGCCCCGAGGCGAAGAACGGGACATCGGAGCCGACCTGCGCCGCGAGCGCGACGCAGGTCGTCCGGCGTCGAGCGGCTCGCGGCAGCGTCGCGTTCGCAAGGCGGAGCGCGCTGCCGGCATCGGCGCTCCCGCCGCCGAGCCCGGCGCCGACCGGCGCGAGCTTCTCGATGTGCACCCGCCAGCCGGTCGCGTGGCCGGCGCGCGCCGCCAGCAGCCGCAGCGCGCGCGTCACGAGCGCATCGCCGCCGGCGAGCCCCGGCGCCTCGACGTGCGTCGCCGGGGCGGGCTCGAGCTCGAGCGAGTCGCCGAGCGGCAGCGCCGCCAGCACGGTCGCGAGCTCGTGGTAGCCGTCGGCCCGCCGTGGTCCGACGCGCAGGCAGAGGTTGATCTTGACGCCGGCGACCATCGTCTACGCGGCCGCCCGCGCCAGTGCCAGGAAGGTCTCGGGCGGCAGCGCCTCGGCGCGCGCGCCCGAATCGACGCCGGCCGCCCGGCAGGCCGCCTCGACCGCCGCGCGATCCTCGCGCCAGCCCGCCAGGGTCAGCGCGTTGCCGAGCGTCTTGCGGCGGTAGGCGAAGGCCGCTCGCACGGTCGCGACGACCTGCGGGCCAGCCGGCCGCGAGCTCCGGCCACTCCGGCGCGGCGCGTGAACGCGACCAGGGTCGAGTCGACGTTCGGGACCGGCACGAACACGCTGCGCGAGACGGCGTGGCGGCCGGTCGGCGCGAGCGCGAGCGCGCACAGGACGCTCGGGCCGCCGTAGAGCGCGTCGCCCGGCCCGGCGGTGAGGCGCTCGGCGATCTCGCGCTGCACCAGCACGCACCAGCGCGAAACGCCGGGCAGATCGCCGATCGAGTCGAGCACGAGCGGCGCGGCGACGTGGTACGGCAGGTTGGCGACGAACGCGGTCGCCGCCGGCTCGAAGCCGCCGAGGTCGAGCCGCATCGCGTCGCCCCAGTGCACGGTCACGTTCGCATGGCCGTCGAGCGTGCGCGTGAGCGCCTGCTCGAGGCGGCGGTCGATCTCGACGGCGTGCACGTGCGCGCAGCGCTCGGCGAGGCGCGCCGTCAGCGTGCCGACGCCCGCGCCGATCTCGAGCGCGACGTCGCCCGGGCGCGAGATCCGCGAGCCGCTCGATCACGCCGAGGACGTTGTCGTCGACCAGGAAGTGCTGCCCCAGCTCGCGGTCGGGCCTCAGCCCGAGCTCGGCCAGGCGGGCGAGCGTGACCTGGCGCGGCGCGTTCATCGCTCGAAGGCGAAGACGCGAGCGGCGTTCGCCTCGACCTGCTCGCCCAGCTCGCCGGCGTCGACGCCGCGCATCGCTGCGACCGCCGCGCAGCGTCTCGAGCACCCACGAGGGGCGGTTGGGCTTGCCGCGGTTCGGCACCGGCGAGAGATACGGGCAGTCGGTCTCGAGCAGCAGCAGCTCGGCGGGCACGCGGCGCGCGGCCTCGGCGAGCGTCGCTCGCCGAGGGATAGGTCACGTTGCCGGCGAACGACACGTACCAGCCGCGCTCGACGACCTCGTCGAGGTGCTCGGGCAGCGAGAAGCAGTGCAGGATCACGTCGGTGCGGGCGTTCCGGAGCACGGCGAGCGTGTCGTCGGCGGCCTCGCGGGTGTGGATCACGAGCGGCTTGCCGGTGCTTCTCGGCGAGCACGACCTGGCCGGCGAAGGCCGTGGCCTGCGCGCTCGCGCGAGGCGCGCTCGCGGAAGTAGTCGAGACCGCACTCCCCCACGGCCACGACCGACGGATCGTCCAGCAGGCGATCGAGGCTCGCGCGCACGGAGTCGTCCCACGCCTCCGCGCGATGCGGGTGCAGCCCGACCGTCGCGAAGACCCCGGCGTGCGCGCGCGCGAGGCCGATCGCCTCCTCCGCGAGCTCCGGCGAGTCGCCGACGCAGACGATGCGCCCGACGCCCGCCGCGACGGCCTCCTCGATGGCCGCGTCCGCGCCGCCCTCGAGACCCTGCAGGTGCGCGTGGGTGTCGATCACGCCGCAGGCGCGTCGACGCGCGGGAACAGCGACCCGCCCGACGCATCGACCGTCCGGCCGCTGCCGTTGCCGATCACGGCCCGGTCGAAGCCGACGTCGTCGCCCGCCTCGCCGACGGCCGCGAGCATGAGCGGCGCGCGTCGAGGGCAGGAACGGCCACAGCAGGACGGCGAGCGCGCGCACGCCCTCGGTCAGCGTCGCCAGCGTCTCGTCGAGCGCGGCCGCATCGCGCCGGGTCGTCGCTCTTCGCGAGCACCCACGGCGCGCGCGTCTCGACGAAGCGGTTGAGCGCGCGCACGAGCTCCCACACGTGCTCGAGCGCGCCCGTGAAGTCGAGCAGGTCGAAGCGATGGTCGTAGGCCGCCGCGACCTCGCGCCGACAGCGCCGCCAGCTCGGCCGCCGGAGCGACCGCCGGGATCACCCCGCCGCGATACTTGGCGACCATCGCGATGCTGCGCGACACGAGGTTGCCGAGCTCGTTCGCGAGCTCGCCGTGGTAGCGGTCGTGCATGCCCTGGTAGCCGACGCCGCCGTCCTGGCCGAACGCGACCTCGCGCAGCAGGTAGTAGCGCAGCGCGTCGGGGCCGTAGAGCGCGACGGCCGGCCGGTAGTCCATGGCGTTGCCGCGCGTCTTCGACATGCGGTGGCCGTCCTGGCCGGCGAGCATCCCGTGGATGAAGAGCTGCTGCGGCAGGTCGTAGCCGGCCGAGAGCAGCATCGCGGGCCAGATCACCGCGTGGAAGCGCAGGATGTCCTTGCCGAGCAGCTGCCAGCGCGCCGGCCACAGGCGCGCGGTCAGGTCCTCGCCGGGCCGCGCGTACGTGAGCGCCGAGGTGTAGTTGATGAGCGCGTCGATCCAGACGTAGATCGCCTGGTCGGGATCCCACGGCAGCGGCACGCCCCAGTTGACGGCCTCGCGCGTGATCGAGACGTCCTGCAGGCCGCCCTCGACGAACGAGCGCACCTCGTTGAGGCGCGTCTGCGGCAGCACGAACGGCGGGTCGGCCGCGTAGCGCGCGAGCAGCTGATCGGCGTACGCCGAGAGGCGGAAGAACGTGTTGCGCTCCTCCGTGAACTCCGGCACGGTGCCGTGCTCGGGGCAGCGGCCGTCGACGAGGTCGTCCTCGCGTGTAGAACGCCTCGCAGGCCGTGCAGTAGAGGCCCGAGTACGTGCTCTCGTAGAGGTCGCCGC
The DNA here is from genome assembly GCA_963705965.1 of uncultured Actinomycetes bacterium. Lineage (GTDB taxonomy): Bacteria > Actinomycetota > Thermoleophilia > Gaiellales > JALYLC01 > JALYLC01. Next base: position 72,946 of record CAVPLI010000007.1, on the reverse strand, counting down.
GCTCGCGCATCCGCTCCACGAAGCGCTGCACGAACGCCTCGTGCTCCGGATCCGTCGTGCGGATGAAGAAGTCGTTCGTCGCCTCGACGGTCCGCGCGAGCTCGCGGAAGTCGCTCGGCGATCGGATCGGCCCACTCCTTGGGCGAGAGCCCGGCCGCGGCCGCGGCCTGCGCGACCTTGGCGCCGTGCTCGTCGGTGCCCGTGAGCAGGAACGCGTCGGCGCCGCGACCGGCGCGCATGCCGCGTCGCGACGTCGGCGGCGATCGTCGTGTACGCGTGGCCGAGGTGCGGCTCGCCGTTGACGTAGTAGATCGGGGTCGTGACGTAGTAAGGCTGACCAGCGCGCGGCATCAAGGCAGTGTAGGAGGCGACGGTCGCACGGGCGCCCCCGCCGCGGCGTCGTAGAGCGCGCGCCGCGGCACGCCCGTGAGGCCCGCCACGAGCTCGCTCGCGCGACGCGCGCGGAGACCGCTCGCGACGAGCTCGCGCACCGCCTCGAGCGCCTCCGGCGCGGGTGCGCCGCGCTCGGCCCGCGGCGCGGCGCCGACCACGATGCAGACCTCGCCGCGCTCGGTGATCGCCGCGCGCCGCGACCTCGGCGGCCGTGCCGCGCACGACCTCCTCGTGCAGCTTGGTCAGCTCGCGCGCGACCGCCACCGGGTGGTCGGGCGCGATGCGGGCGAGGTCGGCGAGCGTGGCGCCCAGGCGGCGCGGCGACTCGAACACGACGCTCGGGCAGCGGCGCCGCGCACGCCGCGGCGAGGAAGCGCTCCCGCTCGCCCGCCGCGCGCGGCACCCAGCCCGCGAACGCGTAGCCCTCGGCGGCGAGGCCCGAGGCCACGAGCGCGGTCTCGACCGCGCTCGGGCCGGGCAGCACGGTGACCTCGCAGCCGGCGGCCAGCGCGCGTGCCACCAGCAGCCGGCCCGGATCGGCGATCAGCGGCATGCCCGAGTCGGAGACGAGCGCCACCGCCTCGCCCGCGAGCGCACGCGCCACGAGCCGCTCGGCCACGTGCGGCTCGCGCCGCTCGTCGCAGGCCACGAGCTCGGGCGCCGGGATCCCGTGCGCACTCAGGAGCGCGCGCGTGCGGCGCGTGTCCTCGCACGCGATCACGCTCGCGGCGCCCAGAGCGTCGAGCGCCCGCAGCGTGATGTCGCGCAGGTTGCCGAGCGGCGTCGGAACGACCGTGAGCACGGCTCGACAATAGGACGCCGCGCCCCCACCCGCACGTTTGGGGCCAGACCCCAAACGTGCGATTCGTCGAGCGGCGTGCATTTGGGGCCTGGCCCAAACGCACGCGTGCTCGATCGGGGCCTGGCCCCGTTTGAGCAGTGGGGCGTTTTTCCGGCGCTGTTAGGGTGACGCCGTGCCCGGCGACGACGCCAAGCGGCCGTTCCGGAGATATCGCGGCCGGGGCGGTGACGCCGGAAACGACCCGATCGAGGCGCGCGCCCGGGCGAGCGCCGCCGGCGAGGCGCCGCCGGCGCCGGCCGAGAAGCCCGTGCGACCGGTCGTCCAGCCCGCAGCCGCCGCGCCGCCGCCCGCCGCGCCCGCACGCGAGCGGACGGCGCGATCCTCCGCGCCTCCGGCGGCGCCTCCGCGCGGCCGCCCGGGCGTCATCGTGCTGCCCGACGAGGGTGCGCCCCCGCCGCAGCGCCCGACCGACCCGCCGCGGCCGCCCGGCGCCCCGCGCCGCCCTCGCGGCGACCGCCGCGGCGCCCTCGACGGCGCATCCGCGTCCGCCGCCTGATCACGTTCCTGGTGCTCGGGGTGCTGCTCGCGCTCGTGCTCTGGGTCGGCTACGGCTACTCGCAGTTCCGCGGCTCCCTGGACGACGCCAACAAGCGCATCGACGAGCCCACCCGAGCCGCGCTGACGCCCGGCGGCTCGCTGCTCTCGGACGCCTCGACGACGCTCGTGCTCGGCTCCGATCGCCGGCCCGACGGCGGGTCGGGGCGCTCGGACTCGATCCTGCTCGTGCGCGTCGATCCGGCACGCAACCGCATCACGCAGCTCTCGATCCCGCGCGACCTGCGCGTCACGATCCCCGGCCACGGCGACGACCGCATCAACGCCGCGTACACGCTCGGCGGCCCGGCCCTGGCGATCAAGACCGTGCAGGACCTGACGGGCATGGAGATCAACCACGTCGTGCTGGTCGACTTCTCCGGCTTCCGCGAGCTCGTCGACGCGCTCGGCGGCGTCACGATCGACAACCCCGAGAAGATCATCTCCAACAGCTTCGACGGCCATCCCTGGCGCTTCGGGCGCGGGAAGCTGCATCTCGACGGCCGCCACGCGCTGGCCTATGCGCGCGTCCGCGAGAACACGGCCAACCCCGCCGACAACGACCTCACGCGCGGCCTTCGCCAGCAGCGCGTGCTGCAGGCGATCGCCCACGGCCTGGCCTCGCCGAGCACGCTGCTGCACCTGCCGAGCGTCGGCAGCGCCGCTCGGCAAGCCGCTCGCGACCGATCTCTCCGCCAACGACCTGCTCCAGCTCGGCTGGCGGCAGATGCGCGCGGATCGCACGATCCACTGCCGTCTCGGCGGCACGATCACCTCGATCGGCGGCGCCAGCGAGCTGATCGGCGGCGACGAGAACCGGCGCGTGATCCTGGCCGTGCAGGGCAAGTCGGCTCCACTGCGCGCCGAGCCGGGCGACACGTTCGCCGCCGGCTGCACCTAGGCCGGACATCAGGCCGCGGGCTTGGAGCTGTCGGACTTCTTGGACGACGAGCTCTCGCCGCCCGAGCTCTTGGAGTCCGAGCTCTTCGAATCGGAGCTCTTCGACTCCGACTTGGAGCCGGAATCGGAGCTCTTCGAATCGGAGCCCGAGGACGAGCTCTCCTTCGAGCCGGAGTCCGACGACGAGCCCGAGTCGGCCCGGTCGCCGTTGGCGGCCTTGCCGCCCCTGCCGTAGTCCGTCGAGTAGAAGCCCTTGCCCTTGAAGTGCACCGCCGGCGCGTGCAGCACGCGATGGACCGGCTTCCCGCAGACCTCGCACACGGTCACGGGCTCGTCCGAAAAGCGCTGCACGACGTCGAAGCGGTGCCCGTCCGGGCAGAGGTACTCGTAGATCGGCATCTGCCCCTCAGTATATCCAGAGGCCTCCCGAGACTGCTGGCACTCTCGTATCGAGAGTGCCAACGAGGGGAGGGCGGGCTATGCTGGCCCGCGCCTCGGCATGCGGATCGCCATAGTCACCGATTACTACTACCCGATGCTTGGCGGCATCACCGAGCACGTCCACGGACAGGCCCGGGAGCTCGCTCGGCGCGGGCACGAGGTGACCGTCGTGACGGGCCACCTGCTCCGCACACCCCCGATCGCGGACCCCGACGCGCGGCCGCTCGCCGACGAGGGCTTCGACGTCGTCCGCCTGGGCGTCGGCGTCCCGCTCTACGGCAACGCCTCGCAGACGATCCACACGGTGCCCGCGGGGCTCGTGCTGCAGCTGCGACGCCTCTTCAAGCGGCTCGACGTCGACGTCGTGCACCTGCACGCGCCCTACAACCCGAGCATGTGCGCGATCGCCCCGCTGGCGATCCCCGACCGCGCGGTCGGCGTCGCGACCTACCACTCGGTCTTCGCGCCCGGCGTGCTGCTCGACGTGTTCGCCCCGATCCTGCGGCGCTGGCTCGGGCGAGCTCGACGCGCACGTCGTCGTCTCCGAGGCGTGCATCGGCTCGCTCGCCCCGTACTTCCCGTTCGACTACCGGATCATCCCGAACGGCATCGACGACCGGCACTTCTCCCCGGACGCCGAGCCGCTGCCCGAGCTGCGCGAGGGCGGCAAGCCGCTGATCCTCTTCCTCGGGCGCTTCGACCCGCGCAATGGACTGCCGACGATGCTCGAGGCGTTCGAGCAGGTACATGCGGAACACGAGGGATCGGTGCGGCTGTGCGTCGTCGGTGACGGCCCGCTCGGCAACGTCTACCGCCGCAAGCTCTCCGAGCGGGTGGCGGGCGACGTGATCTGGGCGGGACGCGTCGACTGGTCGCGGCCGCGCTACTACGCGTCGGCGGACATCCACTGCACGCCCTGCCAGCGCGCCTCGTTCGGCATGGTGCTGCTCGAGGCGATGGCCACCGGGCGCCCCGTCGTGGCCAGCCGCATCTCGGGCTTCCAGCTGCTCATGGAGCACGGCAAGCAGGGGCTCCTGGTGAGCCCCGCCGACGACGCGAACCGCTTCGCCCAGGCGCTCCTGTACCTGCTCGACCGGCCCGCCGAGCGCGCTCGCATGGGTCGCGAGGGGCGCATCACGGCCGTCACGCGCTACGCCTGGTCGAGCGTCGCGGAGCAGCTCGAGCACCTCTACGACGAGCTGCTCGACCCGCAAGCGAGGGCTCAGATGAGGAAGCGCGCGGTGCTCCGGCGCTTCGTCGGCGCATCCGCGCTCGCGATCGGAGCCGGCGCCGCGGTCGCGCTGGTGGTGGGCACGGCGCTCGCGGGCTGGGCCGGCTGGTCGATCTTCGGCGTCGTCTGCATGCTCGTCCTGATCTGGGCCTGGGCCTCGTTCACGCCGAACTCCCCGCTCTTCGGCGCGCGTCGTCACCGGCCGCGGCACCAACGATCGCGTGCTCGCGCTGACGTTCGACGACGGCCCCTCGTCCGAGTGGACGCCGCCGGTGCTCGACGCGCTGCGCGACGGCGGGGCGAAGGCGACGTTCTTCGTGCTCGGCCGGCACGTCGAGGCGCACCCCGAGCTCGTGCGCCGGATCAGCGACGAGGGCCACGAGATCGCATCCCACGGCTACGACCACTCCCTGCTGACGTTCGCCTCGCCGTCCGACGTCGAGCATCAGCTCGAGCGCACGGAGCGATCGATCGAGGGCGCGCTCGGCGAGCAGCCGCAGACACGCCTGTTCCGCGCGCCGCACGGCTTCCGCAACCCGTTCGTCGCGCGCGTGACGGCGCGCCGCGGCTACGAGGTCGTCGGCTGGACGAAGGGCGTCTGGGACACCGCCAAGCCGGGCGTCGAGGCGATCGTGCGGCGCACGAGCGGAGCCTTCCGGCCGGGCGGCATCCTCCTGCTGCACGACGCCGACGGCAGCGGCGACGGCGACGACCGCAGCCAGACCGCCGAGGCCGTGCCCGAGATCGTCGAGCGCGCGCACGCCGCCGGCTACGAGCTCGTGACCGTGTCCGACCTGGCGACGAGAGCGCCCGCCAGGCGCACCGCGACCTGGCGCATCATCGCCGGGCTCGTGCTCTTCGGCATCCTCGTCGAGCTGGCGCTGCGCTCGGTCGACATCGGCACGGTCAGCGAGATCGACGTCGCGTGGTGGTGGGTCATCGCGGCGTTCGGGCTCAACCTCGCGTCGATCCTGCTCAAGGCCGTCGTCTGGAAGACGGCGCTCGACACGATTCCGGATCAACCCCGCTTCCAGTACGCCCACGTCGTGCCGGCGCTCTTCATCGGCTTCATGCTCAACACGCTGCTGCCCGCGCGGCTGGGCGAGATCGGGCGCGTCGCCGTGCTGCGGCGCCGGCTGAAGCTGGTGGGAACCGACGTGCCGAACGCCACGCTCGCCGGCTCGCTCGTGGCCGAGCAGATCGTGCTCGCGATCGCGCTCGTGGCGATCATGCTGCTGCAGCTGCCGTTCGTGAACGTGCCGGCGCGCTTCGAGAACATGATCCTCGCGTTCGGCGGCGTCGTGATCGTGCTCCTGCTCGCGGTGATCGCGCTCGAGGCCTTCTCGCGCAGGAGCCGGCGCTCCGTGCGCCCCGACTACGCGTTCACCCGCGGGCAGCAGGCGCTCGCGATGTTCCACCCGATCGCGCGCGGCATGCAGCAGGGGCAGACGGTGCTGCGACGCCCCCGCACCGCGGCCTGGGCGCTGCTCGCCGGCCTCGCCTCGTGGGCGGCGCAGATCGGAGGCATCTACGCGGCGCTCGAGGCGGCCGACATCCACGCGACGATCGGCGCCGCCGGCCTCGTCTTCCTCGTCTCGACGCTCGTCCAGCTGTTCCCGTTCTGGCCCGGCAACGTCGGGCCTCTTCCAGGCCGCCGTCGCCCAGGTGCTCGTGCAGGCGTATCCGATCGACTTCCCGCACGCGCTCGCGTTCGCGGTCGGCCTGCAGGTGATCGAGGTCGCGCTCGGCGTCGGGCTCGGCTTCTGGTTCCTCTCGCGCGAGGGCCTCTCGCTGTCCGAGGTCCGCGGCCTCCGCGACGACGACTAGGGCCTCCCGCAGCGCCGCGGACGGGCGGGCTGCGGGTTGGGAGTCACGCGCGCGCCGGCGCGCAGGTACGGCGTTTAGAGGAGGCCACGTCCCCCCACGCGGGGGAGGGAGTCCGGCATATCAGAGTCGATATGCAGAAGCGATGGCACGGTTCTCCACGACTTCGCGCGGCCGCACGCTCCTCGTGCTCGCCGCCTCGATTCTCGCGCTCGCCGTTCTGACCTCCACCGCCGACGCCGCCCGCCGCCCGCCCGGACCGGCGCAGGCGGCGCCGAAGCCGCGCGCGGTCGTCACCACCGCCAAGGTGCCGTTCCGCTGGCTCAAGGCCAAGCGCGTGCAGGGCTACGACCTGCGGGTGGCCCGCGACCGCGGCTTCAAGTCGCAGATGCAGACGCTGCGGCTGCGCGGCGCCAGGACGCAGCTGCTGCTGCTGCCCGGGCGCTGGTTCTGGAAGGTGCGCTCGGCCGGCAAGGTCAACTCGCGCTGGTCGAACATCCGGCAGGTCATCGTGCGGCCGAAGGGCGATCCGTACCCGCCGACGCGCCCGGCCGCGCTGCGTGTGACCGCGGTCGCCGAGAACAGCGTCACCGTCACGTTCGGCGCCTCGAAGGACAACCGCGCGGTCACCCGCTACGAGCTCCTCGCGGGCAGCAAGGTCGTCGCCCGCGGCGTCACCGCACCGATCACCGCGCAGGGCCTCGCCTGCGCGACGATCTTCGTCTTCCGCGTGCGCGCCCTCGATGCCGCCGGCCACGTGTCGCGGGACTCGCCGGTCGCGCGGGCACGGACGCGCGCCTGCACCGACCACGTCGCCCCGGCCGCGCCCGCGAACGTCCGGGCGATCACGGTCGCCGACACGAGCGTGGCCCTGGCCTGGGATCCCGCGGTCGACCCGGACGGCACCGTGCGCCGCTACGCGGTCTACCGCAACGGCGTGCTGCTCGGGCAGCCCGCCGCCACCGGCTTCCTCGCGCGCAGCCTCGCTCCGGCCACGCCGTACCGCTTCACGGTGGCGGCCATCGACGGCGCCGGGCACCGCTCGCCCGAGGGCGTGCTCGACACCGCGACCCAGGCTCCGCTGCCCGCGACCGGCCCGGCCTACGCGTACATGCTCGCCACGACCGGCAAGAGCTTCGAGGACATGCAGCGCCACTACCGCCAGATCGCGGTCGTCTCCCCCACCTACTACTGGCTCGGCCGCGACCTCGCGATCCAGGGGCAGGACGATCCCCTGGTGACGAACTGGGCGCGGCTGCGCGGCATCGTCGTCGAGCCGCGCGTGGAGTCCCAGGATCCGGCGATCCTGCACACGCTGCTCACGAGCGCGGCCAACCGCACCAACCTGATCGGGCGGATCTCCGACCTCGTGGCGACGCACGGCTACGACGGCATCAACATCGACTTCGAGGCCGGCGCGGCCGCCGATCGCCCGCTGCTCACGGCCTTCATCACCGAGCTCTCGCAGACGCTGCACGCGCAGGGCGCGACGCTGACGATGGCCGTCTCGGCCAAGACCGGGCCGGTGCTGACCGGGCGCGCGGGCTTCTACGACTACCCCGCGCTGGCCGCCCAGTGCGACCGGCTGTTCACGATGGCCTGGGACTTCCACTGGGCGACGAGCCCGGCGGGCGGGATCTCCGACGTCACCTGGGTGGCGAAGATCATCAACTACATCAAGACGGTCCCGAACGCCTCGCGCTTCATCATCGGGACGCAGCTGTACGGCTTCGACTGGCCGCTCGGCGCACGCGCGACGCCGCTCGAGTGGGACGACATGACCGCCCTGCAGGCGTCGCTCGGCGCGCCCACGCAGTGGGATCCGATCGCCCAGGAGCCGTTCTTCACCTACACGGACACCGCCGGTGTCCCGCACACCGCCTATTACGCCACCGCACAGAGCGTGCAGGGGCGACTCGGCCTGGCCCGCGCCGCAGGACTCGGCGTCGGCCTCTGGCGCCTCGGCGATGAAGACCAGGAGACATGGAACATTCCCTCGCTCAACCCGTGAAGCGCATCGGCGACGCTGTTCGCGTCGATCTTCTGGCGCGGTCTGCTCGGCGGCTACTTCTTCCTGCTCGCCGGCATCGTCTGGTTCATCAAGAGCTCGTACCTGCCCGCGCTGTGGCTCGATCCGATCTTCGGCCTCTACAGCCTGTGCGTGACCGTCTACCTGCTCTCGCGCTTCAGCCTCTCGCTGCTCTACCGGCCCGCGCGCCGCGGCCCGGATCAGCTCCCGACCGTCGCCGTCGTGATCCCGGCCATGAACGAGCAGACCGCGATCGAGACGACGCTCGCCTCCATCTTCGCGCTCGACTATCCGCAGCACCTGCTCTCCGTGTTCGCCGTCGACGACGGCTCGACCGACGCGACCTGGGAGCGCATGGCGTTCGCGGCGCGGCGCTTCCCGAACCTGCACGCGATCCGCTTCTCCCACAACCGCGGCAAGCGCGCGGCGATGGCGGCGGGCATCCGCGCGACCGAGGCGCGAGATCGTGTGCTTCGTCGACTCGGACTCGACGCTCGAGCCCGACGCCCTGCGCGAGATCATCAAGCCGTTCCGCGACAACCGGGTGGCAGCGGTGACGGGCCACGCCGACGTCCAGAACCGCGCCTACAACATCCTCACGCTGCTCCAGCAGGTGCGCTACTTCGTGGCGTTCCGCGTGATCAAGGGCTCCGAGTCGATCTTCGGCTGCGTGACCTGCGCCTCCGGCTGCTTCTCGGCCTACCGCCGCGATCGCCTGCTCGAGGTGCTGCCGGGCTGGGAGAAGCAGTCGTTCCTCGGCCGCGAGGCCACGTTCGGCGACGACCGCGCGCTCACGAACATGCTGCTCAAGCGCTCTCGCGTCGTCTACCAGTCGACCGCGCTCTGCGCCACGAACGTGCCCCACAAGTTCAAGGGCTTCCTCGTCCAGCAGACGCGCTGGAAGAAGAGCTGGCTGCGCGAGTCGCTGATCGCCTCGACGTTCTTCTGGAAGAAGAACCCGATCGCGTCGATCCCGACCTACGCCTCGAACATCTTCCCGATCGCCGCTCCGATCGTGATCTTCCACGCCTGCATCTGGAACCCGATCATGCACGGCGCGGACCCGTGGATGTACCTCGTCGGCCTCTACGCGATGGCCGTCCTCTACAGCCTCTACTACGGCTTCGCGCGCCGGAAGCCCTACTGGTGGGCCGGCATCGCCTTCGTGCTGCTGTACGCGACCGTGCTGATCTGGCAGACCTACTGGGCGATCGCGACGGCCCGCAAGACGGCCTGGGGCACGCGCTCCGGCCGGGTCGACGACGGGCTCGGCTTCCGCATCATCGGCACGATCGGGTCGCCGCAGCCCTCGGGCATCCCAGTCTGCACCGAGGTCGAGAGAATCGGCGCGGCCGCGGCCGCGGGCAGTGAGCTCGGGGTGGCTGCGTGATCGAACGCCAGCTGCCGTTCAACCTGGCGGGAGGCCTGCTCGCCTGGGTCGTCGGCATCCTCATGATCCCCGTCACGGCGCTGCCGTTCGTGGCCTACGCCCACTACAGCGCCGAGGGCCGCCTGATCGCGCTGCACGTCGACCGCACGTTCCGCGGCCCCGCCTTCGTGCGCATCGCCCCCGCCGACGCCCGCTACGTCGCGGCCAACCACCTGAACTACACCAACGCCGTCATGGTGCTCAACGTGCACGCCGTCATGGACGGCGGCAGCGAAATCCGACAACGCCAACCCCGAGAGCTCGGTGCTCCCCGTCAAGCTGTTCGCCGCAGACATGCAGATGCTGCGCGACGCCGGCTACCACACGGTCACGCCCGAGCAGATCACGGCCTGGCGGGAGGGCGTGCTCGACCTGCCGCACAACGCCCTGCTGCTGACGTTCGACGACGGGCGCACCGACACCGTCCTCAACGCCGCGCCCATCCTGCGCCGCGTCGGCATGCGCGCCACCGTGTTCGCGATCGGCGACGCCTGGACGCGCTCGCCCCTCTACGAGGCGTCGCCCGAGGAGCTGCGCTCGCTGCAGCGCCAGGGCTGGTCGATCGAGGCCCACGCCTCCGCGCCCCACAGCGGCATCCAGACCGGCGACGGCGAGCGTCTCCCCTACCTCAGCGCGCGCCGCACCGTGGACGGCCGTCTCGAGACGCTGTCGCAGTTCCGCACCCGCGCGGCCGCCGAGTACCGCAACGCGCGCACGGTCGCGGAGAAGATCGCCAACCGCCCCGTCGTCGCCTTCGCGTGGCCGTTCGGCGCCTACGGCGCCGACACGCGCACGAACGACGGGCGCGTCGCCGCGATCAACCTCGACGAGGCCCGCCGCGTCTACAGCCTCGGCTTCAACGAGGACGGCCAGACGACGTTCGGGCTGCTCACGAAGGAGACCGACCCGATGCGCATCGCCCGCTTCGAGATCGTGCCCACGCTCACGCCCCGGCAGCTGTTCGACCGGCTCGAGCTCGCGATCGCCGCTTCGGCGCCCGAGGTTTCTCGTGCTGGGTAGGGCGGTTGCAGCCGCCAAGTGTCATTCGCGGCGAATGACACTTGGCGCACTCGCGCTCTCCGCACTGGCGCTCGGCGCCACGGCCGCGTCCGCCGGCGCGGCCACCGAGTCGCCCGGGCTGCCGGCGGCGCGGCCGAACGGCGCGCCGATCGTGCTGGCGCTCACGGCCACGCATCCGACGTCTGCGGCGCTCGGGTCGCTGTCGGCGCATCTCTCGTCGATCGGCCTGCTCTCGCCCGCGTGGCTCTCGCTGCAGCCGAAGGGGCGCTTCGCCTACAACGCCGCCGACCCGTTCACGGCCGGGCTCACGCAGCGCGGCGCCCGGCTCGTGCCGGTGCTGGCCGACCCGGAGCACCTGGCCGGCGATCTGCTCGCCGACGGGGCGCTGCGGCGGCGGCTGGCCGTCCGCCTGGGCGTGGCCCTGCGCGCGCTCGGCGCGCGCGGCATCGTGCTCGACTGGCGCGACCTGCCGCCCTCGGCGCGCGGACGCTATGCGACGTTCGTGCACGAGCTGCGACTCGAGCTCGGGCCGCGCGCCCAGATCGTGGTCACGGTGCCGCCGGTGAGGACGATGCGCGCGCTGAAGACCGGCTCGTACGACCTGCGCGCGCTGGCCCGGCCCGCCAGGCTGCTGGTGCTCGCGTGGAACGAGCACGGGCCGCGCAGCGAGCCCGGGCCCGGTGGCCTCGCTCGCGTTCTGGAAGCAGACGCTGCGCACCGTGCTGCGAGCCGCGCCGCGCTCGCGCGTGCTGATGGGGGTGCCGACCTGGGGCTGGCGCTGGAACGCCACTGCGGGCGCGGGCGCCGAGCAGGCGACCCAGGCCCAGCTCTTCCCCGAGGCCACGGAGCAGGCGCTGGGGCGCCCCTACGGCGCACGCGTGGGCAAGAACGCGTGGGTGGAGTCCGACCGCTCCGTCCAGCTCAAGCTGCTCGTCGCGCGCCAGGCGCGGATCGCGGGCGTGGCGCTGTGGGTGCGAGGCGGGGAGTCCTCCGCCACCTGGCGTCAGCCGCTCCTGGTACCGCCTTCGCGGTAGCAGGGCGCGTCCTCGAACGCCGTGAGCGGGTCGTGTCCGCGCGGCGGGACGTTCGGCTCGCGCCGGCGCCGGCGGCGGGCGATCACGACGGCGCCGCCCACGAGACCGCCCGCGACGACGCGGCGCACTCGCCGCAGGCGCGAGCCGCGCGGACTCACGAGACGCGCCGGTAGGCCACGACGGCCGCAACGAGGCCGAAGACGAACTGCAGCGTGATCCAGTTCGGCGCGAGGCGCTGGTGCTCGTACAGGATCGGAACGGCCTGCCAGGCGACGACGTAGGTGAGCAGGCACGCGCCGCCGGCGATGAGTCCCGACTCGCGACCGCGGTAGTACCCGCTCGTGCGCGTCACGACCTCGGCCATCACGACCCCGACGCCGAACGCGACGAAGAAGGCGAAGAAGCCGAAGCCGGTGCCATTGAGCGCGGCCAGCGCCACGCCGAGCGCGACGGCGGTGCCGGCAGACGCCGCGATCGCCCGCACGGCCTTGGCGGGCTTGAGTCGCACGATCGCGCTGCGCGGCAGACGCGCGCAGTCGCGGCATTTCACGCCGACCGCGGCGTGCACCATGCAGTCGGTGCAGATCGGCTTGCCACACGACGAGCACGAGACGAGCGTCTCGACCGACGGGTGGTTGGCACAGCGCGGAGTCGTCTCCTCCTCGATGGCGGACATGACCCGAGGTTAAACGACGTTCAGGCCCGCAGGCGCACGACCAAACGGCCCGACAACGCACCGTAAAGCGAGCGCAACATCAGACCCGCGATCGGCCATGCGACGGCCGCCCAGACGATCAGGGTCGCGATCACGCGGACGCGGCCGCCGAGCGGCGAGAGCGCGATGCCGAAGGCGAGGAAGAGGATGGCCGCGAACGACGCCGTGATCGCGCACGGGACGAGCGAGCGCCGGTAGCCGCCCTGCCCGCAGAGCTCGAGCGCCCGCCGCAGCGCACGGAGCCCCGCTCCGTCCCCCGCGCCGGCCGCGACGGGCGCCAGGCCGAACGGCGGCAGCAGCAGCGGCACGACGAAGATCGCCGCGAGATGGAAGATCGCGATGGCGCCGAACGGGATCGCGGCGATCAGCGACGTCGCGACGATCCCGGGCAGCGTCCGGCGCAGGCGCTGCCCGATGAACGCCGTCATCGCGCCTGCGAGCGCGAGCGCGGCCGCGGCGGCGGCGTAGGAGCCGACGGTGACGATGATCTCGGCGCGGGCGTCGACCCCGCGCAGGACGATGACGACGAGCGCGGGGAACGCCGCCGCCACGAGCGCCATCAGGCCGAACGTCGCGAACGCCTGGGCGTAGCGCGTGAGCGCCGTCGCGACGAGATCCGCGGTGCGGATCTCGTGACCGCGCGTCTCGGCCGGCGTCTCGGCGGTGGCGGGTTCACTCACGGCCGCCATTGTGGCGTGCAGGGCACGTGAGGGGTGCCGGGCGTCGCCCGGCACCCCTCACGGCCTTACCCGACCTGAACGACCGTGGAGCCGACCTTGAACAGCTTCTTGGTCACGGTCGCGGCGAGATTGCCGGCGCGCTTGGGCTTGATCGTGAAGTTGACGACGCCCTTCTTGTTCGTCTTCTTCGACTTCGTCTTCACGCCGGCGCCCTGGAGCTTGACCGCGGCGCCCTTGATCGGCTTGCCCTTCGCGTTCAGCACGGTGACGGTCGCCACCCCGGCGGTGCCCTTACCCGGCACGCCGGTGATCTGCACCTGCATGCGTGCGAGGATCGTGAACTTCTTGGCCTTCGAGAACGCGCCCGTGTTGCCGTCGGGGTCGATCACCGCGACGCGCCAGTACATGCTGCCGCCGTCGATGAACTCCTGCTCGGTGAGCAGCGGCGTGTAGCTCGCCTGATCGGTGTTGACGTCGACGAACGGCCCGGTGAAGCCCGGATTCCTCGAGACCTGCACCTTGTACTGCTTGACGTTCGACTTCGTGTTCCACGCGAACGTCAGCGCGAGCTTCCCCGGCTTGTTGATCAGCTGGGTCTTCGTGCCACCCGGCTCGGCGATCGTGTGGACGACGTCACGCACGGGCGTGTACGCGCTCTTGAAGCCGTTCGAGAAGACCGCGCGCACCTGCACCGTGCCGTGACCGGTGCCGGTCATCTTCGTGTAGCTGACCGCGGTGCTCGGGATGCCCGACGTCAGGTGCACGCTCGCGTCCGGCCACACGTCCTGCACCTCGTAGCTCGTGGCGCCGTCGACGGGCGTCCACGTGAGCGCGGGGAACGTCGCGCCGGAGAACGGCGCGGCCGTCGTGATCGTCGGTACCGGGAGCGTCTGGACGAACGTCGACGTCCCGGACCACGCGAGGCCCTTGTCGTCGTTGTTGTTCGCGCGGACGCGCCAGTAGACCGTCGCGCCGACCGGATAGGTCGAGTTCGCGGAGTAGGACGTCGCGTCGGTCGTCGCGGACTCGAGGATCGTGCTGAACGAGTCGTCCTGCGCGACCTCGATCGTGTAGTTCTTGACCTGCTCGGGCACCGGCGTCCACTTGAAGACGACCGCACCCGGCGCGCCCGCGCCGCCGACCGGCGAGATCGGCGTCGGCGGAACCGACGCGTGCTGGAAGCTCGGCGACACCAGGAAGCCGCCGCTGGTGCCCGCGATCGTGGGGAAGAACCCGTTGGCCGCGGCGGGGATGACCTGCCAGTAGTAGAGCGTCCCCTCGTCGACCATCGGCTTCGAGGGCGCGTAGCACGGCTCGTTGAGGTACGCCTGCTGGACGATCGTCGTGAAGTTCGAGTCGCGCGCGATCGTGACCCAGTAGTGCCGGCTGGGGACGTTGTGCCCGACGCCGGTCTGCGAGTCCATGTCCGCGGTGCCCCAGCAGAAGAGCGGGCTCTTGCCGATGATCGTGCCGCGATCCGGCGTGATGATGTCGAAGTCGTCGAGCCGGCCGAGGCACGTCGACGACGCGTTGCAGTCGAACGACGGCGTGTCGTCGAAGCCGGCCTCGCCGCCGATGACGAAGCTGGTCGTCGCGAAGTGGCCGGCGATGGGCTGGCCGTCGATCGCGTTGTCGGCGTAGGCGCGCACGAACACCGCGCAGCTGTCGCCCGGGTTGTCCCACGGGGGATCGGCCTGGTCGAAGCCCGCACCCGGCGCGCTCAGGAGCTGCGGCACGGTGTTGCCGCCGGAGTTGCCGGGCGGCGTCCACGCGGTGTTCGCCGTGAAGTAGGTGTCGGGCGTGCCGGTGCAGTTGACCTGCACCTCGTAGTTGCGGGCACCCGGCACCGTGTCCCAGACGACCACCGGCTCGTTGACGTTGTCGCCGTCGGCGATCGGGTCGAGCTGCGAGTTGTAGACGGTGAGATTCGCGGGCCCGGGCAGGACCGTCTCGTCGTAGGTCTTCGTGAACGACGGGCCGTTGTTCCACGGGCCGGCCTGGCCCTGCGGATCGACGCCGCGGACGCGCCAGTAATAGGTGTTGTTGGGCAGCGACTTCGTGGGTGCGTACTGCGTGGCGTTCGTCGAGCTGAGCAGCAGCCGCGAGCCGAGCGCGAACCCGGCGGTCGGGTTGACCTCGACCTGGTAGCTCGCAGCGCCCGGAATGGCGGGCCACGAGAACAGCGGGTCGTAGATCTCGATGCCCGGCACCATGTCGGTCACGTTCGGCGTCGTCGTGCCCGCCCAGATCCAGGCGAACGAGAAGATCGCCGACGGCGTGCCGTTGTGACCCTGCGAGTCGACCGGGATGACCTGCCAGTAGTACGTGCCCGGATGCAGGGCGGTCGAGACCGCGAGATTGGTGTTGGAGGTCTCGATCGGCTTGCCGCCGTCGCTCCACGCGAGCGTGCCGTTCGAGATGATCCCGCCGGGCGCGTCGACGCCGCCACCCGAGGCGCCGCTCGCCACGGCGACCTTGTAGGTGGAGGCGCCCGGCACGGGCGCCCAGGTCAGGATCGTCGGGTTCGGATACGCGATCGCGCTGAGCGCGGCCGGCGACAGGATCGTCGCCGTGGCGTTCCACTTCTTCGTGAACTTGCGCACCTTCGACCACTTCGACGACCCGCCGGCCGCATCCAGCGAGCGCACGCGCCAGAAGTACGCGCCGTTCGCCAGCATCGTGCTGTGGACGAAGCGGAGGTTCGCCGTCGTGACGTTCACGAGCGCGGGGTTGAAGCCCGAATCGCTCGAGATCTGCACCTCGTAGGACGACGCGCCCTTGGCCTTGTTCCAGGTCAGTGCCGGCATGTTCGAGACGGTGGCGTTGAGCGCCGGTGCTGTGGCCTTCGGCGCAAAGGGCTTGGCCTGGGCGACGGAGGGAACGAGGAGGAGGCCTGCCGCGAGTGTGAGCGCGAGCAGGCGTGCAGAGAGGCGAGTCATACCCCTGCCATCGCCCCCGTCGAGGGCGTCTACATCACCCTCCCGGGGGAAAGGGCATTCTCTGCGCCCTTTTCCCCCGTTCGGATTCGCCTCCGCGTAGAGGTCGCTAGACGGCGAGCGCCACGGCGGCCTCGACGCGCAGGTCGATGGCACCGTCGACCGCGTCGACCCGCACCACTGCGTCGCCGGCCGGCGGCTGCTCCAGCAGGAGCTTCGCCAGCGGGTTCTCGATCAGCCGCTGGATCGCGCGCTTGAGCGGCCGTGCGCCGAAGGCCGGGTCGTTGCCCTCCTCGGCGATCAGCTCGCGCGCGGCCTCGCTCACCTCGAGCCCGAGCCCGCGGTCGGCGAGACGGGCGCGCAGCCGCTCGAGCTGCAGGTCGACGACCGCCGCCAGCTCGGCGCGGCCGAGGCGGTGGAAGATCACGGTCTCGTCGATGCGGTTGAGGAACTCGGGCCGGAACGTCCCGCGCAGCACGTCCTCGACGCGCTGGCGCATGCGCTCCGGATCGCTCTCGGCGAAGATCACCTCGGAGCCCACGTTCGACGTCATGATCAGGATCGCGTTGCGGAAGTCGACCGTGCGGCCCTGGCCGTCGGTCAGGCGCCCGTCGTCGAGCACCTGGAGCAGCACGTTGAAGACGTCGTGGTGGGCCTTCTCGATCTCGTCGAGGAGCACCACGGAGTACGGCTTGCGCCGCACGGCCTCCGTCAGCTGGCCGCCCTCGTCGTACCCCACGTAGCCGGGCGGCGCACCGATCAGCCGCGACACGGAGTGGCGCTCCATGTACTCGGACATGTCGATGCGCAGCACGGCGCGCTCGTCGTCGAAGAGCAGCGCCGCGAGCGTGCGGGCGAGCTCGGTCTTGCCGACGCCCGTCGGCCCCAGGAACAGGAACGAGCCGATCGGCCGGTCGGGATCGCCGAGGCCCGAGCGCGAGCGGCGGATGGCGTTGGAGACCGCCTCGACGGCCTCCTCCTGACCGACCACGCGCTCGTGCAGCCGCGCCTCGAGCGCGATCAGCTTCTGCATCTCGCCCTCGAGCAGGCGCGAGACGGGGATGCCCGTCCAGGCCGCGACGACCTGTGCGATGTCGTCGGGGCCGACCTCCTCGTTGAGCAGCCGCTCGCCCGAGTGCGCGGCGAGCGCGGTCTGCTCGTCCTCGAGCTCGCGGGCGAGCTCGGGCAGCCGCCCGTAGCGCAGCTCGGCGGCGCGCTGCAGGTCGCCGTCGCGCTCGGCGCGCTCGGCCTCCTCGCGGGCCTCCTCGATCTGCGCCTTGGTGTGCTGGATCGCGGCGATGCGCGCCTTCTCGGCCTGCCAGCGCTCGGTCAGGACCGCCAGCTCCGAGCGCACGGTCTCGAGCTCGCCGGCGAGCACCGCCCGCCGCTCCTCGGAGGCGGCATCGGTGTCGCGCGCGATCGCGGCCTCCTCGATCTCGAGCTGCTGCGCGCGGCGCTGGAGCACGTCCAGCTCGTGCGGCACGGAGTCGATCTCGATGCGCAGGCGGCTGGCCGCCTCGTCGATCAGGTCGATCGCCTTGTCGGGCAGGAAGCGGTCGGCGACGTAGCGCTCGGAGAGCTGAGCGGCCGCGATCAGCGCCGCGTCCATGATGCGCACGCCGTGGTGCACCTCGTAGCGCTCGCGCAGACCGCGCAGGATCGCGATCGTGTCGGGCACGGACGGCTCGCCCACGAGCACCGGCGCGAAGCGCCGCTCGAGCGCCGCGTCCTTCTCGATGTGCTTGCGGTACTCGTCGAGCGTCGTCGCGCCGATCGCGCGCAGCTCGCCGCGCGCGAGCATCGGCTTGAGCAGGTTGGCCGCGTCGACGGCGCCCTCGGCCGCACCGGCGCCGACGATCGTGTGCAGCTCGTCGATGAACAGGATGATGCGGCCGTCGGCCGAGGAGATCTCCTCGAGCACGGCCTTGAGGCGCTCCTCGAACTCGCCGCGGTACTTCGAGCCGGCGAGCAGGGCGCCGAGGTCGAGCGCCCAGATGCGGCGCCCCTTGAGGCTCTCGGGGACGTCGCCCGCGACGATGCGCTGGGCGAGGCCCTCGACGATCGCCGTCTTGCCGACGCCGGGCTCGCCGATCAGCACCGGGTTGTTCTTGGTGCGCCGCGACAGCACCTGCATCGCGCGCCGCACCTCGTCGTCGCGCCCGATCACGGGATCGAGCTTGCCGCTCTCGGCGATCGCCGTGAGGTCGCGGCCGAAGCGCGCGAGCGAGTCGTAGCGCTCCTCGGCGTTCTCGTCGTCGGCGCGCTGCGCGCCGCGCAGCTTCTGCGCCGCCTCGAGCAGCGCGGTCCGCCCTGCGCCGCCGCGGCCGAGCCGGTCGGCGAGCGCGAGCAGCAGGTGCTCGACGGCGACGAACTGGTCGCCGAGCTCGCGCGCCTCCTTGCGGGCGCGATCGAGCGTCTCGCGGAACGCGAGCGAGGGCTGCTGCGTCGCCGTCGCGCCGCTCGCCGTCGGCAGCTTGGCGACCGACTGCTCGGCGTGCGCGCGCACGGCGTCGCGATCGGCGCCGGCGCCGCGCAGCAGCACGGACGCCGTGGCGTCCGGCTCGGCGGTCAGCGCGAGCAGCAGGTGGTCGGGGGTGATCTCCGGGTTGCCGTGGGCACGCGCAAGCTCGGCCGAGGCCGCAAGCGCCTCCCGCGCCCGGATCGTGAACTGATCGTTCGTTGCCATGTGAGAGTCCTTGGAGGAAGAGGGGGAATCAGTGCCGCGGTGCGAGCGCCTGCGACGGCGGCTGCCACACCACGACCTCGTGCCGAACGCTGCGGTCGCGCTCCTCGACCGCTCGGGAGTAGGCGCGCCCGAGCTCGGCGAGCTCACGCTCGAGCTCGGCCACGCGCGTCTGCAGGCGCGTCAGCGTCTGCTCGAGCGCGAGCACGTGCTCGACGCCCGAGTGGTTGAGCCCGAGCGCCGTCGTCAGCGCCTTGACGCTCTCGAGGCGCTCGAGGTCGGCATCGGAGTAGAGCCGCCGGCCACCCGCGGAGCGCCGGGGCACGACGAGCCGCCGCGACTCGTACAGGCGCAGCGTCTGCGGGTGCATGCCGACGAACTCCGCGGCGACCGAGATCGCGTACTTCGGCGTCGTGTCCACGATCAGGCCTCCGCTGCGCGCGCGAACAGGTCGGCGCGCGGATCGTCGCCCTCGAGCGCAGCGAACTTCTCGAGCGCGTCCTTCTGGGCGCGGCTGAGCTTGCGGGGCACGGAGATGTGGACACGCGCGAGCAGGTCGCCGCGCTTGCCGGAGTCGCCGTTCTTGGGCGCCCCGCGCCCGCGTGCGCGCAGGAGGACGCCATCGGCGGTGCCGGCCTTCAGCTTCATGCGGACGCGCTCGCCGTCGGGCGCCGGGACGTCGATCTCGGCACCGCCCGCGGCCTCGCTGAAGCTCACGGGCACATCGACGACGAGATCGTCGCCGCGGCGCGTGAACACCGGCGAGGGCTCGACGGTGACCTTCACGAAGAGGTCGCCGGCGGGCGCGCCGTGCGAGCCCGCCTCGCCCTTGCCGCGCAGGCGGATGCGCGCGCCGTCCTTGATGCCGGCCGGGATCGGCACCTGGTAGCGGCGCAGGCGCTGCGTCGAGCCGCGCCCGCCGCAGGTCAGGCACGGATGCTCGATCACGTGACCGGTGCCGCCGCAGCGCAGGCACGGCTGCGAGAGCGAGAAGAATCCCTGGGCCTGCGCTCGCACGCCGCGACCCTCGCAGTCCGGGCAGGTGATCGGCCGCGTCCCCGCCGCCGCGCCGGAGCCGTGGCAGTCGGTGCAGGGCGCGAGCGCCTCGACCGCGATCGAGACGCGTGCGCCGTTCAGGCTGTCGCGGAACGAGATCGTCACGCCGGCCTCGAGGTCGTGGCCGCGCTGGGGCTGCGGCGCGCCCGCCGCCCCGGCCGCCGCGGCCGAAGATGCCGCCGAGCAGATCGGAGATGTCGATGCCGTCCTGGTTGAAGGTGCGCGGATCGAACCCGCCGCCGGGCGCGGATCCCCGCATGCCCGCCTCGCCCAGCAGGTCGTACTGCTGGCGCTTCTCGGGATCGGAGAGGATCTCGTTGGCCTGCGCGATCTGCTTGAAGCGCTCCTCGGCAGCCGGATCGTCCGGGTGCTTGTCGGGGTGCGTCTCGCGCACGAGCTTGCGATAGGCCTTCTTGATGTCGTCGGCACTCGCGTTGCGCGGGACGCCGAGCGTCTTGTAATGGTCACTCATCAGGATTCACCAAAGCCAAAAGTGCTTCACGATCGTCGGGGCTCACGAGCGCCCCGCCCTCGCTGCCCACGACCAGTACGGCGCGGTCGCGCGCGGTCAGCGAGGCCGCGTAGCGCTTGCCCTCGGGGCGGTACATGCCGTGGTAGCCGAACAGCCCGCCCGAGCCGAGCAGGCGTGCGCCCAGCAGTTGCCGGGGCTCGACCGCCTCGACGCGCAGCGGCCCCTCGACGCGCAGGGCGCCGAGGGCACGGCGGACGGTCAGCCCGCCGTCCTCGATCACGTACGCGCGCGGCGCGAGCAGCGCGCAGCCCGCCGCAATGCCCGCCATCGCGGCTGCCAGGCCGATCAGCGGGCGCGGGCCCGTGAACGCGAGCAGCACGGCGAGCGTGAGCGCGCAGAAGAACGCGCCCGTGAGCGAGCGCGCGACGAGATCGAGGCGTGCCGGCCGGAAGCTCACTGCGCGCCGCCCTCCGCGGCGGTCGCGACGACGACGCGCGCAGGCCGGATGACCTGCTCGCCCAGCCGCCAGCCCGCCTGCACCACCGCGAGCACCGTGCCCTCGGCCACCTCGGCCGTCGGCTGCGCCATCAGCGCCTCGTGCTCGCGCGGATCGAAGACCTCGCCGTCCGGCGCGATCTCGGCCAGGCCCTCGCGGGCGAGCAGGTCGCGCAGGGCGCGCGAGGTCAGGGCCACGCCGCCGCGCAGCGACTCGTCGACGCCCGCCTTGCCGAGCGCGTCGAGCGAGCGCTCGAGGTCGTCGAGCACCGGCAGGAGCGAGCGCAGGATGCGCGCGCCGGCCTGCGCGGTCTGCTGCTCGGCGAGCCTCGCCTGTCGCTTCTTGTAGTTGTCGAAGTCGGCCGCCAGCCGGCGCAGGTGATCGAGATACTCGTCGCGCTGGCGCTCGAGATCGGCGATCTGATCCTGCTCGGAGGCGGTCGGCCGGACGGGCGCCGGGCGCGGACGCCGGCTCAGTGCCGGCGTCCACCACCTCGACGTCCTCGGGATTGATGTGATCGGAGTTCATCGCGTTACGACCGGGCGTGGTCGCCCTCGTCCACGATCTCGGCGTCCTCGATGACCTCTTCCTCGGCCTCGCCGTCCGGCGGCGTGGTGCCGCCCTCGGCCGAGCCCGACCCGCCGGTGTTCTGGTAGACGACCTCGGCGAGCTTGTAGGAGGCCTCGTGGAGCGCCTGGGTGCGCGTGCGGATCACCTCGGCGTCGTCGCCCTCGAGCGCGCTGCGCAACTCGCTCGCAGCGGTCTCGATGGTGGACTTCACCTCGGCGTCGACCTTGTCGCCGTGCTCGCGCAGGGACTTCTCGACGGAGTAGATCGCCGTCTCGCCCTGGTTCTTGGCATCGGCGAGCTCGCGCAGCCGCTTGTCCTCGTCGGCGTGCGTCTCGGCGTCCTTGACCATGCGCTCGATCTCGTCGTCGGCCAGGCCGGAGCCGGAGCGCACCTCGATCTTCTGCTCGTTGCCGGTGCCGAGGTCCTTGGCCGAGACCGAGAGGATGCCGTTGGCGTCGATGTCGAACGTGACCTCGACCTGCGGCACGCCGCGCGGCGCCGGCGGGATGCCGACGAGCTGGAACTTGCCGAGCGTCTTGTTGAAGCCGGCCATCTCGCGCTCGCCCTGGAGCACGTGGATCTCGACCGACGTCTGGCCGTCCTCCGCGGTGGAGAAGATCTCCGACTTGCGCGTCGGGATGGTCGTGTTGCGCTCGATCAGCTTGCGTCATCACGCCGCCCTTGGTCTCGATGCCCAGCGAGAGCGGCGTGACATCGAGCAGCAGGACGTCCTTGACCTCGCCCTTGAGCACGCCGGCCTGGATGGCGGCGCCGACGGCGACGACCTCGTCCGGGTTGACGCCGCGGTGCGGCTCCTTGCCCAGGATCTCCTTGACCTTGTCGCCGACCGCGGGCATGCGCGTCATGCCGCCCACGAGGATGACCTGGTCGATGTCCTTGGCCTCGAGGCCGGCGTCCTTGAGCGACTGGCGCACGGGGCCGACGGTGCGCTCGACGAGGTCGTGCGTGACCTCGTTCAGCTTGGCGCGCGTGAGCGTCAGCTCGAGGTGCCGCGGGCCGTCGCTGGCGAGCGCGATGAACGGCAGGTTGATCGGCGCCGACTGCGCGGAGGAGAGCTGGATCTTGGCCTCCTCGGCCTTGTCGTACAGCCGCTGCAGCGCCATCGGGTCCTTCGAGAGGTCGATGCCCTGCTCGCGCTTGAACTCGGCGACCATCCAGTCGACGATCGCCTTGTCGAAGTTGTCGCCGCCGAGGTGGTTGTCGCCCGAGGTCGACTTGACCTCGAAGACGCCCTCGCCCAGCTCGAGCACGGACACGTCGAACGTGCCGCCGCCGAGGTCGAAGACCAGGATGGTCTGATCGGCGCGGTCCTTGTCGAGGCCGTACGCCAGCGCTGCGGCGGTCGGCTCGTTGATGATGCGCAGCACGTTGAGGCCGGCGATCTTGCCGGCGTCCTTGGTGGCCTGGCGCTGCGCGTCGTTGAAGTACGCCGGCACCGTGATCACGGCGTCGGTGACGGTCTCGCCGAGATACGCCTCGGCGTCCGCCTTCAGCTTCTGGAGGATCATCGCCGAGAGCTCCGGCGGTGCCAGCTCCTGGTCCCCGGCCTTGACGCGGACGTCGTCGTTCGGGCCTGCGACGACGTCGTAGGGGACCATCGTCATCTCCTCGGAGACCTCGGCCTTCTTGCGGCCCATGAAGCGCTTGATCGAGAAGACGGTGTTCTTGGGGTTGGTCTCGCGCTGGCGCTTGGCGGTGACGCCGACGAGACGATCGCCGTCCTTCGCGAAGGCGACCACGGAGGGGGTCGTCCGGCCGCCCTCGGCGTTCGCGATCACGGTCGGCTCGCCGCCCTCGAGGACGGCCATGCACGAGTTCGTCGTGCCGAGGTCGATGCCGATGACCTTGCTCATATTGCGGGTTGCTCCTTGATTCGAGCGGGCAGCGAAGTGCGTTCCGCTAATCCTTAGTGTGAGCACAGTCTAAAACATGAGTGTCTCATTATCAAGAATGGAACGCGATTGTGAATCGTGCGTCAAATCCCTCCACAGAGCGACAAGGGCGCACCGCGGGGCGCCGACGCTAGGTTGGTGACCAGCCGCCGGACTCCCCGCCCCAGCACGCGCGCCCCGCGCGCGTGGGCACTTGCGATTGCGGCGATCGCCGCCGCCGCCCTCCCCTCCTCCGCCGCCGCCGCGCCGGGCTCCGGGAGCGGCGCCTGGGTCTGGGTGCTCGCCGCGATCGGCGTCTTCGTGCTCGTCTTCACGCTGCTGCGCCTGCGCGCCGGCCGCGGCGGCTCGCGCACGAGCCTGAGCGACATCTCCGACGGCCGCCGGATCCTCGTCGCGCGCGGCCGCCGCGTCACCGAGGAGATCACGTCGCTCACCGACGTCGTCGCCGAGCGCGACGACGAGGCCATCACGCGCCAGCACCAGCGCGCGCTCGACGTCGTCGCCGAGGTGCGCTCGCGCATCAGCCGCACCTCGGGCCAGCGCGTCCAGGCCAGGGCGCACCACGACCTCGACGAGGCCGAGTGGCTGATCAGCGGCCTGCGCGCCCGGCTGGACGGATTCGTCGAGCCGCCGCTGCACCGCAACGGCCTGCCCGCGACCTGCTTCTTCGACGGCAGCCACGGCCTCGCGACCGTCGACGTCGACCTCGGCGGCATCGCGCTCCAGCGCGTTCCCGTGCGCACGTGCGCCGCCTGCGCCGTCATCCTCGTGCGCGGCGACCACCCGCCCGTCGGCGCCGTCGACATCGGCGGGCGCACCGTGCCGTGGCCGGCCGCTCCGCGCTGGTGCGGCTCCTACGGCTGGGCGATCAAGGATCTCAAGCACCTGCACTACGACGGCGAGCCGATCTTCGCCGAGCCTGCGCGGCCCGCCGACGGGCGCCGCCGCCAGACCGTCGCCGAGCGCGCGCGCGGCGTGCGCTCCCGCGTCCTGCCCGTCGCGCCGACCGTGCTGCCCGAGGACGAGCCGGCGGATCTCGCCGACGACGTCGACGGCCACACCGGGGACGATTCACAGCAGGTGTACGAGCCGCCGCGCGAGCAGCCGGCGATGCTCAGCGCGTTCTCGGCCATGGAGGGCGACGCCCAGGCGACGTCCGAGCCGGCGCCCGCCGCCGACACGCAGCCCGAGTAACCGCCGCAGCGCGGCGATCGCGGAACCGCCGGGGGCGGCAGCGCACCCCCGCTAGCATGCGCGCCGTGGCGAATGCCCTGCTCTGGCCGGTGCGCAGGATCGGTGCGCTGCTCCCGGACGGATGGGGAGGGCTCGCGCGCCAGCTTGCGATCTTCATCCCGTTCGACATCGCCTACGAGCTCTCGCGCGCGTTCGCGCAGGGCGGCGAGCAGACGGCGCTCCAGCACGCGCGGGATGTCGTGCACGCCGAGAAGGTGCTCGGCATCTACCACGAGCACGCGGTGCAGGACTGGGCGCTCGATGCGCCCGACTTCGTCATGGAGGTGGCGAAGTTCACCTACTTCCAGTGCCAGTTCACGATCACGTTCGGGTTCGTGATCTGGGTCTACATCTGGCGCAACGAGGCGTACATGATGCTGCGCAACTGCCTCTTCGCGACGTTCATGCTGGCCGTGCCGGGCTACATCCTCTACCCGACCGCGCCGCCGCGGCTGCTCGTGGCGGAGCACTTCATCGATCCGCTCCAGACCGCGGCGCTCAACCAGCAGGGCACGCTCGTGAAGCTCTTCGGCAATCCCTACGCGGCGATGCCGAGCCTGCACTCGGCCACGGCGATCCTGGTCGGCGTGACCGGCGTGCTGGTCACGCGCCATCTGCTCCCCCGCGTGATCTGGGGGCTCTATCCGGGCCTCGTCGTGTTCTCGATCGTGGCGACGGCCAATCACTTCTTCCTCGACGCCGTCGCCGGCGTCGGCGTGCTGATCGTGGCGGTGACGCTCGTGATCACCCTGCACCGCCGCAAGGGCTGGTCGATCGCGCCGCTCGGCCCCCCGCGCGACCGCTCACCGGCGGGAATCGACCGTTCGTCGAGACCGGCCGCGGACGCGGCAGCCGGCATACAACCTTCCGATCGATGACCACGCTTCCCCTCCGTCTGGACCGCATCAAGTCCGGCTACACCGACGGCGCGCGCCAGCTGGCGTCGCGCTCCGTGCGCGTGCTGAGGGACAGCCGCGTCACGCCCAATCAGCTGACCGCGCTGGGGTTCTCCCTCAACATCGTCGCGGCAGTCCTGATCTATCAGGAGACGTACATCGCGGCCGCCGCGGTCTTCCTGATCGGCTCGATCATCGACATCCTCGACGGTGCGCTCGCCCGCTCCCGCGGCCAGGCGACCGTCTTCGGTGCCTTCATCGACTCGACGACCGATCGCATCTCCGAGGGCGCGATCCTGTGTGCGATGACGCTCGTGTTCGCGCGCCGAGGGCGACGTCTGGCCCGTCATCGCGGTCTTCGTGGCGCTCGTCGCGTCGTTCCTCGTCTCCTACACCCGCGCACGCGCCGAGGCCCTCGGCCTCGACGGCAAGGCCGGCCTCATGGGCCGCGCCGAGCGCGTGGTCCTGCTTGCAGTTATCCTCGCAGTCGCCCCGTGGGGCGCCCTGCCGTACGGCATCGCCCTGCTCGCCGTCCTGGCGAGCGCGACCGTCGCGCAGCGCATCTTCTCCGTCCATCGTCAGCTCGCCGAGCGCGAGCGCACGTCCAAGGAGCACGCATGACCGCAACGGCAACGGCAACGGCAACGGTCGCGCCCAGGATGGCCGCGTCCGCGTCGCCATCGTGGGAGTCGGCAACTGCGCCTCGTCCCTCGTCCAGGGCGTCCACTACTACCGCGACGCAGACAACGACGACTTCGTCCCCGGGCTCATGCACGTGAACCTCGGCGGCTACCACGTCCGCGACATCGAGTTCGTCGCGGCGTTCGACGTCGACAACGAAAAGGTCGGCAAGGACCTCTCGCAGGCCATCGTCAGCGGTCAGAACAACACGATCAACTTCTGCGAGGTGCCGCACACGGGTGTGACCGTGCACCGCGGGATGACGCACGACGGGCTCGGCAAGTACCTCGGCGAGATCATCACGAAGGCCGACGGCCCGACCGCCGACATCAAGGGCATCCTCGAGCAGACGAAGGCCGACGTCCTCGTCAGCTACCTCCCGGTCGGCTCCGAGGACGCCACCAAGTGGTACGTCGAGCAGGCCCTGGCCGCCGGCGTCGCGTTCGTCAACTGCGTGCCGGTGTTCATCGCGCGCGAGGAGTACTGGAGCAACCGCTTCAAGCAGGCCGGTCTGCCGATCGTCGGCGACGACATCAAGTCGCAGGTCGGCGCGACGATCATCCACCGCCAGCTCGCGCGCCTCTTCCGCCAGCGCGGCGTCCTGCTCGAGCGCACCCACCAGCTCAACGTGGGCGGCAACACCGACTTCCTCAACATGCTCGAGCGCGAGCGCCTGGAGTCGAAGAAGATCTCCAAGACGAACGCCGTCACCTCGACGCTCGACTACGAGATGCACCCGGACGACGTGCACATCGGCCCCTCCGACCACGTCGCGTGGCTGAAGGACCGCAAGTGGGCCTACATCCGCCTCGAGGGCCGCTCGTTCGGCGACGTCCCGCTCAACGTCGAGCTGAAGCTCGAGGTCTGGGACTCCCCCAACTCGGCCGGCATCGTGATCGACGCCGTGCGCTTCGCGAAGCTGGCGCTCGACAACGGCCTCGCCGGCGCGCTCGAGTTCCCGTCGGCGTACCTCATGAAGTCGCCGCCGGTGCAGCACCCGGACGAGTTCGCGCGCGAGCAGGTCGAGGAGTTCATCCGCGTGAACGCCCGCCCCGGCGCGCCCGTGCCCGCACCCGCCGTGCCGGTCGTGAACGAGAACCGGTAGCTCCATGAACGCAGGCACCGCCAGCGTGCTGGCCGACCTGCACATGCACAGCGCCCATTCGTGGGATTGCACGACGCCGATCGACGAGCTGCTCGACTCGGCGCTCGCGGCCGGCCTCGGCGCGCTCGCGGTCACCGATCACAACACGATCGCGGGCGGCGTCGAGGCGCGCGCCCGCGCGATCGAGCGCGGCCTGCCGCTGCACGTCGTCGTCGGCTCGGAGATCAAGACCGCGGAGGACGGCGAGATCATCGGGCTGTTCCTGCACGAGGAGATCCCGCGCGGCCTCTCGTTCGCCGAGACGCTCGAGCGCATCAAGGCCCAGGGCGGCCTGGTCTACATGCCGCACCCGTTCGACCGCTTCCACGCGACGCCCGCGCGCATGCTGCTCGAGGAGCACGCGGGCGCGATCGACGTCTTCGAGATCGCCAACGGCCGGCTCTGGCTCGAGCGCGACAACCGCACGGCCGCGCACTTCGCGCAGGAGTACGGGCTGCGCCGCGGCGCCGGCTCGGACGCTCACGTGCCCGCCGGCATCGGGACGGCCGCGCTGCGGCTCGCGCCGTTCGAGGATCCCACGTCGTTCCTCGCCGCCGTCGACGACGCCGAGATCGTGCGCAAGCCCCGCAGCATGCTGCGAGTTGCAGCTCGAGAAGCGCGTCGCCAGCGCGCGAAATGAGCGCGGCCGCGGTCGGGGACCGCAGGGATCGGCGGGCACGCGGTCGAACACCGAGCGAGTGCCTGCGGACGAGCTCTACGAGCGATACCTGGCGCGTGCGATCAGCGAGGTAAACGCACTCGGCGACGAGATCGCCCGCCGTGGGGACGCCCCTACGCGCCAGCCCGTGCTGGGCTCCGGGCATCCGCTCGGCGACATCTTCCTGCTCAAGCACGATCCCACGCCCGCCGAGCTGACCGAGGGCGTCGCCTTCTACGGGCGCGTCGGGCAGGCGGTGCTCAAGTCGGTGCAGCGCCTCGACATCGACCCGCTGCTGGTCTACGGCACGAACGTCGTCAAGCTGGGCGGCGACCACGGCCGCGACGAGCGCGAGCTGGCCGAGCGCGTCTACCCGATGTGGCTGCTGCGCGAGCTCCACATCGTGCAGCCGAAGATCGTCGTGATCATGGGCGAGGACACGCTCGCGGTCGTCAACGGCCTCGACCTCGCGCTCGCGAAGCCGCTCGAGCCCGAGCTCGGCGTGATCCAGCACCTGACGCCGACGATCGAGGCCCTCGTCACGCCCCCGCTCGAGCCCTCGCTCGACGACGCAGCGGCGAAGCGCCGCTTCTGGGCCGCGTTCCGCGCGCTCGGCGAGTGGTACGCGGCGCTCCCGCCGTACTAGGCGCCCGAATTCGGGCCCGCTACTCGCGGTCGAAGCGCGCGACGCACTCGACGTGCGGCGTGTGCGGGAAGAGGTCGAACGGGCGCAGCCGCGTGAGCGTGTAGCCGCCCTCGGCGAGGATCGGCGCGTTGCCCGCCAGCGTGGTCGGGTTGCACGAGACGTAGACGATGCGACGCGCGCCGAGCTCGGCGACGCGGCGCGCGGCCTTCGGCGTCATGCCCGCACGCGGCGGGTCGAGGACGACGACGTCCGGCGCGGGCAGGCCGTCGGCGATCAGGTCGCGCGGCGCCTTGCCGGCGTCGGTGCACACGAACTGCACGTTGGCGACGCCGTTCGCGAGCGCGTTCTCGCGCGCGCGCTCGATCGCCTCGGCGACGATCTCGACGCCGATCACACGGCGCGCCGAGCCCGCGAGCGCCAGTCCGATCGAGCCGGTGCCGCAGTACATGTCCCAGACGATCTCGCCGCCGGTGAGCCCGGCCTGCGCGATCGCGTCCTGGTAGAGCACGTCGGCCATCTCGGTGTTCGTCTGCAGGAAGGAGCCCGCCGACACCCGCAGGCGCAGGCCGCTGATCTCCTCCTCGAACCAGGCGCGGCCGAAGAGCGGGCGCGTCGGAATGCCGCTCGCGACCTCGGCGACGCCGTCGTTGACGGCGTGCAGGACGCCGACGACGCCGGGCGCGCGCTCGGCCAGGATCGCCTCGAGCTCCTCGACTCCCGGCACGTCGCCGGGCGCCGTGACGAGGATGCAGAGCAACTCGCCCGTGCGCACGCCCTCGCGCACGACGAGGTGCCGCAGATAGCCGGTGTGCGCGCGCTGGTCGTAGGCCTCGAGAGCCTGCGCGCGGGCCCACGCGACGAACGCCTCGCGCACGGCGTTGCCGCGCTCGCCGGTCAGCAGGCAGACCTCGAGCGGGACGATCTCCTCCCAGCGGCCCGCGCGGTGGAATCCCAGGGAGACGCCTGCGGGCGTGCCCGTCCAGGCGTACTCGAGCTTGTTGCGGTAGGCGTACTGGCGGACGGCCGGGCACGATCGGCTCGACGGGCGGATCCGGCAGCCCGGCGATGCGCTGCAGCGCATCGAGCACCTGCTGCTCCTTGTGCTCGAGCTGGCGCTCGTAGCGCAGGTCCTGCCAGCGGCAGCCGCCGCACGTGCCGAAGTGCGGGCACGGCGCGTCGACGCGGTCGGGCCCGCCGGACAGCCGCTCGTACGCGATCGCCTCGCCGTGCCGGCGCTTGACGCGCTGGATGCGGGCCATGACGCGATCGCCCGGCAGCGCGCGATCGACGAAGACGACGACGCCATCATGGCGCGCGACGCCACGCCCACCCGCTGCGAGCGAGTCGACGGTGAGCTCGAGCTCCTGTCCGACCCGAAACGGCGCAGCCACGCAGACAGCATAGGTGCGGTGCCCGGGCGGGTCCCCTAGTCGGGCACGAGCTCCCGGTGCGGCCTGAGATGCAGGCGGAACGTCGCGAGCACGCCGAGCGCGGACGCCGCGGCCGCCGCGAGCCACAGGCTGCGATAGCCCTCGGCGTCGGCCAGCGCACCGAGCGGGACCGCGGCGAGCGCGCCGCCTCCGAAGAGCGCCGTCGACATCAGCGCCACCGCCTGGCCCGCCCGCGCGCCGCCCGCGATCTCCCCGGCGATCAGGTAGAGCACGCCGTTGAAGCCGAGCGCGCCGAAGCTGAGCAGGACGAGTGCCGCGATCTGGACGGCCGTGCCCCCGGGCCAGACCGCCCAGGTCAGCAAGGCGGACGCGCACCCGAGGACGCCGACATCGCGCAGCGTGGCGACGCGGCGCCGCCCGCCGCCCGCATCGGCGAGACGGCCCCAGGCGATCCGCGCGACCATCGCGCTGATGCTCACGAGCGCGAACAGCACGCTCCCCTCGCCGGGGCCGGCGCCGCCGTCGCGCACGGCCGGCACGGCGAACGTCAGCACCGCGACGAGCGCCACGATGTAGCAGACGGCGACCACCAGCAGCGTGCCCATGCCCGGCTCGCGGAGCACCGCGAAGGGCGCGACGACGCGCCGCGCCGCTTCCGGCGGCACGAGCGGGCCGTTCGGCGTGTCGAGCGCGAACACGATTGCCGTGACGGCCGTGAGCACGCCGCTCAGCAACAGCGCCAGGCGCACGCCGCCGACGTGCACGGCGAGCGGCAGCAGCACAGCCGCCAGCAGCCCGCCGAGCGCGACCGACATCTGCCGCATGCCGAGCGCGAAGCCCCGCCGCTCGGGCGGGAAGCCGTGGAAGACCGAGACGGTGGCCCCGACGGCGACGAGCGCGCCGGCGACGCCGCTCGCGAAGAGCGCGATCCCGAGGCCGACGGGGTTCGTCAGCAGCGAGCCCGCGATCAACAGGAATCCGCACGCGGATCCCGCGTACAGCAGCGGCTTGCGCGGCCCCGATCGATCGACGATCACTCCCGCCGCGATGAGCGCGACGGCGTTCCCGAAGGCCGTCGCGTTGACGAGCGCACCGAGACTCGCGCCGCTGAGGTCGTATTGCTCCTGGAGGTCGGGCGCGATGACGCCGAGCCCCCACTGCACGATCGAGATCGACGCCTGGCACGCGAGTGCCAGGACGAGCAGCCGCGTTTCACCGCGTGCCGGAGCGGCCGCGCTCACTCCTCGTACGCCGCGGCGGCCAGCAGGGCCGCGCAGAACAGGCGCCAGGCGAGCTGCGGATCCTCGTGCGGAGCGGCCAGCTCGCGCAGCACGGACGCGGCGCGCGGCAGGTGCGCGCCGGTGGCGCGCGCCAGGTCGCTACGGATCGCATCGGCCAGGGCGCGCCGCCGGTCGCCGCTCCCGAGCTCGTCGGCGAGCGCTGCCACCGCGCGGGCGTCGGCGGCGCCGAGCGCGTCGTTCGGGTCGCCGCCCGCGGCGGCCAGGAACAGCGCGCGCCGGACGGCCCCGCGCAGCTCGTCCTCCTCGATGCCGACGGAGTCGGTCAGTCGCGCGAGCAGCGGCGGGCCGGCCAGCTCGGCCCACTCGCTCTCGGGGTACGAGGCGAGCGCGAGGTCGATGTCACGCAGCTCGGTCACGGGATGCGCAGCATCTTGACACCGGAGGCTCGCGTCTTGCCGCGCTCTTGATGCGCCCCAGGCAACCATGACGGTTCAGATAGCGGCGCGACCGGATGCCTGCCCCGGTTGCGCCGCTTTCCTGTTTTCGCCACAACGCCCGTGGGTGGGATTTTCCCACCCGCACCATTGGGGCCAGGCCCCAATGGTGCGGGTCACCGAAGTGCGCGGGGTGTGCCCGGGCGGCGCGCTCAGGAGGCGGCGCGATTGGGCGTGCGGTGGTCGCGCACGGCCTGCTCGAAGGCCTCGACGACCGCCGGGTCGAACTGCGTGCCGGCGTGCTTGCGCAGCTCCTCGAGCGCCTCGGCCGTACTGCGGCCGCCTCGATAGGGCCGGTCGGAGACCATCGCGTCGAACGCGTCGCAGACGGAGATGATGCGGGCGCCGAGCGGGATTCCCTCGC
This sequence comes from uncultured Actinomycetes bacterium, assembly GCA_963705965.1. GTDB lineage: Bacteria > Actinomycetota > Thermoleophilia > Gaiellales > JALYLC01 > JALYLC01. The sequence goes on along the minus strand of CAVPLI010000007.1, from coordinate 40,980 downwards.
CCGCGAGGCCGTCGGGATAGCCGCTGCCGTCCCACCACTCGTGCGAGAAGCGCACGAGCGGCGCGAGCTGGCGCAGCCGCTCGACGGGCTCGAGGATGCGCGCCCCGATCTCCGGATGCTCGCGCATGTGCTCGCGCTCGTCGGAGTCGAGCGGGCCGCGCTTGCGCAGGAGCTCCGAGGGGATGCCGATCTTGCCGATGTCGTGCAGCACCGCGCCGTGCTCCACGTCGCGCAGCGCAGCCGCATCCAGGCCGAGCACCCGGCCGACTCGGCGCGCGAGCTCGGAGATCGAGAGCGCGTGGCCGGAGGTGTACATGTCCTGCGCCTCGAGGGCACGGACGAGTGCATCGATCGTGGCCAGGAAGCTCGTCTCGAGCTCGCTCGCGATGCGCTGACCGTCGAGCGCGAGGGCGGCCTGCAGCGCCATGCCCTCGAGCAGGGCGAGCTCGGCCGTCGCGAATGGCGGCCCGGCCAGGCGCAGCAGGCTGAGCGTGCCGACGAGCGCGCCGTGCAGCTGCACCGGCACGTCCGCCGAGAGCGCCGCCGGCGGGTAGTGCGAGCCGGGCGGCATGCCGCGGTCGTTGGCGGCCGCCACGACCGTCTCCCCGCGCGCGAGCCGCAGCTCGGACTCGAGCGAGCGATCGCGCTCGTAGCGCTCGACGCCCGCGTCGTGCGCCGCCGGCCCTGCCGCGCCGCAGCGCACGCTGTCGCCGTTCTCGTAGAGCCAGAGCGAGCAGCGGTCGCAGGGCACGCGCTCGACGACCGCGCGCGTGAGCGCCTCGCCGATCGTGTCGGGCGACACGCTGTGGGCGAGCTCGCGCGCGAGATCGAGCAGCACCTGGGTGCGTGCGCGCTCCTCGGCCGCCTGCTCGTGGAGGACGGCGTTCTGGAAGGCGAGCCCGGCCACGTGCGCCATGACCTCGAGCAGGCGCACGTCGTCGCGGTCGAAGCGCGCCTCGCCGTCCGCCGCCAGCACCACGGCGCCGACGGTCGCGTCCTCGCCGACGAGCGGTGCGGCCAGCAGCGTGGCGCCCGTCGCGTCGACGAGCAGCGCCTGGCCGCCGCGCATCATCTCGAGCGCCTGCGGCCGCAACTCGGCCAGCGCGCGGCGCTGGCGCGTGCCCGACGACGCGATCGGCGTCTCCCCCAGCTCCTCGCCGCCGAGCGCCCACACCGCCGCGCGGTCGTGCGGCAGCGTCTCGCGCAGCACGCGCAGGAGCGCCCGGGCGACGTCGGCCGGGCGCTGGGCCGCCGAGAGCGTGCGCGAGAGCGTCTGCAGGTGGCGCATCTGCTCGAACGAGCGCCGCGTACGGGCGGACATCGTCGGCGAGCGACGCGCGATCAGCCGCTCGTCGGCGAACGTGATGCGGTCCTTGCCGAGGCGCTTGGCCTCGTAGAGCGCCGCATCGGCCGCCTGCAGCAGGTCGCGCAGATCGCTGCCGTCGCCGGGCCAGCTCGCGACGCCGAACGAGAGCGTGAGACGCCAGCCGCCGAGGTCGATGCCCGCGAGGCTGCGCTGCAGGCGCCGGCAGACGGTGCGCGCATTGGCCTTCGTCGTCTCCGGCAGCAGCAGCGCGAACTCCTCGCCGCCGATCCGGAACACGCTGTCGGCCGGGCGCATGCCGCGGCGCAGCAGCACGCCGACCTCCCGCAGGGCGTCGTCGCCGGCGACATGCCCGCGCGTGTCGTTGAGCTCCTTGAAGTCGTCGATGTCGGCGAGCACGAGCGCGAAGCCGGCCGGGCGGGCTGCCGCGAGACCGCGCATCGTCTCGTGGAAGCTGCGGTGGTTCGCGAGGCCGGTGAGTGCGTCCGTGGCCGCCTCGAACTCCTTGCGCTCGAACGCGCGCAGGCTCTCGAGCGCGACCGCAGCGTGCGCGACCAGGAGCGCGGAGTCGTCGACGACCTCCGACGGCAGCTTCACGCGGCCGCCGTAGCCGGCGAGGTAGCCGTGCGTGCCCGTCGAGGTGCGCAGCGGCAGGCCGAGGCGGCAGCCTTCGAGATCGACGCTGCGCTCGTAGCCGCCGGACTCGGCCAGGGTCACGAGGGCAGGGCCGTCGAGCGCGTGCTCGCGCGCGCGCTCGTCTCGCAGCCAGGTCTGCGCCAGCACGAGCTCGCCCTCGACGATCTCGCCGACCTGCACGCAGGCGAGTCCGAGCGCGCTCCCGATCGCGCGGGCGACGACGCTCAGCACCGCCCCGTGCTCGCGTGCCTCCGCCAGGCGCGCGAAGGCCTGCCACAGCCAGCGCCCGCCGGCCGGCTGCCCCGTCTCGGGCGGCTGGCCGCCGAGCGCGTCCCCGAGCATCGCGGCGGCGCGGCGCAGGGTGTCCGCGTGCGCCTCGCCGTCCGGGCCCGTGACCAGCAGTGCCGCCGAGCCCGAACTCGCCGAGTGGCTCGACGAGCGCGGACGCCTCGATGCGCGCGCGCCGCTCGACGATCAAGTCGGAGCCGCGCTGTGCGCAGAGCGCGAGGCCCCCGTCCCGCGGCACCCACACCGCGACCGGCACCGCGAGGCGGCGATACAGGAGGGCGCAGGTGATGTCGCAGAGCTCGGCAGGCGTCAAGTGACGCGCAAGCGCTGCGGCAAGCGCATCATCAAGGCTCTCGGACGACGCGCCGGCAGGGTGCACGTACCCCAGTGTAGTCACCTGCCCTCGTATACTCTTGCGCCCTTGTGAATGATCATGCAGTACCGCTCCCGGAGCCGCCCGCCTCACTCGCAGGGCGCGATTTCCTGCGCGCGCGTGACCTCACGCGGGCGGAGCTGGACGGACTGCTCGCACTCGCCGTCGCGCTGAAGGCGGCGCAGAAGGCGCGAGTGCCGCACGAGCTGTGCCCCGGACGCACGCTCGGCATGGTCTTCCACAAGGCCTCGACGCGCACGCGCGTGTCCTTCGAGGTCGGCATGAACCAGCTCGGCGGCAACGCACTCAACCTGGCCCAGGGCGAGCTGCAGCTCGGGCGCGGCGAGACGGTGCGCGACACCGCGATGGTGCTGTCGCGCTACCTCGACGCGATCATGATCCGCACGTTCTCGCAGGCCGACATCGACGAGCTGGCCGAGTTCGCGCGCGTGCCCGTGATCAACGGCCTCTCGGACGACCACCATCCGTGCCAGGCGCTGGCCGACCTGCTGACGCTGCGCGAGCGCTTCGGCCCCGATCTCGGCGGTGTGCGCCTGGCCTACGTCGGCGACGCCAACAACGTCTGCCGCTCGCTCGTCTGCGCCGCGGTGCTCGAGGGCATGGACGTCGTGGTCGCCGCGCCCGACGCCTACCAGCTCGACGAGCCGACGGTGCGCTTCGCCGACGACGTCACGGCCGCAGGCGGCGGCACGCTGACGCTGACGGCCGACGCCGACGAGGCGGCCCGCGGCGCACACGCGCTGGCGACCGACGCCTTCGTCTCGATGGGCCAGGAGGTCGAGACGGCCGAGCGGCTGCGCGCGCTGATGCCCGGCTACCGCATCGACGAACGGCGCGTCGCCCTGCTCGCCGACGACGGCGTCGTCCTGCACTGCCTGCCGGCGCACTACGGCCAGGAGATCGACGAGTCCGTGCTCTACGGCCCGCACTCGGCGGTCTGGGATCAGGCCGAGAACCGCCTGCATGCGCAGAAGGCGCTGCTCGCGGCGCTGCTCGCGGGATCTGCCTAGTCGGCGAGCTCGATGCCGCCCTCGGGGCTCCAGCGCCCCGGGAGCTCGGACAGCGGCACCTGCTCGTCCGCCGTCGCGCGCGCAACGCTCGCGGTGCGCGCCACCAGATCCAGCGCGACGACGAACGGCCTGCGCTCGTCGCCGTACGTGAACGTGACGAGGACGCGGCGCGGGAGGGCCACGCCGACGACGCCGAGCGAGACCTTCGGACGCCCCTGACGCGCCGCCATCTCGCGCACGCGCTCGGCGTGCGGCGAGCGGTTGAACGCGCGGGCGGCGATCCCGATCAACTCCGTCTCGTCACCCTCGCGCTCGCGGGCGCGAAGCACGCGGTCGAGCTCGCTCCCGTCGATCGGGGCGGCGGGCCGCGACCCGTCCTCGGCCGCGCCGAGCGCGGCCTTGAGCTGCATCATCTCCTCGGCGTCCTGCCGGCGAGCCGCGAGCGCCGTCTCCAGCTCGCTGCGCGCCGCCGTGAGGCGGGTCGTCAGGCGCTCGATCTCGCTGTGCGCGGCGGCCAGGGCGGTCCGAGCGGCCTCCGCCTCCTCGCGCACGCCGCGCGCCTGCTCGAGCTCCTCCTCGACCGTCTCGAGCTGCACCGTGAGCCGCTCCACGAGCGCATCGCGCCGCTCGGCAAGCTCGAGGCGAGCGGGATCCGCGGGCATCCGCAGGCGCCGCCCCGTCTTCTCGGCCGGCAGCCAGCCACGCGCCTCGGCCGTCGCCGGGCACAGCTCGCAGACCTTCACCGCAGCGCGGCTCGGATGGTCGCGAAACAGCCGCACGGTCTCGCCGGCAAGGAAGCTCCGCCGGCAGATGGCGCACTCGTGGGCTCGCGTCGTCGAGGGCATACGAAGGTCGGATGGTAGCGGTTTGCAGGGAAACGACGCGAGGCAGCGGTGCCTGCGCACGGCTCCGGGAGCGGCCAAGTGACACTCGCCGCGTGTGCCACTTGGCGGCGAAGCCGCGTACCGGATCGACTACCCTGAAGCGCGAGAGGGGCCGTAGCTCAGCTGGGAGAGCATCTGGTTTGCAACCAGAAGGTCAGGGGTTCGAGACCCCTCGGCTCCATCGCCAAATAGCCTTTGTCCATGCGGGATGAAGACGAAATGCCGGGAGCTCCGTGAGGCGCTCTCAGTACGTCTGAATACCGCTTCGTGCATGCGGGGACCGTCATCTGTATGCGGTCATGCGGGGCGAGGCGCATCCGGTGCCAGCATCCGACGCTTCCCCCTGCCCGACGCGCCGCGACCGCGCAGGACGCGGCTGAGCGCGTCGGCCTGATCGTGGCGGGTAGGATCGTGCCTGTCGAGCGATCCCCAGCGCATATGTCACCGGCTACAGATGAGGATGCCGTATGAGCAGCGAGTTGGAGTCGGAGCAAGCCGAGAGTCTCGCGCGGGACGCGTATCTGTTCGGCTTCCCGCTGGTCTACATCGCCACGCAGATCGACGTGCTGACGCATGTCACCAAGCCGCAAGGCGCGCGCGCGCCGCTCAACCAGTTTGCGCACTATCGCGCGTTCCCGGACGCTTCGAACAGGACGGTCGTCGGTTTCAACGTCGACACGCTGTATTCGCTGGCTCAGTTGGACGTCGAGCGTGAGCCGCTCGTGCTCTCGGTGCCCGAGATGGGTGACCGGTTCTGGATCATGCAGCTCGTCGATGCCTGGAACAACGTCCCAGCAGCGCCGGGCTCGCGTTCGGTCGGCGGCGAGGGCGGGGACTTCGCGATCGTGGGACCAAGCTGGGAAGGGACGCTGCCGCAGGGGCTGGTCGAGTTGCGCTCGCCTACGAGCCTGATGATCGTCGCCGGCCGTATCTACACCGCAGGGCAGGACGACTACCAGGCCGTGCATGCGCTGCAGGATCAGCTTCGTCTCGTGCCGCTCTCGGCTTGGGGCACCGACTACGAGGCGCCCGCCGAGGTGGCGCTGAAGCCAGGGGTGAAGGACGCGCCCGTAGGCGGGCAGGTGACGGCGCTCTCGGCCGAGAATTACTTCAACCGGCTCAACGCGCTGCTCGTGGACAACCCGCCCGAGCCGAGTGACCCAGACCTCATGCGGCGCATCGCGGCGCTCGGAGTCGTGCCCGGCGCGACGTTCAGCATCGACGCCTTCGACGCCGATACGCGCGCCGCCATCGACGAGGGCGTGAAGGGCGCCCAGCAGGCGATCCGCGACGAGGAGCCAAAGCTCGGCGAGCGCGTCAATGGCTGGAACCTCTCGCGCGATCTGGGCCGCTACGGCACCAAGTACACCTACCGCGCAGCCTGGACGTTCTTCGGCGTGGGCGGCAACCTCGTCGAGGACGCCTTCTACCCGCTCTCCCTCGTCGACGCCGACGGCCGGCGCTACGACGGCACCAACCGGTACGTCCTGCGCTTCAGCAAAGAGCAACTGCCGCCGGTAGACGCGTTCTGGTCGGTCACCATGTACGACGCCGATTCCTATCTCGTCGACAATCCCATCGACCGTTACGCGCTCGGCGACCGAAGCGGCCTGACCTTTGCCGACGACGGCTCGCTCACGATCCTGATCCAGAGCGATCAGCCGAACGATGAGCAGACGGCCAACTGGCTGCCGGCACCGACCAGCGGCGCCTTCAAGCTCGCGCTGCGCCTTTACGTGCCAAAGTCCGAGGTCGCCGACGGCAGTTGGGTGCCACCAGCCGTCGAACGCGACGGCTAGCCGTAGCAAGCGAGACAGCCGGGCGCATCGGGCACAGCCGCGTCGACGTCACCGCGAAGGTCCGACAGGACTCCGCTGGTACCGCATTTCGGTACCGCTCTGGTACCCGATTCGGCGTTCGCGGCGTGGCAGGATGGGCGAGTGCCGCCGTCGCCCGCGATCACGCCGCTGTTCGTTGCCGACCTGCTCGCCGAGGGCGAGCGGATGCCCGTCTACGTGCACGTCATCGACCATCCCGATGCGCGCGTGCTGGTCGACACCGGCATGACGGAGCTGCACCCGGCGGTGGCAGACCTCGATCCCCGCCTCCGTCCACTGAGCGAGCAGGACTTCGACCTCGCCGGCATCGACATCGTCGTGAACACCCACCTGCACTTCGACCACTGCGGCGGCAACCACCTCTTCGCCGACAGGCCGATCTATGTGCAGCGCCGGGAGCTCGACGACGCGCGCAGCGAGGACGACTACACCATTCGCGAGTGGGTCGAGGCGCCCGGCGTGCACTACGTTCCGGTCGACGGCGAGCTCGAGCTGCTCTCCGGGCTCCGGCTCGTCCCGGCGCCGGGCCACTCACGCGGCATGCAGGTGGTCGTCGTCGAGACGGGCGGGCGTCCGGTCGTCGTCGGCGGCGACGTGGCGGTGTGGTTCGGCGAGCTCGACGAGCCGCACACCGAAGGCCAACTGCGGGTGCGCGCGCTCGAGCCCGAGCTCGTCTGGCTCGCGCACGAGCACGAGCCCTGGCGGGCGCGCACGGTGTAAGCACGCCGCGTCGCCGGCCATCCGGTGACGACCCGACCCGCCGAACGTGGCGTCAGGTCTGCGCGATCACGAGCACGACGGTCATCACGGCGACCGCGACGCCGCCGAAGGTGAACAGCGCGACCGTGCGGAACCGCAGCGGCGAGTGGCCACCGGTTTGCAGCGCATGCTCCAACTCGCGCTGGCGTTGGGCGCCGACGAGCAGCAGCCCGACCGCGAGCGACGCGTAGCCGCAGCCGAGCAGGATGTACGGCCACGCGGCGACGTCGAGCAACTGCGGGGCGAACCGGCCGACGGCGAGCGCCCCCGCGGTGGCGCCCAGCGCGGTGCGCCACCACGCCAGCCAGGTGCGCTCCGCGGCCATCGACGTACGGCGCGCCTGATCGAGCTCGGACGGCGACATCGGAACGGGAGCCGCTCCGTCTGCGACGTCCGTGTGCTCTGCAGCCGCCGGCGGCGGTTGGTTCTCCGGCATCAGGGCCATGCCGGAGAGGATACGAACTCGCCGCTCCGCCCGATAGCGCCCGGCGAGCGATGCCTTCATTCGCGGGCAAATTCGAGCGACCTGTCGATTTCGGGGATCCCCGTGCATCTACTCGGCGACAATCCCCACGAAGGAGGACGCCATGAAGTACATGCTGTTGATCCACCAGGGCACGACCCCCACGCCGAACGACCCGGACGCGTGGGCGAAGCTGTCGCAGGACGAGCAGAACGCGGTCTACGCCGCCTACAAGGCGATCAACGAGAACCCCGCGGTCACGTCCGGCGTGCAGATGCAGTCGCCCGAGACGGCGACGACGGTGCGCGTCCAGGACGGCCGCACGCTCACGACGGACGGCCCGTTCGCGGAGCTCAAGGAGGCGATCGGCGGATACCTCTTCTTCGAGGCCGACGACCTCGACGCCGCGATCGCGCTGGCCGCGACGATCCCCGCCGCGAGCATGGGCGGCGCGATCGAGGTGCGGCCCATCGTGGAGTGGTGACCGACCTCGAACAGGTCTTCCGCGACCAGTGGGGACGCGTCCTCGCTGCGCTCATCGGCTTCCTCGGCGATTTCGACTTCGCCGAGGAAGCCACGCAGGACGCGTTCGCGATCGCCGCGGCGCGCTGGCCGAAGGACGGCGTGCCCAGCAACCCCAGCGCCTGGCTGATCACGACGGCGCGCAACCGGGCGCTCGAGCGGATCCGTCGCGATCGCACGCTGGCCGCCAAGACGCGGCTGCTCGAGGTGCCCGAGGCGGCGGAGGAGCACGTGGACGAGACGACATTCCCCGACGAGCGGCTCGAGCTCGTGTTCACGTGCTGCCACCCGGCGCTCGCGACGGAGGCGCAGGTCGCGCTCACGCTGCGCACGCTCGGCGGGCTGGCGACCGATGAGATCGCACGCGCCTTTCTCGTCCCCGAGGCCACCATGGCGCAACGGCTGGTGCGGGCGAAGAAGAAGATCAAGGCCGCCGGGATCCCGTTCCGCGTGCCGCCGGACGAGGCGCTCCCCGATCGCCTCGCAGCCGTCCTCGCGGTCGTCTACCTGATCTTCAACGAGGGCTACGGCGGGCGCGTCGACCTGGCGGCGGAGGCGCTGCGGCTGGGACGGGCGCTCGCGGAGCTGATGCCCGACGAGCCCGAAGTCCTGGGTCTGCTCGCGATGATGCTGCTGCACGACGCGCGGCGCGCTGCGCGCTTCCGGGACGGCGATCTCGTGCTCCTCGAGGATCAGGACCGCTCGCTCTGGAATGCGATACAGATCGCGGAGGGCCAGGTCGTGCTCGAGCGAGCGCTCGCACTGCGAGGCCGCGGTCCGTATGTCATCCAGGCGGCGATCGCCGCGCTCCACACCGGCGAGGAGCGCGACTGGGCGCAGATCGCCGCCCTCTACGGCGAGCTCGCGCGGCTCACGGAATCCCCCGTGGTCGAGCTGAGCCGGGCGGTCGCGGTCGCCGAGGATCAAGGCCCCGCGGCCGGGCTCGAGCTGATCGACAGGCTCGCGCTCGAGGACTACCTCTACCTGCATGCGACTCGCGGCGAGTTGCTGCGCCGGCTCGGGCGCACGGCCGAGGCGCGCGACGCGTACGGGCGCGCGCTCGCCCTCGTCCACGACGACGCCGAGCGGCGCCTGCTCGAGCGGCGACTCGCCGAGATCGGCGCGGACGCCGCGCCGAATTGAAGTCCGGATCGGCGTTCGTCACGTAGGTTGCTGGTATGTCCCCCGGGCCGGACAACGACGCGCTCCTCGACGGAGTGCTCCGAGAAGCCGCGATCGCCGGCGAGCCGCGCGGCGCGGTGACGAGTGCCTATCCGACGCTCGACGCCCTGCTCTCGGCGACGCTCGAGGAGATCGCCGAGGTCGGCGGCTCCGATGAGGCGACGCGACTCTGGAACGTGCTCGAGCGGCGCTGGCGGCTCGACTCGGCGCGCGCCGACGTCGTTCCGCCGCCGCCTCCGAGCGCGTTCGGGCAGCTGATCGAGACGGCCTCGCCGGACGAGCGCCCCTCGTCGCTGCGCGTCCAGTTGCGGCTCCAGGCGCTGCTCGACGTGACGATGCGCGCAGCCGGGTTCGACCCCGACATGCAGCCGTCGGACCTGCGCGAGCAGTGACGGCGGCCGATCAGCCCTGCGGCCCGTAGCGCGCGGGCAGCTCGACCGAGCGGGTCGCGGGCACCAACTGCTCGCACGCGCCGGCGATCGCGTCCAGCGCCGAGGAGTCGTCGGCACCGGGAATCGAGACCACCACGCCGCGCGCGAGGTCGCTCAGGCTCGCGCGCGCGACCGAGTCCGGCTCCATGCGCGGCACGCTGCTCATGTCGAGCCCCTGGCGTGAGTGGAACTCCGACCGCACGAGGCCCGGGCAGACGACCTGAACGCGCACGCCGCTGTCGCGCAGCTCGCTCGCCAGGATCTGGGTGAACGTGACGAGGAACGACTTGCTCGCCGCGTAGACCGCGCGCTTCGGCAGGTAGTCCCGCTCCCAGGCGCCGCTGAACGCGAGCAGCGACGCGACCGAGATGACCCCGCCGTCGCCCCGCGCGACCATGCCCGGGATCACGGCCTGGGTGAGCAGCACGGGCGCGAGGACGTTGAGCTGCACGAGCTCCTGCGCCTGCCCCGCCGGCAGCTCTGCGAACGGCATGTAGTGCGCGAGCGCGGCATTGTTGACGAGCAGGCCGAGCGGAAGCGCTGCGGCCTCGGCGCGCACCGCCTCGAGCGCGCCCGGATCGCCAAGATCGGCTGCGACGACGCGCGCCGAAACGCCGTGGGCGCCGGTCAGCCGGCCCGCGACCTCCTCGAGCCGGTCGCGCCGGCGTGCGACCAGGACGAGGTCCCAGCCATCTTCGGCGAGCTGCTCGGCGAACGCCTCGCCGATCCCCGACGAGGCTCCCGTGACCATCGCAAGACGTGCCATTCCCGACCTCCGCCGCCGTTGCCGTGCCGGAGCGCACCGTAGCGCCACGCGACCCGCGCGCGAGTGCCGCGCGTGTCACAACGTGCCGGCCGGCGGTGACCGGCCAAGCTAGGGTCGGGTCGATGCCTTCCGCCGCCGCGACTCCGACCATGGAAGCTGCGCACCGCCTGCTCGCGGATCGTTTCGGCCTGAGCGAGTTCCGCCCGGGCCAGGTCGAGGTGATCGAGGCGCTGCTCGCGGGCCGCAGCGCGCTCGCGGTGTTCCCCACCGGGTCGGGCAAGAGCCTCTGCTACCAGCTGCCGGCGCTCCTGCTCGACGGCGTGACGGTGGTCGTCTCGCCGCTGATCGCGCTGATGAAGGATCAGATCGACGCGCTCGACGCCATCGGCGTGCCGGCGGCGCGCATCGATTCGAGCCTGGCCCTCGACGAGCTGCGCGACGTCTCCGCGCGGCTGCTGCGCGGCGAGCTGCGACTGCTCTACGTGGCGCCCGAGCGCTTCAACAACGAGCGCTTCCTCGCGCAGCTCGCCGGCGTGCCGATCGCGCTCTTCGCCGTGGACGAGGCGCACTGCATCTCGGAATGGGGCCACAACTTCCGTCCCGACTACCTCAAGCTCGCGCAGCGCGCACGCGAGCTCGGCGCGGAGCGAGTGCTGGCACTGACGGCGACCGCCACGCCGGCCGTCGTCGAGGACATCTGCGCGGGCTTCGGGATCGAGCGCGCCGACGCGGTGGCGACCGGCGCGTACCGCCCGAATCTCACGCTCCTGCTGACACCCGTCGCCGCCGGGGATCGCGATGCGCTGCTGGTCGAGCGGCTGCGCTCCCGCCCGCCCGGCTCGACGATCGTCTACGTCACGCTCCAGCGCACCGCACTGCGGATCGCCGAGCTGCTGGCCGCCGCCGGCGTGCCGGCCCGTCCGTACCACGCGGGCATGAAGGACGAGGAGCGCACCGCGACGCAGAACTGGTGGGCCGCATCGGCCGATGGCGTCGTGGTGGCCACGATCGCATTCGGCATGGGCATCGACAAGGCCGCCGTGCGCTACGTCTACCACTACAACCTCCCGAAGGGGCTCGAGAGCTACGCCCAGGAGATCGGCCGTGCCGGGCGCGACGGCGAGCCCGCGGTGTGCGAGCTGCTCGCCTGCCCGGACGACGTTCCGGTGCTCGAGAACTTCGCCTATGGCGACACGCCGAGCCGCGAGGCGATCGAGGCGCTGCTCGCCGAGCTGCTCTCCGGGCAGGAGGGCGACGAGCTCGTCGTGGCCGAGTACGAGCTCTCGACGCGCGTCGACGTGCGCCCGCTCGTTCTCAAGACGCTGCTCACCTACCTCGAGCTCGAGGGGCTGCTGCGCCAGGGCACGCCGTTCTATGCGGGCTACCGCATGCGCCCGATCGGCGAGGCCGGATACGACGAGCTGCTGTCTCGCTTCGATCCCGCGCGCAGCGCCTTCCTGGGGCGCGTCATCGCGGCCGGGAAGCAGGGCCGCGTGTGGACGACGCTCGCGCCCGACGAGCTCGCGACGGCGCTCGGCGAGGATCGCGCGCGCATCGTCTCGGCGCTCGGGTACCTCGAGGATCAGGGCCTCGTGGAGCTCCAGCCGGCCGAGGCGCGCCAGCGCTACGCGCTGCTCGCCGCCCCCGGCGACCCGGCGGTGCTCGCCGGCGAGCTGCTCGGGCGCTTCGAGCGGCGCGAGCGCGGCGAGATCGACCGCATCCAGAGCGTGCTCGCGCTGGTGACGGCGGACGAATGCCAGGTGCGGGAGCTCGTCGCGTACTTCGGCGAGCAGCGGGCGGAGCCGTGCGGGCATTGCAGCCACTGCCTCTCCGGCACCGTCGCCCTGCCTCCCGCGAGCGTCCTGCCGGCGCCCGAGACGGTCGTCGACCCGGCGCGCCTCGCCGGCCTGCGCGCCGAGCACCCGGCCGCGCTCGGGCAGGCGCGACAGCTCGCCCGCTTCCTGTGCGGCCTCTCGAGCCCCGCCACGACGCGCGAGCGGCTCTCGCGGCACGAGCTCTACGGCGCGCTCGCGGCGCACAGCTTCGCCGCCGTGCTGGCGCTCTGCGAGAGCTGAGGGCGCCGACGCCCGGCCGAGCGCCTGGCGCACGAGCCGGCGCAGCTGATCGCCCGAGTACGAGTCATAGCTCTCACGTTCCTGGCGTTCGTGCCGATGCAAACAACCATGAGCACACCTCCCAGGCCGGAACCTCGGCCCACCGTGCTCGTATGCGACGACGAACCCGTTCTGCGCATGCTCGTGCGCGCCACGCTCGACCAGGGCAACTACACGGTGGTCGAGGCGTGCGACGGCGACGAAGCGCTCGCCCGCGCCAGCAGCCATCACCCCGACCTCATCCTCCTGGACATGATGATGCCGGGCCGCAGCGGCAGCGACGTGCTGCGCGAGCTGCGCGCCGACCCGGCGACCGCGGACACGCCCGTGATCATGCTCACCGCGCGGGCCCAGGCGACCGACCGGGAGGCCATGAACCTCGCCGGCGCCGACCACTACCTCACGAAGCCGTTCAGCCCCGTCGGGCTGGCCGCACTCGTCGAAGAGGTGCTCGGCAGGTGAGCGAGCCGCCCGAGCAGCACGTCCCCGCCGACGACCCCGCCGCGGCGGACGGCCCTCCGGCTCAGCGCACCCGAGAACCGGACGAACGCGAGCCTCGAGCGCGAGAACACCGCGCTCGGCCTGGAGTCGGACGAGCTCAAGGCGCAACAGGTCACCATGGAGGCCCAGCAGGTCACCATGGAGGCGCATCAGGTCACGATGCAGGCCCACCAGGTCACGCTCGAGCGCCTCGTCGACATCAACCGCGCGCTGCTCGACGCGAGCGTCGACGGCATCCGCCTCGTCGACCTCGAGGGGCGCTCGCTGCTCGCGAACTCGGTGATCGAGCACCTCACGACCCAGATCTTCGGCCTTCCGCGCTACTCGACGCTGCAGGAGGGCCGCGCGATCGCCGACCGCCTGACCGACCCGGCGTCCTACATCGCCACCATGGAGACGATCGCCGCCGACCCGCACTGCGCCACGCAGGACGATTTCGAGCTCGCCGACGTGCGACGCGCCTTCCAGCGCCACACGGGGCCCGTGCGCGACTCGGCCGGCGAGCTGATCGGCCGCATCATCGTGGTGCGCGAGATCACCGCCGAGCGCGAGGCCGCACGCCTCAAGTCCGAGCTCGTCGCGACCGTCTCGCACGAGCTGCGGACGCCGCTGACCGGCGTCCTGGGGTTCGCGGAGCTGCTCATGCACCACGGCCTCGACGAGGCCACGCGGGGCCGCTACCTGAAGACGATCCACAGCGAGGCCCAGCGGCTGACCGCGCTCGTCGACGACTTCCTCGACGTGCAGAAGATCGAGGCCGGGCGCTTCACGCTCGCGCTCGAGTCGTTCGAGCTCGGTGCGCTGCTCGAGCACCAGGTCGAGCTGTTCTCGGCGCAGTCGGCCAACCACCAGCTCGAGTTCGCCGCGGTCGACGAGCCGCTCGCGATGGTCGGCGACCGCAACCGCATCGGGCAGGTCATCACCAACCTGCTCTCCAACGCGATCAAGTACTCGCCCGCAGGCGGCACCGTGTCGATCACGGCGACGCCGCGCGAGGGCTTCGCGCGCGTCCAGGTGACCGACTCCGGACTCGGCATCCCGGCCTCGCAGCAGGCGCAGGTCTTCACGCGCTTCTTCCGCGTCGACTCCTCCGACACCCGCGAGATCGGAGGCACGGGCCTCGGTCTCGCGCTGTGCCACGAGATCGTCACCGCCCACGGTGGGCGCATCGGCTTCGAGAGCCACGAGGGCGTCGGCAGCACGTTCTGGTTCGAGCTGCCGAGCGCCTGGCGCGCCAGCGCCGCCGACAACCGCGCGCGCGTGCTCGTCATCGAGGACGACGCGTCCCTCGCGACCCTGCTCTCCGAGTGCCTCGCGCTCGACGGGCTCGAGGTCGAGCTGGCCGCAACCGGCGAGTCGGGGCTCGAACGGGCGCTCGCCCGCCCGCCGGCCGTGGTCTGCCTCGACGTCTACCTCCCCGGTGCGCTCGACGGCTGGCAGGTGCTCGTCCAGCTCAAGGCCAATCCCGCTGACCTCGCACGTGCCCGTGATCGTGTGCACCGGCGAGAAGGGCCGGAGCACGGCCACCACGCTCGGCGCGACCGAGTTCCTGGCCAAGCCGTTCACGGGCGACCAGCTGCGCGAGGCCGTGGCCCGGCAGCTCTCGGCCGAGCGCTCCTCGGTGCTCGTCGTCGACGACGACATCGCCCTGCGCCGGCTCGTCGTCGAGACGCTCGCGCGCGACGGCGGCGAGCTGCGCGAGGCCGCCGACGGCCTCGAGGCGCTCGCGATGATCGCCGTGCGCCAGCCGGACGTCCTGGTGCTGGACCTGGAGATGCCCAAGCTCGATGGCTTCGGCGTGCTCGAGCGGCTGCTGGAGCGCTCCGAGACGCGCCAGCTGCCCGTCGTCGTGCTCACCGGGCGCGATCTGACCGGCAGCGAGCGCCGCCTGCTGCGCGAGCGCAAGGCGGCGGTGCTCGAGAAGCGCAAGTACTCGGGCGACCAGCTCCGCTGGCTCGTCCGCCAGGCGCTCGGCCAGGAAGGCGAGGCGCAACCCGTGGCCTCGCGCTCCGCCGCCTGACGCATCCCCCTTCCCGAGCGCATCCGGGGGATTGCGCATTGCCATGCGCCGCACCACGGTTGGGCGCATGAATATCTACATCGTTCTCCTCTCGGCGATCGCCTTCGGCTACTGGGGCTACCACCTCGCGACGAAGCGCGATCGCAGCCCCGTCATCGGGGCGATCGTCGGTGCGCTCGGCGGCCTGATCGGCATCGGGATCTACGCGCTGGTGACGCGCAAGCCGAAGCACGCGCCCGCGCACCCGAACGAGCTCGCGCCGATGCCGTAGCGCCGGGCCCCGCTTCGGCGGGAGTCCGGTGGTCGCTCGTCGCGTTCCCGCTCGAATGCCGCTCGAGCGGGGGCGCGACAGGCGTCGCACGAGCGGGATCGGGTGCACGAGCCGGGGGGCGATCTACGATCAGCGCAGATAGATGCTGCGCCGGCGGGCAATCGATCGGCGGTATTCGACGACTCGTGCGCGATCTCGCGCATGCGATCGCGAACGTCGCCGGCTTCTGCGGGGGCTTCATCCGCTGTCCCAAGACGTTCACGATCTACGACCGCGAGACGCGCCAGGCGACCGCACGCGGCCCCGACATCTGCCGCTGGACCATCAGCCTGTGGGTCGCCGGTCCCCCGCCGCGGTCATCAGCTCGCCCTGCTGAGAGCCCGCCGGCGCGCCGTGTAACGCACGGCGTCCAGAGGTGACGATTCGCGCATGAAGCGCCTGGCTCGCCACCGCGACTTCCGTCTGCTCTTCGCAGGCCACGTGACGAGCCTGTTCGGCGACCGCGCGCTGTTCGTCGTGCTCGGCATCTGGGCGCTCGAGCTGACGGGCTCGACCGGAGCGGGCGGGATCGCGTTCGGCTTCCTCGCGCTCGCCGGGTTCCTCGCCCCCGCGGCCGGCGTCATCGCAGATCGCTTCCCGCGCCGCCATGTGCTCATCGGGAACGACCTCGTCACCGCGGCCATCGTGCTCGCGCTCCTGTTCGTCAACGACAGCGGCGACGTCTGGATCATCTACGCGGTCGCCCTCGCGTACGGCTTCTCGCAACAGGTGGGTGCGGCCGCTCGCAGCGGCCTCGTCGCGGGCATGCTGCCGGACGACCTGCTGCCGCAGGCCAACGGCGTGCTCGAGAGCGCGCGCTCGGGTATCCGCATCGTCGCGCCTGTGGCGGGCGCCGGGCTGTACGTGCTCTCGGGCGGCGGCCTCGTCGCAATCGTCGACGCAGCCACGTTCGTGATCTCCGCGGGCGCGCTCGTGCTGGTGCGCGCGCCCGACATCGCGCGTGCAAGGCGCGGCCGCGTGAGCACGAGCGAGCTCGTCGCCGGCTTCCGCCACTTCTTCACGACGCCCGTCCTGCGCGCGATCCTGCCCGCGGTCGTGTTCGGCGCCGGCGGCGTCGGCCTCGCCGAGGTGATCCCCTTCGCCGTCGTGCACGACGGCCTGCACCGCAGCGGCGCCTTCCTCGGCGTGCTCGGCGCGTTCCACGGCGCCGGCGCGATCGCGGGCGGCCTCGGTGCGGGCAAGGCGATCGGGAAGATCGGAGAGGTGCGAACCCTCGCACTCGCGCTCACCCTCGGGGCCGGGGGCATGGCGTCCTATGCGTTCGCCACCGTCCCGAGCGCACTCCTCGCCTCGCTGCTCTTCGGCTGCTGTCTCGCCGGCGTCATCGTGTCGTGGACGACGCTGATCCAGCGGCGCACGCCGAGCGACCTGCTCGGCCGGGCGGCGGCGGCGGGCGAGGCGCTCGCGTCGGTCCCCTACGTCGGCGCCATCGCCCTCGGATCCGCGCTCGTCACGATGGTCGATTTCCGGCTGCTGACGATCGTCGCGGCCGTGGGGTTCTCGCTCGCGAGCGTCTACCTGACGCGCCGGCCCGTGCTGCGCGAGAGCGCGGCCGTCACGACGTAGCATCCCGGGCCATGAGCGAACGCACCCCGGTCGCGCCGTACATGGCCGTCGGCCTCTCGACGATCGTCCACGGCGTCGCCGAACGCCGTCACATCCAGCGCAACCTCGACATCATCGAGGACGCGATCCATGCCGCGGTCTCGATCATCGGCATCAACATGCCCGTCAAGCTGATCGCGCTCGCCGAGGGCGCGCTGACCGGCTTCACCGACGAGATCTTCGACATCCCGCACGTCACGGCGGCGCGCGAGCTCTTCATCGACATCCCCGGCGAGGAGAGCGAGCGGCTGGCCGAGCTCGCGCGGCTCTACGAGACCTACATCGTCGTGCAGTGCAAGGCGCGCTGGCCCGAGGTCATGCCCGACCGCTTCTTCAACACGTTGTTCGTGATCTCGCCGCAGGGCGAGATCGTGCACAAGGCGGCCAAGAACCACCTCTGGTGCCGCGAGCGCTCGTGCACGCCGCACGACGTCTACGACCGCTGGGTCGAGCTCTTCGGCGACGGCATCGAGGCCTTCTACCCCGTGCTGCGCACCGATGACATCGGCAACCTCGGGACGATCTGCTGCTCGGACGGCGAATACCCCGAGGCCGTGCGCGCGCTCGCGTTCGGCGGCGCGGAGGTCGTCTACCGGCCGAGCGAGGCCGTACCCATGACGCAGGCGGGCGAGCCGGGCGGCACGTGGCTGCTGCAGAACCGTGCGCACGCGCACTTCAACAGCCTCTATGTCGTGGCTCCGAACGTCGGGCCCGTCTACGTGCATCCGAAGATGGAGCACCCGTACGACATCGGCGGCGGCAACTCGCACATCGTCGACTACCAGGGCGCCGTGCTCGGGCACACCGTCTCGGGCGCCAACAGCTTCGTCGCCGGGATCATCGACATCGAGGCGCTGCGCCAGTTCCGCGTCATGAATCTGAACTCGAACTGGATGAAGGACCTGCGCACCGAGCTGTTCCGCCAGATGTACGCCCAGCCGGTGCACCCGCCGAACCTCTGGCTCGAGCAGGATCCGCTCCAGCACGAGGCGGTCGACGAGATCTACCGCGGCAACATCGAGCGGCTCGTCGAGCGCGGCGCGTTCACGCCACCCGCGCGCGCCTTCCCGGGCTGCCGCTTCCTGCCGCCGAGCCGCAACCCGGCCGATGCCGACTGGGAGGGCGTCAAGCAGCTCTGGGCCGACGAATGACGTCGGCGTCCGCCGCTGCGGCGAGCCCCGCGAGCCAGGCCGCGATGTCCTCCACGGAGCTCGGGCGCGCGAACAGATAGCCCTGCCCGAGATCGCAGCCGACCTCGCGCAGCCACGCGAGCTGCTCGGGCCGCTCGATGCCCTCGGCGACGGCCGGCACGCCGAGGCTGCGCGCGAGCGTGACGATGGCGGCGACGAGCGCGCGATCGCTGCGGCTGCCCGGCAGCCCTGCAGTGAAGCTGCGGTCGATCTTGAGCGCGTCGAAGGGCACCCGCCGCAACAGCCCGAGCGTCGACCAGCCCGTGCCGAAGTCGTCGAGCGCGACCGAGACGCCGAGCTGGCGGACGGCCCCGAGCACGTCGGCGAGGCCCTCGACATCCTCGATGCGCTCGCTCTCGGTCAGCTCGACGAGCAGGCTCCCGGGGTCGAACCCCGTGATCCTGAGCGCGTTCTCGACGCTCAGCGCCAGATCGCCCTGCAGCGCATGCCGGGGAGAGACGTTGACGCTCACCGCGATCGGCTCGCCGTGCAGCGCAGCGAGCCGCTGGCCGAGCCGGCAGGCCTCGGCCAGGCCGAAGCGCTCGATCTCGGCGATCAGGCCCGTCTCCTCCGCGAGCGGGACGAAATCGAGCGGCGGCACGACCTCGCCCCCGCGCCGCCAGCGCAGCAGCGCCTCGACGCCCGCGAGCCGCCCGTCGCCGAGGTCGACGATCGGCTGCAGCTCCATCTCGATCTCGTTCAGCTCGAGCGCCCGGTGGAGGGCGCTGACCATCTCGATGCGGTTGGCCGAGGCCTCGCGCAGGCTCGTGTCGAAGAGCGCCAGCCGCCCGCGCCCGCCCTGCTTGGCCACGTACATCGCGACGTCCGCGTCGCGGATGAGGTCGGTCGCGGTGTCCGAGTCGCCGCCCGTCAGCGCGATGCCGACGCTTCCGCCGACGTACACCTCGCCGCGCGCCACCGGAAACGGCTCGGCGAGCGTGGCGAGGACGCGCCGCGCGACGACTTCCGCGCAGCCGGCGTCGCAGTCGGGCAGATAGGCGGTGAACTCGTCGCCGCCGAAGCGCGAGAGCACGTCGCCCTCGCGCAACGCCGCCTGCAGCCGCACGGCGGCCTCGCGCAGCAGCGCGTCGCCCGCGTCATGGCCGTGCCCGTCGTTGACGAGCTTGAAGCGATCGATGTCGACGAACAGCACCGCGCTCGTGGCCGAGCGACCTTGCGTCAGCTCGAACTCCAGCTGACGGGTGAACTGCCGCCGGTTGACGAGCCCGGTGAGCGGGTCGTGCTGGGCCGTGTACGTGAGCTCCAGCTCGGCCTGCTTGCGCTCGGTGACGTCGGCGAAGACGCCCTCGAAGCAGGCCTGGCCGTCGTCGTCGACGGCCCAGCGGGCCTGATCGCGAACCCACACGATGCGGCCGTCGGCATGCAGGAAGCGATACTCGTTGTCGAGCAGGCCCGTCTTCTTGGCCTCGCCCTCGTCGCTCATCACCCGCGCGCGGTCGTCCGGGTGGATGCGCTGCATCCACAGCTCCGGATCCGCCATCCACTGCTCCGGCCGGAAGCCGAGCATCGACTCGATCTGCGGGCTCACATACAGGCAGCGACCGGCTGACCCGGCCTCCCAGCGGTACGCGGCGACCGGCACGCCCTCGAGCAGCGCTCGAAAGCGCTGTTCGCGAAGGTGCTCGGCGGAGATGTCATCCATGAGGTCGGGGCGCACACCCCGGCGGCGCGCCTGCATGCCCTATCGGCAGGCGGGGGCGGACGTATTTAGGAAGGCGGCCTATCCTGCCCCGATGGGACTGCTGCGCGCCATGCTCTGCGCGTGCGGGCTGCTGGCGATCTGCGCGGCGCCGCCCGCGCTCGCGGGCACGCTCGACAGCCTCCCGGACGCCCAGATCGCCGAGCGCTTCGCGCCGAGACTCGTCCTCCACCCGGAGGAGCGCTGGGCGCCGACGAGCGCGGATGAGCTGCTCGCGCTCGGTGCGACGCTCGTGCGCCGCGACGGGAGCCTCGCGCGCGCGGCACCTCTCGATCCGGCGACCCTGCCCGCCGGCAGCAGCTGCGTGGGCGGGCTGCCCTGCGCGTGGGCGTTGCGCCTCGGGTGCGGACTGGTCGCGAGCAAGCCGTGTCCGGCGCCCGTCGACGCGCCGCGGCTGATCTACGCGCGCGTCGTCCGCCGCCATCCGGCCCGGGGCAGCGCGCCCGGCTGGCTCGCGAAGCCGGATCCGCGCATGCCGTATCCCGGGCTCGAGGTCGTCGTCCAGTACTGGATGTACTCGCTGGTCGACGACTGGCGCTCGAAGCCCCGTGTCGTGACGCTGCCCGGCGGGCGCAAGGTGCAGTTGCCGGGCATCCACCAGCACCACGAGGGCGACTGGGAGGCCGTCACCGTCGGGCTCGCGGCCGACAAGCCGCTGTTCGTCGACTGGAGCGCCCACTGCGCCGGTGAGTGGCGGGCGTTCGCGGGCGCGACGCTGGTCGCCGACGCCGGCGGCGAGGCCACGCACCCGGTCTCGTGGATCGCGCTCGGATCGCACGCGAACCTGCCGGCCGCGGCGACCGCGCGACCGCGCTGGTGGCGCTGCGACCCGCGCGTGGCGACGTTCGTCCACCAGCGCGTCGACGCCGTCATCGGATCCGTCGCCAGCCTGGCCATCGGCAACCGGCTGGACGACGCGCTCGGAATCTACGACCGCGCGGGGGGAGGCGCCCCGCAGGCGTTTCCGCTCGCGCTCGTGAACCGCATCACCTGGCCGATGACGTTCCCCGGCATCTGGGGCGCCCGCGAGCGCATCGAGGTCGGGCCCGCGAGCCGTGCGCTGGGCTGGTCGCCGCCGACGCCCACGCTGCAGAAGCTCTGGCGCGACCCGCTCGTGACGATCTTCGGCGACGCCGGGCGCAGCCGCGGTCGCTGACGGGTCAACGCGAGGCTTCAGGCCTGCAACGCTACGGGGATGACGCTTCCCCGTATTTCCGCGCCCTGGCGAATTCCCGTTGCAACACAGCAGCCCGGCCTTGTCGAAGTCGTCCACTACACGGACGCCGCCTGTCCGTGGGCCTACAACTTCGAGCCCGCGCTGCGCACGCTCGAGGCGCGCTACGGCGACCAGTTGAGCGTTCGCACCGTGATGATCGGCCTCTCCGAGTCCTACAAGGAGTACGAGGCGCGCGGCTACACGGCCGACGGAACGTCGCTCACGCGACGGCGCTTCCGCCGGCGCGGCATGCCCATGGCCACAGGCCCGCGCGCGCGGCCGTTCGGCACCGCACCCGCCTGCCGCCTCGTCAAGGCCGCCGAGCTGCAGGGCGTGCCCCAGGCCGAGGCCGTGCTGCGCAACCTGCGCTTCGGCTGGTTCACGACCGATCTCGTCATGGACAGCGACGAGGCGCTGCGCGCGGTCGCGGAGAGCGTGGACGGGCTCGACGCCGAGCGCGCGCTCGCCGATGCGACGACGCCTGAGGTCGAGGAGGCCTACCAGCGCGACCGCGCGGAGACGCGCAACCCGACGCGCTTCTCGGTCAAGCTCGGCCGCACGGCGGCCAGCGACGGCCCCGATCGCTACACCGCGCCGAGCATCGTGCTGCGCGCCGGCGGGCGCGAGCTCGTGGCGCCGGGGTTCCAGCCGTTCGAGGCCGTCGACGTGCTCGTCATGAACCTCGTGCCCGATGCCGAGCGGCTCCCGGTTCCCGAGCTCGCCGACCTGCTCGCGGCCTACCCCGGCGGCCTCACGACCGCCGAGGTCGCACGCGTGCTGGCCGACACGACGACGGATCCCGATCCGGCCGCCGCCGAGGACGACCTCATCCGCCTCTGCGTCGCCGGCGCCGCAACGCGCCGCCAGCTCGGTCACGACGCGCTCTGGAACGCCGCATAGCCGCCGCCTAGCAAGCCCTCTCGCGGAACTGAACCCCCAATGGGGTGATGACCCGCGCCGATTCCTGACCGAATCTGCGACCAGACCCGCGTCTTTGTCGCGGGTCTGTCATTGGGGTCGGAGAGGAGTCGGGATGCGTAGAGGGCGTGGAGACCGCGGTCAGATCTTGCCGATCATGACGCTGGTCCTGATTGCGCTGCTCGGCGATCGGCGCATTCGGCATCGACGTCGGATACGCGTACTACGCCAAGCGCCAGCTGCAGAGCGCGACCGACGCCGCCGCGCTCGCCGGTGCCCAGGATCTGCCGACCGTCACCACCGCGAAGACCACGGCGGCCACCTACGCGACCGCGAACACCCCCGCGAACCTCTCCACGGTCACGTACACCTACACGACGTCCTGCACGACCGCGGCGACCGCCGGCTTCGGGTGCAACGCACGACGAATCCGAACAATCTCACGGTGACCGCGACGGCCAGCACGAACACCTGGTTCGCGAAGCTCTTCGGCATCGGTCACTTCGACGTCGCGGCGCGCGCGAACGCCTGCAGCCCGTGCTCGTCGAGCCCGGTGGACGTCGTCGTCGTGCTCGACCGCACCGGGTCGATGTGCCTCGACTCGAGCAATCACGCGGACTGCTCCGACATGAACAACGCGAAGGAAGGCGTCCACACGCTCCTGAGCATCCTCAATCCGCCCTACGCGCAGGTCGGGATGATCGCGTTCCCGCCGCTCGATGGCGCCGCCACCCCCGTCTGCAACTCCCCGCAGGGGACGAGTAGCAACTACACGGCCTATGACAGCACGGACAGGCGCTACCTGACCGACCAGATCGGCAGCGACTACAAGCTCGCGAACGGCACCGCGAACCCCGCATCCGGCCTCTACACGCACACGGTCGAGGGCGACGAGACCAAATGCGTGATCGCGGACGGCTACACCTCCTACAGCGAGGCGCTGCGGCGGGCCAAGCTCGAGCTCGATACCCACGGGCGGGCCAACATCCCGGACGTCATCGTCTTCCTGACCGACGGCGAGGCCAACATCGGCAGCGTCTACCCCTCGAACGGCAAGGCCTACACCAAGGCCGACGGCACCGCTTCGGCGTGGGGCACCTCGGCCTTCCCCGACAACGCGCCGCTCTATCCGCCCGGCAACGCCGACGACGAGCAGCCGTGCCAGACGGCCATGAACCTCGCCGACACCTACAAGGCCGCAGGGGTCACGATCTACAGCATCGGCTATGCGCTCGGGACGAGCACGAAGTGCACGACCGGCGACTACGGGCCGTGGATCCCCGCGCAGGCGCAGAAGAAGTCCGGCAACACGGTCACCCAGATCGCGATCCCCGCGCACTGGTGCGACCCCGACAGTGCCGCCTCGGTCACGCTCGACAACAAGGTGACCTACAAGGTCGAGAACACGCTCTGCAAGCACAGGGCGGACGTCGGCGACGAGGTCGGGCCGAGCAGCACCGCGGTCTACTCCGACGACACCGTCGAGGACATCGCGTCGGCCGGCGCCTTCTACAACAAGTCCGCCGGTGGCGACCTGACCGCGATCTTCAGGTCCATCGCGACCGACATCGGATCGGGCACGAGCAGGCTGGTGGACGATGGCTATTAGGAATCGGCCGGCACGCGGCGAGGAAGGCCAGGCGCTCGTCGAGCTCAGTCTGTGCGCGGGCTTCCTGTGCCTGATGCTGCTCGCCGTCTGGCAGGTCGGCACGATCTTCTCGAACTACATCGACATCTCGGAGGCCGCACGCTCCGGCGCGCGCGCCGCCGCGCTCTCGGGCGCGCCGACGACGGCCGGTGACGCGCCGTCGCTCACCACCGCGGTGAGCGAAGGGAAGTTCGCAGCGACGAACTCCGTCGGGTGCACGTACTCCGTCCCCGCCGTCGCCTGCCCGAGCGTGCCGGGATTGAACGTCACGATCAGCGCCGTCGGCACCTGGACCGCGGGCTCGCAGGTGCGCGCCACGGTCACGGCTCCATACACGCTCAGCCTCTTCGGCGTGTCCATCTCGTCCGGCACGCTCAGTGTCAGCGACGTCATGCGCGTCCACAGGATGGGAGCATGAGAATCCTCAAGCGCGAGCGCGGTCAGACCGCCGTGGAGTTCGCGCTCTGCGCGACCGTCTTCTTCATGATCGTGTTCGGTCTGCTGAAGGTCGCCGTGATCTACGGCGACTACACGGCGCTGCAGCACGCCGCCCGCGACGGCGCCCGCAAGGGCTCGGTCACGCGCGGAACGGGCGACGCCAGCCCGTCGGCCGTCAGCGCGGCCGTGACGAACGCGGTCAAGAGCTCGAATGCGCTGCTGGATCAGGATCCCACCAAGCTCAAGATCTTCGTCACGGGCCTCGACAGCAACGTCGCCCCGGACGGCACGCTCTGGGAGGCGCACGACCGCGTGCAGGTCCAGGTGACGTATCCGTGGAAGCTCGACGTCATCGGCCTGACGATCTGGCAGGGCACGATGTCGAGCACGACCCAGGCGATCATCGAGTAACGACGCGCGCCGGGGCCTCGGCTCCCGGCTACGGCTGCAGGCGCAGTTCCGGCCAGCGCTGCAAGAGCTGGCTGCGTCCCGTGAGCGGCATGTCGTCGGCGCGGCAGAGCGCCGTGTCGACCGCCGCCTGCTCGGCGCCGGCGAGCCAGTCGCGCAGCGCGACGCGGCGCGCCTCGGCGAGCATCAGCGCGCGCACCGCGAGGCGGGCCTTCGAGCGCTCCGCCCGCGGCAGTGCGACCTTGGCGCCCAGCACGCGGACGCGAACCGGTCCGTCCTCGGCGTGCACGAGCACCGTCGAGCCCGTCGCGGCGCTCAGCACGGACGGCGGCGCGAGCCCGGGGATCGCGACGCCCCTGGTCTGGCCGACGAGCCAGCGCACGGGCCGCACGGTCTCGACACTGCGCGTGCGCGTGCCCGCGTGGGACTGGATGAACGCGGTGACGCCGGCGCCCGTGATCGGCGCGACGCGGAGCCCGCGTGCGACCTTCGCCGCGAGCAGCTGATCGCGGATGACGTCACGGGCGACGGCGGGCGTCGCTCCCTCGACCTGCAGGAACTGCTGGTACTGGCCGCGCTTGCCGGCGAAGACGCCCGCGATCACGCTGCGCTCGGCGCGCAGGAGCGCGGTCGGGCCGATCGTCGCCCGCGTGCGCACGAGGCTGCGCTCGAGCAGCGCGGTGAGGGCGCTCGCGCTCGTCACTCCGGCAGCGGTGAGCGCCGTCAGCTCCTTCGTCGTGAACGAGCCGCCGGCGTAGCGGCACTGCAGCTCGGGCGCGAGATCGAAGGCGCCCGCGGTCAGGTCGGGGTCGAAGCCGCCGATGTTCGACGTCGCGGCGACCGTCGGCGCGTCGCACAACGACGGGTCGCGCGCCCACAGGTACGTGCACGCCGCGGCCTGCTTCTCGGCCGGGACCGGAGGCTGGGCGTCCGCCCCGGTGAATGTCCCCCACCCCCACGACCACACCGACGACAGCGCGAGCTCGCGCGAGACGACGATGCCGGCCTGGGACTGGAGCTTGACGACCCCGAGCCAGGCTCCCGACGGCTGGAGGCCTGCACGGCCGGTCGCTTCCGACTGGAAGCCGAGCATCAGGCCGAGGCGGGAGGCCGGGATGCCGAGGACGGTCAGGCGCGAGATCCACTCGCGGTAGCGCACGCGGATCACGCGGCTGGTGATGAACGGATTCCCGACGGCCGCGAGCTCGGTCGCCGGGATGTAGGCCTCCGGCACGAGCCAGCCCACCTGTGCGATCTGGCGCCACCAGTCCTCCGTCCCCGTCACCGTGAAGCGGCGCGGGACGAGCAGGAACGGCGTCGCACCCTGGGCCGCGAGGGCGCGCATGAGGGCGAGTACCGAGTCCCGGTAGCGCTGCGCCGCTGCCGGCAGCGGGCCCGGTATGTCGGAGCCGAGCAGCTCGTTGAGCGCGATCAGCGGATTCGCGCAGGCGGTCGAGGCCTGCGCCTTCTGCACCTCGGACGCCGCCACCGCGTCCATCGTGGCGGGATCGGCCGGCGCGCTCGGCGTGCCGGCGAGGTTCTGGAGGTTCATCTCCCAGTAGGCCGTGGACGCTCCGGCGACGCGCAGCGCCTTGGCCACGTTGGGCCCCGTCGAGGCGACGGTGACGCCGGGACGGGCGAAGATGTTCTGGCGGAACGCCACGGAGCCGTCCGAGAACTCCACCGGCAGCGGGGCGGTCGGGCTCAACACCGGACACGGCCCGTCGGCGAGCGCCGCAACCGGGAGCGGCAACGCGAGAACGGCAACGATCACCGCGGAGGCTAGGAGGGCACGTCTCGGCACGGTTCGTTCACGCCGCAGAGCGGCGGGGTCACACGACAGTCAGGCGAGCAGGCCGGGCGAAGACGCCCGGGTCGGGGCTCAGTCGCCCCAGTCGAAGTCCTGGCACTGCTGGGAGTCGAGCCAGACCTCTTCGGACTGGCCGACGATCGCCGGCTCGAACTCGGAAGTATCGAGCGCGGGATAATCGCCGGTCTCCTCCTCCTCGCGGAGCGCTTGGGCCTCGCTCTTGAACAACGCGTGGTTGTCGAACGGGTCTGCGACCTCGTACGCCGACAACGGGCGCTGGCCGTTGAGATGAGCATTCCGGCGCTTCAGCGCGAGATGCTCCTCGATGACCGCAGCGAACAACGATTTGGATTCAGACATCACACCACCCTCGGTCCATAGAACGAACTCGGTCCATAGAACTGGCCGTACCCCCTCAAGCAAGCGTCATGGTACCGCAGGCGTCATTGGTTTGACAACCGTACCGCGAGGGGCGGACAGATATCCCGTAAAAAGCTATTGATAGCTCCCCGGCGCGTTCCCATCATCCCCCTCTTGGGCATCGGCCAGTGAGACGCGATTCTTGCCCGCGCGCTTGGAGCGGTAGACGGCGTCGTCGGCCGCGGCCGTGAGCTCGACCTGCGTCGTGCCGCTACCGGGCAGCGCGGCGACGCCGAACGACGCCGTCACGCGCACGCTGCGGCCGTCCGGCGTGGGGATCTGACGCTCGGCGATGGCCTGCCGCAAGCGCTCGGCCAGGCGCGCGGCGCCGTCGATCCCCGTGTGCGGAAGGATCACCGCGAACTCCTCGCCGCCCCAGCGCGCCGGCTGGTCGATCTCGCGCGTGCACTGGCGAATCGCTCCGGCGGCGGCCTTGAGCACGCCGTCGCCCGCGAGGTGGCCGAAACGGTCGTTGATGAGCTTGAAATCGTCCAGATCGAGCACGACGAGGCCGACCGGCGTCCCGAAGCGCTGCGCGCGCTCGACCTCGCGCGCCAGCTGCTCCTCGAACTCGCGGCGGTTGAGCAGCTGCGTGAGCGGGTCGGTCTTGGCCTGCTTCTGGATCAGCCGGTGCAGGCGGGCGTTCTCGATCGCGACGGCGCCCTGCCCGACGAGCGAGCCGACGCGCTCGGCATCGTCGCGGCCGAACGGCCGGTCCGCGCTCCCGACGAGCGTGAGCAGCCCGAGCACGCGCTCCTCGGCCACGAGCGGCGCCGCGAGCAGCGGCACGGGCTCCTCGCCGATCACGGCCTGGCGCGTCTGCAGGGCGCGGCCCTCGATGCCGTCGCCGTAGCGCACGGGCTGGTCGAGGAGGCCCGCCGCTGCGCCCAGCTCGCCGCGCCGCAGCTGCTCGACGAGGACGTCCGTGCCCTCGTCGGCGACCAGCAGCCGCGCACCCTCGGCGCGCGCGAGCTGCACCGCCGAATCGACGACGATCTCGAGCAGGCCGGCCACGTCGTGGGTCGCAGCCAGGGCGGCGCCGAAGCGCTGTCCGAACTCCTGCACGCGCCGGCGCTCGCCGTCCAGCTCCTCGATGCGCTGCTCGAGCTGGCTCGACATCTGGTTGAAGACCTCGCCGAACTGCGAGAACTCGTCGTTTCCCCGCACGGGAAGGCGCTGATCGAAGCGACCGGCGGCGACGGCGCGGATGCCGTCCGCGAACGAGCGCAGCGTGTGCGTCAGCGCGCGCACAACGAGCGCGGCGCCCACGCCGATCAGCACCAGCAAGAGGCCCATGAAGAGCGCGACGCGCAGCTGGGCGGAGCTCGCGTAGTCGTCGAGCTTCTGCTGCGGATACAGCGCCACGACCTGCGAGTCGGAGACGGAGCGCGCAGCAGCCCGATAGTCGGTCGTCCTGCAGCTTGAGCTTGAACGGGCGGCCGAGCGCAAGCGGGCGCGGTGAGCGGGATCGTCTCGTCGGCCAGCTGCAAGTTGTTGCCGGTCGCGAGCCCGAGCTTCACGTCGTCCTTGGGCTGCTCGGCCCCGGGTGATCAGGGTGCTGACGTCCGCGGACACGTCCACGGTCGCGAGCGGCTCGTCCGTGCCGATCGTCCTCTCCCCGATCGGCCGCGCGGTCTCGCGACGGCGTGCCGGCGATGACGCTTGCCCGACGCGTCCTTCACCGACGATCCGCAGGCCTCCGCCCTGCGCGAGGTCGACGAGTCTGCGAACGGTGGGATAGTCCTTGTTTGCGATCGCCGTCTGCAATTGCGCCGTTGCGCGGGAGCGCCTCGAGCTGCTGCCTGCCGGACTCCAGAACGGACGCGTACTGCGCGCCGAGCGTCCCCACCCCACCGGCCAGCCGCTGGTCGACCGAGGTCCTCCGGCTCTCCACGACGGTGCGTTGGATCATCCACCCCCCCACGAGGAGTGGAACTACCGTTAGAATTACGAAGAAGATCTGGAGCCGAAGCTTGAAGGCCATGCAGATTCCCACTCGGGGGGTGCGCCAACCCTCAAGGTTCGGGGCTCGCGTGCCGACAATCGGCAACAGACCGAGACTAGGGTCGGTACCGGGCAGGTGCAAGGTAGATGAAGGAGACAGAGCGATGAACCGGGCGTGGATCCCCGCAGGGGCTCTGGCTGGCATGAGCGTTGCCGGTCTGCTTGCGCTGGGCCCGGTCACGGACTCGCTCAGCACGCCCGTCGAGTTCGCGACCTCCGTCCCCGTCGGGCATGCCCCGGTCGCAGAGCCAGGTCGTCCGTGCCGGTCAGCGTCAACGTGAAGAGTCGTCGGGAAGCACGCAGACTGCGGCCCTCGCCGCTCGCGGCGGCCAGGCCGCGACGTCGACGGACCAACGACCGACACCGGGTTCGTCTCCAACAGGCGCTCCACGACGCCGCGTTACTCGACCTCCAACGCCCCCGCCGTGTCGAACGCTCCCGCCAAGCCCAAGGTCGAGCCGAAGAAGCCGCCGAAGCGCCAGCCGTCGATCGGCACCACCGGCGAGCCGAACAGCGATCAGGGTCTTCGCGGGCGGCTCGCGGCACGGGCTCGACCGGCGAGCAGGCCTCGACGCCCGGCAGCGGCACTCCCTAGAACGCGCGTCCGGAGCGCTCGGCCCATCGGCCTTCGAGCGCTTGCCGGCTGGTACGATTGGGCTTCACGGGGCTATAGCTCAGTTGGGAGAGCGCCTGGATCGCACCCAGGAGGTCAGCGGTTCGAGCCCGCTTAGCTCCATCGGTTTCCACGCGGGATGTAGCGCCTCGCACGGCGCCGTCCCGGCGGGCGCGGGCGGCGAACCATCCTGAACTTCGCCGGGGCGTTCATCTCGGTCTCGATGGCGGCGCCGAGCCGTTGATGTACGAGGTTGAATCGAGATCGAATCAGGAGATGAGGTGGTAGACGAGTGGGCTGGGGTTGGTGGACGAGTAGTCCCCGAGTAACGCGGTCCACCCGTCTGGTAGGGGTGCGTTGACTGGTGTGAGGTAGATGGTGAGGCCGTTTCCGCCGCCTGAGTAGGCTGGGTAGCTTGGCGGGTTCTCGGTGTTGCCGATATAGACGAGGACGTAGCCTTGTACGGTCATGGCGGCGTTGCCTGAGAGCGGCCAGTTGCCGGTGGTGTCCTGGGCGATGGGTATGACGCCGAGCCTTGGGGAGCCGGTCTTCTTGACGTAGTAATTTCCGCTCGAGTCTTTTCCGAAGACGTCGCTGAAGGAGTCGGTATTGGTGCCGATGCGCGGGTCGAAGCCCTTGTTGGTGATGTTGCCGGTGCTGACACCCGTTTGCGTCTGGATCTCTTGTCCGATTGTGATGGGGCATGCGTCGGCGCCGCCGTAGGCCGCGCTTTCGATTACGTCGCCGACCTGGTTGCCGCCGTAGAACTTGCAGTCGGGGCCTGCCGGCGTGTTGATCATGCCGCCAACGTTCTTGGCCGCGTTGCCGGGCGTGATCTCGAGCTGTGTCGGGGACTGCATCGTGAGAGCCCCGGAGCGTACGCCGAACGGGAGCCATGCGCCGACTGCGGTGACCTGTGAGGCTTGTGCGATGGCGCGTGCGCTCGCAGTCCAGGTGTCCAGCCCGAGCAGCCTGCTGAACGCGCCGGTGATGTTGGTGTGCACGATCACGCAGACGCTCGCGGGAGCGAGCGTGGTGGCGCCGAAGCCACCGTCGCAGGAGCCGCTCGTCGTCCCGGTGGCGACGACTTGGTCGACCGTCGAGGAATCTGCGCTGTTCTGCGTGGTCGCGTAGTCACGGGCGACGGTATCGGCCGCACTGGTACTCCCAGGCAGTTCTTTCACCGCAGCCATCGCGGCTACATCAGCGACGCCCTGCTGGTTGCGGCGCTGCAGCAGCGCGTTTCCGCCGTCGACGACGAGACTCGCGATACCCAACAGGGCGGCGAGCACGAGGATGCAGAGCACAAGCGCCTGGCCTTCCTCGCGGTGGCGCAGCGCATGGAAACGACGCTTCAACTCAGAACCCGAGCCGTGCGCTTCGTGGTCAGGTTCCCGGAGAACAGGGTCACGCCGAGAATGCTGACGCTAGCGGGGTAGGTCGAGGTGACGGTGACCGGGCTGCCGGGCGTCCACGCGCTGGCGACGCCAACCGTCAGGCCGCTGCCGTCGAATGCTTCGGTCGTCCCCAGCGATGTGCCTCCCCGCACGGTCGCGGTGATCGTGGATGTGCGCCCGGGTTCGGCTACGCCGGACATCAACGAGGCCTGCCTCGCACCTTCGCTGGTGGCCGCACTCACCTGCTGGTACTGCAGGTAGACCTGCCCGAACTGGATCACGACGTACAGGATCGTCACCAGCACCGGCAAGAACAGTGCAAGCTCGACGGCCGACTGCCCCCGCTCCTCACGCGCCCGAGCGCGCATCACCGCTCCAGCCGCTTCGTCGAGGTCGCCTTCAGATTGAAGACCTGCGGGAGCTGGCCCAGGAAGTCGAAGGTCACGGGGTGCGTGATCGTCACCGTGACGGTGCCCGGGTACGACCAAGCTGCGCCCGGAGGCGTCGCGGTCGAGACATAGGAGACGGCGATCTCGGAGTCGGTCAAGCCCACGGTCGGAGAGATGGATTTCGCCGCGGTCCGCGCCGCGGCGGTCGGGTCGGCGCCGTGATTGACCGCGGCGGCACGCGCAGCTGCGTTCGCCGCCGACGCCACCTGCTCGTATGCGAAGAACGCCATCCCGATCTTCAGGCACGCAAAGATCACCAGCACCAGCAACGGCAGCACCAGCGCCAACTCCACCGACGACTGCCCGCGCACCCCCCGCGCCCGCGCCGAGACGAGGCCTCTCATAGCCGACCAGCCCCGAGGTTCGCTGCAGGAACGAGCATACGAACGGAATCGGTCAATTCAAGAGCAAACTTGAATCGAAATCCGAACCGGACGCGGCAACGACCTCGGACACCTCGGGCCGCCAGCGAGGCGACACGCGGCTGGACGCGACCCGGCTTCTCGAGGCCCATCCAGCTGCACCGGCAGTGGGCGATGGACGTGCTCCTGGCTCATGTACTCGCACGCGCCGCAGAACGCGCAGACTTAGCATTCAGCTCGATGTACGCCAGCCGACGGCTCTACAGGCGTGATATATGCGTAGGAACGCGGAAGGCTTCCCTCATGGGTCATCACGGCCTAGGCCCGCGGCATCGCCGGGCTCCTGCGTATTCGGGCTAGGGGGTGCGCCTCATCGTGGCGTTATGCGAGTCGGTGGTGTCGTCACGGCTGGCCATCCGCGCGAGTCCGGCCCGTAGCACTGCTCGCCTTCCCGGCCGCATGTGCACCTGGCGGCGTACCGCTCACCTCTTCGAAACGCTTCGGCATGTCCCGAACGCGAAGGCTGTGCGATTCGGCGGGGCCTCCGTGGAGTCGTGCGTGTGCGTGTGCATCAGCTCGCGAGTTCGCCGGCGCCTCGCGCCGCATCGAGGCCAGGTCGGCACGCAACTCGCGCAGCTCTTCGAGGACATCAGCCACGTCGGCATCATCGTCCTGGTGCACCTCGACGCGCGCCGCCTGCCACGCCGACCAGTGCCCCGACACCAGCGCCCAGAGCGAGAGAGCAGAGACGTAGACGACGCTATGCACCCACCCGGCCGCGAGCGACACGGGGATCATCGCAACCCAGAAGACCGTCAACCAGCCATTCAGCCGGCGCATCAGCACCGGACTTACCTGCGCACGTGCCCAGAGCGTACGGAGAGTTCCCATTCGCCGTGATATCCGCTCGAGCCCACGCCTAACCCTTCCGCATCCTACAGATCGGCCCTTGACGCAACGTTGCGGTGGTCCGGCCGTGTCGGGCGAGCGCCTAGCGTGCACCGCCCTTTTCCCCATGATGCAGGGTGGCTAGCGTGCGGATGCGCGCCTGTTCGGGTTGGCTCATCCCCAGTCGATGCACTGTTGGCGTCTGGCGCCAAGCTGCTGGCTCGCCGGTTGTCGGTTGCTTGCGACCGCCGAGCGACTGGGCAGGTGAGTTCGCCCGCTTGTTCCTAGTGTCGGAAGCCATGAACCGCCCCGAGGCACAATCTCAACGCCTTAGTCGAGAGGAACTCTCTGCCCTGCGCAACTTGCAATCCGGCTTCTATGATCCACCCGTCGGCCACCCCGCGTGGGCAAGACTGGAGAGCTTTGGCCTCGTGCAGGTTGGCGCACCCCCGAACCCGCCGATCGGCCTGACACCCCGCGGAGCGCGGTTCCGAGTGCACTTACCCCGAAACGATGCTTGAGAGGCCCGCTACAGCGGATCCTGGTGCACCGAGAAGGCGACACCGTGCTGGTGGATAAACAGCGGGCGGTCCGGGTTCTCCTCCCAACGCTCCGACTTCACGAACTGCTCAGGCGCTAACTGGAACCATCCGCCATGTCCCCGTCGCCGGCGCGGAGGATGAAGTTGATGCTCCCGTCGAGCACATCCTCACCTTCGTCGTCCGAGGTCAAGCCCTCGGTCGCCATCGACAGCAGACCGCGCATCGTCGCAGTCGGGAACTGCCCTCAACCCCGTGGACGATCACCCCGACGGCGACCCTCTCGCCGACGAAGCCCTGCATCGCGGCCAGCGTCTCCTCGAAATCCATGGTGCGGTGCGCTACGTCTTGACGTCGAGCAGGTGGGCCTCGCCGCCGCGTTCGGTGCGTTCTGGGCCGCTAGCGACTGGTCCCTCAAACCAGCCTTCATCGTCGAACTCCCACACGCGGTACGTCGTGCCAACGAAGGCGCCCCTCTCGCCACGTCCGGCCTCCGCCGCGCCTGCGGCAACAGCCGCCTCGAGAGCGGCATACCGTGGCCCGCATCCGAGCTCGATCCTGCCGTCGAACCAGACCTCGTAGGTAGCCACCGTCATCCCTTCAGTTGGGGATAGCCGGCTAACGAGGCCCGCCGGGCTTTAGGGCGAGCCCTCGTGGTCGACCAGCGATCCGCGGGATTCTCGGCGGCGCGTGATCGCAGACTACTCCGACACGACGGAAGGCCCCGTGCCTCGCCAGCACGGGTGCCTCGTATATCGGTCGGCCGACCCGGCCAACCCATCGTGTGCTGCGCGGGACGAGCCGCCTGGGACCCTTGGGAGGTGGCCTCGCTCGAGAGGCAAACGAATTCGCCCCGCGCACGCCGGCATTCCCGCTCGCTCGTCCACCAAACGCATGCTCCCGCCGAGCTACGCCCATGGGTGACCCGGGCTATCCATACGTCCAGGCTCGTGGCGGACTACGCCGGCCGTCGGCGCTGCCCAACCAGGATTCCGTGAGGACAGCCTCGGGCGGTATGCCGTTTGGGGTCGGGAGGATCGACCGAGGCTGCCCTCGCGCCTCACGCTAGTCCAAGCGTGTTCGTTTGATCGCTCGCGCGCCGGGGTAGCGAGCGGGCATGGAAGCTGCGGAGATCGACCCGAACCCGTGGCTCGTGCCGAGCCCGCCCCTTCCAGTCGACGACGACGCCCCTCCCGCGTCGCCTCCGTCCTCCGATCCCCCTCCGGACGAGGACGGCTGATTCCCCTTCCGGCGAAGCCCGGCGCTCGCCGCAGCCGGGCTTCGTTTCAATGCGTGGGTTCGACCGCGCCAGCACAAGCTGCCTTGGTCCACGGTGCATGGCCACGTACTAGGCGAAGCTCGCGCCGCGCGTGATGCGCCCGCGCCGCCATGCCGACGGCGAGATCAGCTACGACGGCAACGACTGATCGGAGGCGATTGCTGTCGAGGGTCTTAAGAGGCGCATCCAGGCCGAGCTCGCGGACGCTGTAACGCCGACTGACTTCGGACGGAAACCTCTCCCACGGCGTCGATCTCGCAAGCGTGTAGAGGTAGCGATCACGCAACCGTGCCGCTGGAGCAGCCGGCGCGTGTCGTCGAGCCGGCCTGGCACGGCATAAGTCGAGCGGCAAGGTCGTCACCTCGCCCGACCACCCGCAAGACCATCAGCCTGCTCGACGCGATTTACGCCAGGGACCGTTTGCGCTTGTCGCTCGATGGCGTGTTGATCAAAAGGGGGGTGGCCCCGTTCCGCGAGTGCGGCTGGCCGCGGCGCGACGCCGGCCACCGCCAGGCGCTGGAGCTTGGCGCGCCGCGTGCCGACGTCGCCGCGAGCTCGAGCGCCGCGATCACGGTCGCCGGGCACTTCGGCGATGCCGACATCCGCCGAAGCCTGGACCCGCTGCGTAGGGAGCGGCCGGTAATCCGCGATGGCGGTCCGAGCTCGCGTGGTAACGCCCTTGGTAACGCACGGCGTGCGTCGGCGGCGCGCAATCGGCATGGTTCGCACAGCCTCGCGGTGGGCGCTCGGGGGTGAATCTGGATCGCACCCAGGAGGTCAGCGGTTCGAGCCCGCTTAGCTCCATCGGTTTCCACGAGGGATGTAGCCCCTCGGACGTACAGGACGCTCTCGCCCGCGGCGATCGCGAGCGTGGCGGCGACGTCGAGAAGCACGCCGCCGCGATGCTCGCACGAGAGCAACCGCATACACCGATCACCTGACGCGCAACGACAGGGTGGTTCTGCGCGTTCTCGGGATGCACGTTCAGCCGAATCGGACGATTCCTCGGCCCTTCGAAGCGGGTACGCTCTCGCGGTGGATCCGACGAGGCGACGCCGGTGACGTACCTGTGGGCGGCGATCGTCATCGTCGTGGTCGCCGCAGCCGCCATCGGAGGACTCCTGCTCGTCCGGCGACGCGCGCCCGAGGACGGGTTCTTCACCGATGGCGACCGCGCTGCCGGCGTCTTCGGCGTGCTCGCCACGGGCTTCGCGATCATCCTGGGCTTCGTCGTGTTCCTCGCGTTCGAGAGCTTCGACACCTCACGCGCCGGCGCGGAGCAGGAAGCGGCGCTCGTGGCGCAGCAGTTCGAGACGGCGCAGTTCATGCCTCCGGCGGCGCGCACGCCGTTGGCGGACGGGCTCGTCTGCTACGCGCGCTCGGTCGTCCACCAGGAGTGGCCGGAGATGCGCGACGGCGCCCTCGACTCGTCGATCAACCCATGGTCGGCCGACCTCTTCAAGGCGCTGCAGGGCGTCCACCCGCAGACCCCGACGGAGCAGGCGGCGTTCGGCAAGTGGATCGACCAGCGCACCGATCGCGAGCAGGGGCGCCAGGACCGCATCCACGGTGCGCAGGGCGTCATCCCAACCTCCGTCTGGGTGGGACTGTTCCTGATGGCCGCTGTGGTGTTCGGCTTCATGATGTTCTTCGCCGACCCGGCTGAGCGGTGGTACGTCCAGGCGGTGCAGATCGGCACGGTGGCCGTGGTCATCACGACGACGCTCTTCATCATCCGCGTGCTCGACAGCCCATTCGAGACCGGCGGCGGTGAGCTGCGGCCGATCGCCATGGAGCGCACGCTCGACATCCTCGACCAGACCCGCAAGATCGTCGGGATGACAGGCCCGCTGCCCTGCGATCAGAACGGCGTGCGGCTCGCCGCGCCCTGAGGCCTCCTGCGGTGGGTGAGATCACCGCTCTGCGCCGTCCTGCTCCGCCGCGTCCGCAGCCAGCCCGAGGACGGCGCCGACGAGGAAGCAGAGGCCGCCAAGGCACGTGAAGCCGTTGGCGGCCGCGAGGCTGAGCGTGTCGCCGTTCCGGGGGACGACGTAGCCGCCGATCGCCGCGACGGCGAACGCGACGCAGCCGGCGAGGTTGACGGCGGCGATCCGCCACTGCCTCTCCTCGGCCGGCGTCGCGCGGGTCGAGCGAACGGCGGCGAAGGCGATCCAGCCGGAGACGAGGAAGCAGATGCAGCCGAGGACGTCCGGCGTCCACACCAGGCGGTCGTACTCGTGGGCGTCGAGGCCAGATTGCATGGCCCGGAAGGTGTTGACGTTGAACAGGATCGTCCCCGCGAACTGGATGGCGCTGCCCCACCAGAGTGCGCCGCGGCCCTCGGTCAGCCGCCACTGGATCGCGGCGGCCGTGGTGAAGAAGACCGACCCGACGAAGTAGACGACGGCGTCGGGACCCGAGCCCACGACAGTGACGACGCCCGGCACCGCGGCGACGGCGAAGCACGCGGCGCCCATGGCGAAGAGGACGCCCATCCACCATGACCCCCGTCGCGGCCTCCACCACCCGCCGTGCGCCGTCGCGCCCACGCCGGCGCTCAGCTCGCCGGCGCCACGGCCTGCGCGCGGGCCGCCCACGGCTGGGGCGCGAACGGGGCGAGCTCGTCCCGGCCGGCGCGCACGACGCCGTAGCTCGACTCCGGCACCTCGTTCCAGGCGCCCTTGAGGTCGCCGAGCGGCTCGGAGACGATGAGCCGCGACTCGTCTCCGACGCCGTGCAGCAACGGGTTGTCCGGGTACTGGTGCTTCAGGGTGTCGACCGACGTGCTGTAGAAGAGGGAGCGCGACTGGCCCTCGCTGGAGTAGCGGAACCCCCACACGCTCGCCCCGTCCGTCGTCGCGACGGTCATCTGGATGGGGTGTGGGACGCCGTGCGCTGCGCCGACCTGCTCGATCAGGCCGACGGCGCGCGCCACGGCCGCCGGTGGGTCGTGCTCGAGGCCCGCTGTGAGCGCCAGATAGAAGAAGAGCTCGGAGTCGGTCGAGCCCTGCAGCTCCGGGTACAGCGCCTCGTCGACGGCCAGCGTGAGCTCCCGCTTGACGCGCGCGAAGTCGTGAATGGCGCCGTTGTGCATCCAGAGCCAGCGACCGTGGCGGAATGGGTGGCAGTTCGTCTGCTGGATGGCGGTGCCGGTTGAGGCCCGGATGTGGGCGAAGACCGTCTGGGAGCGCACGTGGGCCGCCAGTTCGCGCAGGTTGCGGTCGTTCCACGCCGGCTCGGTGCTGTGGAAGAGCGCCGGCATGCCACCCTCGCCGTACCAGCCGACGCCGAAGCCGTCGCCGTTCGTCGTGGTCGCCCCGAGCCGCGAGTGCAAGCTCTGGTCGATCAGGGAGTGGGCGGGGACATAGAGCAGCTCCTCCAGTAGCACGGAGGAACCCGAGTAGGCGAGCCAGCGGCACATGTCGTCGACCTCAGTGGTGGAAAGCCGTCGCGCCCTCGCCCGTGTGGACGGGCCCGGGCTGGCGCTCCAGGCGCGGCAGCTGGCGCTTGATGTCGGCGAGTAGGCGGTCGGAGAGGTCGTGGCTGAACCCCCGCTTGACCACGACGCGCAACGCGGCCAGGTCCGTGCGGTTGGCCGGGAAGGTGTACGCGGGCAGGAGCCAGCCACGCTCGCGGAGGGCGTTCGAGACGTCGAACACCGTGTAATTGTTGATCGCCGGGTCGAGCTTGAAGGCGAACACGGGCAACTCGTCGCCGCGAGTCAGGAGCTGGAACGGGCCGAGCTTCTCGATCTCCTCCGACAGCCGCGTGGCGACCTCGCGCGCGTAGCCCTGCACCTTGGCGAAGCCGTCGAAGCCGAGGCGCAGGAAGTTGTAATACTGCGCGACGATCTGCGCGCCCGGCCGCGAGAAGTTGAGCGCGAAGGTCGGCATGTTGTCGCCGAGGTAGTTGACCCAGAAGATGAGGTCCTCGGGCAGTGCCTCGGCGTCGCGCCAGATGATCCAGCCGACTCCCGGCGACACGAGGCCGTACTTGTGACCCGAGACATTGATCGAGGCCACGCGCGGCAGCCGGAAGTCCCACTCCAGGTCGGGATCGATGAACGGCGCGATGAACCCGCCGGAGGCGCCGTCGACGTGCACCGGGACGTCGATGCCGGTCGC
Organism: uncultured Actinomycetes bacterium; assembly: GCA_963705965.1. Classification (GTDB taxonomy): domain Bacteria; phylum Actinomycetota; class Thermoleophilia; order Gaiellales; family JALYLC01; genus JALYLC01. The sequence goes on along the minus strand of CAVPLI010000007.1, from coordinate 2,489 downwards.
CGCCTGGTACGCATCGAGCGCAGCGCAGATCTCCGCGATCGGCTCGTACGAGCCGTCGTACGTCGAGCCCAGGATGCCGACGACGCCGATGGTGTTCTCGTCGCAGAGGGCGACGGCTTCCTCGGCGGACAGGTTGTAGCGCTCGCCCTCCATCGGCACCAGGCGCATCTCGACGTCCCAGTAGTTGGCGAACTTCTCCCAACAGACCTGGACGTTGATGCCCATCACGAGGTTCGGCTTGTCGGCGGGCAGGCCCGCGGCGGCCTGCCGCTTCTGCCAGCGGCGCTTGAGGGCCAGGCCTCCGAGCATCGCGGCCTCGCTGGAGCCGATCGTCGAGCATCCGGTTGCCTGCTCGTTGTCGGGGGCGTTCCAGAGCCGGCTGAGGATGTTGACGCAGCGCATCTCGAGCTCCGCCGTCTGCGGATACTCGTCCTTGTCGATCATGTTCTTGTCGAAGCACTCGATCATGAGCCGCCGCGCCGGCTCCTCCATCCACGTCGTTACGAACGTCGCCAGGTTCATGCGCGCGTTGCCGTCGAGCATCAACTCGTCGTGCACGATCTGGTAGGCGACCTCCGGCGCAAGCTCGCCCGCGGCGAGCTCGAGCCGCGGGACGTCGCGTTCGAGGGTGAAGATCGGTGCGAACGCCAGGTCCGACGTGGGCGTGGCCGGGCCCTTGGGATGCGTGAGTGGCATGGGCGGCTCCTCCAGCGGGATGGTCGCGGTGACTCTCCCGCAAACAGCGCGCGCGGCGCCTCGCCCCAAGAAGGTGATTCCGACTCGGCGCGCGGCGTGTCGCGCGGAGTCGCGTTCAGCTTGGCGGCCCAGGCTCCTCGGCGTCTGCGGCCGCGACTCCGTCGGGACCGGCCGCGGCAACGACGGGGGCGCCATCCGGCGCGCCCATGAGGGACTCCCCGTCCGCCTCGCCCTTCTCCTTCTTCTTGCGGTGCGCCAGGCTCTTCGTCTCCTTCCAGCCGATCTCGTGCGCCAGCAAGGTGAGCCCGAAGACGATGTTCCAGGCGGTCGTGATCACCGCCTGGCCGATGGCGTACGCGCTGATCACGCTCGACGGCGCGACGCCCTTCAGCACCACTGACGCGAGCGCGGTCTGCGCCCCGACGGCACCCGGCGCGATCGCCACGGTCGACGAGATCGAGGCGGCGGCGACGATCAGGAAGACGTTCTCGACCGAGACCGGAACATCGAACGCGTACATGAACGTCGCGTTGACGCCCATGCGCGCCACGTACGAGATCGCCTCCACGCCGACGACCTGGACCATGAACTTGCGCGGTTCCTTGACGATCGCGCCGCCTTCCTTGGCCTTCTCCCAGGTGCGCTTGAAGCGGCGCCAGAGCAGGCGCACGGTGATGGCGACGAGCAGACCACCGCCGACGACGATGACGATGGCGGCGAACCAGTGGTCGGCCAGCCAGCCGAGGTGCACATCGAACGACCCGGACACCCCGAGGAAAAGCCACAGGTACACGAGCGCGCCCATCACCCCGAAGAAGATGTTCTCGACGACGGTCGCGCCGACCAGTCCTGGGGACGGTCGCGCCCTTGATGTTGGCTCGGAACAGGCCGAGCATCGCGACCGTGCCCGCGGAGGCGGGGAGGAACGCGTTGAGCCCGTCGCCGCCGGCGTAGTACGCGAGGATCGGCCGGTACCTCACCTCTTCCTCGCGGTACGCGGCGCGCAGGATGTTCCTCCAGGCAAGGGCCACGAACCCCGTCTGCAGCGTCTGAAACGTGAGCCCCAGAATGAGCAGCGGGATCGAGACCGCCGTGAGCGTGTCCCACAGTTGATCGAGCCAGTCGCTCAAAGTCCCCGGAGTGCACGCGACCGCGCCCGATCGCGAATCACCCCAGGCGGGTGACTGAAGCGGCGCGCGCGGCGGCGCGCGGCGCGCGTCTCAGGTGGTCACGCGCGCGCCTCGGCGCTAGGATCGGCGCTTCGTGGCCATCGCACAGATTCCCGTGAGCCAGACCGCTTCCGCACCGAAGCGCGCGGGGCTCGTGCTCGTCGCGCTGATCCTGGTCGCGGGTGTCGCGAACGTGAACCTGTCGGTGGCGAACGTCGCGCTGCCGACGATCGGCAAGGAGTTCGATTCCTCGCAAACCACGCTCAACCTGATCGCGGTCGGCTACTCGCTGGGGCTAGCGGCGTCGGTGCTGTACCTCGGCGCCGTCGGCGATCGCTACGGCCGCAAGCTGCTGTTGGTTCTGGGCATGGTGCTGTCGGTGCCGGCCTGTCTGCTGGCGGCGTACGCGCCGTCCGACGAGGTGCTCTTCGCGGCGCGTTTGCTCGGCGGCCTCTCGGCCGGGATGGCGTTTCCGACGACGCTGGCCCTGATCACGGCGCTGTGGAGCGGGCCGGGCCGAACGAAGTCCATCGCGCTGTGGTCGGCGCTCGGCGGCGGCATCGCCGCGCTGGGCCCGCTGCTGGCCGGCTTGCTGCTGGAGCACTTCTGGTGGGGCTCCGTGTT